>JBMOOY010000027.1:0-366774 GCA_049324395.1 Pseudomonadota bacterium
CTGCGCGCCGAGGGCCTGATCATGGCCTGAAACAAAAACCAGAAGACAGTTGCTGAGTTAAGCCGCCCCGCAGCGGGGTGGCGGACGCGTGCTAGCGTAGCGCAGGCACGTGGCCGACGCCACGATGCGGGGTCGGCTTGAACGAATTGTTAGGCGACAACCCGCTAATAAAGCTTTTTTAAATAATGGAGCGCAGGTTGCCCGGATTCGCTATCAGTGACTGCATCAGGACTATCTGAAAATAACGATTTGGCCAATTTATTTGAATGTGTATTGTTCTGGGAAATTACGGCTTCTACGTAAAGATGAGGGACACCAGAGCGTTTGAATCCGTTGGTCATTTCATCAAATGCTTTACTTGTGACTTCTTTTCCAAAGCCCTTTGACCGATGCGACTCATCAACCGCATATCCAGAGTTGAAGCATGGGTATCCTTCAAACGGATCTGCTGCAATAAACATTGCAATTGCCACAATGGTTTCATCTTTCACAAGAGCATACGTCAACCGCATTTCTCCGTTTGGCTTGTCGAGCAAAACCAACAGATCTTGATGAGCTTCTCCTGGGCTTGGAAATATATCTCCACTCCGAAGCGCTTCTTGGAACGACTTTAACGCGATGTAGGGATCAGCCATTTCGTTCGCCATAAACTCTCCTTGTCGCCTAACTACGATTAGACCCCAAAGCGGAGCATAACCCGGAGTCTGGCGCTGCCTACCTCGCTCGTCAACCTGGCGAGATCCAATGGAAACAATGCCGTACGCATCGACATCGGATGCTACCGCTTGAAACATTGAGGGTGTTATGCGGCATCCGCACCAGATAACACGCAAAAACGCGTTTATCCGACATGGCGGACTCGTAGCAGAGTCGATCTTCTTGCCACCACCCACTCGACATCCACCGGACGCGTTGCGACTGGTGCGCTGTAACAATAGATAACAACAATCGAAAGCGCTAAAGCGATTTGTCGCACATTTCGACGCGATCACAAACGGATGGACTTCCGCACAAAATACGGGCGTTCGCCGACGCGCGAGGCGGTGCCTCGCGAGCGCCGACGCACTCGATTTCTCGACGATGCCATCCCTGTCGCCCCGCTGCGGGCGCCGGATCGCCCGGCCCGCACATCCTGTGCGGGCGTTCGCCGACGCGCGAGGCAGTGCCTCGCAAGCGCGTCGGCTCACCCGCGCCACCCCGCATTCCGCTCCCAGAACTCCACCGCCCGCCGATACGCGTCGCGGTCGATGGGCACGCCTGAGCCGCCCTCCTCCACGCCCAACGCGTTGCGCAGCATGGTGATCGGGGTCATCGGCATTTCCTCGGGCGTCATCGTGTAGAGGCAGCCGACGATGCCCCAGTCGGCGTCGATGGGCGTGCCTTCCTTCGCCATCTGCGCGCGGTCGTAGAGGATCGCGATCAGGTATTCGGCTACAGGCGGCTCGATGCCCTCGAACCAGCGCACCAGCACCGGCAGTTCGTTGGTATTGCGCGCTTCGTAGCCGGAGCGCAGGAGATGAAGGTTGCCCTCGTCGATCGGGATCGTCATGCACCGCGTCGAAGTCCAGTTGCGGTGCACGTGCAGTTTGCAGAACGGGGCGTAGCCGTCGAGCACGGCCACGGGCGTTTCCTCGTTGAGCCGTTGCACGAACTGCGCCGGCGTGCAGTCCTGGATCGTGTTGCGACGCGGTTCGGCGGGAAACAGGCGCGGACGGGCGAATTCGGTGAGGACGATGGACATGACGCGGACCGGCGTGGATGGGCGGCCGTCCAGAATACCGCCATCCTCGCAGGCGCAGCGGCGTTACCAATCGAACGACAACGACAGGCTCACGCTGCGTCCCGGGCGGGTGTAGAACGCGATGTCGTTCGCGGTCGCGGAGACGCCGCGCACCGTGTTCCAGTCCCAGTAGCGACGGTCGGTGGCGTTCTGCACCGCGAGATTCAGGCGCAGCGACGGGATCGGGCGCCACCAGGCGTAGACATCGAGCAGCGCATGGCCCGGGGCATGGAACAGGCGGCCGGCGGTTTCGTCGAGCGCGGACTGGCGGGCGACGCCGGTCGCGATCGCTTCCAGCCCCCAGTCCCGATCGGCCGGTTCCCAGCTCGCGCCCAGCACCAGCTTGCCCGGCGCGACGCTGTTGAGCGGCGCGTCGCGGGCGAGGTCGCGACCGCGCGCCCACGACGCTGCGGCGCGGAATTCCCAGTCGGTGGCGGCGGCCGGCGTCCACGCGGCTTCGGCCTCGATACCTTCGATCCGCGCGCGCGCGCGATTCACCGACTGGAACACCAGCGCGCCGCTGACCGGATCGGTGCCGAGATTGGCGCGCGAGTCGATCAGGTCGCGATAGCGGTTGCGGTACAGCGACACGCTCGCGCGCAGACCTTCGCTGCGCCAGCGCCAGCCGGCTTCGAGGCCATGGCTGGTCTCCGGCCGCAGATCCGGATTCGGCCGCACTTCGTAGTTGAGCAGGGCCAGCGACAGGCCGATGTTGACGTCGCCGAACGGCGGCGCGCGGAAACCGCGGGCGTACTGCGCGAAGAAGGTGTTGCGCACGCCCGCCTCCCAGCGCAGGCCGAGTTTCGGCGTCCAGGCGCTGCGGCGGATGTCGGCGACGCGGACGTTCGGATAGTCCTCACGGAACAACGCATCGGCGTTCGCATCGAGGTCGTAACGCTCCCAGCGCAGGCCCGGGATCACCGCGAAGCGCTGGCCGATGCCGATTTCGTCCTGCCAGAACACGCCGGTTTCGCGCGCGACGCTGTTCGGGAAGTCGCGCACCGGGAAGCGTTCGCCGAGCACGACGTTGCTGCTGGCGCCGGTGGTCAGGTCGATCTCGCTGCCGTCGCGCATTCCGGAGAAGGTCGTGCGCGCGAACTCCACGCCGAATACGTGGCGATGGCGCACGAACGCGCGGTCGTCGTCGCTGCGCGCCTCGCCCAGCCATTCGAAACCGGCGTGGCGCTGATCGAAGTCGAAACGGCGCAGGCGCAGCGACGGGAACCGCGTGGTGCGATCGGACAGACGCGTCTGCGCGGTGTCCTGCCGGGTTTCGCTGCGCTGCGCGAACAGCAGCAGTTCGCTGCGGTCGAGCCAGCGGTGCTGCGGGGCCCATTCGGCGCCGAGACTGAAGCGGTCGCGACGATAACGATCGTCGCCCTGCAGATCGGTGGTGGTCGAGAACCGTCCTGGACCGAACCGCAGCGAACGGACGTCGGTCCGCATGCGGCCGGCGCCATGATCGAGGGTCGCGGTCCAGCGGCCGAAGGCGTCGCCGTTCCAGATCAGCTTCAGCAGCGCGCCGTCGCGGCGATCGTTGAGCGGATTGGCCGGATGCGTGGCCGAATGGTTCTCGGTTTCGTGGCCTTCGCGTCGCGTCGCCAGCGCCAGCGCTTCCAGACGCCCGTCGAAGCCGCGCAGCGCGAACGCGCTCGACGCACTGCGGCTGTCGTCGCGATCGCCGGCGACGATGCGTGCGGCGACGTGGCTGTCGCCTTCGCCGCGCGCGAGCAGATCGGCGGGCAACCGCGTGCGATAGGCGACGACCCCGGCGAGCGCATCGCTGCCGTAGAGCGTCGAGGCCGGGCCGCGCAGGATCTCGACCCGCTGCACGGCATCGAGTTCGACCAGATCGCGGCCGGCGGACGCGAACTGGCCGACGCTGAAGGCCTCCGCCACCGGCACGCCGTCGATCTCCATGCTCACCCGATTGCCGTCGAGGCCGCGGATCGAGAAACCCTGCCAGCCGAAACGGGTGCTGTCGCCGAGCGCGTCGATGCCCGGTTCGTAGCGCACGAGTTCGGCGATGGTGTCGATCTGCCGGCGCTCGATCGTCTCGCGGTCGATGGTGCCGACGGTGGCGACCACGCGCCCGGCGGATTCGGGGGCGCGACTGGCGACCACGACGACGCGGTCCAGTTCCTGCGGTTCGGTCCGCGCTTCGTCTCCATCGGCGGCGGCCGCATGGACGTGCGGAACGGCGAGCGCGGCGGCGACCGCCATCGCCAGGGCGGATGCGCGTCGGAAAGCGGCACGCTGGGACATGGCGGAGCTCCGGTCCGGTGTTGTCCGACAGCATGCCGACGGAATTCGCGATGTGGTTGACCCAGGTCAATCACCCGCCAAATCGCCGGCCGGAGAATCTTCCCGGACCACCGCGTCGTCGCGGTTTCGCGTCTCCACCCGTACCGGGGAACCGTCATGAAGAAAACCCTGCTCGTCTCCGCCATCGTCCTCGCCGCGACCGCGTCGGGGGCGTTCGCCTACGCCGCGTTCGCCGACGAGACCGTCAACGAACGTCCGCCCAAATCGGCGATGGAAGCCGGCGAGGCGGCCTATCTCGCCAATTGCGCCGCCTGCCATCAACCCAACGGCAAGGGCCTGCCCGGTGCCTTTCCGCCGCTCGCCGACTCCGACTACATCCGCGGCGTGCCCCGCGAACGTCTGGTCGACGTCGTGCTTCACGGCTTCAGCGGCAAGGTCAAGGTCAACGGCGTCGAATACGACGGCGTGATGCCGGCGCTCAATCACCTGAGCGACGCCGAGATCGCCCATGTGCTCGGCTACGTGACCAACAGCTGGGGGAACCGTGGGCCGACCTTCGCGGCCGGCGAGATCGCCGCGCGCCGCGGCGCGCAGACGCCGGAAGCGGCCAAGGCCGGCACGAAGACGCCGGAAGCGAAGTACCAGGGCGCGCCCACCGCGGTGCCGGCGCCGCTGGCGCTCGCGTCGGCCGGCGGCGCGCTGCCGGCGCTCACCGACGAGGAACGCAAGCACGCGACGCAGATCTACTTCGAGCGCTGCGCCGGCTGCCACGGCGTGCTCCGCAAGGGCGCGACCGGCAAGCCGCTGACCCCCGACATCACCCGCGCCAAGGGCACCGAATACCTGCGCGCGCTGATCAATTTCGGTTCGCCCGCGGGCATGCCGAACTGGGGCACCTCGGGCGAGCTGAGCGCGAAGGACATCGACGTGATGGCCCGTTTCCTGCAGCACGATCCGCCGTCGCCGCCGGAATGGGGCATGAAGGAAATGCGCCAGAGCATGGTGAGCTTCGTGCCGGTCGACAAGCGACCGACGCGCAAGATGAACGCCTACAACATCGACAACATCTTCGCGGTGACTCTGCGCGACACCGGCGAGGTCGCGCTGATCGACGGCGACACCAAGAAGATCATCAACGTGATCAAGACCGGCTACGCCGTGCACATCTCGCGTCTGTCGCACTCCGGCCGCTACGTCTACACGATCGGCCGCGACGCCAAGATCGACCTCATCGACCTGTGGATGGAACAACCCGACAAGGTCGCCGAGATCAAGATCGGACTCGAAGCGCGCTCGGTCGAGACCTCGAAGTACCGCGGGTTCGAGGACCGGTACGCGATCGCCGGAGCCTACTGGCCGCCGCAGTACGTGATCATGAACGGCGAGACGCTCGAACCGCTGAAGGTGGTCGGCACCCGCGGCATGACCGTGGACACGCAGGAATACCATCCGGAACCGCGCGTGGCCGCGATCGTCGCCTCGCACGAGCACCCCGAGTTCATCGTCAACGTCAAGGAAACCGGCCAGATCCTGCTGGTGAACTACGAGGACATCGACAATCTGCGGGTGACCACGATCGGCGCGGCGCGCTTCCTGCACGACGGCGGCTGGGATTCGACCAAGCGCTACTTCCTCACCGCCGCCAACCAGTCGAACAAGGTCGCGGTGGTCGATTCGCGCGACCAGAAGCTCGCGGCGATGGTCG
Organism: Pseudomonadota bacterium; assembly: GCA_049324395.1. Classification (GTDB taxonomy): domain Bacteria; phylum Pseudomonadota; class Gammaproteobacteria; order Xanthomonadales; family Xanthomonadaceae; genus Lysobacter_I. The sequence continues at coordinate 5,751 of JBMOOY010000027.1, forward strand.
ACGTCGACAAGATCCCGCATCCGGGTCGCGGCGCCAACTTCGTCCATCCGACCTGCGGTCCGGTGTGGGCGACCTCGGCGCTGGGCAACGAGAAGATCACCCTGATCGGCACCGATCCGGCCAGGCACAAGGCGCATGCCTGGAAGGTCTGCGAAGTGCTCACCGGCCAGGGCGGCGGCTCGCTGTTCATCAAGACCCACCCGAAGTCGAACAATCTGTGGGTCGACACGCCGCTCAATCCCGATCCGAAGCTGAGCCAGTCGATCGCGGTGTTCGACATCCGCGACCTGTCCAAGGGCTTCACGGTGCTGCCGATCGCGGAATGGGCGAACCTCGGCCCCGGTCCGAAGCGCGTGGTCCAGCCCGAGTACAACGCCGCCGGCGACGAGGTCTGGTTCTCGGTGTGGAACGGCAAGACCGAGCGGTCCGCGATCGTGGTCGTCGACGACAGGACCCGCACGCTGAAGGCGGTGATCGACGACGCCCGCATCGTCACCCCGACCGGCAAGTTCAACGTCCACAACACGGTCGGCGACATCTACTGATCCGCCATCGACCGCAGTCCGACGCGACGGCCCGGGCGCGATCCCGGGCCGTCGTCGTCGGGGTCGGCGATTCTTGTTTTACATTCATCGCGATAAAGAGATATGATTCGCGGACACGACCGGATGTCGGACCCATGACCGCGATTTCCTTCGAGTTCTACCCCCCCAAGACCGACGAGCAGCGCGCCCTGCTGGATCGCACCGCCGCGAAGCTCAAGAACCACACGCCCGAATACGTGTCCTGCACCTTCGGCGCCGGCGGCTCCACCCTCAGCTACACCTCCGAGACCGTCCGCCATCTGCGCCAGGCCTACGGCTTCGACGCCGCGCCGCACCTGTCCTGCATGGGCGGCAGTCGGGAGGAGATCCGCGAACTGCTGCGCCTCTACCGCGCGCTGGGTTGCCGCCGGATCGTCGCCCTCCGCGGCGACCTGCCGTCGGGCATGGCGCGCATGGGCGACCTGCGCTACGCCTCCGACCTCATCGCCTTCATCCGCGCCGAGCACGGCGATCATTTCCGGATCGAGGTCGGCTGCTACCCCGAGATCCACCCGCAGGCCGAGGACGCCTTCACCGACCTGAAGCACTTCAAGGCCAAGGTCGACGCCGGCGCCGACGCCGCGATCACCCAGTATTTCTACAACGCCGACGCCTACTTCCGCTTCGTCGACGACGTCCGTCGACTCGGCGTCGACATCCCGATCGTTCCGGGCATCATGCCGATCTCGAACTACAGCCAGCTCAAGCGGTTCTCCGACGCCTGCGGCGCGGAGATCCCGCGCTGGATCGCCAAGCGCATGCAGGCGCTGGGCGACGATGCCGACGGCATCCGCGAATTCGCATCCGATCTGGTCGCGGACATGTGCCGCCGTCTGCTCGCCGGCGGCGCACCGTCGCTGCATTTCTACACGCTCAATCTCGCGAAGCCGACGCAGACCGTGCTGGCGAGGCTGTAGCGATTCCTCCGATCCTGTGGGAGCGGCGGAAGCCGCGATACAGCATCAGCCCTGTGGGAGCGGCGGAAGCCGCGGTGCTGCATCAACCCTGTGGAAGCGGCGGAAGTCGCGATGCTGCATCACCCCTGTGGGAGCGGCGGAAGCCGGGATGCTGCATCAACCCTGTGGGAGCGGCGGAAGCCGCGATGCTGCATCAACCCTGTGGGAGCGGCGGAAGCCGCGATGGACTTCCGAAAGGTCATCCGCGGCCGATCGCGGCTTCCGCCGCTCCCACAAGGGCAGTGCCGCGCGAGCGCGTTGCATTCGATCACTTGCCGATGCCATCCCTGGCGGTGCGCTTCGGGCTTCGGATCGCCCGGCCCGCACATCCGTGTGCGGGCGTTCGCTGACGCGCGCGGCAGTGCCGCGCGAGCGCGTCAGCTCACCCAACCCGCGACGACGAAGAGGGCGACGATCGCCAGCCACAGCAGGAGGATGCGCCAGACCAGGCTCATCGCATCGCGCAGTTCCGGCATTTCGCCCAGTTGGACCCAGGCGTTGCCGGGGGTCGCGCCTTCCTCGATGAATTCCTGCGTTTCCTCGGCGATCTCGCAGCGCACGCTGGCGCGCGCGGCGGCGCCCAGATAGGCCTGATCCAGTCGCAGCGACGCGCCGCCGTGTTCGCGCCAGACGCCAAGCACGGTGTCGAAGTTGCCGACCAGCGCGAGCGAGAGCGTCATCGCCTGCGACACCGGCCAGTTGAGCAACGCGAACAGGCGGCGCGCGCTGCCGCGGGCGGGTTCGGGGAGAGCCTCGGCGTAGTCGCCTTCGGCGGCGAGCGCGGCGAGCCGGTACAACACCGCCCCGACCGCACCGAACGCGAGGAACCAGAACAGCACGCCGAACCAGCGCCGCAGCGCGCTGGTGAAGACGCCTTCGATCATCGCCGCGGATTCGCCGATGCCGGCGGCCGCGACCGGCCCCAGTCGCGCCGCCGCGGCGCGGCGCCCCTCGGCGTCTTCCGCGTCGACCACGGCGGACACGTCGGCATCGAGATCGCGCGGACCCCAGGCGTAGAACAGGACGATCATGGCGAACAGCAGACCGAACACGCCGGCCAGCGGCGATCGCAGCAGGTACTGCAACAGGCCGACCGCCAGCAGCGGCGGCAACAGCGCGGCCGCGACCCCGAACGCGCCGCGCCAGGCCCCCGGCGTCGCACCCAGGCGCGCGCCGAGCCAGCGCAGCCAGGCGCCGTATCCGTCGTGGCGTCGTACCGCCGCAGCGAGGCCCGGCGCCACATGGCCGAGGGCCAACGCGAAGATCACGGCGATGAGGGTTGCGGACATCCGCGGAGTCTAATCCAACCGGTCGCCATCCAAGCCCGCATGCCAGCATTCGATCAACCAGCGCGAGATCGAGATCGACGGGGACAACAGCAGGCCGTGTTCTCGGGTTTCGCCGCGCAACGCGGCGCCGACCTCTTCGTGCGAGAACCAGCGAACGTCTTCCAGTTCCTGGTCGGCCTGCGGGGGATCGGGTTCGGCCTCGGCGACGAAGCCGAGCATGAGCGAGGAGGGGAACGGCCACGGCTGCGAGGCCAGATAGCGGCTTGCGCGCACGCGCACGCCGGATTCCTCCATCACCTCGCGGGCGACGGTCTGTTCGAGCGTTTCGCCGGGTTCGACGAAGCCGGCGAGCGTGGAATAGCGGCGCGGCGGCCAACTCGCCTGGCGCCCGAGCAACAAGCGTTCGCCGTCGGTGACGGCGACGATGACGGCCGGGTCGGTACGCGGGTAATGGCTGAGGCCGCAGGCGGCGCAGCGTCCCTCCCAACCGCCGCGGCGGAACGTCAGCGCGCCGCCGCAGGCGCCGCAGAAACGGTGCCGGCGCTGCCAGTGCAGCACGGCGCGCGCCTGGGCGAAGACCGTCGCCTCGAACGCGGACCACTGCGCGGCGGCGGTGCGCAGGTCCGCACGCCCGCCGACCACGCCGGCCTGGGTGAAGGCGGCTTCGGCGCCCGACACCGCATCGGTGCCGTCTTCGGCCCGTGCGAACCAGGCCTGATCGCCCTGCATGCCGAGGAAGATCGCGTCGCCGGGTTCGGAGGCGAGTTCGGCTCCCGACACCGCGGCCATCGCGCCCTGTGCGTCCGCGCGGGTGCGGCCGTCGCCATCGATCAACACGACCCGCGCGTTCGGCCAGTAGGCCCGGAGAGCCTCGTCGCGATCGCGCAGGGCGTCCGCGCGATCGAGCGCGCCCTCGACGAAAGCGAAACGCGGCGCCGGGAGGGTCATGGCGACGGCGGCACCGAAGCGCGACTCAGGCGCTGAAGCTGCTGCCGCAGCCGCAGGTGGTCTTGGCGTTCGGATTGCGGATCACGAACTGCGCGCCATGCAGGCTCTCGGTGTAATCGACCTGTGCGCCGACGAGATACTGCAGGCTGAGCGGATCGACCAGCAGCGTGGTGTCGTCGGTGGCGACCGCGAGGTCGTCCTCGTTCTGCTGCTCGTCGAACTCGAATCCGTACTGGAAGCCCGAGCAACCGCCGCCCTGGATGTAGACCCGCAGCTTGAGCGCGGGATTGCCTTCTTCGCGAATCAGCTCGCGGACCTTCGCCGCGGCGGCGGGCGTGAAGTCGATCGGAGGCGGCGATGCGTCGGTCGAGGCGGAGGACATGTCCATGCGCACAGGATGGGGCGACGCGGGCGGCGGTTCAAGCCGACCGTCGGGACGCTGCGGCGCACGGGACGCCCGCTCAGCCGCCTCCGCCGTCGCGGACGGTCTCCGGCCAGGGGAAGGACTGCTCGATCGCGCTGCCGCCCTGCGGGACCAGCCGCACCGTCACCCGCAGCGGCTTGAAGCCCTTGGGCAACATGACCTCGCCTTCCACCTGCTGGAAATACTTGAACGAGTACGGCAGGCCGGGGGCGTTGTTCTGTTTGCGCAGGCCCGACCACGACAGCCGCTCCAGACGATCGTTGCGGGTGCCTTCCAGCGAGAGGGTGATGCGACCGGTGTTGACCGCGCCGCGATTGACGTTCTGGGTCAGCGTGGCGACGAAATGCCAAGCGTCCCCGCCCTGCAGGCGCATGTCCAGATCGTGGACGCTGAGACCGCGGCGCTGCCCGGTCGCGCCGACGAAGCGCTCGTAGAAGGCGATGTCGGCGCGCAGGCCGGCGATCTCCTCGTCGCGGTCGGCGAGCGTGCGTTCGAGATCGCGGTTGGCGTCGCGGCTGATCTGGTCGGAACGCCGCAGCGTGGCCGCTTCCTGACTCAACTTGTCGTAGCGCGCGCGCAGGCCGGCGACGCTGCGCTCGTCGGCGTCGGCGCCGGCGAAGAAGGTCGTCCACACGCCCCACAGGCCGAAACCGATCGCGAGCAGGAACACGGCCGCGGCGAGATAGACCCAGCGATGCCCCGCGGGATGCGCGTCGACGACGCGCGGACCGCCCCCGATCGACCGCGGAGGCGCGCCGGCATCGGCAATGCCCGCATCGTCTCCCGTCCCGCGCGGTCCGTCGTCTTCGGGCGACGTCCATTCGCCGTTGCCGTCGCCGACGGGCGCCTGGCCGACGACCCGCCAGCGGTCGTAGATGGACATGCCGGCCGAGGATTCGTCCGGCGGCTCCTGCGCAGGCGGCTCCTGCACCGAGGATCCCGCAGCGGCAGCGACCGGTGCCGCGACGCCCTCCGGATCGCCTTGGCCCGGCGACGCCGGATCGGCCACGACCGGCGTGTCCGCCGGATGGCGGGCGGATGCCACGTCCGCCTCGACGGTACGCCCGCGACCACGGCGACGACCGCGCGCGCGGCCTGCGGTCGTCCCGGGCGCATCGCCGACCGATACCGGCTCGGCGATGTCGCCCTCGACCGCGTCCTCGGGATGCAGCGCCTGCTCGATCAGGGCGCGCACGGCGGGCTCGGCCGGCGCCGCCGCGTCCTTCGCGCCCTTGCGGCCGTTTCGACGACGTCGACGAAGGGTGTCGGGAGTCTCGTTCATGGTCGACATCCTAACGCCGGCGGCGCATCGCGGAGGGTGACGCCCGCCGGCGGTTCGGCGCGCCGGCTCACCGTCGGCGCTGCAGCCGCGGCCCCCTCGGGCGCTTAAGCCTGCAGCAAGCCCGGATGCTGATACTCTGCGGCCGTGCGGCCCGACCGGCCGCGTCGGCGTCCGGCCCACCGGCGCCCTGCTGGGGGAATGACATGTCCGAAGCCCATGTGTTCGCCATCGGCATCCTGCTGGCCTGGCTGGCCGGCGTGCGCGCCTATCTCACCGTGTTCGGGGTCGGCATCGCCGGCTATTTCGGCTGGCTCGACCTGCCGCCCGCGCTCGAAGCCACCACCTCGCCGTGGGTGCTCGGCGTCTCCGGCGCGCTCGCGGCCGCCGAGTTCTTCGCCGACAAGATTCCCGGCGTGGACTCCGGCTGGGATCTGCTGCAGACCCTCGCACGCGTTCCCGCCGGCGCGTTCCTCGCCGCCGCGGCGATGTCGCCCGACGGCGACCTCGGCGCCGGCATGATGGCCGCCGGCGCCGGCGCCGCTCTGACCAGTCATGCGCTGAAGGCCGGCACCCGCGCCTTGCTCAATACGTCGCCCGAGCCGGTCAGCAACTGGACCGCCTCGGTGGCCGAGGACACCGCGGTGGTCGGCGGCCTCGCGCTGGTCTGGGCGCATCCGTGGATCGCGCTGATCGTCGTCGTGGGCACCGGCCTGGGCATCGCCCTGATCGTCTGGTGGCTCTGGCGCAAGCTCTACCGCGGCGTCTCGCGGCTGTTCTCGGGCACGACGGGCACCACCCCGCCCTCCGCAGCCTGATCGCGCGCGGGTATCGGCCGCCGAACGGTCGAAACCCGCGGCCCGCGGCGCTTCCCAAGCGGAAACGAACCCGCATAATGCGGATTCGAATCGGTGGGCCGTCGCGAGCGGCTCGCCTGAGCAAGCCGGCGCGATGCGCGCAGTCGGCCGCGAAGCGGCGAGCCCAGGAATGCGGCGCGTCCGAACGTGCCGGAAGCGCGTGGTTCGATGCCCACCAGGAGCCGCGATGTCCTTCGTTCCGCACGACCGCAATGCCGCAGCCACCGGCCGCCCGGGAGGATCCGGGTCGAACGTCCGCGCCGAATTCCCCCCCGCCGGCTACTGGCGCCGCTGGTGCGCCGACGCCCCGCCGCCGGACGCCGTGCAGACCGCCGATCCGGTCGAGGCCGCCGAGGCCATCGTCGAGGCCACACCCATGGTGGTGCCGGCGGAACAGGGCGAACCCGCGTATCGCGTGCTGATCGTCGAGGACGACCGCAGTCAGGCGCTGTTCGCGCAGGGGATCCTCAAGGGCGCGGGCATGGACGCGGAAGTCGTGCCCCTCGCCAGCGAGACCATGGCCGCGCTGGAACGTTTCCACGCCGATCTGGTCCTGATGGACCTGCACATGCCGGGCATGAGCGGCACCGAGCTGACCTCCCAGATCCGCAGCCACGCCGCCTACGCGCACATTCCGGTGGTCTTCCTCACCGGCGATACCGACCCGGAACGTCATCTCGAAGTGCTCGACAGCGGCGCCGACGATTACCTCAGCAAGCCGGTGCGGCCGCGGCACCTGATCGCCGCGGTGCAGAACCGCGTGCGGCGCGCACGCGCGCTCAAACAACAGCGCGAGCAGGAAGTGCGGCGGCACCCGGCCACCGGCCTGCTGACCCGCAACTACATGCTGCAGCAGCTGTCGCTGGCGTTCCCGCAGCAGACCGCCGGCGCGGTGCATTTCGTGGTCATCGAAGGCACCTCCGCGCTGCGCGATCACTACGGCTACGCCGCGCTCGACGCGATCCTGACCGACGCCGGCAAGATCATCGCCGCGGTCGCCGGCGACCGCCCCGCGTCGCGCCTCAACGACAACACCTTCGTCGTCTACTGGCCGGGCCTGCCGACCGATCGCCATGCGATCTGGGCGCGGCAGCTGCGCGACGCCTTCATCGGTCACACCCTGCAGGTCAACGGCGACAACATCCGCCTGCGCGCCTGCGTCGGCTACGTCGACCTCGCCCACGGCTTCCGCGACGCCGGCGCCGCGCTCGCCGCGGCCGAAGACGCGCTGCGCCTGGCGCGCGCCGAACCGACCGCGATCGCCGCCTATCGGCCGCCCTCCGACGCGGTCTCGGAACAGGCCGCGCAGCTGCTGTCGCAGTTGCAGGACGCGCTGGCCAACGAGCGTCTGGAACTGGCGTTCCAGCCGATCGTGTCGGTGGTCGGCGGCGATCAGGAGCAGTACCAGACCCTGGTCCGGCTCCGCGACGCCGCCGGCAATCTGCATACCGCCGCGGAGATCGTCCCGATCGCCGAACGCGCGGGACTGATGCACGAGATCGACCGTCGGGTGATGACCCGGGCGATCGCGATCCTCGGCGACCAACTGCGCGGCAGCAAGCGCGCGCGACTGTTCGTACCGCAGGCCGCGCGCACCCTCGGCCAGGACACCTACGGCCAATGGCTGCTGGAATCGCTGTCCGACCTGTCGATCGAGGGCAAACTCCTGGTGGTCGACGTGCGCCTCGGCGACGCCCTCGTGCATTCCGTCCTGCTGCGCGAGTTCTGCCAGCGGATGATGAGCGCGGGCGTGCGGCTGTGCCTCAGCCAGTACCAGAGCAACCCGGAGGCGGACGCGCTGCTGGCGCAACTGCCGCTCAGCTACGTCCGGCTGTCGCCGCATTACGCCGGCAAGATCGACCAGCAGGCGGTGCACGACGAGATGCGCATGGTGATCGACCGCGCCCACCTGCTCGGGCTGCAGGTCATCGGTCAGCACGTCGAGGACCCGCAGACCGCCGCCAAGCTGTGGCTGAGCGGGATCGACTACATCCAGGGCGATCTGGTCCAGCGCGCCGCCGACGCGATGAATTTCGACTTCCAGCACGCCCTGCTCTGACCCCGGTCGAGCCGGCGGGCGCTGGCCAGCCGGCACGCGCTGGGGCATCATCCCCGTGTCCGGCATGTCTCCGGCGCGTGTCCGGCTCGTCCCGGACGGGCGCACCTCGGTCGGGGGGACCGTTGAGGTGCCGATCGCCGTCGTCCATCCAGGTATCCCGATTTGAACGATCCGAAGCCCTCGCTCCTGACCTTCCGCTGGCTGGCCCTGACGACCGCGATCGGGGCCACGCTGGCCTCGATTCTCGAGATCATGACCGACTCCGGGCCCTGGACGCTGATCGGCGTGGCGCTGGCCGCGATCACCGCCGCCATCGTCGCCTATCTCACCTACGCGTCGCGCAACTACGAGCGCCACATGCAGGAGGCGGCGGAGATCGCCGCCCGCAGCGAGGCCGAGCGCGCCGAGTTGCAACGCGAACTGCAGCGGCGCAGCCAGTTGGAACAACAGCTGCGCCAGGCCAAGCAGGACGCCGAATCCGCGGTGATGGCCAAGGGCGAATTCCTGGCCACGATGAGCCACGAGATCCGCACCCCGCTCAACGGCATCGTGCCGATGCTCGATCTGCTGATGCACAACAAGCTGCCGACCGACCAGGCGGAAATGGTGCATACCGCCTTCCTGTCGTCGCAGCAGATGCTGCGGATCGTCGACGACATCCTCGATTACTCCAAGCTGGAAGCCTCGAAGCTGCAGCTGGAATCCACCACCTTCAATCTCCGCGAGACGCTGGAGTCGGTGATCCAGTTGATGGAGCGCCCCGCGCAGAGCAAGGGCCTGCGCCTGACCCTGCAGATCGACCCGTCGGTACGCCTGCCGGTGCGCGGCGACCCGGTGCGCCTGCGCCAGGTGCTCAGCAATCTCATCAGCAACGCGGTGAAGTTCACCGAGCGCGGCAGCATCGCCGTCACCGTGCGCCGGATCGGCGAAACCAACGCCCAGCATCAACTGCGGTTCGAGGTGCGCGACACCGGCATCGGCATCCCGCCGGCGGCGCAGGAACGGCTGTTCCAGGCCTTCAGCCAGGCCGACGCCTCCACCACCCGCCTCTACGGCGGCACCGGCCTCGGTCTGGCGATCTCAAAACGCATCATCGACCTGATGGGCGGGCGGATCGCGGTCGATTCCGAGCCCGGCCAAGGCTCGACCTTCTGGTTCGAAGTGCCGCTGCTGAAGGTGCAGGGCGACATCGTCTCCGCCAAGCCGGCCGAACCCGGCAGCGGCCGCGTGTTGCTGCTCACCGGAGACCAGCGCCTGCGCCTGCGCCTGAGCATGCTGTTGCCGAACTGGGGACTGCGGATGACCGCGGTCGAAACCACCCAGGAAGCGCTGGACCGCATCCGCGGCGCGCTCAATCAGGGCGTCGGCTGGGCCTACACCACGGTGCTCGCCGATCTCGCCAGCGTCCGCAGCACGGCGGTCGCGCTGCAGCGCAATCTCGAACGCCAGAACACCTACGGCCAGGTGCAGCTGATCTGCCTGCAGGGCGACGAGCCGGTCCCCGAGGAGTTGTTGCAGAGCGCGACGATCCTGCCGCGCCAGGCCCCGGATCCTGACCTCCGCGCCGCCCTGCTCGGGACTTCCGACATTCCGGCGCCGCTGGGCTCGGACGTCGGGATGGACGATCTCGGCATGCCCTCCTCGCCGACCCTCGATCAGGCGCCCACCGGCCTGCCGGCCGCCGTCGCGGCCGAACCCGAACCGTCGCGGCCGATGCGCGTGCTCCTGGTCGAGGACAACCCGGTCAACCTCATGGTCGGCCAGCGCCTGCTGAGCGTGCTCGGCACGCATTGCGACAGCGCGACCAACGGCGAAGCGGCACTCCTGCGGATGTCGGCCTCGCGCTACGACCTGGTGCTGATGGACTGCCAGATGCCGGTGATGGACGGCTACACCGCCACCCGTCGCTGGCGCGAACACGAGGCCGCCAGCGGCGGGCGACGTCTGCCGATCGTGGCCATGACCGCCAACGCGATGGCCGGCGACCGCCAGAAATGCCTCGATGCGGGCATGGACGACTATCTCGCGAAGCCCGTCACCCGCGGCGAACTCGAGCGCTGTCTGTTCCACTGGCAGCAGATCTCGGCCCAGCAGGCGGCCGCGGATGCACCGCCACCGGCCCCGACCGCGCCGGCTCCGGCAACGGCCAGTTCGCCCGACGCCACGCTCGAAGCCGCGGCCAGCCGCCCGGCGATCGCCGTCAATCCTTTCGTCCCGCAGCCGCAGGCCGCCGTGAAACCAGCCGCACCGACACCCGCACCGCCGCCGCCCGCGCCCGCCGAGCCCCTGCCGCCGGTCCTCGACATTTCGGTCCTCGACGAACTGCGCAGCATTCTCGGCACCGAGGTCGACCGCCTCATCGAGGTCTTCCTCGACGACACCCCGCGCCTGGTGGCGGCGCTCGAAACCGCGGCGACCGGTCCGGACTACGAGATGCTGCGCAACGCCGCGCACACGCTGAAGTCCTCCAGCGCCAACCTCGGCGCGATGTCGCTGTCGAACGCGGCGAAGAAGGTGGAACTCGGCGCACGCACGCAGACCCTGGAACGTCCGGCCGTCGCGGTGGCGCTGATCGCCAACGAATTCGCGCGCGCGCGTCAGGCCTTGCGCGCGAACATGGCGCAGAGCGCATCCGCGGGCTGACGCGTCCCGGCATCCGCGCACGCGACAACGGCGGCCCGAGGGCCGCCGTTCTTCTTCGGTGTCGCCTGCTCCGGATCGTTCCGTCGCCCGACCTTCAGGCCATGCGGCGGGCGCGGGCGGCGGACGTCAGCTCTCGATCTTCATCGCCAGATAGTTCTGCTCGCCGACCCGCGCGATGAGCGCCAGCTGGGTCTCGATCCAGTCGATGTGCTCCTCCTCGGAATCGAGGATGTCGGCGAACAGCTTGCGGCTGACGTAATCGCCGACGCTTTCGCAGTGCGCGATCGCCTCGCGCAGCAGCGGCACCGCGTCCAGCTCCAGCGCCAGATCGCATTCGAGCAGTTCCTTCGGGTTTTCGCCGATCCGCAGCTTGCCCAGCGCCTGGAAGTTCGGCAGGCCGTCGAGGAACAGAATGCGCTCCGCCAGCTTGTCGGCGTGCTTCATCTCGTCGATCGACTCGTGGTACTCGTGCTCGGCGAGTTCCTTCAGGCCCCAGTTCTTCAGCATCTTGGCGTGCAGAAAGTACTGGTTGATCGCGGTCAGCTCGTTGTAGAGCGCCTTGTTGAGGAATTCGATGGTCCTGGGATCGCCTTTCATGGCCGACTCCTTCGCGTGGGAGCCGCGACTTTAACCGCAGTTCGGGATCGACGACGAAATGCGAATCGTATGCGTTGGCGCGCGGGCGACGTTCAGGCCGCGTGCGCGATGTCCTCGGCCGCGCCGTGGACCTCTTCGAGGATCTCGGTCGCCATGCAGACGCAGCTGCCGCAACCGGTGCCGCAACCCGTACGCATGGTCAGTTCGGCCATCGTGCGGCAACCGGCCGCGGCGGTCTGGCGGATCTCGCGTTCGGTGACGCCGTTGCAGAGGCAGACGTACATGACTGGATCGGCCCGATGGGAACGAGTCTCATTTGGCCACGGATGAGAATGATTGTCAATTCTCGTCGATCACCCCTGATCGGACTCGCCGGTCGTCCCGACGACCGGCTCGAGCGATGGACCGGTGCGGCCGCCGGCGGGCCGACGACGGCCGCGCGGCCGCGACCAGCGCCGCGATTCCACGTTCGGCGGCGGGATCGCCTGCGCGCCGGCCACCTGACGCGCGAACGGCGCCAGCTGATGCAGGGCGTTCACGTAGACGCCGCGCTTGAAATTGACCACATGCTCGATCGGATACCAGAAATCCACCCAGCGCCAGTGATCGAACTCGGGCGAATCGGTCAGGTCCAGGCGGAGGTCGCTCTCCTCGCCGGTAAAGCGCAGCAGGAACCACACCTGCTTCTGGCCGATGCAGACCAGGCGGTCGTGACGGCGGATGGCGCGCGGCGGCAGGCGGTAGCGCAGCCAGCCCGGCGTGCTGCCCAACACGTCGACATGTTCCGGCAACAGGCCGGTTTCTTCGCGCAATTCGCGAAACATCGCCTCGGTGGGCGTCTCGTCGCTGTTCATGCCGCCCTGCGGGAACTGCCAGCCGTCCCTGCGGACGCGGCGTGCCCAGAACACCCGGCCATCCGGGCGCATCAGGACGATGGCGACATTCGGTCGATAACCGTCCGGATCGATCACGATGCGGACTCCTGAATTGGTTGGCCTGACGGCCGCTGTCGTCGACTCTGCCACGGCTCCCGCGCGACGACAAGCCGACCCCGACCGCCGCCAGGACCGTCCAAGGGCCGGGCTTCAGCCCGGCAGGGTCTCGGCCGGCACCCGCACCACGCCCTCCATGAGCACGCGGGCACTCCGGCTCATCACCGCCTTGCGCACCACCCAGCGACCGTCGATCTCCGAGACTTCCGCCCCGACCCGCAGGGTGCCGGACGGATGACCGAAGCGGACCGCGGTGCGCGCGCCGCCACCGGCGGCCTCGCTCACCAGGGTCCCCGGGATCGACGCGGCCGTCCCGATGGCGACCGCGGCGGTCCCCATCATCGCGTGGTGCAGCTTGCCCATCGACAGCGCGCGGGCCAGCAGATCGATCTCGCCCGCGGCGATGCGCTTGCCGCTCGACGCCGTGTAGTCCGCCGCCGGCGCCACGAACGCCACCTTGGGCGTGTGCTGCCGCTTCGGCGCCTCGGCGGCATCGGCGATCAACCCCATGCGCACCGCGCCGTGGGCGCGGATGGCCTCGAACATCGCCAACGCCTTCGCGTCGCCGTTGATCGCGTCCTGCAGTTCGGTACCGGTGTAGCCGATGTCGGCGGCGCGCACGAACACGGTCGGGATGCCTGCGTTGATCATCGTGGCCTTCAGCGTGCCCACGCCAGGCACGTCGAGATCGTCGACGAGATTCCCGGTCGGGAACATCGCCCCGCCGCTCTCGCCTTCGCCCTCGTCCGCCGGATCGAGGAACTCCAGCACGATCTCCGCCGCCGGAAAGGTCACGCCGTCCAGCTCGAAATCGCCGGTCTCCTGCACCTCGCCGTTCGCGATCGGCACGTGACAGACGATGGTCTTGCCGATGTTCGCCTGCCACACGCGCACCGGAAACGTGCCGTGCTCCGGCAATCGCGCCTTGTCGATGAACCCGTTGGCGATCGCGAACGGTCCCACCGCCGTCGACAAATTGCCGCAGTTGCCGCTCCAGTCGACGAAAGCGGTGTCGATCGACACCTGGCCGTAGAGATAATCGACATCGTGATCGGGCTGCGCGCTCTTCGCGATGATCACGCACTTGCTGGTGCTCGACGTCGCCCCGCCCATGCCGTCGGTGTGCTTGGCGTAGGGATCGGGGCTGCCGATCACCCGCATCAACAGCGCATCGCGCGCCGGCCCCGGCGCACGCGCGGCCTCGGGCAGATCGTCCAACCGGAAAAACACGCCCTTGGACGTACCGCCGCGCATGTAGGTGGCGGGAATGCGCAGTTGGGGACGATGGGTCATGGTCAGCCTCCCTTGCTGGCTTCGAGGAAATCCTGCGCGAAGCGCTGCAGGACGCCGCCCGCTTCGTAGATCGAGACTTCCTCGGCGGTGTCGAGACGACAGGTCACCGGCACTTCGAGGCGTTCGCCGTTGCGACGATGCACGACGAGGGTGAGGTCGGCGCGCGGGGTGCGGTCGCCGGTGACGTCGTAGGTTTCGGTGCCGTCGAGGCCGAGGGTAAGGCGCGTGGAGCCGGGCTTGAACTCCAGCGGCAGCACGCCCATGCCGATCAGGTTGGTCCGGTGAATCCGTTCGAAGCCTTCGGCGACGATCGCTTCCACACCGGCGAGACGCACGCCCTTGGCCGCCCAGTCGCGCGAACTGCCCTGGCCGTAGTCGGCGCCGGCGACGATGATCAGCGGCTGGCCGCGCGCCATGTAGGTTTCGATCGCTTCCCACATGCGCATCACCTGCCCTTCCGGTTCGACGCGCGCCAGCGAGCCCTTCTTCACCGTCCCATCGGCGTTGCGCACCATTTCGTTGAGCAGGGTCGGATTCGCGAACGTCGCGCGCTGCGCGGTGAGATGGTCGCCGCGATGCGTGGCGTAGGAATTGAAGTCTTCTTCCGGCAGGCCCATCCTCGACAGATACTCGCCGGCGGCGCTGCTGGCGAGGATCGCGTTCGACGGCGACAGGTGATCGGTGGTGATGTTGTCGCCGAGCACCGCCAGCGGCCGCAGGCCCTGCAGCGTGCGCGGCTTGGCCAGCGCGCCTTCCCAGTACGGCGGGCGGCGGATGTAGGTGCTCATCGGACGCCAGTCGTACAGCGGCTTCACCGGCTGCCCGTGTTCGACGCGCACGTTGAACATCGGTTCGTAGACCTTGCGGAACTGTTCGGGCTTCACGCTCGCCTTCACGATCGCGTCGATCTCGGCGTCGCTCGGCCACAGGTCCTTGAGCGTGATCGGGTTGCCGGCCGCATCGTGACCCAGCGCGTCCTTCTCGATGTCGAAGCGGATGGTGCCGGCGATGGCGTAGGCGACGACCAGCGGCGGCGAGGCGAGGAAGGCCTGCTTCGCGTACGGATGGATGCGGCCGTCGAAATTGCGGTTGCCGGACAGCACCGCGGTCGCGTACAGATCGCGGTCGATGATTTCCCTCTGGATCTTCGGATCCAGCGCGCCGCTCATGCCGTTGCAGGTGGTGCAGGCGAAGGCGACGATGCCGAAGCCGAGCGCTTCGAGGTCGTCCTTCAGCCCGGCTTCTTCGAGATACAGCGCGACCGCCTTCGAACCGGGCGCGAGCGAGCTTTTCACCCACGGTTTGCGCACCAGGCCCGCGCGACGCGCGTTCCGTGCGAGCAGACCGGCGGCGATCACGTTGCGCGGGTTCGAGGTATTGGTACAACTGGTGATCGCGGCGATGATCACCGCGCCGTCGGGCATCAGGCCTTCGGCTTCCTGCGCGCGCGCGGCGTCGAGGTTGCCCGCGATGCCCTTCGCGGCGAGGTCGCTCACCGCGACACGGGCGTGCGGGTTCGACGGGCCGGCCATGTTGCGCA
This sequence comes from Pseudomonadota bacterium, assembly GCA_049324395.1. Classification (GTDB taxonomy): domain Bacteria; phylum Pseudomonadota; class Gammaproteobacteria; order Xanthomonadales; family Xanthomonadaceae; genus Lysobacter_I. Next base: position 21,212 of record JBMOOY010000027.1, read on the forward strand.
CGACGCTCGACAGGTCGAAGGCGAGCGTGCGCTCGTACTGCGCGGCGCCGAGATCGTCGGCCCACAGACCGGCCGTTTTCGCGTAGGTCTCGACCAGCGCGACCTGCTCGTCGCTGCGGCCGGTGAGGCGCAGGTAGTCGAGGGTGTTGCCGTCGATGAAGAACATCGCCGCGGTCGCGCCGTATTCCGGCGCCATGTTCGAGATCGTCGCGCGGTCGCCCAGCGTGAGCGCCGCCGCGCCTTCGCCGCGGAATTCGAGGTAGGCGCCGACCACCTTCTGCTTGCGCAGGAATTCGGTCAGCGCGAGCACGATGTCGGTGGCGGTGATCCCCGGCTGCGGTTTGCCGCTCAGCTCGACGCCGACGATGTCGGGCAGACGCATCCACGACGCGCGCCCGAGCATCACGTTCTCGGCCTCGAGGCCGCCGACGCCGATCGCGATCACGCCGAGCGCATCGACGTGCGGCGTGTGGCTGTCGGTGCCGACGCAGGTGTCGGGATAGGCGACGCCGTCCTGCGTGCCGATCACCGGCGACATCCGCTCGAGATTGATCTGATGCATGATCCCGTTGCCCGGCGGGATCACGTCGACGTTGCGGAAGGCTTTTTTCGTCCAGTCGATGAAGTGGAAGCGGTCCTCGTTGCGGCGATCCTCGATCGCGCGATTCTTCGCGAACGCGTCCGGATCGTCGCCGCCGCATTCCACCGCGAGCGAATGATCGACGATCAATTGCACCGGCACCACCGGATTGACCTGCGCCGGATCGCCGCCCTGATCGGCGATGGCATCGCGCAGGCCGGCGAGGTCGACCAGCGCGGTCTGCCCGAGGATGTCGTGACAGACCACGCGCGCCGGAAACCACGGAAAGTCGATGTCGCGCCTGCGCTCGATGAGCTGGCCGAGAAAGTCGTCGAGACGCCCGGGCTCGGCGCGACGGACCAGGTTTTCGGCGAGCACACGCGAGGTGTACGGCAATCCGGCCCAGGCACCGGGCTTCAGCGCTTCCACCGCCGCGCGGGCGTCGAAATAGTCGTGTCGGGTGCCGGGCAGCGGCTTGCGGTGGGCGGTATTCATGAGCGGCGACGTCCTGGGCGGATCGGGTCGCACCCGCGGAATGGGCCGTGATGGCGATGGCCGGCTGGCGGACGCGGGTCGCGACAGGAACCCGCATTATCCGGGAGCGCCCGACCCGGCGTCATCCTCGGGCGGCGCGGACGTCGGCTGTCCGTTGGTCTCGGTTGACGGCGAACGGCCCGCCGTGGAAAATGCCTGCCCCCATGGCTATGTAGCTCAGCCGGTTAGAGCACAGCACTCATAATGCTGGGGTCGGTGGTTCGAGTCCACCCATAGCCACCAGAACTCCAGAGCCCGCGCCCGCGCGGGCTTTTTGTTGTCCGGACCGAATGCGCCGTGACCGCGGCCGGCCTTGTCGACCGGAACGCTCACGGCCGATGCCCGCCATCGCGAAGCGGGCGCCGAAGCGCCCGCCTCGTCCAGCGGCCGTCCCTGGCCGCCTTCCCCGGTGCGACCGGGGCCCCGGCCCTCAGACCGGCTTGTCTTCCGTGAGGTAGGGGCGGGCGTGCTTGCCGCCCACGATGATCAGATACGCGCCGGCGAAGATTTCGGCGAACAGGCTCGGCAGCCAGCCCATTTCGAGGATGCCGTATTGCGGGAAGAGCAGTACGGCGACGCAGGTCACGCCGGCGGCCACGGACCCGAGGATGCCCAGCCAGCCGATCCAGCTCGGCACGTAGCGGGTCCTGGTCAACAGATAGAAGAACAGGGTCGAGCCGAAGCTGAAGAGGATGCCGGCGATGTTGAACGCGCCGACGTACATCTCGGTGGTGTGATTCAGGAGCAACCGGACCTGGTCCGGGGTGAACGGACCGGCGTAGGCCGGATTCGCATACAGGTCCAGCTGCACGTAGCGATAGGACAGCACGACGCAGGCGACCGCGACTTCCACCAGTCGGAAGTACAACGCCAGCCGGGCGACGAGTTCGTTGAAGCGGCGCAGGATCGCGTACAGCGAGAAGGCCAGCAGGATCGTCATGATGTAGCCGGCGATCTGCGAGGTGATCGTGATGCGGTAGGCCATCTGGCCGTCGGCGATGTTCTTCGCCTTTTCCGCGAACTCGCCGCCGCCGGAGATCATCCCGTACGCGACGGCGCCGGAGATGAACATCAGGATGACGGTCTGGAACATCCAGCCCGCGAGCTTTTCGTACGTTCGCAGGGTTTTCGGACCGATGTCGCTTTGCATTGCCAGCACTCCTTGTCTGATGAAACGGAAATGGATCCTCGAACGCCGCGACTCAGGCGCGTTCCCAGGGGAACACGCCGTTCTCGACGTAGTCGATGATGGCGCGGAGATTGGCGGGGTCGGAGAACATCCCGACGTTGGCCGCCACCGCGGGCGCCTTCTGCGCCTGCAGCGGTTGGCCGATGCCGCCCATGTAACGCTTGTATTCGCGGACCGCGCGCTTCGACAACCGGCGCATGCGCTGCAGGTGACGGCGCAGCAGCGGCTCGCTCTGCACCTCGCAGGCGTCGACCAGTCCCCAATCGCAGGCCTGTCGCGCCGACACCGGCTGCGTCATGAGGGTCATGTAGTGCGCCTTCTGCACGCCGATCCGACGCACCAGGAACGGCATGACGCAGGCCGGATACAGCCCGAACAGCAGTTCCGAAAGACTGAACTGCGCGGTCTCGTCGGCGAGCACCACGTCGCAGGCCGCGACGAAACCGACGCCGCCCGCGTTGGCCTTGCCGCGCACGTGCGCCACGCTCACGTAGGGACCCGTCGCCAGTCGCGACCAGAGGTCGTACAGCGGGCCCGGTCCTTCATCGCTCCCCGCCTGCGTTCTCGCCGCGTCGGCGATGCCCCTGAAGTCCGCACCGAAGCAGAACACTTCCGGCGTGCCGCTGAGCACGATCACGGTCGCCGTTTCCTCGCAGGCGTCCAGCACCGCGTTGCATTCGGCGACCAGCGCGTCGTTGATGGTGTTGTCGGCCTCGGGTCGGTCGATCTGCAGATGACAGACCGGCCCGTCGAACCGGACCCGGATCGTTTCGTAGCCTGCCTTGTCCACCGCGCCTCCCATGCGTCGTTGCGCTCCCTTTTCCTGTTCCCGTTGCCTGTTCGCGTTCCCTGTCGGCGGCGTCAGTCGAGACGCTGCCAGCACAACGCGGTGTTGATGCCGCCGAATCCCATGCTGAGGGTCAGCGCGCGCTCGATCCGGTGTTCGACCGGTGTCGCGCGGACCCACGCGAAATCCGCGTCGATCGGATGATCGAGATTGCGGCTCGGATGCAGCCGCCCCGCGCGCATCTGCAGCAGCGTCGCGGCCGCCTCCACCGCGCCGGCGGCGCTCAGACCGTGGCCGATCACCGACTTGGTCGCGTTCAACCGGACGTGGCCCAGTCCCGCGCCGCGCAGCGCCTTCAACTCGGTCTCGTCGCCGACGAGCGAACCGGTGCCGTGCGGATTGACGTAGTCGATCCGCGACGGCGCCCAGCCCGCGGTCGCGAGCGCGGCGGCGATCGCGCGCATCTCGCCTTCGAGCGAAGGATCCGGATTGCGATTGGCGTCGACCGCCACGCCCCAGCCGCGCAGCGCGGCTTCGGCGCGGGCATCGCGTCGCGCGGCAGAATCCGCGGATTCGAGCACGATGGCGGCGCAGGATTCGCCGTAGACGAAACCGTCGCGGTCGCGATCGAACGGACGGCAGGCGAGATCGGGCCGATCGGCGAAGCGATCCGAGCCCATGGCGCCGATCGCGCGCAACGACCGGCATTCCCAGTGCGAAAGATCCATCAGCGCGCCGATCGCGATGCAGACGTCGACCTGGCCGGACGCCACCGCCTGCGCCGCCTGCGCGATCGCCAACTGTCCGCTGGCGGACGCGCCGCCGACCGTGAAGGCCGGGCCGCGGATGCCGAACTGGGCGGTGCAGAACCCGCAGAGATCGGTGTCCATGAACCCCAGCGCATAGCTCGGGCGCAGGAATCCCGCGCGATCGCGGTAGGACTCGTGCACCAGCGCCTGTTCGCGCTGCTGAACGTTCGAGCCGCCGACGATCAGGCCGACCCGGGTCGGATCGACCACCGACAATCCCGCTTCGTCCCAGGCCTCGTGCAAGGCCACGAGCGCGGCCTGCGCCGACAACGAGGCCGCGCGCCGCGTCTGCGCCGGAATCTCCGCCGGGAACGCGATCTCGGGCAGTTCCGCGCCGAGGAAGGCGACCTCGGCCGCGCGGCCCGGACGGCGCAGGGTGCCGAACGCGCTGCGGCCGTCGATCAGGGCATCGACGAACGCCGCCTTGCCCTGACCGATCGACGCGAGCACGCCGATCCCGGTGACGAGGATCTCAGCCGACATCGAGTTTCGACAGAAGCAGGTCGGCGAGCTCGCCGATGTTCTTCGGGCCGAACAGCTCGACGCGCGGGACCGACAGCCCCAGCGACTCCTGGGTCATCATCGCGATTTCCGCGCGATCGACCGAGTTCGCGCCGAGGTCCGCGAGGCGGTCGGATTCGACGAACGCGTGATGTTCCAGGTCCGGCAGCACGTCGCGCGCGTGCTGCGCGATCACTCCGAGGATTTCCGTCTTGGTCATGTCGTGTTTCCGTACGGGAGAGGGATGGAGGCGGGCGCGGCGATCGCGCAGATCAGGAAGCGCGCACGCGACGGTCGTCGACGATCTTGCCGTCGAACAATGACACCTGACGCTCCGCCTGCTCGGCGGAACGCGGGTCGTGGGTGACCATCACGATGGTGCTGCCCTGCTTGTGCAGCGAGTTCAGCAGATCCATCACCAGGGTCGCGTTCTTGGAGTCGAGGTTGCCGGTCGGTTCGTCCGCCAGCAGCACCTTGGGCTTGCCGACCAGGGCGCGGGCGATGGCCACGCGCTGCTGCTGGCCGCCCGAAAGCTGCGCCGGGAAATGCTTCTGCCGCTGCGACATGTTCACCTGCTCCAGCGCCTCGACCACCATCTCCCGGCGCTGGCGCGCGCTCAGATCGTCGCGATAGGTCAGCGGCAGTTCGACGTTCTCGAACACGCTCATGTCGCCGATCAGGTTGAAGGCCTGGAAGATGAAACCGATCTCCTGGTTGCGGACGCGCGCCTGCTCGGCGTGGCCCAGCCCGGTGACTTCGGCGCCGTTGAGGTAGTACTTGCCCTCGGTCGACGAATTCAGCAGCCCCATCACCGAGAGCAGCGTCGATTTTCCGCAGCCGGACGGACCGCTGATCGAGACGTACTCGCCGGCGTCGATCGTGAGGTGGATGTTGTCCAAGGCCCACGTTTCGAGCTCGTCGGTGTAGAAGATCTTCTTGATGCCTTGCAGGTCGATCAGTTTCTTGGTGGATTCCTGGGTGGCCATGGCGGGCTCCGGTGTGGATGCTGCGGTTTCGGTCGTCATTCGTAGCGAAGCGCGTCGCCCGGCTCCAGGGCCAGCGCACGGCGGATCGGGAAGTAGGAGGCGGCGAAGATCACCCCGCCCATCAGCAGCAGCACGCCGACGGTGACGAGGGCGGCGTTGGCGAGGATGTTCGGGAACACCGAGCTGATCAGGGTGCTGGCGACGATCCCCAGGGCGATGCCGAAGATGCCGACGACGAGATAGATCGCGCCCTGGCGGACGAACATCGAGATCGACCTGCGCCGGGTCGCGCCGAGCGCGCGGCGGATGCCGATCTCCTGCGTGCGCTGGGTGACGGAACGGCTGATCAGGCCGAACAGACCGGTCGCCGCCAGCATCGCGGTGATGACGGTGATCGACGACAGCACCGGCAGCATCGCTTTGTAGGTCGTGTTCACCGCGTCGATGTACGACTGCAGCATCTGCAGATTGTGCAGCGGCAATTCGCGATCGACGTCGTAGGCCGCGGCGCGCAGCGCCACCCGGCTGTCGCCGGCGCCGTTGGGCAGTTCGGCCAGCAGGTGGAACTCCTGTGGCACCAGCTGGCGCATGGGTTGATAGATCACGCCGACATCGGGCGAGTACGGCTCGCCGGCGACCGCGGAAGCGATGCCGACGATCGTCAGCTGCGCGCCGTCGTTCTTGGGATCGAGCTGGATGCGCTTGCCGATCGGATTCTGCCCGGGCCAGAAGCGCTCGGCGGTCTTCTGGTCGACCACCGCGACCTTCATCGATTCGGCATTGTCGGTGTTGTCGAACAGTCGGCCGTCGACCGCGCGGATGCCGAGCATGTCGAAGTAGTCGTCGGACACCGCGGCGTAAGGCACGGTCTGCTCGGCGCGACTGGACGCGGAACCGACCTCGAACGACACCGGCATCGGCTTGCCCATCGTCGGCAACGCGGTCGCGAACGACACGCGCGCGCCCGGGATCCGGTTCTCGATGCCGGCCTTCAGATCGTCCCAGTAGCGCAGACGCTGCTCGGGCAGCACGTAGTCGGCATCGAACACGGTCGGATAGGCGGAAGCCATGGTCCGCTCGATGCGGACGCCGGTGGCCTTGTTGGCCTCCTGATTGACGCCGAGGCCGAGATTGCCGCAGATCACGAGGACGAGGCAGGAGATCATCACCTGCACGCCGACCAGCAGGCTGGTGCTCTTCGCGCTGCCGCGCACGGAGGCGCCCTTGCCGGTGCCGGCGAGCGTGAGCGCCGCATCCTGACGGTTGATCCGCCACGCCGGCAACAGCGTGCTGAGCAACCAGACCGCGATCGCCGCGAGCACCGCGATCGCCAGGTCGATCGGACGGATGGTCATGACGTAGGACACGCGACCGGTGGACAGGATCTCGCCGGTGGTGTCGCTGAGATCCTGCGCCCAGCCGACGCCAAGCGCCGCCAGCGCGCAGCCCGCGAGCAGACCGAGCACGACGACCAGGCCCGTCTCCAGCAACGATTGGCGCATCAGCCGCCCGCGCGAGGCGCCGAGCGCGGAGCGCAGCGCGAGCTCGCGGCTGCGTTCGAGGAAACGGGCGAAGAACACCAGGCTGATGTTCACGCAGCCGAGCAGCAGAATGGCCAGCGCGAGGAAACCGATGGTGCCGACGAACTGCACGCGGGTATGCGTGTACATCCGCAGTCCCGGGATCAGCTCGAGCTTGCGGCTGGACTTGAACAACGCGGGATAGTCGCCGTTGACCGCGCGCACCGTTTCGCTCATGCCCTTGGCGATCCCCTCCAGGTCCTGACCCGGCTTCAGCGCGATGAGCGGCGTGAGCATTTCGTCGGAATCGGCGGGACGCACGAGATTCGTCGGCAGCAGCGGCTGCCAGACCTCGAAGTCCTGGAACGCGAAGAAATTCTCCGGCAGCACGCCGACGATCTGCACCGGACGGCCGTCGATGCGGGCCTGCTTGCCGATCACGTCGGCGTCGGAAGCGAAATAGTTCTTCCAGGTGTCGTAGCTCAGCACCGCGACCGGGGTCGCGCCGGCCTGGGCGTCGGCGTCCTCGAGCAACCGGCCGTGCAGCGGTTTGGCGCGGGTCGCGGCCAACAGTCGCGGGCTGATCGCCACGCCGCGCAGGCTCGCGCTGGCCTGTCCCTCGCTCAGCAGCGCGGTGCGCTGCGCGAACGCGCCGATGAAGTCGACGTCCGGGCTGCGCTTGCGGATTTCCTGATAGGTGTACGCGTCGATGCTCGGCTGCACGCTGCTGTCGGCGTCGGGCGAGATCTGCACGCTGTACCAGCGGTCGGATCCGGGGAAGCCCAGCGGTTTGAGCGATTGGCTGTAGATCAGCGAGTACGCCCAGAGCGTCAGACCGACGCTGAGCGCGACCACGCCTGCGCAGAGCAACGAATAGCCCCACGACTTGACCAGCAGTCGCCAGGCGTATTTCAGATCGAACATGTAATTCATGGTTCCTGCCTGCTCGAAGAGAATGCGTTCCGTGATTCCCGTGGATGCCCGCGGCGAAGGGTCAGTTCAACAGGATCCTTTCCTGATCCTGCCACTCGCCGATTTCCGAGGTGATGATGCGGTCGCCCGCCTCGAGCCCGTCGAGCACCTGGACGTGGTTGACCGAGACCTTGCCGACCCGGATCGTCGTGCGCTCGGCGTAGCGTCCGCCCGCGTCGAGCTTGTACACGGCGATCGACGCATCCGATTTCACGTAGGCCGGCTTCGGCACGTACAGCGTGTTCGGCAGGCGGTCGATATAGACGATGCCCTCGACCTGCAGCTGCGGACGCGCGCCGGCGGGCAGGTCGCCCTGCAGATCGACGTCGACGATCACCGCACCCTGGGTCACGCCGGGGTCGATGCGCGAGACCGTGCCCTTGACCGTACCGCTGCGGGTATCGACGACCACGTTCTGTCCGACGCGCACATCGGCGGCCTCGCGCGCCGGCACCTTCAGTTCGGCGTACAGGCCTTCCTGCTGGGCGACGCGACCGACCGGGCTGCCGGGCTGCAATTGCTGGCCGACCTCGACGTCGATCGCCTGCACGATGCCCGGGATGCCGGCGACGATGCGCAGGTTGGCGACGTCGTTGCGCGCCCGCTCGAGCGCGCGCGCCAGCTGGCTCACGCGCGATTCGGACACCGCGAGCTGCACCTTGATGTTGTCGCGGATCTCGCGCAGGCGATTGGTCTCGATCTCGTAGAGTTTCTGCGCCTGGCTGACGTTGAGCTTGGTGCGCTTGTAGTCGACCTCGGAGATGATCTTCTGGTCGATCAGGCGCGATTCCGCCTCCAACTGCAGCTTCGCCTTCTCGAGATTGAAGCGCGCCTGGGTCAGCACGCCTTCCTGATTGAGCATGCCGGTCTGCAGTTCCGCGCGGGCGGCCTGCATTTCCTTGACCGCGCCTTCCCAGGCGGACTGCGCTTCCTCGGCGCTGGCGATGAGCTGCGGATTGGTCAGCTCGACCAGCACCTGGCCGGCTTCGACCTTGGCGCCGGGCTTGACGTGCAGTTTGGCGATCCGGCCCGAGACCTGCGCCGACAGTTGCTCGATGTTCTCCGCTTCCAATTCGCCGTTGGCGCCGACCTTGATCTCCATCAGGCCGCGTTCGACCGTGCCGATCGTGATCTTGTCGGTGTCGACGCGCTGGCTGCGGAAGTCGACGCTGGCGACGGTGGCGGCGACCGTGACCGCCGCGAGCGCGACGGCGACCACCAGCCAACGCTTCCGGTTGCTTTTCCCTTGCTGAGTCCTGACGCGATCCATCGGTGCACCGTGTGCGGAATGTCGTTTCCGCCCTTCTCTCCGCAAGCCGCGTGCCAATCGCTCAAAGCATTGATTTTCATGAAATCGGGCGATTTCTTGGATCGCGGAATCGCGTCGCGATCCCATTCCCGGGACGGCACCTGTCCCGAATCCGGGACGGACCCGCGGCCGCGCGAGCCGTATTCGACCGACCGTTACGACAGCGTCTGTCGCGCCGGCAGCGGGAGGACCAGTCGCGCGATCGCGCCGCGGGCGTCGCTGCGGCTTTCCAGCGTGACCTCGCCGAAATGGCGCGCCGCGATCTGCCGGCAGAGCACCAGCCCGATGCCCGCCCCCTCCGGCTTGGTGGTGTAGAACGGCACGAACAGATTGCCCGGATTGCTGATCCCGGGGCCGCTGTCGACGATCTCGAATTCGCAGGCCTCGCCGTGCACGCGACAGCGCAGGCGCACCGGCGGCCCGCCCGTGCCCGTGGCCTCCAGCGCGTTGCGGATCAGATTGATGAGCGCCTGCTCCAGATGCACCGGATCGCCGAACAGCTCGATCTCCGGCGTCGCCCCGACGATCTCCAGCGCACCGCGCTCGAACATGCCCTTGACCCGCTCGACCAGGCGTTCGGCGGGGAACAGGATCTTCTGCGGCTCGGGCAGGCGCGCGATACGGGCATAGGCGGTGATGAATTCCTTGAGTCCCTTCGCGCGCTCGGAGATCACCCCCAGACTGTCGCGTACGTCGCCGGCATAGTCGGCGCTGTCCGGACGCTCGAGGATCGCGGTGAGGGTCTGACAGAGCGACATGATCGGCGTCAGCGAGTTGTTCACTTCATGGCTGATGACGCGGATCAGTCGCTGCCATGCCGAGATTTCCTCTTCCGACAACACCTGCTTGAGGTCGGTGATGAATACGATGCGGCTGGGGCGGCCCTGGTGCCGGTATTGCTGCTGCACCACCTGCCAACGCCCCTCACCGCCGGGAAACCGATGAGTGAGCAACTGCGGTTCCGGCGAGAGCGGCAATGCCGCCAGCGCCGTCCCGGCGAATTCGACGCCGACCAGGGCCTCGGCGTCCGCTCCGAGGAGGGTGCAGGCGCGCAGATTGACCAGTCGAATGCGGTCGCGCGAATCGCAGACGATGATCGCGACGCTGATCTGGCTGACCACCTTCTCGAGCACGCCCAGCAATTCCTGTTCGCTCTGGCGGTCCTCCTTGAGGCGGGTCGCGAATGCGTTGATCTGGCCGTACAGCTCGCCCAGCTCGCCCGGCTCGCGCGCGCGCGAGGCCATCGCGCCGTAGTCCTGCGCCTGGGTGGCCTCGATCAGATTGGTCAACGTGCGGACATGGTGGAGCACGCCGTTGCGCGCGGCGGTCGCGACCGCGAACACCCAGATCGTCGCCAGCACCGACAACGCGATCCACACGCCGTCGGGCGCATCGACATCGGCGAGCAGCAGGCCGAGCATGAGCAGCGACGGCAACGCCGCACTGGCGATGGACCACAACAGCCGCAGATCGGTGGGCGACCTGCGTCGGCGCGGCGACGCCGCCGGGCGGGCGCCGCGATTCAAGCCGGGGCCCGCTTGCCCAGCCGGCGATACAGCGCCGACCGGCTGATGCCCAGCGCCTTCGCCGCTTCGTTCGCATTGCCGTGGTGGCGGTTCAGCGCCTGCTGGATCAGCCAGACTTCGGCCTGATCGAGAGTCATCCCGGCGAGCTCTTCCCCGGCGGCGGGCGCGATGCCGCCGGCGGTGAGCTGCAGGTCCTGTTCGCGCACGGTGTCGCCCTGCGCGAGGAGCACCGTGCGTTCGATCACGTGCTGCAGTTCGCGGATGTTGCCGGGCCAGGCGTAGCGGTCCATCGCCTCGCGCGCACAGGGCGCGAACCCGCGCACCGGCGCGCCGTAGCGGTCGCGCGCACGGGCGAGGAAACGTTGCGCCAGCGGCAGGATGTCGGCCCTGCGTTCGCGCAGCGCGGGGATCCGCAGGGTCACCCCGTTGAGGCGGTAGAGCAGATCCTGTCGGAAGCCGCGTTCGGCGACGAGGCTTTCGAGGTCCGCATTGGTCGCGGACACGAATCGCACGTTCGCATGGCGGGTGTGCGAACTGCCGAGCTTCTCGTAGGCGCGGTCCTCGACCAGACGGAGGATCTTGGCCTGCTGCGCCAGCGGCATGTTCGCGATCTCGTCCATGAACAGCGTCCCCTGGTCGGCCAGTTCCACCCGCCCCATGCGCTCGGTCTTGGCGTCGGTGAACGCGCCGCGGGTATGGCCGAACATCTCGCTCTCGAAGGTGGTTTCCGAGATCGCGCCCATGTTCACGCTGATGAACGGCCCCTGCGCGAACGGCGAATGGCGATGGATGTATTCGGCGAGCAGGCTCTTGCCGGTGCCGTTCTCGCCGGTGATCAGCACCGGGATCTGGCTGGCGGCCACGCGCCGCGCCATCGACAGCAGCTGAAGCATCTCCTGCGATTCGCAGACCATCGTCCGCACGCCGTCGTCCTCGGCCGCGCGCAGCAGCGCGTTCTCGGCGCTGAGCTTCTTCTCGCGACCGCGCGCGTCGCGCAGTTTCATCTGGGTGTGGATGATCGAGAGCAGGCGTCGGTTGTCGTCCCAGGGTTTCTCGACGAAATCGGCGGCGCCGCGGCGCATCGCCTCGACCGCGATCCCGATCGTGCCCCAGGCGGTCATCGCGACGATCGGCAGATCCTCGTCGACCTCGCGCATCGCCGAGATCAGCGCCAACCCCTCCTGGCCCGAGGTGGTATCGCCGACGTAGTTCAGGTCGACCAGCGCCAACTGGCAGCCTTCCCGGCGGAGCGCGGCCAGCGCCTCCTTCGGCGAACGGCAGGCGACGCACTCCATGCCTTCGCTTTTCAGCAGCAGGCGCAGGGCGATGAGGATGTTTTCGTCGTCGTCGACGATCAGAACGGGCATCTGACTTCCGGGTGTCCTTCTCGGTCCGTTCGCGGCCTGCGTGCGGGCCTGATGCCCGATCGCCCGGCGCGGACGAGCCGGACGGACGCGGACGGTCGGGCCGATTGTAGAATGCGGAACCCGCGGTCCGCACCCGCCCGCCGGCCGCAACCTCCGCGCACGGCACCCGCCCTGGAATCCGATGGACATCTTCAAGGTCTTCACGCTCGAAGCCGCGCACCGGCTGCCCAACGTCCCGCCCGGGCACAAGTGCGCGCGACTCCACGGGCACTCGTTCCGGGTCGAGATCCACGTCTCCGGCGAAATCGACCCCCGGACCGGCTGGATCATGGACTTCGCCGACATCAAGGCGGCGTTCCGGCCGCTGTACGACCGGCTCGATCATCACTACCTCAACGACATCGAAGGCCTGGAGAACCCGACCAGCGAGCGCCTGGCGGTCTGGATCTGGGATCGGCTGAAGCCGGCGCTGCCGCTGCTGAGCGAGGTCGTGGTTCACGAAACCTGCACCTCAGGCTGCCGCCACCGCGGCTGACTCACGGCCCACTTCCTCGCAACTCACTGATTTCTCGTCGAGATCCTCCGGCTGGCGACCGTTCGTCGGGATTTTGTTGCAGTGCAACAAAATCGGGTTATGTTGCACCGCACAAAACCGGCATTCCCTGCCGGCATCCCAGCCTCAGGAGTCCGCCATGTACCAGCAGTTCAACGACCAGTTCGCCAAGTCGACCCGCCAGTTCGCCGACACCACGGCGCAGGTCGGCCGTCTGGCCCTCGAGAACACCGAAGCCGTGTTCGGCCTGCAGCTCGCCGCGATCGAAGAGAACATGAACGCCACCTTCGCCTTCTGGGGCGAACTGGCCGACGTGCGCGACTTCGACGGCCTGAAGGCCGTGTGGCCGAAGGGCGTGCAGATCGCCCGCGAGAACGTCGAGCGCAGCATCGGCGCCGGCCAGGAAGTCTTCGGCCGCACGTTCAAGACCAACGAAGCCATCGCCCAGATCGCCAAGGCCCAGTTCGAGACCGTCGCCGCCACCGTGCAGGCCGACGCCGAGAAGGTCGCCAAGGCGGCCGGTCGCAAGGCCCGCTGAAACACCCCGACCCGCCCTCGGCGGGTCGCATGCTCTCTCTCCACCCGGCAGTCCCGCGCTGCCGGGTTTTTTTGTGCCCGCAGGGCGGCCGGCGGGTGTCCGGAGGGGACGATCATCGCCAAAATCGGCACACTGCGAAGCGATTCTTATTCTTGATCGAAATTTGAATCGGATTCAAAATCTGCCATCCCCCCCCTGCACTCCAGGCGCCGACATGGGCACCAAGGACCGCCGCCAGCGCGAACGCGCCGAGCGGGAACAGCGTTTTCTCGACAAGGCCCAGGCGCTGATCCAGCGCGACGGTCTGCTCGCGCTGCAGATGTCGCGCATCGCCGAGGAGTGCGACTACGCGATCGGCACCCTGTACCAGCACTTCGCCAGCAAGGAGGATCTGCTGGTCGCCCTCGCCACCCGCAACTGCCTGAGCCGCGTCGACCTCTTCGAACGCGCCGCGCGCTGGCCCGGCCCCACCCGCGAACGGATGGTGGCGATCGCGCTGGCCGATCTGATGGTCATCCGTGCCCAGCCCGAACATTTCCGCCTCGCCCAGTTCGTCTGGACCGATGTCGTCTGGGGCGCCGCCTCGGAGGCCAGCCGACGCAGGTCGCTGGAAGCCAGCGCGCCGCTCGGCACCCTGATCGACGGGATCGCGGAAGCGGCGATCGCCGCCGGCGACCTGCCCGCCGGGCTCGGACTGTCGCCGCAGGCCGTGACCATCGGGCCTTGGATGTTGTCGCTCGGCATCCATACCGTGACCCATGCCGAGGGGCTGCTGGAAGCCCACGCGCTCGGCGATCCCTACCGGCTGCTGATGAAGCACCTCCACTACCTGCTCAACGGCTACGGCTGGCGACCGCTGTTCGACCCCTCCGACGACGACGCCCTCGATGCGCTGAACGCGCGCCTGTGCCGCGAGGTGTTCGGCAGCGTCTGCCCGACGCCGACATCGCTTTCCCGCATCGCAACTCCTGTCGAGATTTCCGCACATGAATGAGCCCTCTTCGACGCTTCATGCCGGCGCCTCCGGATCCGCCGGACGCAAACCGTCCACCCTCCGCCGGATGGTGCTCATGCTGATCGGCGCGTTCGTCGTCTTCGGCGGCGTGTTCGCCGTGAAATGGATGATCGGCAAGGGCACGAACGATTTCTTCGACAACATGCCGCAACCCGCGGTCGCGGTGACGGCCGAGGTCGCCAGGACCGAGCGCTGGAGCGACGACGCGGAAGCGGTCGGCACCTTCGTCGCTGTCAACGGCACCGACGTGACCACCGAAGCCGGCGGCGTGATCCGCGAGATCCTGTTCCAGCCCGGCCAGCGCGTCCGCGCCGGCACCGTGCTGGTGCGCCTGAACACGGCGAACGAGGAAGCCACGCTGCGCGCGCTGGAGGCCTCCGCCAAGCTGGCGGTGTCGCAGCGCGACCGCTGGCGCACGCTCGGCGAACAGAAGCTGGTGTCGCGCGACGAAGTCGAACAGCGTGCCGCCGACGCCGCCGCCAAGCTCGCGCAGGTCGAAGCGCAGCGCGCGCTGATCGCGCTGAAAACCATCCGCGCTCCGTTCGACGGCGTGCTCGGCATCCGCAAGATCAACCTCGGCCAGTACGTGAATCCCGGCGACCCGCTGGTGAACCTGCAGGCGTTGGATCCCATCCTCCTCGACTTCGCCCTGCCGCAGCGGCAGGTCGGCGAAGTGTCCGAAGGCATGCAGGTCCGCGCCGGCGTCGACGCGCTGCCCGGCGTGGTCTTCGACGGTCGGGTCGTCGCGATCGAACCGCAGGTCGATCCGCAGACCCGCAACTTCAAGGTCCAGGCGTCGTTCGTCAACGAGGATCTCGCGTTGCGTCCGGGCGTGTTCGCCAAGGTCGCCTTCGCGACCGGCGGCGCGCGTCAGGTCGTGGTGGTGCCGCAGACCGCGATCAGTTTCAACCCCTACGGCAACGCCGTCTACGTGATCGAGGAAGTGGATCGCGCGGAAGGCGAGAAGGACATGCAGGGCCAGCCTCTCACGGGCAAGAAGCTGATCGTGCGCCAGCGCTTCGTGAAGACCGGCGCGACCCGCGGCGACCTCATCGCCGTGACCGAAGGTCTCAAGCCCGGCGAACGCGTCGTGACCAGCGGTCTGCTGAAACTCCGCAACGACGCCGAGATCACCATCAACAACAAGGTGCGACCCGCCGCCGACGTCGCCCCGAAGCCCGGCAACAGCTGACGCCCGGATGCGCCTCGCCCCCGCCCCCACCCACCCTGCGCCGTCATCGGCGCACGGGAGAACGCGATGAAATTCACCGACATCTTCATCAACAAGCCCGTGCTCGCGGTGGTCGTCAGCCTGTTCATCCTGCTGTTCGGCCTGCGCGCGTACTCCGAGCTCAACGTCCGCCAGTATCCGGAGATGCGCAACGCGGTCGTCAACGTCAGCACCGTGTATTTCGGCGCCGATGCCGATCTGATCCAGGGCTTCATCACCACGCCGCTGGAACGCGAGATCGCCAGCGCCGAAGGCATCGAGTACATGAGCTCGACCAGCGCGGCCGGCGTGAGCACGATCCAGGCCTATATCCGCCTGGACCAGGACCCGAACGAAGCGCTCACCCAGATCGCCGCCAAGGTCAACAAGATGCGCGGCCAGTTGCCGCCGGAATCGGAAGACCCGGTGATCGACCTGCAGCAGGGCCAGCAGATCGCGGCGATGTACCTGTCCTTCGCCAGCGACACGCTCGACAACAACCAGATCACCGACTACCTCAACCGCGTGATCCAGCCGAAGCTGGTGACCGTGCCGGGCGTGCAGCGCGCGGAAATCCTCGGCGCCGGCACCTTCGCCATGCGCGTGTGGCTGAAGCCCGACCGGATGACCGCGCTGAAGGTCACCGCCAGCGACGTGTCCGCCGCGCTGCAGTCGAACAACGTGCTTTCCGCGGTGGGTTCGACGAAGGGCCAGATGGTCGCCGTCGACATGACCGCGCGCACCGACCTGCGCACGCCGGAGGAATTCCGCCAGTTGGTGATCCGCGAGGAGGACGGCGCGATCGTGCGACTCGGCGACATCGCCGATGTCGTGCTCGGCTCGGAATCCTACGGCACCTCGGTGCGCATGAACGGCGAGGCCGCGACTTTCGTCGGCGTGTACGTGGCGCCCGACGCCAATTCGCTCGACGTGATCCGCGAGGTGCGCGCGCTCTGGGACGCGCAGATCGTCCCGCAGCTGCCGCAGGGCATCAAGGGCACGATTCCCTACGACAGCACCGAATCCATCCAGGAAGCCATCGACGAGGTGGTGAGCACCATCGTGGAGGCGGTGATCATCGTGATCGTGGTGATCTTCCTGTTCCTCGGATCGCTGCGCAGCGTGCTGATCCCGGCGGTGACGGTGCCGCTGTCGCTGGTCGGCGCGCTGTTCCTGATGCTGCTGATGGGCTTCACGATCAATCTGCTGACCCTGCTGGCGATGGTGCTGGCGATCGGCATCGTGGTCGACGACGCCATCATCGTGCTGGAGAACATCCATCGCCACATCGAGGAGGGCATGACACCCTACGATGCGGCGATCCGCGGCGCGCGCGAGCTGGCGTGGCCGGTGGTGGCGATGACGACGACGCTGGTCGCGGTCTACCTGCCGATCGGCTTCCAGGGCGGGCTCACCGGCGTACTGTTCACGGAATTCGCCTTCACCCTCGCCGGTGCGGTGCTGCTGTCGGGCGTGATCGCGCTGACCCTGTCGCCGATGATGAGCGCGAAGATCCTCAAGGCGCACGATCCGGAACATCCCAAGGCCAGGCTCGAGCTGTGGCTGGACCGGAAATTCGAGACGCTGCGCCACGCCTACCAGCGCCGGCTGCACGGCGCGCTGGAGACGAAATCGGTGATCGCCGTGTTCGGCGCGATCGTGCTGGTCAGCTGCGGCTTCCTCTACACGACCGCGCCCGCCGAACCGGCGCCGATGGAGGACGAGGGCTTCATCTTCTCGATCGCCAGCGCCGACCCCTACTCCACGCTCGATTACGTGGAACGCTACACCGAGGAAATCACGAAGATTTCCAAGACCGTGCCCGAGGTCGACGGCTACTTCCTGTTCAACGGCGGCTTCGGCGGCAGCGGCGGCGGCGCCAGCCCGATGGCGATGGCCGGCTTCGTGCTCAAACCGTGGAGCGAGCGGGAGCGCTCGACCAAGCAGGTGCTGGAGCAGGCCCTGCAGCCCCAGATCGGCCAGGTCACCGGCTTGAACGTGTTCGCGCTCGTACCGCCGTCGCTGCCCAGCGCGGGCGGCGACGGCGGCGGCGAGTTCATCATCGGCGGCGTCGGCGAGCTCAGCCAGCTGTCCGATCTGGCGGACGAGATCCTGGGCCGCGCCTATGCGAGCAAGCGCTTCATCTTCCTCGACAAGGATCTGAAGATCGACAAGCCGCGGATCGAGGTGGACATCGACCGCGACAAGGCGGCGGCGCTGGGCATCGACATGCGCACGCTCGCGGCCGACATGGCGGCGCTGCTCTCCGGCGGCTACACCAACCGTTTCGCGATGCAGAACCGTTCCTATCGCGTGATCCCGCAGGTGCAGCGCGAAGACCGGCTCAACGCCAGCGCGCTGGAGAACTACTACACCCGCACCCGCAGCGGCGAACTGATTCCGCTCTCGACCGTGGTCACGCTGAAGCAGAGCACCCAGCCGCAATCGCTGAAACGCTTCCAGCAGCTCAACGCGGTGGGCATCACCTTCGCGCCGCGCCCGGGCGTGAGCAAGGGCGAGGCCCTGGCGATCCTGGATCAGGCGGCGAAGGACGTGCTGCCGCAGGGCTACAGCGTCGATTACGCCGGCGAATCCCGCCAGTTCAAGCAGGAAGGCTCGGCGATGCTGCTGACCATGGCGCTAGCCCTGATCGTGATCTTCCTCGTACTGTCGGCGCAGTTCGAAAGTTTCCGCGACGCCACGATCATGTTGCTGACCGTGCCGATGGCGATCTGCGGCGCGCTGCTGACGCTGAACGTGCTGGCCATCGCCAGCGGCATCCTCGGCATGCAGGGCATCGAGGCGTTCCCCGGCATGAGCATCAACATCTACACCCAGGTCGGTCTGGTGACGCTGGTCGGCGTGATCTCCAAGCACGGCATCCTGATCGTGGAGTTCGCCAACAAGCTGCAGATCGAACAGGGCCTGAGCAAGCGCGAGGCGATCGAGGAAGCGACCGCGATCCGCCTGCGCCCGGTGCTGATGACCACCGCGGCGCTGGTGTTCGCGATGATCCCGTTGCTGATCGCGAGCGGCCCCGGCGCCGCCGCGCGCTTCTCGATGGGCATGGTGATCGCATCGGGCATGACCATCGGCACCGCGTTCACCCTGTTCGTGCTGCCGGCGTTCTATCTGTATCTCGCCCGCGACCATGCGAAGGATCGCGCGCATGCGCAGGCGCAGGCCCGTCCGCACGGCGTCGGCGACGACGCGCAGCCGCAGACGGCGTAGCTCGCGCCCGGACCTGCCCCCGGATCACGTCCGGGGCGGGCTCCACGGCGACGACAGGTGCGTCGCCATTCGCGTCGCATCCGCATCGGGCGCGTACGGCAGCACGCCGAGGCAAGGCGCGGGCAGGGCCGCGCGCAGCAGGGCGATGTAATCGTCCCGTTCCGCGAACGTCGGATCGACGGTATTCGCGATCCATCCCGCGAACGCGAATCCTTCCTGCGCGATCGCCCGGGCGGTCAGCCGCGCATGATTCAGGCAGCCCAGGCGCAGCCCGACCACCAGTACGATCGGCGCCTGCAGCGCACGGGCGAGATCGGCCTGTTCCAGGCCCTCGTCGAACGGCGCCAGCCAGCCGCCGGCGCCCTCGATCACGACCGCGTCGCGGCCCACGGCCAGTCGGGCATGCGCATCGAGCAGCGTCGACAGGTGGATGCGCACGCCCATCGCGCGCGCGGCGAGCTGCGGTGCGGTCGGAATCTCCAGCGCGACCGGATTGACCTCGTCGTAGGCGGGCAGCGCGTCGCTGGCCGCCTGCAGTGCAAGGGCATCCTCGTTGCGCAGGCCCTCCGGGGTCCGCACGCAGCCGCTGGCGACCGGTTTCATCCCGGCGACCCGCAGGCCCTCGGCGCGCAGGCGCCGGACCAGCGCCGCTGCGGCCACGGTCTTGCCGACCCCGGTATCGGTGCCGGTGACGAAGAGGTTGCGCGGCGTGTCGGGCATCGCAGGGCCTTCGTGGCTTCGGAACGCGCATGGTAGCCGCGACGACCGGCGCGCTACACTGCGCGCATGAGTTTCGCGTCGATCCCGCTCACCGGCAGCAAGCCGGAACGTTACGCCCAGCTCGCCGCGCAGGCCGAAGCCCTGCTCCACGGCGAGCGAGACCGCATCGCCAACGCCGCCAATCTCTCGGCGCTCGTGTATCACGCGCTGCCGGACCTCAACTGGGTCGGCTTCTACTTCTACGACGGCACCGAACTGGTGGTCGGTCCGTTCCAGGGCCTGCCCGCCTGCGTGCGCATCCCGCTGGACAAGGGCGTCTGCGGCGCCGCGGCGCGCACCCGCGAAACCCAGCGCATCGCCGATGTCCACGCCTTCCCCGGCCATATCGCCTGCGACGCGGCCTCGCGGTCGGAACTGGTGGTTCCGCTGGTCCTCGACGGGGCGCTGGTCGGCGTGTTCGACCTGGACAGTCCGGTTCCGGACCGTTTCGACGTTGAAGATCAAGCGGGGCTGGAAGCCATCGCAGCGCTGTTCCTGCGCAGTCTGCACGGGAACGCCTGAGCGGCGCCGCCCACCTCCCTTTCCGACGGCACACCGCATGAGCGCACCGCTGAAACTCCGCAACATCGGCCCGAAGAGCGCCGCCTGGCTGCGCCAGGTCGGTCTGCGTACCGAAGAAGATCTGCGCGCGATCGGCGCGCTCGAAGCTTTCATGCGCGTCAAGCGCGCCGGCTTCAAGCCCAGCCTCAATCTGCTGTACGCGCTGGAAGGCGCGCTGCTCGGCTGCCACTGGCAGGAGGTGCCTTCCGAACGCCGCAGCGAGCTGCTGGTCGCCGCGGACGCGGCGATCGCGCAGTTGCCGCCGCCGCGTGGACGCCCGGTCGCCGCACCGGTGACGACCACCCACACCGTGCGCGAGGAAACGTCCGCGCCCGCGTTCAGCCTGTTCGACGAGCCCGACTCCGGCGACTGATCCGAACGGGCCGACCCGAACGGACAATCCGGGCGACCGGCCCGGGTCTCGCCGCGATCGGGTACACTGCGCGCGCTTCGCGGTGATCCGAGGACCTTCGTCCGAGGATTGAAACGGGAAGCCGGTGCGTCCCCGCTTCCCGCGGCGACAATGCCGGCGCTGCCCCCGCAACGGTAAGTGCGTCGAGCCATCGCAATCGCCACTGTGGTGTCCACCACGGGAAGGCGCGCTGGCGGAACGGGACGATGTCCGTCGTCCTCACGTTCGCGCACGAGCCCGGAGACCGGCCACGAAGTCCACGGTTGCGATGCGGAGGGCGTCGCGGCGCGCGCCGCACGTCCGTTACACGCCGTCGCCCGCTGCGTCCTCTCTCTCCGTCCGCGACTCCTCCGCCCTTTTCACCGCGCGGGTGCGCGCGATGGAGCAACGCATGTCTTTCCGCAGGATTCCGCTGGCGATCGCGATCGCCCTTCCCTTCTCGACCCTCCTTCCCTGTGCCGCGCAGGCGCAGGCCGGCGACGACGCCGACGCGCTCGACGAGGTCGTCGTCACCGCCACCCGTACCGCGGTCACCGCCGACGCCGCGCTGGCGCCGGTCGACGTCATCGACCGCGAGGCCATCCGCCGCAGCCAAGCCGGTTCGCTGGGCGAACTGCTGCGCGGTCGCGCCGGCATCAACCTCAGCAACCAGGGCGGCGCCGGCAAACTCAGCACGCTGTTCGTGCGCGGCGCCGAGTCCGATCACGTGCTGGTGCTGGTCGACGGCGTGCGCGTCGGTTCGGCCACCTCCGGCCTGGCCTCGTTCCAGGATCTGCCGCTCGCGGCGATCGACCGCATCGAAATCGTGCGCGGTCCGCGTTCGAGCCTGTACGGCTCCGACGCCATCGGCGGCGTGATCCAGATCTTCACCCGTCGCGATCGCGGCGAGGCGACGTTCCGCTTCAACGTCGGCGCCGGCAGCCACGGTCGTCGCGAGGGCGGGGTCGGCGTCGGCGGCGGCAGCGAGCGCGGCTGGTTCGGCATCGACACCGCGTTCCAGAGCACCGACGGGATCGACGCCTGTCGCGGCGCCGGTGCGCCGGTGTTCGCCGGTTGCTTCGTCGACGGCCAGACCGACCGCGACGGCTATCGCAATCACGCATTTTCCGCGCGCGGCGGCATCGCGCTGGGCGAACGCGCATCGCTCGATGCGCATGCGCTGCGCGTCTCCGGCCACAACGAATACGACGGCGGCTTCGTCGACAACTCCGACATCCGCCAGCAGGTCTACGGCACGCAACTGCGCTGGAAGATCGGCGAACGCGTCGACCTGAAACTGTCGGCGGGCCGCAATCTCGACGCGTCCGACAATTTCCTCGGCAGCGTGGCGCAGGGCGATTTCGCGAGCCGTCGCGACACCGCTTCGGCGCAGGCCGACATCGCGCTGACCGAAGGGCAGCTGTTGACCGTCGGCGCCGACTGGCTGCGCGATCGCATCGACAGCGACACTGTCTACGACGACACCCGTCGCGGCAACCGCGCCGGGTTCGCCCAGTATCAGGGCCGCTTCGGCGCGCACGATCTGCAACTGGCGCTGCGCCGCGACGACAACGACCAGTTCGGCGGCGAAACCACCGGCACCGCGGCCTGGGGTCTGTCGTTCGCGGAGCACTGGCGCGTCGTCGCCAGCTACGGCACGGCATTCAAGGCGCCGACGTTCAACGAGCTGTACTACCCGTTCTTCGGCAATCCGGCGCTGCGCCCGGAATCCTCGCGCACGGTCGAGGCCGGCATCGCCTGGCGCGGCGAGCGCACCGGCGTGCGTCTCGATGCGTTCTCGACCGAGGTCGACGATCTGATCGCCTACGACATCTCGATCTTCCTGCCCAACAACATCGAGCGCGCGCGGATGCGCGGCGCGGAACTGCGCGTGGACAGCCGCGTGTTCGGCTGGGACGTCGGCGCCAGCGCCAGCTGGCTCGACACCGAGAACCGCGCCGCCGGCGCGAACCGCGGCAACGATCTGGCGCGGCGGGCGCGGGAGACCGCCCGGATCGAGATCGACCGCGCCTTCGGCGACTTCCGCCTCGGCTTCACCGGCGTGGCCGAGGGCGCGCGCTACGACGACCTCGCCAATACCCGCCGCCTGGGCGGGTTCGCGACCCTGGACGTGCGCGCCGAGTACCGCATCGGCAGCGACTGGACGGTCTCGGCGCGGGTCGCCAACGCCTTCGACAAGCGCTACGAAACCGCGGCGTACTACAACCAGCCCGGCCGGGAGTGGTCGCTGGCGCTGCGGTTCGCTCCGACGCGCTGATCCGTCGTCGTCCCGGGCGGGCCGCCGCCTCGCCCGGGAGGCGCCATCGCCGCCCGGCCCCGCGGTTGCCGGGTCGGGCGCGCTGTGCTATCCAGAGACCTGCGCCCGCGGTCGACGTCCTCCTTCGACGTCCCGCCACCGGCGCGACCCACCGGCACACCGCAGCAGACACGCCCCGAAGGACGCCCATGTCCTCCCCGTCCGAACAGATCAGCCCCGGCCTTTTCGTGGTCAGGCCCGCGGCCGCCGGCACGCCGGGCGACGCGCTGTCGCGTCTGGCCGGCAAGGCCAGCGTCGAACCGCTGGAAGGACGCACGCCGGGTTGGATCGTCCGCCTGAACAAGCCGCCGCGCAGCGCGCGTGAAGGCTGGCGCAGCCTGCATCGCCTGCTCGGCGCCGATTACGTGGTGCTGCCGGCGATGGTCGACGACAGCGGACGTCTGCGGTTTCCGACCGGACTGCTCTCGCTGCGCTTCGGCGACGAAGCGGACGACAGCGCGCTGCACGGGATCGCCGAGGCCTACGGTCTGGAGCTCGTCGGCCGGCCGCGATTCACTCGCCAGCAGGCCCTGTTCCGCCCGGCCGGCGGCAGCGAGGTGTTCCTGCCCGACGTGAGCGGCAGGATCGAGCGGGACCGCAAGGTCGAAGCGGTCTGGTTCGACGCCGAAAGCGCGTTCACCCGCGCCTGACGCGCGGTCGCACACGGCGCGACCGCGCCGTGGCAGGATGGCGGCGAAGTCTCGGAACGCATCCCCCGCCTTGCAGGACGTGAGGTCGCCATGTCAGTGCCGCCGGATCCGCCCCCCGCCATCGCCGACGCCCCGGTCCCTTCCGATCTCGGCCTGCGCATGGCCGACGGTCGCTGGGTCGAGCTCGAACCCCTTCCGCTGAGTCTGGAATCGATCGAAGGCGACATCGTCGCCCGACTGTCGGGCACGCCGACCGCGGCGATGACCACCGGCCGGGTGATGCGCGCCGCGCAGGCCTTCTTCGATCTGCCCGGTCGGGCGGCGGACCTCGCGCCGGCGCTGGGCGCGCATCCGCGTACCGCGAAGCGCGCGCGTGAGAGCGCCCTCGGTCGCAAGACGATCACCGCCTGGCTGGACCGCGAGACCCGGCTCGTGCGCGTGCTCTACAAGGAAATCGTGCTGCGCTTCAAGGCCGAAGTCCCGCAGCGGACCCGCAACGCGATCGTGCGCGACAGCGGACTGACGATACGCGCGCGCAACCCGCTGATTCCGGATCAGGTCATCCTCAGCGACACTGCGATGCTCCATCCGGGCGAGGCGCTGGTGCGCCTGGCCGCGAAACTGGCGACCCTCGACGAGGTCGTCTTCGCTGCGCCGAATTTCGTCTCGCAGTTCCGTCGCGGCGCGCCCGCGTCCGGCGCGCCCTCGACGAAACAATGGCATCTGCGCACCGTCGGCGCGACGGCTGCGTGGAAGGTCACGCGCGGCAAGCGCGGCGTGACGGTGGCGATCCTCGACGACGGCATCGACGTCGAACACCCGGAGCTGCGCACGAACGTGCTGCGCAATCCCGATCCGGACGAACCGCGCGATCTGTGCGGGCGCGATTTCTTCCTGCCCGAGGACGACGCGGACCATTTCAACCCGCGTCCGAAGCGTTTCCGGGCGCCGTTCGCGCAGATGAGCGGCAACGACATCCACGGCACCCCCTGCGCGGGCGTGGCGGTGGGCCGCGGACCGCATGCGTACGGGCTGGCACCGAACTGTCGCCTGCTCCCCGTGAAGATCTTCCACGCCGACGATCTGGCGAGCGAAAGCCAGGTCGCCGATGCCATCCGCTATGCGGCGACGTTCGCCGACGTGGTGTCGTGCTCCTGGACCAGCCCGAAGAGCCCGGACATGGAATACGCGCTGCGGGACGCGCGCCGGCTCGGCCGCAAGGGACGCGGCGCGATCGTGGTCTGCGCCACCGGCAACGACGAACGCAAGCAGGTGGGCTATCCGGCCTCCGACCCGAACGCGATCGCGGTCGGCGCATCGACCGACGGCGACGAACTGGCGAGCTATTCCAACACCGGCGCGCAGGTCTGCGTGGTCGCGCCTTCCAGCGGCGGCGAGCGCAACATCTTCACCACCGACGTCTCCACGCCGGGGCGCGGTTTCAACACCGGCGATGCCGCCCTCGGCGACGCCGCAGGCCTGTTCTGCAACGATTTCGGCGGCACGTCGTCGGCGACGCCGCTGGTCGCCGGCCTCTGCGCGCTGATGCTGTCGCTGAAGCCGGACATGGGTCCCGACGACGTCCGCGGCATCCTCGTCGCCAGCGCGAAGAAGATCGGCCCGACCTCGGCCTACAAGGCGAACGGGCATTCCAACAAGTACGGCTACGGGCGGATCGACGCGGCGAAGGCGCTGACCTTGACCAAGGCGTGGAAGAAGCCTCCCGCCTAGCCTTCGAACAATTCCACCTGCGGCGGCGCTGCGTCGCGATCGCGGAAATTTCCGAGGCCCACGCCGACCAGGCGATAGCGCGTGCGCGAAGGCAGATCGACGCGTTCGCGCAGCGCGAGCGCGATCTCGACAAATCGCTCCAGCGACTCCGGCGGCGTGTCCGGCGTATGGCTGCGGGTGAGGATGCGGAACTGCGCGGTCTTGAGCTTCAGCACCACGGTGCGCCCCACGCGATCCACCTTCCGCGACGCGTTCCAGGTCTTCTCCGCCAACGAACGGATCATCGGTTCCAGCGCGTCGAGCGGCACGTCGCGCTCGAAGGTATCTTCCGAGGAAATCGACTGCACCGGCTGGTCCGGCTCGACCGCGCGGTCGTCGATGCCCTGCGCGTAGTCGTGGAGTCGCAGCCCCCAGTTGCCGAACTCGCGTTGCAGGCGCTCCGCGCCGAACGCACGCAGCTCGCCGACCGTGCCGATGCCGTGCGCGGCGAGTTTTTCCTGCATCACCCTGCCGACGCCGGGAATCCGTCCGACCGGCAACGGCGTGAGGAAGTCGAAAACCTGGTGCGGACGGATCACGAACAGTCCGTCGGGCTTGCGCCAGTCCGAGGCGATCTTGGCCAGGAACTTGTTCGGCGCCACGCCCGCCGACGCGGTCAGCGCGGTCTCCTCGCGGATCTGCGCGCGGATGGTTTCGGCGATCGCGGTCGCGCTGGGCAGCGCGATCTTCGGCGCGGTCACGTCGAGGTACGCTTCGTCCAGCGACAGCGGTTCGATCAGATCGGTGTGCCGGGCGAAGATCTCTCGCACCTGCCGCGATACCGCCTTGTAGCGCGGGAAATCCGGCGGCACGAACACCGCCTCCGGACACAACCGCTCCGCGCGCACCGCGGGCATCGCCGAGCGCACGCCGAACGTCCGCGCCTCGTACGACGCCGCGCACACCACCGACCGCTGTCCGCGCCAGGCCACCACCACCGGCCGGCCGCGCAACGACGGGTCGTCGCGCTGCTCGACCGACGCGTAGAACGCGTCCATGTCGATGTGGATGATCTTGCGCATGCGCGCATGATGCCGCAGCCGGGCGGCATCGTGCGCCGCGCGGCGACGATCAGTGCCGGCGCACGAGGATCGCGGGCGACGGCGGCGGCGACGGCAACGGCGATCGCCGTCGGTCCATCGCGGCGAGAATGCGCACCAGATCGCGATGCGCTTCCGCGAGCCGCGCATAGAGCGCGGCGTACGCCGCGCGACTGGCCTCGGCCACCCCCAGATAGGCGCTGCGCCCGAGGTCGGCGAAATAATCCGCGCCGACCCGCCGACGTTCGGCCAGACCCGGATACAGACCGGCCACCAGCAGGCAGCGATCTCCGACATCGCGCAGCGCCGCGGCCCGGGCGGACGCCGGCAGCGATTGCGCATGCAGCCAATCCAGCGCCTGCGCGCGCTCGAAGAAACGCGGCTCGCGCTGATGTCGCAACAGCACGAACACCAGATAACTCTCGCAGTCCTCGTCCAGCGCGCACCCGGCGCGCGCGCCGGCGTCGCGGACCAGCCCCTGCCACAACTCGGCCGGCGCCCCCTGTCGGAATGCCTCGATCATCGCGGTCCTCCTCGCAACCTCGTGCGGAAAGACCATAGCCCAGGTCGCGACGGCCTCGCTGGCAGCCGCGACCTGCGACTGCCAACGTCCGGGACGAGGTCCGGGGCGCCTGTGCGGACTCAGCCCGCGCCGGCGTCGCGTTCCAGCCAGGGCACGTCGGGCGCGCCCTCGCCGGCGACCGCGCGCGCGATCGCGGCGTCGGACGCTTCGACGTCGATGCCCTGCTCGATGTACCAGGCCGGGTTGTAATAGCTGTGGCCGTAGCGCTCGCCGCCGTCGCAGAGGATCGAGACGATCGAACCGGCGCGTCCCGCCCGGCGCATGCGTTCGGCAGCGGCGAGAACGCCCACGAAGTTGGTACCGGTGGAACCGCCGACGCGGCGCCCCAGGACATCGCCGACATGCCGCATCGCGGCGAGACTCAGCGCATCGGGCACCTTGACCATGGCGTCGATGCAGGCGGCGATGAAGCTCGGTTCGACCCGGGGCCGGCCGATGCCTTCGATGCCCGAACCGCAGGGGTGGGTCAGATCGTGGCGCGGCGCGCCGCACAGCGCGCCGGCGAAATGATCGTAGAACACCGAATGCTCGGGGTCCGCGCAGAGTACGCGGGTCGCGTGCCGGCGATAGCGCACGTAACGGCCGAACGTCGCGCCGGTGCCGCCGGTGCCGGGGCTGCAGACGATCCAGGTCGGCACCGGATGCGGTTCCTCCGCCATCTGCAGGAAGATCGACTCGGCGATGTTGTTGTTCGCGCGCCAGTCGGTGGCGCGCTCGGCGTAGGTGAACTGGTCCATGAAATGCCCGCCGGTTTCTTGCGCGAGTCGCACGGATTCGGCATTGATCGCCGCCGGATCGTCGACCAGATGGCAGCGCCCGCCGTGGAATTCGATCGCGCGGAGCTTGTCCGGCGAAGTGCAGGTCGGCATCACCGCGATGAACGGCAGTCCGAGCAGCCGCGCGAAATACGCTTCCGACACCGCGGTCGATCCGCTGGAGGCCTCGATCACCGGCGCGCCTTCGCGCAACCAACCGTTCGCCAGCGCGTACAGGAACAGCGAACGCGCCAGGCGATGCTTCAGGCTGCCCGTGGGATGGCTGGATTCGTCCTTGAGATAGATGTCGATGCCCGGGAAACCGGGTAGCGGCAGCAGGATCAGGTGGGTATCTGCGGACCGGTTGAAGTCGGCCTCGATCCTGCGGATGGCGGAATCGGTCCAGGCGCGTTGCGGCATGGGAATTCAACGAATTGACTGCGGAGTGGAGGTCGGCACGCAAGGCGGTCGCCGTTGCGATGGCGGCCGCGGGCCGCGCCCGAGGAAGGCGGCAGTATAGTCCGCAGCGCTGCATCGGCGGCGCGTGCCAGGCCGTTATCGGATCACCGCAAAGCGCACATCACTGCGTACGGATCGCATCACGGCGCGGTCGTACGCTCCTCGATGCGATACGTCGC
Source organism: Pseudomonadota bacterium (assembly GCA_049324395.1). GTDB lineage: Bacteria > Pseudomonadota > Gammaproteobacteria > Xanthomonadales > Xanthomonadaceae > Lysobacter_I. Next base: position 49,303 of record JBMOOY010000027.1, read on the forward strand.
ATGGCAGGCCGTGCATTGCGCGGTCACGGCTTCGAGCGTCCGCAGCGCCGCATCGACGCGCCTGCCGCTGCGGGCCTCTTCGGCGATCGCTGCGTATTCCGTGTGCATCGGACGGGCGACGTCGAACCATGCGACAGGCAACTGCGCCCGGAAGCCTTGACCGCGACCGCCGCCCTTGCCGGGACCGCGCGCATCCGCCAGGGTTTCGATGGCCTTCCAGTCCTGTGTCGCCAGACCGCCGATGATGCCCTGCAGGGTCATCAGCTGTCCGCGCATTTCCTCGCGGAGCGCCGCGGCATGCGTCGGCGACAGCGCGATGGCGATGCGGTGATCGACGGACGCTGCCGTCGCGGGTGGCACCGTCGCCGACGCCGTCCGCGACAAGGGCACTTCCACCCAGAAGGCACCGCGCAGCGAACCTTCCTCGAAACCGGTAGCCGCATCCTGCGGGTAGCGCGCGCGAATCGCCGACTGCACCGGCGCCGCAACTGCGGGGCCGTGGCACAGCAGGCACGCGGGTTCGGTGCGAATGCCGCGGGCATGGCGCAGGACGCCAGTCCCGCTATCGGTCTTCGTGAACTGCAGCGCCTGCGGGGCTTCTCCCGCGGCGGCGCGCCGCGAGAAATCCTCGAGCATGGCGCGCTGCCAGTCGCCTGCGACATTGGCGGGACTGCGCACGCGCACGCCGACGCGCCCGATCTTCACGCCGTGTCGCGCCGCTACCGCATCGGCGATGCCCGGCGCCTTGTCGTGGCAGAAATCGATCGCGCCGACCGGGCCGCCGGTCGCCATCTCGGCCATCAGCGCTTCGCGAAGGCTGCGCCCGAGATCGGCGGTCGCCGTCTCCGCGCGTCTGATCGCCTGCGCGGTCTCGTCGACGGGCGGCTCGGAGGGCTGGGCGGGCATCGTCGCGGCGGCGAATGCGGCCGTTGCGAGACAGACCAGAACGAGAGGAGGCAGAAGAGGTGTGCGCATGGGAGGCGTCCGTGTTGATAGAGAGAGCGGAATCGAAGGCCGCACGCGATTCGTTGCGACGAGATGGACGGTGCGGAATTCACCCGGCCCAGCGCAGCGCGGCGAACAGGCTGAGCGCGACGACGCAGGCCCATGCGGAGAACAGCCAGCGCCAGATCCGATGACGCGGAATGAAGCCCACGCCGCGCACGAACCCGGCCGCCATCGCCCAGAACAGCGCCATCGCCAGACCATGGTCCGCGCGACCATCGGCATCGGACATGACGAACGGAAAGGCGGTGCCGACGACCATGATCGCGATGCCGACGAACAGCGCCGGCAGGTGCAGCGCGGCGGTGGGCGCGGTCGCGGCCCGGGGCTCAGAGGACATCGTCATCCCGGGCCTCCGACTGCCGACGGTTGTCTTCGTTCTCGCCCCACATCGCATTGAGGATCGACAGCAGCACTGCGAATCCCACGCCCAGAACCCAGCTGAAGTACCACATGTGTCGTCTCTCCGATCAGTGTGAATGCGTGCCGCCGCGGCAACCGCACGCGTGCGCCTCGGTGCAATGCGGGGCCGCCGCCGCGGGGTCGACGGGTTCCGCGGGCGTGGCGCACAGCGCGCCGGCCATCCAGGCGGCGAGCGCCTGGTCCGGAAGCAGGATGTCGGTGATGATCACCTGCACGCCGTGCCGCGCCAGTCTGGAGCGCAGGCCCGGCCCCGCACCGGCGGTGACGAGGATGTCGATGTCCTGCAATGCGGGCGGCAAGGCATCGCCCCCGGTGCAGAGCGTTTCGTCCTTGCCCAGGTTGCGGCCTTCCCAGTCGCTGATGATGCCCGCATTCACGTGCTTGACCAGGAAATGACGGCAACGGCCGGCGTGCGCGGTGATGTGGCGGCGGTTCTGCGTGGTGCATGCGATGGTGACCATGCGGACCTCAGTACGCCGAATGTTCGTTGGCGCGGATCTGTTCCACCGTGACCTTGCCGCGCATCACCCGGTACGCCCAACTGGTGTACGCGACGATGATCGGCATGAACAGCATGGTCGCCCAGAACATCAGCGTCAGCGTCAGATGGCTGGACACACTGTCCCATACCGTCAGGCTGGCGCCCGGATGCGTGGACGAGGGCATCACGAAGGGGAACAGCGCGGCGCCCGCGGTGCCGATCACGCCGACGATCGACAGCGACGACAGCACGAAGGCGGTGAGCGTGCGACCGGCGCGCACCTGCCACACGGCGAGCAATGCGCCCGCGAAGCCGAGGATCGGCAGCAGCCAGATCGCCGGAACGCGCGCGTAGTTCACCCGCCACGCATCCGCGCTGCGCACCACCGTCTTCGCCAGCGGATCCGGCAGTGCGTCGGTGGCGGGCATCGACGCGATCGCGTAACCGTCGATGCCGCCGTAGCGCAGCCACAGACCCGCCGCGGCGAATGCGACCACCATCGCGATGGCCGCCAGGGTCGCACCGCGGATCGCGCGGCGCTGCACATCGCCTTCGGTGCGATGGGCCAGATACATGCCGCCGTGCATCGTGATCATCGCGCTCGACACCACGCCGACCAGCAGCGCGAACGGATTGAGCAAGGCCCAGAAGCTGCCGGTGTAGGTCGAGACCAGCGAATCGTCGAAATGGAACGGCACGCCCTGGAACAGGTTGCCGAACGCCACGCCGAAGATCAGCGGCGGCACCGCACCACCGACGAACAGCCCCCAGTCCCAGGTCCTCCGCCAGGCGGCGTTGTGGATCTTGCTGCGGTAGTCGAAGCCCACCGGACGGAAGAACAGCGCCCACAGCACCGCCAGCATCGCCCAGTAGAACCCGCTGAACGCGGTGGCGTAGACCAGCGGCCACGCCGCGAAGATCGCGCCACCGCCGGTGATGAACCACACCTGGTTGCCGTCCCAGTGCGGGCCGACGGTGTTGATCACCACGCGACGCTCCTCATCGTTTTTGCCGACGAAGGGCAACAGCGTGCCGACGCCCATGTCGTGGCCGTCCATGATGGCGAAGCCCACCAGCAGCACGCCCACGAGCAGCCACCAGATCAATTTCAGGGTTGGATAGTCCAGCAACATCGGAATCTCTCCTCAGGCCTGGGTGGCGGTTTGGACGGGGGCGTGATCGACTTCGCGGTCGTAGCGACCGGTACCGAGACTGCCCGGTCCCTGACGCGCGAACTTGACCATCAGGTAGACCTCGACCACCAGCAGCAACGTGTAGAAGCCGATGAAGCCAGCGAGCGATCCGTAGAGGTTGCCGACGGTCAGCGTCGAGACCGACAGATGCGTCGGCAGCACGCCATAGATCGTCCATGGCTGGCGGCCGTATTCGGCGACGAACCAGCCCAGCTCGCTCGCGATCCACGGCACCGGCAACATCCACACCGCCCAGTGCAACAGCCAGCGCTTGCCGCCGCAGTGGCCGCGCACGGTCTGCCAGAACGCCAGCGCGAACAGGATCAGCATCGCGAACCCGGCGCCGACCATCAGCCGGAACGCCCAGAACATCGGCGTGACCCGCGGGATGGTGTCGTCGACCGCGCGCTGGATCATCTCCGGCGTGGCCTGACGCACGTCGACGACGTATTTCTTCAGCAGAAGACCGAAGCCGAGGTCGGCCTTGTGGCGATCGAACGCGGCTTTCGAGGCGGCATCGTCGCGGTGCCTGCGCAGCGTCTCCAGCGCGGTCACCGCCTGGATGCCGTTGAGGATGCGTTCGCGATTTCTGACCTTGATCTCGTGGATGCCCGGAATCGCTTCGCTGGCCGAACGCGTGCCGATCAGGCCCAGCACCCACGGGATCTGGATTTCCCAGTCGTTGCGCTGCGCCTCTTCATTGATGTCCGCGACCAGCGCCAGGCCCGCGGGGGCCGGCTGCGTCTCCCACATCGCCTCCATCGCCGCCATCTTGGTCTGCTGCGCTTCGCCCACGGTGTAGCCGGACTCGTCGCCGAGCACGATCACCGACAGCACCGACGCCAGCCCGAACGCGGCCGCGACGCGGAAACTGCGCTTGGCGAATTCGACGTTGCGGCCGCGCAGCAGGTAGTACGCGGAAATCGAGAGTACGAACATCGCGCCGGTCACGTAACCGGCCGACACGGTGTGCACGAACTTGGCCTGCGCATCGGGGTTGAACACCACCGCCCAGAAGTCGGTCATTTCCATGCGCATGGTTTCGTAGCTGAACTCCGCGCCGACCGGATTCTGCATCCAGCCGTTGGCGATCAGGATCCACAGCGCGGACAGATTGGTGCCGATGGCCATCAGCAACGTCACCAGCAGATGCTGCGGTCGGCTCAGGCGATCCCAGCCGAAGAAGAACAGTCCGATGAAGGTCGATTCCAGGAAGAAGGCCATCAGGCCTTCGATGGCGAGCGGCGCGCCGAAGATGTCGCCGACGTAATGCGAGTAATACGCCCAGTTGGTGCCGAACTGGAATTCGAGGGTGATGCCGGTCGTCACCCCGAGCGCGAAGTTGATGCCGAAGAGCTTGCCCCAGAACCGGGTCATGTCCTTCCAGACGACCTTGCCGGTCATCACGTACACGCTTTCCATGATCACCAGCAACCACACCATGCCCAGGGTCAGCGGCACGAAGAGGAAGTGGTACATGGCGGTCACGGCGAACTGGAGCCGGGACAGATCGACCAATTGTTCGGAAATCACTTCGATGGCTCCTGGGGTTTCGACAGCAGGTGCGTGGCGGCGCCTTGCGGGTCGACCGGCACCCGGGCGTCCCTGAAAAAGCCCCACCAGATCGCGACCAGCAGCGCGAGCTTCACGGCGACGATCAGGTACAGATGGCGGCGGATGGCGACAGTGGTCATGACGGTCTGCGATGCCGCGCGGCGTGGCGCAGTGGCGGCGATGATGGTCTCGGGGGCGTGGCCGGGGAATTGCTCATTTCGTCGCTGTGTCTGCAGATTCCGTGCCAAGCCGCAGCCGCCTTCGAATCGATGCAAATCAACCGCTTGCGCAGCGACACCAAGCGTTCTGTCGCCATTTTTGGCAGAACTGGCAGCCATCTCTGCCAATCTGGCATGATTCCGTCATCCTGCGCGAACGCCCGTCATGTCCCGACACGATCAACCTCAAGCCCCCGACCTCGACCTGCTGGTGGCCTATCTCGACGGCCTGCCGGAGCCGCACATCCTGTTCGACCGCGACTACCGGATCGTCGCCGCCAACGCCGCCTATCGCGCCCGCTACGCGACGGACGCTTCCGCGATCGGACAGACCTGCCATTTCGTTTCGCACCGCTCGCACGTGCCCTGCGACCAGGCCGGCGAATCCTGTCCGCTGGCCGCCGCCAAACGCAGCGCGCAACGCGAACGGGTCGTGCATCTGCACCATGTCGGCAACGGTCAGGAGTACGTCAACGTCGAACTGACGCCGGTGCGCGGCGGCGATGGCGAGGCGATCTATTTCATCGAGAAGATGGAACCGCTGCAGATCGCGGCGCCGGGCGGCCCCGATCACAGCCTGGTCGGTCGCGCGCCGGCGTTCCGCGCCATGCTCGAACTGGTCGCACGCGTGGGCGAAACGGAGGCCAGCGTGCTGCTGCTCGGCGAATCCGGCGCGGGCAAGGAACTGGTCGCGCTGGCGCTGCACGACATCGGCGCGCGGCGGGCGCGGCCCTTCGTAGTGATGGAATGCAGCAGCTTCGCGGAAAGCCTGTTCGAAAGCGAACTGTTCGGCCACGAAAAGGGCGCATTCACCGGCGCGACCGCGATGCGCAAGGGGCTGGTCGAATCCGCGAACGGCGGCACCCTGTTCCTGGACGAAGTCGGCGACATTCCGCTGTCGATGCAGGTCAAGCTGCTGCGACTGCTCGAAACCGGGTGCTATCGCCGCGTCGGCAGCACCGAGCTGCGGCATACCGATCTGCGCATCGTCTCCGCCACGCATCGCGATCTCCGCGCGATGGTGGCCGCCGGGACCTTCCGCCAGGATCTGTTCTATCGCCTGAGCACGTTCCCGATCCGCATCCCGCCGCTGCGCGAGCGCATGGAAGACCTTGAACCGCTGGCGAAAACCCTGCTGCGACGGCTGCCGGGACAGCGCGAGCTCACGCTCGCGCCCGCGGCGCTCGATCGACTGCGGCAGTACGATTTTCCCGGCAACGTGCGCGAGTTGCGCAACGTGCTGGAACGCGCTTCCATCATGGCCGACGGCACACGGCTCACCGCGGAGCACATCGCATTCGCGCTCGATGGCCTGCGGTTGCCCGCATCGCCGGCGCCTCGCAACGATGCGCCGGACATCCAACCCCCTGCCGAGCCGCTAAGGTCCTTGAAACACGTCGAGTTCGAACTATTGCAGGCCGCACTGGCCGCTCATCACGGCAGCCGCAAGGCGCTCGCCGCGCAATTGGGCATCAGCGAGCGGACCCTGTATCGAAGACTCAAGACCCGGCCGGGCAGCGAATAAGACGGCGACGCGCGCGACCATCGAAGCCGGCGCGTCGTTACTCCACCGTCACCGACTTCGCCAGGTTGCGCGGTTTGTCCACGTCGGTGCCGCGGGCCAGCGCGGCATGGTAGGCGAGCAACTGCACCGGGATCGCGTGCACGATCGGCGACAGCACACCGACATGGCGCGGGGTGCGGATCACGTGGACGCCCTCGGATTCGGTGAAATGGCTGTCGGCGTCGGCGAAGACGTACATCTCGCCCCCGCGGGCGCGCACTTCCTGGATGTTGGATTTCACCTTCTCGAGCAGGCTGTCGTTCGGCGCGATCACCACCACCGGCATCTGCGCGTCGACCAGCGCGAGCGGGCCGTGCTTGAGCTCGCCCGCCGGATAGGCTTCGGCGTGGATGTAGGAGATTTCCTTGAGCTTGAGCGCGCCTTCGAGGGCGATCGGATAGTGGATCCCGCGACCGAGGAACAGCGCATGCTGCTTCGGCGCGAAGCGTTCCGACCACACCGCGACCTGCGGTTCGAGATTCAGCGCGTGCTGCACGCTGCCGGGCAGGTGGCGCAGGGCGTCGAGCAGTTCGGCTTCCTGCGCGGCGTCCAGCTTGCCCTGCACCTTGGCCACGGTCGCGGTCAGCGCGAACAGCGCGACCAGCTGCGTGGTGAAGGCCTTGGTCGAGGCGACGCCGATCTCGGCGCCGGCGCGGGTGTAGAACACCAGACGGCTGGCGCGCGGGATCGCGCTCTCGGGGACGTTGCAGATCGACAGGGTCTTGTCGTGACCGAGCGATTTGGCGTACTTCAGCGCTTCCATGGTGTCGAGCGTTTCGCCCGACTGCGAGATGGTGACGACCAGTTTCCTCGGATCGGCGACCACCTTGCGATAGCGGTATTCGCTGGCGATCTCGACCGTGCAGGGCAGCCCGGTCAGCGCCTCGAACCAGTAGCGCGCGGTGAGGCCGGCGTAATAGCTGGTGCCGCAGGCGAGGATCTGCAGGCCGTCGATGTCGCGCAACACGCTTTCGGCATCGGCGCCGAAGAGGTCCGGCGAGAACCCGCCGCGGTCGACGATCGCCTCGATGGTGTCGGCGATGGCGCGCGGCTGCTCGTGGATCTCCTTCTGCATGAAGTGGCGGTAAGGGCCGAGTTCCAGCGAGGCCAGCGACACGCCCGACACGAACGATTCGCGCACGACTTCGCCGTCGCTGCCGTCGAACACGCGCACGCCGGTGCGGGTCACCTCGGCGGTGTCGCCTTCTTCGAGGAAGATGACCTTGCGCGTGGCCTGGACGATCGCCGACACGTCGGAAGCGATGAAATTCTCGCCCTCGCCCAGGCCGATCAGCAGCGGACAGCCCATGCGCGCGCAGACCATGCGATCGGGCTCCTTGCGGCTGACTACCGCCAGCGCGTAGGCGCCTTCCAACTCCTTCACCGCGCGCTGCAACGCCTGCAGAAGATCGTCGCCGCGGGTCAGGTAATGATGGATCAGGTGAGCGATGACCTCGGTATCGGTCTGCGATTCGAACGCGTAGCCCAGACCGCGCAGGCGTTCGCGCTGCGCCTCGTGGTTTTCGATGATGCCGTTGTGGACCAGCGCCACACCATGGCTGATGTGCGGATGCGCGTTGGATTCGGTGACGCCGCCATGGGTGGCCCAGCGGGTATGGCCGATGCCGAGCGTGGCGCTGAAGGCTTCGCCCTGCGCGGCGCTCTCCATCTCGGCGACGCGGCCGGTGCGACGGACGCGGCGAACATCGTGGGTCGCGTCGCCGTTGCGATCGACGACGGCGATGCCGGCCGAATCGTAACCGCGGTATTCGAGCCGCTTCAGGCCCTCGATGAGCACCGGTACCACATCGCGATCCGCGATCGCGCCGACAATGCCGCACATGTCTTCACAGCCCTCCGATTCGGTCCGCGTAGTGTAACGGCGAAACCGGGTCGTACCGTCCGCGCGGACACGTCCGATGTCCGCGCGGACACCTGAAATTCACGAAAAACGCCAATCGAAACAAAGCGTTGCGATTGGCACGCGGTTTGCATATCTCCGGGCGAGCCTCCCTCGCTCGCCTCTCCCCGGAGAACCGCCATGAACGCACCCGCTTCGCTTCAGCCCTTCGCCCCGCACTGGTCCGCCGAGCAGCTGGCCGCCGCCGTGCCGCATGCGCTGCCGCCGCTGCACCGGTTCGACTTCGCCCCGCCCGCCAACGCCGCCGAGCTGCACCGGCCGCGTCGCCGCACCGCGCCCTACGTCGCGCAGGCCGCGCTCGCCGCGTTCCGCATCCGCGGCTGATCTCCCCCGCTCATTCCCCGCTCCCTCCGAAGACGCCGCCCGCATGAACATCCGCGACACCTCCGCCCAGGATCAGGTCCTCGCCCGCACTCCCGCCGCCACGGCACGCCGCCGCTGGCTGCTGGGCGGCGGCCTGGCGCTCGGCCTCGGCGGCGCGATCGTCGCGATGCTGGGGGCCTGGCAGGGCGGCAGCCGCTCGTTCGACGTCGAGCGCCTGCGGATCGCGACCGTGACCCGCGGCGATCTTGTCCGCGACCTCTCGGCGGAAGGCCGGGTGATGTCCGCCAACAGCCCGACCCTGTACGCCATCGCCGCCGGTACCGCGACCCTGCACGTGGTTGCCGGCGATGCGGTGAAGCGGGGCCAGGCGCTGGCCGAAATCGACAGTCCGGAACTGCGCAGCCGGTTGGCGCAGGAAGAAGCCGCGCTCGCCGGTCTCGAAGCCGAGGCCGCCCGCGCCGAACTCGATGGCGAACTGCTCCGCGCCGACGCGCGCAAGCAGCTCGACCAGGCCACGGTCGACATGACCGCGGCGCAGCGCGATCTGGAACGCAACCGTCGCGCGTTCGAGGGCGGCGCGGTCGCCCAGATCGACGTCGCCCGTTCGCAGGACCAGCTGAAGAAGGCGGAACTCGCGCTCGCCGCCGCGAAACAGGCGTTCTCGCTGCAGGGCCGCGGCGCCGGGCTCGATGCGCGCAACAAGCGCCTGCAGGCGGACCGTCAGCGCGCCGCGGTCGCCGAACTGCGCCGACAGGTCGAGGCCCTCACCCTGCGCGCGCCCTTCGACGGTCAGGTCGGGCAGCTCATGATCGCCCAGCGCGCCAACGTCGCCGTCAACGCACCGGTGCTCAGCGTGGTCGATCTGTCGGTGTTCGAGGTCGAGATCAAGGTCCCCGAAAGCTTCGCCCGCGATCTCGGCATCGGCGTGCCGGCCGAAGTCTCCGGCAACACCGGCGCCTTCGCCGCTGCGATTTCGGCGGTCTCGCCGGAAGTGGTGAACGGCGAGGTCGCGGCGCGCCTGCGCTTCAAGGACCGGCAGCCGCCGCAATTGCGCCAGAACCAGCGCCTGAGCGTCCGGATCGTGCTCGACACCCGTCGCGACGTGCTGATGGTCGAACGCGGCCCGTTCCTGGAACAGGGCGGCGGCGAGCTCGCTTATGTCGTGGACGACGGCACCGCCGTCCGGCGTCGCGTGCGTACCGGCACGAGCAGCCTGTCCGCGGTCGAGATCCTAGATGGCGCGCAGGTCGGCGATCGCATCGTGGTCTCGGGCGCCGACCGCTTCGGCGACGCCGAACGCGTGCGCATCTCGGGGGAATGAGCGTGGACGCAACCACGAAGTCGCGTCACTGGATCGAGATCGCGCTCTTCGTCGCGATCGTCGCGGCCGATGCCGCGGGCTGGATTCCATTGACCCAGACGATCTTCCTGCTGCCGACGATCTGGATCGCGCTGAGGCCTCAGCGGTCTGCTGCTCGGCGCATTGTTCTTCCTCGGCGGGCGCAATCTCGCGATCCCGATCGTCGCGCACGGCGTATCGAACACGTTGGCTTTCGTCCTGATCTACCTGGGTCGCTACCCGGGAATCCCCTGATCGGCCAGCAAGCACCCTCGCAACCCTCTCGAATCGAACATCGGAGTCTCCCATGTTGCACATGCAAGGCGTCACCAAGGTCTATCGCACCGAGCTGGTCGAAACCCATGCGCTGCGCGCGCTCGATCTGCACGTGAAGGATGGCGAGTTCGTCGCCGTGACCGGGCCGTCGGGCTCCGGCAAGACGACGTTCCTCAACATCGCCGGCCTGCTGGAAGACTTCACCGGGGGAACGTACATCCTCGATGGCGAGGACGTAAGCAAGCTCGGCGACGACGCGCGCTCGCGCCTGCGGAATCGCAAGATCGGCTTCATCTTCCAGAGCTTCAATCTGATCCCCGATCTCAATCTTTTCGACAACGTCGACGTGCCGCTGCGCTATCGGGGCATGACCGCCGCGGAACGCCGGCAGCGGATCGAGGACGCGCTGACGCGGGTCGGCCTGGGTTCGCGGATGAGGCACTATCCGGCCGAACTGTCCGGCGGCCAGCAACAGCGTGCGGCGATCGCGCGCGCGCTCGCAGGCAGCCCGCGCCTGCTGCTCGCGGACGAACCGACCGGCAACCTCGACTCGCAGATGGCGCGCAGCGTCATGGAGCTGCTGGAGGAGATCAACGGACAGGGCACCACCATCGTGATGGTGACCCACGATCCGGAACTGGCCGCCCGCGCCCAGCGCAACGTGCACATCGTCGACGGCATGGTCACCGACCTGCGTCGCGAACCCGGGCTGGTGCGCTCCGCCGCCACGCAGACCGCCACCGCCTGAGGACGTCGCCATGTTCTCCTACTATCTCTCCCTGGCCTTGCGGAGTTTCCGCAGGCACAAGTCGCTGACTGCGCTGATGGTGCTGTCGATCGCACTGGGCATCGGTGCGAGCATGACGACGCTCACCGTCTTCCACGTGCTCTCCGGCGACCCGATACCGCAAAAGAGCGCCCAACTGTTCTACCCGCAGATCGATCCGCAATCGAAGGACGGTTACCAGGCGGGCGACGAGCCGCCGACGCAGATGACGCGGCTCGACGCGGAGACGTTGCTGCGCGAGAAGCGCGGAGACCGGCAGGCGTTGATGACCGGCGGAGGCGCGGTGATCACGCCGCAGCGCGGCGGCCTGATGCCGTTCTACGCGGACGCCCGCTATGCCAGCACGGACATGTTCCCGATGTTCGACATGCCGTTCCTGTACGGCGCGGGCTGGACGGCGGCGCAGGATGAGGGACGCGCCCGCGTGGTGGTGGTCTCCAGGGCGCTCAACGACAAGCTGTTCGGCGGCGCGAACAGCGTCGGCCGTACGCTGCGCCTGGACAAGACGGATTTCCGCATCATCGGCGTGCTCGACACCTGGCGTCCCTCGCCGAAGTTCTACGACATGAACAGCGATCGCTACGGTGCGCTGGAGCAGTTGTTCCTGCCCTACGCGACCTCGATCGACCTGCGCATGGATCGTCGCGGCAGCCTGGATTGCTGGAACGATTCGGGCAGCGATCCCACCGCGCTCGGCGCTCCCTGCGTCTGGATCCAATACTGGGTGGAACTGCGGACGCCGGAAAAGGTCGCCGCGTACGAACGCTACCTGCGCAATTATTCCGATCAGCAGCGCACTGCCGGCCGATTCGAACGGCCGACCAACGTGCGTCTGCGCAACGTGATGGACTGGCTGGACTTCAACGAGGTCGTGCCCGGCGACGTGCGCCTGCAGGTCTGGCTGGCGCTGGGCTTCCTGCTGGTATGCGTGGTCAACACCATCGGTCTTCTGCTGGCCAAGTTCCTGCGCCGCAGCAGCGAAATCGGCGTCCGTCGCGCGCTCGGCGCCTCGCGCCGCGCGATTTTCGCGCAATGCCTCGTCGAAGCCGGCGCGATCGGCCTCGCGGGCGGCGTGCTCGGCCTCGGACTGGCGATGCTCGGCCTCTGGGCCGTGCGACAACAGCCGTCGAGCTACGCGGAACTCGCCCAGCTCGACGCCCGCATGCTGCTGACGACCTTCGTCGTCGCGCTGCTGGCGAGCATGCTCGCCGGGCTGCTGCCTGCCTGGCGCGCCATGCAGATCGTGCCCGCCATGCAACTCAAGTCGCAATGACCGCATCCCTCCCGCGCGGGAGGGCCAACGCATCGAGGTTCCCATGGATATCCGTCCCATCCTCACCACCCTGCTGCGCCACAAGACGGCCGCGGCGCTGATCGTTCTGGAGATTGCGCTCAGCTGCGCGATCATCTGCAATGCCCTGTTCCTCATCGGCAGCCGGCTCGATCGCATCCGCGAGACCAGCGGCCTGGCCGAAGACGAACTGGTGCGCGTGCAGATCGCCGGCATCGGCACGGACGACAATGCCGCCGCGCTCACCCGCAGCGATCTCGCCGTCCTGCGCAGCCTGCCCGGCGTGAAGGCGGCGACCGTCGTCAATCAGATTCCGTTCGTGAGTTCCTCCTGGAATAGCGGCATCTCGCTATCGCCGGAACAGGAACGGTCCACGCTCAACGCCACCCTGTACTTCGCCGAGGAGCAGACCCTCGACACCTTCGGGCTGGACATCGTCGCCGGACGCGCGTTCCAGCCCGGCGAATTCGTCGACCTGGTTCCGACGCTCAGCCCCAAGGACAGCAGCGTGATCATCACCCGCAGCATGGCGGAGCGGCTGTTTCCGGGCCAATCGGCCGTCGGCAAGTCGGTTTACATCGGCGATGCGAACATCCGGATCGTCGGCGTCGTCAGGCATCTCGTTCGGCCGAGCGAACAGGGCGGCATCGTCGAACACGAGTATTCGATGCTCTTCCCCGCGCGCGCGCCCTACACCCAGGGCGGCAACTACCTGCTGCGGACCGATCCCGCACGCCGCGCCGAGGTGTTGAAGGCGGCCGTGGCGGCATTGGAAAAGAACGGGCCGAATCGACTGATCCTTCTGGAAAACACCAAGACGATGAGCGAGCTGCGCGACGAATACTATCGCGAGGACCGCGCCATGGCCTGGTTGCTGGTCGCGGTGGTGATCGCGCTGCTGGTCGTCACCGCGCTCGGCATCGTCGGACTCGCCAGCTTCTGGGTGCAGCAACGTACCAAGCAGATCGGCGTCCGGCGCGCGCTCGGCGCTACCCGCCGACAGATCCTGCGCTACTTCCAGACCGAGAACTTCTTGCTCGCCGGCATCGGCATCGCGCTCGGCATGCTCATGGCCTACGGCATCAATCAGCTGCTGATGACGCACTACGAGTTGCCGCGACTGCCGGCCTCGTACCTGCCGATCGGTGCGGCGGCCCTGTGGTTGCTCGGCCAGATCGCGGTGTTCGGTCCGGCCCGCCGCGCAGCGGCCGTCCCGCCGGCGATCGCGACCCGCAACGTCTGACGCGCGTTCCGCCCCCCTGCCGACGAACCTTCGTCCGGTCCCGCGCGCCGCGACCGGGACCGGAGCCGGGAGCCGCATCGACTTCCGGCATTCGTCACCCGGCAGCGTATCGCCTATCCTCTGAGCGCGTCGTCTCCGGACCACCGCCCGCCTTCGGTCATCCCGCCATCTCCGCCACACGCGAACGCACGACACCCGGCATGCCCACGATCCTCGTCATCGACGACAACCCCGCGGTCGCGACCGCTCTGGAGACCTTGTTCTCGCTGCACGACATCGACACGATCTCGGCAAGCGGCCCGGACGAAGGCCTGTCGTTGCTCGCGCATTCGTCGATCGATCTGGTTGTTCAGGACATGAACTTCGAGGCCGATACCACCTCCGGCGCCGAGGGCGAAGCCCTGTTCCGCGAGATCCGCGGGCGCCATCCCGACATGCCGGTGATCCTGCTCACCGCCTGGACGCATCTGGAAACGGCGGTGGAACTGGTCAAGGCGGGCGCATCGGATTATCTGGCCAAACCCTGGGACGATCGCCGGCTGATGGCGACGGTCAACAACCTGCTCGAACTGTCGCAGACCCGCCAGCAGCTCGCGCGCCGAGCCGCGGGCGATCGGCGCAGGCGCGCCGCGCTCGACGCCTACGATCTGCGCGGCTACGTCTTCGCCGACCCTGCGACCGAAACCGCTCTGCAGCTCGCCGGCCAGATCGCGCGTTCCGAATTGCCGGTGCTGATCACCGGTCCCAACGGTGCCGGCAAGGAAAAACTCGCCGAGATCGTCCACGCGAACTCGGCCGTGCGCAACGGCCCCTTCGTCGCCGTGAACTGCGGCGCGCTGCCGTCGGAACTGATCGAAGCGGAATTGTTCGGCGCGGAACAGGGCGCCTACACCGGTGCGACACGCGCCCGCGAGGGCAAGTTCGAAGCCGCCGACGGCGGCACCTTGTTCCTCGACGAGATCGGCACGCTGCCGCTGGCCGGCCAGGTCAAACTGCTGCGGGTGCTCGAGACCGGTCATTTCCAACGTCTGGGCGGCAATCGCGAACGCTCGGTGAAGGTACGCGTGGTCAGCGCGACAAACGCCGATCTGCCGGCGCTGATCGCCGCAGGGCAGTTCCGCGAAGACCTCTACTACCGCCTCAACGCGGTCGAGGTGCGGCTGCCGGCGCTCGCGCAGCGGCCGGACGATATTCTGCCGCTCGCGCGGCATTTCCTGACCGACGGGAAATCCTTCGACGCCTCCGCGGAACGCGCGCTGCTCGCGCATCGCTGGCCCGGCAACGTCCGCGAGTTGCGCAACACCGTGCAGCGCGCCGCTCTGCTCGCGCAGGGCGCGCGGATCGGCGCCGCCGACCTCGGACTGCCCGCTGCCCCGACCGGCGCTGCGCCGGCGCACGACGCCGCCGAACCCGATCGCGCCGCGATCGAAGCCGCGCTCGCCCGCGCCGGCGGCGTACTCGCCCAGGCGGCGCAGGAACTGGGCATGTCGCGCCAGGCGCTGTACCGTCGCATCGAACGCCTCGGCATCGCCCGGGACTGACGCACGATCATGCATATCCTGCGCATGCTGCCGCTCGCGATCCGCCTGGTCGTACTCGCGGCCCTGGGCACCCTGCTCGCCGCGCTTGGCGGCGTACTGCTGGATCGCTGGATGCCCGAATGGGCGGCGGCCCTGCTGTCCGCGATCGTGGCGGGCGGTCTGGTCGCGACCGCGATCTGGCGCACGGTCTCGCCGATGCGGGCGCTGTTCCGCGCGCTGGCCGGCACCGTGGCGAGCTATCGCGACGGCGATTTCAGCTTCGGCA
The DNA here is from genome assembly GCA_049324395.1 of Pseudomonadota bacterium. GTDB lineage: Bacteria > Pseudomonadota > Gammaproteobacteria > Xanthomonadales > Xanthomonadaceae > Lysobacter_I. The sequence goes on from JBMOOY010000027.1 coordinate 64,728, forward strand.
TCACCTGGGACAAGTACAGCGACCTGGTAGAACTGGTCAGCGCCCACAACGCGCTCGGCGATGCGCTGCGCGAACAGCGCGTCTCGCTGGTGCAGCGCGAACTGCTGCTCGACACCCTCGTCCAGAACACGCCCGTGGCGATGGTGCTGATCGACGAATCGCGCCGCATCGTGCTGGGAAATATCGCCGCACGCAAGCTGCTGGGCGAGGGGCGGCGGCTCGAAGGCCGCGGTTTCGCCGAGATCCTCGAAGCCTCGCCGCAGGCGCTGCGCGACGCGTTCGACCGAGGCGGCGACGCGATCTTCGCGATCGGCGACGAAGACAACGAGGACATCTTCCATCTTTCGCGCCGGGGCTTCCTGCTCAACGGCCGTCGCCACGAACTGGTCCTGCTGCGCGGACTGACCGCCGAACTGCGCCGACAGGAAGTGCAGACCTGGAAGAAGGTCATCCGCGTGATCAGCCACGAGTTGAACAATTCGCTCGCGCCGATCGCCTCGCTCGCGCATTCGAGCGCCGAACTGCTCAAGCGCGGGCAGCTGGAACGCCTGCCGACGGCGCTTGCGACGATCGAGGAGCGCGCGCGCCATCTCGAAGGCTTCATCCGGGACTACGCGCGCTTCGCGAAACTCCCGGCGCCGCGGCTGGAACCGCTGGAATGGCAGCGGCTGCTCGCGCAGTTGCGCAGCCAGATCGAATTCGCCTGGAACGGCGAGCACGGCGACGGCGTGGTCCATGCCGATGCCGCACAACTGGAGCAGACGCTGCTCAACCTGATCAAGAACGCCCACGAATCCGGTTCGCCCGCGCACGAGGTGCAGGTGCAGTTGCGCCGGCTCCCCGATCAGTGGCGCGTCGATATCCTCGATCGCGGCAGCGGCATGACCGAAGCGGTACTCGCGCAGGCGCTGCTGCCGTTCTATTCGACCAAGCGCCACGGCACCGGATTGGGCCTCGCATTGTGCCGCGATATCGTCGAAGCCCACGATGGCCGGATCGCGCTGCAGAATCGCGAGGGCGGCGGACTCTGGGTCAGCCTGACGTTGCCGACGGGACGCTGATCGAACGCAAAACATGCGCCCGCGGACGCGATTCGGCGGGGAAGCCGAGGCCGCATCGCGGCAGGATGGCCATCACTGGGACAGCGTATACGCGGGGAGGAACTCGGTATGGCGTCGCTCGACCGCCACGATCCGCTTCTTCAGCGCGTATCGCTTGCCGTTGAGGACCAGCGATATCGCGATCGTGATCGGTCGATTCGGCACGCACGGCACCGGCGTCCGATCGCCCTTGTTGTATTCCGGATTGTCCTGCATCCAGAAATACGAATCGTAATCCTCCATCAACACGACCGGCGGACGCCCCTCCTGCTGATACGAGAACGATTCGATGCGGATGGACGCGGCATTCGGATTGGGTCCGGCATCCACGCGCGGATCCTTCACGTAGACCTGGAAATACACCGAATCCGGCGTGCGCACGGTTTTCTTCAGATAGGGGACGCCTGCCGTTTCCCGCGGAAACCACGACGGATAGGTCGTGATCTGCAGTTCGTTCCTGTCGTCCAGGACGACCGACACCGGCGCGTATTCGATCACGTGGATATCGACGCAACCGGCGAGCGCGGCGGCGAGTCCTATGACAACGCTCGCGCGAAAGAGTCCGCGGGCGAGACACCGCGACCCGCGCATGCTTGTCGCTCCGACCTCTCGGCGACCGGTCTCCTCCATCCCTTGCGTCGGGGCGTTCGGGCGACTACCGCTCGCTGCACCCGCATGCGCCGCCATCATGTGCGCTGCTTCACCGGACGCTTCCAACCGTCCACCGTGATCTGTCTGGCACGGGCGACGGTGAGCTTGCCGGGCGCGGCATCCCTGTTGATCACCGAGCCGGCGGCGATGGTCGCATCCTTGCCGATGGTGACCGGCGCGACCAGTGCGGCGTTCGAGCCGATGAACGCCCCGTCCTCGATGGTGGTGGTGGATTTGTTCGCGCCGTCGTAATTGCAGGTGATCGTCCCCGCGCCGACGTTCACGCCCGCGCCGACGATCGCATCGCCGAGATAGGTCAAATGATTGGCCTTGCTGCCGGCGCCGATCCTGGCGTTCTTGGTCTCGACGAAATTGCCGATGTGCGCCCCGTCGGCCAGCACGGTACCCGGACGCAGACGCGCGAACGGTCCGACGATCGCCGCGCCCTCGGTGCGCGCGCCTTCGAGGTCGCAGTGCGCGCGCACCTCGGTGCCGGCGGCGAGTTCGACGTCCTTCAGCCGACAGAACGGGCCGATGCGCACGCCGTCGCCGAGCGCCACGCGGCCTTCGAAGACCACGTTCGCGTCGATCTCCACGTCCCGGCCCACGAGGACCTCGCCGCGCACGTCGACCCGGTTCGGGTCCGCGAAACGGGCGCCGGCCGCGCACAGCGCGCGCACAGCGCGCAGCTGGAACGCGCGCTCGAGCTGGGCCAGCTGCCAGGGGTCGTTCGCGCCCTCGGTGTCCTGCGGATCGTCGGCGATCGCGATCTCGGCACCGGCGTATTCGTGCGCCGCCATCGCGAACACGTCGGTGAGGTAGTACTCGCCCTGGGCGTTGGCGTTCGAGAGGTTCGACAGCCAGCGCCGCAGCGAGGCGGCGTCCGCGGCGATCACGCCGGTGTTGACGATGCGGATCCCGCGCTGCTCGTCTGTCGCGTCCTTGTGCTCGACGATCGCGGCCACGCGTCCCTCGGCATCGCGGACGATGCGGCCGTAACCGGTGGCGTCGTCGAGTTCGGCCGCCAGCACCGCGAGGCGACCCGGCGCATCGAGCAGGCGCTGCAGGGTGGCGCTGCGGATCAGCGGCACGTCGCCGTAGAGCACCAGCACGCGGGCGTCGTCGGGTACGCCGGGCATCGCCTGCTGCACGGCATGACCGGTGCCGAGCTGTTCCGCCTGTTCGGCCCAGCGCAGATCGGCCTGATCCGCGAAGGCCGCATGCACCTGCTCGCCGCCGTGACCGTAGACGATGTGGATGCCGGCCGGCCCGAGCGCGCGGGCGCTGGCGATGACGTGCGCGAGCATCGGCACGCCGGCGATCTTCTGCAGCACCTTGGGCAGCGCGGATTTCATCCGTTTGCCCTCGCCTGCGGCGAGGACGACGACGTGGAGAGGTGCGCTCATGGGAACTCCGGAACCGTGGTTGCGGGCATTCTAGCGACAGCGGCTGTTACGATGCCGGCGATTCGCCTTCCTGGCCCGCCTCCGCCGCATGTCCGCCGGTTCCGACACCGCCGCCGCATCGTTCTCCCCGCGCGCAGCTGGGCTGGCCGTGGCCGCGGGCGGCATCGCTACCGTAGCCGGCCTGATCGCGCACGGGACCTGGCGGGCGCTGCCGGCCGAACGCTTCGCCCTCTCGCTGGTGCTCGCGATGCTCGCGCTCGCCGCGGCATGGCCGCTGCGGCGCTGGCTGCGCTGGTCGCAGGCCACGGCGCTGGCGGCGGTTTGGTTGGTCGCGCTGTCGGTGTATGCGGGCCCGCTGCCGGTTCTCGCCGTGGGGCTGCTCGGCGCGGCCGCACTCGCGATCGGCCTGCGACTGACGCCGGACGGCCTGCCGGCGCGCAGCGCGATCGCCGGCATCGTCGGCCTGCTGCTCGTCGCCGGTCTCTGCGGCTGGATCGTGCGCTTGCCCGTGCATCGGCTCTGGCTCTGGCTGCCGCTGCTGTTCGCCATCGTGGCGTTCGAGCGTCGCACCCTGCGTCGCAGCGCGCTCGAACTGCGCGACGGCTGGCGCGAAGCCGTCGCCTCCGCGCCCCGCGCGGCCGCGGCGACGGTGCTGCTGTTCGGACTGGCATCGACCGCCTGCTGGCTGCCGTCGCTGCAGATGGACGACCTGACCTATCACCTCGGCCTGCCGTCGCAATGGCGCAGTCGCGGGGTCTATGCACCGGAACCCTCGGTCCAGATCTGGTCGTACGCCCCCTGGGCCGGCGACATCCTGCACGGTATCGCCGGCGTGCTCGCCCGACGCGATGCGCATGGCGCGCTCAACGCGCTGTGGCTGGCGCTGGCTGCAGGCGCAAGCTGGTCGTTGTTGGCTGCCCTGCGCGCCACCGCCCGCGAGCGTTGGAGCGCGCTGGCGCTGTTCGGCGCATTTCCGCCGCTGGTGTGGATGGCCGCGGGACAGCAGACCGAACTGGCCGCGACCGCGACCACCCTCGCATTCACCGCGACCATCGTCTCCGATGCCCCACGGCGGCTCTGGGCCGGAACGCTCCTGTTCGCCGGCTTGTTCGCACTGAAACCCGCGCATGGTCTCGCCGCACTGCCGCTGCTGCTCTACGCCGGATGGCGCCATCGCGACGCGCTGCCGTGGGCGCGGCTGCCGGCGGCCGTCGTCCTGTTCGCCGTCGTCGCGCTGTCCAGTCACGTGCAGGCCTGGTCCGCCACCGGCAATCCCGTGTTCCCCCTGTTCAACGACGTGTTCGCTTCGCCGCTGATGCCCGCGGTGCGCTTCGACGATCCGCGCTGGCATGCCGGCTTCGCGCCGGATCTGCTCTGGCGCATCGCCTTCGACAGCGATCGTTACGTCGAGGGCTGGGATGGCGGCCTCGGCTTCGGCCTCATCGCGCTGGGCGGATTGTGGCTGCTGCAACTGCTGCGTTCGCGGCACCGTCTGCTGTTCCTCGCCGCCACCATCGCCCTGCTGCTGCCGCTGATCCCGCTGCAGTACGCGCGCTACGCCTGGCCGGGCATCGTCTTGCTCTGTGCGCTGCTGCCGCTGGGCGCGGAGGTCGCGCTCGGACGCCGCGCGTTTGCCGCATGCATCGTCGCCCTGTGCGCGCTGAATCTCGCGTACCAGGCCAATGCGAGCTGGCTGCACCACTCGGCCGCCCTCAAGCGCACGATCCGCAGCCCGTTCGACGACACCGCGCTGCTGCGCGCCTATCTCCCGGAACGGCTGCTGCTGCGTCGATTGCCCGCCGACGACCGCGGCATCCTGCTCGCCACCGATCCCGCACGCGGCTTCGTCGCCGAGCTCGGCGCGCGCGGACGCGCGGTCTCGCCGCATTCGCCGACGCTGCAGGCCGCCTTCGCGGAGGTCGAGCGCGATGCCCGCGGCGGCGGACTGTCCCGGTTCGCCGTTCGATGGCATCTCCGCTGGGCCCTGCTGAACACGGAGACGGCATCGCCCGCGCTGCGCGCCGCCTTCGCGCACGCGCAGGGCGCGCGCCTCGTCGCACGCGAAGGCGCGTTGGAGCTGTGGGAACTCGATCCGATCGCTCCCGACAGGACGCCTGCGCCATGAGCCTGCATCGCCAGGGCGGTCACTACCTCTTCTTCGGCGCGATCCAGTGGCTGGTCGACTGGGGCGTCACCGTCCTGCTCAGCCATTCAGGCCTGGCCATCGAACCTGCGAACGTCTGCGGGCGCATCAGTGGCGCGATGCTCGGCTTCTGGCTCAACGGCAAGTTCACCTTCGCTGGCGACGACACCCGCATCGGCGGCACGCAGTTGCGTCGCTTCGTGCTGATGTGGCTGTGCACCACCGCCGCGAGCACCTTCGCCATGAGCCGCATCGACGATCTCTTCGGCCTGCAGTGGGCGTGGTTGGCGAAACCGGCGGTGGAGCTCGCCCTCGGCGGGATCGGCTTCCTGCTGTCTCGGCATTGGGTCTACAAGGCCTGAGATCGCCGGGTCGCACGCCCCCGCCGTCGCTTTTCCGCGCGCGCATGCGCAGCGGCCCGAAGCGCGCCTCGCCGGACAGGACACCGCAAACGAAAACGCCGGCTTCCGCCGGCGTTTTCGGGTATGGCGGATCGCGAAACCTCAGTGTTTGAGGTTCTTGCGCAGGCGCTCCAGCGCGCTCAGCTGCGCGAGGCTCATCGCCAGTTGCTGCTGGGCTTCCTCGGCGCTCATCTTCGGATCCTTGTGCTCCAGCGCGCGCTTGGCTTCGTCCATCGCCGCACGGACCGCGGCTTCGTCGATGTCGTCGGCGCGCACGGCGGTATCCGCCAGCACCGTCACGACCTGCGGCTGCACTTCGAGGATGCCGCCGGAGATCGCGAAATCCAGCACTTCACCGCTCGGCGTGGTCACGACGACCTTGCCGGGCTTCAGACGGGTGATCAGCGGCGCATGGCGCGGCGCGATGCCGAGTTCGCCCTGTTCGCCGGTGGCGACGACCAGCGTGGCCTCGCCGTGGAAGATCTCGGCTTCGGCGCTGACGATGTCGCAACGGATGGTGGCCATAGGTATTCCGATTCCTCGTGGGGTGGGTCTCGGCCCACCGCTCTTGTCGCAACATCGGACGTACGCGAACGCCCGATGTCTCGCAATGGCGAGTCGAGACCCGCCCTACAACGACAGCTCAGGCGGCGAGCTTCTTCGCCTTCTCGACCGCTTCCTCGATGCCGCCGACCATGTAGAACGCCTGTTCCGGCAGGTGGTCGCACTCGCCGTCGCAGATCATCTTGAAGCCGCGGATCGTGTCCTTCAGGGAGACGTACTTGCCCTTCGAACCGGTGAACACTTCGGCGACCGTGAACGGCTGGGAGAAGAAGCGTTCGATCTTGCGCGCGCGGGCCACGGCCAGCTTGTCGTCTTCCGACAGCTCGTCCATGCCCAGGATCGCGATGATGTCCTTCAGCTCCTTGTACTTCTGCAGCGTGGCCTGGACGCGACGCGCGGTGTCGTAGTGTTCGTTGCCGATCACGTTCGGATCGAGCTGGCGCGAGGTCGAGTCCAGCGGGTCCACGGCCGGATAGATGCCGAGCGACGCGATGTTGCGGCTCAGCACGACGGTCGCATCGAGATGCGCGAACGTGGTCGCTGGCGACGGGTCGGTCAGGTCGTCCGCGGGCACGTACACGGCCTGGATCGAGGTGATCGAACCGGTCTTGGTCGAGGTGATGCGCTCCTGCAGGACGCCCATTTCCTCGGCGAGGGTCGGCTGGTAACCCACCGCCGACGGCATGCGGCCCAGCAGCGCCGACACTTCGGTACCGGCCAGGGTGTAGCGGTAGATGTTGTCGACGAAGAGCAGCACGTCGCGGCCTTCGTCGCGGAAGTACTCGGCCATGGTCAGACCGGTCAGCGCCACGCGCAGACGGTTGCCCGGCGGCTCGTTCATCTGGCCGTACACCATCGCCACCTTGGACTTGGCGTGTTCCTCGACGTTGACGACGCCGGATTCCTGCATTTCGTGATAGAAGTCGTTGCCTTCGCGGGTACGCTCGCCGACGCCGGCGAACACCGACAGACCCGAGTGCTCGGTCGCGATGTTGTTGATCAGCTCCATCATGTTCACGGTCTTGCCCACGCCGGCGCCGCCGAACAGGCCGACCTTGCCGCCCTTGGCGAACGGGCACATCAGGTCGATGACCTTGATGCCGGTTTCCAGCAGTTCGGTGGTCGACGCCTGATCTTCGTACGACGGAGCGGCACGATGGATTTCCCACGTGGTGTCGGCCTTGACCGGACCGGCTTCGTCGATCGGATTGCCGAGGACGTCCATGATGCGGCCGAGGGTGCCGATGCCGACCGGCACCGAGATCGCGCGGCCGGTGTTGTCGGCGATCAGGTTGCGCTTGAGGCCGTCGGTCGAACCGAGGGCGATCGTGCGCACCACGCCGTCGCCCAGCTGCTGCTGGACTTCGAGCGTGATCTCGGTGTTCTGCACCTTCAGCGCGTCGTACACCTTCGGCACGTGCTCGCGCGGGAATTCGACGTCGACGACGGCGCCGATGATCTGGACGATCTTGCCTTGCGTGTTGGCGGTATTCATGGTGGTTCCCGATTCGAAGATGTCTTGTTGCATGTTGGCGTTACCGTATTCGTCGTGTCGTCAGACCGCTGCCGCGCCACCGACGATTTCGGAGATTTCCTGGGTGATCGCCGCCTGGCGCGCCTTGTTGTAGACGAGATTCAGGGTGCCGATCAGCTTGGTCGCGTTGTCGCTGGCGGCCTTCATCGCCACCATGCGCGCCGCGTGTTCGGAGGCCACGTTCTCCATCACCGCCTGGTAGACCAGCGATTCGATGTAGCGCGTGAGCACATGGTCGAGCACGGTCTGCGCATCGGGCTCGTAGATGTAGTCCCAGTCGTGGCGAGCGACCGCGGTTTCCGAGGCCGGCAGCGGCAGCAGCTGATCGAACGCCGCGCGCTGGGTCATCGTGTTCACGAAGTCGTTGTAGACCAGGAACACCTTGTCGACCTTGCCGGCGGTGTACGCGTCCAGCATCACCTTGATGACGCCGACCAGCTGGTCGACGTGCGGCGTGTCGCCGAGATGCGTCGCCGAAGCGAGCATGCCGACCTTGACCCGACGGAAGAACACCGTGGCCTTCTGGCCGATGGTGACCACGTCGACTTCGGCGCCCTGCTGTTCCCAGCCGCGCATTTCGCCGAGCAGCTTGCGGAACAGGTTGTTGTTCAGACCGCCGGCGAGGCCGCGGTCGGAAGACACGATGATGTAGCCGACGCGCTTGATCTCGTTGCGCTCCACCAGATAGGGATGGTGGAACTCGGAGTTCGCCTGCGCGAGATGGCCGATGACCTGCTTCATCGCACGCGCGTACGGGCGCGAAGCCTTCATCCGATCCTGCGCCTTGCGGATCTTGGAAGCCGAGACCATTTCCAGCGCACGCGTCACCTTGCGGGTGTTCTGCACCGATTTGATCTTGGTTTTGATTTCTCTGCCGCCTGCCATCTCTCTCTTCCCGTAGGGCGGGCCCGGGCCCGCCGTCGCCGATCACGACATCCAGAGGCGGGCCGAAGCCCGCCCCACGACATCACCAGGAACCGGTCTTCACGAACTCTTCGATGCCGTTCTTGAACGAGGCTTCGATGTCGTCGTTCCAGTCGCCGGTCTCGTCGATCTTCTTCATCAGATCGCCGTAGCTGTTGGCGAAGTGCGACTGCAGGCCGGCTTCGAACGCGAGGATCTTGGCGACCGGAACGCCGTCCATGTAGCCCTTGTCGACGGCGTAGATCGAGAGCGACTGCTCGGCGACCGACATCGGCGCGTACTGCTTCTGCTTCATCAGCTCGGTGACGCGCTGGCCGCGCTCCAGCTGCTTGCGGGTGGCTTCGTCGAGATCCGAGGCGAACTGGGCGAACGCGGCGAGCTCGCGGTACTGGGCGAGCGCGATGCGGATGCCGCCCGACAGCTTCTTCATGATCTTGGTCTGCGCGGCGCCGCCGACGCGGGACACCGAGATGCCGGCGTTCACGGCCGGGCGGATGCCGGCGTTGAAGAGGTCGGTTTCGAGGAAGATCTGGCCGTCGGTGATCGAGATCACGTTGGTCGGCACGAACGCCGAGACGTCGCCCGCCTGGGTCTCGATGATCGGCAGCGCGGTCAGCGAACCGGTCTTGCCCTTGACGGCGCCGTTGGTGAACTTCTCGACGTACTCTTCGGACACGCGCGCGGCGCGCTCGAGCAGGCGGCTGTGCAGGTAGAACACGTCGCCCGGATACGCTTCGCGGCCCGGCGGGCGGCGCAGCAGCAGCGAGATCTGGCGGTAGGCCACGGCCTGCTTCGACAGATCGTCGTAGATGATCAGCGCGTCTTCGCCGCGATCGCGGAAGTACTCGCCCATGGTGCAGCCCGAGTAGGCGGCGATGTACTGCATCGCGGCCGATTCGGACGCCGAGGCGGCGACGACCGTGGTGTAGGCCATGGCGCCGTTGGCTTCGAGCTTGCGCACGATGTTGGCGATGGTCGAGTTCTTCTGACCGATCGCCACGTAGATGCATTTGATGCCGGAGTGCTTCTGGTTGATGATCGCGTCGATCGCCAGCGCGGTCTTGCCGGTCTGACGGTCGCCGATGATCAGCTCGCGCTGGCCGCGGCCGATCGGGATCATCGAGTCGACCGACTTGTAGCCGGTCTGCACCGGCTGCGACACCGACTTGCGCCACACCACGCCCGGGGCGATGCATTCGACCGGCGCGTGGGTGTCGGATTCGACCGGGCCCTTGCCGTCGATGCCTTCGCCCAGCGCGTTGACGACGCGGCCGAGCAGCTTCGGACCGGTCGGCACCGAGAGGATCTTGCCGGTGGTCTTGGCGGTATCGCCTTCGCGCAGGTGCTCGTAGTCGCCGAGGACCACGGCGCCGACCGAGTCGCGCTCGAGGTTCAGCGCCAGCGCGGTCGTACCGCCCGGCAGTTCGATCATTTCGCCCTGCATCACGTCGGCCAGACCGTGGATGCGCACGATGCCGTCGGACACCGAGGTCACGGTGCCTTCGTTGCGCGCTTCCGCGGCGAGCTTGACCTTTTCGATGCGGGTCTTGATCAGTTCGCTGATTTCGGACGGGTTGAGCTGGGAGGTAGCCATGGTCGATTCCTGGGTAGAGCGGGCCGCGGCCCGCCATTACGAATTGTTAGTGCGCCAACGCGGATTGCAGGCGGGCGAGCTTGCCCTTCAGCGAGCCGTCGATCACCACGTCGCCGGCGTCGATCACCGCGCCGCCGATCAGGCTTTCGTCGAGGGCGGTATCGAGTTCGACATCGCGTCCGAAACGGCGCTTCAGCGCGGCCTTGATGCTGTCGAGCTCGGCCGCCGGCAGCGGGGCCGCCGACGTCACCTTCGCCTTGACGATGCGCTCGGCTTCGGCGCGCAGCTCTTCGAAGAGCCCGGCGATTTCCGGCAGCAGCTGCAGGCGACGATTGTCGGCCAGCAGCGCGAGGAAGTTGCCGAAGGCCTCGGAAGCGCCGTCCGGAGACAGCAGCGAGACCGCGTCGGCGCGCCCCAGGTGGGGGTGGCCGAGCAGCGACTGCGCGCGCGGGTCGGCGGAAACGCGCGCGGCGAAGCCGAGCGCGTCGGACCACTGGACGGCGGCGCCGGTTTCGCGCGCGATCGCGTAGGCGGCGCGGGCGTAGGGGCGGGCGAGAGTGAGGGCCTGGCTCATCGGTGCGCTTCCGTCAGAGCTGGGCGGCGAGTTCGTCGATCAGCGCCTTGTGGGCGTTGGCGTCGATCTCGCGCTTGAGCAGCTTCTCGGCGCCGGTCACGGCCAAGACGGACACCTGCTTGCGCAGGTCTTCCTTGGCGCGGTTGGCGGCGGCGGCGATCTCGGCCTCGGCCAGCGCCTTCTGCCGGTTGGCTTCGGCGACGGCGTCGTTCTTGGCCTGATCGATGATCTGGTTGGCGCGCTGATGCGCCTGCTCGATGATCTCGTTGGCCTTGGCGCGCGCGAGCTTCAGTTCCTCGTTGACCTTCTCTTCGGCCTGGGCGAGGTTCTTCTGCGCGTTGTCGGCGGCGGCGAGACCGTCGGCGATCTTCTGCTGGCGCTCTTCGATCGCCGCCATGATGTGCGGCCAACCGAATTTCATCACCATCCAGGCGACCGCGAAGAACGCGAAGCCCTGGACGACGAACGTGAGGTTGATATCCATTGCGTGCTCCTGACGCCGGCGGCGAAGCCGCCGGCGGGTTGCCTGACCGTCGACTCGATTAGCCGCCCAGAGCGGAGATGAACGGGTTGGCGAAGATCAGGAGCAGCGCGATGGCGACGCCGATGATCGGCACGGCGTCGAGCAGGCCGGCGACGATGAACATCTTGGTCTGCAGCATCGGGGTCAGTTCCGGCTGGCGCGCGGCGCCTTCCAGGAACTTGCCGCCGAGGATGGCGAAGCCGATGGCGGTGCCGAGGGCGCCCAGGCCGATGAGGAGGCCGGCCGCGATGACGGTGAACTTCATCACTTCGGCGATGAGGGCTGCGTTTTCCATGGTGTGCTCCGTATTGCGAATTGAAAGGAAACTGGTGGGTGGAGAAGGTTGGAACGTGGGGTCAGTGGCTCTCGGCGGCCATGCTGAGATACACGATCGTCAGCATCATGAAGATGAATGCCTGGAGCGTGATGACGAGGATGTGGAACGCGGTCCACACGAAGCCCGAGACGAACTGCAGCGGCGCCATCACGTAGGTCATGCCGCTGGACAGCGCGGCGTTCCAGGTCATCAGCGCGATCAGGATGAAGATCAGCTCGCCGGCGTACATGTTGCCGAACAGTCGCAGGGTCAGCGACAGCGGACGGACCAGTTCCTCGATGACGCGCAGCAGCAGGTTGGCCGGCGCGAGGAGGACGATCATCACCGGGTTCTCGGCGTGGAACGGCGCGGTGAAGGCTTCCTTGGCGAACGTGCCGAAGCCCTTGTGGCTGACGCCGAAGACCTGGATCAGCAGGAACACCATCAGCGACATGCCGAGCGTGGTGTTGAGGTCGGCGGTCGGAACCACGCGCAGGTAGGCGTGGTGCGGATCGTGGCCGGCCATCTCGTTGGCCTTCATCCACGCGCCCGGCAGCCAGTCGACCGGGATCATGTCCATGAAGTTCATCAGGAACACGACGCAGAAGATGGTCAGGGCCAGCGGCGCGATCAACTTGCTGCGGCCGTGGAAGGTCTCGCGGACCATGCCGTCGACGAAACCGACCACCATCTCGACGAAGGTCTGGAACTTGCCGGGGACGCCCGAGGTCGCCTTGCGCGCGGTGCGCAGGAAGAAGAACAGGAACAACCCCGCCAGCAGCAGCGTGAAGAAGATGCTGTCGACGTTGAGGGTCATGAACTTGCCCTCACCGACCTGCCACTGGAGGTGGTGCAGATGGTGCTGGATGTACTGGGTGGCCCCGCCGCCGGATTCCGCGGACTGACCGGTGTTTTCGACGATCACGCTATCGACCCTTACGTTGCGTTCGTGTTGAAGGATGTAACCGGAGATTCAAAGCCAACTGATACGCCAGCGCCCCTGTCGCGAGCCCCGCCAGCATCGGCAGCGGCGGCAGACGCCAGACGGCCAGCGCGATCGCGAGAATGCCGGCCGCGACCGCCCATTTCACTCCCGCGCCGAGCAGCAACCGCGCGAACGCGACCCTGGCCGGCACGATCCCGCCGAGCGAGATCCGCGCGGCGAGGGCGTTGCCCAGCGCCAGCGCCCCCCCGCCGATCGCGGCCGCCAGCGCGCTTCCGCCCCCCATCGGCAGGAACGCCAAGGCCGCCAGCGCGACGACGGCGACCTGTACGACCACGGCGCGCAGCGCCGAGCGGCGGCCGGCAGCGATGGGGTCGTACACGCGCGATCCTGTTCGAGTTGCGGTTCGGGCCTGCGGGGGCCGAAGCTGCGAAAACCGCCCCGCGAAGCCGCAAAAGTATAGCAGTCGCGCATTTTCCGGGGCAACCGCGATCCGTCCCGCGCCCGGGCGCGGCATCGGCGCCCCTTACCTCCGTCAAAAGATCGCAACCGTTTGATTTCAAAAGAAACAAACGGAGTGCTTTGCGCCGGTCGAGATCGCGAAACCCGCCCCCGGGCCCATCGGGACGGCTTCTCGTCGGCTCCCGTCGCCCCCCGGACGGTCCGCCGGCCGGACTCAGTCCGCCATCGCCCAGTCGGCCGCGGCTTCGGCATGGATCCGCGCCGTGTCGAACAGCGGCACCTCGGCATCCTCCGCGCCGACGAGCAGGCCGATCTCGGTGCAACCGAGAATCGCGCCCTGCGCGCCGCGGGCGACGAGGTCGGCGATGATCGCCCGATACGCGTCGCGCGAGGCGTCGTGCACGCGCCCGAGGCACAACTCTTCGTAGATGACGCGATGCACGACGTCGCGTCCGGCCGCGTCGGGGACGAGCACCGCGATGCCCGCCGCCTCGATCCGGGCGCGATAGAAATCGCGCTCCATCGTGAAGCGGGTGCCGAGCAACGCCACCCGGTCCAGCCCCGCCGCACGGATGCGCGCAGCGGTGGCGTCGGCGATGTGCAGCAGCGGCACGTTCGCCGCCACCTCGATCGCGGGCGCGACCAGATGCATGGTGTTGGTGCAGACGACGATGGCGTCCGCACCGGCCGCCCGCAGGCCGCGCGCGGCGTCGGCGAGGATCGCGCCGGCGGCGACCCAGTCGTCCGCGCGCTGCAGGGCCTCGATCTCCGCGAAGTCGACGCTGTGCAGGACCAGCCGGGCCGAATGCAGCCCCCCGAGGCGTTCGCGGACGCGTTCGTTGACGATCCGGTAGTAAGGCAGGGTCGATTCCCAACTCATGCCGCCGATCAGGCCGAGGGTTTTCATCGCGCCTCCCTACCCCGCGGAAGGTTATTTCCTGCGGGGAATGTAGAGGTCGGTGATCGTGCCGTCGAACACTTCCGCGGCCATGCCCACCGACTCGCTGAGCGTGGGATGCGGGTGGATGGTGTGTCCGATGTCGGCGACTTCGCAGCCCATCTCGATCGCAAGCGCGGCCTCGGCGATCAGATCGCCCGCGTGCACGCCGACGATGCCGGCGCCGACGATCCGGTGGCTGGCCTCGTCGAAGATCAGTTTGGTGAAGCCCTCGGTGCGGCCGAGGCCGATCGCGCGACCAGAGGCCGCCCACGGGAATTTGCCGACGCCGACCTTCAGGCCCTTGGCCTTCGCTTCGGTCTCGGTGACGCCGACCCAGGCGATTTCCGGATCGGTGTAGGCCACCGACGGGATCACCCGCGCGACCCACTCCTTCTTTTCTCCGGCGGCGACTTCCGCGGCGAGCTTGCCTTCGTGCGTGGCTTTGTGGGCCAACATCGGCTGACCGATGATGTCGCCGATGGCGAAGATGTGCGGCACGTTGGTGCGCATCTGCCGGTCGACCTCGATGAAACCGCGTTCGGTCACCGCGACGCCGGCCTTCTCCGCATCGATCTTCTTCCCGTTCGGCGCACGGCCGACGGCGACCAGCACGCGATCGAAGGTGTCCTTCGCCGGAACGCTGGCGCCTTCGAAGCCGCAGACGATGCCGGCCTTCGTCGCCTTCGCTTCGACCACCTTCGTCTTGAGATGGATCGCGACGCCCTGCTTCTTCAGGCGATCGGCGAGCGGCTTGATCAGGTCGGTGTCGGCGCCCGGCATGATCTGGTCCATGAACTCGACCACGGTCACCTCGGCGCCGAGCGCGCGATAGACCGTCGCCATTTCCAGGCCGATGATGCCGCCACCGACGACCAGCATCGATTTCGGGATCTCCCGCAGTTCGAGCGCGTCGGTGGAATCCATCACCCGCGGATCGTCCCAGGGGAACGCCGGCAGCTTCACCGGCTGCGAACCGGCGGCGATGATGCATTGCTCGAAGCGGACGAGCTGGGTGCCTGCGTCGCCGACGACTTCGATTTCGTTCGGCGACACGAACCGGCCGGCGCCCTGCACCACCCGCGCCTTGCGCTGTTTCGCCATGCCGGCCAGACCCTTGGTGAGCTGGCCGACGACTTTTTCCTTGTAGCCGCGCAGGGTGTCGAGCGCGATCTTCGGCGCGCCGAAGTCGATGCCGTAATCCTTCGCATGCGCGGCTTCGTCGATGACGTTGGCGGCGTGCAGCAACGCCTTCGACGGAATGCAGCCCACGTTGAGGCAGACGCCGCCGAGCGCGGCGTAGCGCTCGACCAGCACGGTGTCGAGCCCGAGGTCGGCGCTGCGGAACGCCGCGGTATAGCCGCCGGGTCCGGCGCCGAGCACCAGCATGCGGCATTCGATGTCGGCCTTGCGACCGCTCGATGCGGCGGCGGTCGGCGCGGGCGTCGCAGCCGCCGGCGGCGCGACCGGCGCAGGCGCAGGCGCAGGCGTCGAGGCGGCGGCCTTCGGCGCACCGGGTGCGGCCGGCGCGGCGTCGCCGCTCTCCAGCACTGCGATCACGCTGCCTTCGGACACCGCGTCGCCGATCTTCACCTTCAATGCCTTCACCACGCCGGCGACGGACGACGGCACTTCCATCGTCGCCTTGTCGGACTCGAGCGTGACCAGTCCCTGGTCCTTCGCCACGGTGTCGCCGGGCTTCACCAGGATCTCGATCACGGGGATGCCTTCGAAGTCGCCGATATCAGGGACCTTCACTTCCACGGTCGTCATCGTCGTCTCCTTACAGCAGCACGCGACGCATGTCGGCGAGCACCTGGGCGAGGTACGCCGCGAAGCGCGCGGCGGCGGCGCCGTCGATCACGCGGTGGTCGTAGCTCAGCGACAGCGGCAGGATCAGGCGCGGCGCGAACTGCGCGCCGTCCCACACCGGCTTCATCGCCGATTTGGAAACGCCGAGGATCGCCACTTCCGGCGCATTCACGATCGGCGTGAAACCGGTGCCGCCGATACCGCCCAGCGAGCTGATCGAGAAGCAGCCGCCGCTCATCTCGGCCGGGCCGAGCTTGCCGTCGCGGGCCTTCTTCGCCAGTTCCGAGGTTTCCTGCGCGAGTTCGATCACGCCCTTCCTGTCGACATCGCGGATCACCGGCACGACCAGTCCGTTCGGCGTGTCGGCGGCGAATCCGATGTGGAAATATTTCTTGAGCACCAGATTGCCGTCGGTGTCGAGCGAGGCGTTGAACTCCGGGTATTTCTTCAGCGCCGACACCACGGCCTTCATCAGGAAGGCGAGCATGGTCAGCTTGACGCCCGCCTTCTCGTATTCCTTGTTGAGCGCGACGCGCAGCGCTTCGAGATCGGTGATGTCGGCGTCGTCGTGCTGGGTGACGTGCGGGATCATCGCCCAGTTGCGCGCGAGGTTGGCGCCGGAAATCTTCTTGATCCGCGAGAGTTCGCGCACTTCGATCTCGCCGAACTTCGAGAAGTCGACCTTGGGCCAGGGCAGCAGGGAAAGCCCTCCGAGCGCCTGTCCGCCGCCCGCTGCGACCGGTGCCGCAGCGGTGCCGGCCTGCAGCGCGGCCTTGACGAAGTTCTGCACGTCTTCCTTCGAGATCCGGCCGCCGCGGGCGGTGCCCGACACGCGGGCGAGATCGACGCCGAGTTCTCGGGCGAACAAGCGCACCGCGGGGCTGGCGTAGGGCACCTTGTCGGGCAGCACGGCATCGGCCTCGAAACGCACCGGCGGCAGGCCGGCGCCCATCGGCGCGGCCGGTGCAGGTGCAGGTGCCGGGGTCGAGGCCGGGGACGGAGCAGCTGCAGCAGCGGGCACGGGCGCCGGAGCGGGTGTCGGCGCAGGCGCAGGGGCCGCTGCCGTCACCGGCGCCGCGACAGGCGCGGAGGCGTCGGCGGCCTCGATGATCGCGACGACGCTGCCCTCGGACACGCTGTCGCCGAGCTTGACCCTGAGTTCGCGGATGGTGCCTGCGAACGGCGCCGGCACCTCCATCGTGGCCTTGTCGGATTCCAGCGTCACCAGCCCCTGGTCCTTGGCGACCGTATCGCCGACGGCGACCAGGATCTCGATCACCGGGATGTCGGTGAAATCGCCGATATCGGGAACGAGCGCTTCCTTCAGCTGGGTCATGACAGGCCTTCGATCGTGCGCGCCGGATTGGCGGCGGTCGCGGCTATTGTGGACGCGGACGGCCCCCGCGCCAACCGCCCGCACGACCGGTACGCGCGGAGTTGCCGGCGATTCGCGGGGAAAACGTATTCACGCCGATGCCGCAGCGTCGCGCCGTACGCGGCTGTACGGAAATGTCGGCCGCACTCAACGGGCGCGCGGCTTGGCGCGCGCGGTCGGGCTTGCGGCGATGGCTTTCTTCGCCGTCTTCTTCGCGACCTTCGCCGCAGCCGTCTTCGATGTGGGCTTTTTCGCCACGACCTTCTTCGCCGTGGCCTTTTTGGCCGCAGCCTTCTTCGCCGTGCCACCGGACCTGCGTCGGTCGGCATGCACGGTCTCGTGGTGCGCGATGAAGGCGTCGACCGACAGGCTCGCGATCAGCGCACCGATCGCCGCCAGCGGCAATTGCTCCGGCCGCGCGAAGCGCAGGCAGGACTTGCCCATGTCGAGCTTCTTGCCTTCCGCAGCGGCGGCCTCGCGCAGCCTGCGTTCCTGTTCGCCCACGGCATACACGCCCATCAGGTACAGCGAATACGCGTTCTTCTGCGCGGCGAGCGCGACGTAGCACAGCGGCTGGCCGTTGTAGGTGTCGGGAAAGCGGGACAGCGGAACCGCCCAGCCGATCATGCCGTAGGCCATGCCCTCGCAATAGCCTTCGGGCAGGTGCGCATTGACGAGATCGCGGATGGTCGTCACCACTTCGCGTCGCTCGGGCGGCAGCGCGGCGAGATAGGCTTCGACGGTCGCGGCGGCGCTGGACACCATCTCAGACGCCTTCCACGTAGCGGATGACGTAGAAGCCGGCGCCGGACGGGTCGTCGATCCGCGCGAGCCTCCCCACGCCGGGCGCGTCGAACGCCGGAAAACAGAGACTGCCGCCGAGCGCCTGCGCCCTGTCGACGATCGCGTCGACATCCTCGACCTGGATGTAGATCGACCAGTGCGACGGCATCTCGCCCCACGCTTCGGTCATCTGCAGAAGACCGCCCAGCATGCCGTCGTCGTTGCCGAACATCCGATAGCCGCTGGGCGGCGATGCGTGATGGTCGCGCATGGTCCAGCCGAACAGACCGGCATAGAACGCCTCGGCGCGCGCCATGTCGCGGGTGGCCAGTTCCGCCCAGGAGATCGCGTTGGGTTCGCGGATCGCGGCGACGCCGTCGTGGGTCCGAGGCTGGAACAGGGAAAATCTCGCCCGCTCGGCATCGGCGCAGACCGCCATGCGCAGCATGCCCATCACCTCCAATGGCGCCGCCAGCACCGCGCCACCGCTGGCGGCGACCCGGGCGGCGACCGCATCGACATCGTCGACCTTGAAGTAGATCCCCCAGTCGGACGGCGCGCGGTGTCCCACCGGCAGCGCGTAGGCCGCCGCCACTTCGCGACCCCCGAGATGGAAGAGGGTGTAGTCGCCACCGTCGTCGCCCATCGGGAACCGCTGGGCGGTCCAGCCGAACAATCCGGTGTAGAAACGTTCGGCGCCGGCCAGATCGGCCGTGGCCAGTTCGAACCAGTTGGGGGAACCCGAGGCATGCGTCGTCATGGCCGGTCTCCGAAGCGGACAAGCGAGGCTACACCCGCGGCCACCCGCCAGCCATCCCGCCGATGCGATATCGCCAATCCGCGCGATGATCTGCGCGCTCCCCCTCCCGGAGACGCGAACGCCCGGCGCGCTGGCGCCGGGCGTCCGTCGTTCCGGATCGCATGGACTCCGGGCGAAGGCCCGACCGCCTCAGCGCTTGTCGCCGACGATCCGAAGACCCATGGTCAGACCGGCGAACGACACGTACCGCGCGCTGCCGACGACATTGAGCCGGATGGTGGTGGGCTGCTTGAAGAACTCGGTCGCCTGCGCCTCGGTGAGCCCGTAGTTTTCGATCAGGGCACGCTTGCTGATCAGACCGGCCATGCAGACGGCGGAGTCGCGGGTGCGTTCGGTGAAACTCACGCCCGGCTCCAGCGGGACCTGGAAGGTTTCCGACGACGTCATGCTGGTCAGCAATTGACCGCCGAACGGCGCGCCGGTGGTCGGGTCGATCAGCGCCGGATCGTCCAGCACCGGATTCTCGACGGTCAGCGTCGGGGTGTAGCGGAACAGCGCGGTCGTGCGCGCCGCGGTCGGGTTGCTGTAGGTCACGCTGACCACCGGCGAGAACCAGTAGCAGAGCAGCGAATGCGTCGATTTGCCCGGCAGCGTGAGCCGGGCCATGTCGTCGTAGGAGAACGGCGTCAGCGCGCCCGGGGTCGGATTGATGGCCTGGCAGAACTGGTCCGGGATCGCAGGATCCGGCGGCGGGCAGGTTTCCTCCAGCGTGACGAAGGCGCTGGTGAGGCCGAGGTAGATCACTTCGCGCTTGAAGGAATCGAGATCGCCCACTTCCTCGAGGGTCGGTGCGGCGGCCTTCGCCGCGCCGCGCTTGGCGGCGCGTTCGGCCCTGGCAAAACCGGCGTCGCGCGATCCCTGCGCCGAACGCACGCGGCTGGCGTCCACGTCCGGGGACACCGCTTCGATGACCTCGTGCTTCGAGGGCGCGCGCTGCTGGGCGAAGACCCCGACCGAAACCAGGGCAGCGGTCGCGGCGAGGCCGATGAGATGCTTGCGTTGCATGGTGGAGCGCTCCGGAGGTTGGCAGGTACCGGAACACAACGCAGCCCTCGTCGCCGAGCGGACAGGCGCGGAGAAGACCGCGCCCGTCGCCGACGGACGCCCGGGGCGGCGATCCGCCCCGGGCCGGTGGATCAGTCGCCGACCACGCGCAGGCCGAACACCATGTGCGCTTCGCCGACGTACTGCACGCTGCCGGACACGTTGAGGCGGATCGTCGTCGGGCTGGCGAAGAAGTCGTCGGCCTGGGCCGGCGTGAGGCCGTAGTTTTCGATCAACGACTTGTGGCTGAGGAAACCGGCCATGCACACCGTCGAATCGCGGGTCTGCTCGCTGAGGGTGATGCCGGCGTTGAGCGACTCCTGGAAGCGCTCGCTGGAGGTCATCGAGGTGAGCAGCTTGCCGCCGAACGGCGCGCCGGTGGTCGGATCGATCAGGGCCGGATCGTCCAGCACCGGGTTCTCGATGGTCAGGGTCGGCGAGTAATAGAAACGGCCGACCACCGGCGCTGCGGTCGGGTTCTGCCAGGTCACGCGCAGCAGCGGCGAGAACCAGTAGCACAGCAGCGAATTCGAGGCGTATTTCGGCAGCTTGATGCGGGCGGCGTCCTGGAAATTGAACGCGGTGATCGCGCCGACCGTCGGATTCATCTCCTGGCAGTACTCGTCCGGCGTGGTCGGCTTCGCGCAACCGGTCTGCACGTCGATGAAGGCGCTGGTCAGGCCCAGCCACTTCACGTAGCGACCGAAGCTGTCGACATCGTAGACGTCGTCCACGGTCACGTCGTAGATCGGCGCCGCCAGCTTGGTGGGGATCGGCGCCCGCTTGGCGGTCACGGGAGCGCTTGCCTGCGAGGCGCGCCGACTCAGCAGACGCTGTTCGGGATAGTTCTTGAGGTCGGCGGACACGCCGCGAACGGCATCGTTGCGAACGAACAGGCCCTTCTGGGCATAGGCGGCGACGGACGCCGCGGCGGCGGCGATGGCGAGAACGAGGACGAGCTTGCGTGGCATGGTTCCGATTTCCGGGTGGGTGGCAACCGGATCAGAACGCGGGCCGGGCGCCGGAGAGGACAGGCGGCGGACGCAGGGGCCCCCGACGCGTCCTGCGCCGGGGGTCGCGGTCGGGCGGCGGGCACGGCCGTCGGTCGCGATGCGTCTGAGCGCCGCGCCCGCCGCCCGGCCACTCACATGCGCGCATCGCCCATCAGGCGCATGTTCAAGGAAAGCACCGCCAGATCGACGTACTGGCTGAAGCCGCTGACGTTGAACTGCAGAGTCATCGGCGAGGCCAGGAAGCGATCGGCCTCGGCCTCGCTGAGACCGTAGACCTGGATCAAACGGCTGCGGCTGACCATGCCGGCGACGCAGACGGACGACTTCCGGGTCTGTTCGGCGATGGCGAAACCCGGTTCCAGCGGCATGGACAGGCGCTCCTGCGAACTGAGGCCGGTGGTCAGGGCGCCGTTGAAGGGTCGGCCGGTCAGCGGATTGATCAACGCCGGGTCGTTCAGCGCCGGATTGAGGACGGTCACGGTCGGCGCGTAATAGAGCGTGCCGGCCGCGCGCACGCTGGTGCCGTTGCGGTAGTTGATGCTGACGATGGGGGTCAACCACTGGCACAACAGCGCGTTCGCCGAGGCGGCGGGCAAGCGCATCTCCGCGATATTCCGGAAATCGAAGCGCGTCACGCCGTTGTTGGTGCCGATGACCTGGCACTGCTCGCCCGGCATGGGATTGGATCGGGGGCAGGTCGCGCTGAGGGCGATATGGCCGGCCATCGCGCCGAGGTAGACGCTGTCGCGACCGAAAGAATCGGCCTCGCCCACCATCTCGTGGGTGACGCCCCAGGGGTTCGGCTGGGTGGGGACGGTGTTCTCGATTCGCATCGAGGCCGCTTCGGCGGTCATCGGAAGGTCCATCGAGAACGCTTCTTCGATCGGCAACGCGTCCACGGCGGGCAGCAGTTCGCGATAGGCGAAGACGCCGAGCGAGGTCAGGCCGATGGCGATGCCGACGGCGAGCAGCGGCAGACGATTTTTCGCGGAGATGGCGGGTCTGGATCGGGTCATGGCAGGTTTCCGTTGCGGGATGGATGGGATGCGTGTGTGCGTCGCGGCCAACGGCCACGAGCAGCGGAGGTGTTGCGCAAGGCGGTGGATCGGATTGCCGGCGCGACGGCGCATGCGCTTCGTCGGCTCAGTCGCCGACGAAGCGCACGCCGAAATGGATGTAGCCGTAGCGGATGTTCTGCAGCACGCCCTTCATCCCGATCGACAACTGCATCGGGTTGGCGAACACCGCGTTGGCCTGCGCGGGGCTCAGGCCGTAGGTTTCGATCAGGGCACGGCGGGTGATGGTGCCGCCGACGCAGGTCTGGCTGTCGCGGCTGCGTTCGGCCAGCATTACGCCCGGTTCCAGCGCCTTCTGGACCATGCCGCCGTGGCTGGTCAACGGGATCGTCAACTGGCCGCCGAAAGGTGCGCCGGTGAGCGGATTGATCAGCATCGGGTCGTCCAGCACGTCGCTGCGCACGGTGACCGTGGGCCAGTACGACAGGTAGCTGTAGACACGGCTGGTGGTGATGTTCTGGTGGGTGAGGCCGACCAGCGGCGACAGCCAGTGACAGAGCATCGAGGCGGTCGACCCCGCCGGCAGCTCGATCCGGGCCAGATCGGGGGCATCGAAGGCGGTCTCGGCGGTGAGGCTGCCCAGACGGATGCAGGTCGCGGCCGCCGGCATCCCGGGGCGCGGACAGGCGGTGTCGAAGTAGACGAGGCCCTGGCTCAGGCCCAGCCAGCGCACGCCGCGGCCGAACGAGTCGGCATCGCCGACATGGGCATTGGTGACGCCGAAGTCGTTCAGCGGCAGGCGGCGCTCGTCCTCGATCGACGGCGGCGGCGGCAGATCCGGCGAGCGTTCCGCAGGCGGCGGATCGGCGCTGGTGGACGAAGCGAACAGATCGAGGCGCTCGGCGTAGACGGCGGCCGAAGCCAGGGCGATGGCCGCGGCGGTGGCCGCGAGCAGGGTGGGCATGCGCATGGGATTGAATCGATCCTGAGACGATGACGGAGGAACTCGACCGCCCCGGGGACTCGGCCGCGGCGTTCGAGGCGCGGCATCTTTCCCAATCGATTCATGGATTTGTAGCGAAAATCAGGATTTGTGCCCGGCTTGTACCCGGGATTCCGGCAGCGGATGCGCTCAGGGGTGTTCCGCTTCCATGTGCACCCGCTCGCGGTGCAGCAGGTACAGCCCGCTGAGCACGATGATCGCCGCCCCGACCCAGGTCATGCCGTCCGGCAGGACCCGCCACAGGCTGAAGTCCAGCGCCACGCCCCAGACCAGGGCGGTGTACTCCAGCGGCGCGATCGAGGACGCCTCGCCGTGACGGAAGGCCTCGGTAACGCAGTACTGGGCCAACGCGCCGGCGAGACCGATTCCAGCGATCAGGCCGAAGTGTTCGCCCCGCAGCGGGGTCCAGTGCGGCAGGGCCAGCAGCCCCGCGCCGAGCGCGATGCTGGTCATCAGCCAGACCACCATCGCCTGGGTGCTGTCGGTGCGCGCCAGCACCCGCACGGTGATCGCGGAAACCGAATACCCCAGCGCCGACAACAGCACCGCCAACCCGGCCAGAGTCAACACGCCTTCGCCGGTGGGACGCAGGACGACAAGCACGCCGAGGAAGCCGATCAGGATCGCGACCCAGCGCCGCGGCCCCACGCGCTCGCCGAGCACCGGCACCGACAGGGCCGTGATCAGCAGCGGCGCCACGAAGAACACGGTGTAGGCCGTGGACAGCGGCAGGCTGCGCAGGGCGTAGACGAAGCTGGCCATCATCAACACGCCGAGCACGCCGCGCAGCAGATGCAGCGGCCAGCGCACCCGCAGCAGGCGTCCCGGTCCCGCCGTGAGCAGGGCCCAGACGAGGACATAGGGCAGCGAGGCCGCGCCGCGCAGGGCCGCCACCTGGAACGGCGGATAGTGCGCCGAGAGCAGTTTCAGGCCGGCATCCATCAGCGCGAACAGGGCGACGGACACGAGCATCAGCGAGGCCGCGCGCCAGGGATGGCGGGCCGGGAGCGTGGGCGAGGACATCCGGCAAGGATGCAGGCTGCGCCTGCGTCGCACCAGTCGTCCGTGCGGGACACCGCGTCGCGCTGACCCGCCGCGGACGCTTCCGGCGTTCTACACTCCGCCCGTCGTCTCCCCCGGATCTCCGCCATGTCGAAGCACGCCGTCCGTACCCTGTCCCTGTCCTGCCTGCTGCTCTCCGCCCTGCTGCTGTCCGCCTGCAAGGGCGACGCGCCGGCGGAGACCGCCGCTACCGCAGCGGAGCCGGCACCGGCCGCCGCCCCGGCAGCGACGCCGACGCCCCCCGCCGATGCGCCCGCCCCCGTCGCCACTGCGGCGTTCGACCCGGCCAGCGTGCCCGAAAGCACCGCGACGCTGCCCCCGCCGCCCTTCTTCCAGCTTCCCGAAGGACTGGAAAGCACCTACGCCGACAAGGACAAGGTGGTGAATTTCGACCGCCACTACTTCATCGCCGGCGACAAGGCCATCCCCGTGGAAGGCAGGATCTATCGCGACCGCTTCAACCTCGGCGGCGGCGCGCGCACCTACACCGACATCGAATTCCGCCGCAATTACGAAAACGCGATCCAGGCGCTCGGCGGAAGGAAGATCAACACCACCCAGTACACCTACGAGGTGATGGACGCCGCCGGCGGCCGCGACGCGCTGGAAAAGACCAACTACGCGGCACCCATGAACCCGGACTATCCGCACGACATCTACCTGATCCGCCAGGGCGGCAAGGAATGGTGGATCGACATCAGCACCGGCGTCATTCCGCTGCACGGTTTCGTCGTCGTGCTGGAAAAGGAAGGCATGAAGCAGTCGGTGGCGCTGCTCGACGCCGCCGCGATGAAGAAGGAGATCGACGCCAAGGGCCGGGTCGCGCTCTACATCAATTTCGATGTCGACAAGGCCACGCTTCGCCCGGATGCGCAGCCGACCATCGAGGAAATCAACAAGCTGCTGGCGAGCGACTCCTCGCTCAGGCTCTCGATCGAAGGCCACACCGACAACACCGGCGCTCCCGCGCACAACCAGGACCTGTCCGCCGCCCGCGCCCGCAGCGTGCTCGGCGCCCTGGTCGGCCTCGGGATCGACCCCGCCCGGCTGCAGTCCAAGGGCTTCGGTCAGGACAAGCCCATCGCCGACAACGGCACCGAGGACGGTCGCGCGAAGAACCGCCGGGTGGAATTGGTGAAACTGTAGGCCGGACCTTCGTCCCGCCTCCGGACCGGATCCGGGGGCGGGCGTCGCGATGGGGTAACCTGTGCGCCCACGACCCGCGCGCGCCCCCATGCCCTCCTTCGATATCGTCTCCGAAGTCGACGTCCACGAACTCACCAACGCCGTCGATCAGGCCAATCGCGAACTGTCGAACCGCTTCGACTTCAAGGGCGTCGACGCGAAATTCGTCCTCGACGACAAGCTCATCACCCAGTCCGCGCCCAGCGACTTCCAGCTCAAGCAGATGAGCGACATCCTGCGCGCGCGGCTGATCGCCCGCGGCATCGACGCCCGTTGCCTGGACTTCGGCGACGTCGAAACCAACCTCGCCGGCGCCCGCCAGAAGATCACGATCAAGCAGGGCATCGAGCGGGAACTGGCGAAGAAGATCCAGTCCGCGATCAAGGACGCCAAGCTCAAGGTCGAATCGCAGATCAACGGCGACAAGCTGCGGGTCACCGGCAAGAAACGCGACGACCTGCAGGCGGCCATCGCCCTGCTGCGCGGCGCCGAATACGAGCGGCCGCTGCAGTTCGACAATTTCCGCGACTGATCGCGACCGCGCGCATGCACGACCGCGCCTCTCCCCCGGCCGACGAAGCCCCCGAACTCGCCGCCACCCGCCGCTGGCTGGAACGCGCCGTCATCGGCCTGAACCTGTGCCCGTTCGCCAAGGCGGTCTACGTCCGGCATCAGGTGCGCTTCGTGCTCAGCGACGCCGAACTGGAAGACGATCTGCTGGAAGAACTCGGCGAAGAGCTGCTGCGGCTGCGCGACGCGCCCGCGGAGGAGATCGACACCACCCTGCTGGTGCATCCGCGGGTGCTGACCGATTTCCTCGATTTCAACGATTTCCTCGACCGCGTCGACGCGCTGATCGAGGCGCTGGCGCTCGAAGGCATCCTGCAGGTCGCGAGCTTCCATCCCGATTACATGTTCGCCGACACCGAGCCGGACGATCCGGGCAACGGCACGAACCGCGCGCCCTACCCCACCCTGCACCTGCTGCGCGAAGCGAGCATCGACAGGGCGGTGGCCGCCTATCCCGACCCGGACGCGATCGTGCGGCGCAATCTCGGAACGATGGACGACCTGGGGCTCGATGGCCTCGCCGCCCTGCTCGCAGCACACGAGCCGGAAGAGACGCATGACCGACTGGACCCTGGCGCACATTGAAGGCCGTGCGCGGGGGGCAGGCGTCAGGCGCCGGACCCGTCGGTCGGCAGCGGCAGCAGCGCATGGGCCTCGGCCAACGTCGCCACGATGCGATGACGCAGCGCGCGCGTCTCGGCATCGGGCGCGATCAGGTCCGGCACCTGGATCGGGGTCATGCCGGCCGCAAGCGCGGCACGCACGCCGAAGGCCGAATCCTCGAACACCACGCAGCGCGCCGGGTCGACGCCGAGCGCGGCGGCGGCCTTGAGATAACCTTCGGGCGCCGGCTTGGGTTCGATCACGTCGCTGCCGGTGATCACGACCTCGAAGAAGGAGGCGATGCCGCTGGTCTCGAGCTTGCGGTCGGCGCGCATGCGCTGGGTGGACGTCACCACCGCCCGCGGCATGGCGCGGGCCTGCAGGTCGCCGAGCACCTCCATCACGTGCGGCCGCAGCGGGATGCCGTCCTCGATCCGCCTATGGTAGCGGGCGTAGCAGGCTTCGCGCAGGGTCCGCACCTGGTCTTCGCGCATCGTGCGCAGCATCAACG
Source organism: Pseudomonadota bacterium (assembly GCA_049324395.1). Taxonomy (GTDB): domain Bacteria; phylum Pseudomonadota; class Gammaproteobacteria; order Xanthomonadales; family Xanthomonadaceae; genus Lysobacter_I. The sequence continues at coordinate 91,597 of JBMOOY010000027.1, forward strand.
GCACGTAGTCCTTCTCGTGCATGCCGATCATGCGGAACCACAGGTCGTCGTCGACCTCGACCGCCCGTTCGGCAGCCGCCTCGCGCCAGCAATCGATGATGGCGCGCTCGCTGTCCAACATGAGCCCATCCATGTCGAACAGCACCGCCTCGGGCACGAACGGCACCGAAACGATCACGCGGCGCTCCCTGCGAACAACGCCGTGCGATCGACCTCGTCGAGACTCCGCCACCGGCCTTCCGGCAGATCGTCCAGCGTCAACCCGCCGACCTGCGGACGATGCAGCGCCTCGACGTGGTTGCCGACCGCCGCGAACATCCGCCGGACCTGGTGGTAGCGGCCTTCGTGCAGCGTGAGTCGCGCCCGCTGCGGCCCGAGGACTTCGAGTTCCGCGGGCAGCAGCGGCCTGGTTTCCGACTCCAGCATCAGCGTGCCGGCGGCGAAGATCCCGGCTTCGTCGCCGCGCAACGGCCGCGCGAGCGTCGCTTCGTAGACCTTCGGCAACTCCGACTTCGGCGAGATGATCCGATGCAGCAGCGCGCCGTCGTCGGTCATCAGCAGCAGACCGCTGGTCTCGCGGTCGAGCCGGCCCACGGTCGACAGCACCGGATCGCGCAATCGGAACCGCGGCGGCAGCAGATCGTAGATCAATCGCCCCTGATCCTTGGTGGAGCAGGTGAAGCCTGCGGGCTTGTGCAGCATCAACAGCAGGCCGGGCGCGGGGTCGAGCGGCTCGCCGTCGATCCGCACATCCTCGTGGCGCGCATGCACGTCGAGTTCGTCGTCGGCGTAGAGCACGTCGCCATCGGCGCCGGTGATGCGGCCCTCGCGGAACATCGCGGTCACCTGTTTGCGGCTGCCGTAACCGAGGTTGGCGATCAGTCGGAGCAATTTCATGCGTTCATCGCTCCGCCTTCACCGCTTCGACGACCTTGAAGCCGGCGGCCTGCGCCACCGTGCGCACCTCGTCGAACCCTGCATCGAGGGCCTGCTCGTAGGGCAGATGCCGGTTGGCGACCAGCCACAGCCGGCCTCCGGGATTCAGCGCGTCCGCCGCCGCCGCGATGAAGGCCCTGCCGATGTCGGGACGATCCGCGCGCCCCTGGGCGTGGAACGGCGGATTGGTCACGACGACGTCGTAACGCCGCGGCAGACCGATCGCGACGTCGTGCCAACGGAAATCGAGCGCGGCCCGTTGCGCGAACGCGGCGAGATTGCGCTTCGCCAACGCGAGCGCGCGCGCCTCGGCTTCGTAGAGATCCACCGAGACGATGCCGGCGCAGCGCTGCAGCAACTCGACCGAGAGATAGCCGTAACCGCAACCGAGATCGGCGGCGCGCCCGGCGAGATCCGTCGGCAGGTGCGCGGTCAGCAGCGCCGATGCCGGATCGACGCGATCCCAGGCGAACACGCCCGGGCGGCTCGCGAAACGGCCGTCGAGAATGGCGCGCGGCGCGTCCAGCGCACGCCACGAAGCGAGCAGCGCCGCATCGACGGTGGATGCCTCTACCCGAGCCCAGAACGCGCGGCAGTGGTGCTTGGAGAGATTCCCGGACAGGCCCGCGAGCGCCTTGAGATCGGCTTCGCCCGACTTCGCGCCCTCGTCGTTGGCCATGCAGGCGACGACGATGCCGCCCGGCGCGCACTGCGCGACCGCGCGCGCCAGTAACGCCCGCGCTTCGTCGCGCTGGCGCGGCGGCAGTGCGAGCACCAGCGGGTAGCGACGGTCCTGTTCGCCGGAGCCGTCGCCGTGCGCGCCATCGTCGAAGGCGTCGGGATCGCGCACGGTCCAGCCGGAACGCATGAGCGCATCGGCCTCCGGTTTGAAGCTCTGTTCGCAGACCAGCCCCGGACGCGCCGCCTCGCGCAGCGGCCAGCCGTCGCGGGCCCGCAGGAACAGGACGCCTCCCTGCGACGGCCATGCCAGCGCGCCCGAGGCGAACGGCAGCAACAGGACTTCCAGGGCGGCATCGCCGCGGTCAGCGGCCACGGCGGGAGACGGTTTCGATGGACATGCCGACATTCTAGCCGGCCGCTGTGAGGTTTCCCGCCCCGCCGCGAATCATGTGAGCATCCCCGCCACGACCGACACCCGTGATCGCCGCCGACGCCCCGATGGATTCCGCCCGCGCCCCCCTCTCCGCACGTTTCGCCGACCTGCTCGAACAGCATCGCGGCATCGTGTTCAAGGTGGCGAATACCTACTGCCGGCATGCCGAGGATCGACGCGATCTGACCCAGGAGATCGCCGCGCAGGCCTGGCGCGCGTTCGTGGGGTACGACCCGACGCGACCGTTCCCGACCTGGCTGTACCGGATCGCGCTGAACGTCGCGATCTCGCAGACGCGCAGCGTCGGCGTCCGCGCGCCGACCGAGGCGCTGCAGGCGCATCACGAAGCCGATGCGGCGTTCGCGGTCGACGACGCGTCCACGCTCCACGAGCGCGACGAACACCAACGGATGCTCTACGCGGTGATCGACCGCCAGACGCCGCTCGACCGCGCGCTGTTGCTGCTGTGGCTGGACGAGCGCAGCCAACGCGAGATCGCCGACGTGCTCGGCATCAGCGAAAGCAACGTCTCGACCAAGCTCAACCGGCTCAAACAACGCATCCGCGAACAGCTCGCGGACTCCGAACTCTCCTGACCTCCCCCACGAGGCGCGCACGACGATGGACACGACCATGGAACTCGACGATCTCAAACAAGCCTGGAAAACCCTCGACTCGCAGCTGGCGCTGCAGAACAGGCTCCAGCTCGAAGCGCTGCACGAACGCAAGATCGGAAAGATCCGATCCAATCTGCGCCCGCTGTTCTGGGGCCAGATCATCCAGATGCTGTTCGGCGCCTGGATGGTCCTGATCGGCGTCGACGTGTGGGCCTCGCACCGCGATACGCTGCATCTGCTGCTCGCCGGTCTTACCGTGCACGCCTTCGGCGTCGCGACCATCATCGCCGCTGGCGTCGTCTGCGGCGGCATCGCTCGCATCGATCATGCCGCACCGGTGCTCGAACTGCAGCGCAGACTGGCGCGATTGCGCAAGGCCTATTTGCTGAGCGGCATGATCGTCGGCCTGCCGTGGTGGGTGATGTGGGTGCCCTTCATCATGACCCTCGCGATGTCCGCGACCGGCATCGACATCTATGCCGTCGCGCAAGCGTCGTCGCCGCTGGCGAATTGGCTGAACATCAGCATCGCCGTCGGCGCGCTCGGTCTGTTCGGCACCTGGGTCTTTCATCGCTGGTCGCGGCACCCGAAGCGTGCGGCGCTCGGGAGGAAACTCGACGAGGCCGCGGCCGGCGGCAGCCTGCGTCGCGCGCAGGCGGAGCTGGATGCGCTGAAGCGCTACGGCGAGGAGTGAACGCGCCGCCGCGTGGCCGCCGCCGCTCAGGCCGGCAGACGCATCATCAACGGCAGCGCATGTGCGCGGCGCGGCGCGACGCCCGCGCGCATGCGCAAGGCATCGACGTCGTGGATGCGCAGGATGTTGCGATAGCAGCTGGTAAGACCGATCCGACGCCACTTCTGCAACTGCGCGTTGAGCTTCGGCCGACTGACGTTGACCATGGCCGCGAGAATGCTCTGGGTGGGCGGCAGCTCGACCTCCGCTTCTCCGCAGAGGTCGAAGTCCGACGCCCGTCCTGCGCCGTCGATCATCGACAGAATGCGCCTGGCGAGTCTCGATTCGAGCTGGTGCAGGCAGAGGATCTCCATCGCATCGACCGTCCGTCGCAACCGTTCGCGCAGCAGGCCGTTGGCGCGCGCGATCATCGCCGGCGTGTCCAGCAACGGGCCGAAATGGCGCCTGGGCAGGATCAGCACCAGGGTCGGGCCGTAGGCCATCGCGGTGAAGCTGCGGGGATTGCGCTCCAGCAGCGCCGTCTCGCCGACGGTTTCGCCGGCCACGATCGCGTCGATGATGAGTTCCTGGCCGCGCGGTCCGTACAGGATGCGGTAGAGCCGGCCTTCGGCGACGATGGCCACGAATTCGCTGGGATCTTCCTTGAAGAACAGGGCTTCGCCTTCGCACAGGCGACGCTCGATGGCGCCGGAGACCGCGTGCTCGACGATCTCCGCGGGCAGGCCGCGGAACAGGTCCGAGGTCGCGACGATGTCGCGGCGACGCGTCTCCGTCATGGGCAAGCGACGTACGGGCATCATGCGCGCGCGACCGGCGACGCCCATCGGGCCGTCGTCGAACGCGTTTCCCCCCGCTGCGTTCCGCCGGACCATTGCGGTACGGCCAGCGGTCCGCATCCTGCGCCGTGCATCACTGCCCTCCTGTTGATGTCCGCCACGTCTCCCCGTGCCGCCGCGAAGCGCTCGATCCCATACGCGTCGTCGGCGCCACGGCCGGACAGGCGCAGCGACGAAGATCGCTTCGGGTATCGGATCGCGACGCGATGCGTCTCCCGGCGGCGTGCGGTCGTCGCCGCACGCGTTCCGTCGTCCGAATCAGCCGTTGAAAATCTCGACCCAACTGAGATTGCCCGGCGGCGGCACCGGCCCCGCGACCGGATCGCTGTGACCGAAGATGCGGGTGTTCGCCCAAATCGCGTTCTGCTCGGCGATCAACCGCACGCCCGCCGCGAACTGGGCGATGCCCGGGCCGCAGGTGGAGATGTAGATCGCCGCGGGCGCAGCCGTGCAGTTCGAGGCGATCAACGCCAGGAACGCCACCGGACTGATGTCGATCGTGCCTGGGACCGCATTGCCGATGTAGTTGCCGTCGCCATGGGCGATGACGACGATGGTGTGCCCCCCTGCGATCCCGAGATTCATGCCGCTGACGTTGGCCCACGAATAGCGCGCGGTGACCGGATTCCATGCGGCGTTGAGCTGAGTGTTGACGATATCCAGATCCGTGGACATCTGCATCACGATGGTCATGATCTTCTCCTTGATGGTCTGTGGCGGCGACGCTCCGTGCCGTCCGGGCGGGCCGGTGGCGCACCCCACCAATCCTAGCCGTTTCGGTGGGATGCGACGGGCGCCCGCGTCAGGGGTTGCGCAGCGCGTTGAGCACGGTCAGCAGCGAGGCGAGGTTGTCGACGATGCCGGTCTGCGCGATCTTCTCGGTGGCGCCGGCGGCGGCGACGGTATCCAGGCTGTAGATCTGCATCACGCCCTGGTTCGAAGCGGCCATCGCCAGCGTATTCTGCTGCTGCTGCGCGGCGACCGCGTTCTGGAACAGGATGCCGGTCGAATGGGCGAGGCTTTGGTAGATCGAGCTCATCGCGAACGCCGGCGACTCGGCGATGACCTTGACGTTGCTCTGGGTGACCGCGTCGGTGATCTGACTGTTCACGTGGGACATGGCGTTTTCCTTGTGCTAGATCCGGGGCGGACGGCGGACCGGCCGCCCGCGAGGGCGGCCGCGACCCGTCAGGGCTGCTGGTTGAAGGCGTTCAGCACGGTGAGCAGACTGGTCAGATTGTCGGCCACGCCGGTCTGCGCGACCTTCTCCGTGGCGCCGGCGGCGGCGGTGGTATCGACGCTGTAGATCTGCATCACGCCCTGGTTCGAGGCGGCCAGCGCCAGCGTGTTCTGCTGCTGCTGCGCGGCGATGGCGTTCTCGAACAGGATGCCGGTCGAATGGGCGAGCGTCTGGTACATCGAGCTCATCGCGAAGGCCGGCGATTCGGCGATCACCTTCACGTTCGACTGGGTGACGGCATCGGTGATCTGGCTGTTGACGGACAAAGTCATGGCGAACCTCTCCTGTGGTGTACGACTGGGTGTGGGACTGCTCTTGGGTGGTCACCGCGCCCCGGAGGACCGCGGTTGGGACGAGCCGCGTCCGTTCAGGGGCGCGACTGGTACTGGCGGATGAGCGCGATCAACGCGGCGAGATCGTCGCGGGTTTCGGCTTCCTTCGTGATTCCTTCGACGAACGCGAGCTCGGCACCCCGCGGCAGCGCCGTCACCGGCACCAGCCCGCGCGCGGCATGGGTCATCGACAGCGTGTTCTGGCGCTGCTGCGTCGCGACCGCATTGGCGAACAGCACGCCCGCCGAGTGCGCGAAGGACTGGTAGGCCGATCCCTGGGCGTAGGCGGGGCCATCGCCCGCCACCGCCACCGCGACCTGGGTCACGGCATCGGTCACGACGCCATCGACGCCGTCGCCCGCTTCCGGTTTGGCCTGGCCAGCGCCATGGCTGTCGAACCGGAAGCTCTGTTCGCTCTTCTGTTCCGTGCTGCCCATCGACGTCATCTCCCTGCGCGCGTGTGCGCCACTCTTTGCTAAACGCCCGGCTTCGCCGGCCGTGAACTGTTCTTGCGCGAATCCTTGGCTTCGTTCGCGCTTTTCTTGCGCAACAGCGGACGCCGTTTCCGCGTTTCCGCGGCCCGGCGCCGGACGAGGCTTTCGTCCTGCAGCACGGCCTCTAGCGCGACGGTGAGCTTCTTCAATTGCTCCATCCGCGGCTGCAGATAGCGTTCGGCCTCGGCGCGCACGATCCTCAGCAAGGCTTCTCCGGCCTCGTCGACCGCCGCGGCATGGCCGCCGAGTTCGGCGCCGGCGATGGCGCCGCCGGTGGCGCGCAGGTAGGCCGCGGCGATCACTTCGCCCACGGTGTGCAGCGCGGACGATTCCCTGCCGGCCGCAGGCGATGGCGATGGCGCGCCCTGCTGCGCTGGCGCCGGGCGCGCCACCCCGGCGAGGCTGTCGGCGATGAGTTTCATGACCCGCGCGCGATCGAGTTCGATCGCCTTCGCCGCCTGGCGCGAAACCGCGGACTGCCGCCCGGACGGCCGCACCACGGCGCCGCGTGCGACGACTTCGCGCAGGACTTCGTCGATCAGCGCCTCGACCACGCGCCGGCGGATCCGCTCCAGCTTGTCGGTCGTCGAGGCGCTCTTGTCGGCGGCGTCGGCGCCTTGCGCTGCGGTGGGGTCGGACATCGATCTCTCCTCGTGGCGGACGCCGTCGCTTCAACGGCGCAGCAGATGGACGATGATCGCGAGCCGCATGCGGGGATCGCGCAGAAGTCTGGACAGCGCGCGACGCTGCGCATCGGTCCCGTCGTTCCGCGGCGTGTGCGCATGCACCGTCGCTGCGGGCTGCGGTGCGGGCTGCGGTGCCGGCTGCGGTGCGGGCTGCTGGGCCGCGTGCGCGACGGCCGACACCGGCGGCGCGGCGGCCACAGGGTCGTCTGCGGGCACGACCGGTGCCGTCACGACCGGCGGCGCCATCGGCGGCGGCGGCGGTTCCACCGGCAACGGCGCGGTCGGGAGCGGCAGCGTGGGCGCCGCGACCGTCGGCACGGGCGTCGTGGGCAGCGGTGCGACGGGAACCGGCACGACCGGGACATCGACCGCGGGCGCGCGGCCGACCGGCGACTGCGACGCCGGCGCAGAGGGCGCGGCGCGCGATGGGTTGCGATGATAGGGATCCATGCGTGCTTCTCCTCCGGATCAGGCGCTTCGCGACGACGAACGACGGCACGGCGCCATCGGGACCCGATGCCTGCGATCTTCGGAACCGCCGCTGCGCGCGCGCGTCGATCGCGACATCCGCACACGCGTGCGCAGGCCGGCGGTCACTTGCCGCCCTGCTTGCTCAGGAGATCCGCGTACTTCTCGATGCTCGCGTCGATCTTGTCGATCGCGAAACCGGCGGATTCCGCCTCCATCGCGCCGGACGCCGCGGCGACGGCGGCGGCGATGCCCAGCAGCACGTCCGTCACCAGCAGACCGATGGCCTGCTCCGCCGCGCCCTTGATGTCTTCCTTCACCAGGTCCTCGGTCATCTGCTTCAACAGCACGCCCTGGCTCGCCAGGGTCAGTTTGCTGATGCCGTCGAAGTACGCGGCCGCGGATTGCGCGACCAATCCGGCCGCCTGCGAGATCATCATGTCCGGCCCGATCGCGATCTGCGACGGCGCATAGCCGATCACTTCGGCGTTCGTGGTCTGCACCGCCTGCACGATCTTCTGGTTGAGCGCCGAGGTGTCGGGCGCGGCGGTCGCGTTCCTCTCGACCATCAGCTTCGTCATGCCCGCCAGCACGCTCGGCGGCACCGTCGATGCGGTGCCGCCTGAAGCACCGCCGCCGGAGGGGTCGACCGGAGCCGTGCCCTGCGCCGGCGTTTCGGCGTTGGCGTTGGCGTTGGCATCGGGGTTGGCGTTCGCGGCCGCGTCTCCGTTGCCCGCACCGCCGCCGACCGCCTCCGTACCCGGCGTCTCACCGCCGGTGGGGCCGGTCGCCGCCTTGCCGCGCATCGCGCGGAAAGCCCCGCGCCTGGCGTCGAATCTCGATGGCATGATCGTGCGCTCCCTTCACCGTTCCGCGGTCCGTGGGCCGTGCGTCACTTGGTACCTCCGCCGCCCGCGGCGCTCCCGCCGCCCGAAGCGCTCTCGCCGATCGCCATGATCATCGTCGCGGCCTTCGACACGACCGCGGTGGAAATCTGGTTGAGCACCTGTTGGCTGTGAACCGCGTTCTGCAGCGAGATGCCGATCGAATGGCTGGCCACCTGGTACAGCGAGGCGATCGCCTGCGCCGGCGCCTCGGCCACGACCTTGACGTTGGTCTGGGTCACGGCATCGGTGATCTGCGGATTAACGGTGCTCTCGGCCATGGTCGTTCCTCGGTCCTCGTGTCGTGGTCGTGCTGTCGCTGCGATCCCCTGTCCTCGCCCGCATGCGGCCGATGCGAGGTCCCGCCTGCGTCCGTCCCGTCTTTCCTGGCATGGGAGGGATGCCGACGACCGCGCCAGCCGGACGACCGGAGGTACATGCAAACAACGCCGCGACGCGAGTCTTGTGAACCATCGACGCCGCGATGGCGCCGGCATCGGCGCGCGAAGGCGCCCTCGACGCCCTCATGGCGCGCCGTCGGTCGCCGCACGCAGGCGGCGCCGCAAGAGTTGGATCCGCTTGCGCGCGACGGCCTCGTCGACGCGCAGGCGATCGGCGATGACCGGATACGGCAGGTCGTCGAGGAAGCGATACGCGAACAGCCGGCGGTGTTCGACCTTCATCCTCGCCAGCGAAGCCGCCACGCGCGCGAGCCGCTCCTCGGTTTCCATGCGCTGCAGCGCGGACGGCGCGGGCTCGGGCGCCTCGGCGCCGGGACGGTCGTCGTCGAAACCGCCGTCGATCACCCGATCTTCGCGGCCACGGCGGCGCACGCTGTCCAGGAATACATGGCGCAGCACCACGAAGAGGAAGCCGTTGGGATCGGTCAGCATCTCCGGCGACCGACGCATGAACAGCAGCGCCTTCAAGGCGGTGTTCGCGATCAGGTCCTCGGCATGGTCGGCGCTCCCGCCGGTCAGTCGCAGCGCGCGGCGCCGCAGATCCGGCAGCACCTGCGTCCACGCATCGACGAATACGGAGTCCGCGTCCGCGGACTCCCTTCCTGCGGTTCCCTGTTCCATGGCCGCTCGCCATCCTGGTCGAGCGGGCAGTGTCGGCAGCCGAAATCGCGGAAGCTGTTACTTGGGTGACACCGGACGACAACGGGAGCGGGCGTCGCGGCGCGCGCGCGGCCGCGGAGAAACGGGGAATCGCTCAGGCATCCAGTTCGCGCAGGACCAGCGACGGGGGCACGTCCAACACGCGGCGGGTCGCGAACAAACCCGCCGCGAGCGCGGCCAGCATGCCGAGCCCGGCGCCGGTCGCGGCCATCGCCCAGTCGACCTCCCACGGCAGGTCGAACACGCGCGTGGCGATCACGCCGGCCAGCACGCTCGCCGCGACCGCGGCGACGAGTCCGGACAGCAGACCGATCGCCGCGAATTCCGAGGCCTGCGCCATCCGCAGCTGGCGCCGACTGCCGCCCAGCGCGCGCATCACGCCGCCCTCGCGCAGACGCTCGTCCTGGCTCGCGCTGACCGCAGCCATCAACACCAGGACGCCGGCGGCGAGCGAGAACCAGAAGACCACCTGGACCACCATCGCCACCTGATCGCCGATGCTCTTGACCTGGGTGAGGATGGCGTCGACGTCGATCACGGAGAGATTCGGGAACCGCGATACCAGACCCGCGGTGAATCGATTCGCTTCCGGCGGTACCTTCACCGCGGTGATGTAGCTCGCGGGATAGCCGTCGAGCGCGCCCGGCGAGGCGACGACGAAGAAGTTGGGCCGGAAGCTTTCCCATTCCACCGTGCGCAGGCTGGTGATGGTGGCTTCGAAGCGTTGTCCCGCGATGTCGAAGGCGACGCGATCGCCGAGCTTCCAGCCCAGCGCTTCGGCGAACCCCTGTTCCACCGAGAGTTCCGGCTTGTCCAGGCGCTTCGGCGGCCACAGCTTGCCGGCGACGATCTTGTTGTCGTCGCCGACGCCGTCGGCCATCGAGAGATTGAATTCGCGTTCGGCCAGACGCCGCGCGCGATCGCCGTTGGCGGCGTAGTCCTCGCCGGTCACGGCCTTGCCGTTGCGTTCGACCAGCCGCCCGCGAATCATCGGGAACAACGCCGGCGGCGCCAGCCCCTGCTCCGCGATGTAGGCGCGCACGCCGTCCATCTGGTCCGGCTGCACGTTGATGATGAAGCGGTTCGGCGCATCCGCCGACAGCGACAACCGCCAGCGGTCGAGCAGATCGGTGCGCACGAACGTCAGCAGCAACAGCGCCATCAGGCCGAGCCCCAGCGCCGACACCTGGGCGATGCTGGTCCCGGCGCGGCGACTGACGTTGGCGAGGCCGTAGCGCAGGCTGCCGCGCAGACGCTTGCGCACGCGACGCACGGCGAGGATCAGCCCGAACGCGATGAGCGCCAGCGCCGCCAGGGTGAGCGCGATGCCGGCGAGCATGGTCAGGCCGAGGGTGGCCGAACCCGCTTGCCACCACAGCAGCGCGGCGAGTCCGCCGAACCCGGCGAGCGCGACCAGCCAGGCGCTGGGTTCGGCGACATCGAGGTCGCGACGCAGCACGCGCAGCGCGGGCACGCGGCGCAGGGCCAGCACCGGCGGCGCGCCGAACGCGAGCAGCACCACCAGTCCAACGCCCAACCCCTGCAGCGCAGGCATCGGCCCGGCCGGCGGAATGTCGACCTTCAATTCGCCCGCGAGCCAGGCGCCGACCGCCCACTGGAGACCGAAGGCGATGACGATGCCGATCAGACTCGCCGCCAGACCGAGGATCAGCAACTCGCCGATGTGGATCGCGGCGAGCGTACGCTGGCTCGCGCCAAGGCAACGCATCACCGCGGCGCCGGAGAGATGTCGTTCGCTGTGCCGACGCGCGGCCATGGCCACCGCGATCGCGGCGAGCACCACCGACACCAACGCGGCGAGGCCGAGGAAACGCCCGGCGCGATCCAGCGCGGAGCGGATTTCCGGGCGCGCATCGGCGATGGTTTCCAGACGTTGGCCGCGACCGAGCGCGACGCGCGCGGTCTTCGCGAAGCGTTCGACCGCAGCGGCGTCGCCGGCGATCACGAGTTTGTAGCCGACCCGGCTGCCCGGCTGGATCAAGCCGGTGCCCGGCAGATCGTCCATGGCCAGGAAGACCTTCGGGGCGACGTTGAAATAGTCGATCGCGCCGTCGGGCTCCTGCAGCACCACCGCGGCGAGGCGGAGTTCCCGCTCGCCGATGCCGATCGCATCGCCCGGCTTCGCGCCCAGCGCGTCGGCGCCGGCGCGACTCAACCAGACCGTGCCCGGCGCGGGTGCGCCGTCGACGTTGCGTTCGCTCTGCGCATCGGCGATGCGGAACTGTCCGCGCAGCGGAAAGCCCGCGCCCAGCGCGCGCAGTTCGCCGAGTTTCAGCTGCGCGTCGTCGCCCCGACCCAGGCGAATCATGGTCGGCAGTTCGACGGTCTCGGTGCGTTGCAGAGCGGGGTCCTGCGCAGCCGCGCGGATCTTCCCGGCGATGGGCGCATCGCCGCGGACCACCGCGTCGCCGCCGAGCAGACGATTCGCTTCGATCGCCAGCGCGCGACCCGCGCGATCGGTGACGAAGCCCACCGCCGACACCGCGACCACCGCGAGCACCACCGCGGCGATCAGGATGCGGATGTCGCCGGCGGCGAGATCGCGCCGCAACTGGCGCCAGGCGAGGGAGAGGAGTTTCATGCCGACACCAGGCGCCCGCCATCCAGCCGCAGGACCCGATGGCAGCGCGCGGCCAGGGATTCGTCGTGGGTCACCAGCACCAGCGTGGTGCCGGCGTCGGCGTTGAGCCCGAACAACAGTTCGATGATGGCCTGTCCGGTGCGGGTGTCGAGATTGCCGGTGGGCTCGTCCGCGAACAACAGTCCCGGACGGGTCACGAACGCGCGGGCCAGCGCCACGCGCTGCTGCTCGCCGCCTGACAATTGCCTCGGATAGTGATCGAGGCGCTCGCCGAGACCGACCTTGCCGAGGATCGCGCGGGCCGGACCTTCGACATCGCCGTCGCCGCGCAGCTCCAGCGGCAGCATCACGTTCTCCAGCGCCGTCAACGACGGCAACAACTGGAAGCTCTGGAACACGAACCCGACCTTCTCGCCGCGGGCCTTCGCGCGTCCGTCCTCGTCCAGCGTCGACAGCGGCGCGCCGTCCAGCAGGACCCGTCCCTCGGTGGGCGTATCCAGCCCGGCCATCAGCGCGAGCAGGGTGCTCTTGCCCGACCCGGACGCGCCGACGATGGCCACGCTGTCGCCCCTGGCGATCTCGAACCCCACCCCGTCGAGGATGGTCAGCTCGCCGCTCGGCAGGCGCACGCGCTTGCCGAGATTGTCGACGGTCAGCGCCGGCGGCGCCGGCATCGGGACGGCGGCCGCGAGTGCGCCGGCGGTCAGGGATTCGGCCAGATCGAGGGTCATGGGGAGCGTCGGTGGGGGACGAATGGTCGATATTGGGCGAGGCGCAGGGGAACGCAAGGCAGGGCGGACCCCAACTGATGGCATGTCCGACATCCGCCGCCACGCTCCGTTACGGGGATTCGCCGCCCGCGGATGCGGCCGCGAAACGACCGCGAGTCGGCCGTGCGCTTGCGGTATCGTGCGGTCATGGCCGATCAGGACCCATACCTGCCCCCGGAGGCGACACAGACGCCGGCATCCCGCCGCCCCCGCGGATTCTCCGGACTCGGTCCCGCGGCGGTGCCGCTGGCGGGCGGGCTGCTGTTCTTCACCGTCTACGCCCTGTTCATGGCGTGGGGGCGCGCGTGGTGGGTCCTGAACGCGCCACCGACCGCCGCGTTCCGAGGCGGCGGCGTCTGGGATCTGGCGCTGGCGGTGATCTACTTCGTCGCGGCGCTGGTGTTCGGCACGACCTTCGTCCTGTTCCGACAACGCGCCGCGCTCTTCCGCCCGATGTACGTCGCCTCCTGCCTCGCCGGCATGCTCCTGCTGTTCCTCGTCGGCACCCAGCCCCATTCCTGGAACGCGCTGACCTCGCCCACGGCAGGCTCTTGGTACGCGCTGGGCATCGCCGGCGCATGGTCCGCAGCGTGGATCCCCTGGCTCTACGCGTCGGCGCGCGCCCGCGGCGCGTTCCGGAATTGACCGACACCGACGAGCCGGAACATCGCGCCCGGATACCGGACATGCCTACCGTGCTCCTCGAGGGCTACACCATCGACGAGGTCCTGGCGCTTCCGCGCGAGACGATGGACGCACTGGTGCTTCGCGACGAACCGCTGGTACTCAGGATCGGCACCGCGGGAAACGCCGAGGATTCGTGATACGCCACATTCGTCGACATGAGACTTCGGCCTGCGTGCGATACTGCAGCTCCATCGCCGAACGCCGGAGAATCGTCGTGCATCTTCCACGAATGCTGCTGCTGTGCGCGCTCTCCTGGCCGGTCATCGGATTCGCGGAAACGCTGTCGTTGCCTCCCGGCGCATTCGAATTGCCCGACGGCCTGCAGACCCTCGACCGCAGCGAAACGCCCGACGAATCGACCGGGAAACCGAGCGGAATCGCCGTCTTCACTCGCGAAGGCGATCTGCCGCGCGCGGTATTCATCGTCACCTACGTGCCGGCGGCGAGCGACGAAGCGCCCTTCGACGCGCGCGACGCGGCGGTGAAGATCGGCAATCCGTTCGATCCATCGCTCGGGCCCGACGCGGCGAAGTTCATCGTCATCGACGGCGCGCCGGCTGCGGCCTACGCGGGCACCCTGCCCAACGGGCTGGAAGTGAAGAGCTACGCGGTGGAGCACAACGGTTATCGCATCGTCGTCCTGCTCAAGGGCCCCGCGCAGAAGCCCTACCGATCGCTGATGTCCCGATTCGCGCAGGCCTTCGAAGGGCTGCGTTGGAGCACGCCGTCTCCGACACCGGTCGCGATGCCGGAGACCGCAGCGCCATCGGAATGACGCCCGGGCGCCGCAGGCGCGCGTCGCGCAAGCGCGACGCGGCCCACGGTCCGTCCGCCGCGCTCACTCCACCTTCACGTCGTCGATCTCGAACGCGAACGCGCCCTGCGGTTGGCCCGCGGTGAAGGCGATGCCGCGGACACGGGCGAGGTCGGCGCCGGTGAAGTCGGCGAGCGGGATGCGGACCTCGGTCCATTCGCGACCCGCGACGAAGGGGCGCATGCTCGGCAACGATTGCATCTGCCGGCCGGAGAACAGCATCGCGTTGTAGCTGCGCCCGTCGCCGCGCACGCGGAAGGTCAGCGTGCTGCGCGAACCGAAGTCCGCCGGCTGCATCGGCACGCGCGCCGGGAAGTACATCGCACCAGACCACGGGAACGCGAAGCCCGGCTTGATCTCGCCGCTCACCGCCAACGCGCCGTTCTCGCGTTTCAGCGCCGCGAGAGAGCCGCCACCGGCCATCTGGTCGGTGGTCGGCATCCAGCCGGCGCCGATCTTCGCCGGCAGCAGACCGCTTTGCGCCACGGCGACATCGCCGGCGAAATCGTCGATCAGGCTGCCGGCCGGGAGGGCCTCTCCCGCCGGCGCGTCGTTCGCGTCCTGGCGCGGACGGGCGACGGCGTAGCCGTTCTTCCAGACGCCGACGATGTCGCGGGTGGCGAGAATGTCGACGGTCGGATCGCCGTCGACCAGCAGCAGATCCGCGCGCAGGCCCGGTGCGATGCGACCGCGATCGGCGAGGCGGAAGCGTCGCGCAGGCACGGAGGTCGCGGCGGCCAGCGCTTCGCCGGGCGTCAGTCCGGCGCGCACGAGCAGTTCGAGTTCGCCGTGCATGCTCGCGCCGTGCGCGGTGCCCGGATTGCCGGCATCCGTGCCGGCGAGGATGTCGACGCCCGCCGCATGCAGCGCGCGCACGTTGGCCAGCGCGGCGTCGCGGATCGCCGGCGCCGGCGCGCCGGATCCGAACGTCGCCTTGAGGCTGTCGGTCTGGGTCGCGGCGAGCCACGGACGCAGACGGGCGTCCTCGCCGAGCGCGCGACCTTCGCCGGTACGCGACATGGACGCGAGCACCGACAGGGTCGGGATCACGAACGCCCTGCGTTTCTTCGCCGCGGACACGAACGTGGCGTCGCCCGGCTCGCCGAACATGTGCACCAGTCCATCGGCGCCGGCGTCGACCGCGGCGCGACCGTCGCGCAGACGCGAGACGTGGACCACGGCCAGCGCCTTGCGCGCGTGCGCGGCGGCGATCGCATCGCGGGCCTGCGCATGCGAGATCGTCGGGACGCGGCGGGTTTCGCTGTGCGCGCTCATGTCCTCGAGGATGATCTTGATGTAGTCCGAACCCTCGTCCAGACGCGCGGCGACGAAGGCGGCGGCATCGCCGTCGGGGGTCAGCGTCGGCACCTTCATGCCGTACTGGGTGCCGTGGCCGCCGGGTGCGGTGACCGCGGCGCCGGCGCTCCACAGATCGGCGAGATCGGTGCGTTCCAGCGATGCGCGCTGCCGTTTCAGGTCCGGCAGACGATTCCAGTCGCCCAGCATGTCGAGCTCGGTGGTGACGCCGAAACGCAGCGCGTCGCGCTGCGCGTCGCCCCAACTGTGGGTGTGGCTGTCGATGAAGCCGGGCAGCAGCGTCTTGCCGCGACCGTCGACGACGGCGATGCCGGCCGGCGCCGTCACCTTCGCGCCGACGGCGACGATGCGACCGTCGCGGATCAGCACCTGCAGACCGGGGCGCGTCTTCGCACCGTCGAACACGCGGACATCGCGGATCAACGCATCGTTGGCAGGATCGTTGTCTGCGGCGACGGGCGACGCGGCGCGGGATTCGCCGGAGATCGCGACCAGCACGGCGATGGCGATCGCGAACGCGGCGCCGTTGCGGCGCGAGCGACGACAGAAGTGGCGGAGGGACGACATGTGGAACTCCTCTGGGGGAATGGCGGAACCGGAATGGAAGGCCAAGACGTCGCCGGGCCGCGGATGTGACACGCGGCGGATCGTCTGGGACAGGGGAGGCGCGCGGGGCGCCGCAGGACTAGGCGGGCGGGCCGGTCGCGATCACAGCCACCCCCGCTGACGCGCGAGCCGATAGGCCTCGATGCGGTTGCCGACGCCGAGCTTGCCGATGGCTTCGGACAGGTAATTGCGCACGGTGCCCTGCGACAGATTCAGCTGGCCTGCGATCTCGCCCGCGGACAAGCCTTCGCCGGCGAGCCGCAGCACCTGGCGCTCGCGATCGTTGAGCGGGTCCTGTTCGGACCAGGCTTCGAGCGCGAGTTGCGGGTCGATGGCGCGGCCGCCGCGATGGACCTTGCGCAGCGCTTCGGCCAGCTCCTCGGCCGGCGCGTCCTTGAGCAGATAGCCGCAGACGCCGGCGTCGAGCGCGCGGCGCAGGAAACCCGAGCGGGCGAAGGTGGTCACGATCACCACTTTCGTCGGCAGCGCGTGACGCTGGACGCGCTGCGCCAGTTCCAGACCGCTGAGACCGGGCATCTCGATGTCGGTCACCAGCAGATCGGGCTTGAGCCGCTGCAGTTCGCGCCAGGCGTGCTCGCCGTCCGGTGCGGCGCCGACCACCTCGATGTCGGTTTCCAGCGACAGCAGCGCGGTCAAGGCGCCGCGCACCATCGCCTGATCCTCGGCCAGCAGGACGCGGATCATGCCGACACCTCCGCGCCGTCCGCGGCGACCAGCGGTACGCGCGCTTCGATCCGCGTACCTTCGCCGCGGCGCGAATCGACCCGCAGGCGGCCGCCGACGCTCTCGATGCGTTCGCGCATGCCGGCGAGGCCGTTGCCGGGCACGATCGCGCCGCCGCGGCCGTCGTCGACGATGCGCAGCACCGCTTCGCCGTCGACGGTTTCCAACGCCACCTGCGCGGCGCCGGCGCGGGCGTGGCGTTGGATGTTGGTCACCGCTTCGCGCACGGTCATCGCCAGCGCGGTCTCCACCTCGGCGCGCAGCTCGCCGCCCTCCAGCCAGTCCGGATCGCAGGTCGACGCGAAGGCGATGCCGTCGCTCTCCAGCAGCAGCTTCGCCGAGGCCAGTTCCGCCGCCAGCCCGGCGGCGCGGATGCCGGCGACCGCGGCGCGCACCTGGGTCAGGGCTTCGCGTGCGACCCGGCTGACCTCGGCGATCTCGCGCTGCGCGGCCGCGCGCGCCTCCGTCGAATCCCCGCGCTGGAGCAGTTTCGCGGCGAGATCGCTCTTCAGCGCCACCAGCGACAGGGTGTGGCCGAGCAGATCGTGCAGATCCCGGCCGATGCGTTCGCGCTCGGCCAGCGTCGCGAGCCGCCGCACTTCGTCGTGCGACAACTTCAGCTCCGCGCGCTTGCGCGTGGTCTGCATGAACTGATGGTTGCCGAAGAACACCCCGACCGACACCAGCAGGGTGATCAGGAACACGAACGGCGGATAGTCCAGCACGACCGTTTCGATCAGCAACGCCAGCAGCGCGGCGGACGCCCAGCCCAGGCCCGATCGCAGCGATCGACCGGTGTTGGCGGCGAAGCCGACGGCGTAGATGGTGTAGGCGTTGGCGAAGGGATTGACCGGCAGCAGCGCGCAGCCGATCGCGACGATGCCGGACACGCAGAGCACCCGCGCGACGCCGTCGCGCCGGTAGGCGAGGAAATACAGCGGCAGGAACGCGACGATCGACAGCAGCGTCGGCCACAGCACGGTGCGGATCGGCGCGACCCATCCGCCACGGGCGTCGCCCACCCACACCAGCACGATCGGCATGAACAGGAACGCGAGATAGCCGAGGCCGAGGAACGGCATCCAGCCCAGACCGAGCGCGTCCGGGATCAGCCGGGCGCGCCAGCGCAGCAGGTGGCGCATCGGGGAGGAGGGCGGGCGGGACATGGGCGTCTCGATGGTGGCGTTGGCGTGCGACGACGCGGCGCGTCGGCGGCAAGGTTAGCGCATCGCTCAGCCGCGCCCGAGCCGGCGTCGCGCCAGCACGAAGCACACGACGGTGGTCGCGAACAGCACCGCCGCGTGCAGCGCGAGATGGCCGCCGTCGTCCATGCCGATCACCTTCAGCGCAATCTGCGCATGGTGGTAGGACGGCCACACCGGCGCCGCCTCGGCAATCCACGACGGCAGCATGCGCAACGGCAACCACAGGCCGGACAGCAGCGCCATCGGCAGAAACAGGATGTTGATCACCGCCGGCGCGCCCTGGCCGCCGACGAGCGTGCCGATCCAGAGTCCCAGCGCGCAGGCCGGCAGAACGCCCAGGGTATGCACCAGCCACAGCGTCGCCCATTGCCCGGCCTCGAGGCGCACGCCGCCGAGACTCGCCGCCAGCGTCGCCAGCAGCAAAGCGATCGTCCCTGCGAACAGCATCGCCATGGCCATCTTCGCGAACAGATAGGCGCCCGGCGGCATCGGCAGCGCGCGCTTGTAGGTCAGGAAGCCCTGCTCGCGCTCGAGCGCGACGGTCACGCCGAAACCGAACAGACCCGCGCCCATCACGCCGAACACGCCGTAGGTGGCCAGCAGATAACGCGCGGCGTCGCCCGACGACTTGTTGAGCACCACGCCGAACAGCAGGTAGAACAGGGTCGGGAACAGCAGCGTCGGCAGCGCGTACGACGGCGTGCGCAACATGCGCAGGCATTCGTACTTCGCTTCCAGCAGACAACTGCGCAGCGTCGAGGGCGCGACCGATGGGGCGGTGGCGTCGATGGCGTTCATGCGGCCTCCCTGGCGACGGCGGCGTCGCGTTCGCGGGTGATTTCGAGAAAGGCTTCGGCGAGTCCGGCGCGGCGCACTTCCAGATCGCCCAGCGCGGCATCCTCGGCGAGCATGCGGCGGAGCACCTGCTCGGCGTCGTCGGCCAGCACCTCGATCCGCGCCGGATTGCCGTCGACGCCGCGGGTCGCGCCGCGCACGCCCGGCCAGGCGGCGATGCGGTCCGCATCCAGCGCCGACAGGCAGCGGATGCGTCGCTGCGACACCAGCGCCCGCACGTCCTGCAGGCGACCGGCGGCGGCGATGCGGCCGCGATTGAGCACGACCACGCGATCGGCCAACGCTTCGGCCTCCTCCAGATAGTGGGTGGTCAACAGCACCGCGGCGCCGTCGGCGACCAGCGTGCGGATCGTCGCCCACATCCGCTGGCGGACCTCGATGTCCAGCCCGGTGGTCGGCTCGTCGAGGAACAGGACCTCGGGGTCGCCGCAGATCGCGAGCGCGAACTGCACGCGCCGCTGCTGGCCGCCGGAAAGCCGACCGTAGCGGCGATCGAGCAGGCCCTCCAGGCCGGCCAGGGCGACGCAATCGGCCACGCTGCGCGGCGCCGGGTAGTAGCTGCGGGTGAGATCGAGCAGCTCCCCGACCCGGAGGGTCTCCGGAATGCCGGCGGACTGCAGCATGACGCCGGTGCGGCGACGCGCGGACAGCGCGCCGACGGACGCGCCGAACAGCTCGGCCTCGCCGGCATCGGGCATCTTCAGGCCCAGCAGGGTCGCGACCGCGGTGGACTTGCCGGCGCCGTTGGCGCCCAGCAGCGCCAGCACTTCGCCGCCGTGGAGGGCGAGATCGACGCCGTCCAGCGCGACGGTGGCGCCGTAGCGTTTGCGGATCCCGCGCAGTCGCGCGAGAGCTGCGGCATCCGGGGACGCGCCATCGGGCGGCAGGGAAACGGAAGGGATCGAAACGGGAGGCATGGTGGGGGTTCCGGTGGACTGCGGCCAGACTAGGCCCGGCCCGGAGCGGCCTGCAGTCGGAAACGTCAGCCATCGATCATGACAATCGTCAGCTGACGGACCGGCCCCCAGGCATTACTCTTGTGCCGGCTCGCCGCCCCCCCGGGCGCGTCGAGCCTTCTCCCGCTGCGGATAGGAAACGGAAATGGAGTCCGGCCGGTCGGCGGTTCCGCGCATTCCGGACGCCCTCCGCGGCCCCGCACGCCCCGGAAAACAATGAATACGAACGCCGATCTGCTCAAGGAACTCCGCATCGACCGCAGCGCCGCCGCCGAACCGCCGCCGTCCAGGCGCGGGCTGTGGCTGGGCCTGCTCTCGGTCGCGGTCCTCGCCGGGCTCGGGATCGGAGGCTGGAAGCTCTTCGGCGGCGAGAAGGGCATCGAGGTGACCACCGCCACCGCCGCTCCGATCGCCACCACCGCCGGCGGCGCGGCCTCGGTGCTCGACGCCACCGGCTACGTCGTGGCCCGCCGCACCGCCACGGTCTCGGCCAAGATCACCGGCAAGGTGCGCGAAGTGCTGATCGAGGAAGGCATGCGGGTCGAAACCGGCCAGGTCATGGCCACGCTCGATCCGATCGACGCCGACTCCAACCGCGCCCTCGCCTACTCGCAGCTCGAAGCCGCGCGCAGCCAGGTCGGCAGCGTGCAGGCGCAACTGAAGGAAGCCGAAGCCAACACCGCCCGCCTCGGTCAGCTGGTCGGACAGAAACTCGTGTCGCGACAGCAGTACGACCAAGCGGTCGCGGCCCGCGATTCGCTGCGCGCGCAGCTCGCCACCGCGCAGCGCAACGCGCAGGTCGCCGCCGATTCGCTGCGGATCGCCGACAACGGCGTGGACAACACCATCGTGCGCGCGCCGTTCGCGGGTGTGATCATCGCCAAGGCCGCGCAGCCGGGCGAGATCGTCTCGCCGCTGTCCGCCGGCGGCGGCTTCACCCGCACCGGCATCGGCACCATCGTCGACATGGATTCGCTCGAGGTCGAAGTCGACGTCAACGAGGCCTACATCGGCAAGGTCCAGCCGAAGATGCCGGTGGAAGCCACGCTCAACGCCTATCCGGACTGGAAGATTCCGGCCGAGGTGATCGCGATCATTCCCACCGCAGACCGCGGCAAGGCCACCGTGAAGGTGCGCATCGCGCTCAAGCAGCGCGACGGCCGGATCGTCCCCGACATGGGCGTGCGCGTGAGCTTCCTCGAACAGAACAAGGGCGACGCCGCCGCCACCGCCGCGCCGAAGCCGGTCGGCGTGCTGGTGCCCACCGGCGCCATCGCCCAGCGCGCGATCGACGGCAAGGACGGCGATGTCGTGTTCGTCGTCGCCGACGGCAAGGCCGAACTGACCCCGGTGACCACCGGCGAGGTCCGCGGCGACCAGCGCGTGGTGCTGTCCGGACTGGCGCCGGGCGACACCGTCGTGACCTCGCCGCCGGCCGAGTTGCAGGACGGCGCCGCCGTTCGCGAGAAAGCCGCCGACTGATCCGCGCGCGTCCGGTCGGAGCGCGACCGGGCCGCCAGCACAACCGCGTTCCAACAGATCGCATCCCCCGCAAGACCGCCGTTCCCCCGAAAACCCTGTCGAGAGATCCGCCCATGTCCGCTTTGATCAGCATCCGCGACGTCGCCAAGACCTACACCCGCGGCAAGCAGCAGGTGGAAGTCCTGCACGGCATCAACCTCGAAATCCCGAAGGGCGACTTCGTCGCGCTGATGGGCCCCTCGGGTTCGGGCAAGACCACCCTGCTGAACCTCATCGGCGGCCTCGACCAGCCGACCCGCGGCCAGATCGGCATCGACGGCAAGAACATCGAACGCCTGTCGGCCGGCGAACTGGCCAAATGGCGCGCCGCGAACGTCGGCTTCGTGTTCCAGTTCTACAACCTGATGCCGGTGCTGACCGCGCAGGCCAACGTCGAACTGCCGCTGCTGCTGACCAGCCTCAACGCCGCGCAGCGCCGCCGCAACGCCGAGGTCGCTCTGCAGGTGGTCGGTCTGGCCGATCGCGCGAAGCACAAGCCGCGCGAACTCTCCGGCGGCCAGGAACAGCGCGTCGCCATCGCCCGCGCCATCGTGTCCGACCCGACCCTGCTGGTCTGCGACGAGCCCACCGGCGATCTCGACCGCAAGACCGCCGACGAGATCCTCACCCTGCTGCAGACGCTCAACCGCGAACACGGCAAGACGATCGTGATGGTCACCCACGACCCGCTCGCCGCGGAATACGCCAAGCGCACCCTGCATCTGGACAAGGGCAGGCTGATCGAACAGGCCGAGCACGCGTCGGCCTGAATCGACGCCGGGAGAATGTCATGACCAAGACCGGATTCGTCCTCGCCAATCTGTTCCGCAAGAAGACCCGCACGACGCTGACTCTGCTGTCGATCGTGATGGCCTTCCTGCTGTTCGGACTGCTGCAGGCGGTGAACGTGCTCTTCAATTCCGGCGCCGATTTCCTCGGCGCCACCCGCGTCATCACCCAGGCGCGCGTGTCCTTCACCCAACCGCTGCCGATGCGCATGCGCGCGGAGATCGAACGCGTGCCGGGCGTCGAGGCGGTGACCCAGTCGCAGTGGTTCGGCGGCGTGTGGCAGGAAAACACCCAGCTGATCGCCCTCGCGGTCGACCCGATGCGCTTCCACCAGGTCTATCCGGAGTGGAAGATGCCGGAAGAGCAGTGGAAGAAGTTCGCGGAAACCCGCACCGCGATGGTCGCGGGCCGCCTGCTCGCGAACCAGTACGGGTGGAAGGTCGGGCAGAAGATCCCGATCAGCTCCAACATCTTCCCGCAGAAGAACGGCAGCAAGGACTGGGCGTTCGATCTGGTCGGCATCGTCGACGGCCAGGACGAACAGTGGAAGAAGCAGGCCAACCAGGTCTGGATCCACCACGACTATTTCGTCGAGAACAACCAGTTCGGCGCGAGCGGCGCGGGCATCTACCTGATCAAGCTGAAGAATCCCGACGACGCGCAGAAGGTCGCGCAGACCATCGACGCGATGTTCGAGAATTCGCCCGACGAGACCAAGACCCAGACCGAGAAGGACTGGAACCTCGGCTTCGCCAAGCAGTTCGGCGACATCGGTCTGATCGTGCGCTGGATCCTGTTCGCGGTGTTCTTCGCCCTGCTGATGGTGGTCGGAAACACCATGGCCCAGAGCCTGCGCGAACGCGTGCCGGAACTGGCGGTGCTGAAGACGCTCGGCTTTTCCGATACGTCGGTGCTCGGCTTCGTGATGGCGGAGACCGTGGCCCTGTGTGCGATCGGCGGCCTGACCGGTCTGGCCCTCGCCACCCTGGCCGGTTGGTTGCTGCAACAGGCGGTCGGCGCGCAGTTCCCGCTCGATGTCGACTGGCGGGTGTGGACTGCCGGCCTGATCGCCATCGTCCTGCTCAGCGTCGCCGTCGGTCTGCTGCCCGCGCTGCGCGCGAAGCGGCTGAAGATCGTCGACGCCCTCGCCGACCGCTGATCGACTTTTCGGGAGACCCACCATGTTGTCGCAGATCTTCGCCGTCACCGGCGTGAACCTGAAAAGCATCCCCCAGCGCTGGGGCCCGTCGCTGGTCATCGTGATCGGCCTCGCCGGCGTGGTCGCGGTGTTCACCGCGCTGCTGGCGATGGCCGAGGGCTTCAGCTCCACCCTCGCCGCCACCGGCAGCAAGGACGTCGCGCTGATCCTGCGCGGCGGCTCCGCGGCCGAGCTGAATTCCGGCCTCAGCCGCGACGAGGCCGCGCTGATCAAGCTCGGCCCCGGCATCCGCAAGGACGCCGACGGCAAGCCGCTGGCCTCCGGCGAGATCCTGGTGATCGCCGAGCTGTTCAAGAAGGGCGAGACCCGCAACGGTTCCAACATCACCGTTCGCGGCGTCGAGCCGGCCGGATTCGCGCTGCGTCCGAAACTGCGCCTGATCGAAGGCCGGATGTTCAAGCCCGGTCTGCGCGAGCTGGTCGTCGGCCGCGGCGTCGTCAAGCAGTTCGAAGGCGTCGAGGTCGGCAAGAGCATCCGCATGCGCGGCTCGGAATGGACCGTGGTCGGCGTGTTCGAATCCGGCGACGCCCACGAGAGCGAGTTGTGGACCGACGCGGAGATCGCGCAGAGCAGTTTCGGCCGCGGCGGCTACAGCTCGGTGCTCGCGGGACTGGATGGCGAAAAATCGCTGAAGACGCTCGAAGCGTCGCTCAAGGCCGACCCGCGGGTGAACGTGGACCTGATCTCGCAGCAGGACTACTTCAGTTCGCAGACCCAACAGTTCCGGACGACGATCGGCTATCTCGCCGGCGTGGTCACCGTGATCATGGCGCTTGGCGCGATCTTCGCCGCGCTGAACACCATGTACGCGGCGGTCGCCACCCGCGCCAAGGAAATCGCGACGCTGCGCGCGCTCGGTTTCGGCGGCATGTCGGTGCTGGTGTCGGTGATGTTCGAGGCGCTGGTGCTGTCGCTGGTCGGCGGCCTGATCGGCGCGCTGATCGCCTACGTGCTGTTCAACAATCTGTCGGTCTCCACGCTCGGCGCCAACTTCACCCAGGTGGTGTTCGCGTTCAAGGTCACGCCGGCGCTGGTCGGCATGGGGCTGGCGATCGCGGTCTGCGTGGGCTTCATCGGCGGCCTGCTGCCGTCGATCCGCGCCGCGCGCATGCCGGTCACCACCGCCCTCCGCGCGGGCTGAACCGACACTCGCGGCCGACGGCGACTCGCGTCGGCCGCCTCCGCAAACGCCCGGCATCCGCCGGGCGTTTGCGCGTCATCGGGCCGTCGGGGACGGCGCCGAACGTCGCGCGCGCCGCAGTCCGTCGCCGGCGAAGATCGCCAGCGCCGCCCAGATGAACCCGAACCCGATCGCCCGATCGACATCGAAGGCTTCGCGGAACACCAGCACGCCGATCAGAAACTGCATGGTCGGCGCGATGTACTGCATCAGTCCGATCGTGGACAACGACACCCGCCGGACCGCGAACGAGAAGCCGATCAGCGGCAGCGCGGTGAGCGCGCCGCCGAAGATGAGCAGCGCATCGGCCGCCAGCCCCCAGTCGCCGAAGAAGCCGCCCTGACCCGAGACTTCGGCGTAGGCCAGATAGCCCAGCGCCGGCAGCAGCAACACCGCGTTCTCCACGCCCAGACCGGTCACCGATTCGACCGCGGCGAATTTTCGGATCAGACCGTAGAGGCCGAAGGATCCGGCCAATGCGAGCGCGATCCACGGAAAACTGCCGTAGTTGAAGGTCAGCCAGAGCACGCCGGCGGCGGCGGTCGCGACCGAGACCCACTGCACCGGATTGAGGCGCTCGCGCAGGAAGAGCGTGCCGATCACCACGTTGAGCAACGGGTTGATGAAATACCCGAGGCTGGTCTCGACCACGTGCCCGGCGTTCACCGCCCAGATGTAGAGGCCCCAGTTGAAGCCGATGCAGACGCCGCTGAACGCGAGCAATCGCGCCAGTCGCGGCTGCGCCAGCACCGCCGCCAGCCAGCCGCGGCCCTGCTTCCAGGCCAGCCAGGCCGCGACCAGCGCCGCGCTCCACAGCACGCGATGGGCGACGATCTGCAGCGACGGCACCGTCTTGAGCAGATGCCAGTACAGCGGCATCAGGCCCCACAGCACGAAGGCGCCGGCGGCCATCCACAGGCCGCTGCGGGTCTCGGCGTTCACGCCGTCGGCGCCTTGCGCGCGCGGACGCGGGCGATCGCGATCACGCCGACCAGGATCGTCGCCATCGCGCCGAGATCGTGCCAGCCGAAGCGTTCCCCGCCCAGCCATGCGCCGAGCATCACCGCGATCGGCGGATTGACGTAGGCGTAGCTGCCCGCGAGCGCAGGCCGCACGTGGTTCAGCAGCCACAGATAGGCGCCGAAACCGGCGATCGAGCCGAACAGGGCGAGATAGACCAGCGCCGCGGTGCCCTGCGCGCTCGGCGCGCTCGGCAGGCGTTCGCCCGTGAGCAGACCGAGCGCGACCAGCATCGCGCCGCCGCAGAGCATCTGCGCGGCCGCGGCCATGAACGGCGACGGCAGGTCGCGGCCGCGCGACCACATCGAGCCGTAGGCCCAGGCGATGGGCGCGATCAGCAGCAGCAACAGTCCGCGCGGAGTCGAGGCGAGCGCGCTGCCGGCGTTGAGCCAGAGCACGCCGACGAATCCGATGCCGATCCCGATCCATTCGCCGCGACTCGGGCGCTGTCCGAACATGAGCCCGAACAGCCCCATCCACAGCGGCATCGACGCGATCGCGATGGCCGCAAGACCCGACGAAACGTCCTTTTCCGCCAGCACGACCATGCCGTTGCCGATCAGCATCATCAGCAGGCCCATGACCGCGAGCGTCGGCCACTGCGCCCGCGTCGGCGCGGCCACGCCGCGCAGGCGCAGCACCGCGAACAGCAGCCCGCCGGCGAACAGCATCCGCAACCCGGACACGCCGAGCAGCGCCGGCCAGCCGCCTTCGAGCGCGAAACGGATGCCGAGATAGGTCGAGCCCCAGATCAGGTACACCGCGGCCAGGGCGAGCGCGACGGCGAACGTCGACACGGGCGCAACGGCGGAGCGCGGGGGCGCCGCGGAGGGAGTGGCCATCGGAGGAGGCTCGAGGAAAGTGCGGGAGATGCGCGAAACGAAACGCGCGATGGCGCCGCGTCGCGGCGCAGGGCCATTCTACGCCCGTCGACCTGCGGGCATTGCCGCGACCGGCGGAACGCCGTCGTTCCGCGCGCGCGATGCGCCGCGCTCGCGACCGAGCAGCCGCCGCTTCAGATCGAGCCCCCAGCGGTAGCCGCCGGGCGACCCGTCGCCACGCACCACCCGATGGCAGGGCACCACGATCGCCACCCGGTTGCGCGCGCAGGCGGCGGCGACCGCGCGCGCGGCCTTCGGCGCATCCAGCGCCGCGGCCACATCGGCGTAGCTGCGGGTTTCGCCGGCCGGGATCTTCATCAACGCGTCCCACACCCGCTTCTGAAACGCGGTGCCGATCAGATCCACCGGTACCCGCGCATGCCGGCCCGCCAGCGCATCGGCGACCGCACGCACGCGCGGCGCCAGGAATTCGTCGCGCCCGGCATCGACCTGCTGCAGCCGCGCCCGCGGGAATTCCTCGCGGAGCACGCGTTCGAGCGCGCGCGCGTCGGCGCCAAGTTCGACCATGCAGATGCCGCGCGCGGTCGCGGCGACCAGCGCCGGCCCCAGCGCAGTGTCGACGATGCTCCAGCGGATGTCCTCGCCGTCGCCTCCGGCGCGGTAACGCGCCGGGGTCATGCCGAGCTTCGCCGCGCCCGCTTCGTACACCCGCGAAGGCGATCCATAGCCGGCGTCGTACAGCGCCGCGCTCACGTCGCGCCCCTCGCGCAGGGCCGTCTTCAGCGTGCCGAGCTTGCGCTGGGCGAGGTATTCGGCCGGACTGAGGCCATAGCGCGCGCGGAACCGGCGTTGCAGGTGCGATGCGCTCAGGCCCACCGCCGCCGCGAGTTCGGCCAGGGTCGGTTCGCCGCCGTCCAGCAGGACGCGTGCGCGGTCGAGGGGATCGTGGCGGTCGGCGTTCATGTCGGTCGTGGCTGCGGGTCCATGGCGGCAGAGTACCCTCGCCCGCGGGACGGCGATATCCGATTCTTGCCCCGCGCGCGCCGGCCGCGCGCGCCGCTTGCCGCCCCGCCCGACCCTCCGCATACTCGGCCGTACTGGCCGCGGTCGCGAAGGGGGAAGCGACGCCGGTGAGAACGCGCAGCATCCGCAGTCGACTGCTCTACAGCCTCGTCATGGCCGCGGGGCTGGTGGCCTTGGTCAGCCTGCCGTTGTCGAACTGGCTGATCGGCCGCGAGTTCGACGCCTTCGTCGCCGACAAGGCCGAGGGCGAAGCGACCCGTCTGGAGCTGCTCCTGCAGGAGCGTTTCGGCCGCCTGCGCGCCAATGCCATCGACTACGCCGACTGGGGATCGACCGCCGAGTACATCGAAGGCGCGAATCCGACCTATCTCGAAGAGAATCTCTATCCCGCGGTGCTGCGCAACTTCGACGCCGATTTCGTTTTCATCGTCGACCGCAACGCCTCGATCCGCTATCTGGCCGGCACGCCGGAATACGCCCGGCAGCAGGACGACAGCGCGCTGCATCCTTTGCCGCCGGAGCTGATCGCGCCGATCCTCAACGCGCCCAAGGTGCGCACGCTCCTGCAGCGCGCGGACGGCGCGGGCGTGCTGCTGCGTCTCGACGGACGCTGGCATCTCGTCGGCGCGAGTTCGGTCAGCCATCCCGGGGGCCCGGCGAACCGACCGGTCTACGGCATCATGGGGTTCGTCTCGGAGCTCGACGATGCGCGCATCGCCCGCATCCGCGCGCTCGCGGGCGTGCCGTTCGCGCTCGCGCCGACCAACCCGCGCGGCAACCATCTGCACAGGATCGACGGCGACATGGTCATGCACCGGACGCTGCGCGACGAAAGCGGCACGCCGCTGGCCGGGCTGGACATCCGCTATCCGCAACCGCTGGCGGAGCAGATCGCGACCACCCGCCGGCAGATGCTGCTGTTGATCCTGGGCATCTTCCTCATCGGCGCGGCCACGATCTGGCTGCTGGTCGAACGCACCGTGATCTCGCGCCTCGAACGCGCACATGCCGACCTGGAACGGATCGCCGAAGGTACGCTGCAAGCGATGCCGGTGCGGTCGCGGCCGGACGAAGTCGACAATCTCGCCTCGGGCATCAACCAGCTCCACGACGAATTGCGGCGGACCAACGCCGCCTGGCGCCATGAAGCGCTGCACGACGCGCTGACCGGTCTGGGCAACCGCAGCCAACTGCTGTCGCGCCTCGAATCGGCGCTCGCGACCCGCGGGCGCTGCATCGGTCTGATGCTGATCGACCTCGACGGCTTCAAGACCGTCAACGATCTGTTCGGCCACGCGGTCGGCGATCAGGTCCTGCGCAGCGTGGCCGAACGGCTCCGCGACAGTCTCCCGGACGACGCCCGCTGCTTCCGACTCGGCGGCGACGAATTCGCGGTCATGACCGTGGGTCACGAACTGCCCGGGGTGAAAGCGCTCGCCCACACCCTCAACGCGACGGTGCGCGCCGACGACAGCATCGGCCCGGCGCACGCCCTGCTCAGCGCCAGCATCGGCATGGTCGTGCTGAGCCCCGACGACCGCAGCCTGTCGTCCGGCGAACTGCTGCAACGCGCGGACATCGCGCTGTACTCGATCAAGCGCCGGACCCGCAACGGCTTCGCGGTGTTCGACGACTCGATGATGGAGGCGATGCAGCGCTACAACCTCACCCTGCGCCTGCTGCGCGAAGCGCTGCAGGCCGCGAAGATCCAGGTCTGGTTCCAGCCGATCCTTTCGGCCGCGGACGGCCGCGTGCTGAGTTTCGAGGCGCTCGCGCGCTGGCACGACGCGCGCCTGGGCGACGTGCCGCCGATGCGGTTCGTCGCCATCGCCGAGGAGAACTCGCTGGGCTCGGCGCTGGATCGCGTGGTACTGGAGAAGGCGGTCGCCGGCCTGCTCGAATTGCGCACGATCGCGCCGGAGGTGGCGCTGTCGGTCAACGCGTCGGTGCAGAGCCTGCTCGATCCCGCCTACATCCATCTGGTGCCGCAGGTCCTGGCGCGCGCGGGTCTGGGCGGCGATGCGCTGCGTCTGGAGATCACCGAAAGCGCGATGGCCGCGAACGAGGACATCCTGTCGCGGCAGCTGGAGCTGTTGCGCGGCGGCGACGTGCGGATCGAACTGGACGATTTCGGCACCGGCCACTCGTCGCTGGGCCGACTGGCGAAACTGCAGCCGCGCGGGATCAAGCTCGACCGCAGCTTCGTGCGCCATCGCCGCGAAGGCGGGGATCGGGTCTGCCGCGCGATCATCGGACTGGCGCAGGAACTCGACGTGGACGTGATCGCCGAGGGCATCGAAACCGAAGAGGACGCCGAATTCCTGCGCGCCGCGGGCTGCGACGCGCTGCAGGGCTATCTGTTCAGTACGCCGCGCCCGCTGGAGGAGATCAAGATCTGGCTGCGCGAGCGCATCGCGAACCGGCGGGAGGACGCAGGCCGGGCCTGAGCGACGAACTCCGATAACGCCGGTCGCCGACGCACGTCGTCGCATCGGCGACGACGGGTCTGCGGATGTCCCGCGGACCCGTCGGGCCGACCGGTCAATCTGCCCCGATCAATCTGCCCAGTGCATGGCCGAACGGCCTTCCTGGAGCACCTGCGCCGAAAGCTGGCGGTCGCCGTCGAGCACGCGCATGGCGTCGGCGAGGATCGCGGCCGATTCGCGCAGCAGCGGATCGGGCCGCTTCTCCGCGGCCTTCTCGCGCGCGGCGTCCTGGGCGATGTCGCGCTCGCCCGAAGTCAGGCCGTCGTCGGCGTCGTCGGCCAACGGATCGAGATCCAGGCCCATCGCCTTGCGCTCTTCCTGCCGCAGCTTGCGCTTGGCGGCGTCGCGATCGCGCTCGGCGCGGCGCTCGGCCTCGTTGAGCGAGATCCACTTCTTGGCGGTTTCCTCGCGGAACTGGGCGATGTCCTCGCTCCACCACTGGAATTCGCGGTCGGCGGCGACGCGTTCGCGGTGCAGGGTTTCCAGGCGCGGCACCAACTGACGGAAATCGCCGTAGCGGGAGAAGGGCACCGCCGCGATGCGCGTCCACGGCAGGGCGTTCTCGTAGGTGCTTTCGCCGAACTCGCTGGCGTCGACGGTCACCGGGAACTTGATGTCCGGCACCACGCCGCGATTCTGGGTGCTGCTGCCGCCCGGCAGGAAGAACTGGGCGATGGTCAGCTTGACCTGGCCGAAACGCTTGCCGTCGGCCATCGGCCAACGGTCGAGATCGACGAGGTTCTGCACCGTGCCCTTGCCGAAGCTGGTTTCGCCGATGATCAGGCCGCGACCGTAGTCCTGGATCGCACCGGCGAAGATTTCCGACGCCGAGGCCGAGCCGCGGTTGATCAGCACCGCCAGCGGACCGTCCCAGACCACGCCGGATGCGGTGTCGCTGTCGACCTGCACGCGGCCGCCGGATTCGCGGACCTGCACCACCGGACCCTTGTCGATGAACAGGCCGGTCAGTTCCACCGCTTCGGTGAGCGAGCCGCCGCCGTTGTTGCGCAGGTCGATGACCACGCCGTCGACCTGCTGCTGGCGGAAGCCGCGCAGCAGACGCTCGACGTCGCGGGTGGCCGAGGCGTAGTCGTTGCTGTTGCGACGACGACCTTCCCAGTCCTGGTAGAACGCCGGCAGCTTGACCACGCCGATCCGGCGCGGCGGCTGGCCGTCGGCGCCCGGGATGGTCAGCACCTCGCCCTTGGCCGCCTGCTCTTCGAGGCGGATCTTGGCGCGGTTGAGCACGATCCGGTTCGGCTTGCTGTCGAGCACCGCCTCGGCCGGCACGATGTCGAGTCGGACCTGGGTGCCCTTCGGGCCCTTGATCCTGTCGACCACGTCGTCGATGCGCCAGCCGATCACGTCCTCCATCGGGCCGGACGCGCCCTGGCCGACGCCGACGATGCGGTCGCCGGCCTTGAGCTTGCCGCTGAGGATCGCCGGGCCGCCGGGAATCAGTTCGCGGATCACCACCACGTCGTCCTGCTTCTGCAGCTGGGCGCCGATGCCTTCGAGCGAGAGACTCATGCTCTGCTCGAAACGATCGGCGGCGCGCGGATCGAAGTAGTCGGTGTGCGGGTCGATCGAGGTCGCGTAGGCGTTGAGGAAGGTCTGGAACGCGTCGACGCCGTTGAGCTCGGCCACGCCCTTGGCCATGTTGGCGTAGCGCTTGTCGAGCGTCTTGCGGATGTCGTCCGGCGCCTTGCCGGCGAGCTTCAGACGCAGCCAGTCGTTGCGCACCGACTGCCGCCACAGCTGATCGAGCGCTGCGGTGTCGGCGGCCCAGGGCGCGTCCTCGCGGTCGTACTCCCAGCGGTCGTCGCCGCCGAATTCGAAGATGTCCTGCTTGAGCAGGCCGCGGGCGTGGGCGACCCGCTCGTTCACGCGGGTCTGGTACAGCGTGAAGATCTCGAAGGCCGGCGCGACCTCGCCGCTCTTGATCGCATCGTCGAGGCCGGCGCGATGCCGCTCGAGCTTGGCGATGTCGGCGGCGGTGAAGAACAGCTTGCCCGGATCGAGGCTTTCCAGATAGCGCTTGAAGACCTCGGCCGAGAGCTTGTCGTCGAGCGCCCGCGGGCGGTAGGCGTAGCGGCTGTCGGAAAGCACGCCGTACACCAGTTTCGCGGCGGTCGCCTGCTCGGCGGTGGGACTGCCGGTGTCGGCCTGCGCGTTGAACCAGGCGATCGGCGCGGTCAGGGCGAGGGCGAACAGGGAAACCGGGAGGGCTTTGGCGACTTTCATCGGCATCTCGATTGAATGGGGGTCACGCGTGCGGGACAGCGTCCGTCGCGGACGGCGCCGCGGGGAGCATGGCCTAGCATGCACCCCGGTTATGACCGATGCAAAGTGTCGGAAGTTGCGTTTCCGGCCGTTCGTCGCACGCGAACGGCCGCAGGGCAGGAACGCAGCGTGCCGCGAGGGCGCCGCGATTCAGCCGGGGTTGGGGCGGCGCCGACGGACGGTCGTCCGACGGCCCGCGTTCAGCCGACGACCCCGGCCTCCGCCGCCTGGCGATCGGCGTGATAGGAACTGCGGACCATCGGACCGGAGGCGACGTGGGTGAAGCCCATCGACATCCCGTCGTCCTCCAGCGCCTTGAATTCCTCGGGCGTCCAGTAGCGCAGCACCGGATGGTGGTGGGCGCTGGGCTGCAGGTACTGGCCGATCGTGACCATGTCCACGTCGTGCGCGCGCAGGTCGCGCAGCGTGGCCCGGACCTGTTCCATCGTCTCGCCCAAGCCGAGCATGATGCCGCTCTTGGTCGGCACGTCCGGATGCTGCGCCTTGAACTTCTGCAGCAGGGTCAGCGACCACTGGTAGTCGGCGCCGGGGCGGACGTTGCGATACAGGTCCGGCACGGTTTCGAGGTTGTGGTTGAAGACGTCCGGCGGATTCTCGGCCAGGATCTCCAGCGCCCGCTCCATCCGGCCCTTGCCGCGGAAGTCGGGGGTGAGGATCTCGATCTTCGTGCCCGGGCTGTGCGCGCGGATCGCGGCGATGCAATCGACGAAATGGCGGGCGCCACCGTCGCGCAGGTCGTCGCGGTCGACGCTGGTCACCACCACGTACTTCAGGCGCATGTCGGCGATGGTGCGGGCCAGATTCAGGGGTTCTTCCGGATCCGGCGGCTTCGGCCGGCCGTGGGCGACGTCGCAGAACGAGCAGCGGCGGGTGCAGACCTCGCCGAGGATCATGAAGGTGGCGGTGCCGTGGCCGAAGCATTCATGGATGTTCGGGCAGCTGGCTTCTTCGCAGACCGTGACCAGCCGGTTCTCGCGCAGCTTCGCCTTGAGCGCCTGCACCGCGTTGCCGCTGGGAATGCGCACCCGGATCCACGAGGGTTTGCGCAGCACCGGGGCTTCGGCGAACTGCACCGGCGAGCGCGCGATCTTGTCGCCGGCGACCTGTTTGGCACCAGGCTCCAGCGACGGCGACGCGTCGCCGACCACGGCCAGCGGGATGGTTTTTTCGGCGGGGGTCGGGGTGGACATCGGAACGGCCTAGGCGGCGGAAGGGCGATCGGAAACGGACAGGGCCGCGAGCGTGGCGAGATCGGGCGGCGCGGCGGTCTGCAGGCGCAGGCCGAACTGCTCGGCCAGGGCCCGCAGCAGCACCGGCTTCACCGCATCGAGGCTGGACGGGCCGCCCAAGTCTAGCATCGAGGTCACCTGCAGCCCGGCGTAGCCGCAGGGGTTGATGCGGTGGAACGGAGACAGGTCCATGGCGATGTTGAAGGCCAGGCCATGGAAGGTGCAGCCGCGCCGCACGCGGATGCCCAAAGCCGCGACCTTGGCGCCGTTGACGTAGACCCCGGGGGCGCCTTCGCGGCGTTCGCCATGGAGATTCCATTCGGCGAGAGTGTCGATGACCGCCTGTTCGATCCGGCAGACGTAGTCGCGCACGCCGATCTTCAATCGTTTCAGGTCCAGCAGCGGATAGGCCACGATCTGGCCGGGACCGTGGTAGGTCACCTGGCCGCCGCGATCGACCTGCAGCACCGGGATGTCGCCGGGCATCAGGACGTGCTCGGGTTTGCCGGCCTGGCCGAGAGTGAACACGGGATCGTGTTCGACCAGCCAGATCTCGTCCGGCGTCCCGGCGTCGCGGGCATCGGTGAAGCCCTGCATCGCGCGCCAGACCGGGACGTACCCGCAGCGGCCGAGGTCGCGCACGCGGGCCTCGTGGGAGGCCGTCTCCCTCGCTCGCGGCGCGTCGGCCGCGCAGGCGGATGCGTTCACAGCGTCCACTTGATGTCCGGCTCGGCGCGCAGCACCGAATGCGCGGCTTCGTAGCGGCTGCGCGCGTCGGCGTGGAAGCTCAGCCGGATCGAGACGAAGCGGCCGCCGGAGGAATTGCGCGTGGCCACCGTCTCGCGCAGGACCACGATGCCGATGCTCTCGAGCAGATCGGGGATGCGCTCCTCCAGCCCCGCGCCGGCCGGGCCCATGGCGGTGATCTCGAAAATGCCCGGGAACTGGAACCCGTGGTCGGGGTTGTCGGAGTGGATGTCCATCCGCGAATTATGGGTCCAGGACGCGCCCAACCCAAGCCTGCGCGTCGGGGCGGGCAGGCGCGACGCAGGGCGGCGGGCGCGAGAAACGGTCATCGCGGCACGGACAGGACATCCGGCGCGACGCATCGCGCGGATGCCCGCACGACGCGTGCCCGATGGCCGCCGGGGCGCCGATCCGCCGTGACCCCGAATGCGGCGACGCGTCGCGTACCGGGGGGAACCGACATGACTTCACGCAGCCTGTCCCTGCTGCCGATCGTGGCGCTGCTGCTGGGCGGCACGGTGGTGGTCGGCATGCCCGCCCTGCGCCAGCCCCGCAGCCCGATCTCGCCGGCGCCGATCGCGGCCCACGACGAAGACCCCGCCGAGTTCCCGTCGCACGTGCATGTCGCGCGGGCGTCGGACGGTCTCGCCGACCGCCGCGGGACACCGGACACGGCGGCGTCTCGCGCCCGGATCGAAGCCGACATCGCCCTGCTCGACGCGCGCTTCGCGGCGGAACCGCTGGACCCGGACTGGTCGCTGCGCGAAGAGCGCGCGCTCCGCACCTTCTTCTCGGAAACGACCCTGCGTGCGGAAGGTCTGCCCAGTCCCGCAGGCCTGCAGACCGCCTGCCACAGCGCCACCTGCCGGATCAGCGCGCGCTTCGCGGATCCGGTCGCGGCGGAAGCGACCACGGAGCGACTGGCCGCGCATCTGGCCGAACGCATGCCCTACGGCGCGATCCTGCCGCGCACGCTCGACGACGGCAGCGTCCAGGTCGACGCCTGGTATTCCGCGCAACGCATCTTGCTCTAGGCGCTACCTCGCGCGCGGCGGCGGGATTCACCACCACCCGGGCATGCGCTGCGGATCCAGCCCGCCGACCTCGAACAGCGCCTTGCGCTTGCCGAGGCCCTTGACCGGGAATTCGATCTCGATGGTCTTCGCCGACTTCGCGAGGGTCCAGAGCGCTTTCTCGTCCTCGACGAACATCGCGATGGCCTCGTCGGTCTTCGGGCGCGAAGCGGGCAGCGATTTCGGCGGCTGGCCGTCGACGGACACCTGCACGCGGCAGCCGCCGTAGCAATCGAAGTCGCCGCGCTGCAGGACCAGATAGCTGCTGCGCCCCCAGTCCGGATGGTCGCGGAAGATCAGCCGCACCTGGGTCGGGCCGCTGCCGTCGACGTCGACATCGTCCTTCGCGTAGATCGCGGAAGAACGCTGCAATCCGCCGGGCACGTCCTGGGTGGCGTAGGCCCACAGTGCGGCGGTGCGCGCAGCCTCGCGGCCGGCGTCGAGTTTCGCCTTCACGCCGTCGTACTCCGCGGCCACCCGCTTCGCGGCCTCGGTGCCGGGAAAATCGTGCATCAGCACGTCGGCCTGGGCCTTCGCGAGCGCCCAGTTCTGCTGGGCGACCGCGGCATCGAAGGCAGCGGCGCCTTCGCGCGCGGCGGCCTCGCGGGTCGCGGCCTGTTCGGCGGCGGCGGCCTTCGCGGCCTCGGGGTCCTCGCCGCACGCGGCGAGCAGAGCGACGCACAGCACGAGCGCCGGCAGCCGCAGGATCGTGCGGTGCGCGCGTCCGCAATGGGCGTTGTTCATGTGGGCGTTCTTCATGCTCGCTCCGTGGCGAAAACGATGCGCGCTCAGCGCGCGCCCTGCGGCGGGCCGGCGGGCGCACCGCGTTCGATCAGCAACGCGACCGCTTCCGCGCTCTCGCCGGGGCGTTCCATCAACGACATGTGGCCGCAGCCCTCCAGCATCACCCGGCTGGCGTGCGGGATGCGCGCGGCGTACAGCGCCATCGCGCTCGGGTCGATGACCTTGTCCTCGCGACACCACAGCAGCAGCGCCGGCTGTTCGATCCGCGCCGCTTCCTGTCCCGGCAGGAAACGCTCCTCGCCGCGGCCGATCTTCGCCAGCACGCTCTGCTCGAAATCGGCGTCGCGCCTGCGCTGGGCGATGTAGATGCGATCGACCGGCCACGGCAGGTAGGGCACGGTCTCGCGATCGTGGAACACGGTGTCGAGATAGCGTTTCAGCGAGGCTTCGTCGCGGACCGCGAACGGATTCTCGCCGGCGAGCACGGCCTTGCCGAACGCGTTGTCCTCGAAGCGGACGCCGGCGGCGTCGAGCAGGCCGACGCGGGCGACCCGGTCCGGCCGGTGCGCCGCCGTCAGCGCGGCGATGCCGCCGCCCATCGAGTGTCCCAGCAGCACCACCGGTGCGCCGTCGGAGACCTCGGATTTTTCGAGGAACGCCGCGACCCGCCTGCTCTGCGCGACGAAGCCGTAGTCCGCATCGGCCTTGCGTTCGCTCGCGCCCCAGCCGGGCAAATCGGGCATCACGATGCGATAGCGACCCTTCAGCGCGCGCGCCAGCCGGTACCAGTTCTCCTTGCTGCCGGTATAGCCGTGCAGCATCACGATGGTCGGCGCGGCGGGACGATCGGCGGGCAGTTCGACCCAGGTCCAGCGATGATCGTCGACGACGGTGTCGTGGGCGCGCGCGCCGAGCAGCAGCCGCTGCTTGGCGAACTCGGCGCGGATCACCAGGCCCGGATCGAGCCAGAGCGCCAACGCGAGCGCGAGCAGGATCGCGCCGGCGATGCCGTTCGCGATCCTGGCCCCGCGCGGCGACAACGACGCCATCGCGATCTCACTTCGCCGGCTGCGCGGCCGCCTCGGGCGCCGGCGTCGCGGCCTGCTGGCCGGCCGGCGCCGCGGGCGCGGCGGTGGGCTTGGCTTCGTCGATGGTCTTCTGCACCGAACCGGTGGTGATCGGGTGGTAACCGGGGCGGGCCTGCTCGAACACCTGTTTCGCGAACGCCAGGCCGCCTTCGGTCTGCACCAGCGCACCGTAGGTCGGCATGATCAGCTTGCGGCGACCGATGCGCTTGAGGAAGGCGGCGATGGCATCGTTGGCCTGCGTATACCCGCTGCGCACCGCGAGCGGATACCAGCGCTGCGCGATTTCGCCGTTCATGGTGCCGGTGAACGCATAGGCGGCATCGAGCTGTTCGAGCTGGTCGATGCGCAGCGTCTCGGGCAGATTCTCGATGAAATGCACCCATTCCTGCGTGGTCCAGGCCTTGGTCAGCGCGACCGGCGGCAGATCGCCGGTGCCGAGCCACGCCAGACGCGCGGAGTCGACCACGCCGAAGCGGCGCGCCTTCGCCTGCGGCGCGGTCGGCGGGATGCCCGGCTCGTACAGCCACGCGTCGAATTCGGCCTGCGACACGATGTTCGGATGCTTGTCGAGCAGGTTGGCCTTCGCGTACTGCGCGAACTGCTGGGAGTCGATGCTCTGGAACGCGAAGTGGTCGAAATAGCCCTTCAGGAACGGATCGAACTTCTCGCGGCCGTAGCGCTCTTCCAGGAAGTGCAGGAACCACGCGCCCTTGGTGTAGACGGTGGCGCTGCTGTTGTTGTCGGGGTCCTTCAGCACGCCGGGCTTCGTCGCCAGCACCTGCAGCTTGGGGTCGATCTCGGCGAACTCCTTCTTCAGCTCGTTGCGCTCGATCGCGTTCTCCATCTCGGCCTGTTCCTTGCCGTACAGCACCTCGATGATCCGGTTCTCGACGTAGCTGGTGAAGCCTTCGTTGAGCCAGGCGTCCTTGGCGCTGGAGAAGGTGACCAGATTGCCCGACCAGCTGTGCGCGAGCTCGTGCGCGATCAGCGAAACCAGGGTCTTGTCGCCGACGATCACGGTCGGGGTGATGAACGACAGGCGCGGATTCTCCATGCCGCCGTAGGGGAACGACGGCGGCAGCACCAGCATGTCGTAGCGATCCCAGCGATAGGCGCCGTACAGGCCTTCGGCCGTGGCGATCATGCGCTCGGTGTCCTCGAACTCGGCGACCGCGCGGTCGAGCATCGCCGGTTCGGTCCACACGCCGCTGCGGCCGGAAATGGGCTTGAACATCAGGTCGCCGGCCGCGATCGCCATGAGGTAGGACGGGATCTTCTGCGGCATCCTGAAGCTGTAGTCGCCGTCGCGGACCGCATTGGGATCGTTGTCGGCGCTCATCAGCACCATCACGTCCGGACGCGAGGTCACGTGCGCGCTGTAGGTGTAGCGCACGCTCGGCGTGTCCTGCAGCGGCACCCACGAACGCGCGTGGATCTGCTGCGACTGGCTGAACATGAAGGGCAGTTGCTTGCCCTCGGTCATCGACGGCTCCAGCCACTGCAGGCCCGAGGCCTGCGGCGAGGTGCGGTAGGTCACGCGCACCTGCGGGTTGCGGTTCGGGGTGTCGATGGCGAGCTTGCTGCCGAGCACCGGATCGGCGGCGCCGAGCTTGAAGGTCAACGGCTGCCAGCCGCCCTTGCCGTCGGCGCCCTCGACCTTCTCGATGGTCAGATCGCGGGTGTCGAGCAGCAGCGCGGTCGCGGCCTTGTCCTTCCAGTCGAGGGACAGGGTGGCGGTGCCGGCGAGGGTCTTGGCGTCGAAATCCAGCGCCAGATCGAGCGCCAGGTCGGAAACCGCGACCTTGTCGGGTTCGGCGTAGGAATGTTCGTCGACGACGGTTGCGGTCGCGGCCGGCTTCGGCTTGGCCGCGGGGGCGGCCGGTGCGCCGGTATCGGAGTTGCAAGCGGACATCATCAGGGTGGCGAGCAGGGGCAGGGCCAGGATCGAAGCGCGCATGTCGGATTCGGGCGGACGGGAAGGCCGCCAGTGTACCCGCCCGGGGTCGCCCGACGGCGGGTTGCGATGGTGGGCTGCGACGGTGGGTTGCGGCAGCGGGTGCGGTGACGGTGGGGACGACCTCCGGCACGGTCGACGCCGTGACGATGTCCCTATCCTGTGCGCATGCATTCCCGACATTCCTCCCTGCGCTCGCTCCGGGCGCTGGCCACGCTGTGCCTCGCGCTGGTCGCCCTGCCCGCCTTCGCCGCCGGCGACAACGCCGGAATGATCCCGGTCCGCCCGACGACCATCCCGCGGATCGACGCCGGACTGGTGATCGACGGCCGCGCCGACGAGCCCGCCTGGGCCGATGCGACCCGTTTCGAACTCGCCTACGAAACCCGGCCCGGCGACAACACCGCGCCCGCCGCACGCACCGAGGCGCGGATGCTCTACACCGAGGACGCGCTGTGGCTGTCGTTCCGGGCGGAGGATCCCGATCCGGCGGCGATCCGCGCCTTCCTGCGCGACCGCGACGCACTGTGGAACGACGATTTCGTCGGCCTCGAACTGGACACCTTCGACGACCAGCGCCGCGCCTACGGGTTCTACGTCAATCCGCTCGGCGTGCAGGCCGATCTGATCGTGGAGGAAGCCACCGGCAACGAGGACACGTCCTGGGACGGGCTGTGGACCAGCGCCGCGCGCATCACCGAACATGGCTACGAAGCCGAGGTGCGCATCCCCTTCGCCACGCTGCGCTTTCGCCCCGACGACGGGATGAAACGCTGGGCGGTGCGGTTCCTGCGCATCCGTCCGCGCGACTTCCGCTACACCTACGCCAGCGCGCGGATCGAACGCGGCGCGCGCTGCAATCTGTGTGGCCTGGAGAAGGTGGAAGGCTTCGCCGGCGTCCGCCAGGGACGCAATCTGGAAATCATCCCGACCCTGACCGTGCGTCACGCCGAAACCCGCGGCCCCGGCGGCTGGCAAGGCGAAGGTACCGAGATCGAGCCCGGCCTCGACGTGGCCTGGGCGCCCTCGCCCAACCTGACCCTCAACGCCACCCTCAACCCGGATTTCTCGCAGGTCGAGTCCGACCAGGCGCAGCTCGATCTCAACTCCAGTTTCGCGCTGTTTTTCCCGGAGAAACGGCCGTTCTTCCTCGAAGGCGCCGATTATTTCAACAGTCCGCTCAACATCGTCTACACCCGGCAGATCGCCGACCCCGACGTCGGCCTGCGCGTGACCGGTCGCAGCGGTCGTCAGGCCTACGGCGCGGTGGTCGCGCGCGACACCGTCACCCAGGTGCTGCTGCCCGGCCCGCTGGGCTCGAACTTCGCGACCCTCGATCAGGACGCCGATGTCGCGATCGGTCGCTACCGCTACGACTTCGCGCCGGGCGAGGGCGGCCGTCAGGCGAGCCTGGGCGCCATCGGCACCTGGCGCAGCGGCGACGATTACCGCAACGCGCTGGCCGGCATCGACGGGCGCTGGCAGCGCGGCAGCCATACCTTCACCGGACAGTGGCTGCACAGCGAAACCCGCTACCCGGAGGCGCTGGGCCAACCCGACGACCAGCCGACCGGCGACGCCCTGGTGCTGCGCTACAACTTCGGCAACCGCGACTGGAACGCCAACCTCTCGCATACCGACATCGACGAAGGTTTCCGTGCGGACCTGGGTTTCGTCGGCCAGGTCGGTTACCGCAAGTCGGTGATCGGCGGCGGCCGCACCTGGTACGGCAAGGACGGCGCGAAGATCACCCGGGTGTCGTTCTACAGCGACTGGGACATCACCCACCGCTTCGACGGGCAACTGCTCGAGCGCGAACTGGAAGGCAACGTGTCTCTCGCCGGGCCGCGGCAGTCGGAAGCCTCGCTGGGCGGCCTCGCCCGCACCCGCTTCTGGCGCGGCGCCCTGTTCGACGAGCGCTGGCTGAGCGCCTATTTCGAAATGACGTTCGTGCCCGGCCTGCGCGGCGGCGCGTTCTTCCGCCACGGCACCGTGCTCGACCTGCGCGCGGCGCGGACCGGCGATTTCGACGAATGGGAACCGTGGCTGGCGGCGGACCTGGGACGCGGCATCAACCTCAACCTCAGCTATTCCGCCCAACGCCTGCGGCGCGACGGCGGCACCGCCTTCCGCACCGGCGTGCTCGACGGCCGTTTCAGCTGGCAGCTCGACCCGCGCCAGCGTCTCCGCCTGTCGGTGCAGGGCAGCGAGGTCGAACGCGATCCCGTCCTCTACGCCGTCCCGACCCGGCGCCGCGACCGCAGCGTCGCCGCCCAGCTGCTGTACTCCTACAAGCTCAACCCGCGCAGCGCGCTGTACGCCGGCTATTCCCATGGCGGTTATTCCGACGACGACCAGCCCTCGCTCACCGACGACAGCCGCAGCCTGTTCCTCAAGCTGAGCTACGCCTGGCAGCCCTGAGCGGCGCGCCCCGAAGCTGACTGCGGGCCGACCGGGCGGGCCGTCGATGGCCGTCCGTCTGGCCGCGGGCGGAAGCGCGCGCCGTTATCTCGACTTGCCGGGCGGAGGGGGGCGACAATGGCGTCCTGTCCCAAGCCGGCCACGTTCCGCGCCGGCCCCGCGTCCGCGGGCTCGTCGACTCACCTTCCATCCGTTACAAGGCATCCACACGACCATGACCCACTCCGTTCGCGCGTCCGCACTCCTCAAGGCCAGCCTGCTGACCCTCGCCCTCGCCGCCGTCGTGGCCCCGGCCAGCGCCCAGCGGCAGAGCGCGCAGGACCAGCGCAAGCAGAAGATGGCCGAAATCCCGACCTGCGCCAAACCGCTCGGCACGCTGTCCGTGATCGAGCCGGAAGACGGCACCGACTGGTGGAGCGGCCAGCAGCTGCCGGCCCCGTCGAAGCTGATCAAGGTCTTCGTGAGCAAGTCGCGCTGCTTCACCCTGGTCGATCGCGGCGCCGGCCTCGACGCCGCCCAGCGCGAACGCGCGCTCGGCGCCAGCGGCGAACTGCGCGGCCGTTCCAACGTCGGCAAGGGCCAGATGAAGGCCGCCGACTACGTGATGATCCCCGACCTGATCTCGGCCAACAGCAACGCCGGCGGCAACGCGATCGGCGGCCTGATCGGCGGTCTCGTCGGCGGTCGCGCCGGCGCCGCCATCGGCGGCCTCGACTTCAAGCGCAAGACCGCCGACGTGGTGCTCACGATCACCGACGTGCGTTCGACCGAACAGGTCGCGATGGCCGAAGGCAGCGCCAAGAAGACCGACATCGGCTGGGGCGCGGGCGGCGGCCTGTTCGGCTACAGCGGCTTCGGCGCGATGGGCGCCGGCGGCTACGCCAACACCGAGATCGGCCAGGTCATCACCCTCGCCTATCTGCAGGCCTACACCGACCTCGTCGCCCAGCTCGGCGGTCTGCCGGACAGCGCCTCCGCCGCCAACGTGCAGCAGGCGGTGACGGTGACCAAGCCGGCGCGCTTGTTCACCACGTCGAAGGGCACCAAGGTCGTGCGTTCGCTCGACCCGGGCATGATGCTGTACCCCACCGGCAACAAGGACGGCATGATGTGGGAAGTCGAGGACGAACTCGGCAACAAGGGCTGGATTTCGTCGACCCTGATCGAACTCTCGCGCTGAGCCGCGATGCCCGTCCCCTGCGCGAGCGGGGGACGGGACACGAGGGCGAACCCTCGCGATGCACGAAGAAAGGCGCCTCGGCGCCTTTCTTCGTTTTCCCGTTCTGTCGTTGCCCGCGCGCTTCGTTCGCCGTACGCGATCCGCGCTACAACCGCGCCAGGATCAGATCCAGCAACGCATCCGCCAGCGCGGTCTTCGCCGCCGGACCCAGCGCATGCGCGCCGTCGGCGTCGATCACGGTCAGCGCGTTGTCGTCGCTCTCGAACCCGCTGCCTTCGCGGCCGACCTGATTGGCGGCGATCATGTCGAGTTTCTTGCGCTGCAGTTTGTCGCGCGCGTAGCGCTCCACATCGTTGGTTTCCGCCGCGAACCCGACCACCACCCGCGGCCGCTGCGCATGCACGGCGATCTCGGCCAGCACATCGGTCGTTCGCACCAGTTCGACCGTCAGCGTCTCCCCGCCGCCCTCGCGCGTCTTCTTGATCTTTTCCGGCGACACCGCCCGGGGGGTGTAGTCGGCGACCGCGGCGGCGCCGATGTAGATGTCCGCCGGCAGCGCGCCGATCACCGCATCGCGCATCTGCGCCGCGGAACGCACGTTCGTCCGCTGCACGCCCGCGGGCGTGGGCAGCGACACCGGGCCGGCGACCAGCATCACCTCGGCGCCCCGACGGGCCGCGGCGGCGGCGACCGCGAACCCCATCTTCCCGCTGCTCCGATTGCCGATGAATCGCACCGGATCGAGATCCTCGAAAGTCGGGCCGGCGCTGATCACGACGCGCCGACCCGCGAAATCGTCGCGGGCGGCGAAGGAGTCGACCACCGCCCGCACGATCTCCGGCGGCTCGCGCAGGCGGCCGGGACCGAATTCGCCGCAGGCCTGGGCGCCGTCGTCGGGGCCGACGATCTCGACGCCGCGGCAGCGCAGCGTGCCCAGATTCGCCTGGGTGGCCGGATGCAGCCACATGCGGTTGTTCATCGCCGGCGCGACCAGGATCGGCGCGGTGGTGGCGAGGCAGAGCGTGCTCACGAGATCGTCGGCCAGACCGTGGGCCAGTTTGGCGAGGATGTCGGCGGTGGCCGGCGCCACCACCACCCGGTCGGCCCAACGCGCCAGCTCGATGTGCCCCATCGCGGCCTCGGCGGCTTCGTCCCACAACGTGCCGCGCACCGGCACACCCGACACCGCCTGCAGACTGGCCGCGCCGACGAAACGCTGGGCGTTTTCGGTCATCGCCACCTGCACCTCGGCCCCGGCCTCGCGCAGGCGCCGCACCAGCTCGACCGCCTTGTACGCGGCGATGCCGCCGCACACGCAGAGCAGGATGCGTCGACCGGTCAGCGCCATCGCGGAGGTTTCCTGGGAACGAACAAGGCCACAGCTTACCCGAAGGCGCGGGGTTTCCCGACAGCGTCGCCGGCCGCGGAACGCTGCAATGGCGACTCCTCCGAACCGCCGAACCGTCATGCTGATCCGAGACTGGCCCGACAACGAACGCCCCCGCGAGAAACTGCTCGGCCGCGGCCCGGGCGTACTCTCCGATGCGGAATTGCTGGCGATCTTCCTGAGCTCCGGCCAGCGCGGCACGGACGCGGTGACCAGCGCCCGCCGGTTGCTGAACCGCCACGGGCCGCTGCGCAGCCTGCTCGAACTCTCGCCGCGCGAACTGCTGAAACTCTCCGGCATCGGCCCCGCCCGCGCCTGCGCGCTGCTCGCCGCGCTGGAACTGGGCAATCGCTATCTCGCGGCCGCTCTGGAACGCGGCGAGGCGCTGAACGACCCCC
Organism: Pseudomonadota bacterium; assembly: GCA_049324395.1. GTDB lineage: Bacteria > Pseudomonadota > Gammaproteobacteria > Xanthomonadales > Xanthomonadaceae > Lysobacter_I. The sequence goes on from JBMOOY010000027.1 coordinate 136,180, forward strand.
TGGCCGCCGGCCGCTATTTCTCCCAGCGACTGCGCGGACTGCCGCACGAGGTCTTCGCGGTCCTGTTCCTCGATACCCGCCACCGCGCCCTCGCGTTCGAGGAACTGTTCCGCGGCACCGTCGACGGCGCCGAGGTCCACCCGCGCGAGGTGGTCCGTCGCGCCCTCGCCCACAACGCCGCCGCCCTGATCGTCGGCCACAACCACCCAAGCGGCAACGGCGAGCCCAGCGCCGCCGACCGCGCCATCACCCTGCGCCTGAAACAGGCCCTCGCCCTCGTCGACATCCGCCTGCTCGACCACTTCGTCGTCGGCGACGGCGCGCCGGTGTCGCTGGCGGCGCGGGGGTGGGTGTGAGGCGGAGCGGACAGCCCACGCTTGGAGTGCGCAAGCCGCGCGCGCGGCATCGATGTCGCGATATGTTGGGGAGCGCGGCAGGCGGGCTACAATGCCCAACCCTCGAAACGCCGCCGATTTCAGGCGCAAAACCTCCGTGAAATCCCAGCTTCGCGCCCTGATCGAACAGGGCATCGCCAATCTCCGCAGCCAAGGCATCCTGCCCGCCGACCTGGCCACCCCGGACTTCGTGGTCGAGCGTCCGAAGGATCGCAGCCACGGCGACTTCGCCAGCAACGTCGCGATGACCCTGGCCAAGCCCGCGCGCAGCAATCCGCGCGCGGTGGCGCAGGCGCTGATCGACGCGCTGCCCGCCAACGACGACATCGCCACGATCGAGATCGCCGGCCCCGGCTTCCTCAATTTCCGACTGTCGCCCGCCGCCTGGCAGCGGCAACTCCGCGCCGTGCACGCCGAAGGCGAACGCTACGGTCGCAACGCCTCCGGCGGCGGCCGCGTCGCGGGCGTCGAATACGTCTCCGCCAACCCGACCGGTCCGCTGCACGTCGGCCACGGCCGCGCCGCGGCGATCGGCGACTGCATCGCGCGCGTGCTCGACGCCAACGGCTGGCGCGTGAAGCGCGAGTTCTATTACAACGACGCCGGCGTGCAGATCGAGAACCTCGCGCGTTCGACCCAGGCGCGCGCACGCGGCCTCGGCCCAGGCAGCGAAGGCTGGGCGGACGATTTCTACCAGGGCGATTACATCGCCGACGTGGCGCGGGCCTATCTCGACGGCGCCTCCGTCGAGGTCGACGGGCAGACCATCGTCGGCGCGCGCGACCCCGAAAATCTCGACGAGATCCGCCGCTTCGCCGTCGCCTGGCTGCGCCGCGAGCAGAACCTCGACCTCGAAGCCTTCCGCGTCTCGTTCGACGTCTACTACCTCGAATCGTCGCTGTACCGCGACGGCAAGGTCGAAGAGGCGGTGCGCGAACTCGTCGCGCACGGCCACACCTACGAGGAAGGCGGCGCGCTGTGGCTGAAGTCGACCGACTTCGGCGACGACAAGGACCGCGTGATGCGCAAGTCCGACGGCACCTACACCTATTTCGTGCCGGACGTGGCCTACCACCTGACCAAGTGGCAGCGCGGCTACGAACGCGCGATCACCGAACTCGGCGCCGACCATCATGGTTCGCTCGCCCGCGTGAAGGCCGGCCTGCAGGCGCTGGACTGCGGCATTCCGAAGCAGTGGCCGGAATACGTGCTGCACCAGATGGTCACGGTGATGCGCGGCGGCGAGGAGGTGAAGATCTCCAAGCGCGCCGGCAGTTACGTCACCCTGCGCGACCTCATCGACGAGACCGGCGCCGACGCGGTGCGCTGGTTCCTGATCGCGCGCAAGCCCGATTCGCAGCTGGTGTTCGACATCGACCTGGCGCGTTCGCAGTCGCTCGACAATCCGGTGTACTACGTGCAGCTGTCGCATGCGCGCATCTGCGGTCTGCAGCGCAAACTCGCAGAACGCGGCCTGTCGTACGACCGCGACGCCGGTCTCGCGCAGTCGCTGGACATGACCGACGCCTCGGTGCGCGACCTGCTGATCGACCTGTCGCGCTTCCCGGAAATCGTCGAGGTCGCCGGCCGCGATCTCGAGCCGCATCAGATCGCGGCCTATCTGGTCGAACTGGCGCAGACCTTCCAGTCGTACTACAACGACCACCAGTTCCTGGTCGACGACGCCGACACCCGCAACGCGCGTCTGGCGCTGGCCGAGGCCACCGGACGGGTCCTGGCGAACGGGCTGGCGCTGCTCGGCGTCTCGGCGCCGGAACAGATGTTCTTCGACGACGCCCGCGACGGCGCCGGGGAGACGGCGTGATGGCGGCGAAACGCGGCAAATCGCAGGCGAAGCGCAACGGCGGCGGCAACGGCATGCCCGGCTGGGCGTGGCTGGTGATCGGACTGGCGCTGGGCATCGGCGTGTGGCTGATCGCGCCGAAGTTCGGCGGCAAGGACGGCGTCGACGGCTTCTTCCGCGCCGACCCGAAAACCGACGCGCCGCCGGCGGTGGACGCCACCGGCGAAGACGCCCCGCTGGTCGCCGACAGCGGACCCGCGGTCGCGCCGACCGAACCCGTGCAGGAAGAGGACTACGACTTCTACACCCTGCTGCCGGGCGAAGAGACCGCGCTGAGCGATACCGAGCTGGCCGAGCGCACCCGCGCCGAGGAAGCCGATCGCAAGGCCGCGGATGCGCCGAAGCCGGTCGAACCGGACGACAACGCGCCGCCCGCGGTGGACGCCGGCGATCCGCCGGCCGTCGACCAGACGCCGAAGCCGGACACGAACACGGCCTCGGCGGAACCGCGCGGCGACGCGCGCTACATCCTGCAGGCCGGCGCCTTCGCGGCATCCGGCGATGCCGAGGCGCTGAAGGCGAAGATCGCCTTCCTCGGCCTCAGCGCGCGCGTCGAATCCGCGCAGATCCAGGGCAAGACGGTCTACCGCGTGCGCATGGGCCCCTACGGCACCGCGACCGAACTGGCGGAAGCGAAACGCAAACTCTCCGGCGGCGGATTGCCGGCGCTGGCCATCAAGGCCAAATAGATATGGCAGAAGGAACACCGCCAATCGACATGATTGACGTGGATTCCTTTTGGCAGCTTTGCGACGACGCATACTGCTGTTTTCGTTTTCAGCAAGCGATCGAAACACATGAATCGCTTGAAGAGATCGGAAAAAGTCGCGATGCGCACGCGATTCTGAGAATAAACTCCGTCTTTATCGACTGGACGCTTCTGCAAATCAGCCGTCTGCATGACAGCGAAAACTTTTCCAAGAAGGGAATTGTTCGGAAAAATCTGTGCATCTCCTTTTTCAGAAACCCAAAGAACTGGCCCTTAAACACTCAAAGCGACAGCGGTTTCTTTGGAAAAATAGTCGCGCTATGCGACAGCCTCGATAGTCGCGCGTCACATTTGACATCGGCCAGAAACTGGTTGCTAGCGCACAACGATCGCGAAGCCTGGCGAATTGGCGATTCACTGGGAGAATGCCCCGAGCATACCTATGAAGCCTATTTCAAGGATCTCCAATCCTTCGTCGACCTCTTGATCGGAGCATTTTCACCGGGCGAATTTCGCCCATTTGTGCAAACATCCGGGAACGATATGGCTGGCTTACTGACGAGGCTGATGAAAGCCAATCGCAACCCCTGAGACGCCTGCCGGGCATACTCCTCTCCCAACAGGAGTCCAGCCGCCATGCTCGAAGCCGCCCTGTTACGACCGTCGCTGTTCCGACCGGTCGTCGACCTCCTCCTCGCCCGCCTCCTCGCCCGCCTCCTCGCCCGCCTCGACCGCCGTCGCCGCCGTCGTCTCCGCGGATTCGCCGACGCCGCGCTCCGCGAGGCCATTCGCGAACTGCTGCTCGCCCAGCCCGACGAGCGCCGGGTCGAGTCGAAGATCGCCCAGGCCCGCGCCGCCGGCGCGCTGGCCCGCGAAACCGCGCTGGCCGAGACGATGCTGGCCCGTCATCGCGAAACCCGCGCCTGCACCGCCGGCAAACTCCACCGGAGCCGTCGCCTGCCGCGGGCCGCGTGAGCGGGGGCGCGAGGGCGCGCGGTCGCCCGGCTACAATCGCCGGATGAAGACCATCCTCATCACCGGCGGCACCTCCGGCTTCGGTCGCGCCGCCGTCGAACGTTTCCATGGCGCCGGCTGGCGCGTGATCGCCACCGGCCGCCGCGCCGAACGCCTCGACGCCCTCGCCGACGCGCTGGGCCGCGAACGCATCCACACCGCCGCCTTCGACATCCGCGACGAAACCGCGATGCGCAGCGCGCTCGACGGCCTGCCCGAGGACTTCCGCGCGGTCGACGTGCTGGTGAACAACGCCGGCCTCGCCCTCGGCACCGCGCCGGCGCAACGCGCGGACCTCGCGCAGTGGAAGCAGATGATCGACACCAACGTCACCGCACTGGCGGCGCTGACCCACGCGCTGCTGCCGACCCTGATCGAGCGGCGCGGCGCGATCCTCAACATCTCGTCGGTCGCCGCCACCTATCCCTACACCGGCGGCAACGTCTACGGCGGCACCAAGGCCTTCGTCTCGCAGTTCTCGCTGGGCCTGCGCAGCGACCTGCACGGTACCGGCGTGCGCGTGACCAGCATCGAACCGGGCATGGCCGAAACCGAATTCACCCTGGTCCGCACCAGCGGCGACCGGACCGCTTCGGACACCCTCTACAAGGGCGCCGACCCGATCGCGCCCGAGGACATCGCCGAAACGCTGTTCTGGATCGCCACCCTGCCCCCGCATCTCAACGTCAACCGCATCGAAGTGATGCCGGTGCGACAGTCGTTCGCGGGGTTCCAGGTGGCGCGCGAGGGCTGAGCGGCTTCAGTCGCGTGCGGGCGAAGAGATCACGAGCAACTCGCCCGCCCTGCAATCGGCGATGACGCGGTCGACCCAGGTCCGATCGACCAGATAGGCGCTGCCGCCGATGTCCTCCGGCGTCGGCACCACATCGGTGTCGAGATCGATTCGCGCCTTCGTCCGATACCAGCCGAGCGCGGCATCGTCGATCCGCAGGTCTTCCTCACCGCACGATGCGGGCCAGTCGACCAGCAGGATCGCGTTGTCCTGTGGCCAGTACACGCGAACGAGGGCTCCCGAATCGCTTTGTTCCAGAGGGCCGACATACAGGCGCTGCGGCGCGTGCACACCTGCATCCTCGACGACGCGTTCGAGCAGCTTGAATACGCAGCGGAAATGCGGATGCGACCGAACGGAGTGCGCAACAACGGGCTTCGGCGACATTTCGACCTGCGATATGTCCATCGTAGAACCGCTTGCCGCGCATGCGAGCGTGACGGCGAGGCCCAGGACACGACCGATGCGCATCGTCATTCAGCGCTCACGCAGGGGTTCGGCGGCGACGGGCGGGCTGCGCGACGCGCGATACGACAGCCACCATCCGCGCAGCCGCAGCCCCGGCCGCTCCACCGCGTAGTGCAGCAGCGCACCCGCGATCAGCGAGGCAAGACCGTACGTCGCGAACGCGACGTAGCCGTTGCCCATGCGATCCAGCGCGTCGCCCAGATGCGTTTCCACGAGGCGATACACCGGCTTGTGCACCAGATACAGACTGTACGACACCGCTGCCAGCCAGGCGGCGCCCGGCGCCGCGCGACGGCCGATCCAGCCCCCCGACTGCGCGCCGGCGAAGACCAGCATCGCCAACCCGAGCGACAGCACCGGCCAACCGATGCTGTTGCCGAGCAATCCGCTGCGTTCGCGAAACAACCAGAAACTCAGCGCCATGATCGCCAGACCGGCGATGAAGACGGCATTCGCGCGCGCCGCCGCGCGCGTCCAGGCCTCGGGCCGATACGTCTTCCACACCGCCAGCAGCACGCCGGCCAGCAGGCCGTCGAGCCGGTTCCAGGTCGGGTAATAGATCTCTTCGACGAACCAGTTGTAGCCCGGCGCCGATGCGTCGAAATGCAGCCAGATCGCGCTGCGCAGAGCAATGCCACCCAGCACAAGCACGATGCAGAATGCAGCCAGCGCGGCGCCCGACCGCAGACGCGCGAACCCCAGCGCCAACAGCGGAAACAGCAGGTAGAAATGTTCTTCCACGCAGAGCGACCATGCGTGCGAGAAGGTGGCGTTGCGCTCGTAATCGATCGACACGTTCACGAAGAAACCGACGAACTTCCACCACGGCTCCATGCCCGGCGCTTCGCGGAAACCCGGCCACAGCAGATAGAGCAGCAGCACCGCCCAGAACGCGGGCAGGATGCGGAACGCGCGACGGACATAGAAATCGCTGAAGCAGAACCGCTGTCCGCGCGCGAGCGGCGCGAGCACCTGCGATCCGATCAGGAAGCCGCTGAGCACGAAGAACAGATCCACGCCCATCCAGCCGTAACGCTGCAGCCACTGCCAATCCCGGCCGAGCCCACCGACCAGGAAGGCGTGGAACAGCATCGTCCAGAGCACCGCGATCGCCCGCAGCAGATCGAGTCCGGGGAATCGCGTGGACGGGTCCACCCGCGAAGACGGGGCGGCGGCGACGTCGATCGCGGCGGGAATCGGAGGCGCGACTGTCACGATGCGGAAACCCGAGATGTGAAGGAAAATCCACTATACGGCCGCCAAACCGATCTCTCGACGCGATTGCGGCGAACCGTGCATCGCCGCGCCGAACCGTGCCGGAATCGTTCGATCACCGTTTCGTCGCATCGTCGACACCGCGGACGGCTTCGATCGGGGTGGCGATCCCGGCCAGTCGGGAGATGAGAGGTTCGATATGCGTCCGGCTTGCGCGCACCGGCGTGCCGTCGCGGAGGCGCAGGATCGCATCGCGATTCGCCAGCGGTTGCAGTTCGTCGATCCAGTCGAGCCGGACGATCGCGGAACGGTGCACCCGCACGAAGCGCCCCGGATCGAGCCGCGACATCAGGCGATTCAGCGATTCGCGGATCAGGTGATCCTGACCGTCGGCGTGCAACCGCGCGTAGTCGCCATCCGCCTCGATCCAGACGATCGCGTCGACTTCGACGAACCGAAGGCGTCGGCCCACGCGCACCTCGAACCGGCGCGGATACGCCGTGCCGGCATCGTGCCGAAGCGGGGGCACGACCGCGGAAGCGCGCCAGCGGTGCATCTCGCGCGCGCGCTCGAGCGCTTCCGACAGCCGCGCATCGTCGATGGGTTTGAGCAGATAGTCGATGGCGCGCAATTCGAATGCGCGCACGGCGAAGCCGTCGTACGCCGTGAGGAGGATCGCGAGGGGCCGTTGCGCCTCCGGCAGCGATGCGAGCACTTCGAGCCCGGAAGCGCCAGGCATCCGCACGTCGACGAAGGCGAGATCGACGGCCTGCGCGCGCAAGCCGCGCATCGCGGATACCCCATCCGCGTATTCGGCGACGATGTCCAGATCGCGCTGCGCATCGAGCCGCGCCCGCAGGCCACTGCGCGCCAGCGGTTCGTCGTCGACGATCGCCACCCGCATCATCGGACCGCGTCCGCCGGTGCGGTCGCGTCCCGGAACGGAAGCTCGACTTCGACCACGAACCGTGCGTCTCCGCTACGCCCCGCACGCAGACGGTACGTTTCCGGATAGAGCGCACGCAGGCGTTCGTCCAGATTGCGCAGACCGATCCGACCGGCGACGTCACCGCCCGCATCCGGCCCGGCCGACGGCGCATCCGCGAGATCGTTCTCGACGACGATGCGCAGACGCGCGCCGACGCGGTCGATGGCGACCTCCAGTCGACCCGGCGCCGTCCGCGGCGCGATGCCGTGGCGAATCGCGTTCTCGATCAACGGCTGCAGCAGCAGCGTGGGCACGCGCGCGCGAAGCACATCGGCGCCCACGCGCCACTTGACCTTGAGGCGTGGACCGAGCCGCACCCGTTCGATGTCGAGATAGCTTTCCGCACTGGCAAGTTCCTCGGCAAGCGCGACTTCGTGCGCGGCGCGCGCGTCGAGAGTGGCGCGCAGGAATTCGCCGAGCCGGGAGATCATCGCCTGCGCCTCGGCGTTGCGCGCCTCGGCGATCAGCGAAGAGACCGCATTGAGCGTGTTGAAGAGGAAATGCGGCTGCAACTGGTATCGCAGCGCATGGAGCTCGGCATCGCGGGTCGCGGCCGTCGCCCGGGCGAGCCGCTCGCGCTCGCTGCGCAATTCGAACGCATGCGCGACCACCGCATGCACCGCAGCGTAGGCGATCAGCGACAACCAGCAACTGTCGAGGCCGTCGACCAGATCCACCCAGGCCGTCTCCGTCGCCGGTCGGCCGAGCGCCGTCCCGAGCATGCGACCGAAGGCATTGCTCAGCACCGACATGACGTACGTGACCGCCAGCACCACGCCGCACAACGTGGCCCAGCGCGCGCCGCGCGCCCACAGCCTGCGCTGCAACCAGGTCAACGGCAGCGTCCACGCCAGGAACAGCGCGAGATAGAAGGCGCGATAGATCAATGCGTGGCGATGCTCGAGCTCAGGCAATGCCATGACCGCCAACGACAGCGCGATCGGCGCACCCGCCAGCAGCGGCCACCAGAAGGGCGGCGATGCCTCGCGCGCGGGATCGGCGCGGTGTGCGGGCGGCGTCATCTGCGGTGTTTTCAGGGACGGGAGCGACTCGAATACACCAACGATACTATCTTCCAGCCGGCATCGGTTCGCACGAGTTGCCAGGCCTCGAGACCGCGGTTGCCGACCTTGCCGTCGATGCGATAGTCGAAGTCGAAGACCACCGTGGCGACCAGACCGTCGGTGCGGATCCCGATCCCCGAGAAGACCTCCTCCTCGCGCCCGGCGTTCTCCTGCACGCTGCGGGCGAAGCGCTCGTAGGTGTCCGGCCGCACCCGGGATGCGAGGGGATCGCGGGCGCGGACCCGGGCGAGTCCCGCGTCGTCCAGCACCGACACCCAGGCCCGTGGCTCGGGCAGGAACAAGGCCCGCAGGGCATCGCCGTCGCCGGCGATGATCGCGGTGCGGAAACGCTCGATCACCGCGCGTACTTCCACTTCCGCGGCAGCGTCGTTCCGGGCCGGCTCCGCGCCGGCGGCGACGCTCTCCGGGACCGCCAGTGGCGCGGCCTGCGCCGAAAGGACGGTACAGGCGATCGACAGGAGGGCAAACAGCACCGGGCGCGACATGGCGGGTCTCCGCATTCGGAAAAATGCGATTGCATCAGATCGCATCCCGCCGCGCGCACCGCCCCGCATCCCATCGCGCCGAACCGGTGGACGGTGCGCCCAACCGGTGTCGGGGGAGGGTCATCGGCGACGCACGACGCGGACGGGATCGTCCGCCACCGGCGACGGCCCGGGAGCGCGCGGCTCAGCCCAACGGCTCGTCGCTCAGATACGTGTACGAGGTCAGGCCGTTCTCCAGCGCCGCATTCAGACGCGCCGCCTCGGTCTTGCTCAAGTCGACCGCACCGACCTTGGCGCGGTAGATGCGGCGCAGGTCGTCGAGCTTGTAGCCGACGTAGTCGAGCATCACGTCGGTGGTATCGCCGCGGCGCTGCTGGGTGACGCGGAAGCCGTCGTCGTTCACGCGCACTTCGATCGCGTCGGTGTCGCCGAAGAGGTTGTGGATGTCGCCGAGGATTTCCTGGTAGGCGCCGACCAGGAAGAAGCCGATCCGGTAACGCTCGCCCGGGCGCGGGGCGTGCAGCGGCAACGAGCTGTCGAGGTCTTCGTTGTCGACGTAGGTGTCGATCTTGCCGTCGGAGTCGCAGGTCAGGTCGGCGATCACGCCGCGGCGCTCCGGCTTCTCGTCGAGCCGCTCGATCGGCAGGATCGGGAACACCTGGTCGATCGCCCACACGTCGGGCATCGACTCGAACAGGCTGAAATTGACGAAATACTTGTCGACGAGTCGCTCGTTGAGTTCGTCGAGCAGATCGCGGTGGCTCTTCTCGTCGTAGGTCAGGCGCGCGCGCACCGCGTGGGCGATGGCGTAGAACAGGTCGTCGAGTCGCGCGCGCGCGACCAGATCGAGCTGGCCCAGCGCATAGAGGGACAGGCCCTCGCTGTGGTGATGCTGGGCCTCGTGGAAGAGTTCCACCGCCGGACGCGTGTCCAGTTCGGCGTGGATCTCGCGCAGATGGCGGATGGCCTCGGCCTCGTCGTCGTGCGCCGGCGGCACGCGGCCTTCGGGCGCGCGTTCGACCTCGGAGACGTTGGTCACCAGCATCGCGTGGTGCGCGGTCATCGCGCGACCGCATTCGGTGACCAGCCGCGGCGGCGCGAAGCCGTGCTTCTCGCAGGCCTCGGCGATCGGCTGGACGATGCTCGACGCGTACTGGTGGATGCCGTAGTTGATCGAGCAGTAGCTGCGCGAACGGGTGCCTTCGTAGTCGATGCCGAGACCGCCGCCGACGTCGACGTGGCTGATCTTCGCGCCGAGCTTCGAGAGTTCGACGAAATAGCGGGTGGCTTCGCGCATGCCGTTGGCGATGTCGCGGACGTTGCTGATCTGCGAACCCATGTGGAAGTGCAGCAGCCCGAGGCAATCGCTCATGCCGCTGTCGCGCAGCGACTTCCAGAGATCGAGCACTTGGCGCGGCGAGAGACCGAACTTGGCCTTGTCGCCGCCGCTGTTCTGCCACTTGCCGGCGCCGAGGGACGCCAGCCGCATGCGTACGCCGAGACCCGGCTTCACGCCCAGCGCCCTGGCCTCCTCCATCACCAGCGGCAGTTCGGACGGCTTTTCGACCACGATGAAGGTCTGCATCCCGAGCTTGCGGCCGATCAGGGCGAGGCGGATGTATTCGCGGTCCTTGTAACCGTTGCAGACGATCAGGCCGCCGGGCCGGCTGAGCGCCAGCACCGCCATCAGTTCGGGCTTGCTGCCCGCTTCCAGGCCGAAGCCCTCGCCGGCGTGCGAGGCCAGCGTGCCCGCGACGGCGGCGTGCTGGTTGACCTTGATCGGATACACCGCGGTATAGCCGCCGGTGTAATCCCAGTCCTGCTGCGCCTGCGCGAACGCCGCCTGCAGTCTGCCGAGGCGGTCGCCGAGGATCTGCGGAAACCGCACCAGCAGCGGCAGCTTGGCGCCGCTGGCCAGCGCTGCGTCGACCACCTCCGGCAAGGCCGCGCCCGGCGCGTCGGCGCCGTGCGGATGCACCGCGATCCGCCCCTGCGCGTCGATGTCGAAATACCCCTCCGCCCAGTGCGGAATCGAGTAGGTCTTGCGGGCTTGGTCGATCGACCAGGCGGTCATGGGCGTGGTTCCGGGACGGTCAGGAGGACGCGCATTGTAGAGCCTGCCCCGCGGGTGGGGCCGTCACGGGGCCGGGCATGGGCCCGCCGCCCGCCCCCGTTCAGCTTCAGCGGGGCGCTTCGGCCGACACCGGTCCGGCCGGTTCGCTCCGGTACAATGCCGCCCCCTTCTTCGCTCCCGGGCGCCGCCGCCATGACCGAGACCACCTGGCATTACGAGAACTTCGAGCCCGCCGGCTCGGCCATCGGCTACCGCATCACCCGCAAGCTCGACGAAGTGCAGTCGCCGTTCCAGAAGATCGAGATCTACGAAAGCACGGATTGGGGCAACCTGATGCTCATCGACGGCGCGATGATGCTCACGACCCGCGACAACTTCCTCTATCACGAGATGATGTCGCATCCCGCGCTGTTCACCCATCCGGCCCCGAAGAACGTCGTGATCATAGGCGGCGGCGACTGCGGCACCCTGCGCGAAGTGCTCAAGCATCCCGGCGTCGAAAAGGCCGTGCAGTGCGACATCGACGAGCAGGTCACGCGCATGGCCGAGAAGTGGTTTCCGGAACTCTGCGATTCCAACGACGATCCGCGCGCCGAACTGCTGTTCGACGACGGCATCGCCTACATGGCGAACTGCGCCCCGGGCAGCCTCGACATCGTGATCGTCGACTCCACCGATCCGGTCGGCCCCGCCGAAGGCCTGTTCAACAAGGCCTTCTACGAAAGCTGCTTCCGCGCGCTGAAGGACGACGGCATCCTCGTCCAGCAGTCGGAATCGCCGCTGGTGCTGCTCGACCTGATCAAGGAAATGCGCGGCGAGATGGGCAAGGCCGGATTCGCGACCTTCCAGACCCTGCCCTTCCCGCAGCCCTGCTATCCGACCGGCTGGTGGAGCGCGACGCTGGCGAAGAAATCCGGCGGCTTCGACTTCCGCGATGGCGACGCCCGCGCCAAGACCTTCGCGACGCGGTACTACAGCGCAGACATCCACCGGGGTGCGGCGACACTGCCGCCGTTCGTGGCCGAAGCGCTGGGCGAATAACGAAACCCTCATCTCCGCCTCATGCTGACTTAAGCGGGCGGCGTTAGAAATCCCGGCAATCCGCCGGGATTTCCGTATGCACGACACCCTCCGCGACGTCCGATCCATCGCCCTGCCCGCCCCGCAGGCGGCGGTGCGTCCGGTCGATCCGCGTCGGCATCTGGCGATCCCGCTGGCGCTGTTCGCGCTCGCGCTGGCCCTGGTCTCGCTGTTCGCGCTGGACTGGCGCATCGCCCGCGCGCTGTACGCCTGGCAGGGCTACCGCTGGATCCTGAAGCACGCGTTCGTCACCGAAACGCTGCTGCACCGCCTCGGGCACGACCTGAGCCTCGCCGCCTGGCTCGGGGTACTGCTGGCCTGGCTGACCGCCCTGCGCCGCGACGCTCTGGCGGGATGGCGCCGGCCGCTGGGGTATCTGGCGTTGTCGGTGCTGCTCTCGACCCTCCTGGTCGCAGCGCTCAAGAGCGGCACCGGGATGGACTGCCCCTGGGATATCGACGGCCTCGGCGGGGTGCGCCCGTATCTCGGGCTGTTCGATCCGCGTCCCGACCACCTGCCGGACGCCGCCTGCTTCCCGGCCGGTCACGCCAGCGGCGGCTACGCCTGGATGGCGCTGTACTTCTTCTTCCGGATGACCCGCCCGCTCCTGCGCCTCTACGGCCTGTGGGTCGGCGCCATCGCCGGGGCACTCTTCGGCATCGCCCAGCAACTGCGCGGCGCGCATTTCCTGTCGCACGACCTGTGGACGGCGATGCTCTGCTGGGTCGTCGCCTTCGCGCTGTTCGGCCTGTTCGGCGCCTTCGCGCGGCGATCCGCGAACGCCTGAGCGCACCCTCTCGACGACACGCGGGCTTGTTGTAGGATGCGGCGCGTCTCCATCGCGTTTCGTCCTGCGTGGCTGCGACCGCACGTCCGTCGAATCCCGACCGCACCGGCATCGACCGGCTGAACATCGCGCTGATCGCGGCATCGGCGCTGCTCGCCCTGCGCTGGCCCTTCGAAACCCTGCTGCTCGCCTATGCGGTCCTGGGCCCGCTCCACTATCTGACCGAGATCTCCTGGCTGCACGACCGCGACTACTTCCTGCCGCGACGACGCGACGCCTGGCCGCTGTGGCTCGGCGGTCTGGCCCTGATCGGCGCGGTGATCGCGACGAGCGCCGCGGACCGCAGCGCGACGCAACGCGCCATCGAGAACGGCGCCCTGTTCGTGCTGTTCGGCTTCGCGCTGGTCCTGGTCGCGACGCCGGCGTGGTGGAAGCGACTGCTCGCCCTGGCCGTGCTGGCGCCGGCCTGCCTGTGGCTGGCGCGCGAAGCGCGGTTCGCCGATTCGCTCGCCGGCTATCTGCCGACGGTGGTCCACGTCTACGTGTTCACCGGCCTGTTCATGCTGCTCGGCTGGCTGCGCCGACCCGGCAGGGACGGCGCGCTGGCCTGCACGACCTATCTGGTCTGCCCGTTGCTGTGTCTGCTCGCACCGCTCGCCTGGAGCGCCCCGGCCTCCGGTTGGGCCGAGCGCGCCTTCCTCGGCACGCTGTCGGGCATCAACGCGCTGATCCTTGACGATACGGGCCTGGGCGATACGGGCCTCGCCGTCGCATCCGACGCGCTCGTGACGCACCCTGCGAGCGTGCTGGTCACCCGGGCGCTGGCGTTCGCCTATCTCTACCACTACCTCAACTGGTTCTCGAAGGTCGACCTCATCGGCTGGGCGAAGATACCGCCGAAACGCGGCGCGACGATCGTGGCGCTGTGGGTGTTCGCGGTCGGGTTCTACTTCCACGATTACGCGCTGGGCTTCATGCTGCTGCTCGCCCTGAGTTTCCTGCACGTGGTGCTGGAGTTCCCGCTGAACCACCGCGCGATCCGGGACATCGGCGCGGCGCTGGGCGCGCGGCGGCGCGCCGCGCGCTGAGACGCGCGACCAGGACCGCCTACAGCGCGTCCCCGTCCATCTCGCCCGTGCGGATGCGCACCGCCTTCTCCAGATCCCAGACGAAGATCTTGCCGTCGCCGATCTTGCCGGTGCCCGCGGACTGCAGGATCGCCTCGACGACCGCCTCGACGCGATCGTCGGTGACCGCGACCTCGAGCTTGATCTTCGGCAGGAAGTCGACCACGTATTCGGCGCCGCGGTACAGCTCGGTATGGCCCTTCTGGCGGCCGAAGCCCTTGACCTCGGTGGCGGTGATGCCGGCCACGCCGGCCTCGGCCAGCGCCTCGCGCACGTCGTCGAGTTTGAACGGCTTGATGATGGCCATCACCATCTTCATGAGGCGGCTCCGGAACGCGGGTGGGTCGAGCCGAGAGGATACCGCGGGGTCGGCGCTTTCCGACCCCCGGACGCGGGGTTTCCCGATGGCGGCGGAGCGCCCGCGGCGGGAAGCTGGAGCCCGCGCTACAATCCACCGGACATGCCCATGATCGACCTCAGCCAGATCGACGACCTCGCCCGCCGCCTCAGCGGCCTGGTGCCCCCCGCCCTGCGCGAGGGTCGCGAGGAGATGCAGGACAACTTCAAGGCCGCGCTGCAGGCGGGACTGGCGAAGCTCGACCTCGTCACCCGCGAGGAATTCGACGTGCAGCGCGCCGTGCTCGCCCGCACCCGCGCCCAACTGGACGACCTTCGCGGCCTCGTCGAACAACTCGAAGCGCAGCTCGCCGCACGCGATACCGACGCGCCCCGCGACTGAGGGCCGCCGCCATGACCCTTGCGCTCGTGCACACCCGTGCGCGCACCGGCGTGCGCGCGCCCGCGGTGAACGTCGAAGTCTTCCTCGCCGGCGGCCTGCCGCGGATGTCGATCGTCGGCCTGCCCGAGGCCGCGGTCCGCGAAGCCAAGGACCGGGTCCGCGCCGCAATCCTCTGCGCCCAGTACGACTTCCCCGCCCGCGTCATCACCGTCAATCTCGCCCCGGCGGACCTACCCAAGGACGGCGGCCGCTTCGATCTGCCGATCGCGCTGGGCATCCTCGCGGCCAGCGGCCAGATCCCACTCGATGCCCTGCGCGACTGCGAATTCCTCGGCGAGTTGGGCCTGACCGGCGAATTGCGCCCGGTCGACGGCGTCCTGCCCGCGGCGCTGGCCGCCGCGGCGCAGGGCCGGAAATTGATCGTCCCGACGGGCAACGGCGCCGAGGCCGCACTGGTGGCCGGGGTCGAAGCCTACACCGCACGCACCCTGCTCGAAGTCTGCGGTCATCTCTGTGCCCGCAGGACCCTGCCTGCCGCGATCGCCCCCGCCAGCGCGTACGACCATGGCCCGGATCTGCGCGACGTCCGCGGCCAGACCCGCGCCCGGCGCGCGCTCGAGATCGCCGCTGCCGGCGGACATCATCTGCTCCTGGTCGGCCCACCCGGCTGCGGCAAGACCCTGCTGGCCTCGCGTCTTCCCGGCCTGTTGCCCGAAGCGAGCGAGGCCGACGCGCTGGAGACCGCCGCGATCGCGTCGATTGCCGCCATCGGCGGCCGCGGCCTGGACCCCGCGCGCTGGCGCTGCCGCCCGTTCCGCAATCCGCACCACACCGCAAGCGCGGTCGCCCTCGTCGGCGGCGGCGCCGAACCGCGCCCGGGCGAGATCTCGCTCGCGCACAACGGCGTGCTGTTCCTCGACGAACTGCCCGAATGGGACCGCCGCGCTCTCGAAGTGCTGCGCGAACCCCTGGAATCGGGCGTGGTCACCATTTCCCGCGCCGCCCGGCAGAGCGAGTTTCCCGCGCGCTTCCAACTGGTCGCGGCGATGAACCCCTGCCCCTGCGGCTGGGCCGGCGACCCCTCCGGCCGCTGCCGCTGCCATCCCGACGCGATCCTGCGCTATCGCAGCAAGATTTCAGGCCCGCTACTCGAACGCATCGACCTGCACCTCGAAGTCCCGCGACTGCCGCCTTCAGAGCTACGGCCCGATGCGCCACCCGGCGAATCCAGCGATGTGGTCCGCGCCCGCGTCGTGCGCGCACGCGAAGTGCAACGCCAACGGGCGGGGCGCTGCAACGCGCATCTCGATCAATCGCAGACCAACGCAGTCTGCCGGCTTGCACCCGAGGATCAGACGATGCTTGAGAACGCGATCGACCTGCTGCAACTGTCGGCACGTTCGATGCACCGCATTCTGCGGGTCGCGCGGACGATTGCGGATCTTGCTGGCAGTACGAACATCCTTGGTCCGCATGTGGCGGAGGCGATCGGGTATCGGCGGGGGGAGCAGACGATGCCTTCACGGGTAGCGCGAGCGAACGCCCAGGCATTTCCTCAAAAAGACCACTCTGCTCCCTGTCTTCTCCAAACGGATCAATCCCTAGGGAACAGACGCATTTCGCTTGATCGAGATGCTGAACGACATCGCCTCAACATCGACACCGGCATTCCTTGACGCCGCGACATGAGTGCGCGGCTGATTGTGCATTCGAGAAAGCAACATGATCGCGTCGAAGCCAATCGGCCAGCGAGGACATTCCCCGCCATATTTCATGGCAACACTACAGACACGTTTCGTGACCTCCGCGTAGGCCATCGCCTTCCGTAACGCGTCGCTCCAGCATTTATCGGCGGTCTTGACGATGCCATCACCACACTTCGCACGTCGGATCGCGGGCTCCACAAGAGTCGAATACCCCTCCACCAGTTGCATGTCGACATCAATGTAGCGCGGCATCATCCTTTCTTTTTGCAGAGCCCCAAGAGCCCCCTCGGTCAGTTCGATGAACTCCTCGGACGTCAGGATGGCAGGCTCCAACCATCGCCCCTGTGCCGACCACACCTTCATCCCTTCGCTCGACTGTATATGCAAGACCCAGCTTCCATCGAAGCTGTGTTTCTGAAACCGGATGCCTTCGAAAGCAGTTCCCGTTCGCAATCTGCCACTCAAGAGGTAGGTATCGCCTTCGATCTTCCGAACGGAAATCGGCGATTTATGCCCGCTCGCTATCACCTCCGCAATCAAGAACGAATTTACGAGCAGCGGGATCAAAACCAGGACTATTGCTTTCAGTTGCATTCGCAGTTTCCTCCGAACACCCATCCGGATGGCGCGGACCACGCTCGTCGTACGGACCTCGGTCAACGCGTCCGTCCGTCATAGCGCGCGCTGTAGATCACGAACGGCGCCCAGTAGTACGGTTTGCGATAGGCGCTGTCGGAATGCAGCAGCGTCAGCTTGGCGTGGCGCAGGGCGGCGACCGGTTCTTCGCCCGCCGCCAGTCGACGATACAGTCCGGTCATGAGATCGGCCGTGGACGCATCCTCGACCGGCCACAGCCCGCCGACGACACGCTTCGCGCCGGCGCTGAGAAAGGCCCACGACAGGCCGACGAGTCCTTCGCCGGAGAACGTCCGCGCGCCCGCGCTGCGGCAGGTCGAGAGCGTCACGAGTTCCGCGTCGAGCGGGACGTCGACGACATCGCGCGCGTAGAGCTTGTATTCGCCGGCCGCGGCGGAAAGGACCACCGCCGAGTCGAGCGGCACCACGGAATTCGTCTGCGCGTGCGCGGCGAGATGGATGTAATCGAATCGTTTCGGCTCCGCGGCGCGATACGCCGACGGAATCGCCCGCGGCCCGGTGTGGATGAGACGCTGCGCAGGCGCGAACTGCAACGCGATCGCAGCGACTTCCCTGCCGGCGAACGGCAGCACCGGGAATGTCGGATCCGGCGGCACCGGATCGCCGAGCACGAGCAGGGAGCGTTCGTCCGGAGACGACGCGGCGTCGGCGGCGCGCAGCAGACGCAGCGAGGGCGTTCTCATCAGCACCACGTCCTCGATCAGGTAGTGCGGCGCGGGTCCCGGAACCACCAGCGTCTCGAAATTGAGCTGTTCCAGCGGGCCGTCCGCGACGACGATCACGCGCTTCTCCGGGGATATCGCCGCGGCGACCGGCTGCAGCAGCCGCCGATACAGCTCGATGGCCTCGGGCGCTCCTTCCTCGAGCGGGTCGCGCGATTCGAGGATGCGTCGTTGATGCGCGTCGACGAGCGCGCCCAGCGCCCGTTCGCCCGGCAGCGGCACCAGCGCGACGCCGTCGCCGTCGATCGCCCACAGGAAGGACCGCTCCGCGCCGGTCGAATAGAACAGCAGCAGCGCGTCGGCATCGCGCGCCAGTCGCACGTAATCGGCAGGCCGTCCCGGGACGATGCCGGCGCCGCGCAGGCGTTCGCGCAACAACCGCGCACGACTTTCGTCGGCGACCCGCAGCGCGTCGGCGGTGCGGCCCTGATCGACAAGGAATTCGACGTAGTCGTCGTAGAAGCGTCCGATCCTGGCGATGAACGGCAGTTGGTGTTCGGGGACCAGGACCTGGGACAGCGACGCCTCCATCCGCTCGAACGCCCTGCGATATTCGGCTTCGGCGTCGCCGGGTCGCCCGGCGCGGGCATGCAGGCGGGCAAGACCCGCATGCGCCTGCCAAACGAGATCGGAACCGGCCTTCGGCGTGCCGAGAATTTCTTCGTACAGCGCCATGGCCCGCGATGGCTCCTCGCGGCGCTCGCGGATCTCCGCGAGCAGCAACAGCGTCCGCAGTCGCTCCGCCGGCAGTCGATGTTCGACCTGGATCCGCAGCGCTTCTTCGGCCCGGAACGTCGCTTCGCCTTCGTTTCCGCGCTCGAGCGCGAGCGCCGCCCGCGTCGCCTGGATGTCGGCCAGCGCTTCCGCGGAGCCTTCCCGATCCTCGATGGCCTGCGCGATGACGGCCGCGCGGGCGTAGCTCTCGCTGGCGCGCGCATGATCGCCCTGCCCCTGCTGCGCGCGACCGAGATTCTGCAGGGCCACCCGACGGTCGCCCGCGAGATCCAGCCTGCGCATCAGCGCCTCGGCTTCCGACAGCACCGGGGCGGCGCGCTCGTAATCGCCGAGCAGGTAGTAGCAGCGACCCAGTCGCCCCAGGTTCTTCGCGCGCGTGGCGTCCGCGGGCAGACCCGCGGCGAGTTCCTCCGAACGTCCCAACCAACGGACCGCATCGTCGCACTCGTCGGTTTCGACGCGGAGATTGCCGATGTTGCCGGCCGCCTGCGCGGCGATGCGGCGGAAACCCTGTCGCTCCGCCGCATCCATCGCCTTGCGGAACAGCGCTTCGGCGATATCCGGATTGCCGCGCATCGCCGCGCAGATACCGCTGCGCGAGATCACTTCGGCGGCGAGCTCCGGCATGCGCAGCGCATCGGCCATCCGCTCCGCGCGCTCCAGGTCCGCCTGCGCGCGTGCGCGCGCATCCGCTTGTCCGGCCTCGTCTTCCGCATCGGGTTCGAGACAACGGGCGTAGCCGCGCGTCATCAGCGCGCGCGCATGCACGCGATCGTCCGGGCGCTCGACCGACAGGCCGGCATCGAGTCGATCCAGGGCGGTCGAAAGATGGCGCTGACCGACCAGCACTTCCGCGTCGAGGACCTCGAACGCCCACACCCAGGCTTCGTCGCCCGTGGATTGCGCCCGTCTCAGTCCGTCCCTGGCGATGGCTTTCGCGGCGCCGAGATCGCCCACCTCCAGTTTCCGGTATCCGTCGTCGTAGAGGGGATCGAGCGACGCGCGGTCGGCCCGGCAACCCGCGAGGCAGAGCGCCAGCATCGCGATCGCGACATCACGGATCCCAATGGCCATTGCTGTCGACATTTCCGCACACGATACTCCCGGTGATCGGGCAACCGAGCTCGATGCGCATCATGGTCAGCCGGCGCGAGGCGCGCGTGACCAGATACTCGCCGAAATACACGACACCGAATCCCGGGATGCGGATGCCGTGCTCGCCGCGCATCGAGCAGCCGGGGGGGACGGCCGCGCCGTCCTTGCCCAGCCTGAACAGCGGCGCCAGACGCGGCCGGTCGGGTACGGATCCGCGGCGCTGCAGATCCGATTGCGCTTCTCCACCCGCATCGTCTTCGCGGATCGGTACGCCATTGGCGTCGATCCACGGGAAGCTGCGGTCGGCGCAGGGGCGGATCAACGCCTCGTGATCGCCCCTTTCGACGAGTTCGGGGTACGGCTTGAGGTCGATCGGCACGCCTCCGATGCGCAGATTCTCGAAGTGGCTGCCGAACGGAAGAATCTCGGACCGGGACGAAGCTTCGTCGTCCTCCCGCACGTGCATGGAACTCATGCGCGCGACGACGCGATCGGCGGTGACGACGTTCAGGACGTTCAGACCTTCGATGGCCACCGTGACCAGCGTCTCGCCGGCGGTCTGCTTGCCGTGCCGCACCTTCTGGCCGGACACCGTGCTGGATACGCGATCGAAGCCGATGATGTTCCTGTGGCTGAACTTCTCGACGGATGCGGAGGCGAAGCCGCCCGTGGGCGGGAGAACGCAGGCGCCCTGCGCGTCGATGGTCTCGCAGACGGGGCTCTCGATGCGCCCGCCCACCGCCATCGTGCTGCCGCGGAACCAGAACATGCGTTGGTGTTCGTGACCGTTCATCTACTTGTCCTCGCGGATCAGAAGGAAGGGATAGCGCACGACATCGGCCTTGGTGGCCCGCCGACCTGGCGAATCGATGCCCGACAGTTCGACCGTGTAGGCGCCGGCCTTCAGGTCCGACACCGGCAGCAGCAGTTGCAGCTCGTCGCCGGCCGCCGGCGCGGCGACATCGTCCGACAGCACGCGTCTGTCTTCGGCGTCGCGCACTTCGACCCGGTAGCGCACGGGCGATGCGTAGCCGGTCAGGCTGAGAGTCAGGCCGATCATGCGCTGTTGCGCGCCGATATGGATTTCCGTCGGCTCGCTGCGCGCGACGCGCAGGAAATGCAGACTCGTCGCCTGCAGCGCCCGGCTCTGCGCCAGATCGCTGCGCAGCCGCGGCAGCGTGACCACCGCCTGGTAGACCAGCGCGCCCAGCGACAGCACCGCCGTGGCGGCGAGCGGCAACATCAGCAGACGCATCCGTCGCGCCGCATCGACCGGGCGCCGCGCGACGGGCCTCGCGGCGAGCGCGACACGCGCATCCGCGACGAAGGTCGAAAGCGCCTTGACGTCCTCGGCGCATTCCGGACAGGTGAAGAAGTGCTCCTCGAACTCGGCGCGCTCTTCCTCGCTCAGCTCGCCGAGGACGTAGCTCTCGGCGATCGCCTTGCGCAGTGCGGTAGCGTGATCCATCGTCTTCATCCGTTGCGGTGCGCGTCGTCGGAACGCGCGAGATACAGGGCGCGGAAACGGAGCTTCGCGCGGTGCAACAGCACGCGCAGGTAGCTCCGATCCACTTCGAATTCCTCGCAGACCTCGTCCTTGTCGCGATCTTCGACGAACAGCGCGCGCAGCAGGCGGCGGTCGATGTCCGGAAGTTCGTCGATGGCGCGCCGGACCAGCGCGCGTCGTTCGTCGGCCAGCAGACGGTCCTCGACGATCGGCGCATCGTCCTCGATCTCCGCCACCGACGCGTCCGATACCGGCATGTGCCGCTTCTCGGATCGGTACAGTTCCAGCAGCACGTGATCGCAGACCGTGTTGACGTAGGCGCCGATGCGCTCCGGATTGCGGATCTCCATGTCCGAACGCAACGCCTTGAAGACCCGAAGGAAGGTTTCCTGGCAGGCGTCCTCGACCAGCTGACGGGAGCGCAGCCGCGCATTCAGCTTGATCCGCAGAAGGTCCTTGAAGTAGGAGACGAAATGCCGCTCGGTGTCCGGGTCGCCCATGCGCAGGCGCTGCAGATAGCCCCCGTCGAAGCGATGGAAATCCCGCCCCGAGTCTTGCATGGGATCCCGTCCTGGATGCTGCAGAGGTAAAACCAGTATAGCCACGACTCGATCCCTCATCGGCGTCATCGTCCCGGCAGGTCCCGGTCCACGGCACGACCGCGGAGCCACCCACCTTCTCCCGTTCTTGTGACGTTCGGGCGCCGAACGTTTCAGGCGACTGCGCCGGGCTTCCGGGCGCATGCCCCGATCCGCCCGGATTCGGAAGCCGCCCGCATCGCGATCGGAAACGTTTCGCTTCCGACCATCACTACACCGACATGCGATCCGCGCCGCCGAGCGTCGACGATCGACTATCGACGCTCGGCGACGCGCTTCATCGCCGTGCACCCGGACCGAGCCCCCTGCGCGCATCCCGAAGCGCGCGCCCCACATCAGGAGAGCGTCATGAGCAAGCGACCCACCGATTCGAAACAGGACGCCGGGACACCGCGCGCGTACAGGCTGGAGCTGGCCGGACTGGCGAGCGCCGACGACCGACCCGCGATCGCGATGCAGATCCTCGATCGCAAGAACGCCGTGCTGCAATCGCGGATCATCGGCAGCGACGGACGATTCGACGTCTCGACCGACCTCCTCGAACGCGCGCACAGGGTGCTGCTCGGCGCGCCGGACGGGCAGGAAGGCGTCCGCGCGGACGCATCCGTGGTCTATCGCGCCAACGAGTTCCTGACCCAGATCCGCCACGGTCGGCTCACGCTCGCCGAAGGCATCTGGTCGCGATTCCGCCTGCTCTGGACCTGCGTCAGCGGCAGCGTGCGCGTGTGCAGGCGCCGTCCCTGGTGGTTCGATCGCGTGATCGCCGCCGCATCCCCGGCGCCGACGCCGCACAGGATGGCCTCGGCCGTCGCGCACGCGTACGGATCCTCCTCGGCGTTCGCGGCGGTTTCGCCCTCGCTTCCGGAACTGATCGACTGGCCGCGCCGCTGCGCGCCGGTCTGCCTGGGGCGCGTCGAGGTCTATCGCCGCGTCTGCTGTTGCAGGCCGCTGGTGATCGACGAGATCCGGGTTCCCGATCTGATCCGCGATCTCGAGCGCTACGTCGCGCGCCTGCCGAAGTGGCCGACACCGAAGCCGGGCTTCCCGCCTCCGCCGCCGCCTCCGGTCGGCGATCCGTTGCAGACGCCGTACTTCAAGGATGGCGCGCTGAACGAGCTCGCGATCCACGCGTCCGCCGACCTGCGGATGCTGCGCTCGCTGCCGTCCGATCGGGCGGCGGACTACATCCAGAACCGCGCCTATCTCTATCATCGCCTGTGCCACTGCGGCCAGGCCGCGCAGGTCGGCAGCGGCACCCTCCAGCCGGACGGCAGCTTCAACATCTGCTGGCTCGAACCCTGGCGCCTGCTGTCCATCCATTGCCACGAGCAATACGCCTATGTCGTCAAGCAGACGATCGGCAACACGACCACGACCCTCTACGACGGCCTCGCGGCCGGCGCCTGGTTCGCGGCCGACGAGACGCCCGTGCTGACGTCCTATCATCCGCATGCGTTCTCCTGCAACGAGACCGGCACCGGGGGCGACGGCGACGCCTACGTCTTCCTCGATCTGATCGGCGATACCGAGAGCCACGAACTGACGACGCCCGCCTCCACCGGATGGGATCGCGTCGCGACGCCCGATGCGTCCTCGGGCCTGCTGTTCCCCGGCATCGGTCCGAACGACAGCCACCTGCGCAATCTGGGCGGCGAGATCGAATTGACCTTCACTTTCAGTCTCGGCATGCGCGACCCGTCGATCGACGCCCGCTACTACCGCATCAGCGTCTGCCGCGCCGATGCCGACGGAAATCCGACCGGCCCGCGTTATTACTACGGCGACGGGTTGGCCTGGGAGAAAATCGTCGGCGCGGACATCGTTCCGATCACACTCGGCCCGGGGACGGTAGGTGGCGAATCGAATCTGTATCAGATCCCCTACAGCGACGAAGCCTGGGTCGGTGCGGTTCGCTATCACGCGCGGATCAACACGCTGCTCAACGTCACCAGCGCCGATCCGGCAAAGACGATCAATTTGAACGTGCCGAACGACCTCGACAGCCCGGCGGTCTGTCACCTCATCACGCTCGAGGTGTTCGATGGGACCGGACGGCGCCTGCGCCCGCTCGGCACTGCCGCGTCCGGACAACCGGGACCGGAAGACGCCAAGCCGTTCAAGTATCGGCGTTGGTTCCAGCCCGGCGGCAGCGTCGGCGACGACACGGTCGAGGTGCCCTTCGCCGCCTTGACCCATCTGTTCTGCTGGGACAACCGGCCGCCGGTCGCCGACATCACCCGGTTGGCGATGGGCAGCAGCGCCTCGGATGCCGAATGCCAGTTCCTGCAGGGGCCCGGCGAGTCGGCGTTCGCGATCGAGTATCGCGCCTACGTGCCGGATCCCCGCTTCCAGTACCGTCACGGCATCGGTTGGTCGAGAGGCCTGAACCCCTCGTCCGCCAACGGCGGCCTCGGCACGCTGCCGACACCGCTGAGTCCGGCCAATGTCGGCAAACCCATCGCGCCCGCGGTCATCAGCGGCAGCGACACGTTCGAGCACATGCTGACGCGGCTCGATGCGCCCAACCCGCCGACGATCCTGCAACGCTGCTCGTTCGCGGCGACGCTGACGACCTTCGCCAAGACCACCAACGGCGAGGATCTGAGCTATCCGCATGCCCAGGAGACGGCGGCCTTCGCGCTCGCCATCGACTGAAGCGACAGGCACGGGAGCGCGGACGATGATCGACGGGGATGGCGACGTCTGGCCGAAGCTGGCGGTCGCCGTCCTCGCGACCTGGCGCCTCGCGCATCTGTTCGCGTACGAGGACGGTCCCGCGGATCTGATCGCCCGCCTGCGCGCGGGGCTCGGGCATGGACGCTGGGGCAGGATGCTCGACTGCTTCCAGTGCGTGAGCCTGTGGGTGGCCGCGCCGGTCGCGCCGTGGATCGCGACTTCGCCGGTCGACGCGTGCCTGGTGTGGCTGGCCTTGTCCGGCGCGGCGTGCCTGTGCGAACGCATCGCGCGATCCGATGTCGTCATCGAAGCCGTCCCGGAACCGGACCCGCGGACGGAGACGGAGACGGCTGGAATCGACGCCCGAACACGGCACGAAACGGAACGCGGAGCCTGAAGATGGACTGTTGCGGGCGAAAACGCAGCGCGATATCGATGTCGTCGTCGACGCCGGACGCATCGCATACGACCGCATCGGCCGTGTCCGGACGCCCGCGAAGCGCGGTGTCCGGGATCGCCGACAGCAGTCGCGCCGTCGTGTTGCGCTACCGCGAGCGCACGCCCGTGCGCGTGCGCGGCCCCGCGACCGGACGCTTCTACGCATTCTCGGCCGCGCAACCGACGCGGGCGGTGGATCCGCGCGACGCGGCCCCCCTGCTGCGTACCGGCAAGTTCGTGCGCGTCGAGCCCGGAGACACGCATCGGTAGTCGGATCGCCGAACGCCCTGTCCTCATGGGCGTTTCCGCCCCTCCGAATGCTTCGCCGACGTCGTATCATCGGCCGCAACGCGATCCGGGAGCCTGCCGATGAACACCTCTCAGGGCGGCTGCCTCTGCGGCGACGTCCGTTTCATCGTGACCTGGCCGAGCAAGTGGGTGGCGCATTGCCACTGTTCGATGTGCCGTCGCGCGCACGGCGCGGCGTTCGTCACCTGGTTCGGCATGCGGACGGACCGGGCGCGGATCGAGGATGCCAAGGGCGCCTTGCGCTGGTACGCGTCGTCTCCCGGCGCGGAGCGCGGATTCTGCGCGCATTGCGGAAGCACGCTGTTCTTCCGCTCGGAACGCTGGCCGGACGAGCTTCACATCGCACTGGGCAATCTCGAGGGCGACGCCGACCGCGCGCCGATGGCGCACGTATTCTGGGACACGCACGTCGCTTGGGCTGGGGTCGATCCGGGCGACGGACTGCCGCGCAAGGCCGCGCCGGAGTCGGACTGAAGCGAACGGCCGGGCGCGCCGATGAGGCGATCGCCCGGCCGCAGATTCGACGCGTTCGTTCGACGAGCGCTGCGTTCAGGGTCGCAGCAGCGGCTCGCCCGGCTCGCCGAGGCAGGCCTCGCGCGACTGGTTGCACATCACCGGACCGTGCAGCGAACGGCGCGCGCCGTCGCGATGTTCGCGCTGCTCCTTCGCGGTCATGCACACCGACTTCATGCGATTGGAACCGGCGATCCTGGTGTATTCGCAGACCATGCGGTCGTCTTCGGCCTTGGTGACGGCGGCCTTGATCCATTCCAGATCGTTGAAGACTTCGGTGCGCTGGTCGGGCGGCATCTCCTCGATGGTCACCAGACCGCCGAGCATGCGCAGGACGCGGTCCTGGCGGACGATCAGCGCCTCGCGCTCCGCCTTGCTCATGTCCTTGAACGCGCCCTTGCCGGCGACGACCTGCGCGCGCAGCTGGGTCTGCTGGGTGAGGATGTCGCGAATGGTCAGTTGCTGCGGATCGGCGGACGCGAGAACGGCAGCGCTCGCGGACAGCATCGCGACGAGGAGGAACGACCTGAACGATGTGGCTTTCATCGGAGACTCCCTGTTGACGGACACGCGGAAGCGGGAACGATCGAAAGGTAACGACGACTTGAAAGCGCGGCGGTCCGCCCTGGCCCGGCGGGCGCGGCGGCGGTTCGCGGAACGGATGGCCTAGGGGAAGATGTACACCCGCAGGCCTCGGCTTGTCCAGCCGGGCGGCGCGACGGCGGTCGCGCGGACCGCCGCCGGCAGATCGGGTCGAGCGATGAGGCCGGCGTCGCGCCGGCCGCGACGGTTCAGCGGTCCGAGTTGCGGACCTGCTGCTGCGACGCCTCGCGCAGCTGACGGCGCTGACCCACGGTCATGCACTTGTTCTGCGGGCGATTGGAGCCGATCGGCTTGATGCGCTCGCAGATGAGACGGTTGTCCTCGGCGCGGCTCACGGCGGCGTCCACCGCGGCGAGCGCATTGGCCAGCGCGATGCGATCGTCGGAGGCGAGCTCGTCGACCGACGCCTTGCCTTCGATCAGCGCCAGCACCTGATCCTGGCGCGAGAAGATCTCCTTGCGCTCGTCGTCGGTGAAATGGGAGTAGTTGCCGGACTTGCGCTCGATCGCCTGGCGCAGGTCGGCCTGCGCGGTGCGGATCTGGTCGGGCGAAGCGGTGATGGCGACGCTGTCCTCGGCGAACGCCGTGGAAAACGCGGACGGCAGGGCGAGCATGACGGCGAGGACCGCCGTCGGAATCAGGATGCGCATGCGGGGAGGGCCGGACGGAGGAGTGAACCCCTATTGGAGCACACTCTCCGGCCGTCCCGGCCATGACGAAGGTCATGGCCGGGATGACGCCCGTCGCCACGTCACGCGGCGGCGGCCGGCGTCTCGTGGAACTGCTCTTCCTCGGTCGAACCCTTCAGCGCCACCGTCGAGGACTGGCCGCCCTGGATGGTCTGGGTCACGCTGTCGAAATAACCGGTGCCTACCTCGCGCTGATGCTTGACCGCGGTGAAGCCGCGATCGGCGGCGGCGAACTCGGCTTCCTGCAGCTCGACGAACGCGCTCATCTGGCGACGGGCGTAGCCGTGCGCGAGGTTGAACATCGAGTAGTTGAGGGCGTGGAAGCCCGCCAGGGTGATGAACTGGAACTTGTAACCGTACTTCGCGATCTCCTTCTGGAATTTCGCGATGGTCGCGTCGTCGAGATTCTTCTTCCAGTTGAAGCTCGGCGAGCAGTTGTACGCCAGCAGCTTGCCCGGATACTTCGCGTGGATGGCTTCGGCGAACTTGCGGGCGAATTCCAGATCCGGCTTGCCGGTCTCGCACCACACGAGATCGGCATAGGGCGCGTAGGCGAGGCCGCGCGAAATCGCCTGGTCGAGGCCGTTCTTCGTCTTGTAGAAGCCTTCGACGGTGCGCTCGCCGGTGCAGTGCGGCAGATCGTTCGGGTCGATGTCGCTGGTGAGCAGATCGGCGGCCTCTGCATCGGTACGGGCGACGATGATCGTCGGCGTGCCCATCACGTCGGCGGCGAGGCGCGCGGCGACCAGTTTCTCGATCGCCTCGCGGGTCGGCACCAGCACCTTGCCGCCCATGTGACCGCACTTCTTGACGCTGGCCAGCTGATCCTCGAAATGCACGCCCGAGGCACCGGCCTCGATCATCGCCTTCATCAGCTCGAACGCATTGAGCACGCCGCCGAAACCGGCTTCGGCGTCGGCGACGATCGGCTGCAGGAAGTCGACGTCGCCGCTGCCTTCCGCGCACTGGATCTGGTCCGCGCGCAGCAGGGTGTTGTTGATGCGCTTGACCACCTGCGGCACCGAATTCGCCGGGTAAAGCGACTGGTCCGGATACATCTCGCCGGCGATGTTGGCGTCTGCGGCGACCTGCCAACCGCTGAGATAGATCGCCTTGAGCCCGGCCTTGACCTGCTGCATCGCCTGATTGCCGGTGAGCGCGCCGAGCGCATTCACGAAGTCCTCGGTCTGCAGATACTTCCAGAGCTTGTCGGCGCCGAGACGGGCGATGGAATGCTCGACCGGCACCGTGCCGCGCAGACGGACCACGTCCTCGGCGGAATACGGACGAGTGACGCCGGCCCAACGCGGGTTGTTGGTCCAGTCGAGCTTCAGTTGTTCGGCGGTGGGGAGCGTGGTCTTCATGGCGAGGGTCCTGCGTGGGAGAGGATTCGAAAGGGTGGCTGTGGGAGCGGCGGGAGCCGCGATGCTGTTCTGGAGGAGAGAGGCGGGTCTCGACGCGTTGCCATGACGCTTTCCGCAACCATCGCGGCTCCCGCCGCTCCTACAGGAATCGGGTCAGTCGATGCGTTCGTAGGCGGGAAGCGTGAGGAAATCGGCGAGCGCGTCGCGATGGGTGAGGTCGGACAACAGCGCGATGGCCTGCTCGACCTGACCCGCGCCGACCACCGAGGGATCGGCGGCGAGCTTCGACGGCAGACCGATCAACGCGCGTTCGAGCAGCGCGAAATCCACCGGCGTGCCGTCGTCGAGGTGCAGCGGATCGCGGCCGTCGTCGGCGAAATGCAGCCACTGCCACAGCTGCGCGCGCGAAATCTCCGCGGTCGCCGCGTCTTCCATCATGCCGTAGATCGGCACGCAGCCGTTGCCGTCGAGCCACGCGGCGAGATAGCGCACGCAGACCTCGACGTTGCCGAAGAAACCGGCCTGCGTGATCGTGCCGAGCGACGGCCGCAGCAGGTCCTCGGCGGACGCGCGCACGTCGTCGCGGGCGACGTGCTGCTGATGCGGACCGGACATGCGCGCGTCGAAGATGCCGCGCGCCGGTTCGACCAGCCCCGGGTGCGCGACCCAGGTGCCGTCGTGGCCGGCATCGGCTTCGCGGCGCTTGTCGGCTTCGACGCGGGCGAGCGCAGCGGCGTTCGCTTCCGGGTCGCGCGGGTTGGGAATCTGCGCCGCCATCCCGCCCATCGCATGCGCGCCGCGCCGATGGCAGGTGCGGATCAACAGTTCGGAATAGGCCTTCAGGAACGACTGCGTCATCGTCACCTGACCGCGCTCGGGCAGAACGCGATCGCGATGCCGGCGCAGCGTCTTGATGTAGCTGAAGATGTAGTCCCAGCGACCGCAGTTGAGACCGACGATGCGCGTGCGCAACGCATGCAGGATTTCGTCCATCTCGAACGCCGCCGGGAGCGTTTCGATCAGCACGGTGGCCTTCATCGCGCCCTGCGGCAGATTCAACTGCACCTCGATCTCGTCGAGCACCGCGTTCCACAGCGCGGCTTCCTCCATGCACTGCAGCTTGGGCAGATAGAAATACGGTCCGCGATCCTTCGCGGTCAGCGCGGACGCGTTGTGGAACGCGAACAGCGCCAGATCGAACAGGCCGCCGCTCATGCGCTGGCCGTCGACGACGACATGCTTTTCGTCCAGATGCCAGCCGCGCGGGCGCACGATCAGCACCGCACGCTCGCCTTCCGGCTTCAATCGGTACTGCTTGCCGTTCCCATCGAACTCGAGCGTGCCCGCCACCGCCTCGCGCAGCGCGCGCTGGCCCTGGATCAGGTTCGCCCAGGTCGGCGAGGTCGAATCCTCGAAGTCCGCCATGTAGCAGTTCGCGCCGGAGTTCAGCGCGTTGATGACCATCTTCGGATCGACCGGCCCGGTGATCTCGACCCGGCGGTCGAGCAGGGCCGCCGGAATCGGCGCCACCCGCCAATCGCTCTCGCGGATCTCCCGGGTGTCCTCGCGGAAGCCCGGCAGGGCGCCGGCGTCGAATTCCGACTGCCGGGCCTGTCGCGCGGCCAGCCGCAGCTGGCGGGCGGGTTCGAAGCGGCGATGCAGCCGGGCCAGGAAGGTCAGTGCGGCCGGCGTGAGCAGGGCGTCCTGCCCCTCGGCACGCCCGAGGATGTCGATCCCGGTGGGGTGTTCGGAGGCCTCAACGTGGGGTTTGAGGACGGCGGACATGCAGGACTCCAGTGCAACGTGGGGAGTCCAACATCCGCCTGGGTACTGTATTTGACAACACAGTTTTTGCAATGCTTATCATAAGTTTTGCTTATATTTATATTTCGACCAAAGTCGAATGCGGCATTGCAGCAATACAGGTTGTTGATTCTGAAGCATTTCTCTCTGCCTACCGATCCACCCATCTTTCCCTCTCGACCGCTCCCTCCGTCTCCGGGATCCCCGCCATGGCCGACGACAGCCTCACCAGCCCCCGCTTCGCCTACAAGGCCGACCGCCTCAAACCCCTCCGCGCCTTCTGTCAGGTGGCCCGCCTGGGCTCGGTCTCGCGCGCGGCCGAGGCCCTGTATGTCAGCCAACCGGCCATCACCTTGCAGTTGCAGGCGCTGGAGCGGGAACTCGGCGTCCGGTTGTTCGAGCGCATCGGCCGCCGCCTGACCCTCACCCGCGAGGGCGACGCCCTCTACGAACTCGCGCGCCCGCTGGTCGAGGGGATCGACGCCCTGCCCGCCACCTTCCGGGAGCAGATCAAGGGCCTGGACGCCGGCGAACTCCACGTCGCCGCCGGCAGCTCGACCATCCTCTACCTGCTGCCGAAGATCGTGGAGGCCTACCGCAGGGCGCATCCCGACGTGCGCCTCATCCTGCACAACGTCACCGGCGCCGGCGGTCTGGACCAGCTGCGCAAGGACGAGGTCGACCTGGCGGTGGGCTCGATGCTCGAAGTCCCCGGCGACATCGACTACGCCCCGGTCTACCGCTTCGAACCCATGCTGATCGCACCACGCGACCACCCGCTGGCGAACAAGGCGGAGCTGAAACTCGAAGATCTCTCTCCCTACGGCCTGATCCTGCCCCCGCAGCGCCTCACCACCTATCGCCTCGTTGACCTGATCTTCCAGCAGAACCGCGTCCCCTACACCGTCGCCCTCGAAGTCGGCGGCTGGGAAGTCATCAAACAATACGTCGCGATGGGGCTCGGGATCAGCATCGTCACTTCGATCTGCCTCACCGAGGCGGACCACGAACGTCTCGCCGCGCGATCGCTCGCGAAATACTTCCCGTCGAGAAGCTATGGCGTGGTGGTGAGACGCGGCAAATACCTGTCCCCGCAGGCGCGCGACTTCGTCGAACTGATCCGGCCGCAGATGCTCGCGGGGCGGGAATACGATGAGACGGGGGATTCGGGGAGGTAAGGCTGTCAGATATGACAGGGTGCGCCCCATGCCCCGGATTCGAAACGGACGTTAGGATGCGCTGAGGGGGGATACCGGCGAACGACAACTGTCGTGACAGGCGATCGTTTGCGAGCGATCGTCATCGTCCGGTCGACCGAGCCTGAAGGAATACGCGCATCCCGAGGATCGCGCGTCTCTGCGCGCGCAACGACAAGGAACCACGGACGACCATGAAAGTACTCACGATCGCGACGGCATGGGGATCGAAGCACGGGGGCGTGAACGTATTCAACTATCGGATGTGCTGCGCACTGTCCGCACTCGGCAACAGCGTCACCTGCTACGTGAAAAGCGCGAGCGGCCCGGATATCCAGGATGCGTTCTCGAAGAACGTAAAACTTCTCCACATCGGCAAGCCATCGGAACAGAAATGGACTCCGGACGATATCGGGCATGTCGACTACGATGCGCTTTCCGACTTCGATCTTGTCGTCGTGCACGACATCATCGCCAAGTCCTTCATCGACAAGTTCCAGAAGCACGACGCCCAGACCTGCATCGCGGCTTTCATCCATACGCTCTACAGCGAAACCGACTACTTCGGCGACGAACCGGACGACAGGAGAGTCGAGAAGACGAGAGCGCAGAAAGCGCTCATGGACTGCGCGGACCTCGTGTTCACCAGCGGAACATGGGGGAGCGAGCGCCTGAAACTGAAATACCCGACGATTGCCGACAAGATCAAGCCTTTCGTCCCGGGTCGTCTGGAGATGGAATCGGAACCCGAGGACAGCGCCGATCGCGTCACCAGCGCAGACTACATCCTCTCGTTCGGGCGTCTCGACCTGTCGAGAGAGCAGAAACAGGCGAACGCCGTCCTCGCCGCATACGACCTGCTCGCCTCGTCGTTCAGACGAGACGAATTTCCGGAGGGGGCAGATCTTCCGAAACTTCGGCTGATGGGCGTCGACAGCGATACGCCGGCGCAGCAACGAATTAAAAAAGAATTGTTCGGGAAATACGCCTGGAGTACGCAGGTCGAAATGCTCGGATACCAGCACTACTACGACTTTCGGACATCCCGATCGAAAGAACTCATCGGCGAATCGAAAATCGTCGTGACCCCGTCGATCGTCGAAACCTTCGGCTTGACCAGTCTCGAATCCATCCAGCTCGGCATTCCGCTGGTCGCAGGCCGCAAATCTGGTTTCGATTACGAGCTTCGCAGGATCGTTCGGAGCTCGCCGGACCACGCCATCGAATGGCTGGACCCAAGCGACTACGACGATTTGCCGAAGAGTCTCTCGGATCGCCTCCGCAACATGCTCCGCAGGTACGACACCTATCGGAGCGACGCGCTCTCTCTGGCCCGCGAAATCAACGTCCTGTGGCCCACCTGGGAACAGTCCTGCCAGACGATGAGCGGCGAGGTCGGCGCGTTTCGCATGTCCATGCCGAGGCGACCCGAAGTGTCGCCGAACAATCCTTTCGCCGCCCTGGCACGCATGAAGATCAAGAAAAATAATGATCCGCCATCGCAAGAGCAGGACACGCCGAGCGACGTCGAACCGGAGCGACAACGCACCCTGGCCGATCTTGCGCGACTGGCATACGGATCGAACATCATGACTGACCCGGCGCTGGACGTCATGGTCTCGAACGCGTTCCGCCAGAAGACCTGCACGGAACTGCAATCGCAGATCGCGGACGCGCTGAGCGCAAGACGTCCTCACGACTATCAGGACATCCTTCTGTGCGGCGGTACCTCGTCGGGAAAAACGACGGCGGCCGAACTTTTGTTCGGATTGTCCAACAACAGCGACTTTCAGGCGTCCAGGATCCTCTATCTCGCGCCTACGCGCGCGCTTGCGCAGGAGCGCTGGCGCGAGTGGTCCTCGCGGTTCCGCGACATCATCATCCCGCGCTGCCACGACAATGTCATCATCTCGACAGGCGAAGAGCACGACAGCGACCGCGCACTGGCGAGGGGAGAATTCCTGATCGCTTGCCTCGTATTCGAGAAAGCGAACGTCATCCTGGCGGCCGCGCCCGAGCTGGTCAGGCAGCTCACGATGGTCGTCGTCGACGAACTGCACATGATCGCAGACATTCACAGGGGGCCGGGGATCGAATCGCTGCTCGCGAAACTCAAGTACGAGAAAAGACGCAGGCAGAAAAGGGATGACCAGCAGGCTCCGCTGCGGATCGTCGGCATCACGACGGAACAATCGACGGCCGCCGGATTTCGCGACTATCTGACGAACATCGACCGGGACACCGACGACCCCATACCGCCGCTGACGGCGCAGGACGAGGGTCGCCCCACGAAAGTCACGCATGTCCTTGTGGAACCGATCAGCACCGGGGAATGTCCCTACCGGAAAACGACGATCGCGACCCTCGACAAGACCCGACCACTCCGTTTGACGCAGGAAGAATTCAATGCTTTTTCGGCCCGACTGCCCATTTCGGCCAGGAGAAGCGAGAACGACATCCATGCCGGTGTTCGCGGCAGGAGAACCCAAAGCACCGACCTCTTCTACGAATTCCTGCGGGATTGGCTGAACGAAAACCCGTTCGGCAAGAGGATCCTGGCTTTCATCGGCTCGAAGAACGACCAGGTTCTTCTGGCGGATCGCCTCCAGGCCGAAATCAAGCGCAGACCGAATCTTCACGAGAGACAATCGAATCGGGACAAGCTTTCCAAAGTCCAGACCGAAGTTCAGAACGACGATACGTCGATCTCGATCGAAACCTTGAACCGCACCATCGACAAAGGCATTTTCATCCATAACGCCGACATCAATCGCAAACTCAGGAACGCCATCGAAGACTATCTGGCCGACGGACTGCCAGCGGCCGCAGCTTCCGAAATCATTCTCGCGACCGAAACCCTGAGCTACGGCATCAACATCTCTATCAGCGACGTCGCATTGCTTTCCCTGGAATTTCCGGCTTCGGAGCGCAACCAGGAAGACGGCGCCCCGCTCAAGCTGCTGTCGAGGTGCGCGTTCGCCAACATGATCGGACGCGCCGGTCGACTGAATCAGAAGGACACGGATGCGACCGTCTACGTATGGTCGAGCACGAGATCGGATGCGGCGCCGCGAAGGCTCGTGGAAATCTTCTATTGCGAACAGGAACAACTGCGAAGCAAGATCTTCCATGGAGAAGACAAGGAAGCGTTCGAGCGCCTGAAGAAAAGGGGGAATCTTCACAAGGCCCCGCAGGAGTTCACGTACCCGTTCGTGAAGACCGTTCTCGATGGGCTTCGGTTCACCGGCGGAGCACCCGGCGTCTACGGCGCCACCCGCAGGAACGAAGCGACGGTCGAGGAAATCGAGGACGAGTTCACCGACCATTTGCTGTATTTCCACGAGAACAGCGAAAACCCCTCGAATATCGCGCGTCTGACCGAAAGCGTTCGAATGATCGTGGAGGGGGCCATGGACCCTTCGCTCGAACTGGTCAGAAAGAGCGGAACAGGCTACAAGATCACGCCGCTGGGCTCTTCCATCATCGATACGGGGACGGAGATATCGACCCTCGAGCCGTTGAAGATGGCGCTCGAGGCCCTTCTGAATGCGCTCAGAAGCAGGATCCGACCCGACGCCATTCCCGTCGAGATATTGCTGCTTCCGATCATCGTCCAGAACGAGGCCCATCGACAGGTCATCGCCAACATGCCCGAATTCCGCGTCGAAGTGGCGCGCGATCAGAATCGCAGCGCGATGCTCGCATGGATCGTCGAGCATTTTCCGGACGCCGGGTTCGATGCGAATACCGCCGAAGCGATGAGGGAATTTCTCGATTACTGCGATCGCAATCCGTGCCATGCGCCATCCGTCGAAATCGAAACGCCACTCGTTCACGATGCCTGTCTGAGGCTGTTTTGCGGTCTTCTGCTATGGGTGTCCGGGGAGCCGATGGCGTCGATACACGCGAGAATCAAGAAGATCGGCGCATACAACGGCAACGGCGGTCAGCTCAACACCAATTTCGCCGCCGTTGCGGAGAAGATCGGATGGAAGCTGTTGTTCATGGGCGACCTGATGCGCTTCACGAAATCGAGCGGCGACGTGCGGATGATGCAGACGAAGGCGAGGCGTCTGAACACGCGTCTTCGCCTGGGGTGCGCGGAGAACGCCCTGCCGTTCCTGGCCCGAGAATCGAACCGGGCCTCATTGATCACGCGGCGCGAGGCGCATCATCTCCTGAGATCCGGAGCGACGCCGAAGAGCATCATTTCCGGCGATTTCGATTTCGGCAGAACTTCGCCCGCCATCCGAGACAAGATCAGGTTGCAGGTCAGGAACTACATCAAGAACAGTTTCCATCACCTGAAAAGCGAATTCATCTACGGCTCGGCGAACCCCGGCGTGGACGCCATCGCACGCAATTATTGGCAATTCGCGGATGTCTCCATCCGCAAGGCGACCGATGGCGGCAACCAGTTTCCGGAGTGGCCCGACAGGGCTCCCGAGCAGCCGGAAATCCTGATTTCCGGTTCGCCCGGCGCCAAGGAAGCGAGTTCGCCCGAGATCCGCATCAAGGAGGAGGGCAATTGCCTCAGGATTGCCGGTCGCCGCACGGAATGGCGGGACGACAAGAGGATCCCCAGGAGCGTCGTCGAGCTCGTCGTGCAGGCGTCGCCGATTGCCGGCCCGCTGTCGCGCATGTCCGACGGGAAGCGCAACGTGATCGTCGACTTCCCCTGGCTTCTGGAAGCCAATCCAACCGAGACCGATGTCGTGCGCATCAGTCCGGCGGCGTTCGGGATCCTGTTGACCTTGATCGTCAGATGCTTCTTCAAGGACACGGTCAGCGCCCTCGAGCTCGTCGCCGCCTGCAAGCGGCCGATCAGCACGACGTCGCTCATGGACATGCTGTATTCGGAGTTGACGCTCGCGCAACTTCCGGACCCTCTGTTCGACGCATGGGCGGGCTACTGGGACGCGGACTGATCCCCAGACGCGCCGTAACCTGCAAGATCCGACAGGGTCCGCTCGATAGCGGTCCTGTCCGGGCCGATTCCGACGTTTTCATTTCCGGCGGGACTCAAGGGGAGCCCGCCTTCTACTGGAGACGCAAGACATGGCAAGTGCATGGATCCGTACGATCACGAACTCGACGCAGTTGACGATCCGTTTCATCCAGTCCGACCCGATGATGCATCCGGTCATCGAACAAAGCGAAAACGTCCGCATCCTCGAACAGAACGTCCAGAACCCGCACGGCGTGCAGGTGCAGAGCGGGCAGACCATTGAGGTCGGCCCCGGCGGTTCGCTCACCGCCTCCTGGTTCGCCATCCCGTGGCAGGGCTACGGCAAACTCGTGGTCCAGGGCCCGCATTCGACGACGATCTTCATGACCGGTCCGAAGAACGGCAGCGACTATCTCATCGTCAACGGGACGATCGATGAAAGTCTGCGCATCGGCGGTCAGAACGCCTGGCAGAATCTCGAATTGTTCGTCGACATCAACACCGAGGGCAGGCCCGTGTTCAGGCCGGGCGGCCTGCAGGATCTGACGTTGCTGCAGCAGGGGCTGTGGGAGCTCGGCAAGTGGATCCTCGATCAGCTGTTCAAGCCCAAGGGCCAGCAACCGAGCTGACCGCGGAGGCCCGAGCGGACGCCCGAACGGAACCCGCGCGACGCGGGTTCCGTTCCGCCTCGACCGGCATCACTTCCCGCTTTTCGCGCGCAACGGTCCGGAAGCGACGATTTCGCCTCGCGGGTCGTAGGTACGCGCGGTATCGAGGACCCCATCGCCGTCGGCGTCGAATTCGCCGGAGACCGGGACGCCGGCGCGATAACGGACCGTTTTGACGACGCGGGCCTCGTTGTCGAGGGTCTCTTCCCGCACGAGCACGCCGCGCTCGTAGACTTCGCGTTGCTCGGGAGCGCCATCGCCGTTGCGATCCATGCGCCATTCCACCGGCTGGTTCGCTTCGTAACGCACCAGGCCTTCGAGTCGACCGTCGAAATCGTCGTCGAGCTCGATCCTGTCGAGATCGCCGTTCGCCCGATAGCGCTGGACCTGATCGACCCGGCCGTCGCGGTTGCGGTCGGTCTCGACCCGATCGACGCGGTCGCCCGCCAGATGGACGCTTTCGTCGATACGGCCATCCCCGTCGTAATCGCGCATGCCGCCGTCGCCGGGATGGTTGTGCATCGCCCAGACGATCGCGCCGCCGCAGGCCGCGCCGAACACCAGCGACGCCAGCACGAACAACGTCGATGTCACGCCGGCCGAGGTCGGACCGGCAGGGACGCCGGCCTCCGTATCGTCGCTGTCCGGCTCATCCACGGGTCGGGAACGCTCCCAGTCCATGACGATGTCGCGCGCCGCAGCGGCCTGCGCCTCATGCACCGTCAGCGACACCGGCGTATCCGGAGGGAGTTCGCCGACGGCGCCGCGAAGATATTCCCCGCTCACGTGCGCCTCGATCTCCGCCTGGGCCAGCAGATCCCGCAGCAGGTAGATGTCGGCGATACTCGTGGATCGGTAGATGGTCTTCACCTTCGTCCTCTGCTTCTCTTTCAAGTGGCGACGACGTTACCGCGATGCGGCCGTGCAGCGTCCTCCGCGCGCATGCATCAGAACCACTCCGCCCGCATGTCGAACGCGCTCGGCTCCGCGTCCCGCACGAGTCGTGCGTGGTGTTCGACCAGCGGCAATTCCGTCGCGAAGAAGAAGCGGCAGGCCTGGACTTTGCCCAGGTAGAAATCGCGATCGGCATCGTTCGCATCCTCGAGTTCGCGACGTGCGACGGCGGCCTGCCAAAGCCACATCCAGCCGACGACGACATGACCGAGCGCGGTCATGTAATGCGACGCATTCGCCAGGGCCAGACGCGCCCGGTCCGTGGCCATGCGCGCACCCGCGCCGCGAGTGGCGTCGATCACGAGTTTCGCGGCCTGCGCGAGCTGGTCGGCGAGCGGGCGCAGGCCCTCGTCGTGGCCGGCCTCGATGCAGGCCTGCGCGATCTTCGCCATCAGCAGTTTGAGTGCCGCGCCGTCGTCCATCATCGCCTTGCGACCGAGCAGGTCGAGCGCCTGGATGCCGTTGGTGCCCTCGTGGATCGGATTGATGCGGTTGTCGCGATAGTTCTGTTCGACCGGATATTCGCGGGTGTAACCGTAACCGCCGAGGACCTGGATCGCCAGCTCGTTGGCCCGGAGCGCATACTCCGACCCCCAGGCCTTCACGATCGGGGTAAGCAATTCGAGCAGCTGATGGCTCTCGTGGCGCACGGTCGCGTCGGGGTCGTGCGCGCGGTCGACGAGCATCGACGCGTAATACCCCAACAGCGCGGCGCCTTCGACCCAGCATTTCTGCTGCAGCAGCATGCGTCGCACGTCGGCGTGCTCGACGATGGCGACCGGCGGCGAGGCCGGATCCTTCTGATCGGGATGGCGCCCCTGCCTGCGCTCCTTCGCGTACTGCAGCGCGTACAGG
Organism: Pseudomonadota bacterium; assembly: GCA_049324395.1. GTDB lineage: Bacteria > Pseudomonadota > Gammaproteobacteria > Xanthomonadales > Xanthomonadaceae > Lysobacter_I. The sequence goes on from JBMOOY010000027.1 coordinate 175,040, forward strand.
TAGCCGGCGAGTCCCTGCAGCACCGCGCCCATCCCGACGCCGATGCGCTCCTCGTTCATCATGTGGAACATGTAGACGAGTCCGCGGTGCGGTTCGCCGATCAGTTCGGCGTCGCAGTCGCCGCTCTCGCCGAATTTCAGGAAGGTGTTGACGCTGCCGCGCTGACCCATCTTGTGATTGACGCCGGCGAGCCGCACGTCGTTGCGCTCGCCGCGACTGCCGTCGGCATTGACCCGCCAGCGCGGGACGATGAACAGGCTGATGCCGCGCACGCCGGCCGGCGCGCCGGCGATCCGCGCCAGCACGAGATGGACGATGTTTTCGCCCAGTTCGTGGTCGCCGGCGGAGATCCACATCTTGGCGCCGGTGAGGCGCCAGCTGCCGTCCGGCCGCTGCTCCGCCGTGGTGCGGATATCCGCCAACGACGAGCCCGCATGCGGTTCCGACAGACACATCGTGCCGAACCAGCGACCTTCGAGAATCGGCCGCATGTAACGACGCTTCTGGTCGTCGCTGGCGTGGGCCGCGAGCAGGTTCGATGCGCCGCGGGCCAGCGCCGGGTAGGCGATCGTGCCGGGATTCGCGGCCGAGAACATCGAGTCGCAGGCCTGCGCGATCACGAACGGCAACTGCATGCCGCCGATGTCGAAATCCGCGAGCGCGGCGCAGAACCCCGCCTCGTTGTACGCCGCCACCGCTTCGCCGATTTCGGGAATGAGTTCGACTCGGCCGTCGACCATCCGCGGTTCGTCGAGATCGGACTTGCGGTTGTGCGGCAGGAATTTCTCCAGCGCGATCTGATGGGCGAGATCGAGCGCGGAGTCGAAGGTCTCTCGGCCGTGGTCCGAGAATCGCGGATACTCGCGCAGGCGCTCGACCTCGAGGACTTCGTAAAGCATGAAATCGAGGTCGCGGCGGTTGCAGATGGCGCTGGCGGTCATGCGTGGTTTCCTGCGGACGTGCGGCGGTCGTGGCGCGCTGTACCGTATCGCATCCTAGCGGATGCGGCGCTTGAGTTCGCCGATCAGTTCCGACACTTCCGCCGGCGCCAGTTTCGCGAAGCGTTCCGGCAGCAGGCTGCGGCGAGAGGACTCCTGCACCGCCAGCAATTCCATCAACTGGATCGTATCCGCGTGCTGCGGAGGGATGAAGTCGGCGATGGCCTGCTGCACGTGCGCGATGCCGAGCGCCGCATTCTCGGCGCGGGCGAGGTCGAGGGCGAGCAGGGCGATGGCTTCGAGATCCGCGTTGGAGTAGCCGTCCAGCGCTTCGAGCGACGCCTGCAGCGCGGCATCGGCGTCGTCGGGCAATGCCGCGCCGTTGCGCTTGAGGATGACCCGGACGATGCGCAGACGGTCTTCGGCGGTATCGGCGTAGAAGAAGGGGATCTTGCGGTCGAGGCGCCCCGGACGCTTGATGTCGACATCGAGCTTGTCCGGGCGATTGGTCATCAGGATGGTCAGCACGTGGCCGCGGTTGTCGGGATCGGACATGAAGTCCTTGATCCGCGCGATCACCCGCGACGAGGTGCCGCCGTCGGTCTCGCCGCCTTCGCCGCCGTTGCCGAAGCTGCGGTCGCCTTCGTCGATGACCAGCGCGATCGGACTCATCGCGCGGACGATCTTCAGCACGCGCTCGAGATTGGACTCGGTCGAACCCACCCATTTCGAGCGGAAGTTCTTCAGCACCACGCCGGGCAGGCCGGCTTCCTTGAGAAAGGCCTTGATGACGAAGGTCTTGCCCACGCCCATCGGGCCGACCGCGAGCAGGCCCATCGGCGCGAGCTTGCGGTCGCCGGTCTTGATCGTGGTCGCGATCTTCATCAGCTCGGTCTTGATCTGGTCGTAGCCGCCGACCGCGTCGAGGCCGTACGACGGATCGAGGAACTCGATCAGATCGCCGCAGGAACGCTGGATGATCTCCCGCTTCCGTTCGCCGATGATCGCGAGCATCGCGTCGAGCGGATCCGCGTCCGGTTTCGGCGCGTTCTGGCCGAGGATCATGAACGCGATCTCCTCGCGGGTCTTGCCCGCGGTGACGCCCGCGTACATTTCGGCGCGCTGCTGCGCATCGGGCGCGTCGCCCAGCAGCTGCAGCGCCAGCGCCTTGCGTTCTTCCTCGGGCAGCCCGGCGGCGGGTCGTTCGGCGACGATGCTGTCGATCTCCAGCAGCCGCAGTCCCGCCGTGTGCTTCGCGACCAGAGCCTGCGGATCCGCGGACATGTGCGGCGCCGACTGCCTTACCAGCTGCAGGCGCGCGGCCTCGTCGGGGAACGGCACTTCGATCGCGCAGATGCGCGGATTGGTGTTCAGCGAGGGATGCAGCTCCGACAACGAGGCGCAGAGCAGGACGACGATATGGTTGCGCTGCAGAAGCAGGCCGCTGAGCGACCAGTCGTGGAAGATCTCCAGCAGGCCACGTTCGTCGGTGCTGAGGAAGGTGGTCTCGGCGTTCGGCACCAGGTCGCCCGCATGCGGCAGCACCAGGGCGATGCCCTCGCCGGTGCGCATGCGCAGTTCGAGATTGGCCATCCCTTCCAGCAGCGAATCGCCGTGCTCGATCGGCTTGGTGCCCTCGCCGCGTCGCTTGAGGCCGGCATGGCGCAGCGCGAGCTCGAAGCGCTGCGGCTTGGCCGCCAGCACGACATCGTGGACGTAATCGACGAACGGGCGCAGCGTCCCTTCGTGCGGCACGCCGTCGTGGACGTTGCCGTGAAGCAGGAACAGCCCGGCCTCGCCGGCGAGATAGCGGCGCTTGAGTTCGTCGGCCCAGGAGGGCAACGCGGCGCCGGGGGAATTGCCGTTGAGGGTGGTCATGTCGATGGAGCCATGTGGGGATGGAGGTTCAGCGCCGCTTGCGGCACAGACCGAGGTTGAAACGCGCGGCGCGCACGATCGGCAACCAGGCTTCGCCGTCGGAGGGCGGATAATCGGCGAGGATGCGCTCGTCGGACAACGCCGCTTCTTCCGCGTACGGCGCGAGCGTGCGCGCGCAGTCGTCGGGGCGGCCGAGCCGATACTGGGCGATGGCGATGTCGTTGCGGACCCGGCCTTCCTCGTAGCGGTCGAGCGTGCGACGGCAGCGATCGAGCAGCGGCGACAGCGTCGCCAGGGCTTCGGCGTATCGTTTGCGGTCGTACTGGCGCTTGAAGGCGTCGCGGGTCGCGCTTCGCGCGTCGTCCCCGCATCCGGCCGCGGGCCGCAGGTACAGGCCCACGAAACCCGCGCGCATGCCGCAGAACTGCCGGCAGGACGGCGCTTCGGCGGAGACGTCGACGCCTTCGGCGGTCGTCGCGAACGCGATGACGCAGTCCGCTTCGCCGTCGGCGTCGCCGGGGAAGGTCGCACGGCCGCGGACGATCGTCCCTTCCACGCTGCAGATGTGGAAATTGCCGCCGACGGCGTCGATCGCGAACGGCAGACCCTCGCGGGTCGGCGCGGAAATCGACAACCGCCCCCAGCCACCTTCGGGGATGTACTCGCCGGGCTTCGGGTCGGCCGCGACCGCTGCGCCCGTCGTCGAGAGCGCTGCGGCCAACCACATGACATACGGACGCGGCATGCGGGCGGGTCGCGCGGTCAAATCGTGCGGTTCGCGTCCGCCGCGCCCGCGCGCTCCTTCTTCAGGGCTTCGAGCTTGGCGCGCGCGGTGGCCTTGCTGCTGCCGGCCTTGAGCGACTTCAGGCGGTTGTCGAGGTCGGACTCGCGCAGTTCGTCGCCGAGCTTGGCCTTCGCGATCTCGTTCTTGATGCCGGTGCGCACGTTCTCCAGCGCCTGCAGTTCCGCGTCCACCGAGAGCCCTTCGAGCTGCTCGTTGATGCGGGTGCGCGCCTGCGCGCTCTGCATCTTCGCGAGCATGCGGTCCTTCTCGGCCTTGAGCTTGCCGATCTCGCCCTTGACCTCGGTGAGCGCGTTCTTGGCGGTGTCGACGTCCTTCTGCGCGCCCTCCAGTTCGGCCTCGAGCGAAGCGATCTCGGCGTCGACGGCCTCCTTGCGCTCGATCACCTCGACCGCGAGGTCGTCCTGGTTGGTGGCCATCGCCTGTTCGAGCATCGCGCTCAGTTCCTTCTGCTGCCCGAGCGCCTTCTGGAGGCGATCGGCGGCGTCCTCGCGCAACCGGATCAGGCCGGCGGTGGCGTTCTTGAGCTTGTCGTACTTCGCGACCATGGTATTGATCGCGTTCTCGTAGGCGATCTCGGGATGCTGCTGCTCCAGTCCGCTCACGAAGAGCGAGAGGAAGCCGCGCACGAGGTTGGCGAGTCGGCTGAAGATGTTCATGCGGTTCTCCTGGGACAGCGGTCCTGCGGGTGATGGAAAGTCGTTCGACGGAAACTCATTTGGCGACGCGCGCGGCCTGACGCGCGGCGCGCGCCTTGGCGTCCGCGACGCCGCCCTTGAAATAGTCGCTGTCGAGATCGTTCTGCGACAACTCCAGTTCGATGTCCTCTTCCAGCTGCAGGCGCGAGAGCGATTCGCCCAGCCTGGAGCCGAGCGTGCTCGAGTAGGGGCTGGCGACGACGAGCTGGTACACCTCTTCGACCTGGTCCGGCAGCGACACGAGCGCGGCTTCGATCGACATCCGTCGCGCGGACAGCTTGTCGTGGCGCTGCTTGATGGCGAGGTAGTCGTCGTGCGCCATCTTCAGGTGGCGATAGCGCGGATCGTTCTCGTCGACCTCCTCGAGCGAACGCTGCGCCTCGCGCAGGCGACGGTCGATGGTGGCCTCCTCGCCGCTGCGCAGGCGTTCGCGGATGGTCTCCTGCGCCAGCCAGAGCGCCAGGTAGTCGACCGACGCCTTGTCGACGCGCTCGGCGTCGTCGTAGGACAGCTGGCTGGAAGCCTCGCCGGCGATCCGATACAGCACCTGCGAGCGTTCGACGATCGCGGCGTATTTCTGCCACATCGCCATGCCCATCACCCGCTCCATGCCGCCGTACTGCGCGAACAGCTCCTGCTGCAGCTGCGCGCGACGCTGGTCGATCGCGGCGCGCCGGACCTGGCGGTCGACCTTGCTGCGGAACGACGGCAGGTCGGGAATGACCAGCGCGAGCAGCGTCTGCACGGCGCCGAGCACCACCAGCGCGCCGAGCGCGCCGACGCCGCCGGCGGGGATCGAGGCGACCGCGGCGGCGAGGCCGCCGCCGAGCACGGTCGTCAGATTGGCCTGGCTGGTCAGCCAGGCGCGCAGGTAACTGACGGGTTTCGGCGGTTGCTTCATCGGCTCACACGGTCACGCGCACGTTGCCCTTGCCCGCCGCCTGGTGCAGCCGGCTGAGGATGCGCTGCTCCAGCGCCGCCGCCTCGGGCATGCGCAACCATCCGCTGTCGCGCGGCTTGGGCGTGGCGATCTGGAAATCGTCGGCGATCCGCGCGGGCTGGGTCGAGAGCACCACGACGCGATCGCCCAGCAACAGGGCCTCGGTGACGTCGTGGGTGACGAACACAATCAGGCAGGGATGCTCCTTGTAGAGCTTGACCAGCAACTTCTGCATCTCTTCGCGGGTCTGCGCGTCGAGCGCGCCGAACGGCTCGTCCATCAGCAGGATCCGCGGTTTGAGCACCAGCGCGCGCGCCAGCGCGATGCGCTGGTTCTGGCCGCCGGAAAGCTGGCTCGGGCGCAGTCTGGCCTTGTCGGCCAGCCCGACCGCCTCGAGCATGTGCTGGACCTGTTCGCGCTGCTCCGCCGCCGACACGCGTTCGCGCCACAGCTTCAGCCGGAACGGGAACGCGACGTTGTCGTACACCGTGAGGTCGGGGCGGTTGGCGTAGCGCTGGAACACCATCACCGCGTCGTCGTGCGCGTCGTGGCAGGGTTCGCCGTCGATGCTGATGGTGCCGCCGGTGGGCATGTGGGTGTTGTGCGGGCGGACGCCGCCCATCATGTAGAGCAGCGTGCTCTTGCCGCAGCCGGACGGCCCCAGCAGCATGTTGATGCTCGGGCCCTCGAAGCGCAGGCTGAGGTCGTCGACGACGCGGTTCACGCCGCCTTCCGGGCGCGGATATTCCTGGACGATACGGTCGAGGGCGATGACCGCCGCCGCGCTTTTGTGGGCACTCTGCGGTGCGGCGTCGCTCATGCCTGGGTCTCCCACGGGTACAGGCGGCGCTTGGCCAGACGCATCAGCTGGTAGGTCAGCAGCGCCAGCGCCATGATCACGATGATGCCGGCGAACACCTGGTCCATCGCGCTGAAGCGGCGCGCGTTCTGGATCAGCTGGCCGAGCCCGACCTTGGCGTTCACGTATTCGGCGACGGTGATGTAGGTCCACATCACCGACACGCTGACGATGATCGCATCGGCGATGCGCGGCATCGCGATCGGCACCACCGCGTGGCGGATGCACTCCCACGGCGTCGCGCCGAGGTCGCGCGCGCCGGTCCAATAGCTCTGCGGCACCGCCTGGATCGCGTCGCGCACCATCGGCACCAGATAGACCACGGCGCCGACGAACAGGAACGCGATTTTCATGGTTTCGCCGATGCCCAGCCACATCACCAGGATCGGGAGCAGCGCGACGACCGGCGCCGAGCGGAACGGGTCGATCAACGGCGAGAGCATGGCGTTCAATTTCGGCGATGCGCCCATGAAGATGCCGAGGGGCACGCCGATCAGGACCACCAGCAGGCCGGCGGCGGCGACGCGGCCGACCGACCACAGGGTCGCGTCGAACAGCAGGCTCCTGCCCTCGTGCCAGGCGAGGTAGGACAGCGCCTTCACCACCGACACCGGCGAAGGCAGCTTGTTCGGACTGATCCAGCCGCTGGCGCTGAGCGCGAACCACGCGATCAGGACGGCGGCGACGCCGCCGATGCCCAACCGCCGCCGCAGTCCTCCGGGGAGGACCGCATACGGATTCCAGGCGTGAGCCGTCGTTTTCTCCATGTTACTGGCGCGCTCCGTAGACCGCGATGCGGGTCGAACGATTGGTTTCGCGGCAGGCGTCGAGGCTCAGGCCTTCGGCTTCGGGCGCGCTTTCGTTGCACAGCGGGCGGCTCGAGCCGTTGCCGACGATCTTGAAGCGCTCCCGCGGAAATTCCCACTGCTTCACGAGGTATTCGACCACCGCTTCGGCGCGGGCCGTGGAAAGGCGGTTGTTGATCGCCGCGTTGCCGGTGCTGTCGGTATTGCCGCTGATCTCGAAATAGGCGTTGCCGTTGTTCTCGATGAACGGCACCATCTCCGTGTCGATCGTCCGCTCGGCGCGCTTGGTCAGCCCCGACTGTCCGCTCGCGAAGTTCACGGTCACCGGCTTGGTGACCTCCGCCGGCGCGGCCTGCACCGCCTCCTCGCGCTTGGCTTCGGTGAAGACGACCTCCTCCTTCTTCGCCTCGGCCTGGGCCGCGGTGCTGGCGTCGTACAGATTGCGGATGAAACGCGGATCGAAGCTGTCGGCGGGATTCACCACCGGCGACTTCGGATTGGCCAGCGCGCCGGCGGCGCGATAGATCTGGTCGAAACGCTGATAGACGCGCGCGTAGTGGTTGGTGCCGCCCGACATGCCGAGGATGCGCGCGTTGTCGGCGACGCCGGTCCACAGCAGGTTGTCGAACAGGCCCTTCACGAACGGCTTGCCTTCGTCCTTCGCGAGCAGGGTGAAGAACTCCTCGGTCTTGACCAGCGCGTCGACGGCGCCGTCGGGGTCGGCCTTGGCCGCATCGACGCCCTTCATCCAGCCGTTCACCAGCTTCTGCACGGCGGCGGCGCCCTGCGCGTCGTCGAGCACGCGCTGATCGCAGACGATCACGTCGAAGATCAGGTTCGACGCGGTGCGGGTCGAATAGACCACATGTCCCTTGGTCGAGCGCAGCGCGAGCGACAGGTCCGGATCCCACAGCACGGCGGCATCGACGCTGCCCGATTCGAGCGCCGCCCGCACGCCGCCGAGACCGTCCTCGGCGTTGATGAAGACGTACTCGATGCTCTGCTTCTTCCGCGCGGACAGCGAGGAGTTGTCGACCGCGTCGATGGTCATGCCGTGCGAGGGCGTGAACTGCAGCAGGGCGACCTTCTTGCCGGCGAGGTCCTCGACCTTGCGGATCGCCGGGTCCCTGGCGATGATCGCGTCGGCGCCGCGGGTGTTGTCGACGATCATCACCGCCTTGCCGTCGTGGCCGGCGTTGCGCAGGTTGGGCTGTTCCTGCGCCCAGAAGTCGGACGTGCGCCAGATGCACTGCGCGGTGCCGGCCTCGAAGACCGTCGCGATCGCCGGGATGTCGTCCTGGATGACGAATTCGACGTTCAGCCCCTCCTTGTCGAAGATCGAGCCGGGCCGGGTGGTCAGGCTCTGGCCGTTGGCGACCAGCGCCGGCGCGTAACCGTGGAAGCTGACGATGCTGACCTTCAGCGGATTGCCGGCCGAACCCAGCGGGCCGTCGCCCTTGGCGGCGTAGTCGCCTGCCGAGGAGGCTTTCCGGTCGTCGCTCTGCGTCGTCGCCGTGGCGCTTTCGTCGCCGCCCTCGGCCTTGCGGTTCTTGTACAGATTCCACAGGAGCGATCCCGAACCGACGAGGACGATCGCACCGATCAGGATCTTGGCGAACGGGGTGAGTTTGACGGCCATGAGGCACTCCTTACTGGGGGATGCGGAACACGGAGCGCGCGGCGCGGAGTCCGCGGCGCGCAACAGGAGACAAACGGAAAACGGCGCCGCGCAGGGTCATTTGCCCGGCGTCCGGAACTGGGCGACCAGCTCGTCGAGGTTGAGGATGTGGGCGTCGATGCGCTGGGTCTCGCGCAGCAGCGCCGCCTTGTTCGACTCCGATTCCGACTGCAGCTTGGCGACGTCGGCGGCGGCGGTGCCGATCGCGTCGTGGATCTGCGCTTCCAGCGCGGCGATCTGCTGGCGCAGCTCGGAGACCCGGCCGTCGCGGCTGCTTTCGAGCGCGGCGACGCGTTCGCGATTGGTCTGCACCACCGTGTCGGCCGTGGCCTGCAGCTGGCGCTGGTGGCCGCGAAGCGCGGCGACCTTGGCGTCGGCGTCGGCGAGCACCTGATCCATCGACCAGGTTTCGTCGGCGACGTCCATCGCCATGATCGCGGCGCGGCGGGTGGCCGGGTCGAGCGTCCGCAGGCCGTCGACCAGTTTCAGCAGGCGCTCGACCGGGAACGGCGCTTCGGTCAGGCCCTGGCGGGCGTAGATGTCGGCGAAGGCCAGGCCTTCCTCGATGCCGGCGGGCGCGGGGGTTGCCGCCACGGCAGGCGCGACGTCGACCGGGGCGTCGGCCGGCGGCTCGGCCGCTTCGGCGCGTGCGGCGCGGCGGATGATCGCGTCGATGTCCGCGTCGCCGGTACCGGCCGGTTCGTCCGCGGGCGCATCGGCGCGCTCGATCAGCCGGGCGGCCTCCAGGATCTTCTTCAGTGTGGCCATACGCTCCCCGGGGTGGATGATCGTCGCCAAGAATACGGGATGCGGACGGCGTTTTGAGGCCGCATCGCCCCCGGCCTCAGGGCGTCCGCGCCGCGCGCACCAGCACCATCTGGCGCTTGCCGAGCGAAAGCCGCGTCATCGTTTCGTCGACATCGACCACCACCCCCGGGAAACGCCGGACGCGTCCGTCGACCATCACCGCCGCCAGCGGCGTGTCCCGCTCCAGCTTCGACAACGCCGGCAACGGCGCCAGCGCGGCCTCGAACAGATGCCGGAACCCCTCGCGCACTTCGGCGTACAACCGCGCGCCGTCGTTCGCGGTCCACCAGTCCACCGGATCGGCATCGTCCGGAATCGGCGCGCCGACGTAGTGCAGATCGATCGGCGGACCGAGGTCGCGCAGACTCAGATGCTTGCCCGGCACCTTGCGGAAACGCTGCACCCGGACCGAAATCAGGATCTGGCGATCGTCCCAACTCAACGCCACCGGACCGGTGTACGGCGCGTACATCGCCACCGGCTGCGGTTGGACGATCATGCCGGCGCCGGTGTCGCGATCGGCGAGCAACTGCGCGATCTGGGCCTTGCCGGCCTCGCGCGCATGGACGAGACGCGGAAACGCGGTGCCGCGGGCGGTGCCGGCGGCGTCCGCCGCTTCGCGGATCGCGCGTCGCTGGCGCTCCTGCGACAGCAGCGCGGTCAACGACGCCAGCCGCTTCGTGCGGACGGCGTAGGCCTGCCCCATCGTCTCCGGATCGACCCAGAGGATGGTCTGATCGAACAGGGTGCGCTGCGCCGCGAGCTTCACCGGCGGCGCTTCGCCGGCCGGGTCGGTCCAGATCCCGGTTTCACCGTCTTCGGGGACGCGCTGGAATCCGAGCCGGAACAACGACGGATCGAACCGGTCGAAAGCGAGATCCACGACCATCACCTGCTCGGCGGGCATGGCCGGTTCCGCCGCGACAAGCGGCTGCGACCAGATCCCGCACAGGCACAGCGCGACCATCCACCATTGCGATCCGGAACGCATGCGACCTCCTCCAGTGCGGGCGTCAGACGCCATGATTCCTGCCCTGCCAGGGCGCATACCAGGCACGGATGCGGGCGATGTCCGCCTCCATGTCGTCGCCGAGATGGAAGACCTCGCCGATGCCGATGATCTTGTCGGGATAGTGGAAATACGCCGGCACCACCGGCACGCCGGCGGCCCTGGCGATCTTCCAGAACCCGGGCTTCCAGCGTTCCACCTTGCGGCGCGTGCCCTCGGGCGCGATGCCGAGCCAGAAGCGCTCCTCGCTCCGGAAGCGATCCTGCATCTGCTCGACCAAGCCTCGGGCGTCGCCGCGATTGACCTCGATCACCCCGAGACGACGCAGAATCGGCCCCAATGGCCACCAGAACAGCTGATGTTTGGCGAAGATGCTGATCTCCAGACCCAACGCGACCTTGGCGGCGAAGCCCCAGATGCCGTCCCAGTTCGAGGAATGCGGGGCGCCGATCAACACCGCCTTGGGCACGTCCGGGAATGCCCCGACCACGCGCCAGCCGCCGAGGCGCAGTACGCTCCGCCCCAGCCAGCGCGAAAAACCGTTCCTCCGCGTCCGCGGCACGTTCGGCGGCAGCGTCGGGACCGTTGCCGTCGCGGGCGGCGCCATCAATCCCAATCCCTGCGGGCGCGTTCGCGCTTGACGGTGCCGCGCTGGTGCTTGGCGTCCAGCCGCCGCTGCTTGGCGGCACGCGAAGGCCGGGTGGCGATCCGCGGCGTCGGCGCCTTCAGCCCCGTGGCGACGAAGGCCGCGAGGCGCGCGCGGGCGTCCTCGCGATTGCGCTCCTGGGTGCGATAACGCTGGGCATTGATGACGAGCACGCCGTCGGCGGTCATCCGGCGGTCGCGACGGGCGAGCAGACGCTCGCGCACCGGCTCCGGCAGCACCGCCGAACGCGCCACGTCGAACCTCAGTTCGACGGCGGTCGCGACCTTGTTGACGTTTTGCCCGCCCGGACCGGAGGCGCGCACGAAGCGCTCGACCAGTTCCGATTCCGGGATCGCGATCTCTGTTTCCACCCTGCCCTCCGACCTCGATTGTAACGGCTGCCCGCAGCCGCAGGACGCCGGCGGCGACGCGGCCCAGGTCGCGGCGGATCGGCGGCGGATCGGCGGCGGATCGCGATTTGACCGTCCCCCGCGGCTGCCCGATGATGCCCCACGACGTCGCAGTTCCATGGAGGACCCCACCATGTCCCGCCTCATTTCCTTGCCGTCCGCGCCCCTGAAACCCGCGCTCCCGGCGCGCGCACGCCTGACCCGCGCCCTCCTGACGCCCGCGCTCGTCGCCGCATGCGCGGCCGCGTTCGCGCCTTGCGTCGCGGCGCAGGATCCGGCCGCCGTCGGCGGCGGCAGCGATCCCGCCCTGGTCGGCGGACGCGGCTACGCGCCAGGCCCGGCCCGCTCGGGCGAACTCTCCTTCGAAGACATCGCCCGCGCCGGCGAAGACGATCCCGAACGCGCGGCGCGCGAAGTCGAGACGCTGCTCTCCCAGGTGCGCGGCCGGCTATCCGGTACCCAGGGCGGCGATGCGCGCGACGCCGACCGCAGCGAAGCGATCCGCTACCGCAACGACGCCGAAGTCCTGATCCGTCGCAACTGGAACAAGCTCGGCCCGCTGACCCGCGACCTCTACACGTCGCAATACGACCGCACCGACCCGAACGACGCCAGCCAGCGCTACCGCTCGCCCTACGGCGACAACGGCCAGATCGAACGCGATCTGCTCGGCGGCGTCGACGACGCGCAGCAGGCGATGCAGAGCCTCGAGGATCTGCTGCTGCCGATGCTGCAGGACCTCAAGCGCGGCTTCGACACCGAACTTCGCAATCGCGCGAATTCCCGATGACGACTCGGTAGGGCGGCATCGCCCCGGCGGTTCCGCCCTACGACGTCGCGAATAGATCCAGCGCCTTCGCGAACTCCGCGTCCGGCGGCGCTGCCGCGTCCACCGTCTCGCCGCCGTGCGGATGCGGGAATCGCAGGCGTTCCGCATGCAACAGCATGCGATGGATGCCGAGCGCGCGGAACGCGCGATTGTGGCGGCCGTCGCCGTGGCTGGTGTCGCCGATCAGATGATGCGACAGATGCTTGAGGTGACGGCGGATCTGGCGGAAACGGCCGGTGTCCGGATGCGCGCGCAGCAGCGCATAGCGCGAGGTCGGAAACTCGGTACCCGCGGCGACCGAGGGCAACGCCAGTTCGCAGACGGCGAGGCGCTCGAACCGCGTGATCGCCGGCTTTTTCTGCGGCTTGCCCGGACCGCCGTCGAGCGGATGATCGACGACGAACGTCTCCTCCGCAGGCCAGCCGCGACATACGGCGAGGTAATCCTTCTCGAATTCGCGCGACATCAGGGTCTTGCCCAGCCGCGACGCGGTCTCGCGATCGAACGCCAGCAACAGGCAGCCGCTGGTGGCGCGATCCAGTCTGTGCACGAGGAAGATCGGCCGGCCGAACTGTTCGCGCAGACGATCGGCGACGAAATCGGTCTCGCCGCGCGCCAGCGCGCTGTCGTGGACCATCAGACCCGCCGGCTTGTCGACCACGGCCAGGGTCTCGTCCCGGTACAGGACCGGGATCGGTCCGGTGTCGATCGGGGCGTCCGGGAACTCCGGGCATGACGGATGGGTCATCGTTGCGGCGTCGGGCTCTGTGAGAATCGACGTGCATTCTCGCCGATCCATGCCCGACGAGGGCTACAAGGAGTTGCCATGTCCCGTTTCCACGCCTTTCCGCTCCGCGCGCTCTCGCCACTCGCGCTTGCCTGCGCGCTGGCGCTTCCCGGCTTCGCGCCGCCCGCTACCGCCGCCGACGGCGTACCGCCGCCCAAGGGCGTCGTCACCGGCCCCTGCGTGGAGGGCATCTGCGAATACGCCCTGGCCAACGGCCTGCGCGTGCTGCTGTTTCCCGACGCGAGCAAACCCACGGTGACCGTCAACATCGCCTACGGCGTCGGCTCGGTGCACGAGAACTACGGCGAAACCGGCATGGCCCATCTGCTCGAACACATGCTGTTCAAGGGCACGCCCACGCACAGGGACATTCCGGGCGAAATGAAGGCGCGCGGCATCGAGAAGAACGCCACCACCTCGCTCGACCGCACCAACTACTACGGCTCGTTCCCCGCCAACGAAGCGACGCTCGACTGGCTGCTGGGCCTGGAAGCCGACCGCATGATCCACTCCTTCGTCGCGAAGAAGGATCTCGACAGCGAAATGACCGTGGTCCGCAACGAGATGGAGCGCAACGAGAACAATCCCGGTTCGGTGCTGTTCCAGCGCCTGCGCTCGACGGCGTATCTCTGGCACAACTACGGCAACAGCACGATCGGCGCGCGTTCGGACGTGGAGAACGTGCCGATCGAACGCCTGCAGGCCTTCTACCGCACCTGGTACCGCCCGGACAATGCGACGCTGATCGTCGCCGGCCGGATCGATCCGGCGACGACGCTCGCGACGGTACAGCGCCACTTCGGCCCGCTCAAGCGACCGCAGGCGCCGCTGCCGAAGCTCTACACCGCGGAGCCGACCCAGGACGGCGAACGCGAAGTCGTGGTGCGGCGCACCGGCGACACGCCGATGATCGGCATCGGCTACCGCATTCCCGGCGCGACCCATCCGGACACCGCTGCGCTGACGGTGCTGTTCGACGTACTCGGCGACGTGCCCGGCGGTCGCCTGCACAAGGCGCTGGTGGAAACGAAGCTCGCCGCGTTCGCCGGCGGCGGCAGCGGCAGTCAGCGCGACGACGGCATGGCGGTGCTGATGGCGGTGCTGCCCAAGGGCGGCGACGCCGCCAGGGCGGAAACCGAACTGCTGCGCCAGATCGAGACCAGACTCGCGAGCGAGCCGGTCACCGCCGATGAAGTGGCGCTGGCCAAACGCCGGATCGCCAACGCCTACGAAACGAATTTCACCAACGTCAACGCGGTGGCGATGGCGCTGACCGAATCGGTCGCCGCCGGCGACTGGCGCCTGTATTTCCTGAATCGCGACCGGATCGCCGCGGTGAGCGCGGAAGACGTCGCCCGCGTCGCCCGCACCTATTTCAAGCCCGACAACCGCACCATCGGCCGCTTCGTTCCGACCGAGAAACCGGACCGCGTCGAGATCGCGCAGGCGCCGCCGGCCGCCGAGGCCTTGAAGGGCTACGTCGGCAAGCCCGCGCTCGCCGCCGGCGAGACGTTCGATCCCACGCCGGCCAACGTGCAGGCCCGGACCACGACCTTCACGATCGGCGACGCGCTCAAGGTCTCGCTGCTGCCGAAGGACACGCGCGGCGACACCGTGACGGTGAACGCGACCTTCCGCTTCGGCGATGTCGAATCGCTCAAGCGCGTCCCGGATGCCGCCGCCGGCGCCGCCGGCGCGATGCTCATGCGCGGCTCGCGGACGCTGACCCGCGAGCAGATCTCGCAACGGATGGAAGCGCTGAAGACCACCGGCAACGTGTGGGGCGGCGAGCAGGCCGCCGGCATCTCGCTGGCCTCGAAGCGCGAGCATCTGGGCGATGCGCTGGCGCTCGCCGCGGACCTGCTGCGCAATCCGGCGTTCCCGGAATCCGAATTCGAGCAGTACCGGCTGCAGTCGATCACCGGCTTCGAAAGCGCGAAGAAGGAGCCGGGCACGATCGCGTCGATGCAAATGGCCGAGCATTTCGATCCGTGGCCCTCGGATCATCCGTTCGCGTTCCGCTCGATCGATCGGATGATCGCCGATCTGCGCGCGGTGAAGCGCGAGGACGCGATCGCCTTCCATCGCGATTTCTACGGCACCGCGGAAGGCGAGATCGCGATCGTCGGCGATTTCGACCCGGTCGCGGTCCGGGCGCAGCTGGAAACGCTGTTCGGCGGCTGGCGAAGTGCGCGCCCGCATGCGCTGGTGCATACCGCCTACACCGAGGTCGCGGCGCGCAAGGCCCGATTCGAAACCCCGGACAAGGCCAATGCCACGGTCCGGGCGCGGATGAACCTCGACCTCAACATCGACGATCCGGAGTATCCGGCGCTGCTCGTCGCCAACAATGTGCTCGGCGCCGGTTCGCTGGATTCGCGCCTGGGCACGCGCCTGCGCCAGAAGGACGGCTTGAGCTACAACGTCAGCAGCAACGTGTCCGCCGACAGCGCGCCCGGCGCCCGCGACAACGCCGGCGTCTTCTCGATCCAGGCGATCGCCGCGCCGGAGAACGTCGACCGGCTCGAAGTCGCCTTGCAGGAGGAATTGACGCGTTTCGTCCGCGACGGCATCACCGAAGCGGAATTGAAGAGCGCGATCAACGACATCCTCACCCGCCGCCAGCAGGATCGCGCCAACGACGGCAGCGTCGCCGGCAGCCTTGCGCGCAATCTCTACATGAACCGCACGATGGCCTGGACCGAAGCGTTCGAAGCGAAGTTCCGCGCGCTGACCGTCGAAGACGTGAACGCGGCGATCCGCAAGCACATCCGACCGGAGAAGATCAGCGTGTTCGCGGCGGGCGATTTCGCGAAAGCGGCGACGAAGCCGGCGGCGCCGCCGGCGCGATGATCCCCGTTGCCGAAGCCTCGCAGGGCGGGCGTGGGCCCGCCATTGCGACCGCTCCGTTCAACGTTGCAACGATGGAGGCGGCTCCGATCGTTGTGCGCCGCGACCATGAACGCGTATCGGCGGGCCTGAGCCCGCCCGACGATCATGTTCCGAAGACCCTCAGCGCCGCGGCCAAGCCGCCAGCAGAGCCCACAGGCCGCCGAGTCCGGCGATCCAGGCCGCGGCGGGCACGCCGAATAGCGGTGGGCCGCCGGCTTCGAGCGCGAACAGCACCGCGGCCACGATCAGCAGGCCGGTGCCGAGGATCGCGGCGACGATCCGTCGCTGCATCGCGCGCAGCGTGTCGGCCAGATCGGCCAGATCGTTGGATCGCATCGCGAGCTCGTGCCGACCGCCGACCTGCTGGCTCAGCCAGGCGTGCAGCAGCTGCGGCATATCCGGCGCGCGCGTCACCAGTTCCGGCAGGCGCTTGCGGAATTCGCCGGCGAGGCGCTGCGGGCTGTAGCGTTCGAGCAGGATCTTCTCCAGCACCGGCTTGGCCACCGCCCAGATGTCGAGCTTCGGATCGAGCAGGCGACCGACGCCCTCGATGTTGAGCAGGGTCTTCTGCAGCAGGATCAACTGCGGCTGCAGGGTGAGTTCGTATTTCTGCGCGGTGCGGAACAGTTTCACCAGCACCTCGGCGAGCGAGATTTCCGACAGCGGCCGGGTGAAGTACGGCTCGCAGACCGCGCGCGCGGCGGCTTCCAGTTCGTCGATGCGGGTGTGCGCCGGCATCCACCCGGCCTGCACGTGGAGTTCCGCGATGCGGCGATAATCGCGGTTGAAGATCGCCATGAAATTCTCGGCGAGGTAGTACTGGTCCTCGCTGGAGAGCTGGCCGACGATCCCGAAGTCGATCGCGATGAAACGCGGATTGTCCTTGCGCGCAGGGTCGGCGTCGACCCAGATGTTGCCGGCGTGCGCGTCGGCGTGGAAGAAGTTGTCGCGGAACACCTGGGTGTAGAACACGCGCACGCCCTTGGCGGCGAGCTTCGCGCGGTCGATCCCGGCGGCGTCCAGCGCGACGACGTCGTCGCTGGGGATGCCGTAGACGCGTTCGAGCGTCAGTACCCGCTCGGCGGTGTGGCTCCAGATCACTTCCGGAACGTACAGATCCGGCGAATCCTTCCAGAACCGGCGGATCACCGACGCGTTCGCGCCCTCGCGCTGCAGGTCGAGTTCCGCGGCGAGCGTGGTCTCGACCTCGCGCACCACTTCCCGCGGACGGATCTTGTCGGCGTTGGGATGCGCGCGCTCGACCAGCGACGCGACGCTGTTGAGCAGGGCGATGTCGCCGGCGATCTGCTTCTCGATGTCCGGGCGCAGCACCTTGACCACCACCTCGCGCCCGCCGGGCAGGCGCGCGGCGTGCACCTGCGCGATCGAGGCGGACGCCAGCGGCGTGGTGTCGAAGGATTCGAACGCATCGCGGGTGTCCTGTCCCAGGGCGGCCTCGACGATCCGGCGCGCGGTTTCGCCGTCGAAGGGCGCGACCCGATCCTGCAGCAGCGCCAGTTCGGTCGCGATGTCCGGCGGCATCAGATCGCGCCGGGTGGAAAGGATCTGGCCGAACTTCACGAAGATCGGCCCGAGTTCCTGCAGGGCCAGGCGCAGGCGCGCACCGCGCGGCATCGCCGCGACCTCGGCCGACGCCCGCGGTACGAACGGGCGCGCGAGCTTGAGCCAGCGCTCCGCCGGGGTGCCGTCGAGCAGATCGTCGAGCCGATAGCGGATCAGGACGCGGCCGATGCGCGCGGCGCGCAGCACGGCGCTCATGCGACGATCCTTTTCCGCAGGCGCGCGATCCGCGCGGCCAGACGCGCCGCGTCGTCGCGCAGCGCGTCGACGTCGTCGTGGAAGGCGTCGAGCTCGGCCTTCGGGACCACGTCGCGCGACTCCTCGGTGACGTATTCGGCGGCGGTTTCGGCCAGCTTGCGCCCACCGACGCGGGCCTGGCGCAGCGCGGCGGCGATGGCGTTCGCGATCTGCACGCCGAGCACGTCGCCGAACACCTGGGCGAACGGCCGCTGCCAGTCGGGATCGAAACGCTCGGCCAATCGCTGCAGGCGACGCGCGAGTTCGGCGTCGCCCTCGATCCGCATCGCGCCGACCGGCGGGCCTTCGGCCTCGTCGGCGGCCGTGCCCAGCAGCCGCGGCAGCACGTTGCGCATGCCGAACGACACCACGCCGCCGAGGGTGCTGCGCACGGCGAGATCGGGCGTCGTTTCGGGATCGACCGGACCGACCCGCAATCGCTCGCCCTCGACCGTCAGCCGCAGCGCCAGCGGCGCCGAGTCGGCCCCGCCGGACGGCGCCAGCGACAGCGCCACGCTGCGCCCGTCGAGCGGACGCAGGCCCTCGCGGGTGTCGGGGTCGAGATCGACGGCGCGGTTCAGCGCGGTTTCGAGCGCGCGGCCGGCCAGGGGTTTCCAGTCGAATGGGGAGGCCATGCGGGCATTCTATCCGCGGTCGGCCGCATAACTCGCGGCCAGTCGTTCCAGTCCTTCGGCGATGGTCACGCGCGGCACGTAACCGAAGTCGCGGGTGGCCGGCGCCATCGAATACCAATGCGTGGTGCTCAACTGCTCGGCGAGGAAACGCGTGAGCGGCGGTTCGTCCTTCAATCGCAGCAGCGGCCACAGCGCCTCGCAGGCCGCGCCGATGGCGTAGGCGACGCCGAACGGGAGGGTCTTGTCGACTTCCGGCGCGCCGGCCGCGCGCAGCAACGCGTTCACGATCTCGCGCACCGGCTTCGGCTCGCCGTTGCTGATGAAATACGCCTTGCCGGCGCAGGCCGCGCCCGGCGCGAGATGCGCGAACGCGTCGAAATGCGCCTGCGCGGCGTTGTCGATGTAGGTGGTGTCGATCCGGTTGTGTCCGCCGCCGACGAAGCGCAGCCGACCCGCTTTCGCGCGCGAGACCAGCCGCGGCACCAGTTGCTGGTCGCCCGGTCCCCAGATCAGCCGCGGCCGCAGCGCCACCGTGGCGAGCCCGGCATCGTTGGCCGCCAGCACCGCCTTCTCGGCGATGGTCTTGGTGGTCGCGTAAGGCGCTTTGAAACCTTCGCCGTAAGGCACGGTCTCGGCGGTGCCGCCCTCGACCGGATGGGTGGCGCGGTGGGTGACGCTGGGCGTGGAGGTGTAGACCAGCCGGCCGATGCCGTGCGCGCGGCAACCGGCGAGCACGTTCTCGGTGCCGACCACGTTCGCGAGGTGGTAGCTCTCGTAACTGCCCCAGGCGCCCGCCTTGGCGGCGTTGTGGAACACCGCGTCCATCCCGGCGCAGGCGGCGATCACGGCCTCGCGGTCGGCCAGATCGCCCTGCAACTGGCGTACGCCCAACGGTTCGAGACTCCGGTAGTGGCCGCGGTTGTAGCTCGCGACCTCGTGGCCCTGTTCGATCAGCCCCTTGCAGAGGGCATGGCCGAGGAATCCACCGCCGCCCGTCACCAGAATTCTCATGCCTTTCTCCGTGAACCATCCATGGTGCGTCGATCCGGCCGGGCATCCATGCCCGGCGCTCCCGGCAGCGCACGCAGCCACCGGCTGCGTGCAAACGCTGCCGCTCGCCCACCGCCGCCCGTCACCGGAATCTTCATCCGTTCCTCCATCGCCACCGCGGAGCGCGGACCGGCCAGTGCTGCGAATGATCGGCGAAAGCCGGCGCCGGGGCGAGCGCGGCCGCCACGGAAATGAGAATGCCTTGCATTTGTCCCGACCGGATTTTATGATGAGAATCATTATCATTCGCTTCGGATCGTCGTCATGCCCCGCATCCATCCGCTTGCCTTGGCCTTGGCCCTGGGCCCGAGCGTCCTCGCGACCGGTCAGGCCCTCGCCGCAGCCGCGACGGCCGCGGAAGACGCCGAGGGCGCGGAGGCCGGCGAGCGGACCCTCGCGACCATCGAGGTGGTGGGCAACCACCGCGAGAACCGCACGGCCGAGGGCACGGCCGAGGTCCTGGACCAGAGCGTGATCGTCTCCGGCCGCGCCCTGACCGTGAACGAGGCGCTGCGCAAGGTCCCGGGCGTGACCGTCCGCGACGAGGAGGGCTTCGGCCTGCGCCCGAACATCGGCATCCGCGGCAGCAATCCCACCCGTTCGACCAAGGTCCTGCTGCTGGAAGACGGTCTGCCGGCGATGTACGCGCCCTACGGCGACAACGCCAGCTACTACCATGCGCCGGTCCAGCGCTACGACCGCATCGAGGTGCTGAAGGGCGCCGGCCTGCTGCGGTTCGGCCCGCAGACGATCCACGGCGCGATCAACTACATCACCCCCACTCCACCGGACGCATTCGCCGGCCACGTGCAGGTCTCGGCCGGCACCCGCGATTTCGGCGCGATCCACGCCAGTCTCGGCGGCAGCGGCCTGCTGGTCGACTTCGGCTACAAGCGCGGCGAAGGCGCGCGCGACAACACCAAGCTCGAACAGGGCGATCTGTTCGCCAAGTATCAGCGACAACTGAACGACCGCCACGCCATCGCATTCCGCGCCAACCTGCTCCGCGAACAATCGCAGGTCGGCTACTCCGGCATCACCGATGCCGAATACCGCAATTTCGGCGCCGGCTATTACCCGTTCGAACACGATCTGTTCGACATCGAGCACACCGCGTTCTCCGCCAGCCATTCGTGGACCCCGTCCGACACCGCGCAGTGGCTGACCTCGGCCTACTACAGCAGTTTCGAACGCGACTGGTGGCGCCAGTCCAGCACCACCAGCGACACCCAGTGCGGCACCGCGTTCCGCGACGCGCGCTTCGCCGGCCTGCGCGTCGACCCGAACGCCTGCGCCTCCACCCAGGGACGCCTGCGCAACTACTACACCTGGGGCGTGGACAGCCGGTTCTCGTTCGGCCGCAGCCTGTTCGGCACCGCGGGCAGCAGCGAGATCGGACTGCGCTGGCACGAGGAAACGCAGATCCGCTACCAGCGCAACGGCACCGCCGCCGACGCGCGCACCGGCGCGCTGGTCGAGAACAACCTGCGGACCGCCGAAGCCCTGTCGGCCTTCGCCACGACCACCTTCGACTTCGGCCGCCTGCAGCTGACGCCGAGCCTGCGTCACGAGCGGGTCGAATTCGCGCGCGACAACCGTCTCGCCGGCGGCACCGGCGGACGCGAGAACCTGCGCGAAACCGCCTGGGGCATCGCCGTCGAATGGGAAGTCGCCGATACCGTCGACCTCTACGCTTCGGCGCACGAAGGCTTCGCGCCGCCGCGGGTCGAGGACCTGATCGCCGGCAACGGCGTCGGTACCGCGGTCGACGCCGAGAAGAGCCTCAATCTCGAAGCCGGCCTGCGCGCGCGCTGGAACGAACTCGACGCCCACGCCGCCGTGTTCCGCACCGCGTTCGACAACCAGGTCGTGGTCGGCTCGATCGCCGGCGGCAGCACGCCGCTGGCGCAGGGCGAAACCGAATACGCCGGCCTCGAATTCGCCGTCGGCTACAACCGCAGCGCGCTCAACCGCCGCGAAGGCGAGGTCTACGCGAACCTCGCCCTCACCTGGCTGCCGACCGCCGACCAGCGCACGACGCTGCGTCGCGTCGACACCGGCGCCGCCGCCAACGGCAGCGTCGTGGGCAACCGCCTCCCCTACGCGCCGGAACTCACCTCGACCTTCCGCATCGGCTACGTGAAAGGCCCCTGGGACGGCTCGATCGAAGTGCAGCACATCGGCCGCCAGTACGCCGATTTCGCCAATCAGCGCACGCCCATCGACGGCAGCGGCCAGTTCGGCGAACTCGACGGCTACGCGGTCTGGAGCGCGACCCTCAACTGGGAACCCGACGTGACCGGCTGGAGCGCCTTCGTCACCGTCAAGAATCTTTCCGACCGCGAATACATCGTCGACCGCACCCGCGGCATCCTGCTCGGCAACCCCCGCCAGTTCGTCGTCGGCGCGCGTTACGCCTGGTAGTCCCGAACGACGGACGCTGTCCGCGCACGACAGGCGGGCGTATGCTTGGCGCATCGTCCGCCGGGAGCCGTGCCATGCGTCGATCCGTCATCGCCTTCGCCATCGGTCTTTCGCTCGCCGCCGCCGCGGGCGCGCATGCGCAATCCGTCGAAGACCAGCTCAAGGACCGGCTGCTGGGAAGCCGCAGCGGCAACGGCAGCCTTTCCGAGCGCGATGCCGCCGGCGGCATCCGCGAAGCGCTCGCGCAGGGCGTGGACCGCGCGGTACGCCAGCTCGGCAAGGAGGACGGGTTCTTCCGCGATCAGGCGGTGAAGATCCTCGTCCCTGAAAAACTGCGCAAACTCTCCGACCTCGCGCGCCAGCTCGGCGCCGGAAAGAAGGTCGACGCCTTCGAACTGTCGATGAACCGCGCCGCGGAAAAGGCGGTCCCGCTCGCCGCCGGGATCCTCGCCGATTCCGTGCGCCAGATGACGCTGCAGGATGCGATCGGCCTCGTCCGCGGCGGCGAAACCTCCGCGACCGATTTCTTCCGCCGCACCAGCGAACAGAAACTCTACGACGCCTTCCTGCCCATCGTGGCGAAGCAGACCGCCTCCGTCGGCGTGACCCAGAAGTACAAGGACTTCACGAAGAAGGCCGGCGGCAACGCCCTGGCCGGCGCCCTGCTCGGCAGCGACGGCAAGGGCATGAGCGGCGCGGACCTCGACGATTACGTCACCCGCAGGACCATCGACGGCCTGTTCCACGTCATCGCCGAACAGGAACGCCAGATCCGCCGCAACCCGGGATCGCGCACGACGGAGTTGCTGCGGCGGGTATTCCGATAGGCTTCCGGCGAGGAGATTGGGATTCGTATCGAGGTCTAGGGCGTCCCCGATCCTCCGCAGGCGCTGGAGACCTCATCGGCCGCGATCGTGATCGTGACGATCCTGTCGCTGATCCGGGATGGGCGAGCGGCCGCAGTACCGGGGCGCGCTCGGGATTTCTGCGAAAGCTCAGCAGCGAAACGCGCGAATGCCTCCTGACCGGACAGCGCGAGGATTTCGGAAGCGCGCGCGGACATATCGGCATCGTCGCCGAGACGACGAAGACTGATGCATTGCCAGGACTGTTTCGTCGCCGCGTCGTCCTCGAACAACGACATGGCCAGAAGGATCAGCGGGTGAGAGGGATCGGCCCTGTACACGCTCGCGAGCAACTCCCGTGCCTTGACTGGATTCTCCGAGAAACTTCCGCGATTTCTTACGAGCCAGTCGATTTCGGCAGTCACGAAGTCGCGATTGAGGGGGAGCCCGGGACTCGGTCGACGTCCGTCGCCGGCCCGCCCGAGAATCACGTCGACAGCGGACATGAAGGGGGAGCGAGAGAGCCCGGAGTCGAGCGCGATATCGCTTGCCGACCGGCTGTCTCTGGGCTCGATGTCCGTCAGCTGCCCCCGACTCGAGAGTCTTTTTCCCGCAAGATCCCGCAAGGCGAATGCGGCCTGATCGTCCTCGTCCCCGATAGGCAGTCTCAGGAACCAGAATGATGCGCACGCGCATGTCCGGGCCAAAGCGGAAATGAGCGTGCCATCGGGCGAGACCCGGACATAGTCGAACCGACGGTCGGCGCGCAGTCTGGGGCTCAACGCAAGCCCATCGGAAACGTTCCAGACGACGAGGTCTCCGTTCTTTCCGGCGACGATCGCCCGGGCGCCGTTCGGCGTGAAGCGTACGAACGCCAACGGGCCGAGAGCGGTCGGGATGCGGATCCCGTTCCTCGGCTCGTCCAATTTGACGACGAGCAGTTCGCCGTCCTCATACGCAGCGATCATGCGCGTACCTTCCCTGTCGAAATGCAAGGAAGCGATCGGCGCATCCTTCGGCGTCTCGACCTCGACACGACCCTTTTTGCCGCTTGCGTCCGCGTCGGTCTCGTCGGGAGTCCATAGCCATAGCCTGCCATCCGAGGTGGACACCGCGATACGACCAGTATTTCCGGCGAACTGGGCGTGGTCGATCTTGCCATTCGCGAGAAAACCGGGAGCATCGGGACCGCCGCCCCCCTTGAGATCCAGGAGGCGTACCATCGACGGGGTCGTCAGCGCGATCGCACGGAGCCCGCTCGGGCTGATATGCGTCGCGAGATAACTGTCCATCGAATCGGCGGACAGCTGATTGAACGCTTCCTCGAAATAGAAAGGCACCGCAACCGCCGATGGTTCGATATCGTCATCGGAAGCGGGGCCGCGCACCGTGCGCGCGTACACATCGTTTCGACTCTCGTAGCGTCCTTCGATGCCGCAATCGCGCGCGCCGATCGCGCTAATATCGCCGCTCTTGTAAAGAATCGTCACTCGCTCGCTGTCCTCGCTGAATGTCGCGAAGAACGGAACATCGTCAGGCTCGCGATTACTGCATCGAAGTCGCCCACTTCGCCAATCCCAGACGCTGACGACATTCGAAAGATCGATCGTCACGAGAGAATCTCCGGACTCGGAGAACCTGGCGTGTTGTATCTCCGAACCGAGCGGAAACGAAGGGCCGAGAGGGATGCCTGTCACGATCGAAAAGACGCGCACGCCGACGCCATGCTTGATGGCCACCACATCGCCCGCATCGGCAGCCGCGACGACTTCGCCATCAATCCGTCCCTCGCTTTTGTACCTCACATCGTGAAGACGCGACTGCCTCAGCGAGAAATGCAGCATGACGCCCTGTTCCGTGCGCATGGAGATGATGCTGTTGTCCCCCGAGAATCCGATGCACTCCACGTCCCCACCGGAAATCTTTCTGCTGTAGACGATCTTGTTGGAATGCGCGTCGGAAACATGCAGCCACCCGTGCTCCGTAAAGAACGCGAGCATCAGACCGTCCTCGCTGAACGCCGCCATCTTTCCCTTGCCGCTCCCCTGGGGGATCGTCAGAAGCCGCATTCCGAGGCCGTCGAAGACCAGAACGGACCGACCGGAAAGCACGGCGACTCGATTGCCGGAGGGGCTCAGCAAAAACTGCCTCGGATCGTCTCCCTCTCCGTACCCGGAGAATCGCTCTCCGGTCCATTCAGCCGCTTCCTCGGACGTGAAACCCACCAATTCCGAACCATCTTCCACGCGCCACAGATGGTAGCGCTCGATTCCCGCGTCATTCGACACGCCGAACAGCCGACGGCCATCGGCACTCACGACGGCGTTGATCAGACGACCTCGAACGACGATGTCCGCTCCATGGAAGGCCTGCAGCTTGCTGTCCCAGATGCGGAGTACGCCGCCCCTCGCGAGAACGAACAGGTAGTTCGTCGATTCGTCGAAGATCAGACGTTCCACGAAGGCGCCCTTCCCGGAATAGACGCTGACGATTTCGCTATCCTCGACGCCGCTTACCTCGAAGAACGAATCCCCGGCGGACGAAGCCACAAGGCGCTTGGTATAGCTGAATCCGTAAACCGGGTTGCGTTCCACCACAGCGGCGAAAGCGGAATCCAGGGAGGCTTGGTCGTAGACGTCCAGGCCTGTGGCCCCCGGCGCGAGCGTGCATGGGGAATGCTCGTCGCCGTCCGCGGCGACCAGCCTGTTTCCGTAGGTGTTCAGCAATGTCGACGCGAAGATCTCGGCGGAGTCGTTCGCCATGTAGTCCATGGCTTGAGCGACGTAGGCGGACGCCGCGTCGACGTCTCCTCGGGAGGCGTTCTCGTACGCCATGCCCAGAGCATGACGGGACGCTTGTTCGAGCGCCGACAATCCGCGCGTCCATTGTGTCCAGGCCACGATCGCGAAGGCGAAGAGCAACACTGCCACCGACACCGACAACGTGACGATGAACCCGACCCGCGATCTATTGACGCGGCCGGACCTCGCGATGTAATCGGACAGATGCGCATCGAGATGCCATTGCCGCGCCAGCTCCGATGCCTCGACCATGTCGAGCCCGGAAAGCAGAAGCGCGCGCTTGTCCTTCTGAGGCGCCTTCTTCCAGCGGTTGAACTCGATCGTGATGCGGCTTCTGATGTCGAAAAGGCGCGACTCTCTTTCGACGAGGGCTCTCGCCCGTTCCCAGTTCCACAAGAGTGATTCGTGCGCTATGCGGACGTATTTTTCTCCGTCCAGCTCGAAAATCGTGAGGAATCTGCATTCCGGCGAAGAAAACTTGTCGATGAGAGCGATCGCGTGCTCATCGATCGCCAGGCTCGAATAGCTGCAGTTCCTGGCGATCACCTCCCTTTTTTCACTGTACGGATTGAAGTCCGTCAGCTCCCGCAGGATCTGCGGCAGCGTTTCTCCGGCCTCCTTGCCGAGGGAGGACAAGGCCTGCTCGGCGACCTGCCCCAGCGCTCCCGCCGCGCCCCCCAGTGCATCGTAATCGTCCAGACGCAAGACTTTCTCGCGCCGCGCGCACGCTTGCTCGAACAGCGACTGCATGACGAACTGGAGCATCGGCAGGGAACCATCGCCCTGCGTATCCGCCTCGATGATGTCCCGAAGCGAACGCCCGTGTTGGTCCGTCTCCAGTTCCAGACCAGCGGCTTGACACGGGCCTTCTATCATCGACAGGCGCTGTCTGGCCGAAAGGCGCCATATCAACAGGCTCTGGACGGGTTCCGGGTCCAGAAGACACCTGAATCCCGCGTCGGATTTGAAGCTCGAATGGAAGTCGAGCCTGGCGCCGATCGCCAAGGTCACGCGACCGCTTCGCACCCATGCGGCCAGCGTTCTCGACCACCACACGCGCTCTTCTTCGCTTCGCTTCGTCAACCACTCCTCCGCCTGATCCACGACGACAAGCAATTTCGTGATCGAGGTCTCGGGCATCTTCCTGGCCCGCGCGCGAGTTTCGGCCCACTGATCCAGGACCGTCTCGAGCGCATGCAAGCCGGGTTCCGGGTCTTCCACCGCGAACAGGGAGGCAAGCGCTTCTGCGTCCGGATGACTGCCCCGAGCCAGCTCGGGCATCGCTCTCAACAGTCGATTCGAGAAGCCGAGGCATGCATTGGTTCCCAGCTCGCCGGGGGAGAAGATCATCGTTCTCAGATCGGGATCCGATCTCTCGATCGAGGGCAGCAGTCCGGCATGCAGCAGCGAGGACTTCCCGGACCCGCTCGCGCCGAATACCCACAGCACGCCGAATCCTTCCGTCCTCGCCCGATCGAGCAGGCCGATGGCGGTCCTCACCTCCACTTCTCGGCCGAAGAAGACAGGCGCGTGATCGCGATCGAAATACTCCAGGCCGCGAAACGGCGTTCCGCGCAGCGCCACATCCCAAACGACGGCTTCCCGCTTGGACTCGAGCCATAGACGGAGATCGCGCTCGAACGCCGGGCCGAAATCGACCGGCTCGCGGTATCGCCTGGCGTAGCCGCGATAGACGCCGTCGCCGTCCTGGAACCACCTGGCGATGAACTTTTCCAGCGCCTGGTGCTGCGCCAGATCCTCTTGCAGATGGGTGGAGCGGTACATGACCTCGCGCGTGCTGCGATAAGCGAGCATCTGCGGTTTCGGCTCGCCGCCGGAACGTTCTGCGGCACGCGCTGCGGCGATGACCCGCGCGCATTCGTACTCGGTGCCGGTTTGCCGCTCGCCGTCCGGCCCCAGGTATTTTTCCCCCTCCAGCGGGGTGCCCAGCCTGCTCCACAACAATGCGACGACCAGATCGAAGTCCAACGGATCCGGAATCGAGTCCTGGGGCGAGGCATGGGCCCAGTAGAGGGCGTGGTCCGAAAGATAGACCTCGACGCCGATCCCCGGGAGTTCGGCATCCAACTTCCGGATCACCTCTTCGGCGATCCTTTTCTCCGCTTCCATATCGCGCGAGGACGATATGAAGATCCGGTAGCGCCGCGGCTTCTCGCTCATGATCGCCGGCTGCGCCCCCGAACGCCCATCGGCTCGGCTTGCATCACGCCTCCTTGATTTCCTGCCGGTACATCGTTCCCCATTCGCTGACCTCGGAGACCAGCAGCGACGCGCACCGTTCCGCGAACATCAGGACGTCCGCTCCGGCCTGTTTCGGAGTCGAGCCGCCCACCCTGCTTCGCAACTCGATGCCTTCGCGCCGCATCCTCGCCAATGCCTCCGCCATGGCGCCGTGGCGGTCCGCGAGCTGCTCGCACATCGACTGGAATCTGATCGCGTTGACGGTGGCCATGAATGCGGGCAACAGCGCCGTAAGCAATACGGCGAAGAGGCCCGCCAGACCGAGCCCGCCGGAAAGCGCGCGCGCGACCCCATCGTCCAACAACGCCGACGAGCTCGCCAGCTTGACCGCCAGCTTCAGGAGCAAGAGGATCAAATCGGCGACGACGATCGCGATCACCGCGCTTCCCGCCCATGCGCCGAAGCGCTCGAGCGTACGATCCATCGCATCCATCGACGCATGCGTGCGCACATGGTATCGCCCCTGCTCCCGCAAGAGATCGATCGCCTTCCAGAGCGCCGACGCGCTGTCGTGAGCGACGGCGCAATCCCGCAGCGGCAGACGTGCGCAGAGCCGATCGACGACTTCCGACGAGCGGGTCCGTCTCGAATCCCTGCGGACAAGATCCACCCTCGTGCTTCCCGATAGACGCAACATCGGCAGGACACGCAACTGCTCCGCGATGCATCGGAGATTGACGGCATTGTCGGCATGCGCGCCGCGGATGCCCTCGCGGGTATTCTGCTGTATTTTCCGAACGACGAAGAATTTCGCGGACGCGATCGCCATCAGCGCGAAAATCGCGCAGAGGCCGATGGACGAACCGCTCGTCCCGAGCACGCACAACGCCGACAAGGCGAGGGCGACGGCGATCAGGCCCAGCAGATAACTCTGCAGATAGAGACCTCGATAGGCGCGCATCTCCGAGTCCTGCACCCGGGATACGGCTCTGCGCCAGCGTTCGCTGACGGGGCTTTCGTCCATGCGGCGAGACGCTTCCGGGATCTCGTCGCGCTTGCGCCATGCGAGCTTCGCGGCCCGCAGAAGTCGACCGAGCCGGATCTCCGGCCGTCTCGGTTCCGGCTCACGGCCGACGCCTTCGCTCTCTCCGAACAAGCGTATTCGGACCGATTCCGCGTATTCGTGCGACAGCTCTTCCCAGAAACGTCGCAACGGTTCCCACCCGGCGGGTGCAGCAACTCGGGTCGGGAGCGTTCCGGAGATCAACGCATCGATATCGTCGGTGAGATCGCGTTCCGCATGCCCGGTGCGGTGCGTCGCGTCGTGCCCGCCCAAATGATCGGCCGCTCCCACGGCGGACCGCGCGCGTATCGCCTCCCGGAACTGCAACTTCCAATCCGCCGAGACGGCCGGAGCCCCTCCCGAAAGATCGGCGTGATCCTTCGGCATCCAGATGACATCGTCCGGCGCGAGCAGCAACACCGGCATGCCCATGCCGAGCGCACGGGCGATGGTTTGCCGGGTTCCGCCCATCCCACCCGGACTCTGCGGATCGTACGCTGCGATCAGGCATTCGCACTGGCGCAGCAACACCTCGGCCTGGAACTCGTGGGACCTTCCGCGTATCTGCTTCTCGCGTGCAAGCTTGGTCTGTTCCGTCTTCCCGGAGGCCCACGTCGCGGTCCGAGGCATCGCGCCATCCAGACTCAGCTCGGCGCAATGATCGTCCTTCAGCAGCGCTCTCCTCAGCGCCTTGAATCCCTGTCGGTCATACACGCCGCTCCTTTTGAAGAACGCATAAGGAGCGCACGGATATATCGCGAGCACTTCATGCGCGTCGCTCCCACGCCACGCCAGGAACGAACGGACTGCCGCACGATCCGCGCCGTCCGCCATCCCCCCCACGAGTCGCAGGACACACCCTGGAGAGGCGTTGGCCGCTTCGGCCCAAACTTCCTGAAGCCGGGACTCCAGCGTTGCAATCGCCTGCGGAAATTCCCGAGAGCCGACGAAGCCCAGCCGTACGCGGGGCGAATCGAAGACGTGCGAATCCCTTCTGGTGTTATCGCCGACCATGGCTCCCCTGTTACCCAGCGTATCGGGCCCCTCATCCAAGGATATGCCAAGACGACAGTGATTGCGCAATCACTGGCTTTCGAAACGCCGACGTGATCCCGCAGATCGGGCATCCATCGCCCACCCCATCCCCCTCGCATGAACATGGCCGTCGACGACGACGCGGCGCCCGCGGCGAGATCGAAGCGATGCGTTCCGACATCGAGGATCGGAGTCTGCTTGCCGCCCTCTCCGTATCGACCAGGTTGCGATCGGCCCGCGTTTGCGCCGAGGGCAACGGCATTGCCGCCGCAATTCCGGGAGGTTCGCGACTGCGTCGGGAAACGGTACGTCAGAACCGCTTCGCCGCCCAGACCGCCAACGCCTCGCGCCCGATCTTGGCGTTGTGACGGATGTCGACGGGGAACGGCTTCGGGTAGCGCAGGAAGCGCTGCACCTTCGCGGTATGGACATGGCCTTCGCCGAGGCGGCGGAGTTCGGCCTCGATGCGCGGCCATTCCGAAGCGGGCACGCCTTCGCGCAGTTCGACGCACAGCACCGGCGTCTGGGCGCGCGCGGTGCCGACGCCGACCAGCGCGGTGCGGCGTACGTCGGCGTGGGTGTTGAAGACCGGCTCGATCTGCTCGGTGCACAGCGTCGCGTCCGCGGTCGTCACGCGGTGGGTCTTGCGGCCGCAGAACCACAGCCGGCCTTCGCTGTCGAAATAACCCAGATCGCCCATGCGGTGGACGATGCGCTCGCTGCCGTCGGCCAGGGTTTCGCGGATCTTCGCCGCGCGCGTCTGCGCGTCGCGATTGAAATAGGCGTCGGTGGCGGTGGGGCCGGCGACGGTGATCTCGCCCACCAGGCCGCCCTTCGCGATCAGCGCGTCCGACCAGCGCTCGATCGGAGCGTCGTCGATCGCGATGATGCGGACCTCGTTCGGCGGTACCGGGCGACCGACGCAGGTGCCCGCGCCCTGTTCGGTGCGTTCGCGGAGAGTCAGGAGTTCGCGCCCTTCGATCACCGCCACCGGCAGGCATTCGGTGGCGCCGTAGGGCGTCCAGACATCCGCGTCCGCGGGCAGGAGCGCGCGCAGCTTGGCGACCACGTCGGCGGGCACCGGCGCGCCGGCCGACATCACCGTCTTCAATCCGGACAGCGGCTGGCCGTACTCGGTCAGGACCCGCATCAGCGCCGGCGAACCGAACAGCTGGTCGACGCCGAATGCCGCCATCGCGGCATGCAGTTTGCGCGGATCGGCCTTCGCCGGGCGGGTCGGATCCATGTCGGGGATGATCGAGGTGGTGCCGAGCGCGGGATCGAACAGCGCGAACGGCGGAAAGGTCGGCAGATTCGCACCGCCCGGTGCGATCCCGAAGGCTTCGCCCATCATCGCGATCTGGGCGACGAAATGACGGTGCCGGTAGACGACGCCTTTCGGAATCCCGGTCGAACCGCTGGTGAAGAGAATCGCGGCGACGTCGTCGGGCTGCGTGTCGGCGAGCTGCGGTCCGGCGCCCGCGCCGTCGCGTTCGATCTCGGCCAGGGCGACATCGGCGAGGATCGCGCGCGCGCCGGTGGTCACGCGCAGGCGCACGCCGCGCGCCCAGCCCAGCAGGACGCGCGCGAGATGCGCCAGCGGAATGCCGATGAAGGCTTCGGGCTTCGCTTCGTCGAGGCACTGTTTCAGGGCGCGCTTGTCGATGCCCGGATCCACCAGCACCGGCACCGCGCCGGCCTTGAACAGGGCGAACATCAACAGGAAGAATTCGGGCGTCGGCCGCACCATCAGCACGGTGCGGGTGCCGCGGACGATGCCGCGTCTGGCCAGACCGGCGGCGATGGCGTCGCTGCGCGCGTCCAGGTCGGCGTAGGTCAGCGCGATCCCGTAGGCGCCGTCGCGTCCCGGGCAGCGCATCGCGACCTGCGCGGGTCGCTCGCGCGCGAGTCGCGGGAGGCTGGCGGCGATATTGCAGGGGGCCTGATGGCAGGGGGCCTGATGGCAGGGGGCGTGGGGGCGATCCATCCCGGCATTGTCCCCCGGCGACCGCCCGCGGCGCCAATCCGGCTTGCGGGCGCGCGAAAAACCCGCAGAATTCCGCGGATTCCGACGTGCCCGTCCCGCGCATGCCACATCCCTGCCTGTCCTGCGGCGCCTGCTGCGCAGCCTTCCGCGTCAGCCTGCACTGGTCCGAGGCCGAACCCGACCTCGGCGGGCGGGTGCCGGTCGAGCTCACCGAAACGCTCGGCGCGCACCAGCGCTGCATGCGCGGCACCTGGTCGGACCGGCCGCATTGCATCGCGCTGGAGGGCACCGTCGGCGCGTCGGTGCGCTGCACGATCTACGATGCGCGGCCGTCGCCCTGCCGCGAGCTGAAGATGGCCTGGGAAGACGGCACGCCCAGCCCGCAATGCGACCGGGCCAGGGCCCGCCACGGCCTGCCGCCGCTCACACCGGAGGACGTGGCCCGGGCGACCGGAGGCTGAACTTCGGCAGGCGTCGTGCGATCGCGCCCGGCAGCGACGGCGCGCCACCGTCGTCGGTCAGGCCGGCCATCACCGCGCGCTGGAACGGCCGTGCGCGCTGCGCGAGCCGCAGCGCCGCGCGTCGCACGAATTTCGCCGGCGCCGAATCGTCGGTGTACAGGCCCGCGAGCGTCTGGGTCGCGAGATACAGCGGTCGCGTCGCACGGCGATGCGCGCGCTCGTAACGCTGCAGCAGCGCGTCGCTCCAGAACGGCCGACCGGATGCGTGCGCATCGCGGACGAGTCCGGCCAGCGTATCGACGCCGAGCAGGCCGAAATTGAACCCGTGCGCGGTCACCGGATGCATGCCGACCGCGGCATCGCCGATGCAGGCGAAGCGCGACGCGACGAAGCGGTCGGGATACACGCCGACCAGCGGATAAGCGCAGCACGGACCGACGAACGCCATCGCCCCAAGCCGCCCCTTGAAGCGACGGGTCATCTCCGCGGAAAAGGCCTCCGCGTCCATCGCCTGCAGGGCCTGCGCCTGCGCATGCGGCACGGTCAGCACGACCGACGAGGCGTTCGCATCGGCGAGCGGCAGCAGCGCGAGCGTCTGGCCGTAATCGAACCACTCCCAGGCGGTGCTCTCGTGCGGCGACGCGTGGCGCATGCGGCAGACCAGCATGGTCTTGCCGAAGTCGCGCATCCGCGCCGGGATGCCCAGCGCACGACGGGTCTCGGAGAACCGACTGTCCGCCGCGACCAGCAACGACGCGTGCAGACGCGTCTCGTCGTCGAGCGTCGCCACGACGCCGTCGGCCTCGACCGACACCGCGACCGGGCGCCGACCCACGTACAGCGTCGCCGCCTCCCGCTCGGCGAACGCGAGATAGGCCGCACGCCGGATCGCATGGTTCGGCACCAGCCAACCCAGCTGCGGGCGACCGCTGTCCTCGTGGCGGAACCGCAGGCCGTCGACGCTGTCGCCGTCGAGCACCAGCGCATCGCGCAGCGGCGAAACCTCGTCCTCTGCGAACCGCGACCAGACATCGAGCGCATCGAGCAGCCGCTGCGAGCGATGGGTCAGGGCGATCTCGCGGCCGTCGTCGGGCGGATCGGCCAGGGCCTCGCGGGTTTGCCGCTCCACCACCGCCACCGACAGCCCGTTGCCGGCCAGTGCGCGGGCGAAACACAGACCGGCCGGGCCGGCGCCCACCACCACGATA
The DNA here is from genome assembly GCA_049324395.1 of Pseudomonadota bacterium. GTDB lineage: Bacteria > Pseudomonadota > Gammaproteobacteria > Xanthomonadales > Xanthomonadaceae > Lysobacter_I. The sequence continues at coordinate 208,548 of JBMOOY010000027.1, forward strand.
TCGAATCTGTCTGCGGACCCGGACATGCGTCGCCCTCGCGGAATGTGCGAAGGCGGCAGCTTAGGCGCCGACCGGCCGGGCCGCGTTGATCCCGATCAAGCGGCGGGCGGACCGTCGATGCGGTCGTTGCGCGGACGTGAGGTCGGGTATCCGCGGCGGGCCAGTACAAGGTCGATTGGAATGGAGACGAAACCGATCAGGACCGCGGCACCCATGCGCGCCCACCAGGACGAGACCCACTCGGGCGCCTCCGGATCGAACGAAGGCCATGCGAAAAACGCGAGCAGCCCCGCCGCCATCGGTATCGCCATCAACGCCCCGGAGCGCGTCAGGACGGGGCTGCGCGCCATCGCCCCCTTGCGACGGGAACGCGCGACGAGCCGGAGGAACGGCAACGACAACAGCAGACCGACGACGACAGCGGCGCCGAGGATCATCGCCAGTGTCGCGAGCGGGGACATCGCCGACGTCAGAGTGCGGCAGCGCCCAGCGGATGCGCGTCCAGGAACCGCCGCATCGACGGCACCAGGACCTCGTGCTTGTCTTCCAGCACGTAATGATGCGCATCCTCGAACGCGTGCACCTCCGCCTGCGGCAGCGCGCTGCGGAAACCTTCGAGGAAATGACGGTCGAACACGAAATCCTGCAACCCCCAACCGATGAAGGTCGGGCGATCCGCATAACTCGACAGTCGATCGGCCGATGCCTTCACCAGCGCCCACGCCGGATCGCCCTCGGCCAGCGGAATGTCCTGCACGAAGCGCAGGGTCGAAATGCGGTTCGCCCACGAATCGTAGGGCGCGACGTAACCGCGATACACGTCCTTCGACAACTTGCGCGAAACGCAATCGCGCGCGGTGCCGGCGGCGAAGGCGTTGAAACCGCGGATCAGGAACGCGCCGAGCGCGGTGTTGCGGCAGAGGTTCAACTGCCACGGCATCGGCTTGGCCGGCGGCAGCGGGAACGCCGCGGTATTGGTGATCAGCAGGCGGCGCACCTGGGCCTCGTGCGAGAGCGCCCAACCGAACCCGATCATCCCGCCCCAGTCGTGCACCGCCAGCGTCACCGGCCCGGCGATCCCCAGGCGATCCAGCAGCGTCGCCACATCGTCCACGCGCGACTGCAGCGTGTAGGTATAACGGTCGTCGCCCGGTTTGTCCGACAGCCCCATGCCGACGTGATCGGGCACGATGCAGCGGTACTTGTCGCGCAGCCCCAGCACCAGATGCCGCCAGTAGAAACTCCACGACGGATTGCCGTGCAGCATGACGACCACCTCGCCATCGCGCGGACCCTCGTCGAGATACGACATCGCGATGCCGGGACGGACCTCGAAACGGTTCGGGGTGAAGGGGTAGTCGGGGAAGGCGTGCGAAGTCATGGGCGGCATTCGGCGGGGGCGGCAGCGCGGACGGCCGCGGAACGAGGCCGCCAAGGATAAGGCCTGCCCCGCGTTTTGGCACCGCGGACCGGCCGAAACGGGCATCTCTCCCCGATATGAAGCTCAGTCGGAGGCGAATTTCGCCCATAACCGCTCGAACCGCGCCGCGAAGGCGCGGACCAGACGGGCGTCGTCGGTGACGACGAGGTTCTCTTCGTTGCCCTCGCTGGCGCTCCGGGTCCAGTTGAAGCTGCCGCTGGCCAGGCGAAGACCGTCGAACAGGGCGAACTTGTGGTGCATGTGGAAGGCGCTGTCGTCGAGGCGGACCTCGACGCCGCGCGCGCGCAGGCGCAGGACGTCGCTGCCGACGTCGTGGACCTTGTGGTCGTCGCTGAGGATGCGCACGGCGACGCCGCGGAGATGGGCGTCGATCAGGGCCTCGCACAGACGGTCGTCGGAGATCGTGTAGACGCAGACGTCGATCGAGCGCTTCGCGCCGAGGCACAGTTCGCGCAGACGGCGCAGGCAGTCGTCGCCGGGCGCGAACCAGGCCTGCGCCTCCACCGGCGGCGGATCGGCGCCCGCGTCCAGGGTGCGGATCACCTGCTCCAGCCAGCGCAACAGCTCGGGCGGCGCGGCCTCCGGCGCGTTCCAGCGTTCGCGCACCAGGTCGAAGGCGCGATTGCGCAGATAGCGCACGCGATCCCGGCTCAACCCGCTGCCGATCGCGCGCAGCTCGAACTTCTCCTCGTCGTCGAGCACGCCATCGACGACGCTCTCGCGCAGGACGCGGTCGAGTTCGGCGAAGTCGATCATGTCGCGATCGCTCCGGCGCTCAACGCCTGGTCTTCCCGAGCAGGCGGTCGGAGAATTCCTCCAGCGCCTGCTTCAGCTGCTCCTCGCGCAGGGCGTCGGCCAGCGCCTGACCCTCGGTGGGCGCGGCGCGCGCGCGTTTCGTCGGGGCGGCGGCGGGTGCGCTCTGCAGCACGGCGATGCGCTCCGCGAGCAGGGTCAACACCTGCTGCAGTTGCAGTTGCTGTTCGGCATGGCGCTCGAACCAGTCCGGCGTCGCGGGGGTGGCCGTCGCGGGGTTCGTCGTCGCAGACGCGGCGGCGGCCTCCTGCGGACGCGGCTCGAACCGTTCGGACAGACGCTCCAGCACAGCCAGCAGTTGCGGCCACGGCGCATCGCTCCGCGTCTCGATCGGCGTCGGCTTGGCGAGATCCGACAGCTTTTCCAGACCGCGCACGCTTTCGACCAGATCGTTGAGCTGCGCGACCATGCGCGGGCCCACGTCGGCGTCGTCCGCGCCCATCGCCTTGTTGCGCAGGAAATCGCGCTTGATCTGCGCCCAGCGTTCGGCCTGCGCCTCGGTCATGACGCCGCGCAGTTCCGCCAGCTTCAACAGGTTCTCTTCGGCGCCGGTGGTGAGCAGCTGGGCCTCGCCCTGATAGTGGTCGGCGATCAGTTGCTGCAGCTCGGCCGCATTCATGACCGGCGAGATCTTCTCGGCCAGCTTGTTCATGTTGCGGTAGCTGCCCTGCAGCTTGAACGGCGGCTCGGTACGATACTTGTCGGCCTGCGCGGCGCTGGCGATGTACTGCTTGTTGACGCGATAGACGACTTCGCGCACCTGGATCAGGCGTTCGAGGGTGGCGACGATCTCGTTGATCTCCGCGCCGCTGTAGGCGTGGCTCAGACGGTTGGACGAGAACGGCCGTCCCTCGATCTTGTCGACGAAGGCGTAGAGATCGGCCAGATCGCGCGTGGCCAGCGGCGCCAGCACCGGATTCGAGGTCAGGCAGTTCTCGACGTAGCTGAGCTTGAACGCGTCCTCCATGCCGCCGAGCACGTCGCCGAGGTTGTAGATGTCGGCGCGGTTGGCGAGCATGTCCGGAATCTTGAACACCTCGCCGGACTCGGTGTACGGGTTGCCGGCCATCGCCACGCAGAATTTCTTGCCGCGCAGATCGTAGGTGCGGGTGCGCCCCTGCCAGACGCCCTCGATCCGCCGGGTGCCGTCGCAGAGCGAGATGAACTTCTGCAGGAACTCGGGATTCGTGTGCTGGATGTCGTCGACGTACAGCATCACGTTGTTGCCCATCTCCAGGGCGAGGTTGAGCTTCTCCAGCTCCTGCCGCGCGGCCGCGTCCGGCGCCTGCGCCGGATCGAGCGAACGCACGCCGTGCCCGAGCGCGGGGCCGTTGATCTTCATGAAGATCAGGCCGAGCCGATGCGCGACGTACTCCATCAGCGTGGTCTTGCCGTAGCCGGGCGGCGAGATCAGCATCAGCATGCCCATCAGGTCGCTGCGCTTGCCCTCGCCGACGGTGCCCATCTGCTTGGCGAGGTTGTCGCCGATCACGCCGAGGTAGATGTCGTCGATCAGCCGGTTGCGCACGAACGAGGTCAGCGGGCGCGGCTTGAATTCGGACAGGCGCAGGGCATCGCGTTCGCGCGCGATCAGCGCCTGGCGCAGGGCCTGGCAGCGGCGGAACTGCGGCAGGAATTCGTCGCGATGCCGGCGCAGGCGTTCGCCCAGATCGTCGACGCCGATCGCGAGGACGCCGTTCGCGATCCGCGAATGCTCGCCGAGCAGGCCATCGACGGTCGCCCGCAGATCGGCCTCGACGACGCGCGACAGCGCTTCGTCGCCGAGCAGCATCAGGGCAACGGCCTCGGGCAGGTAATCGCCGAGTTCGGCATGCGCCGGATCGAGGATCATCGCATCGAACCACTGCGCGACGAGACGCCAGCGGGCGCCGGTGTCGGGCCGCAGCGCTTCGAGCGTCGCATGCAATTCGTCCCACAGCCGTTCCGCCGCCAATCGCTGACGCAGCGCGTCGTACAGCCGGCGACCGTATTTGCTCCATGCGAACGAACGGTGCGGCGACGCGAGCACGGCGATCAGATACGCCGCCGCCGGCGCGTCCAGCGCGGGATCGGCCGGGAGATCCTGCGCCTCGGCCTCGGCGCGCATCGCCGCGGCGATGTCCTCGCGCAGCCGATCGAGCCCGCCGCGATGCGCGAACACCCGGTCGATGCCCTGCGCGTTGCGGGCGCGATCGATCCAGCGCTCCGCGTCCGGGCGCTCGTGCACCTGCTCCCAGAACAATCCCGCCCAGGCGCGCGCGGCCGGCGCGTGGACCAGCAGGCCGGCGTTGTCGCGCAGCGGCAGCAGCGCGACAAGCAGGCGTGCGGCGTCGTGATCGTGGATGCCCTTCTCGTAGCCTTCGCGATAGCGCGGCGCGGCGAAGTCGCGCAACGTGCGGGTCAACGCGTCCGGCTGCTTCGCCTGCTGGCGCAGCAGGTCGAGCGTGAGCCCGTCGCGGCCGGCCTCGGCGGCGGCCAGCGCTTCGCCGAGGAGATATTCGGCGCGATACAGCTGCGGCGATTCGGATTCGAGTCCGATCGACCAGAACGGACGCAGCGCGTCGAGTTCGGAATCGCGCACCGGCGCGAAGAAATCGGTGCCGGTCAGATGCAGGGCGAGACCGTCCTCGCGCGGAAGCACGGTCAGATCCAGCTCCTGCGTATTGACGCTGAAGCGATGGCGCGGGCCGAGGCGGATGACGTTGCCGCCCGCCTCGAACAACTCGCTGCGGTCGCGCAGCGCGCGGACCGCCTGGTCGCGGGCGCTCTTGAGCCGCGCCTCGATATCGTCGGCGCGGACGCTGTCCTTGAGCGCGCGCAGGCGCTCGACCAGTTCGCGCAGCTTGAGGATCGTGGCGTCGCCGGCGAAGAACGCGTTCAGCTCGTCCATGCCCGCGATCCGCGCGGTGCGGCGCCCCAGGCCTTCGAGGATGCGCGCGGCGGCATCGGCGAGCGACTGGCTCTTGCGCTGGCGCTCGTCGAGCAGGGTCTGCTTGTGCGCCTCGAAGGTCTCCAGCAGCTCGTCGCGCTTGGCGACGATGTCGCCGAGGAAACGTTCGTGTTCGCCGAACTGGCTCTCCAGTTCCTCCAGCTGCACCATGAGGCGCGAGAGTTCCTGGTCGCAGCGCTCGGGATCGCGCGCCGACGCCAGCGCGTTGGCGACGCTCTGCCCGAACAGGGTGAACTGCGCGCCGAACTGCGCCACGGCCTCGTCCGACCCGAGCGCCTTGCGACGCTGCTCCGCGCGGGCCTTGGCCTGGTTGAGTTTCGCGTAGATCGTGGAGATCGACTCCACGATCCGGGTGCGCCGGGTGGCGTCGTCCACCTTCAGCGTGGCCATCAGCTCCGACAGCATGTCGAGGTCGGTCGACAGTGCCTGCATCCGCTGCAGCGGTTCGCGCAACGCGGCGACGCTGGTCGCCTTCTGCGCCTGCGCGTCCAGCGCCTGCACGCCGTCGACGTAGGGTTGCAGCGCCTTTTCGCCAGCGAGGAACTCCCCGGTCGCGGCGCCGGTGCGCGTCTGCGCTTCGAGCAACGCCGATTCCATCGCGTCGATCGCCGCGGTGTCGACGTAGCGCCGTTCGCGCAGGGTCAACAGGCTCCCGCGTTGCGCCGCGATCCCGTTCAGCGCGTCGACGCAATCCTGCACCCGCTCCCAGCGATCGGGGTCGAGGCCCGAGAACAGCGCCTGCTGGCGCGCAGCGGCCTCGCGCATCGCCTCCGCCGACTGGCGCCGGATGCTTTCGACCTTCTCGTATTCGTCGAGCACCGATTCGCTGCTGGCGACGATCTCGCGCAGCAGCGGAGCCAGACCTTCGCAATGGCGGTCTTCGATCCAGTGATACTGATCGAACAGGCGACGGGTGGTCTGGGTCAGCAGTTGATAGCGCTGCGCGGACACATCGTCGCCTTCGATGCCGCGAGCGAGACTCAACAGGTCGGAGATGCCGCGGACCAGTTCCGGATTGCCGATGCGTTCCAGAAAGCCGTTGCCGGTCGCCTGCCGGTGCGCATGATCCTCCGACGAGAACGGCGTCTGCCAGACCTGCATCGGATGGACGCGGGTCGGCTCGCTGCTTTCGGCGCTGAAGATGACCATCCGGCCGTCCTCGAACCGGGCGTAACCCTGGCCGAGCACCGGCGGCTGCATGCCGCGCTGGATCGTGTTGTAGACGAACAGCGCGATGCGCCCGTCGAGAGGCTCGTAGAACAGGTAGAGCACGTCTTCGCCGTTGGGCGAGCGGATCGTGCGCTTGTAGCGCATGCCCTGCACCGCCTGATCGAAGGTGCGGGTCTCGCCGTTCTGCAGCATGTAGCCGCCCGGAAACACGATGCCGTGTCCTTCCGGGAGTTGCACGCAGGCCTGGCCGATCGCGTCGAGCCGGTGGACCTTGTGCGAGAGCGTGTTGTAGACCAGGTACCGCCACTGCTGCTCGCGGTACGGCAGGACGCGCAGCAGGATCAGACTGCCGACGCGGGCGTAGTCGATCTGGGCGTCGTCGAGCGACTGGTTGCGGTCCTCGACGGGTTCCCGGTAGATGCCGAGTCCGTCCTCGGTATTGTTCTCGATCTTGATCGTGAGATCGCCCTCGACCGCCTCCACGAATACGGTATCGAGGATGTTCAGGTGCGGGTGGCGGCCATTGACCGCCAGCTCGCGGGTGGCGCGGATCCACTCGAAGTCGTAAGGCGCCGGCAGCGCGATGTCGCGCTCGCCCCGATTGTCGATGTAACGGACGTTGCCGCGGTCGACCTGCCAGCGGAACACGCGCACGTCCTCGATCCGTTCGCCGATCTGGAAGCTCGCCAGCAGCTTGCCGTCGCGCACCACCAGCTGCAGCAGGCGGGTGTTCTTGTAGTACGCGAACAGTTCGGCGAAGTCCTTCGCGAACGCGGGATCGCTCAGGAAACTTCCGGCGATGTCGACCGGCGTGACGTCGTAACCTTCCGCGCCCTCGACCAGACGGTACAGGGAGAACACGTCCTGGATCAGCGTTTCCTTCTTCAGGCCGATGAAGACGTTGTAGCCGAACAGCAGGTACTCGCCGACCTGGACGATGTCGCGGGCGACGCAGTTGTGTTCGGTGCGGACGCGCAACCGGCCGACGACCTCCATCCGGCTGCTGCCGAAGGTCTGCAGGCGCTGCGCGTTGAGCGCTTCGGCGCGCTCGCGCAGCTGTCGGCCCTGTTCGCCCAGACGCTTTCGCAGGACTTCGTAGGCGCCGCCCTCGGCGACCGCCTTCTCGATGAGCGATGCGGGCTCGGTCGCCGTTCCGGTCGTCGCGCTTGCCGTGGTGTCGTCCGCCATGTGTTCAGACCGTCGCTGTCGTGGCGCGGCCGTCGCGGCCGCGCATCGTTGTCGAAAGGAAACCGCTCATCCCAACGGCTCGACGCTGTAACCGACCAGCGCCCATCCGCGTTCGAGCCGTTGCAGGAAGATCCGCTCCTGGCAGGTCCTGCCGCCGCACTCGACCTCGTTGACGAGCGTGGCGTGCAGGACACGCGGCAGACCGGGTCCGTTGTAGAAGGTCAGGGTCTTGCGCCTGCGCACGCCCCAGTCGCCGCTGTACTCGCGCGCCACGATGGCGGTACGCACGAAATCCTCGCGCGTCACGTCTTCCCGCAGCGTCGGCGCACCGGCGTCCCAGACCTCGCCGTAACGATGGGCGTCGATGTCGGCGAGAATGCCTCGCACCGACGACTCCGCCCATGCGCGTTCGGATTCGGCGACCGCGACCGGCTTCGCCCCGATCGTCGCCCCGCCGGCGGCGAACCCGGCGTCGCAGGCCGTCAGCGCGCACAGTTCCATCGCCAGTACCAGCATCGTCGCGATCCGCACCATCGTTGCGCTCCTTCGTTGCGCGGGACCGGGCCGCAGCCGCGGTCACGTCTCTTCGGTTTCCGTAACCTTCTTCCCGCCGACCTGCATCGACAGGAGCTTCTGCAGCACTTCCTGCACGATCGGGCTCTTGTGGGCGACGCCTTCCACCGCCTTGCCGACCGACAGCGCCTTGGCGAAGGAATCGAAGAACGCGCCTTCGCCGCCGACGATGTCGATGTTGGCCTTGGCCAACGCGGTCGACAGCACCTCGGCCTGCTCCCGCGCGATCTCCTTGTTCGCGCCGATCGCCGCCATCGCCTGTTCGAAGCCCTTCTCCAGCTGCATGCGGAATTCCTCGTGCGCGCGCGCCTGGTCGCTCATCGCGCCGAGCGCCGCGAATTTCTCGGTCAGGCCCTCCGCCTCGGAACGGTACTTCTGGCGGAGCACCTCGGCCTGCGAGAAGCCGACGTCCTTGATGACCTTGGCCTCGGCCGCACCCTTGTCCTGGGCGCCCTTGGCTTCCGCGGACAGGGTTTCGGCGACCACGCGCGCCTTGACCAGACCCTCCTTCTCCAAGGCCGCGGCCGTGATTTCGCGAACGCGCGCATCGGCGAGACCCGGCGCCGCGCGCTCGGCCTCGATGCCTTCGGCCATGCGCTTCTTCGCTTCGGACTGTTTCGCGGCGGCCTCGAGTTCGGCCTGCGCGATCACCGTGATCTGCACCGCACGATGCTTGGACGCGGCCTCGTCGGCTTCCGCCTGCTTCACCTGACGCACGAGTTCCTGCTCGGCCTTGGCCTGCGCCGCGAGGATCGTGGCCTGCTTCTGGCGGTCCGCTTCGGACACCACCCGCACTTCCTTGATCCGCTCTTCTTCCTGCGCCACGGTCTTCTCGACCGAGACCCGCTCGCGGATCACGTTGGCGATGTCCTTGCGCTGCACTTCCAGCGCCTTCTCCTTGTCGATCTGCTGCAGTTCGACCTCGCGCTCGCGGGCGACGACCTCCAGTTGCCGGGCGCGATTGACCTTCTCGATCTCGATCGCGACCGCGCGCTGGCGATTCTGCTCGGCCACCTCGACTTCGCGCATGCGGTTCTGCTCGCGGATCTCGACCGCTTCCTGGGTCGTGATGCGGGCCTGCTCGGCCTTCAGACGCTCCTCTTCCTGGACCTTGTGGGTCTCGGCTTCCTCGCGCGCGCGGATGGTCGCGATCTCGCGCTTCTGCCTCGCTTCGGCGTCGGCCTGTTGGCGTTCGAGCGCGAGCATCGCCTCGCGGGTCTCGACGTTCTTCTTGTTGATCGCCAGCTCCTCGTTGCGCGCGAGCTCGTTGGTGATGACGTTCTGCGCGGCGGTCAGCTCGGTGATCTTGCGGATACCTTCGGCGTCGAGGATGTTGCTCGGGTCGAGCGAGGACTTCGGCGTCTGTTCCAGGTAGTCGATGGCGACGTCTTCCAGCACGTAGCCGTTGAGATCGTTGCCGATCACCTGGATGATGCGATCGCGGAATTCCTGCCGATTCTCGAACAGCTTCACGAATTCGATCTGTTTGCCGACGGTCTTCAACGCTTCGGAGAACTTGGCGTTGAACAGCTCGTTCACGGCGACCTTGTCGGATGCGCGGTCGACGCCGATCGCCTTGGCCACCTTCAACACGTCCTGCGCGGTCTCGTTCACGCGCAGGTAGAACGCGACCGTGATGTCGGCGCGCATGTTGTCCTTGCAGATCAGACCGTCCTTGTGCCTGCGGTCGACTTCAAGCGTGATCAGCGAGATCCGCATGAATTCCTTCTTGTAGATCACCGGGTACACCAGCGCGCCGGTGAAATGCACCTTCGGCGTCGACGACATGTCGTTGACGATCAGCGCCGTACCCTGCGGGACCTTGATGTAGAAGGCCTTGAACATCCCCACCAGGCCGAGCAGGAAGACGACCACCGCCGCGGCGATCGACAGCACCCAGATCAGATTCGAACTCAGCTCGCTCATCGCATTCTCTCCCATCGTCGTTGCTTGCGTTGTTGCTTGCGTCGCCGTTGCGCAGGCTTGCGCAGCGACAGATTCCCTACCGGCATCACGGCGCCGATAACCGTTGCGACCGTTCGCGTCGTCGGCCGTGGGCAGCCCTGCCGACGCCCCGCACCCCCTGGATCATCCGCACTCGAGGCGGACGCGCGTCCCATGGGGGGCGCCCCTATCGCCGAGATCGCTCGGTCTCATACGGGCGTCGCGGACAGGCGCGGCTCCGCCCGAGCGGCCGCGAGCGTACGCCTGCGCAACAGGACGAGGCCGAGCATCAGGAGATTGAAGACCGGAACCCCAGGCGGCGACAGGCCGAGCGCGACTTCCACCGCCATCGCGATCATGGGGATCACGATCGGCGCAGCGACCACCCAGAGCCGCATGTCGTCGTGGAACCACAGCCGGGACGCGGCGAGGAGATACAACATCGACAGCCCGAACCCCTGCCCGAGCACCCACGGATCGACGACGCCTTCCGCGAATTCGATGACGCTGCCGATCGTGCCCATCGTGCCGATGAAGGCCATCATCCCGAAGAGCAGCAGCATGAGCCGGCGATCGCGCGCTTCGACATTGCGCTTTCGGTTCCGTCGGGCGATATCCGCGCCGATATTCTGTGCGATGCTCGAACTCTCGTTCATGAGTATTGTCCTGTCCGGATGGCCGATGTTCGGTGGAGCGAACGTTCAGGCCGGGTACCGGGAAGCGTTCGGCTTCCGGCGCGATTCGGTTCAATGTCACAGCCGTTCGAATTCCTCGCCGGAGATCACCCGGTACGCGTTGTCGCGCTCGAGGTACTCGATCAACACCACGCGATCGCCGCGCACGAAGCGCACGTCGCCGTCGACCCGCGCCTGCAGAATGAGGCCAGCGCCACCGTCGTCGATTTCGACCGTTCCCGTGGCGCCGGTGATCTCGGGGCTGCGCACGATGCCGTAACGGCCGAGCATCGGACGCTGCGAGACGGGCGCGAACCTCCGCATGAGCCGGCGGACCGGCGCGAGCACGATGCGCGCGACCGGGATCGAGACCACCAGCCCGCCGACGAGCGTGGCGATCTCGGCCGGCAGCGTCAGCATGCCCAGCGCGAATTTGCGAAGCAGATACTGGTCGACGAAGAAGCAGAAGCTCCAGCCGACGATCGCGATGATCGTGAAGATCACCATCACCGGCACGCCGTGGAGCCCGAATTTCATCAACAGACCGCCGGCTTCGCTGCCGTCGCTGTCGTGGTGAGGGTGGTGCGCGCCGCCGAGATGGTTGGCGTCGATGTGATGATGGATGCCGACATGATGGTGCGCGCCGATGTCGTGTCCCCCGATCGCATGACCGCCGAGGTCGTGACCGTGGCCGAGGCCATGCCCGCCGAAGCCGTCCGGCATCAGACCGTCGACGGTGTCGACTTCGAGGATGCCCAGCGCCGACAGCAGCCAGTGGACGAGGACCACGAGCAGCAGCACGGTGTAGACCACCGTCGGAAACGACGTCACGATACTCAGGAATAGTTCCATCCGCTCTCCCCTCGTCGGCCGCGCCCTGTCCCGCGCGCGGCGTTCGACGTTCGCCCTCAGCCTTCGATCTTCTTCTTCAGCCGCGCCAGCACGGCGTCGGCACCGGTGTCTTCGACGATGATGCCCGCACGCCGCAGCTTGGCTTCCAGCGCATCCTCTTCCGCTTCCTGGGCGAGGTCGGCGGCCGCGTCCATCCGCGCGCTGCGCTCCGCCTGACGCTGCTTGATCCTTTCCAGCGATTCCAGCGCGGTGCGCAGCCGCGATTCGGAACCGGCGTGACGGTTCGCGACCGCCGCCTGCGCGCGCTGCACCGTTTCGGTGGCGCGGACCGTGTCCACCTGCTGCTTGAGGCGACGGATGTGCGCTTCGGCCTGGGCGATCGCCTTGCGCAGGTCCGCGACCCGTGCGGACAGTTCCGCGGCGCGCGCGACGTCGGCGTCGCGTTCGGCCTCGAAAGTCGCGATCTTCGCAGCGACTTCCCGCGCCAGCGCATCGTCTTCGGACTGCAGCGCCTTCAGCGCGTAACCTTCGTATTCGTCGACCCGTTTCGACGAGACCGCGCCGCGGTCGAGCGCGACCTTGTAGTGCGCCAGCATTTCCGCCAGCGCGTCCTTGTTCCGACGCAGTTCCTCGTCGGCGTCGCGGATCTCCTGATCGAGGATCCGCAGCGCCTGGCTGTCGGCGATGGCTTCGCCCAGTTCGTGCGCACCGCCGCGCACGGCGTCGACCAGCTTGCGCCAGATCGGCGAACTCGCCGCCCCGGCGACGGAATCGGACTCGCCGCGCCCGGTATCTTGAGATTCCGCGTTCATGCCGCCTCCCGCAAATGCGTTTCGTAGGCTTCGGTGGCCCGGATGACGTTGTCGGCCAGGGTTTCGATCTCGAACAACACGTCGGCGAGCGAGGAGGACGCGCTCAGCGCGCCGAACATGATGTAGACCGCTTCGCCGTCGAGCGTTTCGATGCCCAGCGTCGACAGCGGGAACAGCTTGTGGGTGCGCAGCAGCGCCTCGTTGAATCGCGCCGGATCGCGGACCAGCGACACCGGCCAGAGCATGGCCTCGACCACGATCTGACGGCCGACGACCGCCATGAACAGCGGCAGATCGCCGTACTCGTGCATGGTGAGATACAGGCCGGGCTCGGCGCCTTCGATCAGCTCGACCGACATGGCGCCGTCGCGCACCGGCTGCGCGGCCGCGAGCGCGCCGTGCAACGCCGACGCGGTCCATAGCGGCGCGCCGATGCCGGCGTTCGCCGTCGGCCACAACGCGGCGGCCGGATTCGCCACCGCACCCGAAATCGTTTCGCCCATCGTTCGCTCCTCCTGGCCCTGCCCGCCCCGGAACGCCTCGCCTCGCGGGATGTCGCCCCGGGAACGGCGCATCCGGCGTTCGATCGCCGCCAGCTCGTCGGCGTACTCCGGCAGCACCCACAGCTCCTTCTTCAACAGCCCCTGCTCCCGCAACCGTTCGCGGTGCCGGCGCTGGTAGTAGGCGGAGGTGCGGCGTTCCATGGAAGCACCTTAGTTTTCACATGTGATATTTGTCAAGAACTCACATGTGACATTCCGACCAACGGTCGGCGGCACCCATGACACCCTCCGGGCAAAGAAAAACCCCCGGCCGCGAGGCCGGGGGTTCGGGATGATCGGGCTGGCGGACCGCGGCTTACGAGAAGCCGTACAGCCGGCGGACCTCGGCGATGCGGGCCAGGACCTCCGGAGCGACCCCATCGCGCTCGGCCCGCCCGAGGATGTTGGCGAGCACGCGCTTCTCGTCCTCGTCGACGATCTCGTCGCGAAGGGCCAGCGCGAGCAGTTTCTCCAGTTCCGCCGCATCGAGGCGGCCGTCGTCGGCGAAGACGTGGATGGAGGCGATGGCGATTTCGTGGTGGCTGCGGAGCTTGTCGTTCATGGGCGCTCATGTCCTGTGGCGAAAAAAAGCCCCCGGCCGGGCCGGGGGCTTGGGGTCACTCTAGCGCCTGTCGTCGCGGACGAAAAGCGCGGGACGGATCACCAGACGACTTCGGCCATCGAGCAGTTCAGGCCGGAGCCGATGCCGAGCAGCGCGACGCGGTCGCCCTTCTTGAGGCGGCCCATTTCGCGCAGCTTGCTGAGGACGATCGGCACCGAGGCCGGACCGATGTTGCCGTGCTCGCCGAAGATGGTGAGGACCTTCTTCGGGTCGATGCCGAAGGCGTCGACGAAGGCCTGGGTGTGGACCTTGCTGACCTGGTGGATCACGAACTCGTCCATCTCGTCCACCGCCCAGCCCAGCGCCTGGCGGGCGGCGATGAAGGTCTTCTGCGCGAGCTTCAGGCCTTCGGTGAGCAGCATCTTGGTGTCGGTGACCATGCGGTCGAGATTGCCGCGGCAGAGGGTGTTCCACTGGGTCGCGGCGCGGGTGACGCCGCCGCGGTAGCGCGGCGCGCCCGGCACCAGCTCGGCGCGGGCCAGGACCATGGCGGCGGCGCCGCAGCCGAGGGTCAGGGTCGCCATCTCGTTGCGGAACTCCTCCTCGGTCGCGTCCGGGCGGCTCATGCGCTCGAGGGTCTTCTCGTAGGCGAGGTTCGCGGTTTCGCCGTCGACGATCAGGGCGTAGTCGATCTCGCCGCGTTCGATCATGCGGCTGGCGATGTCCATGCCGTTGAGGAAGGCGAGGCAGGCGTTGGCGACGTCGAAGTTCTGGCAGGTGTCGGACAGGCCGAGATTGCCGCTGACGATGCTGGCCGTGGACGGTTCGAGGTAATCGCGGCTCACCGACGTGTTGACCAGCAGGCCGATCCGGGAGGGATCCACGCCGGCATCGGCCAGCGCCTTCACGCCGGCGAGGGTGGCGGCGTCGGAGGCCTGCACTTCGTCGTCCCAGAGACGGCGGGCATGGATGCCGGCGACGTCCGCGAGGACGTTGGACTTGATGCCCAGCCGGTCCAGCGTGGGCTTCAGACGGGCATTGATCTCGTCGGTGGTCAGCTGACGCGGGGCGTCGACGTGGGCCAGGCCGGCGATGGCGACATGTTGAAACAGCATGGGCGGAGGGCCATGAGACAGTCAGGAACCGTATAGGGTAGCGCCTTCCCCCGCCCTGCGCATGCGAAAACCGCCGCAGACTGCGCAATCCGGGGCCCGACGGGGCCGAAAATCCGCGCCGGAGGGCCCGCGGGGCCCGAATCCGGTCGGAATCCAGCCGGAATCCGGTCGACAGCGGCCGGGACGCGATCCGGGGCAGGCGCCCGGGGGGAGCGTCCGCCTCGCAACCCTCGCCGCGCGGCGCGCCGCCTTGCGACCTCCGATACCGGCCCCGATCCTGTTATGGTCCCGGCCCACGACACGGAGGAACACGGCCCCATGGCACGATTGATCGTCGACGCGGTCTCCCAGGAATCCAAATCCGTCCACGACGACGGTTTCGTACTTCTGCTGTTCGTTTCGGTCTCGCGCGCGGACACGGGCGCGCCGGTGAACGGACTGACCCGCGACCATTTCCGCGTGTGCTCGCCGCTGGGCGCGGTCTACGAGATGAACATCCTCGACAGCCGGGAAGTGGAATGGGAGCCGGCCGATACCGAAGCCGCCGGCTGCTACAGCCTGCGGATCGTGCGCAAATGGGCGCACAGCGGCGAGCTCAGCGAATGGAACAAGCTGGAAGCGGCCTGCTTCGGCCTGCAGGTGCGCGTCGACGGCGGCAACGGCGACGTCGACCAGGGCCAGACCGCGCTGCGACTGGAAAGCCAGTCGCGCTGCTGAGGGCGCGAACCCCGGGCGGCCGCCTCACTCGCGCCGCGCGTCGAGCCACATCCCCGGCGGCATGCGTCGAACCCGCGGGTTCGGATGGCCCAGGAAGCGCTGCTGCCACCGCGCGCGGGTCGCGGCATCGGCGGCGAGTCCGCCCAGCAGCCACCCGAGCCGCACCAGCCGCTCGGGATCGTCGCGGCGCCATTCCGCGTCCAGCAACGCGTCCCAATCCGCCGACGTCTCGTGCGCGAGGCGGCGGCGCAGCGGCCAATGGTCGATGCCGCCGGAGAGCACGCATTCGACCGCCCACGGGATCTCCGAGGCGGGCAGACATCCGCCCAGCGCCGACAGCGCGGCCTGCTGTCCCTGACACGGCCAGTCGCGCCAGGCGGTCGATTCCGCGCCGGCCTCCACGAACGCCTTCAGGCGCGCGACCGCCTCCGGCCCGCCCCAACGTCCCAACACGCCGATCGCGACCACCCGCACGCCCCACCACTTGTGCGTCAACGCCGCTTCGACGTCCTGCCGGGCCGCGGAGTCCGGCGGACGATCGCCCAGCGCTCGAATGCGGGCGCAGGCCTCGCCGAGGGCGTCGGCGCCGTCGCGGGCCCGTTCGGTCCGGCGCCGACGGCGGCAGGGCAGACAACGCACCGCCGTGCTGTCGATCGCGCCGAGGGCGATCTCGTACCACCATTTCTGCTGCTTCGCGGTCCACACCTGCTCTTCGCCGCAATCGCGGCAGACGAAAGGCTTGTCGACGTAGCGCTCGGGCAACGGCCCGCAGGTGTTGTTGCGGCTCGCGAGGATCGCGCGATCGGCGGGCTCGACGCCGGGAACGCCCTCGCCGCCGGCGCCGCGCTCCACCCAGCGTACGTCCGGCAGCGCAGCCTCGGCCTGCAGGCGCTGCGCGCGCGCCAGACGCCGTTGCTTGATTTCGGAACGGCGCTGTTTGCCGCTCCTGCTCACCGCCGGCACCGCCAGGCGACGAAACGCTGTTCGCCCACCACCGGGGGGCCGGCCGGTTGCACGGTGTCGGCGCCGAGCCCGGGCGCCTCGTTGCGGGCGAGGACCTCGAGCTCGTCGCGCACGCGCAGGTGGTTGCGCTCGTAGAACGGGATGCTGTCGCGCACCGAGACCTCGATCTCGCCGCGCCGCTCGCAGCCGGTCGGCGGACGTTCGACCACGCGCACCTTCGATGCGCCGGGCGCCATGCGCACGATGGTGCAGGCGGGGAGCGAGACGGCCAGCGCCGCCAGAACAAGCGCCGGGACAACCCTGCGTACCGACATCCGCGGACTCTCCGAAACGACGATGCCCGCCATGATGGCGGGCATCGTCGGAACGCGACAGGAACGGCGGATTACCTGCCGACGGGCTTGCCGTCGGCGTCGACGATGGTGACCTCGCCGAGCTTGAGATCGCGCACCGGCTTCTCGATCTGCTTGAGGTCGCCGACCACGACCCAGGTCAGGGCGTCGGGGTCGATCGCCGCCGCGGCGGCCTTCACCTGATCCACGGTCAGGCCTTCGATCTCGGCCTTGCGGCGGAACACGTAGTCGTCGGGACGACCGAAGCGGACGATGCCGGCGAGCGTGCCGAGCACCGAACCGGCGGTTTCGTAGGAACCCGGCAGACTGCGGATTTCGGAGGCCTGGATCTTGGCCACTTCCTCCTGCTTCGGCGGCGCCTTGCCGGTGGCGTATTCCCCGATCTCGCGGCGCATTTCCTTCAGCGATTCGGCGGTCTTGTCGATCTGCACCGCGGCGAAGGCCATCCACGGACGCTGGCCGAGAGCGGCGGACACGCTGCTGTAGGAACCGTAGGCCCAGTGCTTGTCCTCGCGGAGGTTCATGTTCAGGCGCGAGGAGAACTCGCCGCCCAGCACCGAGTTGGCGATGTCGAACTTGATCGCGCCCGGATCGCGGGTGGAAGGCACGAGCTGGCCGACGTAGATGTTGGCCTGGATCGCGCCGGGCTGGTCGATCAGGAACACGCGCGGCTTCTTCGGCGTCGCCACCTGCGGCAGCGCCGCGTTGGTGCGGACTTCGCCCTCGGCCTTCCAGTCGCCGAAATGCTTCTCCAGCAGCGGCACGATCTCCTTCAGCGTGGTGTCGCCGACGATCAGCAGCGTGGCGTTGTCCGGGCGGACCCAGCGGGCGTGATAGCCCTGGAGGTCGTCGCGGGACAGCGAGGCGATCGAGGCCTCGGTGCCGGTGCCGCTGAACGGAATGGCGTAGGGATGGCCTTCGCCGTACAGCAGCGGCGGCAGGACGCGGGTCGCGGCGCCGTTCGGACGCGCCTTCTCCTGCTTGATGCCGGCGATCCAGTTGGCCTTCACGCGGTCGATCTCGGCCTGCTCGAAGCGCGGACGACGCAGCATGTCGGCGTACAGCGCCAGCGACGGATCGAGGTTCTGCTTCAGCGCCGACAGACCGGCGCTGGCGCCGTCGAGGCTGGCGCCGGCGCTGAGGTTGGCGCCCAGCGCTTCGGCGCGGTTGCCGAAGGCGATGGCGCTGTAATCGCCGGCGCCCTCGTCGAGCATGCCCATGGTGAAGCTGGAGGTGCCGAGCTTGCCGCCCTGGTCGGCGACGAAGCCGCCGCCGAACTGGTAGCTCATCTGCACCACCGGCAGGCCGCGACGCTCGGCGAGGATGACCTGGGTGCCGTTGGACAGCGTGGCTCGCTGCAGCGAGGGGAATTTGAGTTCCGGGAAGGTCTCGGTCGACGGGACGCCGGCGCTGCGGTCGACGCCGCTCGGTTTCGTCTTGTACTTGCGGTCGACCGGCGGCAGGGTCAGCGCGGCCGGGGTCGCGGCCGGCTCTTCGGCCAGCGGCTTGCGCTCGCCCGGGACCACGACGAGGGTGTGGCTGCCCTTGCCGGCGCCGAGCCAGGTGTTGCCCGCGGCCTTGACCTGGGCGACGGTCGAGGTGTCGATCGTCTTCAGGCTGGTGCGGAAACAACCGGGATTGCCGGTGTAGACGGCGCATTCGGCGAGCACGTCGGCCTTGCCGCCGAAACCGCCGATGCGCTCGACGCCGCGGATGAAGCCGGCCTTGAACACGGTGCGGGCCTGGTCGAGCTCCGCCTGGGTCGGACCGTCGCGCAGCAGCTTCTGCAGTTCTTCCTCGATCGCGGCCTCGACCTTGGCCACGTCGACGCCCTGCTTGACCGTGGCGCTGATGAAGAAGGTCGAGCTCAGCTGCGAGGAGAAGGCGGAAGCGCTGACGTTGTCGACCAGTTTGTCGGCGTGCAGCAGCCGCTGATCGAGACGCGAGGAGCGGCTGCCGCCGAGGACCTGCGCGAACAACTGGAGGCGGTCGATGTCGACGGTGCCGGCCTGCGGCACGTTCCAGGCGCGCTGGATGCGGGCCTGCGGCACCTTGTCGGTGATCTCGGCGCGCGAATCGGTGGCCAGCGGCGAGACATCGACCTTGGGCTGCGCCATGGTCGGCGTGGCGGGGATGTGGCCGAAATACTTCGCGACCTTCTGCTTGGCGGTCGCGAGGTCGATGTCGCCGGCCAGCACCAGCACGGCGTTGTTCGGGCCGTACCAGGTCCGGAACCAGTTCTTGACGTCGTCGAGGGTGGCGGCGTTGAGATCGGCCATCGAGCCGATCACGCTGTGATGGTAGGGATGGGACTTCGGATACATCGCCTTGCCCATCAGGTCCCAGACCTGGCCGTAGGGCTGGTTCTCGCCCTGGCGTTTTTCGTTCTGGACCACGCCGCGCTGTTCGTCGAGCGTCTTCTGGTCGATCGCGCCGAGCAGATGGCCCATGCGGTCGGACTCCATCCACAGCGCCATGTCGAGCGCGGTGGTGGGCACGTTCTGGAAGTAGTTGGTGCGGTCCTGGTTGGTGGTGCCGTTCTGGTCGGTGGCGCCCACCAGTTCGAAGGGCTCGAAGAATTCGCCCGGATGATTCTCCGAACCGTTGAACATCAGGTGTTCGAACAGATGCGCGAAGCCCGTCCGGCCCTGGGGCTCGTCCTTGCTGCCGACGTGATACCAGATGTTCACCGCCACGATCGGCGCCTTGCGATCGGTGTGCACGATCACGCGCAGGCCGTTGGGCAGGGTGAACTGCTGGTAGGGAATGTCGACTTCGGCGCCTTTGGCGGTCCGGGCCTGGGCCTGGGCCTCGATCGGCATCAGCGACAGCGTGCCGCCGAGGGCGAAGGTGAGGGACAGCGCGAGCAGGCCGTACTTCAGCGCGGGCAGGCGCGGACGTGCGATGGACATGCGGAACTCCTGGGAAACTTGTGAAAGTCTGGTGAAGGCCCGGGCCGTGAGCGGGGTGGCCGCCGCCCGGAGGGCGTTCGACAGGCCGGGGCCGGCGTTGCATGCTAGCGGCCGGTCCCGGGCAAGGCACTAGGCCACAAGTCCCGTCCGGCCCCGTACCGTCCCAGCGCGAGGAACCGTCATGGCCCTGCACTGCCTCGTCACCGGCGCCAACCGCGGCATCGGCCTCGAATTCGTCCGCCGACTGCTGGCCCGCGGCGACCGGGTGGTCGCCACCTGCCGCCACCCGGGCAAGGCCACCGCCCTGAACACGCTCGCGGGGGAATATCCGGGACGGCTGCATGTGCTGCCGCTGGACGTGGGGGTGGAGAAATCGCGGGCCGAGCTGGCGCGCGAACTGCCCCTGGTCTGCGAACGCCTCGACCTGCTGGTCAACAACGCCGGCGTGCTGCACTCGGGCGAGCGCTTCGGCGCGCTGTCGCAGGCGACGCTGGAAGACACCCTGCGCACCAATACGGTCGGGCCGCTGCTGCTCCTCCAGACCCTCGCGCCGACCCTCGCCGATGGCGCCAGGGTCGCCAACCTGTCCTCGATGCTCGGTTCGATCGCCGGCACCGAGCGCTTCGGTACGCCCAGCTACAACATCAGCAAGGCGGCGCAGAACATGGCCACCGTGCTGGCCGCGCACGCCCTGCGCGACCGCGGCATCGTCGTGCTCGCGCTGCATCCGGGCTGGGTACAGACCGACATGGGCGGCGAAGGCGCGCAGATCCCGCCCGCCGAATCGGTCGCGGGGCTGTTGCGGGTCGTCGACGCCGCCACGCTCGCCGACAGCGGCCGCTTCCTCGACTGGCAGGGTCGCCCGATGGCGTGGTGACGCGACCGCGCGGCGATGCATCCGCGGCCCGTCCGCGGCCGTATCCATCGCCATGCGCCCCGCCATCCACCGCCCTGTCGCGCTCGTCGTTCTGCTCGGCCTCGCGCTGCCGGCGCAGGCGCGGCTGATCGCCGTCGAGGGCGACGCCCGCGATCCCGACAACGACCGCCTGTTCTACCGCGAATCGCATCTGGTGCGTCACGAAGGCGAGCGCCCCGTGGAGCGCCTGGTGCTGTACAGCTGCCCCGACGGTACCGCCTTCGCGCGCAAGCGCGTGGACTATCGCGAGTCGGCCCTGGCGCCGGCGTTCGAACTGATCGACGCGCGCGGCTATCGCGAAGGCCTGCGTCGCGAACGCGGCCGCACCCTGGTCTGGAGCGGCGAGACCGCGCCGCGAGCGATCGCGACCGGCGCCGCGCCGCTGGTGGCGGATGCCGGCTTCGACGAATTCCTGCGCCTGCGCTGGCCCCGGCTGACCGCCGGGGAAGCGCAGCCGCTGACGTTCGCAGTGCCGGCCTTCGGCCGCAGCCTGCCGTTCAAGGTCCGCAATACGGGCCTGCGCCGCGAAGGCGACGATCGTGTGCAGCGCTTCGAATTGCGCCTGGACGGACTGCTCGGTCGCGTCGCGGGCGCGATCCGGGTGGACTACGACGCCGCGGACCGGCGGCTCCGTCGCTTCACCGGTCCGACCAATATCCGCGACGCGCGCGGCGAACAGATCGAAGCGCGGATCGAATTTCCGCGCCCGCCCCGCCCGGTCGACGCGCAGGCGTGGGAGACCGCGATGGGACGACCGCTGGCGCGCTGCGCGCTGGGGCGATGAGCCGGAAGCGACCGCGACGCGGCACAATGACGCATGTTCGACGTCCTGCTCTACCAGCCCGAAATCCCGCCGAACACCGGCAACGTGATCCGCCTCTGCGCGAACACCGGTGCGCGATTGCATCTGATCCGGCCGCTCGGGTTCACGCTCGAGGACGCGCAACTGCGCCGCGCCGGACTCGATTACCACGAGTACGCGACGCTGCGGGTCCACGACGATCTCGATGCCGCGCTCGCGGCGATCGCGCAGGCGAACGGCGTGCCGCCGCGGGTGTTCGCGCTGAGCACCCGCAACGCGACCCGCTACGATCGGGTCGCGTTCGCGCCCGGCGATGCGTTCCTGTTCGGACCTGAAACCCGCGGCCTGCCGGACACCGTGCTGGCGGGCATCCCCGACGCGCAGCGCCTGCGCCTGCCGATGCGGCCGGACAATCGCAGCCTGAACCTCTCGAACGCGGTCGCGGTCACGGTGTTCGAGGCCTGGCGTCAGCACGGGTTCGCGGGCGCCGCCGACTGAACCGCGGTCGTCGCACGTGCCGCGACGGCGACCGCTTACGCTCGAAGGCCACGTTGGCAACGATGCGGGCCACGCACGCCGCGAAGGAGGCAGGCATGGACCAGATGAACTGGACGACCCGCTGGGAAACCTGGCGCACGCTGGTCGGTACGCCATCGAGCGCGCAGCGCAGGCGCGTCGAGACCTTCCTCGACACCCGTCCGGCGCTGCTCTACTGGGGCGATTCCTGGTTCAGCACGCCGCTGTACCTGAACCTCGCGCGCCAGAGCATTCTCGCCATCGACGGCATGGCGATGCTGATCGGCAGTCCCGGCGCGACCGCCGGCGAACTCTTCACCGGCAACCGCATCGACCACATCGCCGCGCGCGTGCGGTCCTCGCCGTTCGACGCGGTCTGCCTCAGCGCGGGCGGCAACGACCAGCTTTCGCAGCGACTGGCGAAGACCTTCGCGGACTGGATGCCGCCGCGCAAGCGGGCGAAGATCGACGCCGACGCGGCGTTCGCGATCCTGCTCGCCTCGAAGAGTTTCGAAACGATCCACGGACGCTACGTCGCGCTGCTCGAAGCGCTGCGGGCGGTCCACCGCGCACGCCCAGAATTCCGGGTCTTCGGCCACGGTTACATGCCGCTGGTCCGGATCGGCGCCAAGGGCGATCTCACCGTGCAGAACATCGGTCTGATCGCCTGGCTGAAGGACGACGTCGGTCCCTGGCTGTGGAAGCCGATGCAGCACGTCCTGCCCGACAAGGCCGAAGGCAAGCGCTTCGCCGATCTGCTGATGCTGCAGGGCTTCCGCGACCACGTGTTGCGCCCGCTGGCGGCGGACGATGCGTTCGGCGATTTCTTCAGCTTCGCCGACTTCACCGCGCTCGCGGGTTTCGACGATCCCGGCTTGTGGCACGACGAGATCCATCCCACCGAGACCGGATTCGCGCGCATGGCCGCGCATCTGAACGCGCACATGCGCGCGCGTCTTCCGGAACGCAAGCGCGGGGCATTCGATTGAATCCCGTGCGCGCGGCCGCCCTCCGTGGCGACCGCGCGCCAGCCGGTCCCGCAGCGGCGGGACGCGTTCGCGCGAATTCCGTTTCGCGCAGGCGGTACGCGCTCGGCCCGCCGTGCGGTGCGTGCGGCGCGCGATGGACGCGCGCCGGTGCGATCACTTGCCCGGAGACGAGCCCGGAGGGGCGCTCGTGTCCTGGCGATGGGCGGCCAGATACGCCTTGTACTCGTCGCCGCTCAGCTGACCGTCGGCATCGGCGTCGGCCTGGTCGAAGATCGATTGCAGCGCGGGGATCGAAGCGGCTTCGCTCTTGTCGAGCTTGCCGTTCTTGTCGGTGTCCAGCTCGGCCCAGGTCTTCTTCGCCGGCTGCGCGGGCTGCGTCGCCTTCGGCGGAGTCTGCTCGGCGGCTTTGGCGCCGTCGGTCGGGGTCGGTTCGTTGGCGCTCTGCGCGAACGCCACCGGGCTGGCGAGCGCGAGGCCGAGGGCCATGAGGCCGGCAAAACGCGGATGGGGAGGTGGTGTCATCGCGGCAATTCTCCTGGTTCGCAGTGGGGCGCGGGCGCGGCGTTGCGCACCGGCGGAGATCAACATGCGAATCCACGGATGAATCGAGACCACGACGCGAACGTGAACGCAACGCGCGCTTAACCACGCGGCGAACGATTCGTGCAAGCCGCGTCGCGCGCGCGACGGAAGCGCAAGGCCCGCGCAACGACAACCTGAACGTCGGCGACGACGTTCAGCCTGAATCCAACACAACCTTCACGAATATCGCGCCGGCGGCGACGGCGCCGGCGACGCTCACATCGACGAGAACGCGCGTTCGATCTCTTCGTGCGTCGTCGGCCGCACCACGCGCGCGCATTCCTCGCCGTCGCGCAGCAGGAGCACGCTCGGCCACAGCTTGATCCGGTAGGAGCGTCCCAGCGGACGACCCGGGCCGTCCTCGATCTTGAGATGGCGCACGTCGGGACGCCCGGCGAGCGCGGACTCGATCAGCGGCTGCGCGCCGATGCAGTGCGGACACCAGGGCGCGCCGAATTCGAGCACGGTGAGCCCGGGCAAGGCGTCGACGGCGGCGCGCTCGGGTTCGACTTCGGCATAGGCGGCGGTATAGGGCATGCGGAATTTCCCGGGAAAGAAAATCGTCAGAAGGGAGCAGGCTGCCAGTCGACCCGATTGCGACCGGCTTCTTTCGCGCGATAGAGCGCGAGATCGGCGCGCTTCAGCGCATCTTCGACCCGATCGCTGCCCGGTCGCACCGGGCTGCCACCGACGCTGATCGTGACCCGCAATTCTTCTCCGCCGACATCGATGCGCAGGGCCTCGATCGCCGCCCGCAGGCGTTCGCCCACTGCGGTCGCCTTCGTCGCGTCGGCGGCTTCGAGCAGCACCAGGAATTCCTCGCCGCCGATCCGACCGATCTCTCCATCGGCACCGAGCGTACGCAGCGCAGCGCCGGCCACTTCGCGCCGGGCCGCGTCGGCGACGCTGCGCAGCACCGCGTCGCCGACATCGTGGCCGCGGCGATCGTTGATGATCTTGAAATGGTCGATATCGAAGATGAGCACCGCCGTCGGCGCGGCATCGCCGCCCGCGAGCCGTCTGCGCAGGCGTTCGAGGATGGCGCGGCGATTGGGAATGCCGGTCAGCTCGTCGGTCATCGCCAGTCGGCGCATCTGCTGCGCGCGCCGGCGCAGTCGCCAGGCCGCCCACAGCGCCCCCGCAAGCACCGCGGCGCCGAGCGCGATCGTCGCCGCCTGCAGTCGACGGATGCGTTGCGCGTCGTCGAGGGCGCGGGTCCGCAGCGCGTTTTCGCGTTGCAGCGCGGCGTTCTCCCGCTCGGTGCGCTCGCTGTCGAAACGGACCCGCATCCGCGCGGTGACCTCCTGCTCCAGGCGTGCATCCAACTCGCGGCTCAGCCCGAACTGGCGGCTTCGGGCGACGAACGCCTCCTGCCAACGGCCCATCGTCGACAACGCCTCGGCGCGCTCGCCGGCGACGTGTTCGAGGAAGCGCATGTTCTTCTCGCGCTCGAAGAACGTCTGCGCCGCGTCGAAGTCCGTCAGCGCCGCTTCGCCGCGGCCGAGTCGATACAGCGCGCCGCCGCGCACCAGTCGGATGCGCGCGATCAGATCCTCATCGTCGCCGGCCTGCCGAAGGGCGGCCTCCGCGAGCGCAAGGGCTTCGCCCGCACGATTCTTTCGCAGCAGCAGGGACGCCATCGCCCGTCTGGTATCGGCGGCATTGGCGTCGTCGCCTCCGGCTTCGTAGGCGGCCAGCGCGACGCGGAATTCGGTCTGCGCTTCGCGGTCTCGGCCGAGCCGGCCGAGCGTCGACGCGATGTTGTATCGCGCGGTCGCCGCTTCGGCGCGATCGCCCGCGGCTTCGTGCCGCGCGTGCAGCTGGCGGTAGTACTCCAGGGCCTTGTCGTATTGGCCGACCCGCGGATCGGCGTAGAAATTCGCGATCGCGTTCAAGGCGTAGCTCTGCTGCGCATCGTTGCCGACGCGGACGTAGTGCCGGTAGGCCGCCTGCATGTCGCGCAGCCCCTCGACGTAGCGCCCCTGCGCATGCAGCAGTTCGCCGCGCAGCGCCCGCGCCTGGGCGGCGTCGCCAGTCGCGCCGGCCCGTTCCGAGATCGAGATCGCCTCCCCGTAATCGGCCAGCGCCCGGGCGCCGCGATCGGCGGACTCCTCGATGTAACCCCGACACAGCAGCAACCCGCCCAGCTCCGCGTTCGCCCCCGCCTGGCGCGCGACCGCGACGCCTTCCTCGGCCACCGTGCGCATCGCGGCAGGATCGGCGCCGACATTGCGCTGGCACTGCAGCACGTAGGCGCGGGCCTTGAGCGTCGGCGACCCCTCCGCGTCGATGCGGGCGAGCAATCGGCGGAAATCGGCGTCGCCGGTGTCGCGCTTCTCCAGCGCGTCGACCTCGGCGCGCAGCGCGGGCGAGGATGCCGCGGCGACGGCCATCGGCAGGAACGCCCATCCGCAGGCGAGGAGCGTCCACCCAATCGCGCGCAGCCTACGGCGATGCATGTTTCAGTGGCCGTGTCGTACCGCACCGTCCGCCGGCAGCGAGTCGTACACGAAACCCACGAACTGCGCCGGCTTGATGAACCCCTTGCCCCAGGCCTCGTCCCACTCCGCGGTGGGTGCGGCGGCGGCGACCTGCTCGCGGGTCCTGCCGGCGGCCTTGAGCTTCGCGATCCGGTCGCGCGCGGTGCGCAGCGTGTCGCGGTAGGCCTGCAGCGCAGCGCGATCGCCGACCTTGCCGTGGCCGGGCACGATCAGGGTCTGCGCATCGCTGAGGGCCAGCCCGCGGTCCAGCGCGGCGATCAGCCCGTCGATGCCGCCGCCGGAGCTGAGGTCGATGAAGGGATAACCGCCATGGAACCACGTGTCGCCCATGTGCAGCACGTTGGCGCGGGCGAACTTCACCAGCGCGTCGCCGTCGGTGTGGGCATGGGCGACATGGATCACGGCGACCTCGTCGCCGTTGAGATGCAGGGTCACGCCTTCCGCGAAAGTGACGACCGGCAGCGCCGCGGTGGGCGAGGCATCGACCTTGCGCTCGAACGCGGCGATGAACTGCTCTCGGCTCATGCGCCTGCGGACGTTGTCGTGGGCGACGATCACGGCGCCGGCCCTGCCGAAGGCCTCGTTGCCGCCGGTGTGGTCGCCGTGCCAATGGGTATTGACGACGAAGCGCAGCGGCATGCGACCGAGCGTCGCGAGCGTCGCCGCGATCTTCTCGTTCAATGGCGCGTACTGGTCGTCGATCAGGAAAGTCCCGTCTTCGCCGGCGCTCACGACCATGTTGCCGCCGGCACCGGTGAGCAGATGCAGTCCGTCGCGCAGGGGTGTGGACGCGATCTCCACCTTCGAGAAATCCTGCGCCGACAACGCTGCCGGCAGCAGCGCCAGAGCGGCTGCGAGAACGGCGGCAGTGGAAACGGATGTCGTCGATCTGCGCATGCGATGCTCCGGGTCGAGGGTCTTTCGAGAATCATGCCACGCCTGCCGTAGACGGGGACGCTCGCCGCAGAATGGGCCGCGATCGGCGCCTTCCTGCCAGCGCGGCGCGCGCATGGCCACCACCCAGCGGCAGGCCGGTATCGCTTCAGCGGCGCGGATCGTGGAAGCGTGCGCAGGCAGCGCCCCGGCAGCGGACTCGCGTCGGCGCGGGCGATGCCGGCAGCGGCGCCGGCACGGCCGCGGGCCCACGCGGCCGCACCCGCGGCGCGGCGCCCGGCAGTTCGAACGGCCCGATCAGACTGTCAATGTCCACCTCTTCCAGTGCGCCGATGTCGACCGTGAAGTAGCCCTGCGGAATGCGCGCGCGCCGGTCGCCGACGGCGAGTTTCGCGCGCGGCGGCGGATCGTAGCCCACCGTCGGCAGCGGCCACGGCATCGGGAACGTCGGCGGCGACGGCGGCCGGTTCAGGCCGGCGTTGCGCAGGGGGCTGGACGCCAGCGGACGGAAATTCCGCGTCGCGATGTCGCGGAACCCCGGATCGGCGCCGAGGACGGTCCCGGTCCACTCCGCCGGTACGAAGGTCGCCGTCGATTGCACCCAGTTGCGGCTCCCGAACACGCTGCGCGCGCCGCTCCAGGGCGTGGTCGTGAACGGCGCGCAGACCGGCGTGTCGGCGCCGGTGTTCTCGCGCAGGATCGCCGGCGCTGCGCCGCCGGTCTGGAAGATCGCGTTGTTGTGCATCTCCACGCTGCCCGCACCGAGCTGCACGTAGACGGCGGTCGCGCTGCCGGGACGGTCGAACACGATGGTGTTGCCGACCATGCGCACACGGCCGTCGCTGGCGCCGTTGAGATCGCCGCCGATGCGGATCGCATGCGGCCACGTCGACGAGGTGTGCACGATGACGTTGTTCAACAGCTCGGCGTCCTCGCGTTTCGTCGCACGGGTCCAACCCGAGGCCTGGGTCTCGCAGTCCGGGCCGATCAGTTCGAGTTCCTGGTAGACCGACCCCTCGAACCAGTTGGAATGGATCTCCGCGCGTTCGTGGCGGTTCTTCAGCAGATTGCCGCCGTTGCCATCGTGCACGTAGTTGTAGCGCATGCGGAACACCGAGCCCGGATACGCCATCTCGTCCGACTGCATGTAGATCGGATGCCGGGTGCTGCCGGCGCCGGCGTCGAAGATCTCGCTGTATTCCAGGGTGAACGCGCCGGAGTTGAGGTCCGCGCCGAGGATGCCGTGGCCGGGACAGGCGTGGATCACCGCATCGCGCACGGTAATGTCGTGGGCTTCGCTGAAGACACAGGTGCTGGTGCCGCCGCGCACTTCGAAGCCCTCGAACACCACGTGATTCGAGCGCTGGAACTTGATCGTGTGGGTGCCGCCCTGCAGGGTCGGGCGGGTCGCGCCGGCCACGCGCCGCCAGCGGATCGTCACCGGGTTGCCGGGCAGGCCGCCGTCGTCCTCGCCGACCACCACGCTGTTGTAGGTCGCGCTGCCGTCGACCTCGACGATGTCGCCCGGCGCGAGGTCGTTGCCGTTGAACAGGGCGGAGAGCTGGGTGTAGTCGCGACCGGTCGGACCGACGGTCCAGGTCCGGGCCTCGGCGACGGCCGGGCAGAAGAGCGCGCAGAAGACGGACGCCAGCACGAACGCAGGGATCGGCACGATCGATGGCAGCGGGGCGCAGGGACGGAACGGCACGGAGAACTCCCGGGTGCGGACGAGGGCATCGTTGGGCGCCCCTGCGTCGCCCTCGGCAAGGATCGCATACCCGCCGCGCCTGTCCGTGAAGACGATCACAGGCGCCCACGGATGTCCCGCCGCGCATGCGAGGGCGTATGCTGGAACGGCAGCGCGGGGGTCACGTCATGAACGACGAACGCAGAAGCAGCGATCCATCCAGGGCCGAGCCGGCCTACCGGCTCACCTGGACGGTCGAGGGCGACCTCTTCCGGGCGCGGGTCGAGGGCGAGATCGACGCGCAGCCGGTCCGCCTGGCCTATTGGCGCGAGATCGTCGCCACCGCCCGAGCGCGGCATTGCCGCACGGTGCTCGTCGTCGACCGCAAGAAGGGGCGGCCGGCGACGCCCGAGGAACTCGGCGAACTGGCCTTCGCCTTCCGCGAAGTGGGCGATCTTTTCGAACGCATCGCGGTGGTCGAACCGACCGCGGAATTCCTGCCCGCGATCGAACACGGCGAGATCCATGCCCGATCGCTCGGCATCAACGTCCGCATCTTCGCCGACGTCGGCGAAGCCGAACGCTGGGCGCGATTCGGTTCCGCCGACGACTGACGCCCGTCCCTACATGTGCTGACCGGATTTCGGGGTCTGCGACAACGCCATCGACGCGTCGCTCTGCTGCAACGCCGTTCGGTCGGCCTTGAGCACGCGTTCGGAGTTCTCTTCGACGGTCCACTGCATCGCGCCGCGTAGCGGCACTTCAACGCGGTTCACCACCTCGCCGCTGCCGTTGCCCTGGATGGCGAACAGGCTGGTGCGCGCCTCGTTGGTCACGATCGCGTCGATCCGGGTCATGCCGCCCTCCTTGGCGGCCGCCATGAGGGTCGTGGCGATGTTCTCGATATGACCCGGCGCGGGGTTCTTGTCGTTCAGGAAATACTTCATTTTCCCGAAGAACAGCGGATCGCTCTCCGACAGCGCGTCGACGGCCGTGGCGACCTTGTTGTAGGTGCCGTGATACGGGCTTTCCGGGCGCGTCAGCGCGGCATCCGCCTTCGCGAGCGTCGCGAGCGGCTGCGGCTGGAGATTGTCCGGATCCTCCCCGCGTCTCGGAATCATCATGTTGATCACGCGTCCGTCGGCTTCCTTCGGCATGCGGACGTCCTTGCGCGAGAAATGCGCCTTGATCAGATCGGTCGCTTCCTTGTCGAGCGAGGGCCCCTTCGCGATGAACCTGTCGAACTCGCCGGGCTTTTCCGGCGCGACCTTGTCCCGCCAGTCGCCGTCGACGCCGATCTCGAACTCGTGCGAGCTGTTCGCGCCCCGCGACACCAGCCGCAGATTGCTGGTGTCGTTGTAGGCGTCCAGCATGTCCGCCTTGGTGATGACGTGCTTCGGGAACAGCTCCCGCATCTTTTCGCTCACCAGTTCGAACGGGATCCTGTGGTCGATGTCGAGCGCGTCCCGTGTCACCAGCTGGCCCGTGGCCGAACATTCGAACAAATGCACCCGATCCTTTTCACCGGTCTTCGGGTTGTCGACGACGACGACGCCCGCATGAGCGTCGCTCAGCGCGCGATTGAACCACTTGTCGAGCACCCGGGTATCGAAGCTGAGATCGGAGCGGGTGTGCTCGTCGGTCCAGGGCTGGCCGGTGGTGGCCTTGGTGCGACGGGCGAGGTCGCGTTCCGGATCGAACGCCGGATAGTCGGCGTCCTTGTCGAAACCCAGCCGTTTATCGACCCAGTCCCGCCATTCCGCCGAGCCCAGCCCGTGCTTCGCGATGAGCGCATCGGCGCTGTCGCGGGCGCGGTTGTAGACCGAAGGCACCGCGCGCAGGTTGTCGATATCGTTGTAGGCGCGCGCGGCGTCGGCGCGATTGTCCACGCCTTTCGCGGCGAGATGGTCCCGCCATTTGTCGACATGGTCGATATCGAGGGCGTCGGCGGTATGCCAGGTGTTCGTCTTCTCGAAATAGAACAGCTTCGTCGTCTTTCCGTCGGGACCCACGTCCTTGCTCGGCAGGGTATCGATCGCGCCTTCGTTGCGCATCCATTCGGCGGTCGATGCGTAGAACTGCGGTCGTTCGCCGGTCTTGGGATTGTAGGCGGATCGCTCCAGCTTCTCGCCGTGCACGGGCGGCACGAGACCGTGCCATTCCGGAAGCCGCACGGTTTCCCCGCTGGCCAGCTCCACCTCATGGATCTTGTTCGGGTATGCGCTCATCGTTGCTTCCTGTCGTGTGCGCGGCGCGATGCCGTCGCTTGCCGTGGATTCCCTGGGAGTTGCGCGCATCCATGCGGACGTCCGCGATGCCGGTCCGCACGCGCCTCAAGATCGGGCGTTTCAGATCTGGAACGGCTTCTGCCCCTGCTGGCCGGACGGATTCTGCTGTTGCTGTCCCGTGGGCGCGTTGTCGTGGCTCGGCTGCAGTTGCACGTGGGTCGTGACCGGCCCGCTCTGGACCTGCTGCGACTGCAGCGCCAGTTGCTGCCGGTTGAACGCCATCAGTTCCAGGGCGCCGGTATTGACCGCGACCGAACGGTTCTTCAGCCCCTCTTCCTGGGAGAGCCAGGTCAACTGCGGCTGGGTGCGGCCGCCGCCGTCGAATTCGAGGGAGAAGGTCTTGTTGCCGCCGTCGCCCTTCGCCACGACCCGATCGATGCCGTTCATGCCGTGGTGTTTGGCCATCACCACCAGCGACGAGGCCATCACTTCGCACTGCTGATAATTCATCGAGTGGCCCTGCGGGTGCAGCTTGGCCAGATCGCCGAAGATCTTCTGATACATGGCGTGGTCGGGGTGGCTGGACTGGTTGATCAGCGGCCCGGTGGGCTGCGGCATCTGCACCATCGATCCCTGCTGCGGCGCCTGGGCGTGCTGCGGATGCTGTTTCGCCCAGTACTGCTCCGACAACCACTGCTGTCCGACGCGGATCTCGTCGAGCGTCTGTTTCAACTGGCTGCGGACGCTCTGGTCCATCGGTCCGCTCTTCTCGATGAAGCCGTCGAATTCGCCCTTGATCTTGGGTTCGACCTTGTCGCGGAACAGGCCGTTCTGGGTCAATTCCCATTCGTGCGAGCAATTGGCGCTGCGGCTGACCAGGCGGAGGTTGCTCGTGTCGTTGTAGGCGTTGAGCGCATCGGCCTTGCTCAACCCGTTCGGATTCATCTCGAGCATCTTCTTGTTCAGTTGCTCGTAGGGCACCACGTGATCGATGTCGAACGCGTCGCGGGTGACCAGCTGGCCGGTGGCCGTGCAGCGGAACAGCGGCACCTCCCACTTCGATTTCTTGTCGTCCGACGTGATCACCACGCTGCCGACATGGAGTTTCTTCAGTTCGCTGTCGAACCAGTCGGTCACGACCTGCTTGTCGAACTTCAGCTCCGAGCGCTTGTTGTCCTCGGTCCAGGCCTGGTTCAAAGTGGTCTTCGTACGCCGCGCGCCGTCGGTTTCCGGGTCGAAATCGCGGATCTGCACGTTGTTGTCGAAGGCGAAGTGCTTTTGGTGCCAGTCCTTCCACTGGCTGGAGTCGGGACCGTATTTGTTGAGGATGGCCTCGGCGCCGTCGCGACCGCGGTTGTACGCGGAGGGCAGCATGCGCAGGTTCGACACGTCGTTGTAGGCCATCAGCCCGTCGGCGACGTTGCCGACGCCGAGCTTGCCCAGGTGATCCTTCCACGGCGTCTTGTGGTCGATGTCGAGGGCGTCGACGGTGTGCCAGGAGTCGGTTTCCTTGCTGTGGAAGAGGAGCACGTGCCGCCCGTTGAGGTTGACGTGCGCCGTCTTCATGTTCTGCGAGGCCCAGTCGTTGCGCATGTATTCGACGGTCGAGTCGTAGAAGGACATGCCGTCGCGGCTGGAACTCGAGTTCCAGGACCGCTGCTGCAGATCGGAGCCGTGGGTCGGCGGCACCAACCCCTCCCAACTCGCCAGTTGCACTTTCGCCCCGCTCTGCAGGGTCTTCTCGGCCACACCGCCCATACTGCGACTCCTCTTCGATCCGTGAACGCGCTTCGCTCGCGCAGGGCGCCCGCACTCCCGGCCACGCAGGGGCGATACGGCGCAATGCGTTCCCCAGAACGGCTTCCAGCGCCGGAATCGGCCATCGCCGGACGCCGCTCGGGCCGCCGACGAAGCGAGCTGGCCGTCCGCCGCGCCCTACCGCGTTCGAATCCGGCGATGCGCCCGTCCGGGCGCCACGACCACAGGATGCCGCCCATGATCCCGCTCGAACAGTACGCCGAACTCTGCGCCCTCATGGCCGACACCGGCGGGGACGAGGCCAGGGAACTGGCCATCGCCGCCGAACACGGCGTCGGCGCCGACGCATGGCGGGCCTCCAAGGCCGGCTGGACCGCGAAGATGAGCGACCCCGCGGACATGGGCAAGACCGCGCTGGCGTTCATGCCGTTGTACCAGGCGGCGCAATCGCGCGCCCGCGGCGGCGCCGAACCGTGCACGCTCGAGGTCTACGCGAAGATCCACGCCGAAATGGCCCATCGCAAGGATCCGCTGGGCAACAAGATCCATTACATGCTGGTGCTGGCCGAGCACGGCATGAGCCAACCGTTGTGGCTGGAATGCGAGGGCTACTGGACCCCGCGCGTCGGCGCCGACACGATCCTCGGCGAGCCCAATCCGAAATTCGATCCCGAACTGGCGCAGCGCTTCCGCGTCCTGATGCAGAGCGAAAGCGATCGCGTCAACGGCATCGTGCGCTGACCGTCGTGCGTCGTCGGGGCGGCCATGGCGCCCCGCCCCGCGGCTGCGGCATGATGGGGATTCGACCCGTCGGAGCCGCGCATGACCACCTCGCCACCGCCGTTCTGGACGCGCCTGCTGCGCGACGTGCCCGACTTCCCGAAACCCGGCATCCTGTTCAAGGACATCACCCCGGTACTGGCCGATCCCGCCGGCTTCGCCGAGACCATCGACGCGCTGGCCGCGCCGTGGCGCGACCGGCGCATCGACGCGGTGATCGCGGTCGAAGCGCGCGGCTTCATCTTCGGCGCGCCGCTCGCGCGCGCCCTGGACGCCGGGTTCGTGCCCGTGCGGAA
This sequence comes from Pseudomonadota bacterium, assembly GCA_049324395.1. Lineage (GTDB taxonomy): Bacteria > Pseudomonadota > Gammaproteobacteria > Xanthomonadales > Xanthomonadaceae > Lysobacter_I. Next base: position 242,078 of record JBMOOY010000027.1, read on the forward strand.
GCCCGGCAAGCTGCCGGGACGCACGTTGTCGCAGGCCTATGCCCTGGAGTACGGCCGCGACGCGCTGGAACTGCATGTCGACGCCCTGCCCCCGGGCGCGCGCGTGCTGATCGTCGACGATGTGCTCGCGACCGGCGGCACCCTCGACGCCGCCCGCGCGCTGTGCGAGCGGCTGCAGGCCGAGATCGTCGGCGCCGGCGTGCTCATCGAGCTCGCCGCCCTCGGCGGCCGGACCCGCTGGAACGGCACCGCGCCGCTGCATGCGGCCTGGGTGGTCTGAGCGGCGCGGAATGTCCGGCGTTTCATGCGCCTACGCGGATGTTGCGGGCACAGGCGCAGACTGCGTGGCACGAACGCGTGAGCATGGATGCCCTCCAGCCCGCTTCGCACCCGGCCACGCCTCACGATGTTCCGTCGGCGGTACGACTGGCGCCCGGAATCATCAGCGGCAGGATGGCACGCAGCTCTGCGAAAGCCCGGAATCTTTTCCGCGCTGGCGCGCGGGTGACTTTCTTTTCGAAAAGAAAGTCACCAAAGAAAACACTCACGTCCAATTCAAATCTGCCGTTTGAACGCTGGTCGGGATTTTTCGACAAGGCCTCCTTGCCTTGTCGAAAAACGACGGACCTCCTGTCCGTCGCCCTCCGGGTCTCCGATTGAAGGACGCGCGCCGGATCGGATGCGTCGTTGCAACAAGTCGGATGCGGACACCGATCGCGCCGGGCCAAATCAATCCCGGCGAAATCCGGCATCAGATTTCCCTTTTCATTCTGCGCTTCTGCCAGGGGAATCGACGCCTTCGGCAGCCTTCTGTTCGGATTGACCGATGATCGCGAGCAGGTAATCGATCCAGCCCAGAATCTGAAGGGCGCGCTCGGCCGACAAGGATTCGATCAGCCCGTGCTGAAAAGGGTTCCTGATGAATCCGAACGTACCGAGAAACAATTGCAATACCGCCTGCTGCTCTGACTTGATGCCGCTTGCCTGAAGCCTCGGGTTCTCCCCGCCGAATGCTGCAGACGCCAAGCCCTGGCCGGTCATCCCCGTTTCACAGCCGAGCACTTTCCTGAGACGATCCTCGAGGATTCGCGTCGCATCGGAAACCACGGTATCGTAGCGATTCGGCTGTTGGTTTTTCTGGAACTGATGGAACAAGTCCATACAGCGCGCCCGAAGCTCTGCGTCCAATATCTCGATCGAATCAACGATGACCGGCGCCGGCCTTATTGCGGCAACTATCGACTGATGCCTAGCCTCAGTCATTACTTCATCGTCCGAAAGAGAGACTTGTTGCTCAACGAGAAGTGGTAATGGGCTAGCTTTGGCGAAAATTCCTGATCTCGCTAACTTCTCATCCCACCTCGTTATTTCGCGATCAATTGCTGCCAACAGATTTCTGCTTATATTTGGCCTGCTGGCAAACTCGTTTCTTCGTACCTTCATCATTCCGAGATACAAGAGGCCAACCGACTTGTAATATCGAACAGTCCCATGATCAGGAGCAAAAGTGATCTCGTACGGATCGTTGCTCCGGCTGATCTCTTCCTCTAACCAGTCTCTTGTTCGTTTGGCTTGATCCAGGTCTCGCCCGACCCTGTATTCTCGACGCGTCTCATTTGACAGAAATCCACTGAAAAGAGAGTCCGCATCGAATTGCTGGCGCTCTCTTTCCAATAATCCGATGTAGAAATTTAGAGCGGCTATCAGAAACCTCACTGTGTCGACAGCGAACATCACCAATCTGTACTGGTGATGGTCTGGCAGCTCGTTAGCTTCCTGATTCATGGCTGGCCCTACACCCGATACCCCGTATGGATGGCCACGATCCCCGCCGACAGATTCCGGTACGAGCAGCGCTCGAAGCCGGCGACCTGCATCATCGCCTTCAGTTCGTCCTGAGGCGGATGCTTGCGGATGGATTCGGCGAGGTAGCGGTAGCTGTCGCTGTCGTCGGCGAACAGCTTGCCCAGTCGCGGCAGGATATTGAACGAATGGAAGTCGTAGATCGGCTTGAACCATTCGGCCGTGACTTCGGAGAATTCGAGCACGCGGGCCTGGCCGCCGACCCTCAGCACGCGATGCATCTCGCGCAGCGCGGCGTTCTTGTCGGTGACGTTGCGCAGGCCGAAGGCGATCGTCACGAGATCGAAGCTGGCGTCGGGGAACGGCAACGTTTCGGCGTTGCACTGCACGTACTCGAAGCCGCGGACGTTGCCGCGGTCGGTCATGCGATCGCGGCCGACCCGGAGCATCGCGCCGTTGATGTCGCCGAGCACCAGTTCGCCGGCGTCGCCCACGCGGTCCTTGAGCAGCGCGGCGATGTCGCCGGTGCCGCCGGCCAGGTCGAGCACGCGGTCGCCGGGACGGACCTGAGCGGTCGCCACGAAGTAGCGCTTCCAGACCCGATGGATGCCGAGGCTCATCAGGTCGTTCATGAGGTCGTATTTGCCGGCGACCGAGGAGAACACCTCGCCGACGAGTTTCTGCTTCTCCGCGACCGGGACGTCGCGGAAACCGAAATGGGTGGTGTCCTGCCCGGGCGACGCGGACAGATCCGGCGCCTCGGGATTCTGCTTGGGCTGGCTCATGCCGCCAGTTTAACCCGCCGACCGGCAGGAGCCGGTCGGCGGACTGCGGATCACGGGCCGCGCGGCCTGGTCGCTTCCAACTGCGGCGATTCCTGCTGCGGCGCGACCTGCGCCTGCGGAGCGGTCGGCGCCTGCGGCGCATCGAGCCGGGTCGAGGTCTGCTGCAGGTCGGTGCGCACCGCCTCCGCGACCGGGAGCGGCGTGGACAGGCGCGCACCGGGGTCCGAGAGATTGCCCTGCACCGCGATCAACGCGGTGCGCTGATCGTTGAAGACGACATGATCGGGGCGGAGCCCCTGCTCGGCCGCGTGCTGCGCGAGGCCGGCGGCGACCCGCATGCGATCCGCGCCGAAGGCATCGGCGGGGATGTTCGGCGAGCGGTCGAGCGCGTCCATCGCCTGGCGGATCGCGGGATTCGTCTGCACCTCGGCGCCGCCGGGCGGTGTGCTCGGGGCGTTCGGCAGGGTGACCGGCGTATGCGCGTGGGTGGCGACGGTATGGTCGAAATTGCCCGGCGTCGGCGGCGTCGTGCCGGTGTTCTGGTACGCCTGGCGACCTGCGGCGGGACCGAGGTTCAGTCCGTTGCGCTCCAGTTGCGCTTCGCTCAGGCCGAGCGTGCTCATGTTGATCGCGATATGCGACGTGACCCCGGCCGCGGTCACGCCCGGGGCGTAGAAACGCTCGAAATTCACGACCGAACCCACGAGGTTGGTGGCGTAGAAGTTCTGGTAGTCGGAATCGCCGTGGTGGCCGAGTCGCGCGGACGAGCCGGGCTGGCCGTAGTAATGCGTGCCCGCCGCCGCGAGGTTGGTCGAATTGGCGGACATCGTCATGTCGGCGTTCACGGCATACCCGGAACGCAGCGCGTAGGTCGCCGGCGTGCCCGGGGTCACCGTGATGAATTCGCCCATCCGTGCCGGGCTCGCGCGGTAGATGTCCTCGAGGCTGGGCGTGGCATTGGTGGAGCGCACCATCGAGACGGTGGCGTTGAAACCGGCGATGTGGGCAGCGGCCTCGTCGTTCCGGTTCACCGTCAGCATGGTGTTCAACGGCGCGGTGTAGTCGTGCGTGGCCTGGTGACTCTGCGCGATGCGCCCGAGTTCGGTGTCGAAGGCGCCGAGGGCGGCGGTGACGGTCGGACGGTAGATCGCATGCTGGGTTTCGTGGCCCAGCACGTAGGTGAGTTCCGCCGGATCGAAACGCGCGCCCGACGGCTGCGCCGGCGTGGTCATGATCGCCGCCGGCAGTTCCATGGTTCCGGAGGTCGGATTGAACTGCCCGCCGGCATTGGTGCCGACGGGCAGGATCGAGAAGGCGCGCAGCTCGCCGGCCGCCACCGCGGCATTGATCTGGGTGATCAGCGCCGGCGACCCGGTCAGGGTGTTCGCCAGATTGGTTCGCTGGTCGGCGGTGAGCGAGGCGTTGAAGGTGGTGATCAGCGCCTGCGCCTGGGTGCTGAGGGTGGGCGCGGACGAGGCGCTCGAGGGTGCGGGGACAGCGGACATCGGAATCTCCTCCTTGGATCCGGCGATCGCATCGCCGGTCGGACGATCGACGCGATCAGTTGACCAGGACCATCAGCACGCAGGCGTGCGAGATCTTCGCGGGCGGATCGTCGGCCTCGCCGCGGGTGTAGACGGTCACGCTCAGCCCGGGACGCTGGAACAGGTCGTGGATGACGCGGTTGTGCTCGGCGCGATAGGTCTCGCGGCTGAAGCCCATCTTCTGCAGCTCGGCGGCGAAGCGGTCGAAATCGACGGCGCAGATGTCGGTCAACGGCGGATAGGTGCCGGGCGGGTCGGGCCTGAAGGCGAACTCGAAGCGGGGGCCGTAGGCGTGCCCTGGGTCCAGCTCGAACGACGACCACCAGTCGGCGGTCAGGCGTTCGCCGAACCCCAGACGCCCGGAATCCTCGGCGAACGGGACGCCGAAGGTGCGCTGCAGGCGTTCGGCGGTGACGTCCTGAAGGGTCCGGCTGTCGCGGATCAGATCGAGCAGGCGCAACAGGGACTGTTCGGCGTCGAGCCGGGGCGCATGGGCCTGCGGGGCGGTGGCGGGGGGCGTCATGGCGGGAGTCTCCTTGTCGGACCGGACGGAAGAAGCGGAAGGATCGTTCGCGCAGGCGGCGAGGCCGAGAGCGACGAGGGCGACGCCGAAGCGTCGGGTCGGGGGGGAGGCCGACATGCGATCGTCCTTGCGGGGGAGGCGTGCCCGACTATACGCCGAAACCCTTCGACAGCGGCCGCCTCGCCCGCCGCGCACGAGGGGCCGGATCAGACCGGTTTCTGCACCATCATCCAGAAGATCGCGATCACGCTCAGGAACGCGGGCCAGCCCAGCCAGAACCACCAGCGCATCGCGCGGAAGTACGCCGGCGGCAGCGGCGCGGCCTGCGAGGCGGCGGCACGGGCGAGGTCGCGGGCGCGGATACGGAAGACGTCGGGGCGGCCGCTGGCATCGCCGCACGCTAACCGAGGCGTCGCGCCGACGCCAGCCCGCGACCGTCCGTCGCGAACGTGATCCCGATCAAGCGCCGCCGCCGCAGCGGCGCAATAATGGTCCCGTTTCCCAGGGGGGATTCCACATGACGTTCGACCCGGACGCGCATGCCGCGCCGCTGTTGATCGACAGCGACGCCGCGCTCGATCGCTATCTCCAGACCTATCCGCGGATCGCCTTCGGCGGCGGCGACGCCGACGAGGGCATCGACCTCGCCGCCTGGCAGGCGCAGGGCGACGATGCCATCGAGCGCAGCTGGCGGGTGGCGCGCACCCTCGGCCTGCCGCTGGCGCGGCTCGAACGCCTGCGACCCGACCCGCAGGCCATCGCCCTGATCAGCCCCGAGATCGCGCGCCAGCTGCGCGCCGTCCCGCTGCGCGCGCACGGCGGCATGATCGCGGTGGCGATGGAGGATCCCGGCCCGCAGGCGGCGCAGGGCATGCTCGATTTCCTCAGCCGCGACCGCGTGATCCCGGTGGTGTCGACGCCGCGCGACATCCGCGAAGGCATCGCCCGCTATTACGACCGGGTCGAGGACCGCAACGTCGCGCTGCAACTCGGCATCGACCCCGAATCGCAGGGCGGCGAGACCAATCCCGCCGAAGCGCAACGGCTGGCGAAGGAACGACCGGTGGTGCGCATCGTGCACACGCTGATCGCCGACGCGGTGGCGCGGCGCGCGTCCGACATCCACCTGCGCCCGGGCGAACACGGCACCGAGGTGCTCTATCGCATCGACGACGAACTGGTGCCGGTGCGGCGCCTGCTGCGCGCGCTGCACCCGGCGGTGGTCGGACGGATCAAGGTGCTGGGCAGCATGAACCTCGCCGAGCACCGCAAGCCGCAGGACGGCCGCACCACCTTCACGCTCGACGACGGCCGCAAGGTCGACCTGCGCATCTCGGTGCTGCCGGCGGTGTTCGGCGAAAGCGTGGTGGTGCGCCTCCTGGACACCGACGAAAGCCTGTGGAACCTGGAACAGCTCGGGCTCACCGCCGAGGATCGCCAGCGCCTCGACGACGTGATGGACACCAGCCACGGCATGTTCCTCACCACCGGCCCCACCGGCTGCGGCAAGTCGACCACGCTCTACGCGATGCTGCTGGAAATGCGCAAACGCCGGATCAACATCCTCACGATCGAGGATCCGGTGGAGTTCCACATCGAGGACACCCAGCAGATGCAGGTGAACCGCGCCACCGGGTTCACCTTCGCCACCGCGATGCGCAACTTCCTGCGCCACGACCCGGACGTGGTGATGGTCGGCGAGATCCGCGACCGCGAAACCGCCGACATCGCGGTGGAGAGCGCGCTTACCGGGCATCTGATGCTGAGCACGCTGCACACCAATACCGCGGCGACCACCGTGACGCGGCTGCTGGATCTGGGCGTCGAGGCCTACCTGTTGCGTGCGTCGCTGCTGGCCGTGATGTCCCAGCGTCTGGTGCGCCTGACCTGTCCGCACTGCCGCGAAATCGAGCGCGTCGACGCGCACGTGCGCGAGCGCCTGGGCGTGGCCGCGGACGAGGTCTTCCACATCGGCCGCGGCTGCCCGCAATGCGAAGGCCTCGGCGTGCACAAACGCCGCGCGGTCTACGAATTGATGGTGGTCACGCCGAGGATCCGCGGACTGATCGTGCCCGGCGCCGAGGCCGACGCCATCCACTCCGCCGCGATCGAGGGCGGCATGGTGCCGATCACCCAGGCCGCGGTGCATCTCGCGCGCAGCGGCGCGATTTCGCTGGCGGAGGCGTGGCGGGTGCGCGCCGAATAGACGCCGTCCGGTCCTGCCCCGCTCGAGCCGACAATCAGAGGATGTAACGCGACAGATCCGGGTCCTGCACCAGTTCGCCGAGGTGCTGGTCGACGTAGGCGCGATCGACGAGAACCTTCGCGCCGCCGCGATCGGGCGCCTCGTAGCTGAGCGCGTCGAGCAGGCGCTCGAGAATCGTATGCAACCGCCGCGCGCCGATGTTCTCCTGGCGTTCGTTGACGGTGGCGGCGATCTCGGCCAGACGTTCGATCGCTTCCGGCGCGAACGACAGTTCGACACCCTCGGTCTTCAGCAGTTCGACGTACTGGGTGGTGAGCGCCGCCTTCGGTTCGGTGAGGATGCGGACGAAGTCGTCCTTGCCGAGCGCGCCGAGTTCGACCCGGATCGGGAACCGGCCCTGCAACTCGGGAATGAGATCGCTGGGCTTAGCCAGATGGAACGCGCCGGAGGCGATGAACAGAATGTGGTCGGTCTTGACCGCGCCGTACTTGGTGCTCACGGTCGAGCCCTCGACCAGCGGCAGCAGATCGCGCTGCACGCCCTCGCGGCTGACGTCGGCGCCGACGCTCTCCGAGCGCTTGGCCACCTTGTCGATCTCGTCGATGAACACGATCCCGTGCTGCTCGCAGGCTTCGATCGCCGCCTCGCGGACCTCGTCCTCGTTGACCAGCTTGGCCGCTTCCTCCTCCAGCAGTTGCGCCCGCGCGGCGCGGATCGTCAGCTTGCGGGTGTGGGTCTTGGCGCCTGCGAGATTCGAGAACATCTGCCGCAGCTGCTGGCCCATCTCCTCCATGCCGGGCGGCGCCATGATGTCGACGCCGACGTTGAGCGCGGTCTCGATCTCGATCTCGCGCTCGTCCAGTTCGCCCGCACGCAGCTGCCTGCGGAATTTCGCCCGGGTTTCGCTCTGCGGATCGCGGGTCTCTCCGCTGCCCACGTCGAGCGAAGCCGGCGCGGCCTCGGCCCCGAAACCGAAGCCGCCGACCGGCTGCCGCCTCGGCAGCAGCGCATCGAGGATGCGATCCTCGACCCGCGCCTCGGCCTGCGCGCGCACCCGGCCCTTGGCCTGTTCGCGATACATCTTCACCGCGGTGTCGGCCAGATCGCGGACGATCTGCTCCACGTCCTTGCCGACGTAGCCGACCTCGGTGAACCGCGTCGCCTCGACCTTCACGAACGGCGCGTTCGCCAGGGTCGCGAGCCGGCGGGCGATCTCGGTCTTGCCCACGCCGGTGGGGCCGATCATCAGGATGTTCTTCGGCATCACCTCGTTGCGCAGCGCCGGATCGAGCTGCATGCGCCGCCAGCGATTGCGCAGCGCGATCGCGACCGCGCGCTTGGCGGCGCTCTGGCCGACGATGTGGCGATCGAGTTCCTGCACGATCTCGCGGGGGGTCATGGACGCGTTGTCGTTCACGATCACAGTTCCTCGACCACGATGTTGCGATTGGTATAGATGCAGACGTCGCCGGCGATGTTGAGCGCCTCGGTGGCGATCGCGCGCGCATCCAGCGGCGTATGCGCGAGCAGCGCGCGCGCGGCGGACAGGGCGTACATGCCGCCGGAGCCGATGGCGACGAGACCGTCCTCGGGTTCGATCACGTCGCCGGTGCCGCTGACGATCAGCGACGTCTCGCGGTCGGCGACCGCCAACAGCGCTTCGAGCTTGCCGAAACGGCGTTCGGTACGCCAATCCTTGGCCAGTTCGACCGCGGCGCGGGTGAGCTGGCCGTGCTTCTCCAGCTTCGACTCGAACAATTCGAACAGGGTGAAGGCATCGGCCGCCGCGCCGGCGAAGCCGGCCAGCACCTGCCCGTCCCGGCCGAGGCGACGGACCTTGCGCGCATTGGATTTCATGACCGTGTGACCGAGCGTCACCTGGCCGTCGCCGGCGACGACGACCTTGCCGCCGCGGCGCACCGACACGATGGTGGTGGCGTGGAACACGTTGGGATTCTGGCTGGGATCCATGGAACCTCCTGGGGTCCCGCCGTTGTGGGGGCTCGCGCGAAGGGGCGCAAGGGGTGACCGATGGCCCACCCGGCCGGCGAGGTCACGTCTTCCGCTTCGCCCGCGGATGCGCGCCGTCGTAGACCTTCGCCAGATGCTGATAGTCCAGATGCGTGTAGATCTGGGTGGTGGCGATATCGGCATGTCCGAGCAGTTCCTGCACGCCGCGCAGGTCGCCGGAGGATTCCAGCACGTGGCTGGCGAAGGAATGCCGCAGCAGATGCGGATGCACGCGCTTGAACAGACCCTGACGCTGGGCGAGCCGGCGCAGGCGGATCTGCACGGCGCGCGGCGTGATCGGTCCGCCGCCGCGCCCCGGGAACACCGCGCCGTCCGCCTGCCCGCGCGATTCGCGCCGCCAGTCGTCGAGCGCCTTCCGCGCGTGCGAGCCGACCGGCACGGTGCGCTGTTTGCCGCCCTTGCCGAGCACGGTCACCAGCCCTTCCGCCGCGTCGAGATCGCGCCAGCGCAACGCGCAGAGTTCGGACAGTCGCAGGCCGGAGCTGTAGAACAGTTCGAGCATCGCACGATCGCGCAGACCCAGCGGGGCGTCGGTCGGGAGTTCGACCAGTCGCACGGCTTCGTCGACGTCGAGGACCTGCGGCAGTTTGCGCGGCGCCTTGGGGGCGCGGATGCCGGCGGCGGGGCTCGCGGCGATCCGTCCATGCTTGAGCAGCCAGCGATAGAAACTGCGGCAGGCGGACAGGCGGCGCTGGAGGCTCTTCGGCGACAAGCCGCGACGGTGCTCGGCCGCCACGAAGGCGCGCAGCTGTTCTGCGTGCAGCGCCAGCGGGTCGTCGAGTCCCTGCGCCCGCATCCACGCCGACAACGCTTCGAGATCGCGCCGGTAGGCGTCGAGCGTATGCGCGGACATCCGCCGCTCGACCTGCAGATGGGCGAGGAAATCGGCGCAGGACGCATCCGTGGCCGCGTTCACAACCGATCCCACGCCTGCCACAGGCCGAACAGATGCACCAGGCCGAAACCCAGGCAGATCGCGGAGCTCCACCACCAGAAACCGGCATCGCCGCCCGCACCGAACGCCGCATGCGCCGCGCCGACCGCACCGCGCAGCAGGTAGATCGCGGTGATGGCGCAGAGACCGGCGCGCAGCAGGGGCAGTCGGCCGATCGCACCGGCGCCCGAGAGCGCGTACAGCGCCCAGACGCCCAGCACGGCCACGATGACCGACGTGATCGCCGCGGGTCGCCAGTCGCCGGCGTCGGCCATGCGCGCCATGCGTTCGCCGGCACCGAAGAAGCGATACCACGTCGCGCCGAAGACGATGCATCCGACGTGCAACAGGGCCGCGATGGCGCTCAGGGCGGCCGCCGCGAGCAGCCAGGGGTTCGGAGCGAGCGGCATGGCGGTCTCCTCGCCCCCGGATCAGTCGCCGAACCGCCCCATCGCCGCGGCGAAGGCCTCGCCCATCATCCGCAGGAACAGCGTGCCCATGCCGGGGAAGAAACGGTTGGCGTCGCGACTGCCGACCGCGATCAGGCCCAGCCCCGGCAGCGGCAGCAAGGCGCTGCTCGCGACATCCTCGGCGCGCAGGCCGTACAGCACCGCATTCTTCTCCGGCTGCAGGCGACCGCAGATCGGCTCGCCGTCGCGCAGGCAATCGCGGAACGGCGCCAGGCGGGCGTCGTCGACCGCGATCGTCTGCAGCCAATCCGCGCCGTCGAGCCCCGGCACCGGCGCGAACAGCACCATGCGCACCAGATCGCCGCTGAAATCCTCGCTCAGGCTCGCGACCATGGCGCGGGCGGTATCGGCGGCCCCGCCCTGCTTCATCAGCGCGAGCGTCAGCTGGTGCGTCCGCACCGCGAGGCGTTCGTTCTCCTGCGCGTTGCCGAACAGTTCGTGCAGGCGTCGCGTCAGTTCGCGGTTCTTGTCGCGCAGGATCTCGAGCTGGTAACTCGCGAGCGACGCCGCCGGGCCCTGCTCGCGCGGCACCACCAGGCTGATCGCGAGATCCGGAAACTGCTGCAGGAAATTCGGGTGCCGCCGCAGCCATGCCGCGATTTCGTGGGCGCCGATCTTGTCTTTGTCGTACATCGCATGCCCCATGCTGTCGTGGCTGACGCTGTCTCGGGCGACGACGTCGTGGGTGACGCCGTCGGCGGCGGCCGGACCGGTCGTCACCACCATTCCCCTTCGAAGACGAACGCCGCGGGTCCCGACATCGTCGGTTCGGCCGCATCGTCGGGCCAGGCGACGCGCAGCGTACCGCCCGGCAGCTCCACCGCGATGTCGCGATCGACGCGGCCGCGCCGCATCAGCACCGCGGCGGCCGCGCAGGCGCCGCTGCCGCAGGCGAGCGTTTCGCCGACGCCGCGTTCGAACACGCGCAGGCGGATGCGATCGCGGGCGACGACCTCGGCGAAGCCGACGTTGACCGAATCGGGAAACGCCGGATGACGCTGCAGCGCCGGGCCGAGGGTCGCGACCGGTGCGGTCGACACATCGGCGACCTCGATCACCGCATGCGGATTGCCCATCGACACCGCGCCGAACGCGATCGGCTCGCCGTCGACATCGAGCGTGTACAGGTCCTGCGGCGCGGCGAACCCGCGGAGCGGCACCTCGGCGGGCGCGAAATCCGGACGACCCATCGCGATGCGGTAGTGATGCAGGTCGAGCACGTCGACGGCGTGCGTGCGATTGGGGCTGTCCAGTTCGAAACGGTCGGTGAGGCAACGCTCGGGATCGACCTCGACGCTGTCGCGCAACAGCCAGGCGGCGACGCAGCGCGCGCCGTTGCCGCACTGCCCCGCCGCGGTGCCGTCGTGGTTCCAGATCCGGTAGGAGGCGACCGCGCGCAGACTGCGCGGCGATTCGATCGTGAGCACCTGGTCGCAGCCCACGCCGGTCCGGCGATCGGCCATCGCGCGGCACAGTTCGGGGGTCGGCTCCACGTCGCCACCGCGCAGATCCAGCACGACGAAGTCGTTGCCGGCGCCATGCATCTTGGTGAAACGCAGGGGGCTCATGCGTCAGCGCGGCGGCTTGGCGTCGCTGTCGGCGGGCGGCGGCGCGGGCTCGGCCGGAGGCGTGGCCGCAGGGTCGGCGGCGGGTGCGGACTCGGCCGGCACCGGCGTGTCGACGGGCGCGCCGGGCAGGACCAGCGGGCCCTTGTTGCCGCAGGCGGACAGCGCCAGCGACAACGCGGCGAGCAGAGCGAAATGGCGGACGGAGCGTCGGTTCATCCGCGCAGTGTAGCCGCCGGAGCCGACCGGCGGAATGCGGGCCGGCGGTTCAGCGCCGGGGCGCGCCGGACGGCTCGGGACGCCGCCACAGCCAGGTCGCGACCACGGCCATGATCGCGGTCCCGGTGCCGGCCATCCACGGCTTCGGCGCGGTCAGGAACATGACCACGGCGCAGAAGGCCATGGTGCCGGTCGCCAGCCATTTCGAGCGCCGGCTCACCGCACCGCCATCGCGCCAGTCGCGGATCATCGGACCGAAACGGGGATGCGCCAGCAGCCACGCGTGGAGCCGTTGCGACCCGCGCGCCGCGGCGAAGGCCGACAACAGGATGAACGGGACCGTCGGCAGCCCGGGCACGACGATGCCGACGATCCCCAGCGCCAGGCTGGCGTAGGCGAACAGCCACCACAGCCAGCGGAAACGGGTGGGCGGCGGCGCGTCGGGCGTCGTCATGCGCGGAGGCGGCCGCCCGCACGCGGGCGGCCGCGACGCTTCACTGCGCGGGCAGGAGGTCGGTCGCGCCCAACTGGTCGAGCAGGAACGCGTACATCTCCGCCTGCTCGCGATAGCGGCGGAAGCGACCCGACTTGCCGCCGTGGCCGGCGTCCATGTTGGTGCGGAACACCACCGGAAGCCGCGAGGTGTTCAGATCGCGCAGACGGGCGACGTACTTCGCCGGCTCCCAGTACTGCACCTGCGAATCCCACAGGCCGGTGCCGACGAACATCGCCGGATAGGCCTGCGCCGACAGATTGTCGTAGGGCGAATACGACAGCATGTAGTCGTAGGAATCCTTCTTCTCCGGATTGCCCCACTCGTCGTATTCGTTGGTGGTCAGCGGGATGGTCGGATCGAGCATGGTGGTGACCACGTCCACGAACGGCACCTGCGACAGAATCACCCGGTAGCGATCCGGCGCCATGTTCGAGATCGCGCCCATCAGCAGGCCGCCGGCGCTGCCGCCGTAAGCGCCGACGCGATCCTTCGCGGCGTAGCCCTCGCGCACCAGGAAATCGGTGACGTCGACGAAATCGGTGAAGGTGTTCTTCTTGCGGAACATCTTGCCGTCGTCGTACCACTTGCGACCCATTTCCTGGCCGCCGCGGATGTGGGCGATGGCGTAGACCATGCCGCGATCGAGCAGGCTCACCGCGGTCAGGCTGAAGCCGGGGTCGGTGGAGCTGCCGTAGCTGCCGTAGGCGTACTGCAGCATCGCCGCGGTGCCGTCGCGCTTGAAGCCCTTGCGGTACACCAGCGACACCGGGATCTTGGTGCCGTCGCGCGCGGTGGCCCACAGCCGCTCGGTGGCGTACTTCGACGGGTCGTAGCCGATCACCGGTTGCTGCTTGAGCATCCGCCGCTCGCCGGTGGCGGTGTTCAGTTCGTAGGTCGTCGACGGCGTGGTCATCGAGGTGTACGCGTAGCGCAGCCAGGGGGTGTCCGATTCCGAATTCGTCGACAAGCCCATCGAATACGCGGGTTCGTCGGCCTTGACGTATTCCTCGCCGCCGCCTGCGCGGATCAGCCGGATGCGTTCCAGGCCCTCCGAGCGCTCCTCCACCGCGGTGAAGCCGTCGAACAGCTCGAAGCCCTGCAGGAACACGTCGTCGCGGTGCGCGATCCATTCCTTCCACTGCGCCCGCGAGCTCGCGTCGCTCGGCGCGGTCATCAGCTTGTAGTTCGCCGCCGGCTTGCCGTCGGCGCCCGGCGCATTGGTGAGGATGACCCAGCGGCCGTCGAGGTGGTCGGCATCGTATTCGACGTCGCGCTGGCGCGGGGCCAGCACGGTGAAGGTCGCGGGATCCGCGGCCGGCGCGCAGCGCATTTCGCTGGAGACCGTGCTTTCCACGCCGATGCAGATGAAGCGGTCGTCGCGGGTGCGGCTGATGCCCATGTAGAAACTGTCGTCCTCTTCCTCGTAGACGAGGACGTCGGCGCTCGCCGGCGTGCCGAGGACGTGCTTCTTCACCCGCACCGTCAGCAGGGTCTCGGGATCGTTCTCGATGTAGAAGAGCGTCTTGTTGTCGTCGGCCCAGACCAGATTGGCGGAAACGCCGTCGATGCGGTCGGGATAGGTCTCGCCCGTTTCCAGATTGCGGATGCGGATCGTGTACTGGCGGCGGCCGTTGGTGTCCTCGGCATAGGCCAGCAGGCGATTGTCCTGGCTGACCTCCCAATCGCCGACGTTGTAGTAGTCCTTGCCCTTCGCCAGCGCGTTGAGGTCGAGCAGGACTTCCTCGTCCTTGCCCTGACTGCCGTCGGCGGCGGCCTTCGCGCGCAGGTAGACCGGATAATCCTGGCCGGTCTTGAAGCGGCTGAAGTACCAGTAGCCGCGCTCGCGGTAGGGCACGGAGTCGTCGTCCTGCTTGATCCGGCCGACGATCTCCTCGTAAAGCTTCTCCCGCAGCGGTTCGAGCGGCGCCATCACCCGGTCGGCGTAGGCGTTCTCGGCCTCGAGATAGCCGATGACCGCCTTGTCCTTGCGGTCGTCGTCGCGCAGCCAGTAGTACTCGTCGCTGCGCACCGCGCCGTGCGGCGCCTTGACGTCGTGGGGCCGCTTCTCGGCATCGGGCGGGGTGGGCAGGTCGGCGGAAAGCGCGGTCAGAGGCAGGGTCATGAGCAGCAGGAAGTGAAGTTTTCGTGAAAACATGCGGGGCGGGTCCGGAGTCCGATGGCGAAGCATGACAGATGCGCCGGCGTTTGACCGCCGCGCGGACATGCCGCGACGCGACGCAGCGCCCGGTTCCGGGCCCGGAAAATCTGACATGCTGGGGACGCAGGCGCCGGAGACGCGCCGACAGGGGGCCACGCAGGGATCGGCGGTCATCGCCCATCCTGCGCATTCCGCGACCGACCTCCGCCGGGGACGTTTCCGACGTCGCGCGCCCACGCATGGACGATGCGCCCCGCATCGGCACGCCGGCCCGCATCCATCGGCCGGCTCACGCACGGAGGACAGAAAAGATGCCTTACCAAGCCTCGAACGGCCGGGATCCCGTGCCCGGCATGCAGAACGCCTACTACGCCACGCCCGAGGACCTGCAGACCTACCACGACGCCGCGCGACGGCTGTCGGCGATGCAGCCGAACCTCCCCGACTTCGACATCCGCGGCAATCCCAACCGCTACGTGTTCGTGGCCGCCTTCGACGGCACCGGCAACGACGCGACCCGGACCCTGACCGAACGCACCAACGTGCATGCGCTGTACAGCGACTTCGACCGCTTCGTCCACGGCAACGGGACCGACCAGCCCGGATTCGGCCGCATGCATGCGCGCTACATCGAGGGCCCCGGCACCCAGAACGCCTGGGGCAACACCCTGGACAACGCCAGCGGCACCTCGGTGCAGGATCGGGTCTGGGAGATGTACAAGGACCTCGGCGACAAGGCGCGGCAGTGGAAGCAGGAAAACCCCGACGCGGAGATCAGCGTCGTCACCTTCGGCTTCAGCCGCGGCGCGGTCGAGGCCGCGGAATTCGCCTCGGTCGTCGGCAAATACGGCATCCACGCCGAGGTCGGCTACCGCACGCAGGAAAACGACGACCATCGCCACGACAGCTTCGATCCGGAGACCGGCGAACGGCTGCCCGACATCCGCCGGTTCCGCGAACTCTCCGGCGAACTGGTCGCGCCCGGAAAGGTGCCGATCGCCGCGGCGCTGTACGACCCGGTCGCCACCGGCATCGCCGAAGACCACGACCGCATGCTGCCGAAGGACATCCGCTCCGCGCTGCAGCTGACCGCGCGCGATGAGCATCGCGTGCTGTTCCCGGTGAACCGCATCGTCACCGACGATCTGGCGCGATCGGATCCGGACCGCTTCGCGAACATCACCGTCGCCGGCTGCCACTCCGACGTCGGCGGCGGTTATTCCGACGGCAAGGGCCTCGCCCGGATCAACGCCAATCTGGTCGGCGATTACCTCAACAAGGTCGTCGGTCATCCGATCTGCAGGACCGTGCAGCCCGATCCGGAGACCTTCGTCGTCCACGACTCCAACTCGACGTTCTTCCAGAACCTCGGCTATCTCAAGACGATGTACTGGTACGCGGACCGCACCCAGGACGGGCCGACCGTGCAGGACGGGAAGCACGTCCGCAGCGGCGTCGACCCGAACATCACCGGACGGACGATGACCGCGCTCGATTCGGTGCACATGCATCCCGGCCGGACGGTCGACGACAGTTTCCGGCCGGCGCCGCCGCCGGTCGAATCGCGATCGCAGCCGCGCGCCGACGACGGGCAGACGCCGTGGCCCTACCCCGGTCTGCATTCGCTGCAGGACGAGACGCTGATCGGTCCGCAGCGACAGCGGGTCGCCGACCCGACCTCGCTGGTGCTGCAAGGCTCGGCGCGGGTGTCGACGCTGATGGATCGCGACGGCAATCCGCAGGCCGCGCAGCGGTTGCACGAAATCGCCAACGGCACCGACATCCGCCACTCGATCCTGTCGACCGGCGACTCGGCCGCGGGCCGGCTGTCGGCCGCCGTCGCGCTGGCCGCGAAGGAACAGGGCATGGATCGGATCGGGGAGGTGACCTTCAACGCCGATCGCACGCAACTGCTGCTCGCCGACCGTCGCGACACCCACGGCAACCAGGTCAAGCACGCCACCGTCGACATCGCGGCCGCGCTGCAACGGCCGATGAAGGAAACGCTGTTCGAACTCGATCGACCGATGGTGCGGATGGAACCGCGGCAGCAGAACCTGTACGAGCAGGCCTACGAGAAACTGGAAGCGCTGCCCGGCGCGACCGCGGATCGCGCCGCGCTGGTGGAGGGCGCGGCGCGGATCGCCTCGCAGGCCAAGAGCGACGGTCTGACCGCGATCGACCGGCTCGAACTGCGCCAGGACGGCCATGCCGCCATCGTCGCGCACCAGGGCGAAGGCCTCGCGGCACGGGCGTCGCAACCGCTCAACGCCACCGCCTTCGTGCAGGCCGCGCCAGACGTGCAGCAGGATCACGCGCAGCAACAGGGACACGGCCAACGCATGTGATCGCGCACGACACCGCGTCGCTCCCGATGCGGTATCCTCGAAACGTGCCGGATCGCGTTGATTTACGGTGCCGGCGATACCGACAGCATCGCCGGCATCGAAGGATCGCCCGCACCGCGCGCAGAACGGAGGACCTCGAACCATGGAAGAATATCCGCGTCTCGACCCCAGCGCCGTCAAGTCGGCCACGATCAAGGTCAGCCTCGACGAATGGGCGATCGTCGATCGCCGCGCGAACGCCGAACTGATGACCGACGGCCTGTCCGGCTGCGTGGCCGTGGCGATCCGGACCCGCGACAAACTGGCGCTCACCCATGTCTACAGCGGCGCCATCGACGACTTCGAAAAGTACAAGCCCGAGCTCGCGAAGTTCGTCGCTGCGGTGGGCGGCAAGGACGAGATCGCCGAAGCGCACATCATGGACAACGGCAATCCGATTTCGCCGAAGCACGGGACCAATCTGTCGGGGCTGATCGCGTCGTTCCTGACCGAAGAAGGCCTGGTCGACCGGAGGGCCGTGCACCGGCATACCGACAACGGATGCACCCTCGCCGAGGAAGGCTTCTACCTCAAGGGCCGCGACAATCAGGCCGTCTACGTCAAGGGTTACACGAACACCTACCTCGACGAGTATCCGGGAGAAGCGAAAAAGCGGCTTTCGGAGCATCTGGACAAGGGTTCGTTCAAGAATTCCGAGGCGTATCTCGGCGCTTCCGAGGTCGCCTCGTCGGCGAGGGCCTGGGAGCACGAGCCGCATCGCGAGCGCGCGAAGTACATGCCCGACGAACGCGGCATCGGCCCGCCATCGCTGTCCTCCCCGCTGTCCGCGCCGGCATCGTCGTCCTCGTCCTCGTCGTCCTCTTCGTCGTCCTCGCGACGGGAAGAGCCGTCGATGAGCGCATCGTCGGAAGATCCGTTGCTGTCGAAGATCCAGGAACATCTGCGCAGGAGCAAACTCTACGGCATGAACGCCTCGCCGCTGGGCCGCGACATCGCGCCCCAGGTCAAGGAGGCCGGCATGCACGACTTCACGACGATGGACTTCCCGGACGGCGGCAAACGGGCGATCGTCGTCGGCGACGAGCGTCGCTTGGAATTCGCCGTATCCGGCCGCAGCGCGAAGCTGACGTTGTCGACGGCGCTGTTCACCCCGGCTCCGTCCCTCGCTTCTCCTTCCGTCGACTCTCCACTCTCGTCTTCACCGCTGCCCGCGTCCTCCTCGTCGTCGGTCGGGCAGAAAAGCCTGTACCAGCAGGCGTTCGACGCGCTGTCGCCGCATGCCGGATCGTTGAAACTGACCACCCCGGAGTTGCATCAAGAAGCAGCGCGCGAAGTCGCGTCGCAGGCGAGGAATCAGGGCTTGTCCGCGATCTCGCGGATCGAAGCGGTCGGATCGGGAGCCGACAAGCCCGCACTGGTCGCGCACCAGGACGGACCATCGGCCGCGAAGACCGCGCCGCTGCCGGTCGAGTCGCTCCAGCAGACCTTGGGAATCCTTGGGCACCCGAGCCATTCGGGGCCCGGCAAGGATCATTGTCCGATCCAGTGACGCCGCGCCCGCGGGCGCGGCATCGGGAGGCTCAGGCCACCAGCTTCACCCGCGCGAAATTGCGCTTGCCGACCTGCAGTACGCCCTCGAAGCCGGGGGCGAAGGCGATCTGCAGGTCCTCGACCACCTGACCGTCGACCTTCACCGCGCGCTCCTTGAGCTTGCGGTTCGCTTCCGAATTGCTCGGGGTGATCCCGGCAGCGGTGAGCAGCGCGGCGATGCGGATGCCTTCCGCGGGAATGCGCACTTCCTGCAGCGGCAGCAGCGAGGTGTCGCCCTGGCCGGTGACGGCGGCCTGCCAGCCGGCGATCGCGGTCTCGGCGGCGGCGGCATCGTGGAATCGCGCGGCGAGTTCGCGGGCCAGACGCAGCTTCACGTCGCGCGGATTGAGCCCGCCGGCGTCCACGTCGGCCTTCAGGCGCGCCGCCTCGGCGACGCCGATCTCGAAGCTCAGCAGGTCGATCCAGCGCCACATGAGATCGTCGCCGATCTTCATGGTCTTGTTGACGATGTCGATCGCCGGTTCCGCGATGCCGATGTAGTTCCCGAGCGACTTCGACATCTTGTTGACGCCGTCGATGCCCTCCAGCAGCGGCATGGTCAGCACGATCTGCGGCTTCTGGCCGAAGTGCTCCTGCAGGCCGCGACCCATCAGCAGGTTGAACTTCTGGTCGGTCCCGCCCAGTTCGACGTCGGCCTCCAGCGCCACCGAGTCGTAGCCCTGCACCAGCGGGTAGAGGAATTCGTGGATCGCGATCGACTGCTGCGCGGCGTAGCGCTTGGCGAAGTCGTCGCGTTCGAGCATGCGCGCGACGGTGTGCTGCGCGGCGAGCTTGATCATGTCCGCCGCCGTCATCTTCCCGAACCACTCGCTGTTGAAACGCACTTCGGTGCGCTCGCGGTCGAGCACCTTGAACACCTGCTCGGCGTAGGTCTCGGCGTTGGCGAGCACGTCCTCGCGGGTCAGCGGTTTGCGGGTGACGTTCTTGCCGGTCGGGTCGCCGATCATCCCGGTGAAGTCGCCGATCAGGAAGATCACTTGATGCCCGAGGTCCTGGAACTGGCGCATCTTGTTCAACAGGACGGTGTGACCGATGTGCAGGTCGGGGGCGGTCGGGTCGAAGCCGGCCTTGATGCGCAGCGGGCGGCCCAGCCGCAGACGCGCTTCCAGTTCCTCGCGCTTGAGGATTTCGTCGGCGCCGCGGGCGATGAGGTCGAGGGAGTCGGAAGACATGGCGAAGCCTGAACCGTGAAGCGGTGGGAAGAATCGCGCCGCAACCGGGACCCGGTCGACGGAACCGGGCCCGCAGCATGAACGGGGCGTTAAAGCTTAGTTAAACCGAAAGGTCGAAAAAAACCAAGCCGGTCAAGGATTTGACGCACTCTTTTCGACTAACTTATGGTACCGCTTTGGCCGTCCCGACAGGGGGAATCCGTTCAATGACGACGCCGCCGAGTCGCGCGCTGCGCAACCGTCTCGTTCGCCTGCGCAATCTGCGCCAGGCTTCGGAACAGGAAGCCCGCCAGATGGGCCCCGAACAGGGCCCCGTTTCCGGTTTCAACGGCCGCTGGACCCGCCGCCAATGGGCCCAGGCCAGCCTGGTCGCCACCATGGTCGCGCTGCTCGGCGCCATCGTCCCGGGCTTCGCCACCGTCCTGCAGCCGCCGGCCGCCGCGCCGACCCAGACCCTGTCCCTCAAGCTTCCGCCGTTGTCGCTGGCCCGCCGCGAAGGCACCTTCGGCGACAGCTGGCACGCGGTGACCGTGCGCCGCGGCGCCTCGCTCAAGCACATGTTCACCACCCTCGGCATCCCCGACGCGGACCTCAAGCGGGTGCTGGCGCATCCGGGGGTCAAGGCCGAGATCGGACAGGTCACCCCCAAGACCCAGCTGTCGGTCGATCTGCCGGTCAACGGCAAGCTGCGCGCGATCCGCTACCTGCGCAGCGACGGCCAACGCGTCCAGCTCGACCTCACCGGCGACGAGATCAAGGAATCCCTGATCCGCCGCGACATCGACGTGCGCACCGTGGTGCTCAGCGGCGAGGTCGGCGGGTCCCTGTTCCGCTCGGCGCGCAAGCTCGGCCTCAGCGGCGCCCACCTCGATCAGCTGACCGACGAGATCTTCAAGTACGACATCGACTTCGACTCCGACCTCGACGCCGACGACCGCTTCAGCGTGGTGGTCGATCAGATGTGGGTCGACGGCGAGCTGCAGCGCACCGGCCCGGTGCTGGCCGCGGCCTTCACCGTCGACGGCAAGCTGCACACCGGCTTCCGCCACAACCGCAACGGCAAGCCCGAATATTTCACCGGCGACGGCCGTCCGCTGAAGAAGGCCTTCATCCGCATGCCGATCCCCTACGCCAGGCTGTCGTCGAGTTTCGGCACCCGCCGGCATCCCGTGCTGGGCCGGACCCGGATGCACAAGGGCGTGGATTACGCCGCCCCCACCGGCACGCCGATCCAGGCCGCCGGCGATGCGGTGGTGAAGGTCGTCGGCTGGCAGGGCGGCTACGGCCGGGCGGTCATCCTCGACCACGGTCGCGGCTACACGACCCTCTACGGCCACATGTCGCGCTTCGGCAACATCCGTCCCGGCCAGCGCATCGCGCAGGGCACGGTGATCGGCTACGTGGGCAGCACCGGCATGTCCACCGGCCCCCACCTGCACTACGAATTCCGCGTCAACGGCGTGCATCGCAATCCGCTGTCGATGACCATGCCGCCGCCGGAACCGCTGCGCGGCGCCGAACTGGCCAGCTTCCGCACCGAGACCCAGCGCGCCCTGACCAAGATCCGCACGGTCGAGAATCTCGTGTTCCCGGATGCGATCGAAACCCCGCAGCAACGCCTCGCCGCCGCGCTGGCCCCGAAACCGGCGCGCAAGGCGCAGAAGAAGGGCTGAGGGCGCGCGCCGCCATCGCTCCCCGGACGGCGCCGCGAGGCGCCGTCCGCGTTTTCCGGCATGCTTCGGCCTCGCCCTGGACGCACTTGACCCAACATCGACAGACCATCGACCGCGATGAACACCTCGACCGACGCACCCAAGGCCGCCGATCCGCATTCCGGCATGCTCTACCTCGGCATGATCTCCGGCACCAGCGCCGACGGGATCGACGTCGCGATCGCCCGCTTCCACGATGCGCCGTCGCCGCGGGCCGAGCTGACGTTCGGTCGCACCTACGCCTGGGATCCGGCGCTGCGGGAGCGCCTGATCGACCTCGGCCAGCATGCGCCGGCACTGACCCTGGACGCGATCGGCGAACTCGACGCCGCGCTCGGCGCGGCCTTCGCGGACACCGCCGAAACCGCGATCCGCGACAGCGGGGTCGACCGCGCGTCGATCGCCGCGATCGGCTCGCACGGCCAGACCCTGCGCCATCGCCCGCACGGGACCCACGCCTTCACCCTGCAACTGGGCGACCCGCACCGCATCGCCGAAACCACCGGCATCCGCACGGTCGCCGATTTCCGCCGTCGCGATGTCGCCGCCGGCGGCCACGGCGCGCCGCTGCTGCCGGCGCTGCATGCCGCGCTGCTGTCCTCCCCGGACGAGGACCGCGCGGTGCTCAATCTCGGCGGCATCGCCAATCTGACCCTGCTGCCGGCGTCAGGGGCCGACGTGCGCGGCTTCGATACCGGCCCTGCCAACGGCCTCATGGATGCCTGGTGCCTGCGCCACACCGGCGCGCATTACGACCGCGGCGGCGCGTTCGCGCAGTCGGGACGGATCGACGACGCCCTGCTCGCGCGGCTGCTGGACGATGCGTATTTCGCGCTGCCGCCGCCCAAATCCACCGGTCGAGACCACTTCCACCTCGACTGGCTCGACGCGCGTCGCGTCGGCGACGAATCGCCGGCCGATGTGCAGGCCACCCTGCTCGCGCTCACCGCGCGCAGCGTCGCCGACGCGCTCCGCGCGACCCTGCCCGGCGCCGCGCGCGTCATCGGCTGCGGCGGCGGCGTCCACAATCCGGCGCTGATGCGCGCCCTGGCCGACGCGATGCCCGGCGTCGCGGTCGAATCCACCGCCGCGCACGGCATCGACCCGGACATGGTCGAAGCGCTGGGGTTCGCCTGGCTCGCGCGGCAGACCGTGCTGGGACGTCCCGGCAACCTGCCGTCGGTCACCGGCGCGGCGGGGCCGCGGGTGCTGGGGGCGGTACATCTCCCGTGATCCGCAGGCGCGTACGCGCGCGCCGGAGCCCGTTCTATTCGTGGCTGCCGAGCTTCGAGCCCACCGGCACGTCCTGCAGGTAGCGCTCCATTTCGTTCGGGTCGAAGCCCGTTCCGCCGGTCGATGCCTCCGGCGGCGGCGCCGCACCCACCCGGCCGATCAGCGAGAACCCCGGGTCGTTGGGCACGGTTTCGAGCGCCGCGATCACCGACTGCATCACGTCAGACTCCTGGCTGTCGAAACGCAGGGCACCGCCCTCGCTGGCGAACAGACCGCGCTCGATCAGATGCAGGATCGTCTGGTGGATCGTCCAGCCGTTGGCCTCCGCCACCTTGCGGATGCGGGTGGCGAGCATCGGGTCGATATCGCGGAGAACCAGGTCGGTCATCCGCTCATCCCGTCGCCGGTTGCGGCGCGGTCGCCGCCGGTTTGCGCGCGACCAGCAGCAGGCACAGCAACAGGGCCGGGATGCCGGCGAGCGCCGTGCCGAGGAAGAACAGCGCATACGCTTCGAGCAGCGTGCGCCCGACCTCCAGCTGCTCGACGACGACGCCGGAGAATCCCTTCAGCACCTTGCCGAGCAACGCGTAGAACGAACTGAGCAGCGCGTACTGCGTCGCGGTGTAGCCCGCGCTGGTCAGGCTGGACATGTAGGCCACCAGCGCGGTGCCCGCGAATCCGGTGGAGACGTTGTCGATGACCATCGCGATGGCGAAATTGGTCATCGTCGGATCCTGGTGCGCCAGCCAGGCGAACGCGGCGTTGGAGCCGGGACCGAGGATCGCGCCCGCCAGCAGCGTCGGAATCAGGCCGAAGCGCACCGCGGAAAGACCGCCGGCGGCGATGCCGATCAGCGAGGCGATCAGACCCACCGTCGCGCGCACCTCGCCGACCATCTCCTTGGTCAACCCGAGATCCTTGTAGAACGGGTTGGCCATCGGGCCGAGCACGAAATCCGGCAGACGATACAGGCTGATCGCGAGCAGCATCAGCAACGCCCATTTGCCGTGGGCGCGGAAGAACGACACGAAGGGACCGACCACGGCATCGAAGAAACCGCGCGCGGTCCACAGCGTCGCGGCGACCGCCGGGGACGCCGCCGCGCGCTTGCCGACCGGCTCGCGCGCGAGGAACACGGCCGACACGCCGATGCCCATCAGCAACGCCATCGTCCAGTACGACAGCGCCCAGCCGATATGCGCGGCCAGGATCAGGATCAGCGCATCGGTGACCAGCAGCGCGGTGCGATAACCGAGCTGCGAACCGGCGCTCAGCAATCCCATTTCCTCGCCGTTGTCCGAGATCTCGATGCGCCACGCGTCGATCACGATGTCCTGGGTGGCCGATGCGAAGGCCGCGATCAGCGCCATCACGCCGAAGACCACCAGACCGCCTTCCGGTCGGATCACGGCCATGCCGACGAGGCCCGCGGCGACGACCAGCTGCGACGCGAGGATCCAGCCGCGACGGTGTCCGAGCCGGCCCAGCAGCGGCACGTTGGTCTTGTCGATGACCGGCGCCCACAGGAACTTGAGGGTGTACGCCAGTCCCACCCAGGACAGGAAGCCGATGGCGGACAACTCGCTGCCGCCATCGCGCATCCAGTAGCCCATGGTGTTGCCCACGAGATACAGCGGCAGGCCCGAGGAGAAGCCCAGCATCAGCATCGCCAGCACCTTGCGCTGGCCCAGCGCGCGCAGTACGTCGCGCCAGCCGTAGGCGGCTTTCGGCGGAGCGACCGCGCTCATCGCTTGCCCGCCTTCTTCGCACCGGCTTTCGCGGACGCCGCGTCGCCGAGCTCGTAATCCACCACGTACGGCGCATGATCCGAGAACCGCGGGTCCTTGTGGATCGCGCAGGCCTTCACGCGGTCGCGCAGCGAGGGCGTGACGAACTGATAGTCGATGCGCCAGCCGACGTCGTTGGCGCGCGCGGCGCCGCGCTGCGACCACCACGTGTAATCGGCGCCCTCGGGCTTCAGCACGCGATAACTGTCGAGCCAACCGTGTTCGGGCGCGGCGGTGCCGTCGCCGCAGGCGTCGGCGATCTGCGCGTTGAGCCAGGCGCGCTCCTCCGGCAGGCAGCCGGAGTTCTTCTGGTTCGAGGTCCAGTTCCGGATGTCGTTGCGGGCGCGGACGATGTTCCAGTCGCCGCACAGCACGTAGTCGCGGCCGCTGCGCAGCCATTCGTCGAGGATGGGCTTGAGCCAGCGCATCACCTCGAACTTGAACGCCTGCCGCACCTCGCCCGAGGAGCCGGACGGAATGTAGAACGACACCACGCTGAGGTTGCCGTAGCGCGCTTCGATGTAGCGGCCTTCGTCGTCGAACGGGGCCCAGCCGAGCGTGGTGCGGACCTCGTCGGGCGGACGACGGCTGTAGATGCCGACGCCGCTGTACCCCTTCTTGGTGATCGCGTCCTTGAAGAAGGCGCGATAGCCGTCGGGAATGAGTTCCGGCGCGCCGAGCTGGTGTTCCTGCGCCTTCGTCTCCTGCACGCAGAGCACGTCGGCGTCGATGTCGCGGAACCAGTCGAAGAAACCCTTGGTGGCGGCCGAGCGCAGGCCGTTGGCGTTGAAACTGATGATGCGCATGGAGCGGAGGCCGGATCCGGAAGTGGGGGTCGGTCGCGCCGCGGCGTCCGGGCCGGCGGACAGCTGGGAACGATCCCGCAGCCTAGCCGATCGGACCGCACTTGGCATCCGTGACGGCGACGGCACGGGCATTCCTGTTGTGGCGGGATTACGATGTCGGCCTTCCGTCGTCGTCGCCCACGCTCCCGTGACCGATCACCGCACCCGTTTCCTCCAGCTCGCGCTGCGCGCCGAGGCGCTGCGCTTCGGCGAGTTCACCCTCAAGTCCGGTCGCCTGAGCCCGTATTTCTTCAACGCCGGCCGCTTCGACTCCGGGGCCGCGTTGGCCGGACTGGCGAGCTGCTACGCCGACGCGGTCGACGCGACCGATGTCGGGTTCGACCTGCTGTTCGGCCCCGCCTACAAGGGCATTCCGCTGGCGACGGCGCTCGCCTGCGAGTACGCGCGCCGCGGTCGCGACCTCCCGCTGGCCTTCAACCGCAAGGAAGCCAAGACCCACGGCGAGGGCGGCACCCTCATCGGCGCGCCGCTGGCCGGGCGACGGGTGCTCATCGTCGACGACGTGATCACGGCCGGCACCGCGATCCGCGAGGCGCTGGGGCTGATCCGCGACGCCGGCGGGATCCCGGCCGGGATCGTCATCGCGCTCGACCGCCAGGAAGTCATCGCCGAACGTCCCGCGCACGACGCCGCGCTGTCGGCGGCGGAGGCGGTGACCGCGGAGACGGGGATTCCCGTGATCGCGGTCGCAGGACTGGACGACCTGCTTGCATTCGCCGGCGAAAGCGCGGACCTTCTCGAACAGCGCGAGCGGCTGCAGGCCTACCGGGCCCGCTACGGCCGCACCGCACAACGCACCGACGCGCCCACCGGGGGGACGGCGACATGACCGCCACGCACCGATCTCCAGCCCAGCATCGCCCGCAGCCGGAACGCCTGACGCCGAAACGGATCCTGCGAAAGCTCGCGCCGGCGATGGCGACCCTCGTCCTGATCCTGCCGCCGCTGGTCGCGGCGCAGCAACCGCAGACCAAGCCCAAGAAACTGTACTGCTGGGACGAGGGCGGTCGCCGCGTGTGCAGCGACACCCTGCCGGCTTCGGCGGTGGGCCATCAGCGCACCGAATTCGACCCCAAGACCGGCATGGCCGTGAACCGCGTCGGTCGCGCCCTGACCGAGGCCGAACGCGCGATCGCCGCGCGGGAAGAAGAGGCGCGCCGGGCCGAAGAGGCGCGCAATCGCCGGGAAATGGCGATGGTGGTCTCCTACCAGACCGAACAGGACCTGGAGCGCGCCTTCCGCAACCGCTTCGAGTTGATCGAGGAATCGCTGAAGGGGTCGGCGATGGCGGAAGTGAACCTGCACAAGAGCCTGATCAGCCTGCTGCGTCAGGCCAACGAACTGGAACTGCAGTCCAAGCCGGTCGGCAAGCCGCTGCGCGAGAAGATCCAGGGCCAGCACGCGGAATTGCAGGCGCTGCGCGCGCTGAAGCTGCGCCAGGAAGCCGAGCGCGCCGCGCTCGACGCCGAATTCAAGGAAGCCTTGTCGCGTTATCGCGCACTGAAGGGCCAGACCGCAGGCGGGACGGCGCAGGCCGCGCCCGCACCGACGCCGCCGGGCGGCTGAGCGGGGAGCGCGTCGCAGCGGGACGGGCGCCGGCCTCGACCGGCCGCCCGTTCAGAACGGCAGGACCAGATCGGGCTTGATCTGCAGCAGGCGCTGACGGAACGCGGACTGGATCCGCATCAGCGCATCGCCGCTGTCGGCGTCGAAGCGCAGCACCAGCACCGGCGTGGTGTTCGAGGCGCGGACCAGCCCCCAGCCGTCGGGCCAATCCACGCGCAGACCGTCGATGGTCGACAGCCGGCCGCCCTCGAAGAACGCGCCGTCGCGGAATTTCTCGACGAAGGCGTGCGGATCGCCGCCGGGAGCGTCGACCTTGATCTCCGGCGTCGACACGCCCTTGGGCAGAGCGTGCAGCACTTCGTCGGGGAATTCCGGCGCGGCGGCGAGGATCTCCAGCAGGCGCGCGGCGGCGTAGATGCCGTCGTCGAAGCCGTACCAGCGTTCGGCGAAGAAGAAATGGCCGCTCATCTCGCCGGCCAGCTCGGCGCCGGTCTCGCGCATCTTCGCCTTGATCAGCGAATGCCCGGTCTTCCACATCAGCGGGCTGCCGCCGTGGCGCAGGATGTGCGAGGCGAGGCGACCGGTGCACTTCACGTCGTAGACGATCATCGCGCCCGGATTGCGCTCCAGCACGTCGGCGGCGAACAGCATCAGCAGGCGGTCCGCGAAGATGTTCTCGCCGTCGCGGGTGACCACGCCGAGGCGGTCGCCGTCGCCGTCGAAAGCGATGCCGAGATCGGCGTCGAGGCGCTGCACCATCCGGGTCAGGTCCTCGAGGTTGTGCGGCTCGCTCGGATCGGGGTGATGGTTCGGGAAGGTGCCGTCGATCTCGCAGTAGAGTTCCTCGACCTCGGCGCCGATCGCCTCCAGCACCCGCGGACCGATCTCGCCGGCCACGCCGTTGCCGGCGTCGACGACCACCTTGAGCCGGCGTCCGAGCTGCACGTCGGAGGCGATGCGCTGCACGTAGTCGGCGCTGATGTCGCGCTCGCTGACGCTGCCCGGGGTGGCCGCGACATGCACCCGGTTCTCGGCGAGGCGCGCATGCAGGTCGGTGATGGCGTCGCCGGACAGCGTTTCGCCGCCGACCACGATCTTGAAACCGTTGTAGTCCGGCGGGTTGTGGCTGCCGGTGACCGAGATGCAGCAGCCCGTGCGCAGGTGGTAGGCGCCGAAATACACCACCGGCGTCGGCACCATGCCGATGTCGATCACGTTGACGCCCGCCTTGCGGAGGCCGGCGATCAGCCCCTCGACCATCTCCGGACCCGAGAGCCGGCCGTCGCGGCCGACCACGATGTCGCGCAGGTCCTGGTCGCGCATCAACGAGCCGACCGAATGACCGATGAGTTCCGCGACGCTGCGGTCCAGGGTCTTTCCGACCACGCCGCGAATGTCGTAGGCGCGGAAGATGCTGCGATCGATCAGCACCGGCTTGGGCTTGGGCGGCTCGCGGATCTCCAGGGCCGGCGCCGCAGCGTCGCCCGGTTCGCTGGCCACCGCTTCCTGCAGGGTCGGCGAAAGATCGATCGCGCCGGCACCCGCGCGCATCCGCGAAATGCGCCAGCAGACGTAGACCAGGATCGCGAAGATCGCCGCGGCGACGAGCGAGAAGATCGGTCCGAGGCCCAGCGCCTGCGGCGGCGGCGCGGACGTCGCGGCGACCAGACGCAGCCCGGAGTCGCCGATCTGCGCGGACATGCGCTCGGCGCCGTCGGCATAGGCGGTTTCGCCGCGCTGCCACAGGGTCACGCTGCCCTGACGCAGGCCGAGATAGGTGTCGTCGACGAGACCGAGGGTGTCGAGCCCGGCGCCGATTTCGCTGAAGGGCAACTGCGCGTAGACCACGCCGACCGTGCGGCCGCCGACCTTGGCCGGTGCGGCCAGCGCCAGACGCGGCTGGCCGAGGTCGCGGATG
The DNA here is from genome assembly GCA_049324395.1 of Pseudomonadota bacterium. Lineage (GTDB taxonomy): Bacteria > Pseudomonadota > Gammaproteobacteria > Xanthomonadales > Xanthomonadaceae > Lysobacter_I. The sequence goes on from JBMOOY010000027.1 coordinate 271,025, forward strand.
ACCCAGCTGCGGATCTTGTCGTCGGACAGCGCCGTTTCGGCGACCGCCAGTCGACCGTAACCGCCCTTGGAGAGATCGCCGTAGTCCGCCTGCAGGTCCGTCGACAGCACCTGCACCACCGACACGTTGGGCCAGCCGGAACGGATGACCTTCGCCGCGGCGTCGAAATCCCCTGCTGCCAGGGCCGTCTGCGTCTCGGCGTGCCCCAGTCCGGTGGTCAGCCGCTTGTGCTGTTGCATCAGCGCCTGGTGCACCAGCTGCACGCCGTTGTCGCGGCTCTGCTGCAGGTCGTCGCGACGCGCGTTGTCGGTCAGTTGCGCGCTCCCGCTCCATCCCAGCCACAGCGCGAGCAGCGCGCACAGGACCCCGGCCGGCTTCATCGCCGGACGGATCTGGATCAGTTGCTGGCGGAAGCTCTCTTTCATCGGTGCGGTCTCGTGCGGTTGCGTACGCCGGCGCGGTCGCCCGGCCGGTGGTGCTGCGGAAGAAGCCCCGGGCCCGGTCAGCGCACTCCGGTGTGCCCGAAGCCGCCGCCCCCCCGGGCGCTGTCCTCGAAAGTATCCACGACCTCGAAGGTCGCGCGCACGATCGGAAGTATGACCAGTTGCGCGATCCGGTCGCCCGGCGCGATCCCGAAGGCCTCCCGGCCGCGGTTCCAGACGCTGATCAGCAGCGGCCCCTGGTAGTCGGCGTCGATCAGCCCGGTCCCGTTGCCGAGCACGATCCCGTGTTTGTGACCCAGTCCCGAGCGCGGCAGGATCACCGCGCACAGACCCGGATCGCCGATGTGCAGGGACAGCCCCGAAGGGACCAGGGCGGCGTCGCCGGGCGCGAGGGTCAACGGTGCGTCGAGGGCGGCGCGGAGATCGAGGCCGGCGCTGGCCTCGGTGGCGTAGGCCGGCAGCGGCCATTCGCTGCCGAAACGGGCGTCGAGGATCTTCAGTTGCAGGGTGCGGGTCATCGGCGCGGCCGGAGGAACTGCGGAAGTCGCCCAGTATCGCGGCAGGAGCCTCGCGACGCCAAACCCCGAACGCCGATGCCCGCCTGCAAACGTTCGCAGCCGGCGCGCGGACGTCGCCTGCTACCCTATGCGCGATGCAGGACACCCCACGCGACCTGCTGCGCCGCGTCTTCGGTCACGAAGACTTCCGCGGACCGCAGCGGGCCATCGTCGAACACCTCACCGCCGCCGGCGACGCCCTCGTGCTGATGCCCACGGGCGGCGGCAAGTCGCTGTGCTACCAGGTGCCGGCCCTGCTGCGCGACGGCGTCGGCATCGTGGTGTCGCCGCTGATCGCGCTGATGCAGGACCAGGTCGACGCCCTGCGCCAGCTCGGCGTGCGCGCCGAATTCCTCAATTCCACGCTCGATGCCGAGAACGCCGCACGGGTCGAACGCGCGCTGCTCGCAGGCGGACTCGACCTGCTCTACGTCGCGCCGGAACGGCTGCTGACCCCGCGTTTCCTGTCGCTGCTGGACCGCGCGCAGGCCGGGCCGGGCATCGCGCTGTTCGCGATCGACGAGGCGCACTGCGTCTCGCAGTGGGGCCACGACTTCCGCCCCGAGTACCGCGAACTGACCGTGCTGCACGAACGCTGGCCGGACGTGCCGCGGATCGCGCTGACCGCGACCGCGGACCCGCCGACGCAGCAGGAAATCGTCGAACGCCTGCAACTGCAGGACGCGCGCCGGTTCGTCAGCTCCTTCGACCGTCCGAACATCCGCTACACGATCGTCCAGAAGGACAACGGCCGGCGCCAGCTGCTCGACTTCCTCGCCGACCATCGCGACGAGGCCGGCATCGTCTACTGCCTGTCGCGGCGCAAGGTCGAGGAAACGGCCGAATTCCTCGCCGGCCACGGCTACAAGGCCCTGCCCTACCACGCCGGACTCGACGCCGAGGTCCGCGCCGAACACCAGCGACGCTTCATCCGCGAGGACGGCACGATCGTGGTCGCCACCATCGCCTTCGGCATGGGCATCGACAAACCCGACGTGCGTTTCGTCGCCCATCTCGACCTGCCGAAATCGCTCGAAGGCTATTACCAGGAAACCGGGCGCGCCGGCCGCGACGGCGAGGCCGCCGACGCCTGGCTGTGCTACGGCCTGGGCGACGTGGTGCTGCTCAAGCAGATGATCGAACAAGGCGAGGCCGGCGAGGAGCGCAAACAACTCGAACGCCGCAAGCTCGACCAGTTGCTCGGCTATTGCGAGACCCTGCGATGCAGGCGCCAGGTGCTGCTGGCGGGTTTCGGCGAACACTACCCGCAGGATTGCGGCAACTGCGACAACTGCCTCTCGCCGCCGGCGCAGTGGGACGCCACCGACGCCGCACGCAAGGCGCTCAGCTGCGTCTATCGCACCGGCCAGCGGTTCGGCGTCGCGCACCTCGTCGACGTGCTGCGCGGCGGCGAGAGCGACAAGGTGCGCCAGTTCGGCCACGACCGGGTCAGCACGTACGGCATCGGCGCCGATCTCGACGCGAAAACGTGGCGCGGCGTGTTCCGGCAATTGGTCGCGATGGGCCTGCTCGCGGTGGATGCGGAAGGCTACGGCGGTCTGCGCCTCACCGACGCCAGCCGCGCCGTGCTCACCGGCGGCCAGCGCGTGTCGTTGCGTCGCGATCTGATCGCGAAACGCGAACGCCGCGACGACCGCCCGCGCACCGGCGTTTCGGTCCTGCCCGAAGCGCTACCGCTGTTCCGCGCCCTGCGCGACCTGCGCGCCCGCCTCGCGAAGGAACAGAACGTCCCCGCCTACGTCATCTTCCACGACAGCACCCTGCGCGAGATCGCGGAACGCCGGCCGGATTCGACCCATGCGCTCTCGCGCATCCCGGGGATCGGCGGCGCGAAACTCGCGCGCTACGGCGACGACGTGCTGGAGGTGGTGCTGGGACAGGGGTGACGGGTCACTTCCCGGCCTTGATCGCATCCATGTCGCGGTCGTAGTAGACGCGGTTGGCGCAATCGGCGTTGAAACGCGCGACCAGCGCCTTGCCGGCATCGACCCGTCGGTTCAGCTCCGGAAGATCCGCGTTGAACGTCGCGACCCATTCCTTGTGCTTCGCGACCAGCGCGTTGTAGGCGTCGACCTGCGCCTGACTCGTGTCGTCGACTTCGCCGCCGAGCGCCTCGATTTCCGCGCCCAGCTTGTCGATCCGGGCCCGCTCGGCCTCGCTCAGTGCGGTGCGCTGCATCAGATCGGCCTTGTCGGCATCGATGCGCTTTTCGTCGGCGACGCATTGCCGCAACTGGTCGCGGGTCAACACCGGCTCGCTGCTGCGCGCGCCCTTCGGCAATGCGCGCATTTTCGGGCCCGCGCCCCGGACATCCGCCGCGACGACGGCGAACACGATCCCCAGGCCGAACGCGACGGCCGGCACCACGACACTTCTGGAACGCATGCTTCCCCCTGGTCTGCGCACCGCGAAATCGCGGCGGCGGGGCATTATGCCTGCCGAGGGATCGTTCGAGATCGCCGCACGCATGGCGCACGGCGATTCACCCCAACGGCCGACACCCCAGCGCCGACAACACCCCGTGCAGCGCCGGCACCTGCATCAGCCAAGGCGCGGCGATGGTGACGGTGCCGGCGAGCAGGACGACGATGCCGGCGGCGGCGCGCAGGCCGCCGCGCTGCAGGCGCTGACCGAGACGGGCGCCGCTCCAGGTCAGCGGCAGCATCACCGGCAGCGTGCCGAGGCCGAAGGCGAACATGGTCAGCGCGCCGTTGAAGGCGCTGGCCTGCAGCCAGGCGGTGGCGAGCAGGGTCGCGCTCAGACCGCAGGGCAGCCATCCCCAGAGCAGACCGATGCCGATCCGCTTGAACGCGGTGTCGGCGGGCAGCAGCGTGCGCTGCAATGGTTGCAACCGTTGCCACAGCGCCGCGGCGGGACGCGCGAGCGGATTGAACCGGCCGGTCGGATCGAGCAGACGCAGGGCGACGACGATCATCAGCAGACCGACACCGATGCGCATGCCGAGCATCAGCTTGGGCGTCTGCGCGAGCGCCACCAGACCGTGGCCGAAACCGCCGACGACGGCACCGGCGAGGGTGTAGCCGAAGACGCGGCCGAGATTCGGCTGGAACGCCTGCAGCCATTGCGCGGCCGGCGTGGACGCCTTCTGTCCGAACGACAGGCTGGTGGCGATGGCGCCGCACATCGCCGCGCAATGCACGCCGCCGAGCAGGCCGCTCAGCAGGGCGGCGCCGATCACCAGCCAGTCGATCAGCATGGCAGGGCTCCGGGAACGACCATCGCGAGTCCCTGTGGGGGCGACGGCAGTCGCGACGAACGGCCGACCGCATCGGCTCGCAATCGCGACTGCCGTCGCTCCCACAAAAGTGGCATTGGATACCGTGGCTTATCGGTCGCGTTCGCCATGCAGCGATCGCTTCGCCGGCATCGGCTTGTCGTCGTCGATCAGGATGTCCAGCGCGGGCGTATCCAGATCGTCGTACTGGCCCTTCTTCACCGCCCAGACGAAGGCCCAGATCGCGAGTCCCAGCAGCAGCAGGCTGATCGGAATGAGGGCGAGGAGGATGTTCATGGCCGTCAGTCTAGACGGCCGTGCCGCCCGTGGACCTGCGTTCGGTCAAATCCTGCGCGGCCGGACGATCGTCGCCGGCCCTCGCCGCGCCGGCCAGATTCAGGCGCAGCGCGTTCAGGGTGACCAGCAGCGAGGAGGCGGCCATGCCGAGGGCGGCGATCCAGGGCGTGACCTGTCCGGTCGCGGCCAGCGGCAGCGCGAGCAGGTTGTAGGCCAGCGCCCAGGCCAGATTCTGGCGCACGATGCGGCGGGTGCGCCGCGCCAGCGCGACCGCCTGCGGAATCCGCCGCAGGGCGCCGCCGGTGACCACGAAGTCGGCCGCGCGCTGCGCCAACGCCGCGCCGTCGGCCAGCGCCAGCGAGACATCGGCGCCGGCCAGCACCGGCGCGTCGTTGAGGCCGTCGCCGACCATCGCGACGATCTCGCCCGCGGCCTGCCGCTCGCGCGCGTAGGCGAGCTTGTCCTCCGGACTCTGCCGCGCACGCACGTCCCGCGCGTCGATGCCGACCGTCTCCGCCATCCGCGCGACCGCAGTCTCGCCATCGCCGCTGCAGAGCGAAATCCGCATGCCCTGCGCGCGCAGCGCGGACAGCGCGGCCGAGGCGTCGTCGCGCGGCGTTTCGCGCACGACGAAACGCGCCAACGCCTGCGTGCCGTCGCCGAGCCACACCGCATCGTCGTCTTCGCGACCCGCGGCCCAGGTCGCGCGGCCGAGTCGCAAGGGGCGTCCGTCGACGGTGCCGGCGACGCCATGGCCGGGTTCGGCGCGAACATCGGCGGCCGCCGCGGTCGCCCCTCGTGCGGGCGCGATGTCCGCGAACGCCGCCGCCAGCGGATGGCCGCTGTCGCGTTCCAGTGCGGCGGCGATAGCGAGCGCTTCCTCGCGGGACAGGCGTCCGAGGGCTGCGTCGCCGAAGGTGTCGACCTCGGCCAATCGCGGCCTGCGATCGCTGAGCGTCCCGGTCTTGTCGAACACGATGCGGTCGGCGCGGGCGAGCGTGTCGAGGGCTTCGCCGCGCAGCGCGAGCACGCCGCGCTTCGCCAGCGCACCGTGCGCGGCGGCAAGCGCGGCGGGCACCGCGAGCGACAGCGCGCAGGGACAGCTGACCACCAGTACCGCCAGCGCCACTTCGAACGCGCGCGACGGATCGTGCATCCGCCACCAGGCGTAGACCGCAAGCGCGGCCACGATCAGCACGGCCACGAATGCGCCGGCGATGCGATCGGCCGCGCGCGCGATCGGCGGACGCTGCTCCTGCGCGCGCTCGACCAGCCGCACGAGCTGCGACAGGCGGGTGTCGGCGCCGGTCCGCAGCACCTTGAGACGCGCCGGACGCTCGCGACAGACGCTGCCGGCGAACGCGGTCGCGCCGCGCGCCTTCGCCACCGGCTCGGATTCGCCGGTCAGCAGGGCTTCGTCGAACGCGGTCTCGGCGGCGTCCACCTCGCCCAGCACTTCGCCGTCCGCCGGCACGCCCTCGCCCACCGCGACGCGGACGATGTCGCCGACCGCGAGCGCGCTCAACGGTACCTGCTCGGCGGTGCCGTCGTCGCGCTCGCGCGTGGCCAGCGCCGGCCGGGCGCGAGCGAGCGCATCGACCTGCGCGGAGGCGATGCCGCGCGCGCGCTGCTCCAGCATGCGGGCGGTCAACAGCAGGAAGACGAACATCACCGCGGCGTCGAACCAGACGTGAACGCCGCCGCGCAGGGTCTCGATGAGGCTGGCGAAATAGGCGAGCAGGGTCGACCCGGCGATCAGCGTGTCCATCCCGAGCCGGCGACCGCGCAACTCGCGCCACATGCCTTCGAGGAACGGCCAACCGGCGTAGAACACCACCGGCGTGGAGACGAGGAAGGTGATCCAGCGGAAGAAGTCGCGGGTCGGCGCCGACATTTCGCCGGCGGTGTCGAGGTACAACGCTTCGGCGTACATCATCGCCTGCATCGCGCCGAGCCCCGCCACGCCGAGGCGCAGCAGCCAGCGGTTGCGGTCGCGTCGACGCTCGCGCTCGCGGGTCTCGCCGGTGGCCAGCGACGGCCGATACCCCAGCGCCGCGAGCCGCGCCAGCAGCGACGACAGCGGCGTGCGCGCGGCATCCCAGACGATCCGGATGCGCCCGGTGATCGCGTTCGCCGCGACCTCGCGCACGCCCGGCTCGCGGGTCAACGCGCGGTCGATCAGCCAGGCGCAGGCGGCGCAGCGCATGCCGTCGGTCAGCAGCGTGATTTCGCGGCCGCCGTCGACCGCGACGCTGTGCTCGGCGAGCACGTCCGCGCGATCCCAGCAAGCGTAATCGACGGATTCGGTTCCGACCCGCGCGGCATCGGCCTGGCGCAGACGGTAGTAGTCGCCGAGATCGGCATCGGCGATCCAGCGCGCCGCTGCGGCGCAGCCGGTGCAGCAGAAGGCGCGTTCGACGCCGGCGACGGCATCCGCGACCGACCGCTCCGGAAGCGGTTCGCCGCAGTGGAAACACGTGGCGGGGACATCGGTCATCGGCGCGATGATGCCAGAGCCCGCCGCCCCGGCCACGCCCGCGACAGGATTCACAGCCATCGCCGCACCCGTGCACGATAGGCCGCGTACGCGTCGCCGAAGCGCGCGGCGAGCGCGCGTTCCTCGGGCAGGATCTGGAACCGCGCGATGTAGGCCGGGAACACCGGCCACGACAGCAGCGCCAGCGGATGCGCCAGCCACAGCGCCCAGCCGAACAGGAGCAGCGCCTGACCGACGTACATCGGATTGCGGCTGTAGCGATTCGGGCCGTCGACGACCAGCCGGGCGCTGCGCTCGGGCGCGAGCGGATTCACCGTCGTGCGCACACGCACGAAACGCCAGGCGGCGGCGAGTTCGATCGCCAGCGCGATCGTGGCGACGCCCACCGCCAGCGGCGCGCGCAGCGGGAAATCGAAGGCGAGCATCGGCCAGGTCCGTGCGAGCCCCCACATCGTCCCGGCGACGACGAGCATCGTCACCGGCGGCGGAATGCGGTGTTCGAGCCAGTGCTCGCGCGGCACGGCGACGCGCTTATTTCGGTTCGGGCGCCGCGGCGACGGGCGCGGGGTCCTCGCCCAGCGCGGGACGCAGCAGCACGCCGCGCTGCCCCGCCGGCAAACGGCCCAGCAGCCGCCATTCGCCCGCTTCGTCGGACAACTGCACGCGCCAGGCGTGGCCGACGTCGAGCGCGTACCCGGCGCTCCACCCGCCGCGGTCGTTCGGCTGCAGCACGAGCGCGACGTCCTGCGCCGCTTCGGCCGGATGCTGCAACGACAGCTTCAACGGCTTCGTGCGGTCGAAATCGCCGGTGGCCACCAATGCCTCCACCGCGTCTTCCTGCACGCTGAACACCGCGGAGAGCTTGCGCTCCGCCGCGCGCTCGTCGGGGCCGAGCTCGCTGGTCTGGATCTGCGCGGTGCGGCGCACATCGTCGGGGATCGCGTCGCTGCCGCCGGCGCGCACCGCGATGACGACCGTGGCGATGCCGGCGACGACCGCCGCCAGCGGGAAGCCCACCATCAGCCACACCATCGGATTGCGCCACGGCGATTGGCGCTTCGTTTCGGCGGCGTCGCGGTTCATGGGGTCTTCCCGAAGAAGCTGGCGGGAATTTCCTCGCGCGAACGGCCGTCGGCCGACGCCACGACGAACTCGATCTCGCGCTTGCCGAGCACCTCGTCCTTCGCGATGACGGTCAACGGCAGGCTCAGCACCTGCTCGGCGGCGGTATCGACGGTCTGGGCGCCCTCGCGCAGCACGATGCCGTCGGGCGCCTCCAGGGTGATGCGGTAGCGCTGCGATTTCTGCGTCTTGTTGACGATCTTCAACGTGTAGTCGTTCTCGACGCCGGCCGCGGTTTCGCGATACAGCGCGTTGCGGTCGCGCAGCACTTCGACGATCAGTTCGCTGCGATGGGTCACGCTCCAGGCCCAGGCGATCACCAGCGTCAGCAGCAGAATGCCGTAGACGAAGATCCGCGGACGCAGCACCTTCGACGGCTTGCCGTCGATCTCGTTCTGGGTGGCGTAGCGGATCAGGCCGCGCGGATAGCCGACCTTGTCCATCACCTCGTTGCAGGCGTCGATGCAGGCGCCGCAGGCGATGCACTCGTACTGCAGACCGTTGCGGATGTCGATGCCGGTCGGACAGACCTGTACGCAGATCGTGCAGTCGATGCAGTCGCCCAGTTGTTCCGGCTCGAACTTCGGCAACGGCTCGGCATGCAGTCCGGGATCGGCGATGGCGGTGTTGCCGCGCGCGGCGACCAGATTGTCGGCGGCGGTGTGGTGATGCGCGGCGCGGAAGACGTAGTCGTAAGCGGTGGCCTTGTCGAGCAGGCCCCGGGCGCGCTCCAGCACGCTGGCGACCTTGCCCTTCTTGCGCGCGCCGCGCGGCTCGCCGCGCATCGGGTCGTAGGCGATGATCAGGGTGTTGCGGTCGAACATCGCGCTCTGGAAACGCGCATACGGGCACATGTACTTGCAGACCTGCTCGCGCAGGAAGCCGGCGTTGCCCCAGGTGGCCAATGCGTAGAACAGCACCCAGAAGGTTTCCCACCCGCCCCACCCTGTTTCAGGGCCGGCGAACGGCGCGAACCGATCGGCGAGCTCGCGGATCGGCGTGAAGAAACCGACGAAGGTGAAGCCCGTCCACAGCGCGAACACCAGCCACAGCACGTGCTTCCCGCCGCGACGCCGGATCTTCTCCGCGGTCCACGACGACTGGTCGAATTTCATGCGCTTGTTGCGGTCGCCCTCGGCCCACTGCTCGATCCAGATGAAGACCTCGGTCCATACCGTCTGCGGACAGGCGTAGCCGCACCACAGACGTCCGGCGAGCGCGGTGAAGAAGAACAGCGACAGGCCGGCGATGATCAGCAGCATCGCCAGGAACACGAAGTCCTGCGGCCAGAAGTTCAGCCAGAACACGTAGAACTTGCGCGCCGGCAGATCGAACAGCACCGATTGCCGGCCGTCCCAGTTGATCCACGGAAACACGTAGAACATGCCCAGCAGCACCCACACCGCGATCTTGCGCAGGCGCTGGAAACGTCCGTCGATCTCGCGCGGATGGATCTTCTTCTCGCTGACGTACATCGACGCGGGTTCGTCGGCGACCTGGAGCGGAATCTGCTTTTTCATGGCGGCTGCGTGAACGTTGGGGGCGTTGCGCCGGCGCGACGCACGACGGGCGCGACCATTATATTAGAAAAATCTAAATATCACTCGCCCTTCAGCGCGCGATTGAAACGGCTCGCGGGGCGCAAGAGGATCCAGGTGAACAGGCTGGACGCAGCGGTGGCCAGCCAGAAGGCGAAGAAGCCGATGGCGTATCCGGTCTCGCGGCTGATGTCGAGCCCCGGGAAGGTCATGTCGCGCAGGGTCAGCGGATCCAGCAGCGCGAAACAGACCATGGTCGAGACGGCGGCGGCGAAGAAGCTCGGCCAGAGGATCGCCCCGAGCCGCTGCGAGAGCGGTCGGGGCGGATGATCGAACGGCGGCGGTGCGGTTTCGTGGGTCATCGCGGGCCTCCGTTGCGGTCCTGTGGGCGGATCGAAGCGACCCGCTTATTGTGCGCCGCCTTCGGCGGTTGCGCCCTTGCCCTGCGACAGCGACCAGACGTAGGCCGCCGCGAGACGGGCGCGGGTTTCCCCGACGATCGGCGCATGCGCGGGCATCATGCCGTTGCGCCCCTTGGCGATGCTTTCCTCGATCGCGGCCACGCTGTCGCCGTAGAGCCAGTAGCCGTCGGTCAGGTCCGGCGCGCCGAGCGCCTGCATGCCCTTGCCGTCGGCGCCGTGGCAGCTCACGCAGATCGTCTCGTACTTGTTCTTGCCGATGTTGGCGAGGCTGGTGTCGACCTTTTCGCCGCCCAGCGACTGCAGGTAGACCGCGACCGCGGTGACGCCCTGCTTGCCGCCCAGCGCCTGCTCCCACGCGGGCATCGCGGCCTGACGCCCGTTCAGCACGGTTTCGAGCACCTGCTCCGGCGCGCCGCCCCAGTGCCAGATGTCGTCGGTCAGGTTCGGATAACCGATCGCGCCCTGGGCCGTGGAGCCGTGGCACGTCGCGCAGGTATTGGAGAAGATCGCCTTGCCGAGCTTCAGCGCGTTCGGATCCTTCGCGATCGCGTCGATCGGCTTGCCTTCGAACGGCGCGAACGTCGCGGCGAGCTTCTTGTCCTGCTCGGCCTTGTCGGTGTCGTGCTGTTTCGCGGAGCTCCAACCGCTGTAGCCGGCGAAGGCGCCGAGCCCCGGGAACCACGCCAGATAGCCGATGGTGAAGACGATGGTGATGTAGAACAGGTTGTTCCACCACTTCGGCAACGGCTTGTTGTACTCGGTGATGTTCTCGTCCCAGACGTGACTGGTGTCGGTCGGGCCGGGATCGCCGGGACGACGCTTGGCGGTCCACCAGATCAGCCACACGCAGCCGATCACGTTCGACACGACCAGCGCGACGACGAACAACGACCAGCCTGCGCTCATGCCGCCCGTACTCATCGGATGTTCTCCTCTTCGTTCTTTCGATTCGGTACCGCGGCAGACGGCGGCTCATCGTTCAGGGGAAGCTGCGCCGCAGCCTCGAAATCGGACTTGCGCCGCGGGCTGAAGGCCCAGACGCTGCCGATCAGGAACAGCACCAGCAGGATGGCGGTGACGATGCCGGAGATCATGGCTCAGCCCCCCCGCGGCGCGTGCTTGCCGAGGCCCTGCAGATAGGCGACCACGGCGTCGAGTTCGGTCTTGCCTTCCACCGCGGCATTGGCGCCGTCGATGTCGGCCTGGGTGTAGGGATCGCCCAGCGTGCGCAGGGCTTCCATCTTCCGTTTCACCAGCGCCCCGTCGACCCGCGACTCGGCCAACCAGGGGAAACCCGGCATGTTCGATTGCGGCACCAGATCGCGCGGGTTGGTCAGATGGACGCGATGCCAGTCGTCGGAATACCGGCCGCCGACGCGGGCGAGGTCCGGGCCGGTGCGCTTGCTGCCCCACTGGAACGGACGGTCGTAGACCGATTCGCCGGCCAGCGAGTAGTGACCGTAGCGCTCGGTCTCGAAGCGCAGGGTGCGCACCATCTGCGAATGGCAGTTGTAGCAGCCTTCGCGGATGTAGACCTCGCGGCCGGCCAGTTCCAGCGCGGGATAGGGTTTGACGCCCGGCAGCGGCTTGATCGCTTCCGCCTGGAACATCAGCGGAACGATCTCGGCGATGCCGCCGAACGACACCGCGACCGCGATCAGGATCGCCATCAGGGTGATGTTCTTTTCGACTTTCTCGTGAGCGTGGCTCATGGACAGTGCCTCGTGTTCTCGATTCTGGGGCGGGCGGTCAGGCGCGGGCTTCCGCGGCGTCGGGAGCGATCACCGGATACGTCACCGGACCCTTCGCGGCCTGCCAGGTGCGGACCACGTTCACCGCCATGATCAGCATGCCGACCACCACCAGCGCGCCGCCGGCGATGCGGCCGAGGTAGTAGGGATAGGTCGCGTCGAGCGACTCGACGAAACTGTAGGTCAGGGTGCCGTCGCTGTTGGTGGCGCGCCACATCAGGCCCTGCATCACGCCGGCGATCCACATCGAGGCGATGTAGAAGACGACGCCGATGGTGTGCGTCCAGAAGTGCGCGTCGATCAGCTTGACCGACCACATCTCCCTCAGGCCCAGCAGGCGCGGCAGCAGCGCGTAGATCGAGCCGATCGAGATCATCGCCACCCAGCCGAGCGCGCCGGAGTGGACGTGGCCGATGGTCCAGTCGGTGTAGTGCGACAGCGAGTTGACCGTCTTGATCGACATCATCGGACCTTCGAAGGTCGACATGCCGTAGAAGCTCAGCGAGACGATCAGGAACTTGAGGATCGGGTCGGTGCGCAGTTTGTGCCACGCGCCCGAGAGGGTCATCATGCCGTTGATCATGCCGCCCCAGGACGGCGCCAGCAGGATCAGCGAGAACACCATGCCCAGGCTCTGCGCCCAGTCCGGCAGCGCGGTGTACTGCAGGTGGTGCGGACCGGCCCACATGTAGATGGCGATCAGGGCCCAGAAGTGCACGATCGACAGCCGGTACGAGTACACCGGGCGGCCGGTCTGCTTGGGAATGAAGTAGTACATCATCCCGAGGAAGCCCGCGGTCAGGAAGAAGCCCACCGCGTTGTGGCCGTACCACCACTGCACCATCGCGTCGACGGCGCCGCTGTAGATCGGGAACGAACTGGTCAGGGTCACCGGGATCGCGAGGCTGTTGACGATGTGCAGCAGGGCCACGGCGATGATGAAGGCGCCGTAGAACCAGTTCGCGACGTAGATGTGCTTGACCTTGCGCTTGCCGATCGTGCCGAAGAACAGCACCGCGTAGGCCACCCACACCACCGCGATCAGCAGGTCGATCGGCCAGATCAGTTCGGCGTATTCCTTGCCCTGGGTCAGGCCCAGCGGCAAGGTGACCGCGGCGAGCACGATGACCAGTTGCCAGCCCCAGAACACGAAGGCCGCCAGCTTGTCCGACAGCAACCGGACGTGGCTGGTGCGCTGGACCACGTACAGGCTGGTCGCGAACAGGGCGCTGCCGCCGAACGCGAAGATCACCGCGTTGGTGTGCAGCGGCCGCAGCCGCCCGAAGGACAGCCAGGGCAGGTCGAAGTTGAGCGCCGGCCAGTACATCTGGGCGGCGATGAACAGGCCCACGAGCATTCCCACGATGCCCCAGACCACGGTCATCACCGAGAATTGCAGGACCACTTTGTCGTTGTAGGTATCCGCCGTTTGCATGGATGGCTCCTCCGGTTGCGGGGCAGTCTATGAATGGCGGCCGTCCGCCGTTTTGATCCGGATCAAGCTGGCGGACGGCCAGGGCGCCACGACGCGGATCCGGGACTCCGAAACGCGCAGGGCCCGCGGATGCGGGCCCTGTGGATGACGCCGGAACGCGGGAAGGACGTCAGACATCGGGATCGGACGGCCAGCCTTCGCCGGTACCGCGGTTGAAGACGGTATCCGTGTCCAGCACCGTGCCGGCGGGATAGGACTCGCGTCCCGCCAGCCCCGCGTAGATCGGCGTGAAATCCGGGCGGGTGGCGTCCATCAGCTGCTGGTAGCTGTCGATGACGAAATAGGTCTTCTGGTAGCTGTCGATGCGGTAGCGGGTGCGCATGATCCGCTCGAGGTCGAAGCCGATCCGGTTCGGCGCCGCGCTTTCCAGACAATGGATGCTCTCGCCCTTGGAGCTGAGGATGCCGGCGCCGTAGATGCGCAGACCGCCGGCTTCGCGGATCAGCCCGAACTCGACGGTGTACCAGTACAGCCGGGTGAGGTTGACCAGCGCCTCGGGGCCGAGCGCGTGCGCCTTCACGCCGCCCGCGCCGTAGGCCTGCATGTAATCGGCGAACACCGGATTCATCAGCAGGGGTACGTGCCCGAAGAGATCGTGGAACAGATCCGGCTCGGCCAGGTAGTCCATCTGCTCGGGCTTGCGGATCCACCAGGTCACCGGGAAGCGGCGATTGGCCAGGTGCTCGAAGAAATCCAGTTCCGGCAGCAGCCCCTGCACGCCGATCAGCTCCCAGCCGGTGGCCGCGCGGAGCATGCGGTTGAGCGCGTCGAATTTCGGGATCCGATCGGCGGTCATGCCCATGGTCCGCTGCGTGCGCAGGAACTCGTCGCTCGCGCGGTCGACCAGGATCGTCTGCTGACGCTGGAACAGGGCGGCCCAGACCTCGTGATCGGTCGTGGTGTAGCTGCTCCAGGGCTGCTCGACGACGGCCGTGGTGTAGACCGGGACATACCCCTTGTCGGTCATCTGATGTTCGACGCGTTGCGGTGCGGCGTTCATGGCGGCTCTCCGGCCCGATGCCCGGCGTGGGCATGTCATCCGCACACTGTAAGCGTTCCGGCCCGCAAGATCCTTGCGTCGTTGCGCTTTCTGGCGCATTCTTCGCAAGAATATTTCTCTTATTGAAGATTTCAAGCAACTTTATGCCGGCCCTCGACCTCGACCGCACCGACCTGCTGCTCCTGGCCGAACTGCAGCGCGCCGGCCGCCTCACCAACGCCGAACTGGCCGAGCGCGTCCATCTCTCGCCCTCCGCCTGCCTGCGCCGGGTGCAGCGGCTGGAACGCGAGGGCGCGATCGCCGGCTACCGCGCCGAGGTCGACCCGGAGCGCTTGGGACTCGGCCTGCAGGCCTTCGTCCGTGTGCAGTTGCGCCACCACGACGCCGAATCGGTGGCCGCCTTCGCCGCCTTCGTGAACGACTGGGAGGAAGTCGTCGCCTGCCACGCCCTGACCGGCGACATGGACTACCTGCTGCAGGTGGCCGTGAAGGACCTCGAACACTTCTCCCGGTTCCTGCTCGACCGACTGTTGAACCAGGCGGGCGTCGCCGACGTGAATTCGAGCTTCGTGCTGCGCACGGTGAAGGCGTTCCGGGGAATGCCGCTGGGGCGGTGAGCGCCACGATGCCCTTCATGGGCTGCGGAAATCCGGATGCACTGTTTGGGAGCGGCGGAAGCCGCGATGCTTTCGCGGTCGCCCCGTGCACGACGACCCGTCGCACAAGGGGGACGTGGTATCGCGACGGCCGACGCCTCCTCGCTCTCGACCGGTGAATCCTTCGCTCCGGGGAAAGCCGGGATCTTTTCCGCGCCGACGTACGGTTAATCGACGCCGAGAACGCCGCGGATCGACCCGGGTGGCGCGCACACATCAACATGCGACAGCTCGATGTCGTGAAAAGCGCAACATCGCAGCAAGTCGCTGTTTACGATGAGCACGACCGGAAGCGTCGCGCGGGACGCGATGCGCGCTCAGCTCTCGCGATCCTTCAGGAATCGCGCCATCGACACGTTGGCCGGCGACGGGGCGAATTCGGCGGCGACATCGACGAAGCCCCGCATGACCGCGATCTCGCGCGGCGTGCGGTTGAGCGCGTCGCGGGCTTCGGCATCGGCGCCGTCGCGCATGAGTTGGCGGGTGACCTGGAGCAGGCCGTGCAGGGCGGCGAGATGCAGCGGGCCGAAACCGCGCGGGTCGCGGACCTGCAGGGTGGCGCCCTCGTCGAGCAGGCGCGCGACGCCGGCGAGCACGACGTCCTCGTCGCAGGCGGTCCCGGGTTCGGCGCGCGCGCCGAGCAGCAACAGCAACGGCGTCACGCCGCCCGCGGCCTGCGCGTCGGGATCGGCGCCGGCCAGGAGCAGCGCGTCGAACAGCGCGACGAGGCGCCGGCGGTCGCGGGTGGTGAAGCCGAACAGCGCGGCGCAGTGCAGCGGCGTCAGCCCCTGGGCGTCGGCGGCGCCGATGTTGGCGCCGGCGGCGAGCAGGCGGGTGCAGACGTCGGGCAGGCCCAGCGCTGCGGCGAGCATCAGCACCGTCACGTCGCCGGGCAGGCGCTGTTCGAGGGTCGCACCGGCGGCGAGCAGGCGATCGACGATTTCGACCTGACGCATGCTGACCGCCGCCGACAGCGCGGTGGCGCCGGTCTTCGCCGCGAGTCTGGGATCCGCGCCGCGCGCGAGCAGCAGTTCGACCACCGCGCGATGGCCGCCGCCGGCCGCGCGCAGCAGCGCGGTGCAACCCTGCACGTCGACGGTGTCGATCGGCATGCCCAGATCGAGCAGCTTGCGCACCGCATCGACGTCGCCGCCGATCGCGGCCTGCGGCAGGTCGCTCGCGCGCAGCGGACGGGCGGGCAGCGGCCAATGGCGCCAGTCGAGCCAGTCGGCGAGATCGCGGCGTCCGCTGGAGAGGGCGACGCCGAGCGGCGTCTGGCCATCGGCGGCGCGCACGTTGGGCGACGCGCCGTGCAGGATCAGTTGCTTGAGCACCGGCTCGCGACGCAGTGCGGCCGCGAGATGCAGCGCGGTCATGCCGTGCTGGTCGCGCGCGTCGAGGGCGACGCCGATCGTCACCAGCCGCGCGATCAACTGCGTCCAGCCCAGACGCACCGCGAGGGTGAGGGGCGGATCGCCGGCGACGCTCGCGGCGAACGGGTCGGCGCCGCGGTCGAGCAGATCCAGCGCGAGCCTTTCCAGGCCGCGATCCGCGCGATCCGCGGCGACGCACGCGGCCAGGAAACGGGCGAGACCGCCGGCGCCGGCCGGCGAGACCGCGTGGCGCAGCAGGGCCTGGATGGCGGACGCCGCACCCGGCCCCTGCGCCAACCACGCGAACAAGACGGTGTCGCCGTCGTCGTCGCGGACCTCGGGATCGGCGCCGTGGCGCAGCAGCCAGTCGATCCGCGCCGGTTCGGCCGGCGAAGCGCCATCGCGCAGCAGTCCGCCCAACGCCTGCGCATCGACCAGCGGCAACAATCGCGCGCACTGGTCTTCGCGGTTTTCGTACAGCGCATCGCGCAGCAACGCGATCGGCGCGCGATCCGGCGGCGGCGCATCGCCGTCGGCGCCGACGCTCGCGGGGAGCGCATGGTTCGGGTCGATCGCCGACACCAGCGCCCAGCGTCCGGCGGCCGCGGCATGATCGAGCGCGCGGCGACCGTCGGCGTCGACGCGTTCGGGGTCGAGGCCGAGTTCGAGCAGGGCACGGATCAGCGCCGGCGAGGGCGCATCGGCGAGGCAGGCGAGGATCAGCGCATGACGCCCGTGGGCGTCGACCGCATGGACGTCGGGGCGGGCCGCCAGCAGCGCCTGCAGCGCCGGCAGTCGTCCGCCGCGCGCGGCTTCCAGGAACGGCGTGCGCTGCTCGGCGTCGCGGGCGTGGACGTCGGCGCCGGCGCCGAGGAGGATGCCGACGATCTCCGGATGTCCGGCGAACGCGGCTTCGTGCAGCGCGCTGCGGCCGCGCGGATCGCGCGCATCGGCCTTGGCGCGATGTTTGAGCAACAACTGCACGCCCGCCGGATCGTCCTCGTCGCCGCCGGCGGCCGCGTGCAGCGCGGGCACCGCGCCGGGGACGTCGGGCTTCGCGCCGCGTTCGAGCAGGAACCGCGCCAGTCGCCAGTTGCCGACGGTGCAGGCCAACGCCAGCGGCGATTCCTGCGCACGATTGAGCGGGTCGATCTCGGCGCCGGCATCGCGCAGCAGCGCGGCCACGCCCGGGTCCGAACTGCGCGCGGCGTGATGCAGCGGCGTATTGCCTTCGCCGTCGGCGATGCGCGGATCGGCGCCGTTCGCGAGCAGGGTCATCACCGCTTCCGGGCGCCCGTGCCAGCTGTCGCGGGTCGCGGCGACGAGCGGCGTCATCCCGGCGTGGCTCGCGTTCGGATCGATGCCATGGGCGATCAGCGCGCGCAGCAGGCGCAGGTCCGGCAGTACCGCAGCGAGCATCGGCAGGCTGCGCTGATCGCGGGCCTCCGGCGACGGCAGCGCATGCGGATTCGCGCCGGCGTCGAGCAGCGACAACGCGCGCTCGACCCGCCCATGGCGCGCGGCGTCGTAGAGCGCGGCCTCGAGATCGTCGTCGACCTCGATCGTGGCCTCCGCGCGATCCTCCTCCAGCGCTTCCTGGAGCAAGGCATCGGCGCTCAGCGGCGAAGGCGACGACAGCCGCAGCAGCGCGCGGTGCGCCAGCGGCCAGGCCAGGGCGCAGGACGCCGCGAGCAACCAGCGTGCGGTCGCGGACATCAGGTCCGGCCACGCCAGCAGCAACGTCCCGGCCAGCGGCACCGCCAGCAGCAGGGCGGCGCCGAGACCGCGCCAGGCGCGGGTGTCGGTTTCGACCAGGGCGCGCCAGTGCGCACGCAGCGTGCCGCCCTCGCCTTCCAGCCAGCGCCACAGCGGCCACGTGCGCCACAAGCCGAGCAGCGTGCCGCCGGCGACCGCGCTCACCGCCAGCGCGGCGCCGAGCGTGCCGCCCTGGCGCAGCGCCGAGAGCGGCCATGCGATCGAGGCGAGGAACGGCAGCAGCGCCAGCGCCCACAGCGCGAGCAGGGTGCCGGCCTCGCGCAGTCGTGCGCGCGGCGAAGCGCGACCGCCTCGCATCGCGAGCGCGAACGCCGGTTGCGCCGACAGACCGGCGAGCACGGCGAGCGCCGCACCGCCGACACCGCCGAGCACGGCGCCGCCGACGGCGGCCAGCGCGGTCGCGGCCAGACCGGCGAGCAACGGCGCGACGGCGACGCGGGGACGCGGCGCGGTGTCGAGCGCCGCCTGGAGCGCGGACGCGGCGGACATCGCGGACGTCGACTCCTCAGCCATCCGTGCCCCAGTCCTCGGTCATCGGATCGGCCATGGTGGGCGGAAACTGGAGGTGGAAGCCGCGCGCGGCGAGATTGGCGCGGACCACCGCGGGGTCCTGACGGGCGAGCTTGCGTTCGGGGGTCAGCGCGACCTCGAGCACGAACGCCAGCGCGCCCAACTGTTGGCGCACGGCCTCGGGCAGGCACGCGAAATCGTCGCGCGCAGCGAGATAGACGTAGGTGTCGGCCTTCCGTTGGCTCTTGTAGACGAAGGCTTGCATGGCCGGAGGGACGGGATGCCTTGCGGAACAGGGTGAACAGGCCGGCGCAGCCGCCGAAGGACGGATGCGGGGAACTCGGCGCCACGGACCCGGCGGACTCGACCTGGTCCGCCCCTGTCAAATCAAGCACTTGCGGGCTCGACCTGCGGCGGATGCATCCAAGTATCGCCCAACTGCCGGATATCGTGGAGATTCCTGGCGAATTGTGCGGCAAAGCACGGTTCGGAACTAGGTGGCGTTCCGGACTTTTTCGCCGCCGTACCTTCCGGGCGCCCTCGGCGATGGCCCAGATCCGCCGCGACCTCGCTACGGGCGCGGCCCATGGCTGCGGATGGAAGAGGGCGTGCCATCGCCCGGAGAGGGGTTGCGTGCCGAAGCGCACGACGCCGAGGAAGGTCGCTTCCACGAGGAGCGCGGTCATGCCGGACAGCGGCCGCCGGCGTTGGCGATCTCCCCGCGCAATGCGCCCCCGGCCGTCGCGGCGACGCCCGCGCGACCGTGACCATCGGCCCGCTGCCGCCGGGGCGGGTCGACGCTAAGCTCCGTCGTTTCCGTCCGCCGATGCCCGCCATGAATCTCCCTCTCCGTGCGCCGCACCCGCTGTCCGGCCTGGCCACCGCCTTCCTGTTCGTCGCCGGCGCCGCCGCCGCCCAGCCCGCCGAACGGTTGACGCTCGACCGGATCATGGCCGACCCGGACTGGATCGGTCCCGGCGTGGAGCAGGTCTGGTGGTCCTGGGACGGCCGCAACGCGCTCTACACCCGCAAGCGGGAGGGCGCGAGCGTGCGCGACCTGTGGTCGGTCGCGGTCGATGGCGGCACGCCGGCGAAGGTCGACGACGGCGCCCGCGCCGGGCTGGACGCGGCCTCACCGGCGTACGATGCGACCCGGACGCGCATGGCGTTCGCCCGCAACGGCGACATCTTCGTGCGCGATCTGCGCAACGGCGCGCTGACCCAGCTGACCCGCACCGAAGCGCAGGAATCGCGGCCGGAATGGAGCCGCGACGGCGGCTTGATCTGGCGCGCCGGCAACGACTGGTTCCGCTGGACCGCCACCCTCGGCGCGGTGCAGGCCTCCAACGCGGTCGCCGCGGACGATCCGGCCAAGGCCCCGCCCGCCGACGATCTGCGCGACCGTCAACTGCGGTTGATCGACACCCTCCGGACCGATCGCGAACGGGTCGAGGCCGCACGTGCGCAGGACCTGGCCTGGCGCCGCGCCGATCCGACCCGCGCGCCCGCCCCCGCGTATCTGGGCAAGGGCGTCGAGATCGTCGACAGCGCGTTGTCGCCGGACGGCCGCTGGCTGCTGGCCGTCGTGTCCGCGAAGAGCGCGGACGCCGGCCAGGGCGGCAAGATGCCGAAGTACGTGACCGAGTCGGGCTACGAGGAGTTCGAGGAAGTCCGCACGCGCGTCGGACGCAATGCGCCGGTGCCCCATGCGCTGTGGCTGGTCGAGATCGCCACCGCGAAGGCGACCGAGCTGACGTTCGACGGTCTGCCGGGCATCGCCGTCGATCCGCTGGCCGACCTGCGCAAGGCCGCGAAGCGCGATCCGCTCAAGGGCGACCGGCCGGTGCGCATCGAGACCGACGGCGACGGCAGCGGTCCGGCGATCCACTGGAGCGACGACGGCCGCAACGTCGCGGTGCTGGTGCGCGCGATCGACAACAAGGATCGCTGGATCGCGACCGTCGATCTGGCCGCCGCCAGGCTGCAGTCGCGGCACCGACTCGCCGATCCGGCCTGGATCAACTGGAACTTCAACGATTTCGGCTGGCTGCCGGACGGGCGGACGCTGTGGTACCTGTCGGAGGAGAGCGGTTATTCGCATCTCTATCTGCACGACGGCGCGAAATCCCGCGCGCTCACTTCCGGCAAGTGGGAGGTCTCGGCGCCGGCCCTGTCCGCCGACGGCAAGCGTTTCCGCTTCGTGTGCAACCGCACCTGGCCGGGCGATTACGAAGTCTGCGACGTCCCGGTCGCCGGAGGCGCGGTACGCGAACTGACCGCGCTCGACGGCGTCGAGGATTTCGTCGAATCGCCCGACGGCGCGACGCTGCTCGTGCGCCATTCCGACAGCTACCTGCCGCCGCAGCTCGCGGTCGTCGATGCCGACGGCGGCGAAGCGCGCACGCTCACCGATACCCGCAGCGCCGCGTTCAAGGCCATCGCGTGGCTGGAACCCGAGTACGTGCAGGTGCCCTCGAAGCACGGCGCCGGCACGATCCACGGCAAATACTACGGCCCGAAGACGCCCGAACCCGGCAAGCGCTATCCGATCGTGATGTTCGTCCACGGCGCCGGCTATCTGCAGAACGTCAGCGACCGCTATCCGAACTATTTCCGCGAACAGATGTTCCACAACCTGCTGGTGCAGCAGGGCTACATCGTGCTCGACCTGGACTACCGCGCATCGGAAGGCTACGGCCGCGACTGGCGTACGGCGATCTACCGCCACATGGGCGAGCCGGAGCTGCAGGACTACCTCGACGGCCTCGACTGGCTGGTCGACGCGAAACAGGGCGACCGCGACCGCGTCGGGATCTACGGCGGCAGCTACGGCGGCTTCATGACGTTCATGGCGCTGTTCAAGAAACCCGGCGTGTTCAAGGCCGGCGCCGCGCTGCGCCCGGTCACCGACTGGTCGCAGTACAACCACGAGTACACCAGCAACATCCTCAACACCCCGGAGCTGGATCCCGAGGCCTACAGGCGCTCGTCGCCGCTGGAGTTCGCCGATCGCCAGCAGGACCATCTGCTGATCGCGCACGGCATGATGGACGACAACGTCTTCTATCGGGACTCGGTGGTGCTGGCGCAGCGCCTGATCGAACTGCGCAAGGACAAATGGGAACTGGCCAGCTACCCGCTCGAACGGCACGGCTATACCCGCGCCGCCTCCTGGTATGACCAGTACCGACGGATCCACGAGCTGTTCGAGCGCGCCCTGAAATGAGACGCCGGGCCGCATTCGTGCGCGGCTTAGCGCAAAACTAACGGAAAGCTCGCGAATTCTTCCGATTGTCATAATCCTGCGCTAAGGCACGACGGGCATCCTGCGCGGATGTCCGCTTTTCCGATGCCCGGGCGCCCGCGACTGCGCGCCAACACCGTCCTCCTGCTCGCCGTCGCGTTCATCGTGCTGGCGCTGAACGTGCGCTTCTGGCGCATCGTGCTGTCGGCGCAACCCGTCGACGGACCGCATGCGGCCGGCGTGCTCGCGGCGGTCGCGGTCGCGCTGTTCGCGTTGACCCTGCTCATGGTCCTGCCGCTCGGGCTGCGCTGGACCCTGCGACCCGGTCTGACGGTCGTGCTGCTGCTGTCGGCCGGCGCCGCGCACTTCATCGGCGATTACGGCGCCGTGATCGACCGTCACGCGCTGGCCAGCGTCTACGAGACCGATCCGCGCGAAGCCGCGGAATGGCTCAACGGCCGCATGTTGCTCGCGATCGCGCTGCTCGGCGCGCTGCCGGCGGCGCTGCTGTGGTGGGTGAAGATCGACTGGCAGTCGCCGCTGCGCGAACTGCGGTCGCGGCTGACGCTCGGACTGGTGGCGACGCTGCTGCTGGGCGTCGCCGCGCTCGGATTCGGCAAGGACGTGGCCTCGCTGCTTCGCAACCGCATGGAACTGCGCCACATCGCGAATCCGTTCGCGCTGCTCGCGGCGCAGCTGTCGTACTGGGATCACGCGCGAGACGACGGCCGGCCGTTCGTCCGCATCGCCCTCGACGCGCGACGCGGCGACGCCCTGCCGCCGGGCGAGCGTCCGCTGGTGCTGGTGTTGGCGATCGGCGAGTCGACGCGTGCGGCGAGCCTCGATCTGAACGGCTACGGCCGCGACACCGATCACGAACTGCATCCGGTGCCGCTGGCGAACTTCCCCGATGTCAGCAGCTGCGGCACCAATACGGCGACCTCGCTGCCCTGCATGTTCTCGGGCCTGGGACGCGAGAATTACGAGGACGGCGTCGCCAAGCACCGCGAGAATCTGCTCGACGCGCTCGCCCGCGGCGGTTACGACGTGCTGTGGCTGGACAACAATACCGGCAGCAAGGGCCTGGCCGCGCGCGCGACCGAATACAGCCCGGGACCCGACGACCATCCGCAGCAGTGCAACGCCGAAGGCTGTTACGACGAGGTGCTGGTCGACGAACTCGCCAAGCGCTTGCCGACGATCCGCCGCGACACCGTGATCGTCGTGCATCTGCTCGGCAGCCACGGTCCGGCCTACTACGCGCGCTATCCGCCCGGATACGCCGCGTTCCTGCCGGAATGCCGCACCAACCGGCTGCAGGAATGCACCGACGCCCAACTGCGCAACACCTACGACAACACCGTCCTCTACACCTCGCACGTGCTGTCGCGGATCGCCGCGCTGCTCGGCGAACCGCACGTCCGCCCCGCATCCTCGCCCCGGACCGTGGCCTGTCTCGCCCGGCTCGGCCACGTCGGCGCGCACGCGCGCGGAACCGATTGCCCGACGGAGGCGCCGACGAAGAACGACGAAACGCCCATCGCAACGCCCGGATTCGACGCAGCGATGCTGTTCGTCTCGGATCACGGCGAATCGCTTGGCGAAAAGGGCCTCTACCTGCACGGCGCGCCCTATGCGATCGCTCCGGACGAACAGACCCACGTGCCGATGCTGCTCTGGGCCTCGCGCGGATTCGCCGAGCGCCGCCGGCTGGACTTCGACTGCGTGCGCGCGCGCGCCGACCGGCCGCTCTCGCACGATCATTTCTTCCACAGCGTGCTCGCCCTCGCGGACGTGCGCACCCGCGAACGCAAACCCGAACTCGATCTGTTCGCGGAATGCGCCCCGGCGGGTTAGACCTCAGGCGCCGATCGTTTCGGCATCCTGCGCGAACTCTTCGGCATGCAGCCACGCCGCCTGGCGCACGGTGCGACGGGTGCCGCTCCATTCTTCCATCATCGCCGGCGCAAGGCGATGGAGCGCCTCCAGTTGTCCGGGTTTGACGGTGTTCGCGGCCAGTTCGACCCGATGGCCGTTGGGGTCGTGGAAATAGATCGAGCGGAAGATCTCGTGATTGGTCGGGCCGATCACCTCCAGGCCCATCGCCTCCAGTCGCGTCTTCGCCGACTGCAGCGCATCCAGACTCTCGACCTCGAAGGCCAGATGCTGCACCCAGGCCGGCGTGTTCGGATCGCGCCCCATCGGCGGCGAATTCGGAATCTCGAAGAACGCCAGCACGTTGCCGCGACCGGCGTCGAGGAAAATGTGCATGTACGGATCCGGTTCCTTCGTCGAAGGCACGCGATCCTCGGAAATCGCCAGCATCAGGTCCATGTCCAGCGCGCGCTTGTAGAAATCGGCGGTCTCGATCGCATCGCGGCAGCGATAGGCGACGTGGTGGATGCCTCGGGTCAGGGCCATGATCGTTCGCTCCTGTAGATGGATGTCCGTGCGGCTTGCGCGGCTCAGAGGACGCCGCGGCGCTCCTGGTCCTTCTCCAGCGAACGGAACAGCGCGCCGAAGTTGCCTTCGCCGAAGCCGAGATTGTTCGCGCGCTGGATGATCTCGATGAAGATCGGACCGATCAGGTTCCTGGTGAAGATCTGCAGCAGGTAGCCGTCGCCGTCGCCGTCGACCAGCACCTGGTGCTCGCGGATGCGGGCGCGATCCTCGCGTACGCCGGGCACGCGCTCGAACACGTCGGCGTAGTACGCGTCGTCGATCTCGAGCGTTTCGATCGGACTGCCGCGCAGCGCGTCGAGCGAAGCGAGGATGTCGTCGGTGAGGAAGGCCAGGTGCTGCACGCCGGGACCGCGGTATTCGCGCAGGTATTCCGCGATCTGATCCTTGTCGTCCTTCGGCTCGTTGATCGGGATGCAGAACGAACCGTCGGGCGAGCGCAGGGCGTAGCTGGTCAGACCGGTCTTCACGCCCTGGATGTCGAAATAGCGCACCTCGGTGAAGCCGAAGACGTCCTTGTAGAACGACGCCCACCGGTCGCGCCCGCCGATCGGCACGTTGTTGGTCAGATGATCGACGACCAGGAACCCCTTGTCCGGCTGCACGATCGGCCGGTCGAGGGCGACGAAGTCGCGGGCGTAGACGTCGACACCGGCGTCGACGAAATAGAGCACGCTGCCACCGATGCCCCACACCGCCGGGTAGACGTGGTCCTTGCGGTCGGCCGGTACCGCTTCGGCGCCGCGGGCGACGGCGGTCGCGAGCGCGGCTTCGGCGTCGTCGACGAGCCAGCCCATCGCGCCGATCGCCGGGCCGTGGGCGCGCGCGAATTCGGCCGAGTGGCCTTCGCGCTCGCCGTTGAGAAGGAGATGGATGTCGTTCTGGCGGAAATGGACGATGTCCCTGCCCGGGCGGCGATGCAGCTTCGAGAAGCCGAAGGCCAGGAACAGGCGTTCCAGACGCCCCAGGTCCGGGCCGGAGAATTCGGTGAAGGCGATCCCGCGGATGCGGCAGGGGTTCTGGGCGGTGTCCATGTGCAGCTCCTCTCGCGTGCGGCCCGGGGCCGCGTCGGACCGGATGGCGCCGGCCTCTGCGGCCGGCGGATTGACCGCCAGTCTGGTGAGGACTTACATTCGAAAAAAGCGAATTGAATTGTCGTTCTTGTTCTGGATTTTCGAACATGAAGCTGGATCTGGACGCCCTGCAGGCCCTCGATGCGGTCATCCGGCACGGCGGCTACGCCCAGGCCGCCGCCCGCCTCAACAAGGTCGCCTCGGCCCTCAGCTACCAGATCCGCAAGCTGGAAGAGCAATTGCGCCTGCCCCTGCTGGATCGGAGCGGCTACCGGGTGAGACTCACGCCGGAGGGCGAGGCGGTGCTCGCCGAGGGTCGTCGCCTGCTGGTCCAGGCCCGGCAGCTGGAGACCCTGGCCGAGCAGCTCGGCAGCGGCTGGGAAGCCCGACTGCTGGTAGTGGTGGACGGCATCCTGCCGTTGGCCGACACCCTGCAGGCGCTCAAGCGCCTGGCCGACGAAGGCGCACCCACCCGGGTCCAGCTGAAGATCGAATTCCTCGGCGGCGTGCAGTATCGGTTCGACAAGGAAGACGCGGACCTGATGCTGGCCAAGAACTACACCCCGGACCCCGCCTGTCGCGCCCGGGCCCTCGCGCCGGTGGAGTGCGTGCTCTGCGTCTCTCCGGAACATCCGCTGGCCGCGCTCGACCGCACGACGACGCTGTCCGACCTGCAGGCCCACGTCGAACTGACGGTGCAGGACTCCAGCGAACGCGGCGGCGAACGCAATCTGTTCGGCGGCGAGCGCGTGTTCCATCTCTCCGGATTCGTCGCCAAGCGCCAGGCGCTGCTGATGGGGATGGGGTTCGGCTGGCTGCCGCGCTATCTCGCCGACGAACACCTTGCCGACGGCAGTCTGTGCGAGCTCGCCTACGCGGGCGGCTCGCGCTATCGCTTCACGCCCTGGTTGGTCGAACGCATCGACCGACCGCCCGGCCGCGCGGGGCGACGGCTCGTCGACCTGCTGTCGGGCGGGGATGGTCCATAGCATGCGGCCCGACGCATCGATGCTGGACACCATGACGCCGCCTTGACGCCCTCCCCCATCGGCGTAGCATGCATGTCAGGCCGAGGGACAGACCCGACGCCGACCACCATCACCGTGAGGGAGCCTCATGGATCGCAACGACCCCGAACGCATCGCGTTCGACTATCTCGTGTTCATCGGCCGCTTCGAACCGTTCCACAACGGTCACGCCGCTGTCGCCCGCCACGCCCTCGGCCTCGCGCGCAAGCTGATCTTCCTCGTCGGCTCGGCGGACACTCCCCGCACGATCAAGAATCCCTGGACCGTCGCCGAGCGCGCGGTGATGATCCGGAGCGCGCTCGGCGACGCCGCCGACCGACTGCTGATCCGGCCGCTGCGGGACCATCTCTACAACGAAAGCCAGTGGATCGCCGCGGTACAGCGCACGGTCGCCGACGCGGTGAAAGCCGACAACCCCGAAGCGCGCACGACGCCGCGGATCGGCCTGATCGGCCAGGACAAGGACGCCTCCAGCTACTACCTGCGCGAATTTCCGCAATGGGCGCTGGTCGACGTGCGCCACACCGAGACCCTGTCCGCGACCGAACTGCGGCGCTATCTGTTCGAGGCCAACCGTCTCGACAGCCACGGCGGTCTGATGCTGATCCGCGCCAACGTGCCCGCCCCGGTGTTCGACATGCTCGACGCCTTCCGCAGGAGCTCGCCGTCGTTCGCGCAGCTGGTCGAGGAATACCGCTTCATCGAGAAGTACCGCGCCGCCTGGACCGATGCGCCGTATCCGCCGACCTTCGTCACCACCGATGCGGTAGTGGTGCATTCGGGCCACGTGCTGCTGGTGCGCCGACGCGCCGAACCCGGCAAGGGCCTCTGGGCGCTGCCGGGCGGGTTCGTCGGCCAGGACGAAACCGTGTTCGCCGCCTGCCTGCGCGAGCTGCGCGAGGAAACCCGGCTCAAGCTGCCGACGCCGGTGCTCAAGGGATCTCTCAAGCACCAGCACGTGTTCGACCATCCCGAGCGCAGCCTGCGCGGGCGCACGATCACGCATGCCTTCCATTTCGAATTCCCGCTCGGCGACCTGCCCGACGTGCGCGGCGGCGACGATGCGGAGAAGGCGCGCTGGATCCCGGTCAGCGAAGCGCTGGAAATGGGCCCCCGGCTGTACGACGACCATCTGCACATCCTCGAATTCTTCCTCGGTCGCGGTTGATCGCGATCGATTTCCGCCGGCGGATAGACCGCCGGCCACTCCCGACGCGAAGGAGCTTCCGTCATGCGATCCCTCGATAACCTCCTCCTCAACACCGACAGTTACAAGGCCAGCCACTGGCTGCAGTACCCGCCCGACACCGACGCCACCTTCTTCTACGTCGAATCGCGCGGCGGCGTGCACGACCGTACCGTCTTCTTCGGCCTGCAGGCGATCCTCAAGGAATACCTGTCGAAGCCGATCGCGCACGCCGACATCGACGAAGCGCGCGACGTGTTCGCCGCGCACGGCGAACCGTTCAACGAGGCCGGGTGGCGCGATATCGTCGACCGCCTCGACGGTCATCTGCCGATCCGCATCCGTGCGGTGCCCGAGGGCAGCGTCGTGCCGACGCATCACGCGCTGATGACGATCGAGTCCACCGATCCGGCCGCGTTCTGGGTGCCGTCGTACCTGGAAACGATGCTGCTGCGGATCTGGTATCCGATCACCGTCGCCACCATCAGCTGGCATGCGAAACAGACGATCCGCCAGTTCCTCGAACGCACGAGCGACGATCCCGCCGCGCAGTTGCCGTTCAAGCTGCACGATTTCGGCGCCCGCGGCGTGTCCAGCCTCGAGTCCGCCGCGATCGGCGGCTGCGCGCACCTGGTGAACTTCCTCGGCACCGATACCGTCTCCGGCCTGCTGCTGGCGCGCGCGCACTACCATGCGCCGATGGCCGGCTTCTCCATCCCCGCCGCCGAGCACAGCACGATCACCAGCTGGGGCCGCGAACGCGAAGTCGACGCCTATCGCAACATGCTCGCCCGATTCGCCAAACCCGGCAGTCTGGTGGCGGTGGTCTCGGACAGTTACGACATCTTCCACGCGATCCGGGAACATTGGGGCAACGCCCTGAAGGACGAGGTGATCCTCAGCGGCGCGACGGTGGTGATCCGCCCCGATTCGGGCGACCCGGTCGCGGTCGTGCATCAATGCCTGGAATTGCTGGAGGAGGCGTTCGGGCACACCATCAACGGCAAGGGGTTCAAGGTGCTGAACCACGTCCGCGTGATCCAGGGCGACGGCATCAACCCGACCAGTATCCGCGCCATCCTCGAACGCATCACGAGCGCCGGCTACGCCACCGACAACCTCGCCTTCGGCATGGGCGGCGCGCTGCTGCAGCAGCTCAACCGCGACACCCAGAAGTTCGCGCTGAAGTGTTCGGCCGCGCGCGTCGACGGTCGTTGGATCGATGTCTACAAGGACCCGATCACGGACAAGGGCAAGCAGAGCAAGCGCGGTCGCATGACCCTGCTGCGCCATCGGGAGTACGGCAACTTCCGCACCGTCCCGGTGCCGCCGGGCGCCGCTTCGCTCGCCGATATCGAGCGTCCCGCGGGTTTCGACGACGCGATGGAAACGATCTGGGAGAACGGTCGCCTGCTGCGCGACTGGACCTTCGAGGAGATCCGTGCGCGGGCGGATGCCGAGAGGCTCTGAGCGATGATCGCGGCCAACGGTCCGCGCCCTTCGCGCGGTCTCACCTACGATCTCACCCACGATCTCGCCCACGAACTCCCGAACGATGTCCCGGACGGTCCCTCGCGCGGCATCGCCGACGCCGTGCCGACGACGTTCCGGGTACCGCCGGCCGACGATCCCGTGCGATGGAAAACGCACCGGATCGGCGCGCAGACCCATCGCGTGGCGCAGCCGATCACCTTCACGCCCTATGCGGCGGCGCGCCCCTGTTCGGCGCGTTGCGTGTTCTGCTCGGAGAACCTACGCCCGCCCGCGCGCGGTCGGGCGGCCGCGACGCTGCGCCCCGGCCCGCGTTACTTCGAGGCGCTCGACGCGGCCCTGGCCCAATTGCGCGGTCTGCCGCTGTCGTATTCGCTGTCGGGACTGGAGACGACCGACGACCCCGACTGGTGCCTGCGCATGCTGCAAACGCTCGACGACGCCGCGCGCACGGGCGTGCCCGTGGCCGATCGCGTGCTCTACAGCAATGGCGCCGGTTTCGCGCATCCGTACGGCGAAACGTTGCTCCGCGCGTTTTCCGACTTCGGACTGTCCTGGCCGGAACTGTCGCGACACCATCCCGACGCCGCCCGCAACCAGGCGATCATGCGCTTCCGCCCGGAAGAACCGGTCGCCGACAACGCCGTCTTCGAGACGGTCGCGCGCCGGTTGGGGCGGCGCTTCCCGCTGCGGATGGTCTGCATCGTCCAGCGCGGCGGCGTCGAGGATCCGGCGGGCGTCGACGCCTATCTGCGCTGGGCGCGTTCGCTCGGCGCGGAATGCGTGATCTTCCGGGAGTTTTCGAGACTGGACGAGGTCGATGGCGGCAACGCCACCGCGCGCCGCATCGCCTCCGCGCGGGTGACGATCGACGCCCTGCTCGGGGCCTGCGCGTCGTCGCCTCTTGCGGAAGCGTTGACCCCCGTGGAGCGCACCGAGGGCTATTACTTCCGCAACCTGCGCCTGCGCCATCGCGACGGCTTCGATGTCGTCTTCGAGGCCTCGGACTACGCACGGATGCGCGCCCGGCACGCGACCGGCGATCTCTACAAGCTCGTGTTCCATGCCAACGGGCGTCTGTGCGGCGGCTGGTCGCCGGATCGCGACGTGCTGTGGAGCTTCGAAGATGCGTGAACGCAGTTGGCTGATGCTCGAACCCGACCCGCCGGAATTGCGTCTGGCGGACGATCTCCGCGCGCGCGATCCGCTGCAAGGCCGGGACTGCGGCTGGGTGTCGCAGATGCGGCCGTTCGTCCGCGCCTTCTCGCGACCCGGCGATACCGTGCTCGACCCGTTCTGCGGTCTCGGCACCACCCTGATCGCGGCGGCGCTCGAAGGTCGGCATGGCATCGGCGTCGAGATCGACCCCGATCGCGTCGCGCTCGCGCGCGAACGCCTGCAACGCCACGGCCTCGTTGCGCGGATCGAATCCGGCACCCTCGCGGAGACGACCGCATCGAACCGATTCGACCTGTGCCTGACCAACGTGCCCTATTTCGGCTGCCGGCAACCGTCCGGACACCGCGCCGGTCATCTGTACGACGCCGCGTCCTACGACGCGTATCTGACCGCGATGCGATCCGTGTTCCATGCCGTGCGCGAGCGACTCGTCGACGACGGGTTCTGCATCGCGATGGTCCAGAACGCGCGCGTCGGCGAACGGATGGTGCCGCAGGCATGGGATCTCGCGCGCATCCTCGGCAGCCTGTTCGAGCCCTGCGAGGAGCGCGTCCTGCTCTACCCCGCACGCGAAACCTCGGAAACGGTTGGGGCGCACGACCCGACGAAGACCGACCGCAGCCACGAATTCGCGCTGGTCTTCCGACATCGTCGTCCCCGGATCGACATCGCCGAAGCGCGTGCGCTGCTCGATGCCCTGCGCGACCGCGCCTTCGAGTTCGAGGTCGTCGGCAGTGCACGCCACCTGTGGCCGAACGACGCGCCCGCACAGATGCCGCCACCGGGCGACATCGACCTGCGCGTTCCCGGCGACGGCGAACGTCTCCGTGCGCTCTTGCTGGCGTTGCGCGAACACGGCTTCCGGCTTTCGCTCTGGGGCGAACCGGTCAACGTCGATGTGCGGCCCGAGACCGTCCGCGATCACCACTACCTGCGCGCCGAGCGGCTCCTCGCCGACGGCAGGCGCCTGTGGATCGATCTGTCCGTTGCGGACGCGTGAGTCGTCCGCCGGAACGCCGCGCCTTCACACGAAATCGACATCGGGGAGTGTTGCCCGAATCGCGCGCCAGGCCGGCGACCCGACCTCGTGTTCGAGCAGTCGCCGGATCCGCGCGAAGGGCATGTCGAAGCGTTCGCACACCCGCGCGAGGATGTCGAGGATCCGCGGCTCCCGTCGCCGGGCCCGTTCGAGCCAGGCCCGGTCGAAGATCAGCAGCTGGTCGACGTCGCCCTCCGCCTGCCATCGCATCTGTCGGTACGTCGCCGCCGACCACCACTCGACGCGGTCCGCGTACGGCAGCGCGGCGTACTCGAGATCGTCGAGCAGGGCCTGCAGTTCGGACCGCCGGTCGAGCAGCCGCAACCGTTCTTCGTCCGCAAGGCGATCGTCACCGCCGGCGAATCCGGCTTCGAGCCTGGCATCGAGTTCGGCCAGCGCCCGCTTCGCTGCATTCACGTCCACCACTGCGCTCCGGCTTCGCTTTCGTACGATCAGCGTAGCGGAACGGCGCCGCGACGACAGTGCCGAGCCCGACACGGCGATCCGATGCGTCGCTGCCGGGCACGACGATCGGTTCAGCCCGCCGCGGAGCGCCCCGGTTTCGCGACGCAGACCTCGCCGAGTCCCCGCCCGCAGAGCCGGAGATTCGCGTCCAGATACCCGCGCAGCGCGGCATCGGGCGGCGTCGGGGCGGCGCCGCCGAGATGACGATGGAGCATCGTTTCGAGCAGGTAGAGGTTCGCTTCGCGCGCCAGGGCGTCGCGGGTGCCGTGCCCGGCCTCGGCGTCGATCAACAGGCTGACGTCCTTGTTCGCGAGTCGCAGGCGCGCGGCGTATTCGATCACGCCGGCGATGCCGACGCGTCGATCCTCGCCGCCGGCGATCAGCAGCAGCGGCCGGTTCATCCGCGTCGCGTTGGCCAGCGGCGACTGCGCGTGCAGCCGCGCCATCCGCGCCGGGTCGTCCGGATCCAAAGACAGCATCCGCAGCCATTCGTCCATCGGCACGACGCCACCGAGTTCCAGCGCTTCCGGGTTTCGCCGGAGCCAGCGGAGTACCCAGGCGAAATCCGGCGGCGGCACGGTGGCGACGCCGACCCGGAAGAGATCGGACCGGAAGGTCAGGCCGAGCAGCGCGGAATAGCCGCCGAACGACGCGCCGACGACGCCCACGCGCCGCGCGTCGCCGATCCCCGCGTCAAGCATCGCGCGCGTCCCCTCGACGATGTCCTGCTGTACCCGTCCGTTTCCGAAATCGCCCTGCGCCGCCAGCATGTAGGCGCGACCGTGTCCGGTCGAGCCGCGGAAGTTCGGTTCGAACACCGCATATCCGCGGTTGACCAGAAACTGGGTGGCGCCGTTGTAGTCGGGGCGCGCGTGGTTCCATGGACCGCCGTGCACCAGCACGACCAGCGGCAGCGTCCGCGCGTCGCGCCCGGGCGGCAGCGACAGGAGGCCATGCAGACGCATCCCGTCGCCGGCGCGCCAGCGCACCGGTATCCTGCGCGCCAGCGCGGACTCCGGCAGACACGAGGCCTGCGCCCGCGTCCGCGCGAACTGCGGCGCATCGTCGAACAGATCCGCGACCGCGCCCGTTTCCGGATCGTACAGATGCCAGCGCACGCACTGCTGCCGGTCCGCGCGCGTTTCGATGAGCCAGCGCGCATGCGGGCCGCGGCCGATCGCGATGCGCAGAGCG
Source organism: Pseudomonadota bacterium (assembly GCA_049324395.1). Classification (GTDB taxonomy): domain Bacteria; phylum Pseudomonadota; class Gammaproteobacteria; order Xanthomonadales; family Xanthomonadaceae; genus Lysobacter_I. Next base: position 304,077 of record JBMOOY010000027.1, read on the forward strand.
CGCTCCGGCAACGCCTCGCGCAATCGCTGCAGATGCGATGCCGTCCCGGGATCGAGCGCGTGCGCGGCGCCATGATGGAACGCGATGGCCGGCTGGCGCGTCGCCGGATCGAAGGCGATCGCATCCAGATCGGTCATGCCCGCGGGGTCGACATGCGACACCGTCGTCCCGCCGTCGGCGCGCAGGCGCATCACGCCGATCAATTCCTTCCCCGTCGCATCGGCCACATGACCGCGCATCCAGAGATCGCGGCCGTCCGGCGTGGTGGCCAACGGCGTGCAACTGCGCAACTCCGCGCAGCGGTAGACCTCGCGCAACCTCCCGGGGGCCTCGATGCGATGCACGACCAGCGCGCCGTCCTCGACGCGCTGCACGTACGCGATGCGGCCACGGGCATCGAAGGCGAAGCCCTGGATGCGGCGCGCATCGGCATGCAGCAGTTCGCGACGTCCGCGGACGTCGACGCGCCACAATCGCCACGACAGCGGCCGTCCCTGCGCGTCGCGTCCCTGGCGTTCGCGCACGATCGCCGCCGCGGGCGACACCGGATCGACGCCGAGATAGTCCCGATCGGCGCCGAGGGTCGTCGCCACGCCGGAACCGGCCTGTCCTGCGACCGCGAGCGCGAACACCTGCCGCGACGATGCCAGCAGCAACCAGCGACCGTCGCGGGTCCAGTCCAGTCCGCGCGCGGGCGTGCTCGCGAGCAACCGCGTCGCGTGCCCGCCGCCGGAAGCTCGCCACCAGACTTCGCGGTCGCGACCGTTCTCGAGCAACCACGCCAGTTTCGCGCCATCGGGCGACAGTACGACGGCGCTCACCCGTGGTTGCAGCAGGAACCGACCGCGCTCGAATCGCGGCGCCGGCGGGCGCGCCCGCTCGATCCGTGCGGCCGTCCGCAGCGCATCGACATCGGCCTCCGCATCGGCGGCCGCACCGGCCGCCCCCGACAGCGCCAGGCACGCGGCGACAGCCGCCCGCACCGCGAAACGCGTCGCGATCTTCATCTTCGTTCTCCTCCGGCACCGCATCGCGGCGCCGCACATGCAGCGTTGCGGATGTCCTTCGTTCAGATCCCGACGGGATCTGCGTCCGGCGCGAGCGCGGCCCGCTCGCGGGCGCGATACAACAGCCACAGCGCGCCCAGCGCCGGCGGTCCGATCAGCCCGCAGACGGCGATCCACGCGATGCGCGCCGCCGTCGGCATCGCGAGCGAGCGCGAGCGCCACCACGCGCCCACGGCCGACAGCAGGCACAGGGCCGCGCTGAACGCGAGGATCTCCGCGGGCAGCGTCGGCCATCGCCGGGGTTCGTCGCGCTCCGGCGCGAACGCGCGCAACGTTTCCTCGCTCAACGCATACAGCGCCGGCGACGGCCACACCCACTTGTAGCGGTAGATGACCGGGAAGTCGAAGCGCAGCGGGCGTCGCGCCAGCGTCTCCATGCTGCCGTTCTCGCGCACGCGCACGGCGTACTGCATCGGCGACGCGCCATGCTCGTTGTGCGCTTTGCCGTCGGTGGAGAACACGATCAGATAGCCGTCGATCAGCTCGATCATGTCGATGCCGCCCAGATTGCGTCCTGCCTGCGGATACGGCACCCGGATCCGCGGCGCCATGAGTTCGCGGTGCCCGACCGCGTCGCGACCGTCGAAGAAATACAGCGCCCGGTCGCTCATCAATCCGATCCGTTCGCCGATCAGGTCGATGCCGAGGATCGCCTCATCCTCCGGCAGCCGGATGCGCGGCACCGCCTTCGCGCCGTCGCTGTCGTACTGGTAGACGATATTGCCGGCGATCAGCGCCGCGTCGCCTTCGCCCATGCCCGGCATGCCGCCGACCGGCAGCGGCGGACGGCCGAACGCGGCGCGCGCGGCGCCGATCCCGAACCCGCCCACGGCGACGCGATCCTGGAGTCGATAGCCGTGGAACCGCATGTCGTCGTGACTGAACACCCAGCGCACGCCGCGCGCTTCGTCGTCGAACTCCATCGGCCGCACGTTCGCCAGCTCGTGGCGCACGGGAAGCCGCATCACCTGCTGCGCGATCGACACCGGCTCCGACAGCGCGATCTGTTCGCGCAGCAGCGGCGCATCGGCATGTCCGCTGCCGTCGAAGGCCATCCGCATCCGCGTGCGTTCGTCGGTCTTTTCGATCTCGTTGTGGCCGCCGCGCGGCGGCGACGCGGTGTTGTTGGGGTGCGAGCCCTGCGCGATCCACACGATCTCCGCGCCCATGAAGGCCAGTTGCAGCCCGAGATAGAGGGTCATCGCCAGCGGCAACGACACCAGCGCCACGCCGATCGGCCGCCGCGGCGGCGCGTCCAGATCCGGCTTGAAGACGGCCAGCGCCATCGCGATCAGCCAGGCCGCCAGGGCCGCCTCCAGCGCAAGCATGCCGAAGCCGCTCGCCGCCGCCATCGGCAGCGCCAGCAGGAAGACGAGACCGGACAGCGCGCAGCGACGTTCGCAGAGCATCGCGCACACCCCGACCAGGTAGCCGACGACCGCGATCTGCCATGCGGACAGCGCCAGCAGCCAGTGGCGCAGATCGACGACGCGCGGCGTCATCGTCTCCTGCCACAGCGCCGCGAGCAGCATCGGCACCGCCACCGCGACGGCGAGCGAGAGCCCCCCGGCCGCCATCAACTCGAGCGCGATGCGCCGCGACGACATCGGGCGATGCAGCAGGTTCAGCCACACGCTCGGCCTGCGGTAGCTGCCCATCTGGTAGAGGCCGAGCAACAGGCCGAGCACGGCGTAGCCGACGCCGAAGACCCGATGCACGAGCAGCGGTTGCTGGGCGGGGTCGACCATTCGCACGAGGAATCCGAGCACGAGCAGATGCGCGACGGCCATGCCGAACGTCCAGCCGCGGAAACGCAGCAGTTCGGCCCTGCACAACACCATTCCGATCCAGGCACGCATGTCCGCCTCCTCAGGCCGCCGCCGCGGCCGGCGCGGCGTGGTTCTTGGCGAGGAAGGCGTTGACCGCGCGATCCAGGCTCACCGGCATGCATTGCACCGTCCGCGCGCCGGCGTCGCGCAGGAACGTCGCGAATCCCTCGTCCTGGTCGAACACCAGGTAGTGATGCAGACCATCCAGGCGCTGGCGTTCCAGCAGGCCCGGAATCGTCGCCGGGTCCGGTCCCTTGAACGGGATGTCGGCGACCCAATGGCTCACCCGCGCGCGGAACTCGTCCGGCGCGGACATGTGCATCAGTCGGCCGCGCTCGAGGATGATGAGATTGTCGGCGACGCGCTCGATCTCCTCCATCTGGTGCGAACAGTAGATCACCGTGCAGTCCTCGGTCGCATTGCCGTACATCAACGATTCGAGGAACGCGCGCTTGGCGACCACGTCCAGGCCGAGCGTGGGCTCGTCGAGGATCAACAGTTCCGGCGACTGCGCCAGGGCCAGCGCGAGGTTGAAGCCCGCCCGTTCGCCGCGCGACAGCTGGCCGACCTGCTGGTCCGGGTCGACGTGGTAGTGACCGATCACCTCGTCGTAGGCGCGCTGGTTCCAGCGCGCGTATTCGCCGCGCCGCATGCGCGCGATCGCCGACACGCGCATCCACGACGGCAGCGTGTGCTCTTCGTTGACGAAACCGATCCGCGCGCGGTCGGCGGGCGTCAACGCCGCGCTGTCGCGGCCGAGGATGCGGGCACGGCCGGCGGTCGGCGCAAGGAAACCGAGCAGGATGCGGAACAGCGTGGACTTGCCGGCGCCGTTGGCGCCGACGATGGCGTGGATGCGGCCGCGCGGCACGCGCAGATCGAGACGGTCGAGCGCGAGCTTGCGGCCGTAGCGCCGGCTCAGCCCTTCGGTTTCGATCACGCAATCGGAGGATGTGGACGTCATGGCGGTGGGTGCGGTGTCGGGTGGGGAATCGCGCCGCACGCATACGCGGCGGTCGCGACCGGGCGATGGGCTCATGCGATCCGTCGCGGCGTCAGCGCGCGGAATTCGGCGTCCATGCGCGCATGGACCTCCTCGGCGGTGACGTCGAGCGGGATCACGTCGTGCAGGAAACGCTGGACCGCGTCGTCGAAGCGCCGTTCGCGCTCGGCTTCGCTCAGGCGCTGTCGCGGCGGCGCCACGTACAGGCCGAGGCCCTGCCGGGCTTCCAGCCAGCCCTCGGTGGTCAGTTCGGCGTAGGCCTTGGCGACCGTGTTGGGATTGATCCCCAACTGCTGGGCGAGGCCGCGGACGCTGGGCAGCTGGTCGCCCGCCGCCAGCTCGCCGGTGGCGATCTTCAGCCGCACGCCATCGACGATCTGTTTGCCGATCGAACGGGTGTCGCCGGTGGCGATCTGCAGCATGAGCGGGACGGGGCGGGCCATCGCGATCTCCGTGTTTACTGTACTAGTATTGTTAGTACAGCAGTCGCGATACGCCCTGTCAAGCGCTCCCTCGGGCGCCGATCAGGCCTGATGTCGCAAGGCTGTCACGGCGCGTCCCGGGTCAGGTGTCGAAACGCGAGGCGACGATACGGATCGCGGCACACGGCCGATCGGGACGCGCCATGCATGCCGAAGCCGAAGGCCTGCTTGCCGCAGAGGCAGATCGACAGTGCGGGAAGGTGAACCGCATGCAGGCATCGCGGCGGGAAGACGGCCGGATTCGGCCCCGGCCATGATCTGGATCATTTTCCCCGAGCGGCCTCCTTGCCGGGCGCGTGGCAGGGGGGCCTTCCCTGCAGTCGGCACTGCGGCATCGGGGCCGGACACCATCGACTGGCACATGCGTCCCGGCCGACGGACGTCCACGCTGGGATGGTGGGGGTTCCATCTGCCGCCGCAAGCGGCGAAAAGCGCCCACCACACGGCTCGCAACTTGTTGATCCCAAAAATGTTTCGGAAAGTACGACCGCCGGCGGCCCTGTCCTCCGCTGTCGGCATTGAGATCTCCCGACACGCCACCATCACAGTGATTCGACCGCTGACGACGAGAAGTCCGCGTAGACAGCCGGCTCGTTCCATGAACGGAACACTGGGGAACTTTTCCCGCGTTTAGCACTCCAACCCCCCGACTGCTAAGATCGAACCCATGAACCAGACCACTGCCCTGATCCCCAACAGCCTGCCGATTCCCAGCGCCCTCGGTTCGCTCGAGGCCTACATCGGCGCGGTCCACCAGATCCCGGTCCTCTCCGCCGAGGACGAGCAGGCGCTCGCCCGCCGCTTCCACCAGAACGACGACCTCGACGCGGCCCGCGAACTGGTGCTGTCGCACCTGCGCTTCGTGGTCCATGTCGCCCGCGGCTACAACGGCTACGGCCTGCAGCTGGCCGACCTCATCCAGGAAGGCAACATCGGCCTGATGAAGGCGGTGAAGCGCTTCGACCCGGAGATCGGCGTGCGCCTGGTCTCCTTCGCGGTGCACTGGATCCGCGCCGAGATGCACGAGTTCATCATCAAGAACTGGCGCATCGTCAAGGTCGCGACGACCAAGGCCCAGCGCAAGCTGTTCTTCAACCTGCGCCGCAGCAAGACCCGCCTGGGCTGGCTGAACGCCGAGGAAGTCCGCGCCGTCGCCAAGGACCTCAACGTCTCCGAGCGCGAAGTGCTGGAGATGGAATCGCGCCTCTCCGGCCGCGACATCGGTTTCGACGCCCCGGACGACGCCGACGAGGACCACGGCCCGCCGGCGCCGGTCGCCTATCTGATGGCCGAGGGGGAAGACCCGGCGCAGGCCTACGAAAGCGCCGACAGCGAAGCCGACCAGCTCGATCTGCTGCGCGAAGGTCTGGCCCGCCTCGACGCCCGCTCGCGCGACATCGTCAAGCGCCGCTGGCTGGACCCCGACAGCAAGATCACGCTGCAGGAACTGGCCGACGAGTACGGCGTCTCCGCCGAGCGCATCCGCCAGATCGAAGCCAACGCGCTGAAAAAGATGAAGGCCCTCTTCGCCGCCTGAGCCGCGGGGAAAGACCGGCGGTAGCGAACCACGACGCGGCCCGGGACACCGGGCCGCGTTCCGTTTGGGCAGAAAAAACGCCCGCATGATCCTGTTTCGACGCACCCGACGCTGATGGGTGTGCAGGGCGGGTTCGTCATGCTCCCGAAAGCGTCCTGCATCCCCTGCTCGCGCGCCGCGTTCGTCCCCAAGGACGCGGCGCGCGACGCACCCTTCCGGCCGATCGCCGCCGGTGGCACAACGGCATCGATCCGCCTACGCTGTCCCGAACGACGTGCGGAGAGCGCCATGGACGACCGACTGCGGATCGCGCTGCTGATCGACGCGGACAATGCGCCGGCGTCCAAGATCGACACGGTGCTGGCGGAATTGGCCCGGCACGGGATCGCCAACGTGCGCCGGGCCTACGGCAACTGGAAGAGTCCGAACCTGCAGAAGTGGGAACAGGCGCTGCATCCCAACGCGATCCAGCCGATCCAGCAATTCGCGCTGAGCACGGGCAAGAACGCGTCCGACATGGCGATGGTGGTCGACGCGATGGACCTGCTGCACAGCGGCCGCTTCGACGCCTTCGCGATCGTCTCCAGCGACGCCGATTTCACGCCGCTGGCGATGCGGCTGCGCGCCCAGAACATGCGGGTCTTCGGCTTCGGCGAGAAGAAGACGCCGGAACCCTTCGTCAACGCCTGCTCGACCTTCCTGTACATCGACGAGCAACCTGCCGGAGCGAAGACGACCGGCGAAAGTCAAGATGCCGCCGCGCCGACGCCGCCGATTCCGACTGCACGCCTTCGCGGGGATACGAAGCTCGTGAACCTCCTTCGCGAATCCGTCGCCGCCGAAAAGGAAGACGACGGATGGTCCCCGCTCGGCGCAGTCGGCCAGTACATCAACAATCGGGCTTCGTTCGATCAGCGCAATTACGGTTACGCCAAACTCAGCGGGCTGATCGAAGCCACCGGCCTGTTCGAACTGCGACGCCACGGACTGGACGTCTTCGTCCGAATCAAGCCGAAGAAGCCGCAAAAGGCGGAAGGGGAGCCGAAATCCGGCTGAGCGCAGGAATCGGATATCGCGACGCCGCGCGATGCGGGAATCTGCGCTCCCGATCACGGAGCGCCGCCATGTCCTTCCGCATCCATGCCCTTTCCGAAGACGCCTTCGCCCCGCTGTTCGCGTTGTCCGACGCCGAACTGCGCGAGCGCGGCATCCGCCGCGTCGTCGCCGACGGTCGGCCGGTCTATCCCTGCCGGGTGAGCCTGCAGGACGCCGGCGAAGGCGACGCGCTGTTGCTGCTGCCGTACGCGCATCACGCCGTCGACACGCCGTATCGCGCGTCCGGACCGATCTACGTGCGCGCGATCGCGACGCAGGCGCGACCCGCGATCGACGAAGTGCCCGCGCTGCTGCGCACGCGACTGCTCTCGCTGCGCGCCTACGACGCGCGCGGGATGATGGTGTGGGCCGATGTGCGCCCCGGCACCGAGGTCGAGGCCGGCATCGCCGAGCTGTTCGCGCTGGAGCGCGTCGCCTACCTGCACCTGCACTACGCGAAACCCGGCTGCTACGCCTGTCGGGTCGAACGCGCCTGAAGGTCGGCCGTCTCCTTCGCAGATTCTCCGCCGAGGATGATCCGCGCGCTGCGCTGGTAGCTCCAGTAGGCCTGCGCCCAGTCGATCAGGACGACGAGGCGATTGCGGAAGCCGATCAGGAAGAACACGTGCGCGGCCAGCCAGAACCACCAGGCGAGCAGGCCGGACAACTTGAAGCCGTGCAGATCGACCACCGCGGCCATGCGGCCGATGGTGGCGAGATTGCCGAAATCGCGGTACCGGAACGGCAGCGGTTCCGCGCCGCGCAGCCGCGCGGCGATCGCCCGGCCGATGTATCGGCCCATCTGTTTCGCGGCGGGCGCGACGCCGGGCACCGGCTTGTCGTCGCAGCGCACCGCGGCGAGATCGCCGGCGATGTAGATCTCCGGGCGACCGGGGACGCGCAGGTCGTCATCGACGAGTACGCGTCCGGCGCGATCGAGCGGCACGCCGAGATCGCGCGCCAGCGGCGACGCCGCCACGCCCGCGGCCCACAGCACCGTGCGGGCCGCGATGCGCGTATCGCCCAACTGCAGGCCCTCGTCGTCGATCGCACCGACCGGCACGCCGGTGCGCACTTCCACGCCGAGTTTCTCCAGTTGTCGTCGCGCCTTCTCCGACAGCGATTCCGGAAAGCTCGACAGGAGCCGCGCCCCGGCTTCGAGCAGCAGCACCCGCGCCCGGCGGGGATCGGCGCGCCGGAACTCGCCGTGCAGGGTATGGCGCGCGATCTCCGCGAGCGTGCCGGCCAGTTCGACGCCGGTGGGTCCGCCGCCGACGATGGCGAAGGTCAGCCAGGCCTCGCGCGCGGAGGGGTCGTCCTCGGCCTCGGCGCGCTCGAACGCGGTCAGGATGCGGCGCCGGATCTCCAGCGCGTCGTCGAGCGTCTTCAGGCCGGGCGCGTGCGGTGCCCAGTGGTCGTGGCCGAAGTAGGCATGGGTGGCGCCGCTCGCCAGCAGCAGCGTGTCGTACTCGAGCGCGCGGCCGTCGGCGAGACGCAGGCGCTTGTCGTCGGGGTCGATCTTCGCGACCTCGCCGAGCAGGACGGTGACGTTCTTCTGCCCACGCAGGATATGGCGCAGCGGCGCGGCGATGTTGGGCGCCGACAGGCCGGCGGTCGCGACCTGGTAGAGCAGCGGCTGGAACAAATGATGGTTGCCGCGATCCAGCAATGTGATCCGCACCGGCGCCCGACGCAACGCACGTGCCGCCCACAACCCGCCGAACCCGCCGCCCACGATCACCACATGCGTCGTCGCCGTCATCGTCCTCGTCCCGCCGCCACGGCGCCGTCGCCGCGTGCGTATTGTCGCATGCGGCGCGAGGCGCTCAGTACAGATCCACCGGATCCACGTCCAGCGACCAGCGGACCTTCCGCGCTTCGGGCAGGGCGTGGATCGCGGGCAGGGCGGCGTCGAGCGCGGCGTGGAGGTCGCGCCGCAGGGTCGCGGTCAGCAGCAGTTGCGCACGATGCATGCCGGCGCGACGCGACATCGGTGCGGGGACGGGACCGTCGAGCGCGAGTCCGTCGTCGGCGACGGATCGTCGATGCGCGACCGACGACAGCGCCGACTTCGCCGCCTGGAGGAAGGCCATCGGCGCGTCGACCTGCTGGGCCTCGGCGCGCAACAGGACGAGATGCGCGTACGGCGGGAAGCCCGCGGCTTCGCGCTGGGCGAGTTCGGTTCCGGCGAAGGCGTGGTAGCCACCGTGGATCAGGGTCTGCAGCAGCGGATGTTCCGGGTGGTGCGTCTGCAGCAGCACCTCGCCGGGCTTGTCGGCGCGACCGGCGCGGCCGGCGACCTGGATGAGCAGTTGCGCGAGTTTCTCGGCTGCGCGGAAATCCGCGGAGAACAGGCCCTCGTCGATGCCGACCACGGCGACGAGGGTCAGGTTCGGCAGATCGTGGCCCTTGGCGAGCATCTGGGTGCCGACGAGGATGCCAGGCCGGTCGCCGAGTTCGGCGAAGCGTTGCGCCAGCGCGTCCTTGCGGCGGGTACTGGCGCTGTCGATGCGCAGCACCGGGACGTCGCCGAAACGCTCGGCGAGGTGTTCCTCCAGGCGTTCGGTGCCGACGCCTTGCGGTTGCAGCGCGAGGCCGGCGCAGTCGGGACAGGCCGAAGGCGGCGTCTGGCGCGCGCCGCAGTGGTGGCACTGCAGGCGACGGCCGCCGCCGTGCACGGTCATCGGCGAGGCGCGCAACGGCGTGCTGCAGCGTCGGCACTGGGCGCTCCAGCCGCAGTCGTGGCACAGCAGCACCGGCGCGTAGCCGCGACGATTGCGGAACACCAGCACCTGACCGCCGGCGTCGAGCGCTTCGCGGATGCCGAAGACCAGCTCCGGCGACAGTCCGGCCTCGAGCGGACGCTTGCGCACGTCCAGCACCCGCACCTTCGGCGGGCGCGCCTCGCCGGCGCGACGGTGCAGGCGCAAGTGGGCGTAGCGTCCCGCGTCGGCGTTGTGCAGCGATTCCAGCGCCGGCGTGGCGCTGCCCAGCAACACCGGCACGTCGAGCGCCTTGGCGCGGACCAGGGCGAAGTCGCGGGCGTGGTAGCGGATCCCGTCCTGCTGCTTGTAGCTGCCGTCGTGTTCCTCGTCGACCACGATCAGGCCGGCCTCCGGCAGGGGCAGGAAGATCGCCGAACGCGTGCCGACCACGACCCGGGCCTCGCCGCGCCAGGCGGCCGCCCAGACCCGGGCGCGTTCCGGATCGCCCAGGCCCGAATGCAGGGCATGCACCGGAACCCCGAGTCGCGTGCGGAAGCGCGCCAGCGCCTGGGGGGTCAGTCCGATCTCGGGCACCAGCACCAGCGCCTGCCGGCCGCGCGCGAGGCAGTCGGCGATGGCGTGCAGATAGACCTCGGTCTTGCCGCTGCCGGTGACGCCGTCGAGCAGCCACGGCTGGAAGCCGGGCCGCGCACGCATGGCCTCCAGCGCGGCGGCCTGTTCGTCGTTCAGCGCGGGCCCCGCCTGCGGCGCCGGGACGATCGCGGACGCCGGGACCGCGAGGCGTTCGACCAGCCCGCGGCCGAGCAGCGCGCGGGCCGCGGGGCGCCAAGCGTCGGGGCCGCCGTCGAGCGTCGTCTCGTCGACCACCCCGGCCTGCAGCCGTTCGGCCAGTGCCCGCGGTCGACCGCGCAGGCCGGACAGCCGGGTCGCGCCGGCTTCGGTGAGCCGCCAGGCCCAGGCATGGGTGTCGGGGAGCGGCTCGCCGTGACGCAGATCGCCGGGCAGCGCGGTGGCCAGCACTTCGCCCAACGGGGCGTGGGTGTAGCGGGCGAGCCACAGCAGCGAGGCCAGCAATTCGCCGCGCAGCAGCGGCCGGACGTCGAGCACCGCCTCGGCATCGCGCAGCGCGGTCGCGTGGGCCGGGTCCGGGGCACCGATCTCGGCCACCACGCCGACCAGACTGCGGTTGCCGAAGGGCACCCGCACGCGGCAACCGACCTCGGCCGTTCCATCGCTCGGCGGCCGATAGTCGAACAGGCGCGGCAACGGCATCGGCAGGGCCACGCGCAGCACGGACTCGGGGGCGGACATGGACGGCAGTCTACCGAGTCGGCGCTGCGGAGCCGGGTCGCACTTGCGCACCATTGCTCCCGCCCCTCGCACGAATGCCCTGCAAGTCGCGGATCGCAAAAGGAATTCGGTATTATCCACACAAGCTGTGGATAAGTTTGTGCATGATTCCGTACGCATCGGGTTTTGCACGGGAAATGCCGGGGTTCCGCGATGTCTGGCGAAAAAAACGCCAATGACGTCCAGCCCTTTGAAATCAATGCGTTGCCCGTGAAACATTACATTCGCGGGCTGAAGATGGGTGTCGCCGGACCGGTTGTTGCGAAAAGATGACCGCTGTGCACAACCCCCGGAGCCGCCGATCGGGCTGGAAGCCTTGCGGCGCCTTGGGGAGCCGGTTTCGTGATCGCTGTCAAGTCGTACCTTCGCCGCCGCGAGGCATCATTCGCCCCCTCCGTCCGCTGTCTCCGCACCCGCCATGTCGACCGCCTACACGCTCGATTCCGCCGTTGCCGCAACGTCGGCCCTCGCCGGCTTCCTGCGCGGCGTGGAGCGTCGGGCGGCCTTGCTGGCGGAGCTGCAATGCGGAGAAACCGGGCACGGCGACCGTGCACTGGCGTCTGCGATGGAGCGCTTCGCAGAGACCGCCCGCGCCGCACCGTCCGAGCAATGGCCGCTGCTGTTCTGGACCACCCTGCTGCAGAACCCGGTCCTGGGCGCCGAGCCGGTGGCGCCGTTCTGGCACGGCGAGTTCGCGCCGCTGGCGCGGCTGGATTTCGGCACCCGTGCGGTGCTGCTGCTGCGCGTGGTGGTGGGCCTGAACGACACCGAGGCCGCGGCGGTGTTCGGGGTGGAGCCGAACGAGTACAAGCAGGCGCTGCAGCGGGCCCTGCCCCAGCGTCCCGACGGGAGCCTCGACGGCGAAGCGTGGCTGGCGATGAACGACGAAGCCCGCTACGTGATGAAGCACCTGCCGCCGGAACGCGTGGCGGCGATCGCCCGGCTGCGGGACGCCGCGATCGCGACGAAGGCGGTCGAGGCCGCGCCCGGTCCCGCGCGCGGCGCGGCGGCCGCGACCCGGGGCCGCTGGTTCGACCGGTTGCGGACCGGGATCGGTCTCCGCTGACCGCTCGGTCTGCGCCGACCGCTCGCGTCGGATGCGACCTCAGCGCGCGCCGCGCAGCACCCGACGCGTCGCCTGGAACCGATCGCCGAACCGCGCGTTGCCATCGGCGCGCAGCCGCGGCGCATGATCGCGCAGATAGTCGTCGAGCGCGGCGCGATCGACGAGGGTGTACTGCACGCAGAGCCCGATCCGTCCAGCGCTCGGCGGAGGATCGAGCACCTCGAAGATCTTCGCGCCGGCGAAGCCCGGCAGGGCCAGGATCTCGGCGATGTGATCGCGCAGCCATGCGCGGTATTCGTCGTGCGCGGCGGCGTCGACCTCGACGTTCACTTCGTAGATCACCTTCGGGGGCACGCGTTTCGTCGCCATTCGCACGTCCTCTTGTCGCTTCGTCACATCTTGACCAGACCGACCGCCATCGACGCCAGCACGACCGATACCAACAACACCGAGTAGACCATACCGAGCAGCCAGAATTTGGGAATCGTCAGCCACCAGGGTTGCCGATAGATGCGCCGCTGCATCAGGAAGAGATAGATCGGAATCCCCAGCCACAACAGGCCCTGGAAGATGCCGGCGACCGTGCCCGGCAACCCCTCGCCCGCCATCTCGCTCGCGGCGTTGGTCAGGAACAACAGCAACAGGACCAGCATCAGCCAGGCGTGGCTGTACAGCGCGACCACCAGATGTTCGAGATAGCCTCGCCCGGTGAAGGCGTGGGTGAGCTTCAGCAGCAGCGCGAAGAACGGCACCAGCACGAACAGCATGCTCGGCACCGCCTGCATCCAGGCGTCCTTGAACGCCTCCGGGTCGGAAGAGACGCGTTCGGCGTTCTTCACGCCGCGACGAGCCTTGGCGGTGAGCCATGCGTTGGCCGCTTCCGGCAACCAGGGAATCGCGACCGGATCCCGGCGCGGATCCCAACCTTCGTCCCCGATGCGGATGTTCATGCCCCGTCCGGGCGCGGCCTGGGCGTTGCCGGCTGCGTTTGCGGGCCCGTCGGCGACGGCGGGGGACGGCGACTCGCCGCGCAGTTCGCGGATCCGGGCATCGGCCTGCCGGTTCAGCTCTTCCTCCGCCGCATCCAGGGCCATCTCCCCGAACGGACCGACCGCGTCCAGCTCGCGATTCGCGCGCAGCGCGGCCAGTTGGCGGCTCCGCACCCGCTCGACGCCCTCGACGGTGGAGACCCCGGAGAACTGGGCGGCGCGGTCGTCGGCGCCGACGGTCAGGTTGGGTCGCTCCATGCGCACCGCGAAATGACCGACGAAGAAGGCCAGCAGCGTCAGGATCACGAACAGGCGCAGCGGCGCGATGTAGCGCACGCGATGTCCGGCGAGGTAGTTCTCGGCGATCCGCCCGGGCACCGGCAGATCGCGCAGGGTGCGGAAGATGCGGCCGTCGAGATGCCAGAAGGACTCGAACACCTCCTCCACCGCATGGCCGAAATGGTGCAGCGGGTTGTGCGCGCGCTGGCCGCAGACGTGGCAGTAGTGTCCCTGCAGGACGGAACCGCAGTTCTCGCAGGCCTCGGGTCGCGCGTGGACGTCGGAATCGGTCGCAGGCTCGGTCATGCCCTTCCCCGGGGCGCGGTCGTTCGGGCAGTAAGATAACAGTCCGAGCGCGACCCTCCGCGCAGGCCTTCCGCCGCCCGCGCGCATGCATCACGACCACGACTCCATCGACACCGGCCCGCAGGCGCGTCCGCGCTTCCTCGACGAACTGCGGACCAGCGCACGGCTGGCCGCGCCGCTGATGGCCGGACACGTCTCGACCGGACTCGTCGGCCTGGTCGATGCGGTGATCGCCGGACGCCACGGCACCGCCACGCTCGCCGCGGTCTCGGTGGGCACCGCGCTCTTCTGGCTGCCGCTGCTGGTGCCCATGGGCACGCTGATCGCGGTACCGGCCTCGGTCTCGCAGCTCGACGGCGCCGGCCGTCGCGAGGAGATCGGCCCGCTGTTCCGCCAGGCGCTGTGGCTGGCGCTGATCCTCGGTCTGGGCATGTTCGCCTTCCTGAGCGCGATCCCGCTGGCGCTGGCGTCGATGGGCATCGCCGAGGACATCCGGCCGGGTGCCACCGCCTTCGTCCACGGCATCCGCTGGGGAGCGCCGGCGCTGGCGCTGTTCCTGTGCATGCGCTACCTGTGCGACGGCCTGCATTTCACCCTGCCCACCATGCTGCTGGGCTTCGGCGGACTGCTCCTGCTGGTGCCCGCGGGCTATGCCCTGACCTTCGGCGTCGGCGGTCTGCCGGCCCTGGGCGCGGGCGGCCTCGGGCTGGCGTCCTCGCTGATGATGTGGGCGCAGGCGCTGGCGATGGCCGTCTATCTGGCCCGGGCGCGCCGGTTCCGCAGCCTGCGACTGTTCGGGCATCGCGATCCGCCGCGCTGGGCGCCGATCCGCGGCCTGCTCGCGCTGGGCCTGCCGATCGGGTTTTCCTGGCTGATGGAGGGCGGGCTGTTCGTGGCCACGGCGCTGGTGATCGGCCGGCTCGGCGCGGTGCCGGCGGCGGCCCACCAGATCGCGATCAACGTCGCCAGCCTGTGCTTCATGATCCCGATGGCATTGGCCGAAGCGACCACCGTGCGGGTCGGCCACGCGGTCGGACGTGGCGATCGCGACGGCCTGCGCCAGGCCGCGTTCGCGGGCTATACGCTGGTCCTCGGCACCCAACTGATCAGCGGCGCGACCCTGCTGTTCGGCAACGAAGCGATCGCCGGTCTCTACGCCAGCGACGCCGCGGTGATCGCGCTGGCGTCGACCCTGCTGCTGATGGCGGCGGCGTTCCAGTTCCCGGACGGCATCCAGGTGGTCTCGATGGGGGCCCTGCGCGGGCTCAAGGACACCCGGGTGCCGATGCTGCTGACCGCGGTGGCCTACTGGGGCGTGGGCATGCCGCTGGGCGCCGCGCTCGGGCTCGGCATCGAGGGCTGGCTGCCCGCCAGCGGCCCGCGGGGTATGTGGATCGGCCTGATCGCCGGCCTGACCATGGCCGCGACCCTGCTCGGCCTGCGCTTCTTGCGAGAGTCCCGCCGCATCCCCATCCTGCATCCGTCCGACCGCCGCCTGACCGCGGCCGAGCGCTGACCCCCGCCGACGGTCGCAGTGACCGATGGCGCATGACCGCACCACCGCCGCCCGGCACACTGACGCACAGAAACACTCCGGAGATTCGCCCTCATGAACGAACCGCGCCGTCGCGGCCCCATCGCCAGCATCCTGGTCGGCATCTGGGATGCGATGAACTTCACCCGGCGGTTGATCCTCAACCTGCTGTTCTTCGGGCTGTTGCTCCTGTTCCTGGCCGCGCTCGGCGCCGGCAGCCAGCGCGTGCTGCCGGTGGAGAACCGCAGCACGCTCGTGATCGCGCCCGAAGGCGTGCTGGTCGAACAGTATTCGACCGACCCCGCCAGTCGCGCCCTCGCCGAAGCCCTGGGCGACAACGCCGCGCAGGAAATCCAGCTGCGCGACCTGCTGCAGGTGCTGAACGCCGCGAAGACCGACAAACGCATCGAGCGCGTCCTGCTGCGCGTGGACGGCATGCGCTTCAGCGGTTACGCCTCGATCCGCGAGGTCGCCGAGGCGCTGGCCGCGCTGCGCGCTTCCGGCAAGCAGATCGTCGCCTTCGGCGAATACTTCGACCAGTCGCAGTACCTGCTGGCCGCCCAGGCCAACGAGATCTATCTCGATCCGATGGGCGGCATGGTGCTCGAAGGCCTGAGCCGCTATCGCCAGTACTACCGCGAAGGCCTGCAGGACAAGCTCGGCGTCGATGTGCATCTGTTCAAGGTCGGCGAATACAAGTCCGCGGCCGAGCCCTACGTGCTCGACGCCGCGTCGCCCGAGGCGAAGGAAGCCGACCTGTTCTGGATGAACGACATCTGGCAACGCTACCTCGGCGACATCGCCAAGGCCCGCAAGCTCGACGCGGCCAAACTCGCCGCGAGCATCGAGACGCTGCCGGCCGACATCGCGACGGCGCAGGGCGACCTCGCCAAGTACGCGCTGCAGCAGAAGTGGGTCGACGGCCTGAAAACGCAGGAAGAAGTCGAGACGTTGCTGACCAAGCGCGGGATGGCCGACGAACAGGCCAGCGGCGGCTTCCGCCAGATTTCCTTCGGCAACTACCTGGCGCATCTGAACGGCACCCCGCCGATGCTCGGCGACAAGGGCCATGTCGCGGTGGTCGTGGCCGAAGGCGAGATCGTCGGCGGCGAACAGCCGCCGGGCATCGTCGGCGGCGAGTCCACCGCGGCGCTGCTGCGCGACGCGCGCGACGACGAGCGGACCAAGGCGGTCGTGCTGCGCGTCGACTCGCCGGGCGGCGAAGTCTTCGCCTCGGAGCAGATCCGTCGCGAGATCGTCGCGCTCAAGAAGGCCGGCAAGCCGGTGATCGTCTCGATGGGCGACCTCGCCGCGTCGGGCGGGTATTGGATCAGCATGAACGCGGACCGCATCTACGCCGATCCCTCGACGATCACGGGCTCGATCGGCATCTACGGCATGATCCCGACCTTCTCGCGCACGCTGGAGAAGATCGGCGTACGCACCGACGGCGTCGCCACCACGCCGATCGCCGGCGCGTTCGACGTGACCCGTCCGCTGTCGCCGCAGACGGCGCAGGTGATGCAGACCGTGATCGAGAAGGGCTACCGCGATTTCACCGGTCGCGTCTCCGAAGCCCGCAAGAAGCCGGTCGCGGACGTCGATGCGGTCGCCCGCGGTCGCGTGTGGAGCGGCGCGCAGGCCAAGGAACGCGGCCTGGTCGACGCCTTCGGCGGCCTGCAGACCGCGCTGAACGACGCCGCCAAGCGGGTCAAGCTCGGCGACAAGCCGGGCACCTACGACGTGCGCTACATCGAACACGAACCGACGCCGTTCGAGCGCTGGTTCGGCGGCTTCGCCTCCAGCGGCGTCGGCCGCGCCCTGCTCGGCCGCTCCGATTTCGCCCGCGACGTGCTGGCGAAAGTCGCCCCGCAGGCCGAACGCGATCTGAAGTTCATCGAGCGCGCAGCGAGCGCCAACGGCAAACTGCAGACCCAAGCCATCGCCTACTGCTTCTGCGGTTTCTGACCACAGACCGCAATGCGCCTCCCGACGACGCCCGGCCCCGCCGGGCGTCGTCGTTTCCGGACGTTGAACTGCGCGCGATCGGAGGGTCGCTCGAAGCTGCGGCGGGAGCCGCCGTCACTCTCCGGTCGCGGCGTTCAACGCATCGTCGCGTTGCTGCTGCGCGGCCGCGGTGGCGTCTTCGGCGGCCTTGGCCTTGTCGACCGGTCGCTGCATGGTCTCGCGCAGCGCGGACGGCGGCGCGGCCGCGGCCTGGGGCCCCGGGCGCTTTTCGTGGTCGGGCGGCTGCGGCTTGCCGCAGGCGGGGAGGGCGGCGGCGCACGACAGCAGCGCGACGACGAGGACGTTCCTGGCAGGGCTCGAATGCATGGGGCTCCTCCGCGACGGCGACGCGGCTATCCTACGCCCAACTCCGCACCGGCACCGTTCCATGGATCCGCATCGCTGGCGACTCGACGGTCAACTCGCCCTCGTCACCGGCGGCAGCGCCGGGATCGGCCGCGCGATCGCGCGCGAACTGCTGGGGTTCGGCGCGCGCGTGCTGATCGCCGCCCGCGACCCGGGCGGCCTCGACGCGGTGCGGATCGAGCTCGAGGAGGAATTCCCCGACGGCGAAGTGCGCTCGTGCGTGGCCGACGTGAGCGACGACGAGCAGCGGCGGGAACTGCTCGACTGGGTCGAGGACATCGGCGACGGCCTCAACATCCTGGTCAACAACGCCGGCGGCAACCTCACCAAACCCGCGAACGACTACAGCGAGGACGAGTGGCGCGGGATCTTCGAGACCAATCTGTTCAGCGCCTTCGAACTCTCGCGCTACGCCCATCCGCTGCTGACGAAACACGCGGCGTCCAGCATCGTCAACGTCGGCAGCGTCTCCGGCATCACCCATGTCCGCAGCGGCGCGCCCTACGGCATGAGCAAGGCGGCGATGCACCAGATGACCCGCAATCTCGCGGTGGAATGGGCCGAGGACGGCATCCGCGTGAACTCGGTCGCCCCATGGTACATCCGCACCCGCCGCACCTCCGGCAAGCTCGCCGATCCCGACTATCTCGACGACGTGCTGCTGCGCACGCCGATGGGCCGTATCGGCGAACCGGAGGAAGTCGCGGCCGCGGTCGCGTTCCTGTGCCTGCCGGCATCGAGCTACATCACCGGCGAATGCATCGCGGTGGACGGCGGGTTTTTGCGCTATGGATTCTGATGCGACCGGTCGCGGATCGACGCGATCGCACCGCGGGGATCAGATCACGCCGCCGCCCATGCTCAGGCGCACGATCGCGACCACGATGATGATGCCGTTGAGCACGAGTCCGGCCTTGGCGCGGCGGCCCTTCTCGCCGCGCAGGGCGATGCCCACGGCGGCGAGGATCGCGCCGATCCCGGCGAAGGGAATCACCAGCCAGTTGAGCCAGCCCAGCAGCGGAATCAGCGCGACGAGCATGAACAGCATCGCGAGGATGCCCCAGATCAGACTGATGAAACCCATGGTGCGATTCCCCTCGGGGAAGGCCGCGGACGCGCGGCCGGCAACTGCGGAGATGGATGCGTCGCGGTCGAATTCAAGTCCGCCGGCGGCGCCTCAGGCATGCACGCCGTCGATCTCCACGGCCAGTTCGCGACGGCAGATCGCGGCGTGCAGCAACAGGCGCGGGACCGAGGCGCCGAAGCGTTCGTCGAGCGCCTTCGCCACCAACGGCAGGTCGTCGGCGTCGCGGACGTAGACCTTGAGCCGGGTGCCGCTGCCGAAACCTGCGGGCAACGACGGCTGGTGGCGACGGGCTTCGGCGAGCAGGGCGTCGAAATTGGCGAAGGTCTCGCCCACCTGCGCCAACAGTTCGCCGACGTGCTGGGACGCATGGCCGACGACGCTGGCCGTGCCGGACAGCAGCAGCGGCATCGCGCTGCCCGGCGGCGGCAGCATGGCGCGGGCGAAACTGGGCGATTGCGGGCCGTATTGGCGCGGGTAGCGGTAGGCGCTGACCTGACGCGGATTCTCGACCGGGGTACCGCGGCGATCGGCGGAGAGCCAGTACACCTGCAGCACGCGCCGACCGTCGCAGCGGCCGATCGCGGTCGCGGCGGGCAACGCGCCGATGTCGAAACTGCCCAGGCCACGGGCGCGGCCGACGCAGAAACGGCGGTAGCGCTCGGCGTCGCCGTCGCCGAAGGTGATCGCATCGAGGTAGTTCCACACCCGCAACAGATGCGGGGTGCGGCTTCCGGACACGAATTCGACGACCCTGCGATAGGCGCGCTCGGCGGCTTCGCAGATGTCGCTGTGGTCGGGATGCTCGCCCGGCGCTTCGTCGATCTCGATCGCGCCGAAGGTCAGGTGACCGTCGCTGGACCAGCGGATGCGTCCGCCGAGAGCGTCGCCGTCGCTGCCGTGGACGACCCGGCCGGCGCAGCGCCAGTGCTCGAACGGCGCGGTGCCCCAAGGCTGCAGGGGGACCCGCAGATAGCGCGGATCGTCGCAGTGCGGAGCGGCGTCGCCGAAGCCGAACACCGCCAGGGTGTGTTCGTTCAGCAACGCCTCGGGGGCGTCCGCCTGAACATAGTCGACGGTCAGCGCGGCGCCCGGACCGGCGGGCTGCGGCTGCGGCATGGGTCGGCTCATGCCGCGGATCCTCCGGGCAGGACAGGGTCGGCCGCTGGGCACGCGCGGGCATCCCGCGCGCCATGGCGGGACGAGGTCGTCGATCCAGCGGGCTCCCTCCCCCTGCGTTCAGCGCCGTGATGGGCGGTCATGCTCTTCTTGTTGCTTTCCGAGGCTGGCATCATACCGCGCGGCGCCCCGCCCCTGCCCGGCTTCGGGCTGTCCGCCCCGCGGCGCGCGCCTCGTCTCCCGGCGGCGTGCGACGGCCGCGTTGCCGCGTTGCGCACGCCGCAGCGACCCCTTGCGAATCTGGATCCCGAATCATGTCCGAATTGTCCCCCGCCGAACGCGACTTGGCGGAACTGCTGGTCGAAAGCCTGAACCTCGATGGCGTCGCCGCCGCCGAGATCGACCCCGAGGCCCCGCTCTTCGGGGCCGGGCTGGGCCTGGATTCGATCGACGCGCTGGAGCTGTCCCTCGCGATCAGCAAGCGCTACGGTTTCCAGCTGCGTTCGGACAACGACGACAACCGCCGCATCTTCGGCTCGCTGCGCGCGCTGTCCGCCCACATCGAACAGCACCGGACGGTGTGATCGCGATCCTGCGCCTGGGACTGCTGGCGGCGTACCTTCCCTTGGCCTGGGTCGCCGAAGCCCGCCATGCGCCGGTCCTCGCGGCCGTCGCACTGGCCGATCTGGCGCTGCTGCTGCTGATCGAACCGCTGCTGCGGCCGCGCGCCTGGGCGTGGCTGCTCGCTCTTGCGCTGGCCGCACTTCTCTTCGCACCGGCGAGCGCGGTCTGGACGCTGCCGGCGCTGTGGCTGGTACCGCCGTCGTTCCTGGCGATCGTCGGCGGCCTGTTTCTGCGCAGCCTGCGTCCTGGTCGCACCCCGCTGATCGCCAAGGCGATCGCCGCCATCTACGGCCTCAGGCCCGACACCCTGCCGGCACCGCATGCCCGCTACGCCCGTCGCCTCACTCTGGCCTGGGGCGTGCTGTTGACCGCGCTCGCCATCGGCAACGCCGTGGTGGCGCTGGTCGCGGTGCCCGATGGCGTCCTCGCGCGGCTGGGACGGGTTCCGCCGTTCGCGATCGCCGGAGAGTCCGGCGCGTTCCGCGCGCAACTGCTGACCTGGGGCGCGCTGCTCGCGTTCGCGGTCGTCGAATTCCAGCTGCGGAAGCGGGTGTTCCCGGTGCGTCCTTATCGCAACGCCTTCGATTTCGCCCGGCGCATGGCCGCGCTCGGGCCCGGTTTCTGGCGGGAGTTCTTCCGATGAGTCGCACCGTCGACGATCTGTCCGACGAGATCGCGGCCCGACGTCGCGCCGATCCGGCGCCGCTGCGCGCGCTGTGGCCGCTCGCGAACCTGCTGCAATTCGTCTACACCCTGCTGTGGACCGCCGGCTGCATCAGCGCCGCGCTGGTCGTGCGCGCGCTCCGCGGGAACGCCGACGCACCGCTGCGGATGGCCTCGCGACTGTGGGCGCCGGGACTGCTACGCGGCGCGGGCGCGCGCCTCGACGTGCGCGGCGCCGAAGCGATCGACTGGTCGAAGCCCTATGTCGTCGTCGCCAACCATCAGTCGATGATCGACATCTGCGCGTTGTTCCGCGCGGTGCCGGTGCCGCTGCGCTTCGTGATGAAACAGGAAATGAGCCGGGTGCCGTTCCTCGGCGCCTACGTGCGCGCGATGGGCATGGTTTTCGTCGACCGCGCGGGCCAGGGCGCCGGCGAAGCGATGCAACGCGATACCGTGGCGCTGTTGCGCGACGGGGCCTGCGTGCTGGTGTTTCCGGAAGGCACGCGAAGCCGCGACGGTCGCATCGGCGCGTTCAAGGGCGGCGCGTTCCGCGCGGCGATCGAGGCCGGCGTCGATGTGCTGCCGGTGGCGATCGCCGGCGCCGGTGCGGTGCTGCCGCCGACCGGCCTGTTCCGCGTCCGCCCGGGCCGGATCGCGCTGCGCATCGGCGCGCCGCTGCCGGCGACCGGTATCGATCGCCACGCGCTGGCCCGCGAAGCCCGCGCCACGGTGATCGCCCTGCTCGAAACCGCGGAACGCGAGCGCTGAGCCGATGCCCGCGCACCTCTTCGCCATCGACCCCGCGCATCCCGCGCTGCCCGGCCACTTCCCGGGGCGGCCGGTGGTGCCCGGCGTGCTGATCCTGGACCG
This sequence comes from Pseudomonadota bacterium, assembly GCA_049324395.1. Lineage (GTDB taxonomy): Bacteria > Pseudomonadota > Gammaproteobacteria > Xanthomonadales > Xanthomonadaceae > Lysobacter_I. The sequence goes on from JBMOOY010000027.1 coordinate 326,076, forward strand.
CGTGCTCGACGCGATCGAAACGACATCCGGCCCGCTCGGCGCCCTGCGGTGGCCGCAGACGAAATTCCTGCAGCCGCTGCTGCCGGGCGAAAGCGCACGGATCGAAGTCGACGCGCTGGCCTGCGATCCCGCCGTCGGCGACGCCGCGACGCGGCGCTGGAGATTCCGGGTGTCGCGCGACGAGACGACGATCGCCAGCGGCGAGGTCGTCGCGGAATGACGGAGCGCCGACGATGAACGTCCCGACGAGCGGGCACTGGACGCGACGCCCCGAGGGCGGCGGCCGGTTCGCGATCTGGCTGATCCGCAGCATCGGCCGCTACGGCGGTCGCGGCGTCGCCCGGCTGCTGCTGTATCCGATCACCCTGTATTTCCTGATCCGGCGCGCGCCGGAACGCGCGGCATCGCGGGACTGGCTGACGCGCGCGCTCGGCCGTCGGGCGCGACTCTTCGACGTCGCGCGGCACATCCACACCTTCGCGGCGACGATCCTCGACCGTGTGTTCCTGCTCGGCGAACGCATGCGCCGCTTCGAAGTGTCGGTGCGCGGGCTGGACGCGCTGCATCGGCACCTCGACGCCGGTCGCGGGATGCTGCTGTTCGGCTCGCACCTGGGCAGTTTCGAGGTGCTGCGCGTGCTGTCGCTGCAGCGACCCGAATACACGATCCGGGTGGTGCTGGACAAGGCGCACAATCCGGCGATGACCCAGTTGCTCGATGCGCTGAACCCGGCCATCGCCGCGACCGTGATCGACGCCGGGCAGGACGGCCCCGGGTTGATGCTGGAGATCCAGCAGGCGGTGCAGTCCGGGGCGATGGTCGCGCTGCTGGTCGATCGCGCGCATCCCGGCGGCCCGTCGTTGCCGGTGCGCTTCTTCGGCCGCGAGGCGCCGTTCCCGACCGCGCCCTGGCAGATCGCCGCCGCGCTGCGCGCGCCGATCGTGCTCGGCTTCGGCCTCTATCGCGGCGGCAATCGCTACGAGCTGATCTTCGAGCCGTTCACCGACGGCATCGACGCGCCGCGCGCGACCCGCGCGACGGACGTCGCCGCCGCGATCCACCGTTACGTCGCGCGACTCGAGCGGATGGCCCGCGAGGCGCCGTACAACTGGTTCAATTTCTACGATTTCTGGGCCGCAGAGGAGCCGGCGCGTCATGCCGAAGCCGAACCCGTTTCGCCGCATCGCGCTCGCTAGTCTCCTGGCCCTGCTGCCGACGATGGCCTGGACCCAGGCCGTCGACAGCGGCCGGGGCGACAGCGGCCGGATCGACAGCCAGTGGATCCTGCGCGCGCTCGCGCGTCCGGCGCCGACCCGCACCGACTTCGTCGAACTCCGCGGCTCCGCCCTGCTGAAGGCCCCGCTGCGCCTCAGCGGCGAATATCGCCGCCCGGACGCGCAGACCCTGGTGCGCGAGGTGCGCACGCCGTATCGCGAAACCACGACGCTGCGCGCCGGCGAGGCGACGATCGTCCGCGACGGCAAACCGCCGCGGCGGTTCGCCCTGTCGCGGGCGCCGGAACTGGCCGGGTTGCAAGGCAGTTTCGGCGCTCTGCTCGCGGGCGACCGCGCCGGCATCGAACGCGCCTACGCGCTGGGCGCGCAGGGCACGCGCGAGCGCTGGACGCTCACGCTGGTGCCGAAGGACAAGGCGCTGGCGACGCGCGTGCGCGACATCGTGCTGTACGGCCAGGGCGCCGAACTGCGCTGCATCGAGACCCGTCCCGCGAAGGGCGACCCGCAGCGCACGCTGCTGGCCAGTGCCGCGCTGGCGGCGAAACCCGATGCCGACGCGAAGGCGCTGGAGACGCTGTGTCGGACGGGGGCGCGGTGAGCGGATCGCCTTTCGCACGATCGGCGCGATCCGTGCGATCGGCGGCACCGGCGCAGCGCGCGACGCCGCAGGGAGCGCCGGCATGACCGCGACGACGAGAACCGGTCTCGCGCTGTTGTGGCTGATCGTGCTCATCGCCGCCGCCATCGGCATTTCGCAGCGGTTGCAGCTGAGCGGCGATCTGCGCAAGTTCATGCCGTCCGCCGAAACGCCCGCCCAGAAACTCCTGCTCGACGAACTCGGCGAAGGGCCCGGATCGCGACTGCTGCTGATGTCGATCGGCGGCGCGGAGCCGGAAACGCTCGCGGCGCAGTCGCAGCGGATCGTCGCGTCGCTCGCGGACGACCCGCGTTTCGCGCTCATCGCCAACGGCGGCGAGGACGCGATCGCCGCGATTCCCGAACGCCTGCGCCCGTATCGTTATCTGCTGTCGCCGACGCTCGACGCGCAGCGCTACGACGCCGGGTTCCTGCGTGCGGAACTCGATGCGCGGGTGCAGGACCTGGGATCGCCGGCGGCGGCGCTGATCGAACCGCTGCTGCCGTCCGACCCCACGCTCGAGACCCTGCGCGTGGCCGAAGCGCTGGAACCGGCGACCGCGCCGCAACGACTGCACGGGGTGTGGTTCGACAAGGCGGGCAAGGAAGCGCTGCTCGCGATCGAGACGCAGGCCGCGGGCTTCGATCCCGCCGGCCAGCAGGCCGCGGTCGACGCGATCCGCGCCGCATTCGACGCCGCCCGCGACGGCACGGCGTCGACGATGACCCTGACCGGCCCCGGCGCGTTCTCGGTCGAGATCGGCGGCCGTACCGAACGCGAGGCGCAACGCATCGGTCTGGTCGACAGCATCGGTCTGCTGCTGTTGCTCATCGTCGCGTACCGCAGTTGGCGCACGCCGCTGTTCGGCGTGCTGCCGCTGGCCAGCGCGGGACTCGCCGGCCTCGGCGCGGTGGCGCTGCTGTTCGAGGGCGTCCACGGCATCACCGTCGCCTTCGGCTTCACCCTCATCGGCGTGGTCCAGGACTATCCGATCCATCTGTTCAGTCATCAGCGCGCCGGCGTGTCGCCGTGGGCGAACGCGCGCGCGCTCTGGCCGACGCTCGCGACCGGCGTCGCCTCGACCTGCATCGCCTACGTCACCTTCCTGTTCTCCGGCGTCGATGGCCTGCAGCAGCTGGCGGTGTTCACCATCGCCGGGCTCGCCGTCGCCGCGCTGAGCACGCGCTGCCTGTTGCCGGGCCTGATCGACCCCGCGCCGCGCGATCCCGCCGCCTCGCCGCGGCTCGCCCGCGCATGGGCGCGCGTCGCGCGCCTGCCGCGCCCGCGCCCCGCATGGCTGCTCGCGCTCGCGCTGGCCTGCGCGGCGATCGCGGTCTTCGCGCCCGGCCCGTTCTGGCAGAACGATCTGTCGAAACTGACGCCCGTCCCCGCGGACGCGCTGGCGCAGGACGCGCGGCTGCGCGGCGAACTCGGCGCGCCCGACGTGCGCTGGATGATCGCGGTGCGCGCGGCCGACGCCGATGCCGCGCTCCGCCGCACCGAAGCCCTGCACGCGCCGCTCGACGCGCTGGTGGCGGAGGGCGTCGTCGCCGGTTACGACAGCGCCGCGCGCACCCTGCCCAGCGCCGCCACCCAGCGCGCGCGCCAGGCCGCCCTGCCCGCGCCGGACGCGCTGCGCGCCGCGCTCGACGCCGCCCTCGCGGACTCGCCGTTCCGCGCGGACGCGTTCGAGGATTTTCTCGCCGACGTCGAACGCGCACGGCGCGCGCCGCCGCTGACCGCGCGCGACCTCGCGGGTACGCCGCTCGCCGCGCGCGTGGAGGGACTGCTGATCGAGAACGATGACCACGCGGTCGCGCTGGTGTCGATGACCGGTCTGACCGATCCCGCGCGCGTCGCCGCGGCGATCCGCGGTCGCGACGGCGTCGCGTTGCTGGACCTGAAATCCGCCTCCGAATCGCTGGTCGTGGCCTACCGCGAACGCGTGCTGTTCGCGCTCGGCATCGCCGCGCTGCTGCTCGCGGCCACGGTCTGGCTGGCGCTGCGCGCGCCGCGGCGCGTGCTGCGGGTGCTGCTGCCGATGGCGCTGACGACGCTGGCGATCCTGGCCGCGCTGCGCGCCTTCGGGGTCGAACTGACCCTGTTCCACCTGGTCGCGCTGATCCTCGCCGCCGGCCTGGGGCTGGACTATGCGCTGTTCTTCGAGCACGCCGGCGACGATCGCGAGGACCAGCTGCGCACCCTGCACGCGCTGATCGTCTGCAGCCTGATGACGTTTCTGGTGTTCTTCCTGCTCGCGCTGTCGAGCATTCCGGTGCTGCGCGCGATCGGCGTCACCGTCACCCTCGGCGTGCTCGGCAACTTCGCGCTGGCGCTGTTGATTTCGCGCCACCCCGCAGCCGTTTCCGTGGAAGCGGCGGAAGCCGCGACGAACAATGGATAGGCTTTCCGCAGCCCATCGCGGCTTCCGCCGCTCCCACAGGAGGGACACCCGATGATCGACCGCGCCGCCATCGAAGCCATGATTCCGCACAAGGGCGCGATGTGCCTGTGGGATGCGGTGCTCGATCACGACGCGCAGCGCATTCGTCTGCGCAGCGCCGGCCATCGCGACCCCGCGCACCCGCTGCGCAACGACGGGCGCCTGCGCGCGGTGCATCTGTGCGAATACGGCGCGCAGGCGATGGCGGTCCACGGCGGCCTGCGCGGCGCCGCGTCCGGCGGTGCGCCGAAGCTCGGCTTCCTGGTCGCCCTGCGCGACGTGCGCCTGCGCGTCGCCCGCATCGACGACCTGCCGGGCGATCTGGAAGGCGAAGCCGAACTGCTCGCCGACAGCCCGACCACGCAGCAGTACGCCTTCCGCATCCTGCACGACGGCACCCTGCTCGCCGATGGGCGGGCGGCGGTGATGTTGCAGGAATGACAGAATGAGGCCTTGAACAGGAGCGAAGCGGCATGTCGAATTCCTCCCCACGCCGCGCCCTCGTCACGGGCGGCAGCGGCGACCTCGGCGGCGCGATCTGCCGCGCGCTGGCCGCGAACGGCGCGCACATCATCGTGCATGCCAACGGCAACCTCGCCCGCGCCGAAGCGGTACGCGACGACATCCTGGCCGCGGGCGGCTCGGCCGAAGCGGTCGCGTTCGACGTCGCCGACGGCGAGGCGACGCGCGCCGCGCTGACGGTATTGCTCGAAGCGGGCCCGATCCAGATCGTGGTCAACAACGCGGGTATCCACGACGACGCGCCGATGGCGGGCATGTCCGAGGACAAGTGGAAGCGGGTGATCGACGTCTCGCTGCACGGCTTCTTCCACGTGACCCAACCCTTGTTGCTGCCGATGGCGCGCACGCGCTGGGGCCGTATCGTCAGCGTATCCTCGGTCGCCGGCGTCCTCGGCAACCGCGGCCAGACCAATTACGCCGCGGCCAAGGCCGCGCTGCACGGCGCGACCAAATCGCTGGCGCGCGAGATGGCCAGCCGCGGCATCACCGCGAATGTCGTCGCACCGGGCATGATCGCCGGCCGTATGGCGGACGCCGCCTTCTCGCCCGAGCAGGTCAAACAGATCGTTCCCGCGGGACGCCCCGGCACGCCGGAGGAAGTCGCCGCGGTCGTCGCGTTCCTCTGCGGCGACGGCGCCGCGTACGTGAACGGGCAGGTGATCGGGGTGGATGGCGGGATGAGTTGAGGCGGGCTCAGTCGATCGGGCGCAGTTGTTCGTCGATCGAGCGCGTCCGATCGGTGACGACATCGCCGGTGTGCTGGGTCGATTTGCGCTCGAACAGCAGGATCAGGCACTCGCGTTCGGCCACCGGATGATGACGCACGCCGCGCGGCACCACGTGGCAATCGCCCTCGTCGAGTTCGACCGCGCCGTCCTCGAACTCCAGCCGAAGGCGGCCCTGCAGCACGAAGAACAATTCGTCCTCGTCGGCATGGCTGTGCCATTCGAGATCGCCGTGAATCCTGGCGACCTTGACGTAGTGGTCGTCGACCTCGCCGACGACGCGCGGCGACCACAGCTCGGTCAGTCCAGCGGCGATGGCTTTTGGATTGAAGGCATTGCGCATGCGATTCTCCGGGAACGACGGGGCTACGCCGCCGCGTACCACACCGGCGCCAGCGATGCCGGCGTGTCGGTCGCATCGAGATCGGTCGCATCGAGCAGGGCCGACAGGCCGCAGTCGTCGATCCCCGGATGCGCGGCGCGCGCGCGCTGCAGGATTTCCGCCGCCAGCCAGTCCATCCGCTCGACGTTGTCGCGGATGCGCTGCGCGAAGGCGGGATTGTCGAGCGTGTCGTGCAGGGCGCGGTTCATTTCGTGGAACCAGTCGATGCCGAACTGGTCGAGCAGACGGCCGTCGAGCGCCGACGGATCGGGGCCGCCCGCGGCGCGATTGGCCTCGCCCCAGGCGCGCAGAAGCGCCTGCACCGCGAGGTTGAGCGCGCGACCGCGCTCGAACTGCGGCCGCAGCCGGCCGAGCAGCGAGATCTCGGTGAGTTTCCCGCCGCAGACCAGCGGCGCCAGCAGCGCCCAGTAGTAGGTGTAGTCCCAGATCACCTTGACCGGCATCGCCTGGGCGTCGCCGAACAGCGCGTACTGGTCGCGGTACAGCGTCATCGTGTTCTCGAAGAAGCCGAAGTACAGCTGCTGGTAGATCTCGGCGTAGGGCGCGAACGGGTGTCCGCCGCGGTCCTTCGCGATCAGATCGCAGATGAGCGTGTTGGAGATGCCGATGTAGTCGCTGCCGGGCGAGTAGAACGGATCGAGGAACACGCCGGCCTCGCCGGTCAGGGCCCAGCGGTCGCCGCTGAACACCTGCCTGCAGCCGTGCGAGAAATGGCGCAGGAACAGGAAGTCCTGCAGCCGGTGCTCCGGTCGGTCCAGCGCTTCGGCGACGCGCGGCTGGTGCCGGCGCAGCCAATCCATCGCCTTCTCGTGGGTGTTCATCGTCTCCAGCGGATGCATCGTCGCGTCGCAGACGATGCCCAGCGAATGCGCGCCGGAGGACAGCGGAATCAGCCAGAACCAATAGCCCGGGCCGCACATGTGGTTGGTCGAACGCCAGCGGTCGGGCGGCGTGCAGCGCGACAGCCAGTCGGCATCGTCGGACCACGCTTCCGGGTCGACGACGCCGTCGACCCGCCACCACACCGCATTGGCGTCGTGGACCTCGGGCGCGGCCAGATCGAGCTTGCGCTTGAGCAAGCCGGCGCGACCGCTGGCGTCGACGACCCAGCGCGCGGCGGCTTCGGCGGCGGCGCCGTCGCGCTCCCAGCGCACGCGGTGGTCGTCGTCGTTCGCCGACAGGTCGATCGCGCGCACCACGGCGCCGTCGTGGAAGCCCACGCCGAGCCGGCGCGCCTCCTCGCCGAGGAAATTCTCGAAGCGGCCGCGGTCGATCTGCCACGACGGCGTCGGCAGGATCCGGCTCACGCCGAGCTCGGTGCAACGGTCGATGTCGCGCCGGCCGTCGCTGAAGAAGAAGCGGAAGCCGAACTTGCGGATGTGCTCGGTGTCGAGATGCTCGCGCAGCCCGAGCATGTTGGCGAAATAATGCGCGCCGATCTCCACGGTCGATTCGCCGACCTTGAACGCGGCCTCCGGCACCGGATGCGCGCGGCGTTCGATCACCGCGATGTCGATCGCCGGATCCTGCCGCTTGAGCTGGATCGCGAGGGTCAGGCCGGCGAGGCCGCCGCCGAGGATGAGGACGTCGTGTCGGGTCATGGTTGCGGTCCCGAGGAGAATTCGCCGGTCGGATCGTGGATGAGCGGCCGCGTGGCGCGGGTGCGGCGGTACTCGCGGATCACGCGGCCATGGTTCCACACCTGCACGACCACGTGCGAGGTGATGCGCCACAGATCGTGCAGCGGCCGGAAGTGGCTCTTGCGGAATTTCCCGATCGCGCCGGCGCCGGCGTAGCGCGATTCGATCGGCACCGCCACCACGCCCATGCCGAGCCGGCGCGAAGCGCTGATCAGGATCTGCGCCTCGAACACGAAGTCCTCGCCGGGCACGTCGTCGAGCGCGGCGACCGCGGCCGGATACAGGCGTTGCCCGCTCTGGGTGTCGGCGATGCGGTAGCCGCAGCCCCAGGCGATGCCCCAATCGCCGAATTCGTTGGCGAGGCGGCGATAGGTCGGCTGCTGCGCGCGCTTGCGCAGGCGCGCGCCGATCGCGATGCAATGCGGGTGGCGGTTGGCGGCGGCGATCAGCCGCGGGATGTCGGCGGCGAGGTGCTGACCGTCGCCATCCATGGTCAACACGGCGGCCGCGCCCAGACGCAGCGCTTCGCGGAAGCCGTCGCGCAGGCTGGCGCCCTTGCCCATCCGGCGTTGGTGACGCAACAGCACGACCGGCAGATCGGCGATCTTCTCCGCGGTGCCGTCGTCGGAGCCGTCGTCGATCACGATCACGCGATCGCATTCGGCGAGCGCGCCTTCCACGACCTCGCGGATGCGCAGGGATTCGTTGAGCGCCGGAATGGCGACGATCACGTTGCTGCGGTCGTAGACGACGGCGGTGCGCGCGGCATCAGTCATGCGCGATCTCCAGCCGCAGCGCGCGGCCCGCCCCGGCCTGCAGCGTCGCCCGGGGCGCACCGCTCGCCAGCGCGTCGAACAGCGGCAGCATCGGCGCCATCGGATTGCGTGCGCAGCGCGCGCCCAACGCACCCGGCGCGTCCGCGTCGCCGTCGACCAGCGTCGCGACCAGGCGCGGGCCGGCGCCGTCGCGCGACAACACCAGCGCGCCGCCGAGCAGGTCGTCGGCCGCGTGGATGGAGCGCAGCGGACCGACTGCGGCGGTGTCGTAACCGACCAGCAGCACCGCTTCGTCGCCTTCCGCCAACTGGGCGAGCGCTTCGATCAACCCCTGCGCGAAGGTCGCGTCCCAGGCGGCGAGCGCGGTCGCCGGCCGCACGCAGCCGGCGCCGATGGTCCAGTAACCGGCGGCGGCGTTGTGGACCGAGTTGTGGAATTTCGTCGGCGAGACCCCGCGCGGGTCGCCGGCGAGCGTGGCGCACATGCTGTCGGTGATCGCGAGATCGCCGTGGGTCGAGGCGAACACCGAGGGCAGCGTCGCCGGATCGCGCTGCGCGGCCGCGCAGGCGGCCAGCGCGACGTCGAGCGCGACCGCGACCGATTCCGGCGCGCGCCGGCGCTCGTTCGCCGGCAGCAGTTGCGGCGAGGGCTTCGCCGGCGCGGCCTCGGGCAACGCGCCGCTGGCGACGAACGCGCGCGCGGCGTCCCACGACGGCAGCCCGCGGGTCCAGAAGCCGATGCCGGCGATGCGGGCCGAGAGCGCGCTCATGCGGCGCTCCCGTCGTTCGCGCGCCCGAACACCAGCGAGCAGTTGTTGCCGCCGAAGCCGAAGGAATTGTTCATGGCGTAGCGGGTCGCGCGCTCGGCGTTGTCGAAGCGGATCTGCGGGCCGCAGGCCGGATCGGGCCGGGGGCTGTCGCCCTCGCCCGCGCCGAGCATGCCCGGCAGCAGGCCGTGTTCCAGCGCCAGCAGCGCGAACACCGATTCGACGATGCCGGCGGCGCCGAGGGTGTGCCCGGTCCAGCCCTTGGTCGAACTCGCATGCAGTCCATCCCCGAACAGCGCGGCGACGGCCGCGGCCTCGACGCTGTCGTTGGCGGGCGTCGCGGTGCCGTGCAGGTTGAGATAACCGACCTCGGCGGCCGCGATCCCGGCCCGCGCCAGCGCGTCCTGCATCGCCAGCCGCGCGCCGAGGCCTTCGGGATGCGGCGCCGACATGTGGTGGGCGTCGCTGCTCTCGCCGTAGCCGCACAGGCGCAGCGGCGCGTCGTCGTCGGGATCGAGGCGTTCGAGCAGGGCGTAGCCGCCGGCCTCGCCGAGATTCAGCCCGTCGCGACGGGCGTCGAAGGGCAGGCAGCGACGGGTCGACACCAGCCCGAGCGCATTGAAGCCGAACAGCACGCTGCCGCAGAGCGTGTCGATGCCGCCGACCAGCGCGGCGTCGACGAGACCGGCGCGGATCAGCCGCGCCGCCTGCGCGAACACCTTGGCGCTGGACGAGCAGGCGGTGGCCACGGTGACGCAGGGGCCGCGCAGACCGGTGAGGCGCTGCACGAAATCGCCGGGCGAATGCGGGGTATGCAGCAGCGGCTCGCGCAGGTCCGCCGGGAAAAGGCCATCGTCGAGGCGGGTGTAGGCCTCTTCGCTGGCGCCGATGCTGGCGGTCGACGTGCCGATCACCACCGCCACGCGCGTGGCGCCGTGCCGGGCGCGGGCGGCGTCGACGGCGTCGATCAGGCCGTCCTGCTGCAGCGCCAGCCAGGCGAGGCGGTTGTTGCGGCAGTCGAAGCGGGCCAGCGCGTCGGGCAGACGCACGTCCTCCAGCCCCTCGACCCGGCCGATCCAGGTATCGAGGCGGGCCTCGGCGGCGGCGCCGGCGCCGAAATCGTTGCGGCGCAGGCCGCTGCGGCGTTCGCGCAGGGCCCGGGCCTGGGCTTCGCGGCCCCGGCCGAGCGCGGTGGTGGCGGTGTGGGCGCGGATCGCCAGGGGCGTCATCGGAGAAAGGGATAGCACTGCGTGGCGTCGCCGGACCGAAATTTCGTGGTTCCGGAGTATAGCCGGCGCGCCGCAGGCGCCCGACGGCCGGGTATCCTGCACGGCCGCCTGACCAACGCGTCGTCCCCGTTGTCGTGAGCCGTCTCGACCACCGCCGCCGCCTGTTCCTGGATCGCGACGTGCTGCACGCCGGCGCGGTCGCGGGCGCCGCCTGCGTGCTCAGCGCCGGCCTGGTGTATCTGGGCTACTTCGCGCATGTCGTGCGCACCGCGCGGCGCGCGCCGACCCTGCCCGAGCGCGGCGAAACCCTGCTGCTGTTCGGCAAGCACGCCCCGAGCGGGCGCCTCGATCCGGATTTCGCCGCGCGCATCGCCCGCGCCGCGACGCTGTGGCGCGAACGGCGGCCGCGGGCGATCGTGCTCCTCGGCGGCAGCGCGCCGGGACATCCGGCCGAGGCCGAGGTCGCGCATGCGGCCCTGCTGGCCGAGGGCGTGGCCGCGGACGCGCCGCTGCGGTTGGAGACGGCGTCCCGCGACACCCTGCAGAACCTGCGCAACGCGCGTGCGCTGCTCGCGGCGGCGACGCCGGTGGACGGCGCGTCCGTCGGCCGGGTCACTCTGGTCAGCAGCCGCTACCACCTCGCCCGCTGCGCGCTGTTCGCGCGCCAGCTCGGGTTCGACTGGGAACTGTGCGCGGCCGAACCCGCGCTGCGCTGGAATCCGGGGATGGTGTTCCGGCTGGCCGGCGAAGCCGCCTACGTGTGCTGGGTCGACCTCGGCACGCGCTGGGCACGGTTGATCGGCCATCGCCGGATGCTGGACCGCGTGACCTGAGCGCGAACCCTGTCTCGCCGCCTCGTGCGTTGGCGGACACGGGGCCCGAATCGGAGCGGACATGAACGAGCGCAAAGGCGCGGTGGGAGCGATCGGCGGGTGGCTGCTCGCCGCCCTGGGCTGGGTGGGCGGCGTGGGTGCCGCCGAACCGGCGGTGAAGGCGGAGCTGGCCTACCGCGCGGTCGAATTCGAATTCGCGCAGCCGATGCTGGTGTGGGCCGACGACCGGCAGCGCGCCGGAGTGGCCCGCATCGCACCGGGCGGTCCGCTCGACTGCCACTGGTCCGACGACCTCACCCTGCATTGCGCGCTGCCCGAGCCCGGCATGCTGCCGGACGGCAATCGGGTCCGCGTCGACCTCGCCGCCGGCCTGCGCACCCAGGCCGGCGAGACCCTCCCCGCCCGCAGTTTCGTTCTCGAAACCGAACGCCCGCGCATCCACGTCAACATCGTCCGCTGGCGCGACGGTCGGCCGGAGATCGAACTCTGGAGCGAAGCCCGCCCTACCGCCGAGGCATTGAGGCGCGTGCTGCGCCTGAGCCGCAACGGTCTGCCTCTGCTGCTGCCGCCACTGCGAGCGCTGCCGCCGCGGTCGGAGCGCGACACGGCGACCCGCTACACACTCGATCTGCCGGACGAACCGCCGGCCGGCGGCATCGTCTCACTGTCGGTGGAACCCGGCCTGATCGGCACTACCGGCCCCCTGCCGGGCACCCAGTCGGGCGTCCTGCTGCGCGTGCGCGATCGCGAGCCTTTCCGCTTGCGCAACGTCTATTGCCAGCGTTACCCGGACGTCGCCGCCGGCGCGGTGGACGCCATGGGCGCGCCGCTGGCGCTGGTTTGCGTCCCCGGCGAACCGATCGGGCTGCGGTTCTCGCAGCCGCTGTCCAAGGCCTCGCGCGAGGCGTTCGCGGCGCGTCTGCCCGCCGGCGTGCGCGTGCACGGCTGGCACGACGGCATCTGGTACAGCGGGGAAATCCGCGACGATGCCGTGCGACAGACGCCGGACAGCGTGCTCGGGCTGACGATCGACCGCGCCGATGCGGACATCGGGCTCGCGCTCGAAACCCTTCTGCGCGCCGCCGAGGACGATCGACCGTTGCAGCCGCAGCGCCTGCGCCTGCGCACCGCCGATTACCGGCCGCAATTGCAGGCCCGACATCCGCGCCTGCTGCTCGCCGCTGGCGCGGAACCGCCGGTGCGCGCGCTGAACACGCCGATGGCGGAATTCGCCGCGGACGCGCTGGGCGACGCCGCGCGTCGCGAAACCGTGCGCCTGCCCGCGGCCCGCGGCGGCGAAGCCGCACCGGTCGCGCCGGCCACCGCGCAGACCCTGCGCGAGGGCGGCTGGGCGCGCTGGTTGTGGCGCACCCGGGAACCGCTGGAGATGGCCGCACCGCAGATCGACCTGCGCGCGATCGCGACCCGTACGGAAGTGCTGGCCTGGGTGCAGGCCTGGGACGGCAGCGGTGCGCTGGCGAACGCCGAGATCGAACTGTTCCGCTGGCGTTCCGACGAAGACGCGCCGCATCGCGTGGCCGGCGGCCGCAGCGGCGCCGACGGCGTCGCGCGGCTGCGCCTGCCGCCCGGATTCGAACTGCCCGCGCTGCCGAAGGACGCCAAGGGCCAGTGGCTGCTGCGCGCGACCCATCCTGCCGGCCGCGCGGTGCTGCCGTTCGGCAACGGCGACGTATACGGCCTGTCGCTGGGCACGAAAGCGAACGACGACCGCATGTGGGGCGTGTCCGATCGGCCGCTGTATCGCGCCGCCGAGACCGTGCGCTATCGGTTGTGGCATCGGATCGTCCGCGGCGGTCGGCTGCGCGCGAGCGAGGCGTCCGCGCCGCTCGACCTGCGGCTCTTCAACGTCGACGAAGGCAAGGTCATCCGCAGTTGGACCGCGACTCCGGATGCGGACGGCACGCTGGTCGGCGAGGAACGCCTGCCGGCGCATCTCACCGATGCCACCTACTGCATCGGCATCGAGGGCGGCGATCTCGGCACCGAAGGCAGCTGTTTCTTCGTCGGCACGTTCCGCGCCCAGGACCTGTGGGCCGAGGCCACGACCGAAGACCGCGTCCTGCGCGACGGCGACACGTTTGCGGTCGATCTGGCAGCCGGCTATTACTCCGGCGGGCCGGCGTCGAGCGCGAAGATCGAACGCGTCAGCACGATGCTCACCGGTCTGTCGCTGTCGGAGGCCTACCCGGCGTACGCCGACTACGTCTTCGTCGACACGTTCGCCGGCGCCGGCCGCAGCGGCGTCGCGCTGCAGGACGCCGCCGCCTCGGGCGGCGAAACGCGCAGGACCGACGCCGGGGGCCGCGCGCGGATCGCGTTGCCGGTCCGCTTCGCGCTGCGCGAGGACAGCGGCGCACTGCCTGCGTTCGGACGCCTGCAACTGGTGGCCGAGGTGCGCCTCGACGCGCGCGAGGGCACCGCATCCAACGCCGCCAGGACGCGGTATGCGCGCTACGACCGTTACGTCGGCCTGCAGATCACGCCGCGCTGGTTCGGCGCGCGGGATCCGCTGCGGCTCAAGGCCGTGGTCGTCGATGCGGACGGTCGCGCGGTGCCGCAGGCCGCGGTCGAGGTGACCGTCGAGTTCATGCCCGGCTACGAGGCGGCGAAGGACGAACAGGCGCAGGTCCTGACCCGCTGTACGTTGAAACCCGAAGCGGAAGCGCTCTGCACGGTCCCGCGCGCGCGGAGCGGTCGCTATCGTTTCGTCGCGCGCAGCGGCGACGCCGCGCCGGCGACGATCGAGCGCTACGTCTGGGTCGACGACGGCACCCGCACGACGGGCGCGTCGGACGCGACACGGACCACGCTCGCACTGCTGGAAGCGCCGCGCGCGGACGCGCCGGCACGCCTGCGCCTGACCCAGCCGCACCCGCATGCCGCCGCGCTGTTGGTGGCGACCGCGGGCGATGCGCTGCTCGGCTATCGCGTCCTCGACCTCGATCGCCCGCAGACCGAATTCCTCTGGCCGGTCGCGGCGGACGGCGCGCGCCGGATCGAGTTGCGCGCCTACGTGCTGGCGCGCGGGACGCCCTCGGAGATCGTCGACGGTCTGCGCAGGCCGCTCGACATGGCCGTATCGGACATCGCGATCGACGCCCCGCGTCGCGCGACGCCCGCTGCGGTCGCGATCGCCTTCGATCGCGCATCCGCGAAGCCCGGCGACACCGTGACCCTGCGTTTGCGCAACGCCGGCGATCGTCCGCGTCGCGCCGCGGTGACCGTCAACGACGACGGTCTGCGCGCGCTCGCCGCCGATTGGCTGGCCTACGCCGATCCGCAGGGCGAGCACTGGCTGGGCGCGAACCTGAAACGCTGGGAAGACCGGCCCTTCGAAGCCTCGTTCGAGGACTGGAATCGCGGCACGTGGCGCCGGCTGTTGCCGTGGCCGGACGCCGCGACTGCGCAACCCGCCGACACGCGTCTTCCGCCGCCCGACGACCCGGATGCACCGGTGGTCTTCGACGATCAGAGTCCGGTCGACATGCCGGCCGGCGATCGCTCGCGGGCGCGCGCGTCGGAGATCGTGCACGAATCACCGCCCGCAGCGGCCCCGGCCATGATCATCGACCGCGCGCAGATCGAAGCCGAAGGGCTGACCAGCGCCGCCGACAGCTTCGGCTACGCATCCGGCAACGACGGCGGCGCGTTGCGCGCGCTCGGCGGCAACGACGACGAACTCGATCGCGTCGTCGTCACCGGCTCGCGCGTGCCGGACATCGCCGAGATCTTCAGCGAAGGCGCGGGTCGGCTCGCCGGTGCGCAGCCGCGAGCGCGCGGCGACAGCATCGCCGTGCGCGCACATCCGGACGTGCGCCTGCGCACGCGATTCTCCGACGTCGCGCTGTGGCGGGACGACGTGGTCCTGGCGCCGGGCGAGACGAAGACGCTGACCCTGACCGTGCCGGACAATCTCACCCGCTGGCGCGCGACGGCGTGGAGCGCCGATGCCGACGACGGGTTCGAGCGCGCCGAGGCCACGCTGGACGTCGGATTGCCGCTGGAAGTGCGGCTGCAGACGCCGGTGCGCGTGTTCCCGGGCGACACCGCCGACCTCGCCGCCAACGTCCGCAACGGCGACGACGCGGACGTCGTCGTCGACATCGGACTCGATGTGCAAAGCCTGCGCGCGGCGGCGGCGCGCACGCTGCCGCTGGCGGCGCGCGCCCAGGATGCGGCATCGCTGCGGATCGCGCCGACCGATGCCGACCTGCCCGCGAACGGCGGCGCCGCGACGCTCGCCGCGGTCGCGGTGGCGCGCACGGACACGGCCGGCGATGCGGTCTCCGCACCGATCGAACTGGCCTCGCCGATCGTCGAAACGCGTCGCGTGCAGGCCGGATGGCTGGGAGCGCGATCGCTGACGCTCGCCCTGCCGACGCTGCCGCAGGGCGCGCACGACGCCGGCGTCCGCGTGTCGCTGCTGCCCGGCGCCGACGGCCTCGCGCGCGGCTGGATCGACGGCCTGCACGCCTATCCGCATCGCTGCTGGGAACAGATCCTCAGCCGCGCGGTCGGCGCGGCGATCGCCCTCGAACGCGGCGACGGCGAACGTTTCCCCGATGCGAAGGACGCGATCCGCGAAGCGCTCGAGAACGCGGCGGTCTTCCAGGACGAGACCGGCGCCTTCCGCTACTTCGCCGACGACGGCGGCGACGGCTTCGACGACGACGCGCCGTCTCCGCAACGCATCGCGCTCACCGCCTACAGCGTGCGCGCGCTGCGCCTGCTGCGCGCGCTCGGACATCCGGTGCCGGAGACGGTGCTCGACGAGGCCGAGGCGCTGCTGGACGGCGCGGACACCGATGCGCTCGACGTGGACGACGACACGCAGGGCTCAGGCGACGACGCGCTGCAGGCCGTGGCGATCGCCTTCGCGGCGGCGTCGGAGGTCGACCCGATCGCGCTCGACGCGCTGTGGGCGCGCTGGGACGCGTTGGGCATGCCCGCGCGCATCGCCGCCGCACGCGCGCTCGCGAACCGCTCGCATCCCGACGCCGACGACGCGATGGAACGGCTGGTCGCGTCCGCGCGCCGGCGCGGCGAGACCCGGGTCCTGCACGGCGACGCCCGCGACGATCGCTGGATGAGTTCCGATCTGCGCGAACAGTGCGAACTGATCGCCCTGCTCGCCGAACGACCGGGCTTCGGCGACCGCGCCCTGCGGCGTACGTTCGTCGCCGGCCTCGGCGATCTCTACGCCGGCGGCCCCGCGACGGTCGACACCCAGACCGCCGCGATTTGCCTGATGGCGCTGCGCGCGCTGGATCCCGGCCGCGTCGACGCCGCCGCGCCCGGCCCCATGCCCGGGGTCACGCCCGAGATCCTGCTCGAAATCGCGCTGGGAGACGCCCGCGGCGCGCTGCGGCTGACGCCGGATGCGCAAGCGCCGGTGTGGGAGCGTCCGCTCGCCGCGAACGCGCGCGCGCCGCTGCGATTGGCGCCGAAGATCGACGGCGACCTGCCCGCGAGCTACATCGCGGAATTGCGCTATCGCGAGGACGCGCGCCGGGCGGCCTCGACCGCGACCGGGTTCGCGCTCTCGCGACGCTACGCGACCCTGCGCGACGGCCGATGGACGCCGCTGGGCGACGACGCGCTGCGCGACGGCGACTGGGTGCGGATCACGCTGATCCTCGATACGGCCGCGCCGCGGTATTTCGTCGCGCTCACCGATGGCGTGCCCGGCGGCCTGCGTCCGACCGACCTCGCCCTCGGCGGGATGGCGGGCCTCGATCTGCAGCAGGTCTCGGACACCGGCGCCGACTGGTTCGAGACCCGCCGGCTCGATCCGCGCGCGCCGAAGTTCTACGCCGAATACCTGCCGGCCGGTCGCCATGAAGTCCACTACTTCGCGCGCGTCGGCAACAGCGGCGATTACCTCGCGCCGCCGGCGGTGGCCGAACTGATGTACGGCGCGGCCACCCGCGCGCGCACCGCGGCGCAGGGGCTGCGGATCGCACCGACGGCGCCGTGACCGCGGCCGCCGCCGATGCGATCATGACCGCCGTCGATGCAGGGCCGGCGATCCGCCGGCGCAGGAGGAACCCGTCATGATCCGTACCGTCGTCGCGTTCTGCCTGTGCATCGGATCCCTCGCCTCGGCCGTGGCGACCGCGCAGTCTCTCCGGGTATCCGACGCCGCGCTGCGCAAGGCGCGGGCCGAGGGCGAGGCGCGGGTGATGGTGATGCTGCGGGAGCAGCCTCCCCGGGAACGCGAACCGCGATCGCGACGCCCCGGCGCGGCAGCGCCGAAAGGCATCGCTGCGGCGCGCCTGCATCCCGAAGCCGCAGCGCAGGTCGATGCGGTGCTGTCCGCATTGCCCGCGACCGCGCACGCACGCGTCGAACGCCGCTTCCGACGGGTCCCCGCGTTCGCGATCCGCGCCGATGCGCGCACGCTCGAAGCGCTGTCGCGCGATCCGCGCGTGGCCCGCGTCGATCTCGACGTCGGGGGGACCGGCGCGGCGCTGCCGGACGAATCGACCGTGCTCAACCGCGCGCACCAGTTGCCGGAACTCGGCGTCGGCGGCGCGGGCATGAAAGTGGCGGTCATCGACACCGGCATCGACACCGATCACCCCGATTTCCGCAACCGGATCGTCGGTCAGCGCTGTTTCTGCAGCGTCGGCACCGGTTGCTGCCCCAACGGCACGAGCAGCCAGTCCGGCGCCGGCTCGGCCGAGGACGATCAGGGCCACGGCACCAACGTCGCCGGGATCATCGGCGGCGACGGCACGGTCGCCCCGCGCGGCGCGCTGCCGGCGGTGAGCCTGGTCGCGGTCAAGGTCATCGACCGCAACAACCGCTTCCAGTCCACGTCCGACGTGGTCGCGGCGCTGGACTGGATCGCCTCGACCCACCCGGATGTCGACGCGGTCAATCTCAGTCTCGGCACCGACGCCCTGCTCGTCGGCGACTGCGACAACACCGCCGCCTGGACCCAGGCGCTCGCGGTGGCGGTGGCCAATCTCAACGCGCTCGGTGCGGTGGTCACCGCTTCGGCCGGCAACCAGGGCAACACCGGTTCGATGAGCGCACCGGCCTGTCTCCGCAACGTGGTCTCGACCGGCGCGACCTGGGACTTCACGGGCGGCCCGGTCAACTTCCTGTCCTGCAGCGAGACCTCGACGGCGCCGCGCCAGATCGCGTGCTTCTCGAATCGCGGCGGGACCACCGATCTGTTCGCCGCCGGCGCCTTCGTGCGCGCGCCGGGGTTCACCGGCGGCACCTCCAGCTATGCCGGCACCTCGCAGGCCGCGCCGATGGCCGCCGCCTGCGCGACCGCGCTCAAGCAGGCGGCGCCGGCGAGCACGGTGGCGCAACGGGTGGACGCGATGAAACTCTCGCCCACCCGCGTCGCCGACCCGGTGGTCGTCCGCGACTATCCGTTCCTCGATTGTCGCGACGCGCTGAAACTGCTCGCGCCGGCGATGTTCGCGCCGCAGCCCCTCGAAGGCGCACGACCGCGGGTCCCGCCGCGCGCCGGACGCGCGCCCGGCGGCTGAACCGGACGCGCGTCGCTCAACGCGCCGCGCGCTGCGCCGGGATGAAGCGCTCGCGCACCGCCTTCGCCAGCAGATCCGGCGGCAGCAGACCCTGATCGAGCAGGAAGTTGTTGAAGGCGAGGCGATCGAAACGGTCGCCCAGCGCCAGTTCGGTCTCGGCGCGCAATTCGAGGATCCGCGCGTAGCCGTAGAAGTAGCTGCCGGCCTGACCGGGCGCGTTGAAGGTGTAGCGATCCAGTTCCTGGCGCGCCATCGCCTTCGACAGACCGACCTGCTCGATCAGCACCTTCTCGGCGCTCGCGCGATCGGTCAGGCCGAGATTGAGCATCGGATCGAGCATCGCCCGCGCCGCGCGCATCAGCCGGAACTGCAGCGCCATCAGCTGGCCGTCGAGCGGCTCGTGCGGAATCATTTCGGCCTCGGCGTACAGCGCCCAGCCTTCCACGTTCACCGAATTGAACGCGAACAGCGTGCGCGCCAGCGACACGCCGCGCTCGACCATCGCGGTGAACTGCAGCTCGTGGCCCGGTCGGCCTTCGTGCGCGGACAGCGTCCATGCGACCGCCGCGAAATTGAAATCGTCGTAGGCCTCGGCGCTGCCCTTCAGCGCCGGATTGCCGATCGGCAGCACGAACTGGCCCTGCTGGCCGGTGTTGCCGACCAGCGGCGCGGGCAGGAAATGCGGCGCCGGCTGCGCCGCGCTTTCCGCTTCGGTGCCCAGGCGCATGATCATCGGCCGCTGCGGCACGTCGACGATGCGCTCCCGCCGGATGATCGGGTCGATCGCGTCGATCACCTCGCGATAGCGCGCTTCGAGTCGATCGTTCGGGATCGCATCGCGCTTGAGCGCGCGGATCACCTCGCGGTAGTCGCCGCTCGGCAGACCTTTCTCTTTCGCCACCAGCGGCGCCAGCCGCTCCATCGCCGCGCGGGTTTCCATGAACGCCAGGCGCGCGCGCTGCATCAACTGTTCCGGCGGGATGTCGATGCCCACCTGCTTGAGCTGCAGGGCATAGAGTTCCGGCGGCAGGCGGGTATCGGTGCGCGCCTGCGGCAGCACGTCGCGACGCACCCAGGCGACGTGGTCGGCGATCTGCGTCTCCAGCGCCTTCAGCGCCGGCTCGCTGTCCGCGATCCGGTATTCCTCGAACAGCTTGCGAATGCCCTTGGCGTAGGTCTCCGCGTTGGCGAGGGCCTGTTCGACCTCCAGCTTCGTCGGCCGCAGCAGCGCGGCGTCGCCGGCGCGCTCTTCGTAGCGCTGGCGGGCGAGGGTCATGATCGGGGTGGTACCGGGCGCCATGCCGACGTAGGCCTTCAACCGGTCGAGCGCGCGGGCGCGGCGGTCGGCGGGCGTCTGCTCGGACAGCAGTCCGCGCAATCCGTTGAAGGTCAGCTGCGGCGCGTCGATCCACGGCAGTTGCAGGCGCTCGGTCACGGCGCTGGCCTCGATGGCGTCGTCGGCCGCGGCGATCATGATCTCCAGGTCCTGGCGCACGTCGGGATCGCGCTCGAGCTGCAGCTTTTCCCGCAGCTTCGCGCGCGCGTCGGTCAGCGCCCGGCGCTGGCGCGCGCCGTTGTCCGGACCGAGATCCGCGACCTTGTCGTCGTAGCCGGGGATGCCGAAGAAGGTGGCCGCCTCGGGCTGGAACTGCAGCTGCGCGGACAGCAGGATCTCGGCGTAGCGGTTGCTGGTCGCGACCCAGGCGGGCGCGGCGCGGGTCGCGGCCGGCGGCGCGGCGGCGGCCGCGGCAGTCGGCATGGCGGACAGGGGCAGGGCGAGCGCGACGGACAGCGCGACGGCAAGAACGAGCGGCTTCATGGAGGACCTCGCTGCGGAGACACCGGAACGCTACTCCGCGCCGGCGGCGCCGCCCAGCGTCGGAGGTCACGATGACCATCGTCCCCGGGCGCGGCGGCGATCCCGATCCCGCGTCCGGGCGCGGCCACGCGGCGGCGGTCGCGCAGCAGCGGCCCGATTCCAACCCCATTCATCCGCGTGCGGCGTTCAGCCATGTCGAGCGGCCGCCGCGGCGGCCGTGCCCGCACATCGCGCAGCAGCGCCCACGTCCGAGGAGTCGCCCATGTCCACCGTTCCACGCATCGAAACCCCCTGCCCCCTGAGCGCCGCCGAACAACGCGCCGTCGACGGCCACTGCGGCCACTGCGACCGCGAAGTGCATCGCCTCGACGGCCTCGGCGACGCCGCGCGTCGCGAACTGTTCGCCGCCGCCACCGGTCCGCTGTGCGTGTCCTACCGCGCGCCGCGCCGCGTCGGCCGCATCGGCGCCGCGATCGCCGGCACGATCGCCGGCACGATCGCCGCTACCCTGGTCACCACCGGCGCCTACGCCGCCGATCCGGTCGAGCAGCGCACCGCCGAGCCCATCGCCGCCGAATCCCGCCCCGCCGCGCAGACCGGGCGCACCGCGCCCACGACCGGCACCCGCATCCAGCGCGAAGCGCCGGACGAGCTCGACGAAGTCCTGATCGTCGGCGCCGTGATCGACCCGCAGGATGCGCGCGCGCCGGAAGACGCCAGCGTCCCCGCGCTGCCGACCCGCGATGCGCAGCCGCGCACCGGCACCCGCATCCAGCGCGAAGCGCCGAACGATCTCGACGAAGTCCTCGTCGTCGGCGCCGTGATCGACCCGCAGGACGCGGCGCAGCCCGAGGATCGCAGCGTTCCCGCCCTGCCGGTGCGGGACGCGCTCGATGCCGTGGCGGAGGATGTCGCGGCGATCGACGAGGACGATGTGCTGATCATGGGCGGCGTGTCCGATCCGGCCGCGGTCGAATGGGTCGACACCACCGGCATCGCGGACCTGCCGCTCGTGACGGACGCCACCGTCGGGAAAGACGGCCGCTGAGCGCCTCGACCGACACCGCCGGCATCGAGACCGATGCCGGCGGTGCGCGTTCGGGCCTCGCCGCGCGCACGTTCCCCACGCGCGTACGTCGCTACGGCGCGCGATCGGCCCCCGCGTCGCCGGCCTGCGCGACGGTGCGCCGGATCCCGGCCGCGTCGACCACCCGCAGATCGCGCATCGCGCGATTGAGTCCGCGCAACGCGGTCGGGTCGCCATCGCCCACGATCAACGCGATATGTCCCGCGCCGAACGCGCCGAGCGCGGCGTCGTAACTCGTCCAGCGCGTCCCGTCCCAGACCTGCACCCAGGCATGCGGACTGAACACGTGCGGTTGCCCGCTCATCCGTCCGGAATAGGCCAGGCCATGCGCGATCCGCGCCGGAATGCCGCGCGCGCGCGCGACTGCGGCCAGCAGCACCGCGAATTCGGTGCAATCTCCGCCGCGATTCCGCAGCGCGGTCGCGGCGTCGTGGTAGTGGCGATAGTCGATCGGGCCGGTCATGTGCGCACGCACCGCCGCGGCCAGCGTCTTCATCCGCGTGTGCACCGACAACCCGCTGCCGTGGCTGCGGGCGAAGGCGCGAATGTCGCGATCGTCGCTGCGCACCCAGGCGTTGGGGCTCAGATAGCGCTGCAGTTCCGCGTCCGTCGGCGCGGCCTCGTCGCCGCAGTCGGCGCAGACCGCGAGCGCGATGCCGTCGGCGGTCGCGGTCGCGGCCTGCTCACCGGTATCGGGTATGCGCCAGGCCTGCCCGGACTCGAACCGCAGGCGGTAGCGGATTTCGCCGTTGAGGGCCGCGGGCGGCAATCGGTACGGCGATTTCACCAGCAGCCCGAGCAGAAAGGCCCGCGCCTGTTCGGCGGTGGGCGTCGCAGCGACGGGCGGCGGCGCCGCCTGCGTGGAGACCGATGCGAGACAGGCGGACACGACGAGGGACAACAGCAGCGGCTTCGGGCGCATCGGAGCGGTTCCGGACGTATGACGCAGGTGTCAACGCGCCGGCGCGCGGGTCGGGGTCGCCGACTGTCCGGACGCGTCACTCCATTGATCCACTATTGGACAGACGATCCCATCCCGTCTGCAGGCGCCAGCAGGTCGATCGGTTCCGCCATGCCTTCGTAGCGCAGCGCCAGTTGTCGATAGGTCCAGGCGCCATCCCGCTCTTCGGCGATGGTCACCACTCGGCCCACTGCGATGCGACCCTCGACATCGAACCTGAGGATCAGGATCGCATCCGGCGCACTGTCGACATCGGGTCGCACGAACTTGCCGTGTATCCACCCGTCCATCGTGATCGGTTCGCCCAGCAGATTCTGGGCGATGGGGCTGCCGGCGACCACACGCAAGGACTCGCGGTAGGGAATCGAATACCGGAAACGGCCCTGCAGATACCAATACGCGCCGCCGACCGTCGCCACGACGCCGAGCATGTACACCAACGTCAGCAGCGAGCCGAGCCGCCAACCGATGCCCTTGCGACCGGGAGTCGCGGTCGATGCGGCTTGCCCGTGGGACGCAGGCGGTAACGGCGGTGGCGTGACGATCACCGCTTCAGACAACGATCGAGGAACGCCTCGGTCAACCGGTAGCGATGCAGCGCGTCCGCGCCGCGCAGGCCGTGTTTGGCGCCCGGATAGGTCATCAGTTCGAACAGCACCGACCGCTTCTGCAGCACGCTCATGAGTTTGGTCGAATTGCCGAACAGCACGTTGTCGTCGGCCATGCCGTGGATCAGCAGCAGCGCGTTCGGGCGGATGCCGTCGACGTGGGTGAAGACGCTGGCCTCGCGATAGCCGTCCGGATTGGCCTTGGGCAGATGCATGTAGCGCTCGGTGTAATGGGTGTCGTACAGCGCCCAGTCGGTGACCGGCGCGCCGGACACCCCGCAGGCATAGGCGTCGGGCGCCTTCGCCAGCAGCAGCAGCGTCATGTAACCGCCGTTGGACCAGCCGTAGACGCCGATGCGATCGCCATCGACCCACGGCTGCGCGCGCAGCCACGCCACGCCGGCGCGCTGGTCGTCCACTTCCACCGTGCCCTGCTTGCCGTACAGCGCGCCGCCGAAGGCCGCGCCGCGTCGCGGCGTGCCGCGATTGTCGAGCGAGAACACCACGTATCCTCGCTGCGCGAGGTACTGGTTGAAGAAATGATCGCCGCGACCGGGCCAGCTGTCGGTGACGGTCTGCGCCGCCGGGCCGCCGTAGACGTAGACCACCACCGGGTAGCGCTTCGCGGGATCGAAATCCGCGGGCTTCATCACGCTGTAATGGAGCGGGGTGACGCCGTCGGCCGCGGTCAGGGTGCCGAACTCGACCGGTCGATGCGCGGCGAGGTATTTCGCGTACGGATGCTCGGGCTTCGCCGGATCGTTGTCGATCAGGTTCGCCACGAGCGTCCCGTCGGCGCGATGCAGCGCGATCTGCGGCGGCGTGCGCGAACCGGCGCTCGACCATGCGTCGACGTAGACGCTGGCGTTGCGGGCGAAACTGGCGCCGTGCATGCCGGGCGCGCTCGACAGCGTGCGGATCGCACCGCCGGCCAACGGCACCGCGTGGATGTGCGACTGGCGCGCGTCGGGCTTGCCGTCGGCGGTACGGCCGGCGCTGAAGTAGACCAGGCCCTTGGCCTCGTCCACCGCGAGCAGCGCGTCCACCGGCCAATCGCCGCGGGTCAGCGGCTTCAGGCGCTTGCCGTCGGCGCTGGCGAGATAGAGATGCTCGAAACCGCTGCGCTCGCTGATCCACAGGAAGCGGTCGTCCTTCAGGAAACGCAGGCCGTCGTGCAGCGGGACCCAGGTCTTCGCGGTCTCGGTGAGCAGCGTGCGCTGCCGTCCGGTCGCCAGTTCGGTCTCGATCAGATCGAGCCTGCGCTGATCGCGCGACTGGCGCTGAAAGGTCAGGCGACGCGGATCGCGCCAGTCGACGCGGACGAGATAGATGTCGGGATCCGGGCCGAGATCGACCCACGCGGGTTTCGCGCCGGCCTGCGGCGCGATCGTGCCCAGGCGGATCGCGACGTTCGGATCGCCGGCCGCCGGATAGCGCTGTTCGACGACCTCGGTGCGATCGGGATACACCTCGTAGCGCTTCTGCACCGGCACGCCGGATTCGTCGATCCGCGCGAAGGCGATCGCCGAATCGTCCGGCGCCCACCAGTACCCCGTATGTCGCCCCATCTCCTCGTCGGCGACGAATTCGGCGACGCCGTTGCCGATGGCGTCGCCGCCGTCGTCGGTCAGACGGATCTCCGCACCGGCCTTCAGATCAATGACCCAGAGATTGCGGCCGCGCACGAAGCTGACGAAACCGCCCTTCGGCGACACCTTCGGATCGGTCGCGAAGCCCTCTCCGGTGGTCAGTCTGCGCACCGCGGCCTTGCCCGATCCTGTCGAAGCGGCCTTCGACAGGTCGTAGAGGTACAACTCGCCGCCGAGCGGAAACAGCAGCGTCCTGCCGTCCGGCGACCACTGGTAATCGACGATGCCCGACAGCGCCGCGGTGCGCTGGCGCTCGCGGCGCGCCTTCTCTTCGTCGCTGAGCACCTCTTCGCCCGGCAGGACGTCGGCGGAGTCGACCAGCAGCGCGGCGGTGCCGGCGGCGACGTCCCAGGCCCACAGATCGAGCCGGTTGCGATCGCTGTCCTTGCCGCGCAGGAACGTGATGCGCGATCCGTCCGGCGCGATCTGCGGCTTGAGCAGGGTCGGACCGGACAGCGGCGCGTCGCCGGTGATCGCTTCGAGGGTCAGGCCCTGCGGTGGCGGTGGGGTGGACGGGGCGGCGACGACGGTCGTGGCGAGCATGAGCGACAGGATCAGGGCGGACAGGCGCATGGCGGGATCCGGGGATGCGGCAGGCCCGCAGCTTAGCCGCAACCGCGCGGTGGCTCTACTCGCGGAACATCAACGCCCGAACAGCGCCTTCCGCGCTTCCTCGCTCAGCGGTTGGCCGGCCTGCGGATTGACCTGCTTCGTCAGCGCATAGGCGCGGCCGGTCGCGGGACGCTCCCGGATCGACGCGCACCAGCGGCGCACCTCGGGATAGGGGTCGAGGTCGATCGGCGCGGTCTTGTACGGGTCGATCCACGGATAACAGGCCATGTCGGCGATGGTGTAGTCGTCGCCGACCAGGAAGGCGCGCCCCTGCAGACGCTTGTCGAGCACACCGAGCAACCGGTTCGCCTCGCGCGTATAGCGGTCGATGGCGTACGGGATCTTCTCCGGCGCGTAGACGTTGAAATGGCCGTACTGGCCGGTCATCGGCCCGAGTCCGGCCATCTGCCAGAACACCCATTCCAGGGTCGCGGTGCGGCCGCGCAGGTCCTGCGGCAGGAAGCGGCCGGTCTTCTCGGCCAGATACACCAGGATCGCCCCCGATTCGAACACGCTCAGCGACGCGCCGCCGTCGGCGGGGGCGTGGTCGACGATGGCGGGCATGCGGTTGTTCGGCGCGATCGCCAGGAACTCCGGCCGGAACTGCTCGCCGGCGCCGATGTTGACCGGCACGACCGTGTAGGGCAGCGGTACGCCGGCCTCGGCCAGCTCCTCCAGCAGCAGCGTGATCTTGTGGCCGTTGGGCGTGGGCCAGTAGTGCAGGTCGATCATGTGCGGATTCCGTCGGGGGCGGCGAGCCAGTGTACGCAGCCGGCCGGCGGACGGCGGTCGACCGCGCGCGACACGGTGTCCCGCGGATGACGCGCTTGGCGCTGCCGGGGAGCGCCGTTACCCTATCCAGGCTCTCTCCCAGGCCCGCATGCCATGTCGAACGCCCCGCTCAATCCCCTGCCTCGTCTGATCTTCGCGTCGCGCTGGCTGCAGCTGCCGCTGTACCTCGGCCTGATCGTGGCCCAGGGCGTGTACGTGTTCCTGTTCCTGAAGGAACTGACGCATCTCATCACGGACGCCAACACGCTCAGCGAGCAGGGGATCATGCTGATCGTGCTCGGCCTGATCGACGTGGTGATGATCTCCAATCTGCTGGTCATGGTGATCGTCGGCGGTTACGAGACCTTCGTCTCCCGCCTGAACCTCGAAGGCCACCCCGACCAGCCCGAGTGGCTGAGCCACGTCAACGCCAGCGTGCTCAAGGTCAAGCTGGCGATGGCGATCATCGGCATCTCCTCGATCCACCTGCTGAAGACCTTCATCGAGGCCGGACAGCTGGGTCTGCCGCTGTGCTCGCCGGCGTTGATCGAGGCCGGCGCGCTCTGCACCAAGGCGACCGCCACCGGCGTGATGTGGCAGGCGGTCATCCACGGCCTGTTCATCCTGTCGGCGATGGGCATCGCCTACACCGACAAGATCATGGCGGCGACGCCCTCGAAGCACGGTCAACACTGACCGCCGCCCATGCGCAGCGGCCATGCGGTCGCTGCGAGAATGCGGCTCGCCCGGCGGCCGGGAGCCCGCTCTGCGGACGCACCGCGCGCCGTCGCGTTCCGGCCATCGCGTAGAATGCGCGGATGGATGTCTCCCACCTGCTCGACGGCCTGAACGCCGCGCAACGCGAAGCGGTCAGCGCCGGACCGGGCCACCTGCTCGTGCTCGCCGGCGCCGGCTCCGGCAAGACCCGCGTGCTCACCCACCGCATCGCCTGGCTGCACGAAGTCCACGGCGTGCCGATGCACGGCATCTTCGCGGTGACCTTCACCAACAAGGCGGCGGGCGAGATGCGCCATCGCGCCGACGCGCTGCTGCCGGGCGGCACCCGCGGCATGTGGATCGGCACGTTCCACGGCCTCGCGCACCGGCTGCTGCGCCTGCACTGGCAGGACGCCAAATTGCCCGAAGGCTTCCAGATCCTCGACAGCGACGATCAGCTGCGGCTGGTCAAGCGCGTGGTCCAGGCGCTGGAACTGGACGAAGCGCGCTTCCCGCCACGGCAGATCGCATGGTGGATCAACGCGCAGAAGGACGAAGGCCGCCGCCCGCAACACATCCAGCCCGAGCGCGACGAATGGGCGTCGGTGATGCTCCGCGCCTACACGCTCTACCAGGAGCGCTGCGAACAGGCCGGCCTGGTCGATTTCGCCGAGATCCTGCTGCGCGCGCACGAGCTGCTGCGCGATCATCCGGCGCTGCTGCAGCACTATCGCCATCGTTTCGGTCAGTTGCTGATCGACGAATTCCAGGACACCAACAGCCTGCAGTACGCCTTCATCCGGCTGCTCGCGGGCGACGACGGCCAGGTCTTCGTGGTCGGCGACGACGACCAGGCGATCTACGGCTGGCGCGGCGCGAAGGTCGAGAACGTCAACCGGTTCCTGCGCGACTTCTCCGGCGCGACCACCATCCGCCTCGAACAGAACTACCGCTCCAGCGCCAACATCCTCGACGCCGCCAACGCGGTGATCGCGCACAACCCCTCGCGGCTGGGCAAGCGCCTGTGGACCGACAGCGGCGAGGGCGAGCCGATCGACCTGTACGCCGCGTTCAACGAGATCGACGAGGCCCGCTTCGTCGTCGAACGCATCCGACAGTGGGTGCGCGACGGCGGCAGCCACGGCGAAACCGCGATCCTCTACCGCAGCAACGCCCAGTCGCGCGCGTTCGAAGAAACCCTGCTCGGCGAGCAGATCCCCTTCCGCGTCTACGGCGGCATGCGCTTCTTCGAGCGCGCCGAAATCAAGGACACCCTGGCCTATCTGCGTCTGATCGCCAATCGCGACGACGACGCGGCATTCGAGCGCGCGGTGAACACGCCGCCGCGCGGGATCGGCGAACGCACGCTCGACGAGGTGCGCCGTCGCGCCCGCGATCGCGGCGTTTCGCTGTGGAAAGCCGCGGCCGAAGTCGCCGCCGGCGACGCGCTGCCGGCGCGCGCGCGCAATGCGGTGGCCGCGTTCGCGCAGCTGATCGACGCGATCGCCGGGGAAACCGGCGATCTTCCGCTGCAGGACAAGATCGACCACGCGCTCGCGCGCTCCGGCCTGCGCGCGCACTACGAACTGCAGTCGAAGGGCTCGCTGGATTCGCGCACCGACAACCTCGACGAACTGGTCTCGGTGGCGTCGCGCTTCGTCAAGGGCGACGACGACGAGAGCGCCGCGCTGAGCGAACTGGTCGCCTTCCTCGCCTACGCCGCGCTGGAAGCCGGCGAAGGACAGAGCGAGGCCGGCGAGGACGGCGTGCAGCTGATGACGCTGCACAGCGCCAAGGGCCTGGAATTTCCACTGGTGTTCCTGGTCGGACTGGAAGAAGGCCTGTTCCCGAACAACAAGTCGATCGAGGAATCCGGCCGACTCGAAGAGGAACGCCGGCTCGCCTACGTCGGCATCACCCGCGCGCGGCAGAAGCTGGTCATCAGTTACGCCGAGGCGCGCCGCCTGCACGGGCAGGACATGTACGGCCTGCCGTCGCGGTTCCTGCGCGAGATCCCCTCGGCGCTGATCCACGAAGTGCGACCGAAGATCCAGGTCTCGCGACCGATGTACCAGGCGCAGCCGCGCCGGAACTGGGGCCACGCGTCGCTCCAGGAATCCCCGGGCCTGCGTCTCGGCCAGAACGTCAGCCACGCGAAGTTCGGGGCCGGCGTGGTCACCGATATCGAAGGCAGCGGCGCGCACGCGCGCGTGCAGGTGAACTTCGACGATGCCGGCAGCAAGTGGCTGGTGTTGGCCTATGCCAATCTGCAGCCGACGTGAATGAAGTGTTCCGTGGGAACGGCGGAAGCCGCGATAGCGGATGCGGTATCGCTTAATCGCGGCTTCCGCCGCTCCCACAAGGCAGCCATGCCGGGCCAGGGCCCGGCCTATCACCGCTTCGAGATGAGCCACCGATGATGACCGATACGACCGATCCCGACTTCCTCCGCGTCCGCGACTATCTGACCGGCCTGCAGGACCGCATCTGCGCCGCGATCGAGGGCGCGGACGGCGCGGCGGCGTTCAAGGAAGACCTGTGGCAGCGTGCGGAAGGCGGCGGCGGGCGCACGCGGGTGCTGCGCGACGGCGCGGTGTTCGAGCAGGCGGGCATCGGGTTCTCGGATGTGTCCGGCACGAAGCTGCCGCCGTCGGCCACCGCTGCGCGACCGGAACTGGCCGGTGCCTCGTGGCGCGCGGTCGGCGTGTCGCTGGTGTTTCATCCGCGCAATCCCTATCTGCCGACGACGCACGCGAACGTGCGCCACTTCCGCGCCTTCAAGGACGGCGAAACCGTGGCCTGGTGGTTCGGCGGCGGGTTCGACCTGACTCCGTTCTATCCCTTCGACGAGGACGTGCGCCACTGGCACCGGGTCGCGCGCGAACTGTGCGAGCCCTTCGGCGGCCAGGCGCGCTACGACGCGCACAAGAAGTGGTGCGACGAGTATTTCTTCCTCAAGCACCGCGACGAGACCCGCGGCGTCGGCGGGCTGTTCTTCGACGACCTGCACGAGGACTTCGAGCGCGACTTCGGCTACCAGCGCGCGGTCGGCGACGGCTTCCTCGACGCCTACCTGCCGATCGTCGAACGCCGCCGGAACACGCCGTACGGCGAGCGCGAACGCCAGTTCCAGCTCTACCGGCGCGGGCGCTACGTCGAATTCAACCTCGTCTTCGATCGCGGCACCCTGTTCGGCCTGCAGAGCGGCGGTCGCACCGAATCGATCCTCATGAGCCTGCCGCCGTTGGTGCGCTGGGAATACGGCTACGCGCCCGAGGCCGGCAGCGACGAGGCCCGGTTGATGGCGTACCTCAAGCCGCGCGACTGGCTGGACGAGGCGATGTCGTAGGAAGTCTTTCGGGCCCGGCGGTGGGCGGCCCTATGCGGTGGAACCGTTATCGTCCGCCAGCACGATGCTGATGCGACCGTCGGTCTCCAGCGTCGCCAGCCGGATCCGTCCGATGTCGGTGCAGCCGGCCTCGCGCATGGCCTCATGGAAATCGGCGTTGCTCACCAGCTCGCGATGCAGCACGTCGCGATGGACCTTGCCGTCGCGCGCCAGCACCACCGGTTCGCCTTCGATCAGCCTGCGTGCCCGGGGACTTCGCGCGGCGATCAGGGCGACCGCATAGTTCAGCGCGATCAGGCAGACCGCGAGCAGCGCGGCGCCGACCAGCGAATTGTCTCCGCCGTTCAGGCCGTTCTGCACCGCGTTGCCCAGCAGGATCAACAGCACCAGATCGAACGGCGTGAACTGGCCCACCGCACGTTTGCCGGACAGGCGCACGAGCAGCATCACCAGCACGTAGATCGCGACCGCGCGGAGCACGAACTGCCACCAGGGCGCGGAGAGAGTCAGAACGTCGTGCATGCCGCGTATTCCATGGCCGAATGGCCCAGTGTCGTCGGCGGACGCGCAAATAAAAAGCCCCGCAGGTGGGGGAACCGGCGGGGCTTGGAACGTGACTTGGGGAGAGTCGTTCGTTCCGGGGATCGCCCCAGGGGAGAGGGCGATCGACGACAGACGTTGCATCTGTCGCGGGATAGTTGACCACGGTTGCGGCGGCGAGTTCGTAAAGATTCCGATACGCGACCGGGCGGATTCAGGACGGATTCATGCCCCGTGCAAGGTTCGTTCAGTTTCACCGGAAAACCCCGGAAAAACCTGTCGAAACAGACAGGAACACCCTGTCGAAAGTAACAGGCTCGCGGATCGCGCACCGTCGCGAACGGCAAGGCCGCGGCCGGCTTCAGTGCGCCTCGTCCCAGTTGGTTCCCACGCCCGAATCGATCACCAGCGGCACCCGCAGCTCCGCCGCCGCGGCCATCCGCTGCGTCACCTGCGGGACGAGGGTGTCGACGAAGTCGGCATCGCATTCGAAGACCAGTTCGTCGTGGACCTGCAGCAGCATCTTCGCTTCGCCGGCGTGTTTCGCGATCCAGCGGTCGATCTCGATCATCGCACGCTTGATGATGTCGGCCGCGGTCCCCTGCATCGGCGCATTGATCGCGGCGCGCTCGGCACCGGCGCGGAGGCCCTGATTGCGGGCGTTGATGTTGTCCAGATACAGGCGGCGGCCGAACACGGTCTCGACGTAGCCGCGTTCGTGCGCTTCCTTGCGGGTGCGCTCCATGAAGTCGCGCACGCCGGGATAACGGTTGAAGTACAGCGCGATGTAGTCCTGGGCCTCGCCGCGGCCGATGCCCAGCTGCTTCGCCAGCCCGAACGCGCTCATGCCGTACATCAGGCCGAAGTTGATCGCCTTCGCAGCGCGCCGCTCGTTGGCGTCGACGGCATCGAGCGTCTTGCCGAAGACCTCCGCCGCGGTGGCGCGGTGGATGTCGGCGCCGGCGGCGAAGGCGCGCAGCAGGCCGGCGTCCTCGGACAGGTGCGCCATGATCCGCAGCTCGATCTGCGAATAATCGCAAGCGACCAGTTTCCGCCCCGGCGGCGCGACGAACGCGCGACGGATGCGACGGCCGTCCTCCGTGCGGATCGGGATGTTCTGCAGGTTCGGATCGCTCGACGCCAGTCGCCCGGTCGCCGCGCCGGCCTGGTGGTAACTGGTGTGGACGCGGCCCGTGTCGGGGTTCACCATCTCCGACAGCTTGTCGGTGTAGGTGCTGCGCAGCTTCGCCAGACCGCGGTATTCGAGGATGATCCGCGGCAGTTCGTGCTGGTCGGCGATGGCCTCCAGCGCTTCCTCGTTCGTCGAGGGCTGGCCGGTCGGCGTCTTCACCACGGCGGGCAGTTTCAATTCGTCGAACAGCAGCGCCTGCAATTGTTTCGGCGAATCGAGGTTGAAGCTGCGTCCGGCCAGCTCCGTCGCCTTCTGCTGCGCGGCCAGCATCCGCCGCGACAGGTCGGCGCTCTGCCGGCGCAATTCGTCGGCGTCGATCAGGACGCCGTTGGCCTCCATCCGCGCCAGCACCGGCACCAGCGGGATCTCGATCTCGCGGTAGACCTTCTCGAGCGCCGGCTCGCCCGCGAGCTTCGCCGACAGGGCGCGATGCAGGCGCAGGGTGATGTCGGCGTCCTCGGCGGCGTAGCGGGTGGCGTCGTCGATCGCGACTTCCGAGAACGGAATCTGCTTCGCGCCCTTGCCGGCGACATCCTCGAATTTGATGGTGTCGTAGCCGAGGTAGCGTTTCGCCAGCGAATCCATGTCGTGGCGCGTGGCGCTGGAATTCCAGACGAAGCTTTCGAGCATGGTGTCGTCGGCGTAGCCGTCGACGTCGACGCCGTGGCGGCGCAGGATGTGGAGGTCGTACTTGCCGTGCTGGCCGAGCTTGCGATGCTTCGGGCTTTCCAGCAGCGGACGCAGCGCATCGAGGGTCTCGCTCAGATCGAGCTGGGTCGGCGCGCCGGGGTAGGTATGTCCGACCGGGATGTAGCAGCCGTTGCCCGGTTCGGTCGAAAAGCTCAGGCCGACCAGATTCGCGCGCATCGGGTCGAGATCGTCGGTCTCGGTGTCGAAGGCGAATGCGTCGGCGGCCTCGAGCATCGCGATCCATGCGTCCAGACGCTCGCGGGTCTGCACGGTCTCGTAATCGCCCTTGACCGACAGCGCCGGATCCGGCGGTTCGTCCGTCGGCTGCGCGCTGCGGGCGTAGCCGGCGGCGGTGTTGCGGAGGCTCTCGCGCTCGGCGGCGGCCGGCGCGCCGCCGTCCAGTTCCTTCAGTGCCTGGTTGAAGCCGTAGCGCGCGTACAGCCGGCGGAGGTCCTCGACGTGCCGCTCGCGCAGCGCCAGCGCGGTCGGCCCCTGTTCGAGTTCCACGTCGGTCTTGATCGTCGCCAGTTCGCGATTCAGCGGCAGGCGGTGCAGCACCGCGCGCAGGTTCTCGCCGAGCTTGCCCTTGAAACCGTCGGCATTGGCGATGACGCTGTCGAGATTGCCGTATTCGTTGAGCCACTTGGCCGCGGTCTTCGGACCGCATTTCTCCACGCCCGGGATGTTGTCGACGCTGTCGCCCATCAACGACAGCAGATCGACCACCTGATCGGCGCGCACGCCGAACTTCTCGATCACCGCGGCGTCGCTGTCGAGGCGGCTGCCGGTCATGGTGTTGACCAGCGAGACGCCGGCGCCGTTGTCGAGCCGACGCACCAGCTGCGCGAAATCCTTGTCGCCGGTGGAGATGGTCACGTCGATGCCTTCGCCCGCGGCCTGCAGCGCCAGCGTGCCGATCACGTCGTCCGCTTCCACGCCCGGCACGCGCAGGATCGGAATGCCCAGCGCCTGCACGATCTCCATCATCGGTTCGACCTGGGCGCGCAGGTCGTCGGGCATCGGCGGCCGGTGCGCCTTGTACTGCGGATCGAGCGCGTCGCGGAACGTCGGACCGGACGCGTCGACGACGAACGCGAGGTAGTCGGGCTTCTCCTTGAGATGCGCGCGCAACATGTTGACCACGCCGAACAGGGCGCCGGTCGGCTCGCCCTGCGCGTTGCTCAGCGGCGGCAGCGCGTGGAACGCGCGGAACAGGTAGGAGGAACCGTCGATCAGGAGAAGTCGTGTCATGCGCGGATTCTACTCCCCGCTCGGCGCCGTCGAAGCGCCACCGTCGGCACGGACCGTCGGCGCGGTTGGACGTATGATGCGGACTCCCCCGACCGTCAGGAGTCCGCCATGCGCCGCGTCCGAACGATCGCGCTTCCCGCGCTGCTCTTCCTCGCCGGCTGCGCCACGACCGGCGGCGACCCGCTCGCCGGTCTGCCGCCCGACGCCACCGCCGCCGCGCGGACGATGGAGAACGGCGATGTCGTCACCGAATACCGCGTCGCCGGGCAACTGCGCGTGGTCAAGGTGCAACCCAAACGCGGTCCCGCGTACTACCTCCACGATCGCAACGGCGACGGCCGCATCGACGAGGAACAAGGCGTCTCGCCGGTGTATTTCAAGCTGTTCGAGTGGTGAAGAAACCCGCGCGGCGCGGCATGTCCCGCGCCGCGCAGCCCGCCGCCGAGCGGGTCGCTGCTCAGGCGATCAGTGCGCGCTTCGGTCCGACGATCCGGAAGTCGGAACGGTGATGCGCGCGAATGTGGACCGACAGCGGTCCCTGTCGTCGCCCATGCTCACCATCATCGCCGTGTCGACGGGTTCCTGGAGGATGGCGACCACGAGCACTTCGTCGCCGAGGACCCAGGCGGCCCGCTGTCCGGCGAGTTCGGCGGTGCGCGCGGCGATGCGCCGCCGCGCCTCCGGTGCGAAACGCATGACATAGGCGCATTGGCCGGTCCTGCCATCGACCGTCATCGACACTTCCTCGATCTCGGCGGCGGCGATCACCGGGCCGCGATAGACGTGCAGCTTGAAGTCTGGGTCCGTCGCACCGGGCAGCGACAACGCCTTGCACCCCGGACAGTCCGCGTCGCGCACCTTCAGCATCGCCAGATCGGCCGCGGGACGGTAGGGGCCACCCCCATCGGAACAGGCGCCCAACGAGGCCGCGAACAAGGCCGCGAAAAGAACGCCGGACCTCGGCATGCGCATGCGCATCATGGAACCCTCCTGTCAGCCGCTCATCATGCCACCCGGGCGCAGACCCAGGCATCCACGCGCGCGACGCCGGCGCGGCGCAGCGTCTCGGCCGCGGCGTGCAGGGTCGCGCCCGTGGTCATCACATCGTCGACCAGCGCGACGTGCGCGGGCAGGAGACGATCCGTAGGCACGGCGAACGCACCGCGCAGGTTGCGGCGTCGGGCGGCGGCGTCCAGACGCGACTGCGGCGCGGTGTCGCGCGTCCGCACCAGCAGATCGTCGCACAGGGGCAGGTCGAGGGCCCGCGCCAGCGGTCGGGCCAATTCAAGCGTTTGATCGAATCCGCGGGCGCGCAGCCGCGCACGGTGCAGCGGCAGCGGCACCAGGGCCTGCGGACGCGGCGCATCGACCAGGGCCGCGGCCATCCGGTCGGCGCAGATCCGGCCGGCGGCGAGGTCGGCGTGGAACTTCAGCCGCGGCAGCAACCGGTCCAGCGGCGGGGCGTAACGGAACACCGCCCGGGTCTCGTCCAGCGGCGGCGGATGACGCAGGCAGTGCCCGCAGGCCGATGCCGGAAGCGGCAGCGGCAACCCGCAGCGCGGGCAGGCGCAGCGATTCCACGGCAGGTCGCGAAGGCAGGCCGGGCACAGATCGTCACCGGGATCGGCGGGTTCGCGGCAGACCGGACAGTGCGCAGGCCACAGCCGACCGCACAGGCCGGCGAGGCGGGCCGGCAGCGCCGGAAGATCGAGGTTGACAGGGCTGAACATGCTTTCCAGACTGCCCCTCCCGCGCCGCCGCGTCTGTCAGGAAACCCCGATGCCCGCCGTCAGCCCCAGCCCCACGCGTCACGACTGGAGCCGAGCGGAGGTCGAGGCGCTGTTCGCGCTGCCCTTCCCCGAGCTGCTGCATCGCGCGGGCGAGGTCCATCGGGCGCATTTCGATCCGGCCGAAGTCCAGGTCAGCACCCTGCTCTCGGTGAAGACCGGCGGTTGCCCGGAGGACTGCGCCTACTGCCCGCAGGCCCAGCGCTACCACACCGGGGTCGAGGCGACGAAGCTGATGGAGACCGCCTCGGTGGTCGAGAAGGCCCGCCAGGCCAAGGCCGCCGGCGCCTCGCGCTTCTGCATGGGCGCCGCGTGGCGCTCGCCCAAGGACCGCGACATCCCGAAGGTCGCCGAGATGATCCGCGAGGTGAAGGCGCTCGGCCTGGAGACCTGCGCCACACTCGGCATGCTCAGCGGCGAACAGGCGACCGCGCTCAAGGCCGCCGGGCTCGACTACTACAACCACAATCTCGACACCTCGCCGGAGTTCTACGGCGACATCATCAAGACCCGCGAATACCAGGATCGCCTCGACACCCTCGCGCACGTGCGCGACGCCGGCATGAAGACCTGCTGCGGCGGCATCGTGGGCATGGGCGAGACCCGTCGCCAGCGCGCCGCCTTCCTGCAGACGCTGGCCAACCTGCCGGCGCATCCGGACTCGGTGCCGATCAACCGTCTGGTGCAGGTCGAAGGCACCCCGCTGCACGGCACCGCGGAGCTCGATCCGTTCGAGTTCGTCCGCACGATCGCGGTCGCCCGCATCGTGATGCCGCGCTCGATGGTGCGGCTGTCCGCCGGCCGCGAGAGCATGAGCGACGAACTGCAGGCGCTGTGCTTCCTCGCCGGCGCGAACTCGATCTTCTACGGCGAGAAACTGCTGACCACCGGCAACCCCGACACCGAACGCGACCTCGCGCTGTTCGAGCGACTCGGCCTGCGGCCGATGCCGGTGGTGGAGACCGCCGGCACCGTGCATGCCGACATCGTCGACGACGGTGCCGGAGACGATCGCCCCTGCACCCGAGCCGCCTGACCGAGCGCACCGCCATGACCCGCCCGCGCCTGACCGAACGCATCCTCGCCGCCCGCGTGCAACGCACGATGCAGGGACGCGTTCGCCAGCGACGCACGATCACCCGGCGCGACGGCGTGCGCTGCGAAGTCGACGGCCGCTGGCTGACCAACTTCGCCGGCAACGATTACCTCGGCCTGGCGCAGCATTTCGGCGTGGTCGACGCGCTGCAGTCCAGCGCCGCGCGCGACGGCGTCGGCGCCGGCGCCTCGCATCTGGTCTGCGGCCACCACGCCAGCCACGACGCGCTGGAAAAGGAAATGGCCGACTGGCTCGGCGCGCCGCGCGCGCTGCTGTTCGGCAGCGGCTACATGGCCAACCTCGCGGTGATCCAGTCGCTGCTCGCCGAGGACGACGTCTGCGTGCAGGACCGGCTGAACCACGCCAGTCTGGTCGACGCCGCGCGTCTGGCCGGCTGCAAGCTCCGCCGTTATCCGCACGTCGACGCCGAGGGCGCCCTGCGCCAGTTGCGGACCGTGCCCGAGGGCGCGGCGATGCTGGTCACCGACGGCGTGTTCAGCATGGACGGCGATGTCGCCCCGCTGCGCGAGCTCTCGCTGGTCGCGAAGGTGCAGCAGGCGTTGATGTACGTCGACGACGCGCACGGCGTGGGCGTCGTCGGACCCGACGGCCGCGGCACCGTCGCCGAAGCCGGGCTCGAAGCCGGGCTCGAAGCCGGCGGCGTACTGCAGTTGGCGACCCTCGGCAAGGCGCTCGGCGGTTACGGCGCGGTCGTGCTCGGCAGCGACGAAATCATCGGCCACCTCGCCGAAACCGCGCGGCCCTACCTCTACACCACCGCGTTGCCGCCGGCGCAGGCTGCGGCGACCCACGCGGCGGTGAAACTCGCGCGGCGCGATCACTGGCGTCGCGAGAAGCTGCAGGGCCTGATCGCGCACTTCCGCCAGACCGCGATGTTCCGCGATCTACCGCTGCTGCCGTCCACCGGCCCGATCCAGCCGCTGATGTGCGGCGACGAGAAACGCGCGCTGGCGCTGGCCACCGCGCTCGAGGCGCAGGGCTTCTGGGTCCCGGCGATCCGCCCGCCCACCGTCCCCGACGGCAAGGCCCGCCTGCGCATCACCCTGTCGTCGCTGCACACCCAGGCCGAGGTCGACGCGCTGATCGACGCCCTCAGCTGGGCCCGCGATGCCGTGCAGATGGGCTACGGCAACACCGGCGGCGCGGCGGCATGAGTCCCTCGCGGCACCCGGAGTCGCAGACCACGGCATGAGCGGCGCGTTGCATGTCTCGACCAGCGGCGACGGCCCGCCGCTGGTGCTGATCCACGGCTGGGCGATGCATGGCGGCGTGTTCGCGCCGCTCGTCGATCGTCTGCGCGACCGCCACACCCTGCACCTCGTCGATCTGCCCGGCCACGGCCGCAGTCGCGACGACGCCATGCCGCTGGCGTTCGATGCGGTCTGCGACGCCCTCCTGGCGCAAGTGCCGGTCGCGCCGTGGATCGGCTGGTCGCTCGGCGGCATGTTCGCGCTGCACGCGGCGGTGCGCGAGCCCGCGCGCGTGCCGGCGCTGATCGCGCTGTGCAGCAGCCCGTGTTTCGTGCGCGGCGCCGACTGGCGCTACGGCGTGTCGGCGGAGATCTTCCGCGATTTCGCCCGCGGCCTGGCCGACGACTACCGCGCCACGCTCGACCGTTTCGTCGCGCTGGAAGCCTTCGGCTCGGATCATGCGAAAGAGGAGATCCGCGAACTGCGCGCCGAGCTCTTCGCCCGCGGCGAGCCCGCCGCGCGCGTGCTGGTCGACGGCCTGCGCATCCTCGAAACCGTCGACCAGCGTCCGCTGCTGCCGCGACTGCGCGTGCCCAGCCTGTGGATCGCCGGTCGCCGCGACCGCCTCGTCGATCCGCGCGCGATGCGCGAAGCCGCGGCGCTGATCGAAACGACCGGCCATGCGCCGGCGACCTTCGCGCAGATCGAACATGCGGGTCACGCGCCGTTCCTCACCCATGCGGACGAGGTGGTCGCGCACCTCGACGGTTTCCTCGCGACCGCGGCATGAACACGCCATTCGACGACATGCCGTTCGACGACATTGCGTTCGACGGCCGGCTCTTCGACCGCCGCCACGTCCGCCGCGCGTTCTCGCGCGCCTCGTCGAGTTATGCCGATGCGGCGAAGCTCCAGCACGAGGTCGAGGCCCGCCTGCTCGAATCGCTCGATTACTACGAGGAAGGCCGCGCCGCGGACGCGAAGACGCCGTCGCTCGTGGTCGATCTCGGCTGCGGACCCGGCGGCGCCGCGCGCGCGATCCAGCGCCGCTGGCCGAAGGCGCAGGTCCTCGCGCTCGATCTCGCGCTGCCGATGCTGCGCACCCATCCCGACGCCGGCGGCCTCGCGCGCACCTTCGCGCGCGTGGGCCTCGGCGCACGCATGCCCGCGCGCGTGTGCGCCGACGCGCGGGCGCTGCCGCTCACCGAGCACAGCGTCGACCTGCTGTTCTCCAATCTCTGCCTGCAGTGGATCGAGGACCTGCCCGCGGTGTTCGCGGGATTCCGTCGCGTGCTCAAACCGAACGGCATGCTCGTCCTCTCGACCTTCGGCCCCGACACCCTCCACGAACTGCGCGACGCCTTCGCGCAGGCCGACGCCGTTCCGCACGTCAGCCCGTTCGCCTCGATCGCGCAGTTCGGCGACGCCCTGATCGGCAGCGGCTTCCGCAACCCGGTGCTCGATCGCGACGAACTGGTCACCCGCTACGACGACCTGCCCGCGCTGATGCGCGAACTGCGCGCGATCGGCGCCACCAACGCCTTGCGCGCACGGCGCCACACCCTGACCGGCAAGGCCCGCTTCGCCGCCGCCGCACGCGCCTACGAGCACCACCGCGACACCGACCGCCTGCCCGCGACCTGGGAAATCATCACTGCCCTCGCCTGGGCCCCCGAACACGGCGTCCCGATCCGCGAAGGCGGCGAAGACATCGCACGGTTTCCGGCGAGCGGGATTCCCGTCCGTCGTCGCTGAACCACCGCACCCCGCGCAGGGCGCAACCGCCGAAGGCGAATGCGCCGTGCAGGCCGCGATGCCACGCGGCAGAAGGTCACCGGATCGCTCGAGAACCGCCCGACCCGGTACCGCCGATTTCGCGAGCGTCACAGCGGCTCATTCGCAGACAACCGCGAATGACGCCCAATCATTGATGCTTGGCTCCCCGTGTGCGCGTACCGCCGGAATCATGGTCGACGCCGAATATCGGGGCGTGCCTGCCCCGATAAAACGTATCGGGGTGTGATGCCGTGTATTCCGGCAAGCGACACCCGCTGACGACCCGTGGCAACGGGGAACACTTTTGATTTCCATAGCATTTTTCAAATTGACCGCCTCGGCGCGACTGTGGCAGCCTCTGTGTTACACCCCACTTTGAGGTCTATTTGTAGTTAGGCCTGCACTCAAATTACATTTTTCTCGGAGAAGAATATGGGCGTTCTTGGCAATCAACCACCTCGTGATAACCAACGAGTCGATGATCGATATTTAGATGAGTTCATCGGAACCGCAGTGAAGCTAGCTGCCAAGCATAAAATTAGTGTAGAAGCAGTCATTGAAGCTAGGCGTGTTCTTGAAATAGAGCGCACAAATGATCTTCGCACCCTCGCTGGCGACTATCATGATGAGCATATGGGCGGATTCGGTGAAATTCTCAACCGCATTGCATCTGCATTGGAAGACAGGCAGGCCTAACAATTCGTTCAAGCCGACCCCACATCGTGGCGTCGGCCACGTGCCTGCGCTACGCTAGCACGCGTCCGCCACCCCGCTGCGGGGCGGCTTAACTCAGCAACTGTCTTCTGGTTTTTGTTTCAGGCCATGATCAGGCCCTCGGCGCGCAG
>JBMOOY010000028.1:0-347323 GCA_049324395.1 Pseudomonadota bacterium
AGGTCGCCCGCAAGGCCGCCCCGAAGAAAGCCGCGAAGAAGGCCGCTAAGAAGGCCGCTCCGCGCAAGGCCGCCGCCAAGAAGGCGGCCCCGAAGAAGGCCGCCCGCAAGGCGGCGAAACGCAAGTAAGTCCCGTTCGTGACCGCAAGTCCGTCCCCCGCCCCGGCGGGGGACGGCACCGAATCCACATCAGCTCCGGAAACATCGCGCCATGGCCGTCAAGATCGACAAGAAAATCAAGGGTTACGCCGTCCTCAAGCCCGAGGACAAAGCCAGGGAGGCCGTCCAGGGCGCCTCGGTCCCGCGCGAAACCGTCGAGGCCGAACTCCCCGTGGCCGACGTCATCCAGATGCACGAGCGCATCGAGCGCCCGGACGTGCTGATCGGCAGCACCTACAAGATCAAATCGCCGCTGGTCGAGCACGCCATGTACGTGACGATCAACGACATCGTGCTCAACGCCGGCACCGAGCACGAACTGCGCCGCCCCTTCGAGATCTTCATCAACTCGAAGTCGATGGAGCACTTCCAGTGGATCGTCGCGCTCACCCGGATCATGTCCGCGGTGTTCCGCAAGGGCGGCGACGTGACCTTCCTGGTCGAGGAAATGAAGGCCGTGTTCGACCCCAAGGGCGGCTACTACAAGGCCGGCGGCGTCTACATGCCATCCCTGGTCGCCGAACTGGGCAGCATCGTCGAGGACCACCTCAAGTCGATCGGCCTGATGCACGACCCCGAAATGAGCGAACACCAGCGCGCCCTGATCGCCGAGAAGCGCCGCGCGTACGAAGAATCGCGCTCAAAAAAAAAGTCTGAAATAAGCGAGAGCCTCGGCGGCGCCATGACCGCGCCCGCCGACGCCCATCCCGAAGACATCGAAGTGACCGGCGAAGGCGTGAGTTTCCCGCCGTCGGCGACGATGTGCCACAAGTGTTCGACCAAGGCGATCGTCATCATGGACGGATGCGCCACGTGTCTGAATTGTGGGTATTCGAAGTGTGGGTGATGGGCATGCAAATGGCGTCCTCCATGGATCAAAGAAAATTTCAAATCGCTCATTAGTTTCTAGGCGTTGATCAGAGCTCCGTGCCGAAATACAAGAACCAGCACTTTGTCCCGCGGTCCCATCTCAAACCATTTTCCAATAAATGCGAAGGTAAGGCTGTTGGTCTCTACGTGTCTAGCGCCGATCGGTATGTCTACGGTGCTGCGGTTAGCGATCAATGTTCGCGCGACTATTTTTATGATCGGGATGGATCAATGGAGTCGCACCTTAGCGAATTGGAGGCGCGCTATGCCGCCCAAGTTCGCGAGATTGTGGCGGCAGGACAATCAAGGCCGAATTTACCTATTGAATGGATGCGATTGTTTTGGTGTGTGCAATGGGCGAGAACTGAGACTGCAGCCGAGCAGGCGCGCTCGATTGCGGTGGGGATTGCGCAAATAGCCAATCACCCTAATTTCTCTAGCGGCCCGCAAGATGATCGTTGGGTGTGTCTCCCAATGAGCACCCTTAGCCGCGCGCACAAAGAAATCCGGGATTTGGTTTGTGTATTGCTGAGAAATCGAACTGATATTCCCTTTGTTACTTCTGATAATCCAGCGGTAACGCTTAACAGATTTTTCGCAGTGCATTCGCGGCTGCGTAGTGCGGCGACTGGATTGGGATCTGCGGGAGCAATTCTCCTTCTGCCTCTTACGCCATCTCATGCGTTAATGTGGTATGACTCGGATGTCTACAATATAGAAAATCAAAATGGCTGGCACGATATAAAAAATTCAAAAGATGCCATGGCAATTAACCAGCATCAAATTTTGCATTGCAAATGCAACGTCTATTTTTCTACCTCACATAAACACGAATGGATCAAAGAGGAATTCAACACGCTGTCCTCTGAGCGAAAAAAGCCACTATGGAAGCAAAGATTTGGAGTCCTCGATGAGCGAAAAAATGGTGTCGAGCGCTATAGATTCATAGAAGGGCCAAGAAGTAAAGAGCATTCGAGAGGGTTGATAGTCACCTCATCTGTGCCTCGCTATCCGACGGTTTGGCCGACATTTCTCCGTTGGCGACATCGGGGTGTTGCGTTCGATACTGGCACTGGAATTGGTGTCGTACGACGCGCGTTTCTGGATGAAAATCCATTGGTACGGGTTCGTGTTATTCGAATAGATAAATGAACGAAAAAAGGGGTCAGAGTCGACTTTCCGCAGCCTGATCGCGATCGAGCACATCCTGACGAAAAAAGGGGTCAGGGAAAAACAGGGGTCAGAGTCGACTTTCCATGTCATGCGCCCTGCGCCGTTTTTGAGCCGCCGCCGTCGTCGAGGTGTGACGACGCATGACGCCTTCGCCTTTACGACTTCGCCATTTGAATCCTTGATCGCTCCGGATGCCGGGTTTGCTCAAAAGACTGTTTTCCTGTCCTTGCCAGACGAAGGGCTGTGAGGGGATGCCGGTGTTCGATCCCTGGCGGTTCCTGCCGAGAGCGGGACTGCCGATCGCCGCGCGATGCCCTGCCTGCCGGGCCGTGCACGCATTCCCGATCGGATGGGCGCTGCTGGCGAAATGCGGATCGCTGATGCTGGCGAGCGCCGTCCCGTTGGGCATCGTCACTGCACGCTTCGACGATTCGTTCGCGGCGTATCTTCTTGCGCTGCTGGCGACCGCGCTCCTGTTCCCCGCAGCCGCGTGGATCGCGTCGGCGGCCTGCTTCGGATTGGGGATGACGTTGAACGTGGACCAAACCCGTAAGGCGGGTTAAAAAGGCCGTAAGGGGTAAAACACGGGTCAGCGTCGACTTTTCGCAGCCTGATCGCGATCGAGCACATCCTGAGGGAGCTATGGCAAACATCACCGTGAAGCGCGTGCCGTGGGCGTCCGGCCTGGCCCTCGCCATGGCGGTCGGCACCGCGTCCGCGCAGGACGCGTCCGCGCCCGCAGCTCCCGAGGCCCCTGCGATCACGCAGGAGGCGGTCCTCACCACGGTCGATGCGTCCGCGCGTCTCGTGGTCTATCGCATCCACGCCTATCCGACGATGCGGACGCCGAAGGTGATGGTCAACGACCGGTTGATGTTCCGCCCGAAGCAGAGAACCTACGCCGAAATGGATCTGCCGGCAGGGCGGCACGACATCGTCGTCGACTGGTCCGGGGACACGGGTTGGCCCGATCTTTCGTTCGCCATCGACATCGCGCCGGGAGAGACCAAATACCTGCAGATCGGCGGCAGCTATACCCACGGCCCGGTCACGGGCATGGGCACCTTCGAGTACGAGGCGGGATCGATGGCGTTCGAGGTCGACGCCGGCAAGGGCGCCGAGGATATCCGGACCTGCTGCAAGCGTCTGCCGACGCGATGACGGCCGCAGGGCCACAGGCGTTTGCAGGATTGTCGGGGCATGGGGGTGCGGAATGGGAGTGAAGGGTGATGTCATGCGTGTGATCCGGCGCTGGTTCGCGTGGTGCGCGTGTCCGATGGCGTTGCTGCTGGCGACGACGGCGCTGGCGCAGACGTTCGAGATCGAGGTGGGCGGTCGCGCGGTGTCCATCCCGATTCCGCCGGATCATGTTCGGGTCGGCGAAACCGCCCCGGAGCTCTTCCGGGGGCTGGATGCGACGACGCCGCCGGCGAAGCGCCTGATCGAGGTGCTTGCGACCGGAACCGATGTGGCGCGCATGCGCGGCGGCGCACTGGCCGAGGGCCATCTGTTCTATGTCTACGAAGAATTGCGGTGGGCAGGGCGCGAGCCGCCGCCGCAGGAGTGGCAGGACCTGCGTGCGCGATTGCGCCGCGTGGCGCAACGCGTCGATGTCTCGCAGGCGACCGACCTCGTGGAGGACGCGCTGAACGAGAGCGTGGAGCGCAAGCTCGACGGCCGCTACCGGTTCGATGTCGGCGCCATCGGTCAGCCGGTGCTGTATCGCGACGACGAGCGCTCGATTCGCCTGTTCGCGCGAATGGCGGTGAGCGCGA
The DNA here is from genome assembly GCA_049324395.1 of Pseudomonadota bacterium. Classification (GTDB taxonomy): domain Bacteria; phylum Pseudomonadota; class Gammaproteobacteria; order Xanthomonadales; family Xanthomonadaceae; genus Lysobacter_I. The sequence continues at coordinate 3,977 of JBMOOY010000028.1, forward strand.
GCGCCGGCGACCGGACGCGGTCGGGAGACATGTTGATCTTCGCGGCGACCGTTCCCCTGAACGGGCGCATGCTGTTCTTCAATGGCGCCTGCATCTGCGCGAAGGACGCCGCAAGCGCCGAAACCCTCGGCGCAGCGTTCGACGCTCTGATCGATCGCGCGATCGCCGGGAACGCGCCGCAAGCCGCGCGGCCCTAAGCCGGTCCAAAGTGCTGTCCGGGAATGGGAGCGGCGCGTGGCGCTGCGCCGCCCGTCGGAGAAACGCCGTCCCGACATCCGGGCTGCGCCGGCCGTGGGAAGATCCGCGTGGGATCGCGTCACCGATGTCCGACGCGCGCGATTCGTGAACGAGACTGTCATGGGACCCGGTGCCTCGCCGCCTGCGCCGGTGCGTTCGCGTCGCGGCGCTTCGTGCGCCACGAGGCCGTTCGCCGCCCAGACCTTCCGGCGGCGCTCAAGGAGGACACGATGAGCAAGCACCCGATCTGCACGGCCCTCGCCGCCGTACTGCTGGCGTTCGGCATGACCTACGGCGGAAACGCCGACGCGGCGTGGCGCGTGCCGAAGGCCACGACCTGCAACGCCTCGACGCTCGGCGCATCCAGCACGACGGTCAATCCCGTCTACAACGCCAACGGCACGCTGGCGTATACCGACTACGCCACCTACCTCTGCACCACCGGCGGCTGGCTGCTGGTGGATGTGACCCGGTGCTATCCGAACGGAAACTGCGTACCGCTCTGATCCATCGACCCGGCGCGGGGCGGGATGCGTGTCCTGCCCTGCGTCGCGATGGCAGCCTGCCCTGCACGGTCGCATCCGAACCGTCCTGCTCGACGTAAACGCATGGGTTGCCGGCATCCGCGGGCATCGCCCGGATCGAAAACCCACCCGCCCGAAGGAACCTGCCCATGCGCATCCTCGCAAGTCTCGCCCTCATGTGTTGCGCCGCCACGCTCTCTGCCGCAGAACCGACGCTCGATGGCGATTGGGTCGTGGACCTGTCGGTCGAACCCGGCAAGCCGTACACGCAGCCGATGACGCTCACGCTCTCGCCCGACCACCGCGTGACCGGCAGTTTCTACCAAAGCGAGATCCTGGCCGGGCGATGGAAACAGGATCGCGGACGGTTGTGCGCCAGTTTCCGCACCACCGACGGACAGGGGCCCTACCACACCGCGGTGTGCCTGATCGACGGCAAGGCGGTCGGCCAGACCTGGGCCGAACACCGCGATTTCCTGTTCAACTGGATCGCGACGCGTCCGGATGCGCCTTGAAACAGGAACGGAGTCGACGTCGCTGAAACCGTTTCTTCCATGAGGGATGTCCGCGTTGTCCGCCCGCAACCAATGTTCGCGTTGAGACCGTCATGATGCGCAGGCGCACAAGGGCGTACGTGTTCGCGCTTGGATTCGCCGGATTCGCCGGATTCGTTGCTGCGGCCGGCGCAGCCGAGCCGTCCGCGCATCCGCCGAAGACGACGACCGATGCGACCGCGAGACGGGCCGTGCGTTCGACCGGATCGGGGCCGTGCCCGCCCATCGCGCCGGCGTCGACCTCGACATCGGTATCGGCCGCGCCGGGCACGCCGCCGACACCGTATCGCGATGCCCACTATGCCGCCGGGCAGATCGCGGCGGACATCGAGCGGATGCGCCGGTTGCTGTCGTGCCCGCCGCCGGTCGGCGACGCCTATGGCGCGCGGGACGCGTGGGATCGCGTCGACGACGCGGCTGCCGATACGTCGAAGGACGAAGTCCCGACCGCGGCGTCGAAGCCGCCATCGCCGACGAAGCCGGATTCCCGCGCGGGTCTGCGCACGCGAAAACTACAGAACGCACCCGCGCGGCCGTAGCGCGCATGCGTCCTGCCGTGCGCATCATCGCGTCACGGCGTCTGCGCCGGCGCGTTCGTGTCGCGGGCTGCGTGCGCCGCGAGGTCGTTCGCCGTCGGGGCCTTCCGGCGTCACACGATCAGCTCGCGTTCGGCATGACCTTGCGGAGGAAACGTCACGCGGCCTGGGGCGTACCGAAGGCCACGACCTGCAACACCTCGACCCTTGGCAGGTCCGGCACGACGGTCAATCCGGCCGACAACGGCAAAGGCAACCGGGCGTACACCGACGACGCCACCTGCCGCCGCACCACCGGCGGTTGGTGGCTGACGGATGGGATACGGCGCTATCCGAAGGGCAACTGCGTACCCCTCTGGTCCAACGACCCGGTGCAGGGCGGGTTCGGCCCGCAGCGAGGAAGCGGTAGGATTGCACCATGCCGACACGCTGTCGGAAACCGGGTAGAAGGCCTGCGGAATGACGGACATCTTGCGATGGTGGGTGGGGCCCGGCCTGCGGGTCGATGAGGCGCAGAAATGAAAAAGATCGGTTTCGTCCTCGTTCTCGCGTCGGTGTTTCTGTCGACAGGGTTGGGTCGCTACGTTTATCGCGAGCCTGCCGCCGATCAGCCTCACGCCACGTTGTCGATCACGTCGGACAGAAAGGGCGTGGCGAAAGTGCAGATGTTTTCCGAATTCAAGGATGCGCAGTGCACGCCGCCCGGCAACGTCATGGCGGCGTTCAACTGGGCCAAGAAGAAGGACAGGACGTTGCGGCTCAGGCCGGACGAAACGATCCACATCCTCGGGACCGTTCAACAGACGCTGTATGGGCATTCCCGGGAATATCCGGGGTTGTCGACCGAGTACTGCAACAGCGTGGCGCGGATCACGCCGGTGGCGGGCAAGGCATATCGCCTGTCGCAGGCGACATCCGGAGGCTGTCCGATCGAATTGGTCGACGCGGAAACCGGTCTGAAACCGCCGGAAGTCGAATGGCTTCCGATCACTCCCGGGTGCGGTGGGGTTCGCTTGTTTTGAGCGTCCCACGATGCCGCCGAAGCGCGACGGCGCCGACGCGAGCCCGCAACGCCAGGGACGCAGCATGACGAAACGGTCTCTCAAACCCATTCTCGAACAGACCATGCAGCTCCACGCGGAGCTGTTCGACCTGTGGCGCGATCTGCCCGATCCGGCTTGCCATCGGGCTCTGCTCGTGACCGGATACTGCGAAATTGTCCGTCATCATGCCGTCAGTCAGGCCATCCTCGCGGATGCGGGAATGGATGTGTCCGCGACCACGCTGGTGCGTCCTGCGTTCGAGGCCATGGTTCGCGCGGTTTGGTGCGCGGGCGGTGCCAGCGACGAGTGGATCCGAAAATTTCTCAGTCCGAATCCGGAGGCGCTGCATTCGGACGCCGAAACGGAGATGGGGCCGAACGTCGGCAAGATGCTCGACGAAATCCGGCCGCATCATCCCGCGCATATTCATCAGCAACTCATGGGGCTGAAGAAGAGTACCTGGCGCGCCATGCACTCGTATGTACACGGTGGGATCCGACCGCTGGCGCAGGGCCTTTCTCCATTCCCGGAGCACGAGGTCGCCGGCGTGGTGATGAATGCCAACGGCATGCTGCTCACGGCGACGAATCTTCTGCGCATGTCGCGCGGGGTGCGATCGCCGCAGCTGCCGAAGCTGCAGAAGAAATATGCGGCATGCCTGCCGCCCGCGGACTTCGATACGACGGCATGAGCGAACGGATCGTGCGGGCGGGCTTGCGCCCGCCCCCGGCCTCACGTCGCTATCGCCGCCTGCCCAGTCGATGCCGCTTCACGGGCATCGCGCAGACCGGCGCGGAAGCGAGTTCGGAGATGCAGCCTTCCGTGCCCGGTTCCGTGCGCGTGCGCACCGAGAAGCATTGCCTGACGTTCAAGGGAAGATCGGTGAAATAGGCGCCCGCGCGTTCGCCGTAGCGCGGGAATCCGACGACGGACACGCCGCCGGGCACTTCCGGGCCCAACGCAGCGAATGCGGGCGGTACGCCGGTCAATGCGCGGGTTTGCGTACCGGTCGCCTGGTCCCAGACGTACACGTCGTAGAACATGATCAGTTCCGGTTCGCTGCGGCCATGGGTCGCGCGCCAGCTGAAATAGACGTGTCCGTTGGGATAGGTCTGGACGTGCGGCTGATCGGGGGTGCCGGGGCGGTCGCCGCAGCCCGCGTTCGTCGCGATCGGACCGACGAGCGCTCCGAGGCCGATGGCGACAAGCAGGAGGATTTTCATGCGAATCTCCGATTCGACGGGTCCCCTGTATCGGCGACAACGCAAGCGGCCGCTGCATGAGGCCAGGACGAAGGCGGTTCCGGAGGGTCGCGCCGTTGTTGCCGCTGCCGGCATCGTCTATCGTTTGGGCCCCGCCGATCGGCGCGACGGGTGTTCGCCGGTCGCGCCTCTCTCTTCCGGAGCCGCCGCATGCGCAACCTCGCGATATCCGTGCTGTCGACCCTCGTTCTGTCGACCTTCGCCCTGGCCGCATTCGCCGGCGATCCGAAGCCCTACGGCAAGCCTTTGCCCGAGGGAACGTCCACGCCGGTCTCGCAGGCGGTGGATGCGTACGAGGCGCATGCCGGCAAGCCCGCGCGCTTCAGCGGCCGGATCGTCGAGGTGTGCCAGGCCGAAGGCTGCTGGGTGGTGCTGGAGGACAACGGGCGCAGCGCCCGCGTCATGTTCGCGGATCACGCCTTCGTGCTGCCGAAGGACACCGTCGGCCGCGCCGACGTCCACGGCGTGCTGTCGCGCAGGCAGCTGACGCCGGAGCAGGTGAAGCACCTGCAGGAAGACAGCAAGGGGTTGCCCGTCGCCTCGGTCGAATACCGCATCCTCGCCGACGGTCTGGTGCTGCGCGCGCCGTAACGCGCTGCGCTTCCGACGGGAACGCCGTCAGCGGGCCGGCCACGCGCCCGCATCGCGCAGCAGGCGCTTGCCGAGCGCGATGCGCGCCTCACGGTCGTCCGCTTTGCCGAGGTCGATCGACAGCGCGAAGCTGGTAGCCCCCTGCGGGGCTTCCACCCAGCCGATCCACCAGGCGTTGCCGGCGCCGTCGTCGCCGAGGTGCGTGCCGGTCTTGGCGTACACGCGCACGCCGCCGTCGTCCTCGCGCATCGCGGCCTTGACCGCGGCGATGTGCGCGGGGCGGAACGGCAGGTCGCCGCGACGCAGGCGGTCGATGAAGTCCAGTTGCTGGCGCGGGGTGATCGCGAGCGTGCCGTCGTGCCAGGCATTCGGCGCGCTGGCGCCGATGCGACCGTTGCCGTAACCGACCTTCGCGACCTGCGCGGCGAGGCGTTCGCGGCCGATGCGTGCGGCGAGCGTGCGGAAGTAGGCTTCGCTGGAGCTGCGCATCGCTTCGCGCAGGGCCATGTCGCGCTCCCATTCGCGATGGTTCGGATAGGGCCTGCCGTCCCACGGCACGCTTTCGTCGGCGCTGCGCAGGGCGCCGCTGTCGAGCGCGATCAGCGCGAGCAGCACCTTGAACGTGGAGGCCGGCCGACGCGGCGCATCGGCGAGGTCGGCGCCGTGCGCGACCTGCGTCGGACCGCCGTCGCGCCGCAGCAGGAAGGCGCCCGGATGGCCGTAGGCGGCGAAGCGCGCGGCGGGGGAGGGCGCGGCCTGCGGCATCCGGGCGGAAGGCGCTGCGGCGATGCCGCAGAAGGCGAAGATCAGGGCGAACGCGGCGGAGGCGATGCCGACGCGGCGCATCGCATTGCGGAAAACGAAACGCGACATCAGCGATTCCTCGATTCTGGTCTGCGTCGCAGTGTCGCCAGTCGCGCCATGACGTCCAAGCCGCGTCGGCGTCGCCCGCGTCACGATCGTCACCGGCGTCACCGCGACCCGCGACGCATGTCAGACTGAAGCCATGAGCCGATCCCCGAAGCGCACCGCCGCCACGACTTCCGCCCGCGACCGCCGTACGCGCGGCGAACCCGAGATCGCGATCGAACTCGCCGCCCCGGCGCAGGTGCAGGGCGCGCCCGCGCGACATCAATCGCTGTGGTTGCTGTTGCGGCTGTGGCTGGCGGCGCAGTCGGGCGAGGGCTGGGTGCGCGAGGCGCAGTTGCGCGAGCAGTTCGCCAATGCGCGCAACCTGCGCATGATCGTCAGTCGCGCCTATACCGACTTCGCGCGCTGGGGCCTGCGCGTGGGCTGGGGCACCGATCGCGGACGCGATCCGGATCTGCTGCCGCTCGCCGGACGCAATCGCGGCCCGTACTGGCTGGCCGAGGGCCAGGCCGAGCGTCTGCGCATCGTCCTGCACGGCGCGCCGGCCGGCGCCGACGCGGTGAGCGCCTGGCTCGGCGCGTCGACGGCGCGCGCGGAAGGCGGCGAGGCGACCGAGGCCGCGGGATTCGCGAATGCCTCGCCGGCCTACTGGCACGCCTGGGCCGGCGCGCGTCGGGACATGCTCGACGGGCGCCTGATCCTGGATCGCGAACACGGCGCGCTGGCCGGGTATCGGCGCGCGCTCTCGCTCACCGACGATCCCTGGCTGCGCGCGCTGGCGCTGCTGCAGCAGGCGATGGTCTGGCGTCGCGCCGGCAACGCCGATGCCGCGCGCAAGGTGCTGGCCGAACTCGATCGCCACTGGCACGACGAACAGGCGCCGGAACACGCGTGGCTCGGCGCGATGGCGGCGATCGTGCAGGCGTGGTGCGCCTATGCCGGGCGCGACCCCGAGGCGGCGCGGCAGATCCTGCGCCAGGCGACCGAGGACCCGCGCTGGATCGGGCTGTTCCGCTATCACCCGCGCGTGCGCTGCGAGCACGCGAATCTGCAGGCGTTGATCCATCGTTCGATGGCACTGGACGAACGCGCCGGCGTCGACGAGCGCACCGGGGCCGCGCGCACCGCGGTGCGTTTCTATCGCGCGGCGCTGGCGCTGGCGAACGAAGCCGAATTGTTCGATGTCGCGGCGTCCACCGCGAGCAATCTCGGCTGGTCGCTGTGGTTGTTCGAGCGTTGCGGACTGGTGGTGGGCGAGGTCGCGGCCGACGGTCATGCCCTGGGCTGGATCGGGCTGGCGGCCTGGCTCAGCGGGCGCCATGGCGTCGGCGGCGGCTGCTGGAACACGATCTACCTGTTGCGCATGGTGCGGGCCGGCGGACCGGACGCCGCGCATCCGCGGCTGGACGTGTTCCGGCGCTGGCCGGTGCTGTCGCCGGAGGCGTTCCGCGCGCTGATCGCGCCGATCGCGCTGAACGTGGAATGGTCGAGCTGGCGCGCGCTGGCGAACACGGTCCAGGCCGATGTCGATGCCGGGCGGCTCCAGGTCGATGCGCTGCAGCGCGCCAACGTGCTGCTGGAAGTCGCCTGGTACGAGGCCCACGACGGCGATCCCGCGCGCAGCGCCGAGGCCGCCGGCCGCCTGCGCCGGCGCCTGCGCGAATTGACCCCGGCCGATCGGATCTTCTTCCGCGATGCCCTGCGGCGTCTGCCGGAGCCTCTGACCTGAACCCTCCGCGCGCATCGGCGGGCCGATCCCGAAACATCGGCGGTTCGCGTTAAGCTGCCCGCATTCCTCGCCACGAGACCGCCGCGCGCATGCGAACCCTCATCCTGCTTCGCCACGCCCACGCCGAACCCGCCGCTGCGGATCAGGCCGACATCGACCGCGCCCTGTCCGCGGAGGGGCTGGCCGAAGCCGAGGCCGCCGGCCGCTGGTTGTCCGAGCGGGGGCTCGCGCCCGACCGGGTGCTGTGTTCGCCGGCCCGGCGCACGCGCGAGACGCTGGAAGCGGTGCTGCGCGGCATCGGCTACGTCGAACAGCGGCTCATCGACGGCATCTACGAGGCCACGCCCGGCGCGCTGGCGGCGCTGGTCGACGAACATGCCGAAGCGGAACGGCTGATGCTGGTCGGCCACAACCCCGGTCTGGAGCGCCTCGCCGCGCTGATGCACAGCGGCCAGTCCGGCGATTACCGCGGCATGCCCCCGGGCGGGATCGCGGTGCTGCAGTTCCCGGTCGACGCCGTGGTCGAACCCGGGGTGGCCCGGCTCTCCGACTTCTGGTGGCCGTGAGGTTCGGGCTCGCATCCGCACCGGTCCTGATCTGCGCGCTGCTCGCGGCGACGGCGTCGGCGCGGGCGGCCGAGATCGACCCGCAGCACACGCGCATCGGCTTCACTCTCAAGACCCGCTGGGGCCAGGTGCTGCACGGGCGGTTCCCGCGGTACGAAGGACGCATCGAAACGCTCGACGACGGCCGTCGCCGCGTGCGCCTGACGATGTCGGCGCGCGACGTGGAGATCGTCGGGCATCCCAACTACACCGACATGACCCGCGGGCGGGGCTTCTTCGAGGCCGATCGGTTCCCGGTGGTCGAATTCGTCTCCGAACCGTATCCGCCGGCCCTGATCGCCGATGGCGGCAAGCTCGCCGGCGAGCTGTCGATCCGCAACGTGCGCCGCCGCGAGACCTTCGCGATCGAGCCCAGCGACTGCGAGCGGCCGGCCTACGCCTGCGACGTGGTGGCCGGCGGCAGCGTGCGTCGCACCGACTACGGCGTCGATCGCTGGATCTTCGCGGTTTCCGATCACGTCCGCTTCACCCTGCGGTTGCGCCTGCGCGAGGAGGGCGAATGAGCCGTCCGCTGCGCGCGCTGCTGCTCGCCCTGTGCGCGCTGGCGCAGGCGGCCTGCGCCACGCTCTCGACCGCGGAGCAGGCGCAGGTCGAGACCCTCGTCGCCGCCGCGCGCAGCACCGAGCGCACCTGCGATCGCGAGGACGCCTGCGCGCGTCCGTCGCCGTTGCGCGAACTCGGTGTGCGCGCTGCGGGCGGCGCGGCGATCCCGGCTTCCGCGACGACCGCGACGGCCGCGGCGGCCGCACCGCCGTCGCCGGCGTCCGGCGCTGCGGATGCCGTGGCCGTGCCGCCGCCCGTCGCGCCGAATCCGGATCCCGCATCCGCGCCCGCGGCGCCGCAGCATGTCGCGCTGATCCTGGACTACGGCCAGGACGCGCTGATCGCCCGGCTCGATCTGATCCGCGGCGCGCAGCGCAGCATCGACATCCAGACCTACATCTACGACGAGGACGATGCCGGGCATCTGATCCTCGACGAACTGCTCGCCGCCGCGAAGCGCGGCGTGAAGGTGCGGCTGCTGGTGGACCAGCTCGCCGCGCTGAAGCACATCGACACGGTCGCGGCGCTGGCGGCGGCGCACGAGAACTTCGAGATGCGCGTCTACAACCCGGTGCTGGGTCGCGCGCGCTTCAGTTATCCGATGTACGCCTACGCGACGATCTGCTGTTTCCGCCGGCTCAACCAGCGCATGCACAACAAGCTGATGCTGGTGGACGGCCTGGTCGGGATCACCGGCGGGCGCAACTACCAGAACGACTATTTCGACTGGGACGGGCGCTACAACTTCCGCGATCGCGACATTCTCGTCGCCGGACCGGCGACCGCGGACATGGCCGCGCATTTCGAGGCGTTCTGGAACGCGCCGCTCAGCACGCCGCTGACCCGGTTGTCGGACGTGGGCAAGCGGGTGCTGCGCGAGGGCGTGCCGCCGGTGCATCACCCGGAGCCGTCGCAACCGCGACGGATCGAACTGATCGGCCGCGACGCCGACGATGCCGCGCTGGTCCGCGAACGCCTGGTCGACGCGGCGATCCCGGTGCGCGCCCTGCGCTACATCGGCGACCCGCCGGCGAAGCACGAACGCACGCGCGACGATTCGGAATCCTCGCAGCTGCTGCGCGGGCTGATCGGTACCGCCGAGAATCGCGTGCTGCTGCAGACGCCGTATCTGGTGCTGTCGAAACCCGCGCAGCGCATGTTCGGCGATCTGCAGAAACGGCCTTCGCCGCCGCGCGTGGTGGTGTCCACGAACAGCCTCGCCGCCACCGACGCCTTCATTCCCTACGCGCTGTCGTACAAATACAAGCGCCGCTACCTGCGCGACTACAAGTTCGAGATCTACGAATTCAAGCCGTTCCCGCAGGACGCGCCGATCGACGTCGAGGCGACGGGGACCGTCGACGCGGAAGGCGTCCCCGGTCGCGTGCGCGGGATCGGTTCCGGCTACGGGCGCCTGTCCGGTTCCGGCGCCGAAGGCGTGGTGCCCGGCAGCGGCAGCAGCGGCAGCCGTTCGCCCGACCGGCCCACGCCGCTGGCGCGCGAGTATTCGGCGCTGCGCTATTCCAAGCGCGGCAGCAACGAGCGCGTGCCGCTGAAACGCGGCGGCGTGCGTTTCGGCCTGCACGCGAAGTCGCTGGTGATCGACGATCGCGTCGGCGTGATCGGCACCCACAATTTCGATCCGCGCGGCGACACCTACAACACCGAGGCGCTGGTGGTGATCGAGGATCCCGCGTTCGCGCGCGCGCTGGCCGAGAGCATCGAGCGCGACACCGCGCCGGAGAACGCGTGGATGATCGCGCGCCGCGACAAACCGCCGGTGTTCTCCGGTCTGGAGTACTCGCTGGCGAAGGTGTCGGAGTTGTTGCCGGTGTTCGATTTCTGGCCGGTGCGTTACGCCACCAGCTACGAGTTCAAGCCAGGCCCCGACTGTCCGGCGCCGCTGTCGCCGCGCGACCCGCATTTCCGCCGCTGCTACGAGCCGGTCGGCGATTTCCCCGAGGTGGCGCCGGCCATCCGTCCCCTGACCCGGATCTTCACCGCCTTCGGCGCGGGTCTGGCGCCGATCCTGTAGCGCGGGTCCTGTCGCGCGGGTCGGTCGGCACCCGCAGGTCCCGTCTCCGTCAGCCGTGCCGCATGTCGGAAGGGGGGCGGCGGGACGTTTTTCGATCTATTCCGAACCACGTCCCGCGCATCGGGACGCATTGCGATGCCGCCGGACACGACCGCTCGTCGGCAGCGGATCGAGCTCTTTTCTTGAAAATCAACAAGTTATGTGGGTGTCGCTCGATGGGTGACTTTCGGCACAGGTGATATGCTGGGCAGGTGTTGTACTTTACCAACACACCGATTCACCACCGCATCCCCGGAGACCACCATGAACACCCCGAACCGCACCAACGACCGCAGCCCGGGTACCGGCGCCAAGGTCATCCCCTTCGCCGCCCGCCGCAACTACCGCGCCCGCGACTTCGGCGTCGGCTACGGCAGCAGCAGCGGCTACGCCTTCGACAAGCGCTACACCACCGACTGGGGCCAGATCCGCTTCCGCTGCGCCTGATCCCGTCGCCACCTTCGCAGTCCCCGTCGTCCCCCGCATCTCCCGCAAGTCACTCTCCCCCAGGACCACCGCCATGAACGCCACGCATCTCCATGCTCCGCACGCTCCGCGCCCGCCGGTCGCCGCGCCGGCGCGTGTCGAGGGCGTCACCCATCCCGCCCGTTATCGCGATCGCGATTTCGGCATCGGCTACGGCCACAGCAGCGGCTACGCCTTCGAGAAGCGCTACACCAGCGACTGGGGCCAGTCCCGCTTCCGCTTCCGCTGACCGTCTCGCCGGATCGTTTCGCCCGCTCGTTTCCCCCGACCCTCTCCCCGGCCGGTCCGGCGCTGCGCAACCCCCTCTACGCGCAGCGCCGGGCCGTCTTTCCTGGTCGTCCGCAGGCGTCGGGTATCCTGACGCCATGGAAACCCCCGCCACGTCCGTTCCCGCCGCGCCCGCCGGCCGCGTCTTTCGACGCGGCACCACCCTCGAACAGCTCAATGCGCTCTCGGTCGATACCGCGATGGCGCCGCTGGGCATCGTCTTCACCGAAATCGGCCCGGACTATCTGCGGGCGACGATGCCGGTCGACGAACGCACCCGCCAGCCCTACGGTCTGCTGCACGGCGGCGCTTCGGTGCTGCTGGCCGAGACGGTCGGCAGCACCGCAGGCACCCTGTGCTGCGCGCCGGGCGAGTTGTGCGTCGGCATCGAGATCAACGCCAACCACGTCAACGGCATCCGCAGCGGTCAGGTCACCGGCACCGCGCGGCCGCTGCACGTCGGCGCCCGGACCCAGGTCTGGGAGATCCGGATCGAGGACGAGGCCGAACGGCTGATCTGCATTTCCCGGCTGACCCTGGCCATCATTCCGTACCGGGCCTGATCCGACCATGGTGCAAAGCACCAACGCCGTTCGGTATCGTGACGGCATGACCCGCCCAGCCCCTGCCGCGCGCGCCGTCCGGTTGCTGCGCTATCTCTACCGTTTTCCGATGCTCGCCTGGCACGTGCTGGTGCACCTGCCGATCACGCTGTTGCTGATGTCCTGGCCGTTCGGCGGCATCCGCGTCGCCGGCGATCCGCTCAAGCACCGCATGGTGCGCTGGTGGCAGCGCGGCCTGATGCGGGTGTTCGGCTTCCGCATGCGCCGCGTCGGCACGCCGCTGCCGGGCGCGGTGATGTTCGTGGCCAACCACGTCAGCTGGGTCGACATCGTCGCCCTGCACGCGTTCCGGATGATGGGCTTCGTCGCCAAACGCGAGATCGCGTCCTGGCCGCTGGTCGGCTGGCTGGCGACGATGGGCGAGACGATCTATCACCAGCGCGGCAGCCAGGAATCGCTCGGCGGCGTGCTCCACGAAATGCTCGCGCGCCTGAACGAGGGGCGCGCGGTCGGGGTGTTTCCGGAAGGACGCACCCGCGGCGGCGACGAGGTCGGGCCGTTCCATGCCCGCATCTTCCTGGCCGCGGTCGAAGCGAACGTGCCGGTGCAGCCGGTGGCGCTGCGCTACGGTGCGCGCGGCTCCGCCCAGACCGTGGTCGCGTTCGGACCGACCGAAAGCTTCTTCGCCAATTTCCTCCGCCTGCTGGGCGAACCGGGGCGTACCGCCGACGTGGTGTTCCTCGAACCGATCCAGCCCGGCGACGCCGACGGTCGCCGGCGCATGGCCGAAACGGCGCGGACGCGGATCGTCGAGGCGATGGACCAGATCCCGCGTGCGGATCCGTAACGCGGATTCCCCGCCACGCCCGGGATGACAAAGGACCTGCGACCTCGATGACGATTTCCGCTTCAACCTACGCTCCGCCGCTGTGGCTGCGCAGTCCGCATCTGCAGTCGTGGCTGGCGAGCAGCCCGCTGCGCCGCGCGCGCGGGGCGGTGCTGTTGCGGCGCTGCGGCGCGATCCAGAAGCCCTACATCGTCGATGGCGGCGACGGCGTGCGACTGGAGGGCGTGCACAGCCGGATGCCGGGCGTCGAACCGCGCGGTCTGGCGCTGCTGCTGCACGGCTGGGAGGGCAGCGTCGAATCGAGCTACATGCGCCTGACCGCCGCGCATCTGCTGCGCGCGGGTTTCGAGGTGTTCCGGCTGAATTTCCGCGATCACGGCGACACCCATCACCTGAACAAGGCGCTGTTCCACTCCAACCGCATCGACGAAGTCGTCCACGCGGCGGTCGACGTCGCCGAGCGTTTCGTCGCCGGGAGCGGTCGGCCGATGGTGGTCGCCGGCTATTCGCTGGGCGGCAATTTCGCGCTGCGCGTGGCGCTGCGCGCGCGTCGGGCGGGGTTGCCGCTGGCGCGGGTGGCGGCGGTATGTCCGCTGCTCGACCCGGGCGTGACGATGACCCGGATGGAGCAGGGGCTGCCGTTCTACATGCGCTATTTCGAGCAGCAATGGCGGGATTCGCTGCGCCGCAAGCGCGACACCTTTCCCGAGTACTACGACTTCGACGACAGCATCCTGCGCCTGCGCATGCGCGAGCTGACCCGCTGGCTGGTGGAGCGGCACACCGACTTCGACACCCTCGACGATTACTTCAACGGCTATTCGGTGGCCGGCGACCGGCTCGCCGAACTCGACGTGCCGGCCGATCTGCTGACCTCCGCCGACGATCCGGTGATCCCGGAGGCCGAATTCCACGCCCTGCGGTTGCCGGAGACGGCGACCATCGAGATCGCCACGCGGGGCGGGCATTGCGGGTTTCTGGAAACGGTCCGGCTGGACGGCTACGCCGAGCGCTGGGTGACCGCCAAACTGGCCCGCGCGCTGCCGGCCTGACCGGCGATCGGCCGGCCGGCGGGGGGCGGCGGGTACACTAGTCGGTTCCGGGCCCAGGCCCCGCCGTCCAGACCGTCCCCATGCTCGACAAGATCCTCGCCGCGCTCGACCGCGGCGCCCATGCCGAAGCCCTGTCGCTGGCCCGCGTGGCCGTGGCCGAGTCCCCGCACGATGCCCGTGCCCACGCCCTGCTGGCCCACGCCGAGCGCGCGGGCGGCGACGATGCCGCCGCGCTGCACGCGATCAACCGCGCCGTGCTGCTCGCCCCGGACGACGCCGGCATCCATTTCCAGCGCGCCGGCTTCCTGCTGAAGGAATACAAGATCGACGAGGCCAATGCGGCGCTGGGCCGCGCGCTCGCCCTCGACCCCAACCAGTTCGGCGCCTACATCATGCAGGCCCAGCTGGCGGTGGGGCGCGGCGATCTCGCCGAAGCCGAGCGCCTGCAGCGGTCCGCGGCCCGTCTGGCGCCCGATCATCCGTGGGTGAAGACGGTCGAGGGCATGATCGCCCTGCATCGCGGCGACGCCGAGCGCGCGCAGGCCCTGCTCACCCGCGCCTCGGCCCAGCTGCCCGACGACCTGCAGGTGCTGTACGCGCTCGGGTTCGCGCATCTGCATCAGCGCAACTACGCGTTCGCCGAACAGACGTTCCGCCGGGTCATCGACCTCTCGCCGCAGATGCAGGCCCTGCGCGGCATGCTCGCCGACATCCTGCTGCAGCAGCAGCGCCCGGACGAGGCGCTGGAGACCCTGCAGCCGCTGCTGGACGATCCCGCGAGCGCCACGCCGGCGCTCAAGCGCATGACCGCCGAACTCGAACTCGCGCTGGGCCGCCACGAGCGCGCGATCGCGCTGCTGCGCGAGGCGCTGGGCGAAGAACCGCGCGATCCGCGCGCCTGGGGCATCGCCGCCGACATCTGGCGCCGCACCGGCGAACACGACGACGCCCGCAGGACGCTCGACGTTGCGCTGGAGCGGCATCCGGACGCGATCCCGCTGTGGCAATTGCGGCTGGCCTTCGAACCCGAGGCGGGCGACGGCGCCGTGGCGGTGGTCGAACGCTGGCTCGCGGCGACGCCCGACGACGTGCGCGCGCTCGAAGCCGCGATGCATCTGCACGAAGCCCGCGGCGACGACGAAGCGGTGGCGGCGCTGGCGCAGCGCATCGTCGAAGTCGAGCCGGGCCGCAGCAGCGCCGAAATGCGCCTGCTCGACCGCATGATCCGCGATCGCCCCGACGCGGCGGTGGCGCACGTGCAGGCGCTCATCGCGCAGGCGCCGG
Organism: Pseudomonadota bacterium; assembly: GCA_049324395.1. Taxonomy (GTDB): domain Bacteria; phylum Pseudomonadota; class Gammaproteobacteria; order Xanthomonadales; family Xanthomonadaceae; genus Lysobacter_I. The sequence continues at coordinate 19,065 of JBMOOY010000028.1, forward strand.
ACGACGCCTCCAAGCGCGGCATCATGCCGTGGCTGGGCTACGCGCAGGATCGCGCCGGTCGCTACGGCGAAGCGGTGCTGACCTGGAACACGGTGAACGCGGGCGAAGCCGCGTCGCGCTGGCCGCTGACCGCGCCCGGTCACGCCGGCGGCCCGTGGCCCGACGCCGCGACGCCGGTGCCGGGCACGCCGCCGGTCGCGTATCTGTGGGGCCCGCCGGGATCGGGCGTGGAAAAGGTCGCCGCGGTGATCGGCAACGCCGGTTATCCGCTGCGCGCGGACCGGTTCACGCCGAATCCGCCGAACGACCCCTTCCAGAATCCGGACACCATCGCCGCGCTCGCCGACGGTCGTCTCGCGCCCGAGCGCGCGCTGGCCGAATGGCGCGCGGCGCTGCCGTCGCGCGGCGTCGCCGACGGCATCGTCATCGACTGGCTGCCGTTCTGGGACAACGCCTTCCTCAAGGTGCTGCGCCCGCTGCAGCCGGGCGCGATCGTCGTGATCGCGCTGCGCGATCCGCGCGACATGCTGCTGGAATGGATGGCGTTCGGCAGCCTGATGCCGTTCGCGCTGAATTCGCCGACCGACGCCGCGCTGTGGCTGGCGCGCCAGTTGCAGCATGCGGTCGCGCTGCACCAGAACGACCTGCAGCCGCACCGGATCGTCCGCACCGACCACGCGCACGCCGATACGGAAGCCTTCGCCGCGGACGTCGGCGGCGCCCTCGGCCTGGAGCAGATCCTGGCGCCGCCTGCGGCCGCGCTGGGCCCGCAGCGCTTCGCCTACGGCCACTGGCGCCACTACGCCAAGGCCCTGGCCGAACCGTTCGCGCTGCTGTCCGACGTGGCGCAGACCCTCGGTTATCCTGCGGACTGACCGGCGGACCGACGCCGCCACGCATCGCACCGGAGACGCGCATGAAGATCGTCAGCGACAGTTTCGAACACGGACGGCGCATCCCGGCCGAGTTCGCGATGGGCACGCCGGAAGGATTCGGCGGCAACCGCAATCCGCACCTGCGCTGGGACGACGCGCCGGCGGGCACGCGCAGCTTCGCGCTGCTGTGCATCGACACCGACGCGCCCACCGACGGCGCGCTGGTGGCCGATGCCGCGACGCCGATCCCGGTCGAACACCCGCGCGGCGACTTCGTGCACTGGGTCATGGTCGACATCCCCGCCGGCGTGCGCGAACTCGCCGCAGGCAGTTGCAGCGACGGCGTGACCGCGCGCGGCAAGGCCGCGCCGGCCGGTCCCGCGGGCGCGCGCCACGGTCTCAACGATTACACCGGCTGGTTCGCCGGCGACCCCGACATGGGCGGCGACTACCTCGGCTACGACGGCCCGTATCCGCCGGGACACGATCTGCGCCTGCACCGCTATTTCTTCCGCGTGTTCGCGCTCGACGTCGAACGCCTCGACCTGCCGTCGCGTTTCGGCGCGGGCGATGTTTTCCGGGCGATGCACGGTCACGTTCTCGCTGAAACGGCGATCTACGGCGCTTATTCGCTCAATCCCGCCGTCGCGGGCTGAATGCGCGCGGCGACGCGGCCGGGCGAAGGGGGAGCGACATGCAGGAACCGAATCCGTACGACGCGCCGTCGGCGCGCATCGAAGCGTCCGCGCCGCAGGAGCGGCTGGAGATCGACGCCGCGGGGCGTTGGCGCCGGTTCTTCAACTGGGCCATCGACTACGCCTGCTTCACCCTGGTCGCGATCCTGGTGACGATTCCCTATGCGGTCTGGCTCGTGCTGCAGGGCGACGAGGCCGCGCTCGCGCGACTGGAGCAACCGAATCTGCTGCGCGATTACGGCATCGGGATGCTCGCGATGCTGCTGTACTACATCCCGATGGAGGGCCTGTTCGGCTTCACCGTCGGCAAGCTCGTCACCGGGACGCGGGTGGTGAACGAACAGGGCGGGCGGCCGAGCCTGGGCCAGGTCGTCGGCCGCACCTTCGCCCGCTTCATTCCGTTCGAGCCGTTTTCGATCCTGCTTCCGAGCGACTCGGCCTGCCGCGGATGGCACGATTCCCTGGCGCGAACCTGGGTCGTGCGCAAGCGTCGCTGAGCGCCCTCGCGGGCGCTCTCAGAACCGCAACGGCTTCGCCTGGAATTCCAGCACCTGGCCTTCGTCGCCGGTGAGTCGCAGTCGATACGGCATCGGTTCCAGCAGTTCGGCCTTGAATTCGCGATTGAGCAGTTCGACGAAACTGCGGTCGGCGAGATTCTTGTCGTCCGTGCAGGCCATCCGGGTGGTGATGGCGACTTCGAACGACATCCGCTTGCCGGCCACCGTGTAGCCGCCGCGGATCGTGTTGCAGCCGCCGTTGGCGACGACTTCGCCGCGGTCGAAGCTCATTTCGAAGGCGATGCCCTGGGCGCGGACCGCGTTCGCGCCCTCCCCGCCGGTCGCCGACACCAGGGCCCAGCCGCCGGTGTTGATCAGTTCGTCGCGGTCGACCCGTCGGCTGCGTTCCGTGCCGGTGGCGCCTGCGGCGCTCGCGCCGGAAACGGCGGCGGCGCCATCGGTTCCGGAGACATCGTCGGCATGCGCGCAGGCGGTGGAGAGCAGGAACGCAGCGGCGAGCAGGGTCGTGCGGGGCATCATGTGCGGTCTCCGGAAAGCGGTATCGCGGGGTGGGGCGGGGATGCGGGGAACGTGGGGGGCTCTGCCGATCACGGTCCGACCATCTCCGATTCGATCACGGTCTCGAGCACGTAGGCGACCTGCGGCGTGTCGGCGGGCGCATCCGGAATCGGGAAACGACGCACGCGCAGCACGGTGCGGATGCCGGGCTCGTGATGGAAGCCCTGGATGGTCAGGTTCTGCACGCGCCATTCGCCCGGTTCGCCGACCGGCAGGCCGTCGTCGCCGTAGCGGAGGGCGCGGGTGCGCAGGCAGTTGCGCTCGCTCGGCTCCAGACCGGCGCGACAGGGTTCGGTCTGCGGCGCGACTTCGATGAATTCGACCGTACCGGGACCGCCGTAGCGGGTCTGCGGCGTCGGTTCGCCGACGAAGCGCAGGACATCGCCGTTGGCGGCGGTCCAGAGCATCCTCGGCGGATCGCCGGGCTGGAATTCGAATCGCGACTCGCCCTCGATGCGCCGCGAGATCTCGCCGTCCAGCGCGGACAGCGCGGGGTCGACGCAGGCCATCTTGGTCGAGATCAGCACGGGCACGCGGACGCGGTCGCCGTCGACCCGGGCCTGGCCGGAGATCTGGTTGCAGGCGTTGCCGACGGCGATGCGATCGTCGGCGAAGTCGAACAGGATGGGTTGGTCCGGACGCACCAGCAGCGCGGCGATCCGCTTGCCGGCGGGATCGGCGGCGTCCACCAGGCGCCAGTGGTAGTCGCCCAGGGCGATCGCTTTCGCGGGCGTCGCGGCGCCGGTGCCGTCGGGCGGCGCGTCCCCCGATGAGGCGGGCGGGCGGGCGCAGGCGGCGAGGCTCAGACTCAACAACAGCGGCAACAGCGGGACCGGGCGGGTCATCTCGGGCTCCATGTGGCGAACGCGTCCGTGTAACGACCCGCCGGGCGCTTCGGGGTTCCCGGCGGGCGTCGCGAGTCCGCACCATACACCGCCCGGCGCCGACCGGGCGAAGGTCGTTTCATTCGCCCGACGGCAGAATCAGCAGCAGTACGGCGCCAAGCACGAAACGATAGACCGCGAACGCGGTGAAGCGATGGCTCTGGATGTAGCGCAGCAGCCATTTGACGGCGACGAAGGCGGTGATCGCCGATGCGACGAACGCGACCGCGAGCGCGGTCCAGTCCTCGTCGCCGGCGTGGCCGTCGCGATACAGGTCCAGCAGTTCGTAGCCGGTGGCGGCGAACATGGTCGGGATCCCGACGAGGAACGCGAATTCGGTGGCCGCCACCCGGTTCGTGGTGCCGGCGAGCAGGGCGACGAAGATGGTCGCGCCCGAGCGCGAGGTGCCCGGGAACACGCCGGCGACGACCTGGGCGATCCCGACCAGGATCGCCACCGTCCATGTGATCGTCGCGCGTTCGCCCAGCGCGGCCGCGCGCTTCGCCGCGAAGTGCTCCGCGGCCAGCATCCAGACGCCGCCGAGGATCAGCGCCCACGCGATCGGCGTCACCGTCTCCGGCAGTTCCCAGCCCAGCGCCTTCACCGCGAGCCCGCCGACCGCGGTCACGCCGAACGCGATCGCGAGCTTGAAGGCGTAGTCGAAGTTCTCCGGCTGGCGGAAGCCGACCAGGATGCCCCACAGGCGCTGGCGGTAGATCGCCACCACCGCGAGGATCGCGCCGGCCTGGATCGCGATGTTGAACAGATCGCTGCGCGCGCCCAGCCAGTGCTGGGCGATGAGCAGATGACCGGTGCTGGAGATCGGCAGGAATTCGGTGATGCCCTCGATGATGCCGAGGAGGAGGGCGGCGAGCAGGTCGTTCATGCGCGGCTTCGCGGTGCGGGTGCGGAATTGTAGCGGGTCAGTACGGCTGCCCCAGCCGCAGGAACACCGCCTCCTCGCCCTGCTCGGCGAGGCCGAGGCCGAAATAGATCGGTCCCAGCGGCGTGTCCAGCGCGCTGTAGACGCTGCCGGCGAAGATCGTGCGGTCGAACGCGGGGCGTTGCCCCGGCTGCCAGACCTGACCGGCTTCCAGCGAGCCGCCGACGAACAGCGGGTATTGCAGCACCTGCGCCAGCGGGCGGTTGTACTGCAGCATCGTCAGCGCCGAACCGCTGCCGCGCAGGCGGTCGATGCCGTAGCCGGACAGCCGGAACGGGCCGCCGAGCGTCGCCAGATCCTCGTAGGCGTCGCCGCGACGATCCTGCGCCTGGGCGCCGATCGTCCATCGCCCGCCCAGTGCGGAGAACGCGTACGACGCGCGGACGCGGCTGGAGAAGCCCTCGGTGTCGGCGTCGAGCATCGGCAGATAACGGGTATGACGCGCGTCGAGATACCAGCCCTTCGACGGGAATTCGGCGTCGTCCTGGGTATCGAGGACGAATTGCAGGTCGACGCCGGCGCTGGTCGCGGTCCGCGGGATCCGGACCGACACCGAGTCGGTGCGCAGATCGTAGTGATTGCGGCGCAGGAACGGCGTCGCGGACCATTCGCCCTTGTCGGACAGGGTCATGCCGAAACCGCCGCGCACTTCCCAGCGATTGTGGCGGTAATCGCCTGCGAATCCCGCGGCGTCGATCAGCGGTTCGTTTTCGCCGACCCATTCCAGCGACGATCGCACGAACGCCGTTCGCCGCAGATTCAACGGTTGATGCAGTTCGGCGAACGCACGATTGCGGTCGCCCAGGCGCGCTTCGAGGACGAGATCGCCGCCGAAGCGGTTGAGTTCGCGCTTCGCGTAACGCGCACCGATCTGGTACTCGCCATCGCCTTCGAAATCGTCCTGCATGAACAGCCCGAACTTGAGCGTGCCGTCCTCTTCCCAGCGCCGGCTGCGGGTGACGTAGGTCAGCACGCTGCCGCCGCGTTCGCCGGCGTCGACGGTGTAGTAGGCGCGCGAGAATTCGCCGAGCCCATACAGGCTGGCGAGATCCTGTTCGATCTTCCCCGGATCCACCGTGTCGCCCGGCTGCGCGGTGATGTGCGCGCGGATCGCGGCGTCGTCCACCGCCGAGGTGTTGACCAGGTCCACCCGTTCGACCGCACCGATCGGCGTCAGTCGCGCACGCAGCGAGGCGCGCCATGCTGCGTAGGCCTCGGGCGAGGTCTGCATCGCCCGCAACTGCGGCAGCGCCGCGCTCGCGGCCGCCTCGCCCAGCGGCACGCCCCGGTCGAGGCCGGCGGCGAAGTCGGCCGAACTCAGGTCGCCCAGCTCGGGCACGATCAGCACGTCGTCGCCGTCGAGACGCTCGCGCTGACGCCGCGTTTCGCGGAGCATCAGGGCCGTGATCATCTGATCGGTGATGCTGAAGGGGTCGAGCAGCTGATCGCGGGTCTTGAGCGTGGCGCCGATGTCGACCGCGATGATCCGGCGCGCGCCGAGGCCCTGCGCGATCTCGACCGGCAGGTTCAACGACACGCCGCCGTCGATCAGCGAACGCTCGCCGTAGCTGACCGGCGCGAACGCGCCCGGAACGGCCATGCTCGCGCGCACCGCATTGACCAGATCGCCGCGATCCATCGCCACCGCTTCGCCGGTCTCCAGATCGGTGCCGATCGCGCGATAGGGAATCGGCAGATCGTCGAAGCGTTCGATGTTCGCGCTCGGCAGCAGCGCGGCGCGCAACGCCACCCCCAGGCGCTGGCCCTCGAACACCGACGGCGGCAGGGAGAGCTTGCCGTCGCGCAGGCCGAACCCGCCCTTGGCGACGAAGCTGCGGTCCTCTGCCTTGCGTCGCGCGGGGAAAACGCTGCGGTCGACGCGGTCGACGAACATCGTGGTCCAGTCGAGCGCGCGCATCTGCGTTTCGATCTCGTCCGCGCTCAGGCCGCTGGCGTACAGGCTCCCGACCACCGCGCCCATGCTGGTGCCGACGATGCAGTCGATCGGGATGCGCTCGCGTTCGAGCGCCTTGATCACGCCGATGTGGGCCATGCCGCGGGCGCCACCGCCGCTGAGCACGAGGCAGGTGTCGTAACCGGTCGATTGGGCCCGCAGGCTGCCGGCGGCGAGCAGCAGGGCGAGGCTGGCGAGGAGGCGCATCCGCATGGTGTCCGGTCCGGGCAGGGGTTGCTTGAAAAGCGTGCGTTCACGGACCGAATCGCACCAAAAAAGTGCAATTCATTCGATCCGAGTCGACATCTTCCTTAGGGATCAACAGTTTAGCGCGTCCATGTCGCTGGCACGCGGTTTGCAATGGTACCGACATCCTTCTCACCCATCGGAGCTTCCGAAGATGTCCCTCGAGCACGTCGAAAAACTCATCAAGGATCACAAGGTCGAATTCGTCGACCTGCGCTTCTGCGACATGCGCGGCGTGCAGCACCACGTCACCTTCCCGGCCTCGATCGTCGAGCCGGGCCTGTTCGAGGACGGCAAGATGTTCGACGGTTCGTCGATCTCGGGCTGGAAGGGCATCAACGAATCCGACATGGTCCTGCTGCCGGACGCCTCCACCGCGGTCATCGACCCGTTCACCGCCGATCCGACCCTCATCCTGACCTGCGACATCCTCGACCCGGCGACCATGCAGGCCTACTCGCGCGATCCGCGCGGCGTCGCCAAACGCGCCGAGGCCTACCTCAAGGCCAGCGGCATCGCCGACCAGGCCTTCTTCGGCCCCGAACCCGAATTCTTCATCTTCGACAGCGTCCGTTTCGCGAACGAGATGGGCCATACCTTCTTCCACATCGACTCGGAAGAAGCGCACTGGAACTCCGGCCGCGAATACGAAGGCGGCAATACCGGTTATCGCCCGATGGTGAAGGGCGGCTACTTCCCGGTCGCGCCGCTCGACTCGCTGCACGACCTGCGCGCCGAGATGTGCAAGACCCTGACCGAAGTCGGCATCGAGGTCGAGGTCCACCACCACGAGGTCGCCAACGCCGGCCAGTGCGAAATCGGCACCAAGTTCAGCTCGCTGGTGCAGAAGGCCGACGAACTGCTGACGATGAAGTACATCATCAAGAACGTCGCCCATCGCAACGGCAAGACCGCCACCTTCATGCCGAAGCCCATCGTCGGCGACAACGGCAGCGGCATGCACGTGCACCAGTCGCTGGCCAAGGGCGGCGTGAACCTGTTCTCCGGCGACGGCTACGGCGGCCTGTCGCAGCTGGCGCTGTGGTACATCGGCGGCATCTTCAAGCACGCCCGCGCGATCAACGCCTTCGCCAACTCGACCACCAACTCGTACAAGCGTCTGGTGCCGGGCTTCGAAGCGCCGGTGATGCTCGCCTACTCGGCGCGCAATCGCTCGGCCTCGTGCCGCATCCCGTACGTGGCCAACCCGAAGGCGCGCCGCATCGAGATCCGCTTCCCCGATCCGATGAACTCCGGCTACCTCACCTTCGCCGCGCTGATGATGGCCGGCCTCGACGGCATCAAGAACCAGATCGACCCGGGTTCGCCGAGCGACAAGGATCTCTACGATCTGCCGCCGGAAGAGGAGAAGAACATCCCGACCGTGTGCCACAGCCTCGACCAGGCGCTGGAAGCCCTCGACAAGGATCGCGACTTCCTCAAGGCCGGCGGCGTATTCACCGACGACTTCATCGACGGCTACATCGCGCTGAAGATGCAGGAAGTCACGCGCTTCCGCGCGGCGACGCACCCCCTTGAGTACCAGATGTACTACACGATCTGAGCGGCCGTGACGGCGGGCCATGGGCCCGCCCTACCGGTCCCGACGAACGCCAGCAGGCTGTGCCTGCTGGCAGGGCGGGTCGGGGTGGGGGCGACGCGCCGTGATGATGGCGTGCGATGCCACCGGGAAAAACGGATCCTTCACATGCGTTCGGGATGACAGATAAGCGATGGACATCCGGATAGACGACCTCAGCGGGCCCGAGATCGCGCGGTTGCTGCAGGAACACCTCGACGAGATGTTCCTGCACTCGCCGCCGGAAAGCGTCCATGCGCTGGACCTGGACAAGCTGCGTCGTCCGGAGATCACCTTCTGGACGGTCTGGAAGGACGGCGCATTGATGGGTTGCGGCGCGCTGAAGGCGCTGGACGCGGCGCATGGCGAGATCAAGTCCATGCGCACCGCTCGCGATCATCTGCGCAAGGGCGTCGCCGCGACGCTGATGCGGCACATCCTGCGGGTGGCGCGCGAACGCGGCTACCGGCGGTTGAGTCTCGAAACCGGATCGCCGGATGCGTTCCTGCCGGCGCGCGCGATGTACGAGCGCTTCGGTTTCGAGGAATGCGGGCCGTTCGGCGATTACGTCGAGGACCCGTACAGCGTGTTCATGACGATCGAGTTGTAGGGTCGTCGGCGCGCGGCAGGGACGCGGCGGCATGGTGTTGGCTCGACGAGAGTCTTGGCTTGACGAGGTACGGGAAACGCGGACGCAGCTTCCTTCCCCACGTCGGACTGCGCTGCGGTTCCCCAGAGGGACCCACGATCCCTGCGCATCGCTGCGCGGAAACGTTCCGCGATGCGCGGGGACACGGGGTCGCACACGAACGCCGGCGCCGCGGCGTCGGCGTTCTCCATCCACGGGGAGAGCGCATGAAACTGATCACAGCCATCATCCGGCCGTTCAAGCTCGACGAGGTGCGCGAAGCCTTGTCCGAGATGGGCGTGTCCGGCATCACCGTCACCGAAGTCAAGGGTTTCGGCCGACAGAAGGGACATACCGAGTTGTATCGCGGCGCGGAGTACGTCGTCGATTTCCTGCCCAAGATCAAGGTCGAAGTGGCGGTGGCGAGCGATCGCCTCGACGCCGCGATCGAAGCGATCCAGCAATCCGCGGGCACCGGGAAGATCGGCGACGGCAAGATTTTCGTCACCGCCCTCGAACAGGTCATCCGCATCCGCACCGGCGAAGTCGGCGCGGACGCGCTCTAACCCTCACTCGGAGACCGTCCCATGAAGTCTGGATTCCTGTCCGGGTCGAAGGCCCGTATCCATCTGCTCGCGGCGCTGCTGTGCGTCGCGACGACGCTCGGCGCGACGTTCGTCGCGGCCGCGCAATCGGCTCCGGCGACCGAAACCGCCGCCGCCGAAACCACCGCCGCGACCCCGATCGCGGAAGCGACGACGACCGAAACGAAGCCCGCCGCCGCCGAGGCGACCGCCGCGTCGTCCGAAGTCGCCGCCGAACCCGCCGCCGAAACGCCTGCGCCCGCGCAAACCGCCGACAAGGGCGATACCGCCTGGTTGCTGGTGTGCTCGGCATTGGTCATTTTCATGACCCTGCCCGGACTCGCGCTGTTCTACGGCGGTCTGGTGCGCAGCAAGAACGTGCTGTCGATCCTGATGCAGTGCCTGGTGGTGTTCTCGCTCGTCGCGGTGCTGTGGACGCTGTACGGCTACAGCCTCGCCTTCACCGAAGGCAACGCCTTCATCGGCGGCGGCGCACGCCTCCTCGGCGAAGGCATCAACGGCGCGATGGCGGCGACCTTCACCAAGGGCGTGTATGTGCCCGAACTCGCGTTCTTCGTGTTCCAGGGGGCGTTCGCCTGCATCACCTGCGCGCTGATCGTGGGCGCGTTCGCGGAACGCGCGAAGTTCGCCGGCATCCTGCTGTTCACGGTGCTGTGGTTCACCTTCGCGTACACGCCGATGGCGCACATGGTCTGGTTCTTCCCGGGCCCCGATGCGTTCACCGACAGCGGTGCGGTCGAGGGGGTACTGGCGAAATCCGGCTACCTCTGGGCCAAGGGCGCGCTGGATTTCGCGGGCGGCACGGTGGTGCACATCAACGCGGCCATCGCCGGTCTGGTCGGCGCGTACGTCATCGGTCCTCGCGTCGGCTATCGGCGCGAAGCGATCAAGCCCCACAACCTCACCCAGACCATGGTCGGCGCGTCGATCCTTTGGTTCGGCTGGTTCGGCTTCAATGCGGGATCGGCGTTGGAAGCCAACGGCGTGGCCGCGCTGGCGTTCGCCAACACCTTCCTCGCCACCGCGGCCGCGGTGCTGAGCTGGAGCGCGGTGGAATGGCTGGCGCGCGGCAAGCCGTCGATGCTGGGCGGCGCCTCGGGCGCGGTCGCGGGTCTGGTCGCGATCACGCCGGCCGCGGGTCTGGTCGGTCTGATGGGCGCCCTGGCCATCGGCCTGATCGCCGGCGTGGTCTGCTTCTGGGGCGTGACCGGGTTGAAGAAACTGCTGCGCGCGGACGACTCGCTCGACGTGTTCGGCGTGCACGGCGTCGGCGGCATCACCGGTGCGCTGCTCACCGGCGTGTTCGCCGCGCCCTCGCTCGGCGGCGCGGGCCTCTGGGACTACGTGACCGAGACCGCGCTGGCCGACTACAGCATCGCCGGCCAGGTGTGGATCCAGTTCCAGGGCGTCGTGGTGACCGTCGTGTTGTCGGGGCTGGTGTCCCTGATCGCATTCACCATCGTGAAATACACGGTCGGCCTGCGCGTCAACGAGGAAGCCGAACGCGAAGGTCTCGACATCGCGTCCCACGGCGAGGCGGCGTACGAGCACTGATCGCGGCGGGATCCCGCAAAAAGAAACCCGGCGCGCCTCCGTGCGCGCCGGGTTTCCTGTCGAGGGCGGTTATTGCAGAGCGTCGGAGATCGACACGAAGCCGTAGCAGTCGCCGTCGCCTTCCACGGCAGCGGTCGCATCCAGGTCGTGCGAGAAATCCGGGCCGCTGTAGACGTATCCGGTGCCCGCGGAGACCGAGGGTCCGTAGTTGAACTGCTGCACGAGCGTGCCGTTGTGGTTGTTCCTGGCGAGCGCGTAGACCGAGACGACGCCGGAAGCGAAAGGCACGTTGCCGGGCTTGACGACCGTGCCGGATGCGCTCGCCGACGCACGGGCGTAGTAGTAGTTCAGGCCGCCGCCGCCGTTGCTCATGTAGTACTCGGCGGTCGCCTGCACGTAGGCGACGGCGTTGTAGAAAATGGTCGTGTTCGTGCGCGGATTGTAGTACTGGCACGGCAGGGAGGACGACGTGGACGCCTTGGTCGCGTCCCGCGCCTGTAGCGCGTGGAGTTTCGAATAGCGCGTGCGTACGCCTTCCAGCCGCTTGATGCGCGCCTTGATCAACGCGCGTTCGCGCAAGGAGGTCGGCACCCGGGCGCGCAGCGCCGCGAGCTCGTAGGCGAGGCCGGCTTCGCCCATCGCCAGGGTCTTGCCCGCGAGCGGGCCTTCGACGACCTGATACACGCCGGGGGCGACGCGCTCGACGCGGTCGCCGTAGTCGCGGACGAACTGATCTTCGCTCTCGATGCGGAAGCCGGCGCTGTCCGGCGCATCGGCGGCCAGGGCCTGGCCGCCGATCAGGGTGGCGGCCAGTGCCGCCGCGAGGGAAATCGTCTTCATGATGTCGCTGCTCCTTGTCGTAATCGCTTCGGGGGAATACGGCCCTTCCGGACCGCAGGCCCCTTCGTGACGTACAGGGGCCACCCTTCTCAGCGGGATGCGACGGGAAACAGGATCAGGAGAGAGTCCGCACGACGCCGTTTCGGCGTCGTGCGGGTATCGCCGGAACGGGCACGCGCGTGCTCGATCCGCGAGCGCGCCGTTCCGGGCACGCGGAAATGCCGAATCGATCGGACTGTCCCGAGCGGACGGCGTCGGCGAAGAGGCGGACGCCGTGTCGATCGCGCCGGCTCAGTTCTGCTTGGCCCTCAATTCCATCCTTTCCAGCACGATGGCGTCGCGCGCGGCGTACCCGGTGGCGGAAACCACGTGGTAGTTCAGCAGGCCCATCGACAATTCGCTCGCCCACTGCCCGGGCAGGTCGATCCTGCCGAGGACCTTGAGCGACCCGTCCAGGATTTCGAGGCTGGAATCGACGTCGGTGGTCGGCGTAACGGGGCCGCCATCGAATCCCACCGTGGCGGTCGATTCCGTCGATTCCGTCGGCGCGGTCGGAAGGCCGACTCCGCCCTCGAAGTAGGAGGGCTTCTTGGCCTGTTCCCAGCGCAGAACGATCGGCGTGGACGGATCGGTGGATGCGACCTGGATCGACGCGACCACCCGCTGTACGGTCACCGGACGGATGGTGTCATCGACCGGCGCATGCAGGCTGCGCGCTTCGATCACGTCGACGATCGCGCTCTCCTTGTCGGCCTGGTGCACGCGAACCCGGTATATCGCGGACACGATCCCGTTCCCCTTCTCCGTCAATCCGGCCGTCCACTGGAATTGCAACTGGGCGACATCGAACCAGTCGCCGTGCTCTTCCAGACGGTTGTTCACGATGTCGAAGGAGAGCGTATAGCTCATGACCGTATTGCCGTCTCCGATGCGCAGATCGGGCAGGCCGACGATGCCGAAGCCCGATGCGGGGGCGTACCGGGGCGAGAGGTCGACGGTGGCATCGCCGCTGTAGCCGTCGAGCACCGGAAGCGCATCGCGATCGCGGCACTTGCCGCTCTTGGGGAGGTCGCCGTTGTCGGTGCTGCGCAGTTCGGGCTTGATCTGGTCGATGATTCTCGGGTCGCCCACCAGCGCGTAGTGGCCGCGGTACCAGACGCTGGCGGCAGTGGTGGTCGCTTCGCCTCCGCCGCCGTCGATCGGGACCAGGTCGACCGGTTCGATCGGGCAGGGCGGGAAGGCGAGCGCGGCGGGCGCCCAGGCGGCGAGAAGCAGCAGGGGAAGAACGCGTTTCATGGTGTCACTCTCCGGGGGTATGCGGTATTCGAGGGGATCGCATCCTGCGTGTCGCTGTCCTGTGCGACCGCCCGTCCCGGGGCTGTGGTGAAAAAGAAGGCGAAAACATCGGTATAACGAATATCGGCGGGAATTCGGCGGGAATCCGGCGGGATCCTCGGTATCAGTACTCGATCCGCAGTCGCGCATCGTCCACCAGCACGCTCGCATCCCAGCTCTCCGGCGATGCGGTTGGCGTGTGGTAGTTCAACAGGCCGATCGAGAGACCGTTGGCCCACTGCCCGGTCAGGGAGACGCTGTAGAGCACCTGATTGTTCGGGCCGAGCACTTCCAGGGTGGCGTCCACGTTGTTCGGATCCAGGTACTGCTCGTAGGTGTCGGTGCCGGTGGATGCCGGGAGGGACTCCGTCGCAAGTGACTCCGCAGCCAGCGACGAAGCCGGGTCGATGCCGTCCGACGCGAAGACCTGATTCGCGCCCGGTGGCGGATCGAATCCGCCGCCGTCGTCGGCCGGCAGCAGGACGACCTGATGCCAGCGCAACGCCATCGGGGTCGTCTCGGCGCTGCCGAGCGGAAGGGTCGCGACCACGGTTTCCGACGTCGGTGCGGTGTCGCCGACGGTATTCCAGAGGGCCCGCGCTTCGATGATCCGGGCGACGGAAGCGCCGGACGCGGTCTTCTCGATCCGCACGCGATACCGGGCGGAAGGCAGGCCGGAACCGTTCGGCCAGGCGTCCCAGTAGAACGCCAGCTCGATCGTGTCGACCCAGTCGCCGGGAGCATCGAGCGCCGCATCGCCGATCGCGAAATCGAGCCGGTAGGTCATGCCGGTCCCGGGCGCGAAGCCGCGGAAATCGGGCAACGCCAGCGTGCCGAAGGCCGAGAGCGGTGCGGTCGGCGGGGAGAGGCCGACCGTCGGCGAGGAAACGTTGAGGCCGGGCAGCGGAATCAGATCGGACGTGCGGCAATTGCCGGTGCCCGGCAAGCCGTGGTCGCCGGGAGGTTGCGGATTGATCAGGGCGAGCACGGTCTGGTCGCCGGCGAACGCGTACCAGGTCTGGTAACGCGGATCGGCGATCTCGGAGACCGGGCCCTCGACCGGATCGACCTCGAGCGGCTGCTGCGGGCAGGGCGGGAAGGCGAGGGCGATCGGGGCCCAGGAAGACAGCAGGAGGGGAAGGATGCGCTTGAGCATGATCGGCGGCGGCGAAGGAGGGCTTCTGTACGAGCGCAAAGGGCATTCGGACAGGATCAACGGCTCCCGGAGGCGGTCGGGTCCGCGGGCAGGCGCGCCTCGATCCGACCGACGGCCTCGGCCAGATCGGCCGGGATCGGGGCACCGAGTCGCTGCCAGACGGCATGCACGGCCCCGGCTTCGGTGCGTGCCTGTTCGGGGCGAGCCAGCGCGAGCGCGGCCTTGGCCAGTTCCAGATGCAGTCGGCTCAGCCGCTTCGCATCGCTGGCGTCCTCGGGGTCGACCCGCGGCGAGGCCAGCCGTTCCAGGCAGATCGCATGCCGTCCCAACGCGTTGAGGGTCTCGGCCCAGGTCAGCTCGAAGGTCAGCACGTCGGCGTGCCCTCGGCCCGCGACCCGCCCGCCGATCTCGGCCGCGGCGGCCAGGTGCGGTTCGGCGAGGTCCGGTCGATTGCGCAGTTCGAGCTGGAAATAGCCCATGTTGTACTCGGCGTAGGCGCGTTCGATCGAGACTTCCGGCAATTTCCTCCGCTGGATCGTGTAGGCCTTCTCGATCAGCGCGTCCTGCTCCCGCGCGTCTTCGGTCAGGTCGATCATGTTCTCGTAGACCTTCGCCGCTTCCAGCGAGTCTTCGCCGTAGAGGCGTTCGGTGGTCCGCCGCCAGCGTTCGATCGCCTCGGCGAGCGCGGTCCCGCTCTCTTCGCGATTCTTGAGTTCGCGCACGATCAGGCGCAGCGCGCGCGTCTGCAGCGCCGGTTCGAAGGTTTCGAGCCGTTCGCGACCGATGGCTTCGCAGATCCGGCGCGCATCCTCCGGACGGTTGGCGCTGAGCAGGGCGTGGCCGAGATCGACCCGCAGATTCAGCGACTTCGACGGCGCCAGCGCGGAACCGTGCAGGCGCACCGCATCCTCGAGCGTGCGCGCCGCGTCGCCGAACTGCGATCGGCGCGCCTGCAGGCGCGATCGCAGCAGCGCCGCGCGTGTCCGCGTGTCCGCGGAATCGGCGCTGCGTTGCAGTTCGTCCACCGCGGCGTCGAGCGCGCGATCCAGCTCGGGCGCATCCAGGTTGAGCTTCATCCGATTGGCCAGGCGCAGGTTGTTCGCGCGCCAGCGCACGGCGGGATCGGCCGCGGCCAACGCCTGGATCGCCGGTGCGTAGGCGCGCAGGATGTCTTCGCTCTCCCGCGTCAGTCCCATGCCGGCGTTGCTCTCGGCCAGCAGCAGCGCGAGATCGGCCTGGATGTCGTGCTGGCCTTCGAGGCCCTCCAGGCGGCGCGCGCCGCGTTCGATCAATTCGCGGGCGAGCAGGCTGCTGCGCGTGGTCCTGGTCGGATCGGCTTCCTCGAAGGTGTCGCGCATGAACGCCGCCACCGCGCGCGCGCGATCCCGGTCCGCCTCGGAACGTCGGCGCGCGGCCTCGGCCGCGTCGCGCTCCTCGCGCAGTGCCGCGGCCTGCCACAGGGTGACCCCCAGCGCGCCGAGGACGCCGATCGTGGTCGTCGCCGCGAACGCGACCGCGAGTCGGTGCCGGCGCAGGAACTTGCGGGTGCGATACAGACGATCGCCCTGCGAGATCGAGATCGGATGTCCCGACCGCCAGGCGTGCAGATCGCGAATGAGATCGCCGATCTCGGCATAGCGTTCGGAGGGATCCTTGCGCAGACAATGGGTCGCGATCGCGTCGAGTTCGCCGCGCAGCGCGCGCGGCGAGATCGCGAGAGACGCGAACGCGTGCGGCGCCGCGGCGCCGTCGTCGCGCTCGCGCCGCGCCTCGATCGCGCGCTGCAACGTATCGCTCATCCGCGGCGGTACGTCTTCGAGGATCGCGCGCTGCAGTTCCAGCGGCGATCGCGACGGTCGTTCGAACGGCAGGACGCCGCACAGCAACTGGTGCAGCAGCGCGCCGAGCGCATAGACGTCGGTGGCGATGGTCGCGCGTTCGCCGCGCACCTGTTCCGGCGCGGCGGTCAGCGGCGAGAAGAAGCGGTCCTGGGCCGCGGTCAGGCCCAGATCGGCCACCGGCGACAGCGATTTCGCGATGCCGAAATCGAGCAGTCGGACCCGTCCGGAGTCTTCGACGAGGACGTTGTTGTCCTTCAGATCGCGGTGGATGACCAGATTGCGGTGCGCGTACTGCACCGCGTCGCAGAGCTGCAGGAACAGCCCGATGCGTTCGTTCAGGCCGATGCCGTTGCGCTCGCACCACGCGCACAGCGGTTCGCCGGGAACGTATTCCATCGCCAGCCAGGGCGTGCCGTCGGGCAGCTCGCCGCCGTCGAGAATGCTGCAGATGTTCGGATGGCGCAGTTGCGCCAGGATCCGGCGCTCCTGGGAGAAGCGCTCGCGGCCCGCATCGTCGATCGCGAAACGCGGCAGGATCTTGATCGCGACCTGCTGCGCGAAACCGCTGCGTCGCTCGGCCAGATACACCACGCCCATGCCGCCGCGACCGATCTGGCGCACCAGCCGGAACGGGCCGATGTCGCTGACATCGCCGACCGGGTCCGGCAATTCGGTGGCGAGCACGCTGCGCGCGGTGTGGGTGCCGTAGGCCTCGTCGATCGCGAGCAGCTTGCGTAGCCGCGCGGCCAGCGCCGGCTGCGTCTTGTCGAGCTCGAGCAGCCGCTTCGTCTGCGCTTCGGCGTCCAGCTCGCACAAGGTCTCGAACAGGCGGCCTTCCTCGACCGCCCCGGACTCCCCGCCGGGTTCAGCCATCGACGCTCGTCTCCGCGCCGAAATGGTCGATCAGCCAGGCGCGCGCGTAGCGGTAGTGGCGGATCACGGTCGCGCGCGAAAGCCCCATCGCTTCGGCGATCTGTTCGTTGGTCAGGCCGGCGAAGAATTTCAGCTCCACCACCTGCGCCGCGTCCTCGTGGCGTTCCGCCAGCACGTTCAGGGCCGCGTCCACGGCGATCCAGTCGACCGAATCGTCGATCGCCGCGGACACGTCGTTCTCGGCCTTTTCCAGACGCTCGAACGGAATGCCGCCGCCGCGTTTGTCGGCGCTGCGTCGACGCAGGTAGTCGACCACGATGTTGCGGACGATCCGCGCCGCCAGCGCGTAGAAATGCTCGCGGTTGTTGAAGCGTCCCGGAAACTCGTGCATCAGCGCGATGTACGCGTCCTGCGCCAGATCCGAGGCCTGCAGGGTCAGGCCGCTGCGCCCCTGCAGCTGATGCGCGGCCAGGCGTTCGAGCTTCGGCCACAACGCGGCCGCGAGCGCCTCGAGTTCGGGCTTGTCGACCGACGCGCGGCGATTGATCAGGTCGGTCAGATTGGCGGGAGGGACGGCGGACATGACGAGGGTTCCGGAGAACATCCGCGCGACCGGGGTTGGCCGCACGGAAGGGCATGACGACACAGACCCGGTACGAGGTGCCGGGTTCAACCATCCCTGGGATACAAGCCGCCTTCCCGGGGGCCGCCCCCTGTGGCGCGACGATGATATCGCGTCAGTCGGCCCCGGCGCCGAGCTCCCGGAGCAGCCCGTCGGCCCGCTCCACGTCCCGCAGCAGCCACAGCAGGTAACGGATATCCACGCTGATGTTGCGGGATACCGCCGGATTGAAGCCGAAATCCCCGGCCACGTTCTCCCAGACCCGGTCGAAGTTGACCCCGACGAGGCGGCCGCGGCCATCGATGACCGGGCTGCCGGAATTGCCGCCGCTGGTGTCCCCGTCGGCCAGGAAGTTGACCCTGCGCGCGGCCGCCCCCGGCGCCTGCGCGGCCCGGCGCACCGCCTCCGGCACGTCGAACGGGGACTCTCCGGTGTGCTTCTGCAGCACCCCGTCGAGGGTGGTGAAAGGGGTGTACATCACGCCGTCGCGGGGCGCGTAGCCCTGCACGTGCGCGAAGCTGATCCGCAGGGTGCCGTTGGCGTCGGGGGCGATCGGCGTGCCGGCATGCGCCGCGACCGCACGTCGCCAGACCGGGCGATGCAGTGCGGCGCGCGCGTTCCAGCCGCGCTCGCGTTCGCGCAGCGCGCGCACATCCCGGTTCCAGGCGATGCCGAAATCGAGCAGCGGGTCGCCGCGCGCCGCGAGCGCGTCGATCGACGCGTCGAGCAGCGTCTCGCGACGGTCCGGATCGAGCAGCGGACTGGCCGCGTACATCGCCGCGATCCGGCGTTCGATCGCGTCCGCGTCGAGCCCGGCGAACTGCGCGTCGACCGCGGCGATGCGCCGGTCGGCCGGCAGCGCCAGCGCGCGGCGGACCAGTGCGGCGAAAATCCGCCGGTCGGCCGCGGCGAAATAATTGCGCTGCTCGGCGCGCAGGCGGTCGCGCAGTTTGCCGCGATCGGCCGCGGCGAATCCCGCTCCGCGCGCGGCATCGGGTTTGGCCTGCTCGATCGCGTTGTGCGCGAGCGTCGCGCCGAAATACAGTCCCTTGGGCAGCGGCGGAATTCCGCCGGCGACGCTCTCGGTGCCCATCGGCACCAGATTCAGCAGGAAATCGCGCTCCCAGCCGGCCTCGCGTTCGGCCAGCACCGCGCGCAGCCCTTCGCGCGCCGCGGCCGCGCCGGCATGCTCCGGACGCTGCGCGGCCCAGGCCGCGACCGCATCGTCCTGCGCCGCCTGGCGATCCACCATCCGCCCGCGATCCAGGCCCGCGATCTGTCCCTGCGCGTTCTTGTAACGGTTGTGGATGCCCTTGAGATTCGCGGCCACCGCGATCGCGCCGGCCGGGTCGTTCGCGCTCGTCGATTCCAGGATCGAGATCCACTCGCCGAACAGATCCTCGCGACGCACGAAGAACCGTTCGCGACGCTCGCGCATCTCCTCGGCGGTCAGCGCGCGATAGGTCACGCCGGGATAACCCAGCACCATCACGAAATCGCCTTCGTCCAGGCCCTCGTTCGAGATCGGGAAGAAGAATTCCGGCCGGAACGGCGCATTGCCTTCGGCGCGATCCGCGGGCCGTCCGTCCGCGCCGACGTAGGCGCGGGCGATCGCGAAATCGCCGGTATGCCGCGGCCACGACCAGTTGTCGATCTCGCCGCCGTACTCGCCGATCGCGCGCGGCGGCGCGTAGACGAGGCGGATGTCCCGCAATTCCATCGACTCGATCAGCGTGTAGGTCACGCCGTCGTCGAACGCGGCGACCTTGCATTTGGTGTCCGGCCGCTTCTGGCACTCGGCGACCAGCGCCTTCTGCGTCGCGTCGATCGCCTGCAGCCGCGCCTCGGGCGTCGCGTCCTCGGGCACCGCGGCCAGGATCGCCGCGGTCACGTCGGTGAAGCGCCTCGGAATCTCGACCCGCGTGGTGCTGCCCGGCAATTCCTCGCCCGGCGTGCGCGCGAGGAATCCGTTCGCGATGAGATCGCGCTCCGGCGTGCTGTGCTCCTGCACCACGTTGAACAGGCAGTGATGATTGGTGACGATCAGCCCGGTATCGGAAACGAACGCGCCGCTGCACCCGGAAATGCTCACCGTGCCGGTCAACAACCCGGTCCCGCGCTTCGCGTCCCACAGCGCCGACGGCGGCAGCTTCAAGCCCTGGCGCTTGAGCCATCGCGCGTCGATCTCCAGCACCTGCTGCGGCGTCCATTTGCCGTCGAGTGCCAGGGCGGGCGCTGCGTGCAGTGCGGCGAGCGCGAGGGTGAGGGCGAGCGGAAGTCGGCTGAGGGAGGCGTTCATCCGCCGAGTGTAGTGGCCCGCCATCGGCGCTGCCACGACGCAGCGCCGCATGACGGCGCTCGCGACCCGCGGACGGGCGGACCGCCGACCCCGATGCCCGGGTCGCCCGGTGCCTATCCGCCCCGATGGCGGCATCGCCTCACTCGTCCTTCGAGGGCACCGGCGTTTTCGATCCCGACCGGCGTTGCGCCTCCGGGGGCGCCGGGGTCGGGGACAGCGGAATCGTGCGCAGCATCGGCGTGTTGCCGAGCACTTCGATCCTGCCGCCGGCGCGTTCGAACGCCGCCAGATCGTCCGCGATCTGCGCATGGGTCAACGGGCCGCGGCGTTCTTCCAGCGTCGTCCGGAAGCGCTGTCGTGCGGCGGGCCTCGCCGGCGCGGCATCGGGCTCCGAGGCCGGCGTCTGCGCGGGCGGGGGCGTATCGGTTTTCTTCGCGGTCATGGCGGGCCTCGACGCAGCGGCGTCAGCGCAACAGGGTGATCGGCACCGGCCGCGCCGCGCGCCGCGCCTCCGCGCGCACGTCGAGGCAGTAGGGGCCGGCCATGGCGAACTTGCGGCAGATCGTCGGCCGCGTCTCGTAGATGCCGCAATTCAATTTCGCGCCGTCCAGCGCCACGCACCAGCCGTCCGCGTCCCGCGCCATCACCCGCACGCCCTCCGCGTTGAACTCGGTGAGATGGCCGGGAATCGCGTCTTCCTCGAACAGCACCACCGTCAACCGGCAGCACAGCGCATCGCAACGGCTGCAATGCACGCCGGTCTCCTTGCGTGGTGCGACGATCGCTTCGGGAATTTTGGGCTGTGCGTTCATGCGGACCCCGCCGGCGACGGCATGGGCGATCCGATGGTGCGATACACAGACATGAGGGCTCCCGGAAGAACACGCCCGCGAGGGCGGTCACGCAGAAAGGGAGCGGAGCGGCCGGGAGAAAGATGAACGACTCGGCCACGACGCGCGAATGGAGCGCTGGCGGACCATGCTACGCCATTCGGGCCGATCGTGCGCGTGTCGGATGCATGCGCATGTCGACTGCCTGCATGCGGGCGCGCATGGAGTCGAAGCGGATAACGACGATCGTCGACGCATACGCCATCGATTCCACGCATGGGATTCCGGATCGACGAAAGGAAAGGACGGCTCGAGAGATGCATGCCATATCCCGTATCGATTCCTGAAACCCATCCAACAAACAAATTCGACGAAATCCGCTGCAGGATATTGGAATGCTGAAAATGTCGGACGCGATTTCGAACCGGATCAGGCATCGCTTTCCAGGGAAAAACACCCGATGATCGGCCAGACCGAAAGTCGATGCTGGCACGACGGGCCCGGAATGTTGTGCTTCAGGCGCTGAAGATCCGAACGGCAGTTGGTCGTTGGGCGCGGCGCGCGATCGACGCGGCTTCACCGTGCGGCACCGGACGGCCGAGATGGGACACGCCGACAGCGTGCGGATGCTGCTGGACAACGCCATCGCAGGCGCGGGTTGAAGAACTCAGGCCCGAGCCGTGAGCAGGTTCGCGTACAAAGGATGCGATCCGATCGCGCGCGGGCGAACCATCCCCGAGCGGGATGGCGCTTATGGCCTCACATCGCTCACCCGCGTCGGCAGCGTCCAGGCGCCGCCGGGGAAGCCGCGGCATTGGCCGGTGGTCATTTCGCGGGTCGGCACGAAGCGGGTGCCGTCCCAGGTCCATTCCTCCGTGGACCAGCAGTCGCCGATGCCGCGGCCCTTGTGCGTGGCGGACAGTGCGCCATCCTCGTAGGCGTTCGCCGATTCGGTGACGAACTCGGGATCGAACGGCGGCCTGTCGTTGATGATCCAGTAACCGTCGCCGGAGTTGTAGGCGGCGAGCCAGCAGCGGGTGGAGACCAGCAGCTTCGTCTTCGTCAGCCGTGCGACCTGCAGCGGTTGCGGGTCGTTCGCCTCGAACAGGTCCATGCAGTCTTCTTCGCTGGCCGCGCCGCGCAGCGCTTCGCGAAGGGCCTCGCCGTGTCGGTCGAGGAAGCCGCTGTCCGCGGGTTTCGGCGGATGCGGTTCGACGGCGCGCACCACGGGCGCGGACAGCGGCGGCAGGACCTCCGACTCGTTGCGCTTGCCGGGCCGGCGCAAGGCCCCGGGCGTGCCGACGCGACCCTGGACCTCGTCCATCTTCAGCAGGACCGCGGACGCGCCGCTGTCGGAGAGCATCCAGGTCCGGTCGCCGACGCGGAATTCGATGCGCGTATCGCGCGCGAGCGCCTTCAGCAGCGCGGCCGTCTGTGCGGACGTGAGGTCGGCGACGGCATCCTTCCGCTGCATCGCGATCTCGCCCTGCGCGCGACCGTCGATGGTCATCGCGAGCTTGAAGCGTTCGGGCAGATCGTCGAGGACGCTTTCCTCCCAGTCGTCGCCGAGCGCGACCTGTCCGGCGACCGGGGTGGCCGGCCCGGCCTTGCGCGTGAACAGCACGCTGACCGGCAGGCTCGCCTCTTCGTACTCCTGTTGGTACCCCGCGGCACGACAGGTGCGGGTGTTGTCGCAGACCAGTTCCCAGTCCTGATGCTGGAAGGACACCGGTTCGGCCTCCTCGGCCGCGGCCGGAAGGGTCGCGCAGGCCAGTGCGAAGACGCAGGCGAAGAGGGCGGGATGGACGCGACCATCGGTCATGGGGGGTACCGGCTGCGGCGGAAACCGCAGCATCATCGCACGGCACGAGACGGCATGTCGCGGCGATGCCGTCCCATCTCCGCAGCATGAGCGATATCGCTCCGCATGCGTCGGTCGGACCGGAGCCGGTGCGTTCTGTCTCCGAGGCGGGGCCGTCGTCAGGGCTCGTCGCCGGCATGAGGCGAAGGTTGCCGGCGGAACGGCAACAGCAGCGTGGCCAGCAGTTGATTGCTGGTCGGGTAGCGGGTGGGGTCGTATGCGCCGAGCGCGTTCGGCAGCCGATCCCTGCGATAGCGGAATGTGCCGAACACCAGGTCCCAGAACGGGGTCAATACGCCGTAATTCCCGGCATCCATCGGGTCGGCGCTGTGGTGCGTGCGATGCAGCTCGGTGCCGACCAGCACGTAGTTCAACGGCCCGGCGTCGATCCGGACGTTGAAGTGCGAGACGAGTCCCTGCAATCCCAGGACGACGTTGAACAGGAACACGGCGTCGTCGCTCACGCCCAGCCGCCGGATCACGGCGACGTTGATGATCATGACGAATATGAAGTTGATCGGATGGCTCACGACATGCATCAGCAGATAGACCCGCTGCGGCAGATGATGCTGGACGTGCGTCCGCCACAGGAATCTTCCCACCGGACCGCGGGCCTCGTGGCTGAAGCGGTGCAGCCAGTACTGGAAGAATTCGTAGGTCAGTCCGAGGACGATCGTCTGCACCACCAGCGGCCACAGCGAGAGCGGGCCGACCGACCGTTCGGCCAGTCCGATGGACAGCCATCCCGCGGCGAACTTGACCGCGAAACCGCCGCCGCCCAGCACGACGATGTATTTGAGATCGCGCAGGAAGCTGCGCAGGGTCATGCCCCATTCCGGCTTGCACGGGAATCGCCGTTCGACCGCGAACAGCAGGACGAGACGCGCGAACGCGAATCCGGCGAACGCGCGTTTCAGGTCGCCGTCTCCGACGATCACGAGAATGGCGGCGGTCAGGGTGGCGAGGAGCAGCAGCGGATACAGCCAATAGCGTACGAACACGGACATCGTCGGAAATCCCGGGGGAGGAGCGGGTCCGGGAGAGGCTATGGCGTTCTCGTGGGAGCGGCTTTGCGATTCTTGCGGCGGATTCGCCGGTCAGAACGCGGGTTCGTGTCTGCGTCGGACCTTGACGAAGACCTCCCGGGCGCAATCGCGATAGTCGAATGTCCGGGCGTCGGACGGCAGGACGATCCGCTCGTAGGCCAGGGTCGATGCGATCGCATAAGGCGAAGGATCGAGCCGTTCGGTCTTGAAGCGCACGATCTCGCGCGACATCGCGTCGAGATCGCCGGAGACCGCGATGCTCGCGTGAAGCCCGCCCGGCAGGCGGAACGTATCCGGACCTTCCGGTCGGATGTCCTCCTCGAACGCGAGGTAGTGCCGGCAGATCGTGTGATCGCGATGGAACGGCGCGTCGACGAAAATCCCGAGAACGGCGATGCCCGCCTGCGTCCGCCATGCGTCGGGGCACCGTGCGAGCAGGCGCGCGTAGCCCGCGCTCAGCGCCGATTCCTCCAGTTCGCAGGGTTCGACCCGCAGCGTGCGCGCGGGTAGCCGGCGCAGCGGGAGCGCCGGGGCCGGGCCGCTCGTGTTGACGTCGAGCCGCTTTCTTCGTCGGTATTCGGAGGCGGTTTCCCCGAATCGTTTGCGGAACGCGCGCGCGAACGTCGCAGCGGAGACGAAACCGCTTTCGATCGCGATCTGCATCAGCGGCGCGTCCGGCACGACGACCATCAGATGCGATGCGTATTCGAGACGCGCGCGTTCGATGTAGTCGGCCGGGGTCTGCCCGGTGTCCGCCTTGAACATCCGATGCAGGTGGAAGGGCGAGAGACCGACGCCGGCTGCGAGCTCGGCCAGGGGAAGGCGTTCCCGGAAGCGGGTCGTGATCATGAGGATCGCACGTTCGGTTCTGGGGTCCATCGCGGTCTGAGGGCGTTCATCCGGGCGTGCCGCCGGAGAACCAAGCATATGCGCTCGGGAATCGGGAGTGGCGCTTCCCGGCACTGCGACGGTGTCCGGTGCGCCCGGAACGTGGGAGCGGCGCTCGGCAGCGCCGTTTCGCGGCGGCGTTCGCGGCCGGGCGGCGGTCGCCGCGCGATACGGAGGATCGGTCGAATGCGTGCGTTCGAGAGATGGCGTCGATGCCTGGCGCGGAGATTCGACGCGAGGCGTCAATGCGAATCGTTCACCACCGGACGAACGGTCGCGGATCGGCGCGCGCGCTTGATCCAGGTCAAGGTCGACGCGGGTCGCGGGCATACCCTGACACGCGCAGGACATCCGCTGTTTCCCCCAAGACTCGAATGGAGGTCGTTGGTCATGGAAATCTCATCGTTGCGGAAATCTTCGCTCGAACCGTTCGACAATCTGGCGCTGATCCGGCGCTATTTCGCCGCGGTCAAGGCGATGGACCAGAACGCGCTCAAGGGCACGCCCGTCGAACCGAAAACGATCATGGCGCTGTGGGACAAGGGCGGCCAGCTCGCCATCCACGGTCCCGATCCGATCGGCGAAAAGCAGTTCCGCGGCACCAAGGAACTGTCGGGGTTCTATTCCCGACGCGCGCGCGGCGTCGACGGCGAGCTGAAGGTCAATCTTTCTCGCGTCAATACCGCGCAATCGAAATCCGGCGAGCAGGTCACCGTCAGCGGTTCGCGCTACGTGGTGGCCAAGAGCGGCGAGGGCATGCAGGTGCCGTTCGCGCACAAGTTCACGATCGCCGACGGCAGGATCACCCATCTGGAAATCTCGGTGGGCAAGGCCGGGCCGACCGAAATCGCGCCGATCGGCGCGCTCGACGTCGCCGACCTCGGCCGGCTCTCGGCGATGGCCTGGATGGTCGCCTGACCGATCCGCGGGCCGCCCGAAGCGGCAGCAACCCGTTCGCGCCGGCGGTCCGTACGCCGTCGGCGCAAGGAGAACGCGCATGGAACTCGCGACGCCGCTGTACGTGGTGTGGGAAACGACCCTGGATTGCAATGCGCGCTGCGTACATTGCTATTCCGATGCGGTGTTCGGTCGCGGCCCGGAGTACTGGCCGACCGATCGGGCGCTGGAATTGATCGACCAGATCGCCGATGCCGGCGTGATCATCCTCGCATTGTCCGGCGGCGAAGTCCTGCTCCGCCGGGACTGGGAGACCCTGATCGCGCACGGCGTCGCGCGCGGCTTGCGCATGACCCTTGCGACCAACGGTCTCCGGATCACGCCGCAGGTCGCGCAGCGTCTGGCGGCATTGGGCATCTGGAACGTCAGCGTCAGTCTCGACGGCGCCGACGCGCAGACCCATGAAGCGATCCGCTGCGTGCCCGGCATCTTCGACGCCGCCTGCGATGCGGTGCGCGCGCTGGTCGCCGCCGGCGTGCGGGTGACGGTCAACTTCACGCCGATGCGGCCGAACCTGGAACAGGCCGAGGACGTGATCGCGCTGGCATGGCGGCTCGGTGCGGACAAGGTGAATCTGACCGAGTACGTCTACACCACGCGCGGCGGTCTCGGGCTGATGCCTTCCGCCGGGGCGTTGGGCGATCTGCTGACGCGCTGGCGGGCCGCGGCCGAGACGTGGCGCGGACGGATCGAAGTCGACTGGCACGATTGCCGCGTCGGTCTGTTGCTGGAGGGCGAGGAAGCGGATCGTTACAAGGGTTGCGGCGCCGGTTACACGCATTGCCGGATCACGGTCGACGGCGATGTCACGCCCTGCGTGGTGTTGCCCACGCCGGTCGGCAATCTCGGGACGCAGCGCTTCATGGAGATCTGGCGCGAAGCGCCGATGCTCGCGAAGATCCGCGATCGCGACAGCATCACCAGCGGCAACTGCTCGGTCTGCGAATTCAAGAGCCGTTGCGGCGGTTGCCGCGCGGTCAGCCAGGCCTGCTACGGACATCCCTTCGGCGGCGATCCGACCTGCTGGATCAAGCCGGAACACTGGGCCGAGCCCGCGGTCGCGGACGCACGGCACTGAGGAGACGAGCATGAACACCACACCGATGACGACCGTGCCGACGACGATTCCGGCGAACCCCGGAGCCGGACAGGCGCCCGAGATCGCGAATGGCATCGCGAATGGGGATGCGGCGACGCCCGGGACTGCGGCGGACGCAGCCGCGCCTTTCGCCTGCGTGCGGCGGGTGCAGGGCGTGCGCATCCGCCAGGAACGGGAGGACGGCTATCTGCTGTATCAGCCGACGACCGACGAGTTGCATCTGCTGGATGCGCGCGGCATGGCGGTGTTCGAACTGTGCGACGGACGCAGCATCGACGACGTCGTCGCCGAGGGCGCGCGCCTGCTGCCCGGCGACGCCGGCGCGGACGGCGTGGGCGACCGCGCCGAGCGCGAGGTCTTCGCGTTCCTCCAGAAGCTGCAGACGCGCAGGCTGGTCGACTGGACCTGAGGCGCCGCGCCTCCCTGCGCGCCGAAGTTGGAACATACGAACATCCGAGGGAACGAACATGTTCGACGCCACTCGACCGATGTCCTGCCCGGAACTCGCCGTGGATACGGCGGTGGAGCGCCCGGTGTGGTTGCTGCAGCCGCCCGCCAATCTCGGCGGGCGCAAGCCGTGCCTGGACGACCAGCAGTTCGGTCTCGGTCTGCTGTCGCTGTCGGCCTGGTTGCGTCGGCACGGCTACCGTTGCGAGGGCATGCACCTGCCGCTGGCGCTGTCGCGCGGCGATGCGCTCGACGCGATGTTGCGGCGGATCGCTGACAGCGATCCCCTGCTGATCGCGATCGGCATGAACTGGGTGCATTTCAGCGTCGGAGCGCTGGCCCTGGCGCGACGTCTGAAGGCGCTGCTGCCGCAGTGTCCGATCGTGGTCGGTGGTCAGCATGCGAGTCTGTTCGCGCAGGAGATCATGACCCGCCCGGACGTCGCGGACGGCGACGCCATCGACGCGGTGATCGTCGGCGAAGCCGAACTGCCACTGCTGCGCCTGTGCGAAACGCTGGCCCGCGGCGGCGGCATCGACGATGCGATCCCCGGGCTGGTACGGCGAGGCGGGCGTGCCACGCCGCCCATGGTGGTGGAGGACATCGACGCATTGCCGCCGTATTCGTATCGCGCGCTGCAGCCC
Organism: Pseudomonadota bacterium; assembly: GCA_049324395.1. GTDB lineage: Bacteria > Pseudomonadota > Gammaproteobacteria > Xanthomonadales > Xanthomonadaceae > Lysobacter_I. Next base: position 46,842 of record JBMOOY010000028.1, read on the forward strand.
GCGCCGGCGCAGCCCGATACCGCCGCGATCAGCACCGCGCGCGGCGCCTGTCCGTTCCGCTGCGCGTGGTGCATCGAGCCGGTGGTCGGTCGCGTGCAGGGGCGTCCGCGGTTGCGCTTCCATGGCGCCGAATGGATCGCCGACCAGATCGCGCTGTTGATGGCCGAAGGTCGCGACCGTTTCACGATCCAGGACAATTTCTTCGTCGGCGGCGACCGGCGCATGATCGACCTGAGCGAAGCGCTGCGTCGCCGCGGTCTGCGTCCGCGGCATCTCAACGTGTTCGCGCATCCGGACAGCTACGATCTTGCCGGCCTGCAGGCGCTGGCCGATTGCTGCGATCGCGCCAGCGTCGACTACGGCGTGGAGACCGGTTCGGTCGAGGTCGCGCGTCGCAATCATCGCCGGCTCGATCCGGATCAGGTGGTCGAACGGGTCGACGCGGCGGTGCACTGCGGGGTGGAGCCCTACACCTGGTGGATGGTGGGCCTGCCGTTCGAGGACGACGCTGCGCTGGCCGACACCGAGGCGTTGATCGCGCGCACGATGCGGGTCGGCGGGATCCCGCGCTGGGTCAGTCCGCTCATCCTGTTCCCGCGCACGCCCATCCACGACGACCCCGTGCGCTACGGCGTGCGCCTGAATTTCGCGCATTTCGAGGACTACGCGCGGTTCTCCGAAACCACGCTGACCGAAGCCCTCCTGTTCACCGACACCGTCACCCACCACGCCGAGGGCGGCCGGCCGGACGCCTGTCCGCAGGCGTCGCTGCGGTTGCGGCGCTTCATTCATCGCCAGTTCCCGGTACTGGAGGAGTTCTACCATGGACACCGCCTGCAGCCCGATCTCGACGTCGCGCGCAAACGCATCGAGTCCTCCTTCTTCTGAGCGCGCGCAGCGCACGGGGACGTCGCCGCAATCCGCGTTCCAATCCGCGTTCCAGCCGGCGCTGCCGCTGCACGTGGTCTTCATCCTCGACCAACGCTGCAACCTCAATTGCATCCATTGCTCCTCCGCCGCGTCGCGCGGCGGCGATCCGGGCTTCGATACCGCGTCGGCGCTGCGCGTGGTCGACGAACTGGCCGAGGCCGGCGTGCTCGACGTCGCGTTTTCCGGCGGAGAACCGCTATTGCGCCGCGATCTGCCGCAGCTGATCCGCGCGGCCCGCGCGCACGGCATGAGCGTGGGCACCAGCACCAACGGATGGCCGCTGACGGAGGCCAAGGCGGCGATCCTCCGCGACGCCGGCTTGAACCGATTGCAGGTCAGCCTCGATGGCGACGCGCAGACCCACGACCGCATCCGCGGCGCCGGTTCGTTCGCGCGCGCGGTCCGCGCGATCCGGCGCAGCCGCGCGGCCGGACTGCGCACGCACGTCTGCTTCACCGCGATGCGCAGCAACGCCGATCAGCTGGACGCGGTGATCGACATCGCCCTCGGCGCCGGCGCGCACGGCTTCAATCTCTCGCAGTTCGTCCCGACCGGTCGCGGCAGCGAGGCCGAAGACCTCGACGGCGCCGCGTCGCGCACGCTGCTCGAGACCTGGATGCGCGCCCGTCGCGCGCACCCGGACGCGTATTTCGCGCTGCATTCGGCAGGTCTGGTCGATCTCGATCCGACGCTCGGCGCACAGTTCGGCGGTTGTCAGGCCGGACTGAGCATCGCCTGCATCGACTCGCGAGGGAACGTCCTGCCCTGCGTGATGTTCCCGCTGACGCTGGGCAATCTTCATGCCCGGCCGCTGCGCGAGATCTGGCGCGACAGCCCGGTGCTGCAGGCGCTGCGGGCGCGCGAACTGGGCGGGATCTGCGGCGGTTGTCCGCATCGTCGCGGATGCGGCGGTTGCCGCGCCGCGGCCTGGGCGCGGACCGGCGATTTCCTCGCCTCCGATCCGCGCTGCTGGCGTCAGGACGGCGCGGGCGGGCATCGCGGCCCATGAAGGCGGTCGACACCTTCCCTCCGGAACTCGCACATGCCCCACATCATCGTCTACTGCCCGGTCCTCGGCCGCGAGCGCAAGGCCCGCTGCGTCGCTGCGCTCACCGAAGCCTTCTGCAGCGCGACCGGCCTCGAAGCCGAGCACCTCGTCATCCACGTCGAGGAGCATTCCTACGCCAACATCGCGGTGGGCGGGCGACTGCTCGCCGACGACTATCCGGAGTTGATGGAACGCGAGCGGCGGCGACGCGAGGAAAGTTGAGTCGGCGGCTCAGAACACCAGCGTTTCGCCCGGCTGCAGCGTGAAGCGCTCGCCGAGCGACTTCGACGCATTGCCGAGCTGATCGACGCGCGTGCCGCGCAATTCGGCCGGCACGGCGAACGTCGCGGGTTTCGCGGGATCGAGATTGATCACGACCCACGCGTCGCCCCCCGCGGCGCGGGCGTTGAGCACCCAGACGTCGGCGGCGTCGACCGGGTAGTAGCGCAACTCTTCCGGCTGCTTCAGCTCCGGATTGGCGTTGCGCACCGCGAGCAGGCGCCGGTAGTGGTGCAGCAGCGACGCCGGGTCGGCGTTCTGCGCCGCCACCGTGCGGCCATTGCCGCGCTGGCGCTTCCAGTATTTCGCCCACCACGCGCCCTGATCGCCGCGATAGCCGCGCGGCGGCGGCAGGTCGATCCAGTTGCGACCGCTGGCGTTGAAACCGGCTGACTTGCCGTCGCTCCACTGCATCGGCGCGCGCCGGTAGCGGTCTTCGCCGATGGCATATTGCGACAGTCCGATCTCCTCGCCGTAGTAGAGATACGCGGTGCCGGGCGAGGTCAGCAGCAGGCTCGCGGCGATCTTCGCCTTGGCCGGATCTTCGCCCAGCGTGTGCATGATCCGGTTCTGGTCGTGGTTGGTCAGGAACGGCGAGAAATAGCCCAGCGGCGCGGCCGCGGCGCGCTGCTGCAGGTTCGCCCACAGGCTTTCGCGGCGACGGCTCACGTCGGTCGCGCTGACGGTGCCGAAATCGGCGCTGCGTTCGCCCTGCGGGTTGAGGATGTCGACGACGATGTTGCCGAAATCGAAATCGAAGGCCGCATCGAGGCCCTGGCCGCCGTTGCGGTACCGCCCGCTCACTTCGAGCGCGGCCCAGGCTTCGCCGACCAGCAGCGCGTCGGGATTGATCGCCTTGACCTTCTTCGCGAACGCGGTCCAGTAGTCGATCGTCGCCCGGGTGTCGGCCTGGCCGGGAATCGGTCCGTCCTCGATCGCGTAGCGCACGGCGTCGAGGCGGAACCCGTCCACGCCCTTCTTCAGCCAGAACGCGGCGGCATGGTCGAGTTCTCCGATCACGTTCGGATCGCGCAGATTCAGATCCGGTTGCGAACTTCCGAACGCGCCGTAGTAGTAGGCGCGACGGGTGTCGTTCCAGTGCCATACCGCTTCCGGATTCGGCTTGTCGGACCAGGCCTGTCCCCAGCCTTCGGGACGCTTCTCCCGCCAGATGAAGGCGTCCTCGTAGCCCTTCACCCGCTTCGCGGAGGCGAGGAACCACGGATGGCGGTCGGAGATGTGGTTGAGCACCAGATCGAGGATCACCTTGATCCCGCGCTTGTGCGCCTCGGCGACGAAGCGCTCGAAGTCCGCCATGGTGCCGTAATCGCGCTCGATGGCGTAGAAATCCTGGAAGTCGTAACCGTGGTACGACGGCGCCTCGAACACCGGCGTCAACCAGATCGCGTCGACGCCGAGCGATTGCAGGTGATCGAGCTTCGCGATCATGCCCGCGAAGTCGCCGTTGCCGTCGCCGTCGGCGTCATGGAACGAACGCGGCCAGACCTCGTAGACCGTGGCGCCGTGCCACCAGCGCGGCGTCGCGGGGGCTTCGGTCTTCAGCGAGCGGTAGCCCGTGGCGGGCGTGGCCGCGTCGGCGGTGGGGGCGAGCGCCGCGGTCAGCGCAAGGGACAACAACAGCGAAGCGATGGCGTTCACCGGACGATCCAGAGGCGGTCGGGTCGATCGCCGCACCATGCCACGCCCCCGTGGGCCCTGCCAGAGCCGGACGGCGGGTTGAATTCGTTTGCAGTCTCGTCGATGGGCGCCTGCGGTGTCGTGGGGCGGTCACGGTGCCGGGGATTCGGGGTCCCGCCAGACCATGTACACGTCGGCGCGGGCGTAGTGCGAATCCGGTTTGATCGACGGTTGGTGTTCGAAGCCCATGCTTTCGTACAGGCGGATCGCCGGCGTCAGCCTGGCGTTGGTTTCGAGGAACAGACGCCGTCCGCCGCGGCGCCGGAATTCCGCGATCGCCGCTTCCAGCAGCGCGCGGCCGATGCCCAGGCCCTGACGCGATTCCTCCACCGCCATCTTGGTCAGTTCGTGGACGCCGTCGGCCTCCGGCAGCAGCGCGCAGGTGCCGACGACTTCATCGCCGAGCATCGCGAACAGGATGCTGCCGCCGCGACCGAGGATTTCGGTCTCCGGATTCGACAGAACGCGGTGGTCGATCTCCTCGACATAGAAGTATTTGCGCAGCCAGGCCTCGTTGAGCCGATAGAAGTGCGCGCGCAGTTCCGGGGCGAACGGCACGATCCGCAGCGCCGCGCGTCCGTTCGCGGCGGCGTGGGCGACGATGGTCACGGGCAAATCGGGCGCGAGCACCCGTTCGAACGCGGTCAGCGCGCCGAGCAGGTCGATGTCCTGTTCGCGGCAGTGTCGCGAGAACAGATCGTCGATCGCGCGCCACAGCGGTTTGGCCTGGCGCATCGCCGTCTGCGCGCGTGGGGTCGGCGCGAGTCGCCGACGGCGTCGATCGGCGGGATCGGCGAGCGCGGTCAGCCAGCCCTGTTCGATGAGGCGGTCGGCCAACTGGCTCACCGCCGAGTGGGTCTGGCCGACGGCTTCGGCGATCTCGCCGACGGTCAGCGGACCGCGGTCGTCGACCACCCGCAGCAGCGGCATCCAGCGCCCCTGCAGTTCGAGTCCTGCGAGCCGGTAGACCTCGTCGGCGGTGGCGTACAGCCGGTCGCTGACGGCGCGCATGCGGCTGCCCAGGGCGACCAGACCGAGTTGGGCGATGTAGTCCACGACATTTACGGTGTGCTTTATGTAACGCATAACATAAAGTCTTTGTCCGCGCGCCGCAAGCCTGCGAGATTGGCCTGTCCCTGCGTAACACATTGATCCAAAAAAGGGTCGGGCCTGAAACGAGATCGCCACCCGGCCGCACGCGCCCCCCATTCCGACGGTCGGTCCTTGTGCATGCGGTCATCCAGGGCAGAGCCATTTGCCCCTAAACATCTTCGCGCTCCCCCCGAACAGTCAGGTAACTCGGGCCATTGCGCCCGCGCCCTTCACGGATCTGTTTCGAGGAATCACGCATGGTCGCCGTTTTCACTGGGAGTGGTCTGGGTCTCTACAACACGTCGTATACCCAGCTGGGATTCGCCACGGGCGGCAAGGCGGGCATCGGCCAGAGTCGCGAGAGCCAGTACGTCAATCTGGCGACCGGCAACCTCGTTTTGCAGGACCTCGACGAAAGCCTGATGGTTCGCGGCCTGAACGCCGCATTCCTGCGCACCTACAACAGCCGTGGCGTCGTGACAGGCACGGGTCAGGACGGATGGGTCACCGGCTTCGAGCGCAATCTCACGCTGACCGGCACGCTCAATGCGGCCGGCAGCACCATGACCCTGACCACCGGCGACGGCCAGAGCGTCGTGTTCGCGTATTCGGGGACAGCCAATACCTACACCACGACCGCGGGCGACGGCGCCCACGACACCCTCGTCTGGAACGCGACGAGCCTGGTCTGGACCTACACCGAGGGCAGCACCCGGCGCGAGGAGCGCTATGCCGATCACGCCAATGCGACGCTGAAGGGTCGTCTGATCTGGATTCGCGATCTCAGGAGCGACGGCACGACGCCGGCCCAGTACGACATCGTCTACGACGCGAGCAACCGGATCTCGCAGGTGCGTTCGGTCGACGGAACGGTCGCCGCTTCCCGCGACGCGATCGTCTTCACCTACAACGCGGCCGGCCAGCTGGCGTCGATCAGCACCCGCGAAGGCGGCGTGCTCAAGGGGCAGGTCAGCTACGGCTACGAGAACGCGGACGGCAGCGGTCGCCTGGCCTGGGTGCAGACCGACCTGACGCCGGACATCACAACCGACAATACCTGGGACGCGACCACCGCCGCGAACAACGATGGCAAGCGCTTCCGTACGTCGTACACCTACGTCAGCGCGACCGTCAGCGACCTCCGGATCGCGACCGTCAGCACCAGCGACGGCGTCAACGTCGCCTACACCTACGAAGCCGACGGCGCCGGCGGTTTCCGGGTGAAGACCGTCGCACGCGGCAGCGCCGCGGACGGCTCCACCCAGACCACGACCTTCAACTACAACGCCAATTCGACGGATGTCGTCGACGGCAACGGCCGCACCTGGACCTACGAGTACGACGCCAACCGCCAGTTGATCGGCGTGCTCGAACCGGCCGTCGACGGCCTGCGCCAGAAGACCAGCTACAGTTACGACGCGTCGGGCAATCTGATCCGCATCAGCCAGGCCGCGACCGCGGGCGGCCCTGCGGTGGTGGACACCGTCTTCCGCTACGACACGAACGGCAACCGCACGCTGCAGCGCGATCTGCTCGGCAACACCATCGCCTGGACCTACAACGCCGCCCACCAGGTCACGGCGGAAATCCGCTACACCGTCGCGGACGCAGACGGCCTCGATCCGAACCACACCGGCACCACCAATCTGCCGTCGGGCGCGTTGACCACGCGCTACGTCTACGACAATCGCAATCGCGTCCGCTTCGTCGTCAATGCCGCCGGGGAAGTGCTCGAACGGACCTACAACGCCACCGGCAACGGTGTCGGCCAGGTCGCCACGGAGCGTCGTTACCTCGGCGCCGCCTATACCGGCACCTACACCGAAGCGGCGCTCAACACCTGGGCCACCGACGCGGTCGCGATGCGCAAGGCCAACAGCGCGTTGACCGTCTACGGCTACGACGCGAAGGGGCGGATGGCGCAGAGCGAGTCGTATGCGACCGTCACCGCCGACGCCAACGGCACCGGCGTACTCGACGCCGCCACCGAACTGGTGCGTTACACCTACGATGCGCAGGGCCTGCTGCGCCAGAAGGTCGCCGTCCGCGGCGGAGATCGCACGCTCGCCGGTGCGGCGCCTGCCGCGAGCGAAATCGTCGATTACGTCTACGACGGCATGGGCCGCCTGCTGACCCAGCTCGGTCGCAGCGCAGGCACCGCGGCCATGCCCGATGCCCGTGTCGATCCCGCCGGATACGCCTCCTGGCTGGCCGCGAACGATGCGACGACCCTGTTGACCGTCTACGCCTACGTCGACTCCGCCAACCAGATCCGGGTCACCTTCGATACCGGCGCCACCCGCACCGCGACCCACAACCGGGCCGGCATCCTGACGAACGCCAGCGAAGCCGGGACGGTCGGCGGCAGTCCGGTCGTTCGGACCACGCAGAACTGGTACGACGCCAGCGGTCGGTTGCGTGCGAGCCAGGACGCCGCGGGCGGAAGGACGTACTACTTCTACGACGCCGCCGGGCGTCTGTCCTCGGTGGTCGACGCCACCGGTGCGGTGGCGCGCACGATCTACGACGGCATCGGACGCAGCGTACAGACGGTCGCCTATGCGATCAGGGTCGATACCACCGGTTGGATCTCGGGCAGTACCGTCGTCAAGGATGCCCTGGTGTTCTCGGCCACCGCGCCCGGACTCTCGGCCAATCAGGCGTGGGTGCAGACCGACGCCGCCGCCGATCGCATCGCCTACACGACCTACGACAACAGCGGACGTCTGGCGACGGAGACGGACCCCGCCGGACTGCTGACGACCTATGCCTACGACGGCGCCAACCGGCTGCTGTCGGTGACGCGCAGCAAGCCGGGCGACGCCACGGTGACGCCGCGCGTGGAGCGCCGCTTCTACGACAGCGTCGATCGCGTCGTCGGGACGCTCGACGCCGAGGGCTATCTGATCGAGGCGATCTACGACGCCGGCGGCCGTCTGGTCCGCAGCGTGCGCTACGCCACGCCGACCAACGTCGCGCTGCGCGCGAACGGAACGCTCGACGCCCTGCGTCCGACCGCCAACCCCGCCGACCAGACCACGCGCTATTTCTACGATGGGCGCGGATCCCAGACCGGCATGCTCAACGCCGAGGGATATCTCACCGAGTTCGTGTACGACGAAGCCGGCAACCAGCGCGCGGTGAAGGCCTACGCCAAGCAGCTGACGGGCCTGGGCGGCAACGAGACGCTCGCCGCGCTGCGGACCAACGCCACCACCGGCGCGCCGGCGGAAGCGCTCCGCCTGACCCAGCGCAGTTTCAACGCACTGGGTCAGGTCGTGACCGAACTGAACCATCAGGGCACGGTCACCAATTTCGTCTACGACGAGGCCGGGCGCCTGGTGAAGACCGTGAGCGCTGCAGGCACCAGCGACGTGCGCGAAGGCAATCGCCGCTACGACGTGTTCGGCAATCTGATCGGCGAACTGAGCGGCGAGGGCTCGACCCGCCTGATCGGCGGCATGAGCGAAGCCCAGATCGACGCGATCTACGCGCAGTACGGCGTGCGCCACAGCTACGACCTGGTCGGCCGTCGCATCGAGAGCGTGGATGCCGCAGGCAACAAGACCTGGTACTTCTACGACGCCGCCGGCCGCCAGACCTTCGTGGTGCGCGGCGTGCACGATGCGGGCAATGTGCAGAACGCGCAGGGCGAAGTCGTCGAGACCCGCTACAACGCCTTCGGTCAGGTCAGCGACAGCATCGCCTACACCGGGCGGATCACCTTGTCGGTGGCCGGCAGCCGCGCCAGCGCGCAGAGCGCGATCCAGGCGCTGAGTTTCAATGCCGCCACCGACAGTCGCGTCCAGTTGCGCTACGACCGACGCGGCCAGCTCAGCGAACGCATCGACGCCGAGAACTACAGGACGCTCTACACCTACACCGCTTTCGGCCAACTGCGCACCCAGCAGGATCTTGAGGCCGACAACAGCGTCCGCCGCACGATCACCAACACCTACGACGGACGCGGCCTGCTCACCGGCAGCAACGAGGCCGGCGGCACGCTCAACCGCAGCGTCGGAACCGTCTACGACGCCTTCGGTCGCGCGACCACGCACACCGACGCGCGCGGCAATACCGTGACCCTCGGCTACGACCGCCTCGGTCGCGTGCTGTCCACGACCGCGAACAACGTCAGCGGCCGCAACGAGGTCGTGTCCAGCACGTACGACGCCTTCGACCGCGTGGCGACGCAGACCGATGCGCTGGGTCGCGTCACGACCTACGTCCACAGCGACGTCGCGCGCAGCGTCGTCGTCACCACGCCGGAAGGCGTGGTCGCGACCACCGTGTCGAATCGTTTCGGCCAGACGATCACCCTGTCGCAGACCCTGCCGGACGGCACCGTCGCCGCCACGACCACCACCTACAACAAGGATGGCCAGGTCGATACCGTCGTCGATGCGCTCGGCCGTACCGTCGTCGATCACGACTACGACGCCCGTGGATTGCTGATCTCGACCGTCGACGGCAGCGGCCGTCGCGTCGATTACAGCTACGACGCCGTCGGCCGGACGCTGACGCGCCGCGAGGACCCGGCCGGACTGAATCTGACGACGACCTGGACCTACGATGGCCAGGGTCGACAGCTGACGACGACCGATCCGAGCGGCGTGCGTACCGCGCTGAGCTACGATCGCAAGGGCAACCTCATCGAAGCGGTGCTGGACCCGAACGGTCTCGCGCTGCGTACCACCTACACCTGGGACCGCGACGGTCGCCAGTTGAGCGTGACCGAGGGCGCGGGGACCGCCGCCGCCCTGACCGTGGCCTATGCCTACGACGCCTTCGGTCGTCGCGTCTCCGAGACGGTCTCGCCGGGTACGCTGAACCTCGTCACCGCCTACGTCTACGACGCCAACGACAACGTCGTCCGCAAGACCGACGCCAGCGGCCGCGCCACCCGCTACAGCTACGACGCCGCGAACCGCATGCGCTTCACGGTCGACGACGCCGGTGGCGTCAGCGAAGTGGCGTACGACGCCGCCGGGCGCGCGACGATGGTGCGGACCTACGCCAAGGTCGCCAATGTCTCGGGACTCTCCGCGACGCCGACCGAGGCGGACGTCGCCGGTCTGATCGTCGCGCAGACGTTGGCCAACGACGCGCAGGACGAGGTCTCCTACCGGATCTACGATCGCGACGGACGTCTGACGATGACCGTCGACGGGACCGGCAGCGTGATCGAGATCGACTACGACAGCGCCGGACGCAAGGTGCTGGAGCGTCGCTATGCCCAGGCGGCCGCGCTGACCGCCACCCTGCGCGGGCAACTGGCGGCCGGCACCGCCACCGTCGACACCCTGCGCGCGCTCGCCGGTGCGAATCCGGCCAAGGACGTGCAGCTGCGCTATGTCTACGATGCGGCCGGGCAGGTCGTGTTCACGCTCGACGCCGTCGGCGCGGTCACCCGCAACTGGTACGACGCCGCCGGCCGCGTGGTCGCCTCGCGTCGTTACGCCAATACCGTGAACTTCGCCGCCGTCGGCGACGCCACCACGGTCGCCGCGCTGGAGGCGCTGGTCGTCGAGTCCGCCGTCGACATCGGCGAATACCGCGTGTACGACGCCGCGGGCCGTGCGATCTACTTCGTCGATCTCGCGGGGACGTTGCAACAGATCGGCTACGACGCGGCCGGTCGCGCGATCGTCTCGCGCACCTACGCCGCGCCGTTCGCCGTCGATACGGCGCTTCGGAACGCCCTGCGCAACGGCACCGCCACCGCCGCGAACTTCTCGACCTTCGTCGCCGTCAACGAACCCGGCGCGCGCACGCAGACGCAGGTCCACGACAGCGCAGGCCGTCAGCGTTACACGATCGTCCGTTCCGCGCCCGGCATCGCCGAGGTCGCCGAAACGCAGTACGACGCCGCCGGTCGCGTCGTCGCGCAGCTGCGGTACGGCGTCAACATCGCGTTCTCGACCAACTACAACGAAACCGGCGTGACCGCCGCGCTCAACGGCGCGCTGAGCGCCGATCCCGCGATCCGCGCGACCCAGGTCCGCAGCCAGCGTTACGTCTACGACGCCGCCGGCCGCCAGCGGTTCGTGCTCGATGCGACCGGGGCGCTCGCCGAGTGGCGCTACGACGGCGCCGGCCGCGTCACGGACACCATCGCCTACGGGCTGCGTCCGCCGGCATCGGCCACGACCGAAGGCGCGCTGGCCGACTGGACCAACCTCCAGCTCGCGTCCGATGTGCGTCGCAGCCGTTCGACCTACGACGCCGCCGGCCGTCTGCAGGTCAAGACCGACGCCAACAACCGCACCGAGACATTCACCTACGACGGTGCGGATCGGATCCTGACCCGCAAGGATCGCAACGACGCCGTCTGGACCTACCAGTACGACGCAGCCGGTCGTCGCACCGCCGAGATCAGTCCGCAGGTCGCGGTGACCAGCGTCGACGGGAGCGGCAACGTCTCCACCGTCAATCGCGCGATCGCGACGCGTTTCGCCTACGACGGACTCGGCAACGTCGTCGCGCGGACCGACAACGCCGATGCGCCGACGACGACCGACCGTCGGACGACGCGCTACGTCTACGACAACCGCGGCTACCAGGTCAGCACGATCTTCCCGGACGCCGGCGCCTACAGCGTCGCGACCAACGCGATCGAAGCGACCGGGGTCCAGGCCACGATCGAGATCACCTACAACGCGCTGGGACAGGCGGTCGTACAGAAGGACGTGCGCGGCTTCTACAGCTACAAGGCCTACGACGCCGTCGGTCGGGTCGAGTACGAAGTCGATCAGGAAGGCTACGCGACGCGTTACACCTACAACGCCTTCGGCGAAGTCGCCACGCTGCGACGCTACGCCACGGCCGTGAATTCCGCGGCCATTGCCGGCTGGTCGCAGGGCCAGCCGCTGGCGACGGCCCAGCTCCAGGGCGCGGGCGTGCTCCCGACCAATGCGAACGACCGCGTCATCGACACCCTGTACGACGCGCTCGGACGCAAGTCGACGGTCACGCAATCGTCGGTGTCCTACTACAACGAGGCCGGAAGCCTGCTCACCGGTTCTCCGGTCAAGACCTTCGCGTACAACGCGTTCGGCGACCTCACGCTGGAATCGGATCTGATCGAGGGCGTGCCGGGGACCGGCAACGCGATCTGGGCCACCGCGACCCGCTATTACGACGCGCTCGGCCGCAATACCCTCACCGTGGACGCGCTGGGCTACGTCACCCGGACCGAATACAACGCCACCGGCGAGGCCATCGAAACCGTCGAATACGCGCGCGCGCTCACCGGCACGCCCAATCCCGCCTCGCGCCCGGGCATGCCGGCGCCGGGCGACGCCAGCATCGGCTACGATCGCATCACCCGCTGGAGTTACGACGCGCTCGGCCGCAAGATCAGCGAAACGTCGGTGCGCCAGTACCGGCGCGTCGACGGCAGCACCGGCAGCCGCGATGTGGTCGCGACCTACGGTTACGACCACGAGGGTCGGGTGACGTCGATCGCCGACGACACCGGCACCACGACCACCCTCTACGACGCGATCGGCCGCACCGTCTCGGTGCAGGAAGCGGCGCGCAGCGTACTCGTGCAGTCGGTCGACGGTCTGCTCGGCACCAGCACCAGCCGCGACCTCACCACCGGGATCCTCTACGAGCAGCGCTCGCCCTACACGACCATGGGTTACGACGCGTTCGGTAACGCGGTCGTGGTCCGCCGTTACGCCAACGGCAAGGACGGCGCCAGCGCCGCGGTCGCCGACGACGCCCGCGACCAGGTGCAACTGCTGCGCTACGACTGGCAAGGTCGCGCGGTGTGGGAGCGGAACGCCACCGGCGCCACCGTCACCCGTCGCTACGACGCGGCCGACAACATCACCGAAGTGCGCTATACGCTGCAGGGCAACGAGAACCGTTCTGCGGTGGTGGTCTCGACCAACACCTACGACAAGACCGGTCGCCAGACCGGGAATCGCACCGATCGCGAACTGATGCTCAATGGCGTGTACCAGAGCACGGTCGTCGACAGCGGCGAAACCGTGGTCTACAACGCCTTCGGCGAAATCACCCAGAAGACCCACCACGGCCTCGGCGGCGCCCTGATCTACGCCTACGACGCCGCCGGTCGCCTGGTTTCCTCCAACGAAACCGGCACCGCGCGCAACTACGGCTACAACCTGGCCGGCCATCTGGTGCGCACGTCCCAGAACGCCTATCTGAGCGCGGCCGAGGGCGTGGTCTCGGCCGTCACCGTTTCGCGGGTCGACAAGCTCGGTCGTACCCTGGAAGTGACCCTGCCGTCGCACACCGCGGTCGCGTCGACCACCAGCACGGTCACTCAGGCCGTGGACCGGTGGGGCAATGTCGTGCGCATCATCGATGCCCGCGGCTATCAGACCGACTACGAATACAACAGCCTGAACCAGCTCGTGCGCGAGATCCGTCCGCTGGTGAAGGTAGTCGCCGAGAACGGCGGCGTCACCTGGCAACGGCCGGTCAACGAACGCTACTACGACGCGCTCGGCCGTCTGCTCGCCACCCGCGACGCCAACGGGAACCTGCGCGCGAACGAGTACGACCAGGCCGGTCGTCTGCTCGTTTCGAAGGACGCCTACGGCAATGCCACCCGCTACGCCTACGATGCGTTCGGCAACCAGAGGGTCACCCAGAACGCACTGGGCTACCTGACCTTCAAGGAATACGATCGCGCCGGGCGCATCGTCGCGATCGGCGACTATCTCCCGTCGGCGGCGGGCAACACCCGCAACAAGGCCGTCCTCCAGAGCTACGTGCTGAACGAGAACGGCGACCGCATCGCGGTGACCAACGCGCTGACCCAGACGGCCCTGTACGACTACGACAGTCGCAGCCAGTTGATCCGCAGCCGGACCGCGACCGGCGTCGTGATGGAGTACGCCTACGACGCCGCTGCGCGCAAGATCCGCGAAAGCAACGCCTACTCTTCGATTTCCGGGGTGCTGCCCGACCGCGACGGCGAAAACGTCCGGATCAACGAGCTCACCTGGGACTACGATGTCCACGGCAGGCTGATCGACCACAACAACCTCAGCGGCCGCGACAGCAACTACGTCTACAGCGCGCAATCGGGCCAGCTCACCCAGGAAACGGCGAACGGCGGGCAGAACATCACCGTCGGCGACGGCAGCAAGGTCATCAGCTACTACGCCAACGGCCGCATCCGCCAGGTCGTCGAAGGCGCCACCACCTACCGTTACGAATACGACGCCGCGGGCAACCGCACGATGGAAGAGGTGATCACCTCGGATATCTACGGCCTCTCGGTGCACACCATTACCCGTACGACCTACGACAGCAACAACCGGGTCGAACGCGTCACCCAGCACGATCAGTTGCTGAACAAGCGCATCTTCGACCTGATCACCGAGTACGACGCGAACGGCAATCGCCGTCACGTACGCGCGGTATCCGGCTACGGACCCAACGTCGACGGCATCGCGGTGACGAACAACGCGCCGGTCGTGATCCGCGGCGTCGAGGATCGCACCGTGCGCAAGGGGCTGACCTCGCAGTTCCGCCTGTTGTTCACCGACATCTTCCGCGATGCCGAACAGGACGCGCTGAGCCTGACGATCGCGAAGAGCGATGGGACCGCGCTGCCGTCCTGGCTGGTGGCCACCCGCGACCCCGACACCGGCGAAATCGTCTTCACCGCGAATCCCGGTGCCGGTCTCGCCGATCAGGACGTGGTGGTGCGGTTGACCGCGACCGAGACGGCGAACGGCGCCAATACCATCAGCACCACCTTCACGGTGCGCGTGCGCAGCAATACCGCGCCGGTCCTGGTACAGGCGGGCGATGTCGCGCTGCGCGTCAAGACCAGCCAGCCCTGGTACAAGGATCTGATCGCCAGCGAATATTTCCGCGACGCCGATGTCGGCGACGTGCTGGCGCTCAGCATCGAGAATGCCGCCTCGCTGCCGTCGTGGCTCGCGATCGACGCGAGCAACCCCGATGCGATCCGTCTCAGCGGTACGCCGACGACCTCGAGCACGTTCACCGTGCGTCTGCGCGCGACCGACCAGCAGGGCGCCTACGTCGTCAAGCAGTTCGTGATCACGACCGCGCCGAACGCCGCGCCGCAGGTGGTGGCGGCGCCGCAGCCGGTCGATGCGATCCTGACCCGCCAGTTCGAATGGACGCGTCCGCTCGCGAACGTGTTCACGGACGCCGAAGGCGACCGCATGCAGGTGACGGCGCGACTCGCCGACGGCAGCGCGCTGCCGTCGTGGATGTCGTTCCAGTATCTCTACGATCAGGCCGCGCCGGAGATCGTCTTCTCGGGCAACGTGCCGGCCGACGAAGTGAACGGTCGCGTCTACAACATCGTGATGACCGCGACCGACGTCGATGGCGCCTCGGCGTCGACCACGCTCACCGTGCGCGTGTTCGCGAATCGCGCGCCGGCGGCGACCGGCGGCACCCAGGTGTTGCCGGCGCTGCGCGTCAACGACAACTACAGCCAGACCTTCCCGCTGTCGGCGTTCTTCAGCGATCCCGAGAACGACGGGCTGAATCTCACCCCGATCTGGCCGGTCGGCTCGACCCTGCCGCAGTGGTTGCGGATGACCGTCGACTACGCGGCGGGCACGGTCACCTTCAGCGGGCGGCCGACCAACAACACCCAGGCAGGCACGCTGACGTTCGACGTGCGCGCGACCGATGTCGCCGGTCTCACCGGCACCAAGTCGTTCTCGATCGCCATCGGTACCGACACCTCGCCCGCCAGGACCGCGGTCGCGTTGTCCGACCGAACGCTGAGCATCGGCCGCAGTTTCAGCTACACGCTTCCGGATGGGCTGTTCACCGACGCCGACGCCGACAGCTTCTCGCTGAGCGCGTCGATGGTCGTGCAGATGTCCGAAGTCGAGCCGGGCACGCCGACGTTCAACTACGTCGACTACCACCCACTGCCCTCGTGGATGACCTTCAACGCGGCGACGCGTACCTTCAGCGGCGTCGTACCCGCTGGCCAGCCGACCGGCTCGATCGTCGTCCGGGTGAAGGCGATCGACAGCCGCGGTCGCGTCAGCCTCGCCAACGAAGAGTTCGTCGGTGGCGCGGGCAATACGGCCGACGGCGACATCGTCTTCAGCCTGCAGCCGTGGGTGAACACGGCGCCGGTCTACAACGGCGGCCTGACCACGCAGACGCTGGTGCATGGTGGTACGGTCAACATCGCGTTGCCGGGCGGCGCGTTCACCGAACCCGACGGCGATGCGCTGAGCTACAGCGCGCAGGTGCTGATCGGCAGCACGTGGACCAACATCAGCGCGCTGGGCCTGAGCATCAACAGCGCGACCGGCCAGATCACCGGCACCGCGAGCAACCTGACCCAGGCGAGCTACAGCGCGCGGATCGTCGCCAGCGACGGTTCCCTGACGGGGACGGGGACGTTCACGTTCAACGTGACCAACACGCCGCCGACCGCGGGCACGATTCCGACGCAGACCGCGGGTCGCAACCAGGCGTTCAACTTCAACGTCGCCGGCTATTTCAGCGACGTGAACGCGAATCCGTTGACCTTCACCGCGACCGGCCTGCCGGCCGGCCTGAGCATCAGCACGGCCGGCGTGATCAGCGGCGCGACCACGGCCGCGCTCGGCAACTACACGGTGACCGTGACCGCCAACGACGGTCGCGGCGGGACCGCGAGCGCCAGCTTCACGCTGACCGTGGCCAACTCCGCGCCGGTCGCACCGGCGATCTCGAGCCAGACCGCCACCGCGGGCGTGTCCTGGAGCTTCACCGCACCGGCATTCACCGATCCGAACGGCGACACGCTGACCTACACCGCGACCGGCCTGCCGGGCTGGATGAACTTCAACGCCGGCACGCGCACCTTCAGCGGCCTGCCCGGCGTCGTCGGCAGCTGGTCGATCACGATCACCGCCACCGACACGGCGGGCGCCACGGCGAGCAGCACGTTCACGGTGACCACGCCGAGCACCCCTCCGGTGTATACGGCGGGCTCGCTGGTCAACCAGACCGCGCAGCCGTCGCAGGCGTTCTCGTACACGATCCCGGCGAACACGTTCACCGATCCGAACGGCGACGCGCTGACCTACACCGCCGACGCCAACGGCGTTCCGCTGCCGGCATGGCTGAGCTTCAACAGCGCCACCCGCACCTTCAGCGGCACGCCGACCACGGCGGGCACCTGGACGATCCGGGTGCTGGCCTCCGACGGTACCAACCAGGTCGGCGCCACCTTCACCATCAGCACGCCGAACGCCGGCCCGGTCTACAACGGAACGCTGCCCGCGCGCAGCGCGCCGGTGAACACGGCCGTGTCCTGGGCGCTGCCCGGCGGCGCCTTCACCGACGCCAACGCCGATGGCCTGAGCTATACCCTCGAGGTCGAGCGTCCGGGTTACTGGGAGCAGTACTTCATCGCGCCGGGCGAGCCGGACTTCCGCTGGGTCGATCCGGCGTGGATTTCCGCGTCGTCGGTGGGTCTGAGCATCGCGTCCAACGGCACGATCAGCGGTACGCTGCAGGCGCTGTATGCGCCGGCCACCTTCTACACCGGCGGCAACTACCAGTACTACTACAACTACAACATGCGCATTACCGCGCGCGATCCGTCGAACGCCAGCGCCACCGGCAGCTTCGCTGTGGTCGCGAACGTGGCGCCGACCGCGCCGTCGATTTCGCGGATCATCCTCGCGCACAACACGCCGGTGAGCACCACGCTGCCGGCGTTCACCGACGTCAACGGCCAGGCGCTGACCTACACCGCGACCAACCTGCCGCCGGGCCTGAGCTTCAATCCGTCGACGCGCGAGATCAGCGGCACCGGCACCACCAAGGGCGACTGGACGGTCACGTACACCGCCACCGATGCGCTCGGCGCCGCGACCAGCACGACCTTCACGCTCACCATCGGCACCGACACGGCGCCGGTGCGCACCGCCGTGGCGCTGTCGGATCGCACGGTGAACATCAGCCGCAGCTTCAGCTACACGATTCCGGACGGACTGTTCGTCGACAACGACGGCGACAGCTTCACGCTGGGCGCGTGGATGATCCAGCAGATGGCCGAGGTCGAGCCCGGAACGCCGACGTTCTACTACGTCGACTACCAGGCGCTGCCGGCATGGCTGACCTTCAACGCAGCCACACGGACGTTCAGCGGCACGGTGCCCGCCGGCGAGCCCGCCGGGACGATCATCGTTCGCGTGAAGGCGACCGACAGTCGCAACCGGACGAGCGCGGCGAACGAGCAGTTCGTCGGCGGCGCCGGCAACACTGCCGACGGCGACATCCACTTCAGCATCCAGCCGTGGACGAACACCGCGCCGACCTATACGGCCGGCGCGTTGCCGAACCGCACCCTCGTGCACGGCGGCGCGGTGAACTTCGCGCTGCCGGGCGGCGCGTTCGTCGAGCCGGACGGCGATGCGCTGAGCTACAGCGCGCAGGTGCTGATCGGCAGCACGTGGACCAACATCAGCGCGCTGGGCCTGAGCATCAACAGCGCAACCGGCCAGATCACCGGCACCGCAAGCAACCTCACCCAGGCCAGCTACAGCGCGCGGATCGTCGCCAGCGATCCGCAGGGCCTGACCGCGACGGGCACGTTCACCTTCGACGTGACCAACACGCCGCCGACCGCGGGCACGATTCCGACGCAGACCGCGGGTCGCAACCAGGCGTTCAACTTCAATGTCGCGGGCTATTTCAGCGACGTGAACGCGAATCCATTGACCTTCACCGCGACCGGCCTGCCGGCCGGCCTGAGCATCAGCACGGCCGGCGTGATCAGCGGTGCGACCACGGCCGCGCTCGGCAACTACACGGTGACCGTGACCGCCAACGACGGTCGCGGCGGTACCGCGAGCGCCAGCTTCACGCTGACGGTGGCCAACTCCGCGCCGGTCGCGCCGTCGGTGCTGAACCAGACCGCGCCCGCCGGCACGCCGTGGAGCTTCACGCCCGCCGCGTTCTCCGACGCCAACGGCGATGCGCTGAACTACACCGCGACCGGTCTGCCCGGCTGGATGACCTTCAACGCCAGCACCCGCACCTTCAGCGGCACCCCGGGCGTGGTCGGCAGTTGGACCATCACCTACACCGCGACGGATCCCTACGGCGCCTCGGCCAGCACCAGCTTCACGGTGACCACGCCGAGCACGCCGCCGGTCTACAACGGCACGCTGAGCAACCAGTCGGCATCGCCCGGCGTGGGCTTCAGCTACACCGTGCCGGCCGGCGCGTTCACCGATCCGAACGGCGACACGCTGACCTACAGCGCCGACGGCAACGGGGCGGCGCTGCCGTCGTGGCTGAGCTTCAATGCGGCCACCCGGACCTTCAGCGGCACGCCGAGCGCGGCCGGCACCTGGACCATCCGGGTCATGGCCTCGGACGGCACGAGCACCGCTTCCGGCACCTTCACGATCTCCACCGCGAACGTGGGGCCGGTCTACAACGGCACGTTGCCCGCGCGCACCGGCACGTCCGGCAGCGGCGTGTCGTGGGCGCTGCCCGGCGGCGCGTTCACCGACGCCAACGGCGACCCGTTGAGCTATACCCTGGAGATCGAGCGTCCGGGCTACTGGCAGCTGTACTACATCGCGCCGGGCGAGCCCGATTACCGCTGGATCGACCCGGTGTGGGAGTCGGCGTCCTCGGTGGGCCTGAGCATCGCGGCCAACGGCACCGTCAGCGGCACGCTGCAGCCGCTGTACGCACGCGGCGGCTTCGGCGGCGACTATCAGTACTTCTACAACTACAACATGCGCATCATCGCGCGCGATCCGAGCAGCGCCAGCGCCGTCGGCGGTTTCGCCGTGACGGTGAACGTGGCTCCGGTCGCGCCGGGCATCGGCACCGTGACCGCGCGCCAGAACAGCGCGTTCAACTACACGCTGCCGGCGTTCAGCGACGCCAACGGACAGGCCCTGAGCTACAGCGTCTCCAACCTGCCGCCGGGGCTGAGCTTCGATGCGGGCACGCGCGCCATCACCGGCACGCCGCCGACGCCGGGCAGCTGGACGGTGACCTACACCGCCAACGACGGCAGCGGCGGCGTCACCAGCACCACGTTCACGTTGACGGTGCAGGCCAACAACGCTCCGACGGCACCGTCGGTCGGCGCGCAGGCCGGTACCATCAACGTGGCGCTGTCGCTGGTGTTGCCCGCGTTCTCCGACGCCGACTACGATGCGCTGAGTTACAGCGTGAGCAATCTGCCGACGGGTCTGTCCTTCAACCCCGGTACGCTCACGATCAGCGGCACGCCGACCGCCACCGGTACCTGGACGGTCACCTACAGCGCCAACGACGGGCGCGGCGGTACGGCCAGCACCACCTTCGCGTTCACCATCAACCCCCCGTCCGCCAACCGCGCGCCGGTGGTCAGCGTGCCGCTGGACGACCAGTACGCGTACAGCGACTACGAGTTCTATTACCAGATCCCGGCGAACAGCTTCACCGATCCGGACAACAACCCGCTGACCTATACCGCGACGCTGTCGAACGGCAGCGCGCTGCCGGCCTGGCTGAGTTTCAATGCGGCCACGCGCACGTTCCAGGGTTATCCCTTCGGAACCGGCAACCAGGGCTGGACGATCCGGGTCCGCGCCACGGATCCGTCCGGCCTGAGCGTCTACGACGATTTCTGGCTCTACAAGGAAGGCAGCGGCGGCGTCATCAACGCCGTGCCGACGCCCATCGACGACGGCGCCGTGTCCGCGCAGGCCGCAACCGCGTCCGATGCCGACGCGATGGACGGGTCGCTGTACGCCAGGGCGTGGGACATCGCACCGGTCGGTGGACCGCTCGATCCGGTGCCCGTGTTCCCCGTGGGCCCCGTCGCCGAGCTCGAATCGGTCGATGCCGACGCGACGCTCGTCTCCACCGACGAGGAGGTCGCGCAGACCACCGCGCTGGAGGAAACCGCATCGTCGGGCCAGGTCTACGACTTCGACATGGGCGCAGGCCCGACGCTGGACGGCGCCGCCACGAGCGAGCCGGTCGGCGGGACATCGTCGGTCTCGGCCATCCAGGCGCTGGCGCAGGCCGTTCCGGTCCAGGTGAAGGACGAGTGGTTCGTCTACGACGCCGAAAACCGGCTCAAGCTCGTCGGCGGTCAGCTCATCGGCGCCCCCGGTGCCGTGGGAACCTACATCGGTCTCGCCAGCGGCGTGCAGTCCTATGAACTCATGTACGACGCCGTCGGCCAGGTGGTCGGTCGCGTGGTGGTGTCCGGCACGAACCAGATCGCGTATCGCACCACCTACGACCTGCGCGGCCGCAAGCAGTACGAGTTCCACGCCGAGTACCTCAACCCGGTCAACTTCGCGTTCGGAGGCATCTCCAAGCAGTACGTCTACGATGCCGACAATCGCCTGATCGAGACCCGCAGCTACTATCAGAACGGGACCAAGAAGAACGCTCCGCTGGACGGCGAAGGCTATCCGCAGGGCATGCCGATGTCGATCGCCGGCTGGCTGTCCGGCGCCGAGACCTTCACCTACGATGCCGATGGCCGCATGACCCTGCAGGTCACGCTCGACCGCAACAACGGCATCAACGGCATCCAGTGGATGGAGCCGGGCACCTACGACGATACCGAGCAGCGCACCAGCCTGAGCGTGCTCGTCGAGAGCAGCCGCGTCATGTACACCGATGCCGGCGGCAACAGCGGTTACGACGCGCTGGGTCGCGTCTCGACCTATCGCTACACCGCGAAGGACATCAGCGGGGCGACCCACACCTACACCAGCTTCTACGAGGGCTGGGAAGGTTATGTCGAGAAGCAGGTCTCCGGCTCCAGCACCAACAGCAACTATCGCGCCACCACCAACACGCTGACCTACGACGCGTGGGGCAAGCTCGTCCGCCAGGTCGAGAACACTCCGCTGCCGGGCAACTACGGCACCCTGCACGACCGCGCCCGCGCCTACACCTACAACGGCGATGGCCGGGTGCAGACGCGCCGCGAGGGCACGATCGAGAACAGCGTGTTCACCCAGGTCGCCGATGCCTCCGGTGCGAAGGCGAACTACCAGTTCGTACACGCCGCGGGCCAGCAGCAGGCCGAACTGAAGGAAGGCGGCCAGATCCGCACCTGGAACGGCGGTACCTACGACACGCCGCAGATCCAGAGCCTCAGCGGCAGCGGCAACTACGCCGCCGGCGGCGGCACGGTGACGGTGCTGCAGGGCGAAACCCTGCAGTCCCTGGCGCAGCGCATCTACGGCAACGCCAGCATGTGGTACGTGCTCGCCGACGCGAACGGTTTGTCCGATCCGGATGCGCCGCTGGTCGCGGGCACCCAACTCGGCACGCCGAAGGTCACCGTCAACAACAACGACGCCGGTACCTTCAAGCCCTACGATCCGAGCGAAGCCGTCGGCCCCACCAGCCCGGGCCTGCCCTACATCACGCCGCCGCCGAAGAAGAGCTGCAACGTCGTCGCGATGGTGCTGATGGTGGTGGTCGCGGTCGTGGTGACGGTGTTCACGGCGGGCGCGGCGGCGGTGGCGATGTCGGCCGCCGCACAGGGCATCACCTTCGGTGCCGCAGCGACGGCGGCGGGTGGCGTCATGGCCGCCGGCACGGCGGTGCTGACCGGCGGGGCCATCGCGGCCGGCGCCGGCATGGCGGTCGCGCTCGGAGGCAGCATCACGGCTGCCACGATGGCGGCCGCCGCCGTCGGCGGTTTCATGGGCAGTGTCGCCAGCCAGGTCGTCGGCAAGGCCATGGGGGTGGTCGACCACTTCAGTCTGCGCAGCGCGTTCGCCAGCGGCCTTACCGCGGGCTTCACCGCGGGTATCGGCAGTACGGGCGTGATCAACCAGTTGGCGGGAAGCGGCAACTACGCCCATGTCGCCCGTGGCGCGATCACATCGGCGGTCAGCGGCGTGACGTCCTACGCCGCCAACAAGATCGCCGGCCTCGACGCGACCTTCAGCTGGAGGAGCATCGCCGCCAGCGCGGTGTCCGGTGCGATCTCCGCGGGGATCGGCAAGGCGCTGGGAATCACACCGGACAGCAGTCCGGCGATCGGCAGCTCGGACGGATTCCGCAACGACTTCTTCAATGGCCTGATCGGTGGCGTCACCCGCACGCACGTACGCCGTGCCTTCGGATTCGACGACAGGATCGACTACGGCGCGATCGCGGCCGATGCGTTCGGCAATGCCGTCGCCAATGCCCTGGTCCAGGATCTCAAGCAGCGCGGCATCGCCGCCGCACGCGAGCGGAAGTTCGGCGCCGTGGTGGCCCGCTTCGAACAGCAGGGCGAAGCGCAGGGCATGACCGCCAGGTCGATGGTCCAGCATCTGGCCCTGGATGTGGACATCGAAGAGGCGAATTCGCTGATCGAAGACACCATCGCCTACAGCACCGGCAACGCCAGATTGAACGGTGGGCAGGTGGAATCGTTGACGAGGCGCTATCTCGGGATGGTCGCTGACGAGAACGGCGTCCGCCCGTCTGCGGCCGAGGTGGATCAGAACGTCGAATTCCTCAGGCAGCAAGGTCATTTCCGCAGGGGCATCGTGATCGTTCACGAACCCGTCTACCTCACGCCGGAGGAGGCGGCTGCGAATCCTCTGCCGCCCCCGACTCCCGAGCAGTTGGCGGATCAGGCTCGGTTCGATCGGGAAGAGAGAAATCCGGTGCTCGGTTTCGCCCAGGCGGACCAGGCCGCGACATGGGTCGGTGGCACTGCGAGGGAGATCGCGTCTGCCATCGAGGACAGGCCGTGGCTGAAGTATTCCCTGATCGCCCTGGATGTCGCGGCAGGTCCGACCATGTTCGCGGTGCGCGAAGGTTTCGCGGCTTCGCCTGTCGGCCAGTGGGTGCAGCAGCAGCAGGCGAATGCGATCAACCGTATCGCGGAGGAGTACGTCGCCAAGCCCGGATACGACGCGCCTGACGCCACCGACGCTGCGGTCGGCATCTTCACGGTCGGCATGCTGGCGGTCGGCGGCGCGTGGGCGTGGGCGAAAGCGGCGACAGGCCTGGGCAGCAGACTCGAGGCCATGCAGTCGCGCCTCAACCGAATGCGGCAGAACGATCGCGTCGACGCGCCCAACTTCGTCGATGTTCCCGTCACGACCTCGACCGTGAACGGGCGTACGGTTTATTCGACGACGGCCGCCGATGGTCGAACGATCACCGGCAGGAGCATGCGCGACCTGTTGCTCGGCGATACGCCCGGGAAGTCGTCGAGGACCGGTCGCGAGGTCATCGAGCGCATGATGCGCGACGGCGAAATCAAGGAGGTCGACGGCCAGATGCTCGTAAGGTCTCGTACGGACGGCGTCTGGTATCCGATCGACGACAGGGTCCATATGGCTCACGACATTCATCGCGACTACTGGCCTGTGGTCAACGGGCAGCCGGTACGCACGACGGACGCGGTGACCTGGTGGAATGCGGTGGGTCGCGATACCGGCGCGCGCTCGGCGGAAGTGAGAAGGATGATGCTCGATTCGAGGAACTATTACCTCGAGTTCGGCCCGATCAACAGTTCGCAGGGTGCTAGAATCGGGCAGACCTATGCGCCGCCGAGGCGACCGGGAGGGTGATGCAAGTGGTCGAGAATCCAGTCAGAGCCTACGACATGAGTCCCGATCAGGAGGCCCGTTGGGAAGTGCCGTATGCCGAGGCCAGAGTGAAGCTGGAAGCCGGCGATGGCGCCGCCGCCCTCAGGGCGGCGCGCGCTGCCTGGGAAGCGATCCCCGATCCGAAGATCCTCTGCAGTCTCTCGTACGTCACGCTCATGAGGATGATGCGGGCCTTTCTCTCGGCCCGCGAATTCGACGCCGGGATCGAAGTCGTCGATTGGGTGCTCGCGAACAATCCCTTCGAAAGACAGATCCCGGTGTTCTGGGTTCAAAAAGGCATCCTGCAGTTCGAGTCCGGTCGTCTGGACGAGGCCAGGGTCTCGTTCGCGAAGGCGTGGGCCCTGGCGAAGGACTTCGGGTTCAAGTCGGAAGATCCGAAATACCTCGATTTCTATCGGTCGAAGGGCTGACGCGACATCGGGCAGCGCTTCCGGATCGTTGGCCGTTTGGAGTCGTCGTGGTACGGGAGATGAGGGCGATGAGGGGCGCGCAGGGCGCGGGCCTGCTCGCTATGGGCGCTGTTTTGCACTAGATTGGTGCAATGTCGACCGACGCCTCCCCTTTGGATGCCCTCGCAACGCCCATCGTCTGGTGCGATGGGGAGGGGCGGGTGCAGGGCGGGAATCTCGCGTTCGCGCGGTGGCTGGGGGTCGGGCCGCGACGCCTGCCCGGGCTGCCGCTGGCGGCGTTCGAGGTCGAGGACCAGCGGCTGGCGCGGGTGCTGGCGGAGCCGCCGGCCGGCGATCAGATCCGATTGCGGCGGGTGCCCTTCGGCTTCCCCGGTACCGATGCGCGGTTGTACGCCGATGCGCTGCTCTCGCGGACGGCGGACGGCGGCTGGTGGCTGGAAGCGCATCCGGTCGATGAATTCCCGGGCGAGGATCCGGCGATGGTGTTGCCGTCCGCGCTTTCGGCCGCGCTGAAGGGATTGGCCCACGAGTTGCGCAATCCGCTCGCGGGCCTGAAGGGCGCGGCGCAGCTGCTGTCGCGGCGGGTCGTCGACGACGAGGCGCGCGAACTCACCGGCCTGATCGAGTCCGAGGTCGCGCGGCTGACCGAACTGATCGACCGACTGCTCTCGCCCGCGCCGGCGCGCGCGCACGAACCGCTGAACATCCACGTCGTGCTCGAGCGCGTGCTGCGCCTGGCCGAGAGCGACGCCGGGTGGGCGGTGAAACTGATCCGCGACTACGACCCGTCGTTGCCGGAGCTGCACGGCGACGCGGATCGACTGACCCAGGCGGTGTGGAATCTGGTGCGCAATGCGATCCAGGCCGGCGCCGCCAACGTCAGCCTGCGCACACGGGTCGAGCGCGGCGTACGGATCGGCGATGCGACCCATGCGCGCGTGCTGCGGCTGGAGATCGCCGACGACGGTCACGGCGTTCCCGAGTCGCTGGCCGAGCAGGTGTTCCTGCCGTTGGTCAGCGGTCGCGCCGAAGGGACCGGGCTCGGGCTGGCGCTCGCGCAGCAGGTCGCGCGCGAGCATCGCGGTTCGCTCGGCTACCGATCGAGACCCGGACATACCGTCTTCACGCTGTTGTTGCCCTACGCCATTCCCACCGACGCTCCGGTCGAGCCCCATGACCCGTCCTGATCCCGACACCAACGCCACCGTCTGGGTGGTCGACGACGACCGCGCGGTGCGCTTCGTGCTGGCGACCGCGCTGCGCGAAGCCGGCTACGCGGTGACCGCCTTCGATTCGGCGCGCGCGGTGCTCGACGCGATGGCCTCGCGTTCCGCGCCGGATCTGCTGTTCACCGACGTGCGCATGCCCGGCGACGACGGACTGGTGCTGCTCGATGCGGTGAAGACGCGGCATCCGCAGTTGCCGGTGATCGTGATGAGCGCCTACACCGATATCGCCAGTACCGCCGGCGCGTTCCGCGGCGGCGCCCACGAATTCCTGTCCAAACCTTTCGACCTCGACGCTGCGGTCGCGCTCGCCGCGCAGGCGCTCGCGCCGGCGACGCGCGAGGCCGCGCCGGAGACGACCGCGATCGCGACGGAAACGGTCGCGCCGGCGGCCGACGCGCTGATCGGCGACTCGGCGGCGATGCAGGCGCTGTTCCGCGCGATCGGACGGCTCGCGCAGGCGCCGTTGGGCGTGCTGATCACCGGCGAGACCGGCACCGGCAAGGAACTGGTCGCGCGCGCGCTGCATCGCGAATCGCCGCGCGCGCAGCGGCCGTTCGTCGCGCTGAACACCGCCGCGATTCCGGCCGAACTGCTGGAAAGCGAGCTGTTCGGTCACGAGGCCGGCGCCTTCACCGGCGCGAGCCGGCGTCATATCGGCCGGTTCGAACAGGCGGACGGCGGCACGCTGTTCCTCGACGAGATCGGCGACATGCCGTTGCCGCTGCAGACCCGGCTGCTGCGGGTGCTGGCGGAAAACGAATTCTTCCGCGTCGGCGGGCGCGAACTGATCCGCGTCGACGTGCGCGTGATCGCCGCGACCCACCAGGATCTCAACGCGCTGGTCGCCGAAGGCCGCTTCCGCGCCGACCTGTTGCACCGGCTCGATGTGGTGCGGCTGCAACTGCCGCCGTTGCGCGAGCGTCGTGGCGATATTCCCCGGCTCGCCGAACGGTTCCTGCGCGCCGCCGCGCTGCGTTTCGACGCGCCGGCCAAGCGCTTCGCGCCCGTGGCGCTGCAGCGCCTGCAGGCGCACGACTGGCCCGGCAACGTGCGCGAACTGGAGAACCTGTGCTGGCGTCTCGCCGCGCTGGCGCCCGGCGACACCATCGTGCCGGCGGATCTCGAGGGTGCGCTCGCCGAACGCGGATCGGGTCGACGCGCGGACGCCATGACGATCGCGCCGGACGCGTGGGATGCGGCGCTCGCCGCGTGGGCGCGCGCGCAGTTCGACGCCGGTCGCGGCGATCTGCATGCCGAGGCCCGCGCGCGCTTCGATCAGGCATTGTTCGAGGCCGCGCTGGCGCACACCGGCGGACATCGTTCGGAAGCGGCGGCGAAACTCGGTCTCGGGCGCAACACGCTCACCCGCAAGCTCGGTCCCGGCCGCAGGCCGCGGCGCGCGACCTGAACGTTCCGAGGCGAACGTCGCGAACCGGCCTTCCGATCCGGTCGCTCCGACTTGAACCGCGCGCCGCGACGCGGCAAGGTGATCCCCCGCCGAGGACATCGCGCAGCGCAGCGCGCAACGACAGGAGACACGCCATGCAGCATCGCTCGATCGCCGCCGTTCTGTTGACCCTCGCGCTCGCCGGTTGCGCGAGCGCACCGCCGCCGAAACCCGCCGCGCCCGCGCCGCAACATCGCGTGCAGCGCGCGGCCGCGAACATGGCGCCGGCCTCGGCCAGCCTGGTCAGCGGACGTCTCACGCTCTCCGCGATCGATGGCGGCGTGCGGATCCAGGGCGAGCTCGGTGGGCTCGGCAAGGGCGGCACGCATGCGATCCATGTCCACGAGCGCGGCGACTGCACGGCCGCCGACGGCAGCGCCGCCGGCGGTCATTTCAACCCGACCGGCGTCGCCCATGGCCGCGCCGGGATCGCGCCGCATCATCTGGGGGACATGGACAATCTCCATGCCGGCGGCGACGGCGTCGCCAACGTCGACATCCGCCTCCTGGGCGTCACGCTGGGCAGCGGCGCGGCCAACGACATTCTCGGCCGCGCGATCATCGTTCACGCCGGCCCGGACGATTACGCCGGCCAGCCCGCCGGCAATGCCGGCGCGCGCGTGGCCTGCGGCGTGATCGAGATCGCGCCCTGACGATCGGGGCGCGCGGTCAGCCCAGCGCTGCGCGCGGATCGTCCGGTACGGGGCAGGGCACGTCGAGCACGTCGAGGCCATGGGCCTTGAGCACCGCTGCGAGTTGGCGTTGGCGCGCCTGGAAATACGCGTAACGTCGATGCGTGTCTTCGTCGACCGGCGCCGCGCGTTCGCATTCGATCGGATCGCGACGGCGCCAGGCATCGAAATCGAACTGCGCCATCCGTACCGCGCCTTCCGCGTAGCGCAGCAGGGGTTCGGGCGGAGCATCCAGCCAGGCATCCTCCTCGGGCGCGAGCAGCGCGGTTTCGAGCACCGGCCAGAGCGCGCCGAGCCCGGCATGGCGGTACTGCAGGGCCGTCATCGCGGCCAGATCGTAGGCGGTGAGATAGCGCGCATGCTCGATCCGCGCTTCGAACGCCTCCTGCGCGGCGAGCGCCGTGTCGGCCGCGGCCATGCCGCGTTCGAGCAGGTCGCGTTCGAACGCCTTGGCGACCGCGATCGCCGCTTCCGCCGTGCCGACGAGGAGAAACGGCACTACCCGCAACGCGCCGCCGTGCAGGTCCAGTTCGGCGCGCAGCGGCTGCGGCACCACGCCCTGCGCGTCCGCGCCGAAGGCGATCACCCGCGGGCCCGGCGACTGCGGCGCGCGCGCGTGCAGTTCCTCCAGCCGTCGATGCAGGGGCCAGCCCGGCCGGAGCAGTTCGGCCGGGTCGTGATGCGCGCCGGCGAAGACCAGATCCAGCGCCGCCGCCTCGGCGGCCAACCCGGCGAGATCGCGCCCGATCAGCGCGGCCAGCGCGCCGGCCGTCTCCTGATGCAGCGCGGCCCGGCCCGGCTGGGTGCCGGGGACGAGTTCCAGCGCGAGCGCGCCGCGGACGATCATGCGCGGACGGGCGGTCTGGGTGGCGGAAGGGGTTGCGGTCATGATCTCGTGGCCCGGGTCGGCTGGCGCTACACTCCATTATCCGCCGAACGCGCGTTTTAGAGACGTTGCTCCAGCGTTTGCGGGTCCAATCCAGACAATGCCGCCGTGCGTCCGCCGGCGCTCCCATCCGAGAGGTGTCCGATGCTGCATGGTCGTCCCGTCGCCGTCCTGGGCGGCGCCCGTATTCCCTTCTGCCGCCAGCACACGGCCTATGCCGACGTCGGCAATCTGGGCATGTCGGTGCGGACCCTCGGTGCGGTGGTCGAGAAGTTCGGCCTGCATGGTCAGCAACTGGGCGAGGTCGCGCTCGGCGCGGTGCTCAAGCACAGCAGCGACTGGAACCTCGGCCGCGAGGCCGCGCTGTCCTCGGGGCTGTCGCCGTTGACGCCCGGCATCACGATGCAGCGCGCCTGCGGCACCTCGCTCGACACCATCGTCCACATCGCCAACAAGATCGCCGCCGGCCAGATCGAGTCGGGCATCGGCGGCGGTTCCGACACCACCTCCGACGTACCGATCGTGTTCAGCCCGGCGTTCCGCAAGCGCCTGATCTCGGTGTCCACCGCCAAGACCGCGATGGATCGTCTGGCGCGCTTCACGAACGGTTTTTCCTTCAAGGAACTCAAGCCCGAACTGCCGGGCGTCGGCGAGCCGCGCACCGGCAAGTCGATGGGTCAGCACTGCGAGGACATGGCGAAGGAGTGGAACATCCCGCGCGAGGAACAGGACGCGCTGGCCCATGCCTCGCACCAGAAGCTCGCCGCCGCCTACGAGCGCGGCTTCTTCGACGACCTCGTGGTGCCGTTCCGCGGCGTGTCGCGCGACAACATCCTGCGTCCGGACGCGACGCTGGAGAAGCTGGCGACGCTGAAACCCGCGTTCGACCGCACCTCGGGCCGCGGTACGCTCACCGCCGGCAACTCCACTCCGCTGACCGACGGCGCCGCCGCGTGCCTGATCGCCTCCGAGGACTGGGCCGCGCAGCATGGCCACGAAGTGCTCTGCCGGATCCGCGACGCGCACGTCGCCGCGGTCGATTTCGTGCACGGCGAAGGCCTGTTGATGGCGCCGACGGTCGCGGTCGCCGAAATGCTGGCGCGCAACGGCCTCACCCTCCAGGATTTCGACATCTACGAGATCCACGAAGCCTTCGCCGCGCAGGTGCTGTGCACGCTGCGGGCCTGGGAAAGCGCCGACTACTGCCGCGATCGCCTCGGTCTCGCCGCGCCACTGGGCAGCATCGACCCGGCGAAGATGAATCCGGTGGGATCGTCGCTCGCCGCCGGTCATCCCTTCGCGGCGACCGGCGCGCGCATCGTCGCCACCGCGGCCAAGCAGCTGAAGGAGCGTGGCGGCGGTCGCTGCCTGATCTCGATCTGCACCGCCGGCGGCATGGGCGTGGTGGCGATCCTGGAGCGCTGAACCCGGCGCTCCGTGATGTCCGATCCGTTCGCCGACGCCGCGCGCGAGGACGACCCGTATCGTCCGCCGGACGCGCCGTTGCTCGAAGCGGCCCCGGTCGATCCCGACGAAGCGGGCTGGTGCTGGCGCGACGGCGATGCGCTGGTCGTGCTGAAGAACCGGCCGTTGCCCATGCGCTGCGTGAAATGCAACCGCCCCGTCGAGACGCTGCGGCGAACCCGGAGCTTCATCCGCTTCCCGCCATGGCTGATCGCGCTGGTGCCCTCGGTGCTGGCGACGCCGATGGCCCTGCGGGCATGGGCTCCGGCGTCCGCCGATGCGCTCGCCATTCCGCTCGTGCTGTTGCAGTGCCTGGTGGGAACGACGCTCTACCTGCGCAGCGCGTGGCGGCATTCTTCGCGGCACGCCATCGGTCTGTGCGCGCTGCACCGATACCGCCGCACCCTCGCCCTGTTCGCGGTCGTCGGGATCAACGCCGCCGGCGCGATCGCCGCGGCGGCGTTGTCCGATCGGTGGCCATCGCAGGCATGGGTCGCACTCGCGACGGTGCTGCCGGTGAGCGCGTTCGTGCTCCTCGTGCGCTTCGAGCTGACGACGCTGCGGCCGTTGAAGATCGACGCGCACTTCGCCCGGTTCGCGGGCTGTGGCCGCTCGTTTCTCGGCAGTCTCGCCGATTTTCCGGGCGAGACGGCGGCGATGCCAGGCCTGCGGTTACGGCGGTGACGATCGGTTGTGGCCGGTTCCGGTCAACCCCGCTGTGCGTTCCGTTACGTTGACGACGCATGCCGACCGCGATCGCGCGGTCCATCCGCCAACGCACGCCAACGGGGAATCCTCATGCCACGCGCACGTTCGACAACGATGTTCGGAAACCGGTTCGGGACATGGATCGTCTGCGGCCTGACCGCCGCACTGGCGATCGTCATCGCCGGTTGCAGCAAACAGGACCGCGCCGCCGAGTCCGCGGCCATGGAGCAGACCGCCGACAAGGCGATGGGCGGTGCGATGCCGGCCTCGGCACCGATGGCGCCGCCGGCCGAGCGGGCCGTGGCCGCCGATGCGGCCGCATCCGCCGAAATGGCCGATGCGTCGTCGAATGCCGTCGCCAGCGAGGAAGTCGCCCGGCGTCGGGAGATCGAGACCGACACCCGCGTCGATGCGGCCCAGGTCAGTTCCAGCGCCGCGACCTACAAGGACGGCGAGCGCAGGTTCATCCGCACCGCGCAGGCGCAGTTCCGGGTGAAGGACGTCTACACCTCGGCGCTCGCCATCGAGGACGCCGCGGCGCAGCAGGGCGGTTTCGTCGTTTCGAACGACATCTCGGCGCAGACGCTCAGCGTGCAGCGACGCCCGGTCGGCGACGGCAAGCTCATCGAACTGGCCGAATACACGGTTCGCGGGGATCTGACCGTGCGCGTGCCCAGCGACAACACCCAGGCGTTCCTGCGCGCGATCGCGTCGCAGATGGAATTTCTCGACCAGCGCGGTTTTCGGGCGACCGACGCCCAGTTCGACCTGCTGCGCCGGCAACTCGCGTGGCAGCGCGAACAGCAGGCGCAGCTGGAACTGGGTGAAGCGGTGCGCGACGGCGATCGCCTCGATCGCAAGGCCGACGTGATCGCCGCGCGCAGCGGCGCGAAGCTGCAGCGCGACGAAGCGCTGATCGAGCAGAAACAGTTCGAGGACCAGGTCGCGTTCAGCACGATCACGCTGTCGCTGCATCAGTTGTCGAAGATCCGTCAGACCGAAATGCCGGATGTCGAAGCGGTGTTCCGCAAGCACAGCCCGGGGTTCTTCATGCGTCTGTGGGAGGCCCTTCGCGTGGGCTGGTACGGCGTGCTCGACCTCGTGATCGCGCTGATGCACGTGTGGCCGCTGTGGCTGCTGCTGGGCTTGACTGTCGTCGTGCTGCGCCGCTGGCATCGGGCCCGCCGCGCGCGTCGTCCGGCGGCGCCGCCCATCCCGCCGGCGACCGAGTGACGCGCTTGGGCGCATCGGACTCCGCGGGGCGCGCTCCGGCGCGTCCCGCGGCGGCGACTGCGGATAGAATGCTCCCTTTCGCCGACATGCCGAGGGGAGCATGCAAGAACCGACATTCAATCCGTACCGTCCGCCCGAAGCCCGCGTCGATCCCTGGGCTCAACCCGTGCAGAGCGACGACGATGTCGCCTGGAGCGACGGCCGCGATCTGGTCGTGTTGCTGAACAAGCCGCTGCCGCCGCGCTGCGTCAAATGCAACGCGCCGGTGAGCGGCGGCATTCCGACGCGCAAGTTCCATTGGCACACGCCGTGGCTGTATCTGCTGATCCTGATCGGCATCCTGATCTACGCGATCGTGGCCCTGGCCACGCGCAAGAAGAGCGAGCATGCGGTCGCGCTCTGCCCGGCCCACGACAAACGCCGCAAGCTGTTCATCTATGCCGGGTTCGGGGGTTTCTTCCTCGGCATGTTCATGGCGTTTTCGCAGAGCGATTTCGCCGGCCTCGGCATCCTGCTGATGCTCGTCGCGATCCTGGTCGGCATGTTCGGCTCGCGGATCATGGTGGCGACGAAGATGGACGAACGCTACGTCCGCTACCGCGGCGTGTCGAAGGCGTTCCTCGCGTCGCTGCCGCCGCTGCCGGCGCATCGTCGGCGGTACTGAATCCGGACCGCGTCCGTCGGCGAGCGGGACGCATCCCGCTCAGCGCTTGCGCGCCGCGTCCCGCTGTCCTTCCTCCGCGGTCCAGCCGACCAGTTGCGATGCGATCGTGCCGAGTCCCTGTTCGAAGGCGCGGTTGACGCGCGCCACATCGCCGGCGTCGGCGGGCATGTCGGCCGCGAACACGCGGTTGGCGACGACGCGGTTGTCGGCGTTGTGGACCAGGGTCGCGCCGAGTTCGATCCTCGCGCGCGGGCGATCGCCGTCGGCGTAGTCCGATTCGAAACGACGCAGGTCGAGCAGCAGTTCGTAATCCGCTGCGATGCCTTCGCCGCGACGGGCGACGCCGGCGAAACGCGCGCTGTCGACGAACGCGCGCAGCAGGATGTCGTGGACCAGGTCCGGCGCCGGCTGGGTCCAGGCCGCGCCCTTGTAGACCTGCAGTTCGCCCGGTCGCGGGCGCACAAGGATGCGCGCGGTGTCGTACGCGGCGTCGGCGTGCGGGCGCGCGATCTGCAGTTGCCAGCGCAGGCGCGGCCCGACGGTGCCCGACTCGCCGGCGATCGCGGGTTCGGGCCGATACAGCGACAGGGTTTCCCGTTTCGGCAGGATGCCGCAGCCTGCGAGCGCGAGCAGCGTCGCGGCGAGCGCGCATGCGCGGGTGGCGCTCCGGGCGGCGCGACGGATGGCGTGGCGGCTCATTTCGGCTCGAACTCCTTCGGCTGCTGACGGCCGAGCACGTAGCCCGCCGGGTTGTCTTCGATGCGGTCGCTGATCCTGCGCAGATCGCGGACCAGTCCGCGCAGTTCGTCCAGGGTCGGGGCGAGTTGGCCGAGGCCGTCCTGGGTGAAATCGTTGATCGCGCCGCGATTTTCGCTCAGCAATCGGTCCGCGTTGCCCGCCGCGGAGTCGAGGCGGTTGAGGGTGCTGTCGAGTTTTGCGATGAGTTGCGGCAGCTTTTCCACCAACTCGCGGTCGACATCGGCGATCGCGGCGTTGGTCGTGTCGAGGGTGGTCGCCAGTTTCTCGCTGGAGATGCGCGCGTTGCGGATCAGCGCGGCGAGATCCTCGCGCTGGTCGGCGAGCGTGCCGGTGGCGTTCTCGATGTTGTCGAGGGTGCGGCTGATGTTGTCGATGTTCTTCTCGCTCAGCACCAGGTCGAGCCGCGCCACCAGCCGATTCGCGGTTTCGGCGATGTTCTGCAGCGCGGAAGCTTCGGTCTCGATCACCGGCACTTCGTCGCCGTTGGGATCGGCCAGCGTCGGCGCGCCGGGGGTGCCGCCGGTGAGCTGGATGAAGGCGGTGCCGGTGAGCCCGGTGAACGAGAGTTTGGCGCGGGTGTCCACCTTCACCGGCGTTTCGGCGCGCAGTTTCACGCGCGCGACCACCTTGCGCGGATCGTCCGGCGCCAGGCTCAGCGCGGCGACCGTGCCGACGCCGATGCCGTTGTACTGCACGCTGCCGCCCTCGGTCAGGCCGGTCACGGCCTCGTCGAAGATCACGTCGTAATAACGCCAGTCCTTGTCGGAGGAATACTTGGCCGCCCACAGCCCGAACAGCAGCAGGAACGCCGCGGTGGCGAGGGTGAAGGCCCCGATCAGCACGTAATTGGCGCGGGTTTCCATTTCAGCTCCTTCCGGCGTTGCGGTGTTGGCTGTCGCGCGCGGCGCGTCCGCGCGGGCCGTTGAAGTAGTCGCGGACCCAGGGATGATCGAAACGCTCGATCTCCGAGATCGGTCCGACCGCGATCACCCGGCGTTCCGCGAGCACCGCGACGCGGTCGCAGATCGCATACAGGGTATCGAGATCGTGGGTGATCAGGAACACGGTCAGGCCGAGCGCCTGTTGCAGGCTGCGAGTGAGCCGGTCGAACGCGGCGGCGCCGATGGGGTCGAGGCCGGCGGTGGGTTCGTCGAGAAACAGCAGCGGCGGGTCGAGCGCCAACGCACGCGCCAGGCCGGCGCGTTTGCGCATGCCGCCCGAGAGCTGCGAAGGCAGCTTGTCGATCGCGTCCGGCGGGAGCCCGGCGAGTTTCACCTTCAGCAGCGCGAGTTCGTACAGCAGCGATTCCGGCAGTTCCGGGTGATGCTCCTTCAGCGGCACCTGCACGTTCTCGCCGACGCTGAGCGAAGAGAACAGCGCGCCGTCCTGGAACAGCACGCCGGTGTTGCGCTCGATGTGCAGCCGATCTCCGCCGTCGCGGGAGCGGCCGTCCACTCCGAGCACCTCGATCGTCCCGGCGTCGGCGTCGCGCAGGCCCAGCACCGAGCGCATCAGCACCGACTTCCCGCTGCCCGAACCGCCGACCACGCCGATGATCTCGCCCGGACGCACGTCGAGATCGAGATCCTCGTGCACCACCTGCGCGCCGAACTGGTTGCGCAGCCCGCGGATGCGGATGATGGGCGCGTCGGTGGCGGCGTCTGCGGTCATCGCGCTCACCAGCCCATGTGCATGAACCAGATCGCCGCCAGCGCATCCAGCACGATCACCAGCGAGATCGTCTGCACCACGCTGGAGGTCGTGCGTTCGCCGACCGACTGCGCGGTGCCGCTGACCTGCAGGCCCTCGAGGCAGCCGATCAGCCCGATGACGAGCGCGAAGATCGGCGCCTTGGACAGGCCGACGAGGAAGTGGCGCAGTTCCATCGTCTCGTGCATGCGGTTGTAATAGGCCTGCGGCGGGATGTCGAGGCTGGTCATGCCCACGACCATGCCGCCGAGCAGGCCGGCGAGCATGGCGATGAAGGTCAGCAGTGGCAGCATCGTGAGCAGCGCGAGCAGGCGCGGGATCACGAGCAGGTCGACCGGATCGAGGCCGAGGGTGCGGATCGCGTCGATCTCCTCGCGGCTCTTCATCGCGCCGATCTGCGCGGTGAACGCGCTGGCGGTGCGCCCGGCGAGGATGATCGCGGTGAGCAGAACCGCGAATTCGCGAAGGAACGCGATGCTGACCAGTTCGACCACGTAGATGGATGCGCCGAAGTCGGCGAGGATGTTCGCGCCGAGGAAGGCGATGACCGCGCCGACCATGAACGAGAGCAGGGCGACCAGCGGCACGGCGTCGAGCCCGACCTGTTCCATGTGGAAGACGGTGGCGATCGCGCGCAGTCGTTTCGGTTGCACCGCGATGCGTCCGAGTTTCACCAGCGTTTCGCCGAGGAAGCTCACCAGCGCCACCACTTCGCGGGCGTTGTCGTGCAGGGCGTAGCCGAGGCGTTCGAGCGCGGCGGCGAACCCGTAGGCCTTCTTCCCCTTCGGTCGGGCGTCCTTCACGTCCTCGATCAATTGCACCAGGGCCTGGTGATCGTCGCGGAATCGCAGCGCGTCGTCGTCGAGTTCCCGGCGGGTGGCGTGGCGCAGCAGCTGCAGGACGCCCAGCGAATCGAGTCGCGCGACCGCGCTGGCGTCGAGGCGGCGCACCTGTTCGGGCATGCCGCGCAGGGCGTCGCCGATGGCCAGCGCGTGGTGCAGGGTCCATTCGCCGTGCAGCCGGCCGAGGCCGTCGTCGTTCGGGTCGATCGCGATGCTCGGGGCGGCGGAAACGGGCGGGGTCATCGGGGACGAAAACGCGGCATTGCGGTCAGCATAGCCCAGCGCGCCGGCGTCAGGTCGGAGGGGCGGGCGAGACGGGCGCGTCGGCCTCGCCCGCGGCGAGCGCTTCGGCGCGCAGGGCGGCGGCGCGCGGCGCGCGCGCGGTGTCGGTCGCGGCATCGAGCGCGGCCAGCGCATCGGCGGCGCGGCCTTCGCTCAGCGCGATCTCGGCCAACGCGATCGCCCGCGCGAGCGGTCGGGTCGCGGCCAGCGCGTCGAGATGCGCGTTCGCTGCCGGCGCATCGCCGCGGGCGGCCGCCGCGCGCGCCGCGGCGATCCGCGCCGGGGCGGCGAACTGCGGATCGAGCGCCGCCTGCGCCAACAGGGTTTCGGCTTCGGCGTAACGGCCGTGGTGCAACGCGTCCAGACCTTCGGCCAGACGCGTGCGCGCGGCGCGTTCGCGCCGCAGTCGCCACAGGCGGAACGGCCAGCTCAACGCCTTCCAGACCAGCCACAGCGCGAACAGGCCCGCGCCGAGCAGCAGCACGGCGCCGACGAGCGTCGTTTCGATCGTGGTGCCGAGATAGCGCACCAGCACGAAACCCGGGTCCTGCAGCAGCAATTGCGCCAGCAGCGCGCCGGCGAGCGCGAGCAGGATCCAGAAGAGCAGGGTGCGGAAGAGGTTCATCGCCGGAACGTCCACCAAGGCGTCGTGCGCACCGACGCCCGCACGATCGCCACGTCCGACGGATCGCCGTTCGCATCGTACGGTTCGTCCTCTTCGCCCAGGACCCGGGCGCCGAGCGTCTGTGCGAGTCGCCACATTTTCGCGCGGATCTCCGCATCGGGATTCTTCACGACGATCTCGCCGTCGCGGTGGTCGAACCAGGCCATGTTGCCGTCGATGCCATGACCGCTGTACGCGGTCCACACCGCGAGTCCGGGGGATGCGTAACGCAATACGCCGCCCTGCGGCAGAGCGGCATCGGCGGCGCCGTGCTCGCGCATCTCCGGGTCCTCGGCGATCGCCGTGCGCCATGCCTCGAGCGCGATCGGATCGTCGGCGTCGCCATCGGTGCGCGTGATGCGGATCTCGTAACCCATCGCGTCACCCTGTGCCGGAAGCGGAAAGCGCATCTCGATTCATGGCGCTCCCCGCATCGCCCGCAATTGTTCGAGCGTGCTGCCGAGGGTCGGCAGGTCCGCGGTCAGCGGCGCCTTGGCCAGCGCCTGCAGTTCGTCGCGGACGGCCTGGCGCTGCGGCGAGGTCGGCCACAGGCGCAGCATCCAGCCGTCTGCGCGCTGCAGCGCGGCGCGCAGCGCGGCCGTGTCGCGGCGTTCGATCGCGGTGCGCGCCAGCGCCAGCTCCAACTGCAGCGCGATGTCGCCCGCTTCGCGATCGGCGCTCGACAGCGCCGGCGGCGCGTCGCTGCGGCGCACGCTGACCAGTCGCGACAGCACGCGTTCCCACCAGGCCGCTCGGGCGTCGGGGACGGTGGTGCGCGGCATGACATCGGGGCGGGGCAGCTTCGCGATCAGCGCGTCGAGACGCGCCAGCGTTTGCCGACGCGGATCGGCGTCCAGAGCTTCGAGCGCGGCGCGTTCCTGCGCCAGCGCCTGGCGCAGATTCAGCGCTCCCGGCGCATCGACGCGTTCGAGCACGTCGGCGGCGAGCGCGTAGGCGCGGCGCGCGCCGTCGAGATCGGCGGCCAGCTGCAGGCGTTGCTGGCCGAGGGTGAGCAGCAGTTCGGCTTCGTCGAGGCGAAGCGCCTGCGCGCCGGTGCGATTGGCGTCGGCGAGCTTGGCGATCTGATCCTCGAGCAACGCCGCACGCTGGCCCATGCCGAGCAATTCGTCGCGCAGCAGGCGATTGGTGGCGTCGGCCTGCTGCAGGCGCTGGGCGTGGCCGCGCACGTCCCGACGGAGGCCTTCGATGCGCGATTCCAGCGCTTCCATCCGTTGCGCCGATGCGATCTCCGCGGCGCGCTCGCGTTCGGCGCGCCGGTGGTCGCTGTACCACAGCCAGATCCCGGCGCCGACCAGCGCCAGCACCAGCGCGATCCACGCCCAACCGTTGCCACGGGGCGGCGTGGACGCGGGCGGTCGGGATGCCGGTGCGGGCGGCGGTTCGACGACGGCCGGAACGGCGTCGGGGGCGGGGGCGTCGGTCATGGGGGCTGGCCGGCCGCGGGCGCGCGGCGTCTGCGGTCATGTTAGCCGGCCTGCCGGCCGATGGAAGTTCCGGGCGAGACCGGCGACAGGGCGTCCCGGCGTCACTCCGAGCCGTGCGGCGACGTTTCCGCCGCAGCCAGCAGCTGCGCCGGTCGCGGTCCGCCGGCGATGCGGACATCGCGGAAACCGGCCTCGCGGGCGAGTTCGGCGAGGCGTGCGCTCGCCGCGAGCACGCGCGCTTCGCGCAGGCGGGCGGCGATGTCCGCCGGCACCGCCGCGATCGCGGTCAGCAGGGCCTCGCCGCTGCTCACCGGCAACAGCAGCGATCCTGCGTGCGCGCGCAGCCGGGCGAGCGCGACCGGCGTCGGGGGAACCGGTTCGCGGGCGTACACGTCGGCGCGGAGCACCTCGGCGCCCCGTTCGCGCAGTTCCGGCGCGATCCGATCGCGGCCGCCGGGCGCGGTGAGCAGGCCAACGCGGCGCCCGCACACGTCCAGCAAAAGAGGCAGCGCGAGCAGGCCTTCGCTGTCCATGCGTTCGGGCGAGCGCGCGTCGGCGATGCCGGCGCGTCGCAACGCCGCCGCGGTGGCCGCACCGACCGCGCACCAGCGTTGGCCGCGACGCGATCGCAGCGGCGCGAGCGATGCGGCGGCGCGCACAGCGGCCGGGCTGGTGACCACCAGGATGTCCGCCGCCAGCGCCGCGCGCAGCCGGCGCCGCGTATCGGCGTCGTCGCGCACCGCGATCCGCCACGGCGACAGCGCCAGGACACGCCAACCGTGCAGCGCCGCGGCGCGGCGCATCGCCACGTGATCGCCGACCGGGCGCAGCGAGACGACGCAGGTCGAAGTCGTGGATTTCGAGGCCGAAGATTTCGACGTCGCGCGCGACGACGCTCGCTTCGATGCCCGCTTCGGCGCGGTCGTGTCGTATGCTCGTGGGCGGCGTGGCGGTGACATCCGGCCAGCTTCGCCCCTCGCCCCGGCGCCTGCAAGCCGGAGAACCTCGGTCCACCGCCATCGCCGATGCCCCCGACCACCGACGACGCCCGAACGACGCGCCTCCATTCGCTCGAAGCCGAACTGCTCGCGATGCCGCCGGTCGCCGCGCTGGGCCTGCGCATCGTCGACGCCGGTTCCGACCGGTTGCGCCTGCAGGCGCCGCTCGCCGCCAACGTCAACGACAAGGGCTGCGCCTTCGGCGGCAGTCTGACCTCGCTGATGACCCTCGCGGGCTGGGGACTGATCGTCGCCCGTCTCGCCGAGGCCGGCCTGGAGGCCGAGGTCTACGTCGCCGACAGCGCGGTCCGTTACCTCGCGCCCGTCTACACCGACATCGACGCGGTCGCCGCGCTGGCGGAAGACGAGTCCTGGGTGTCCTTCCTCGAGACGCTGAGGAGTCGCGGGCGCGCCCGGTTGTCGATCGCCGCCACGGTCGCGCTTCCTGAAGGCGGGGTGGCTGCGGAGTGCCTGTCCCGATACGCGGCGATCCTCAAAGGGTAGGATGCCGGCAATCCCGACTTCCGCTCCCGGACCCCGATGCCGATGCCCGCCGCCCCGATGCGCCTGTTCGCCCAGTGTCTGGGTTTCTGCCTCTCCGTCCTGCTGGTCGCGACCCTCTCCGGCGATGCGCTGGCCGGCAAGAAGCGCAGCATCCTGGAAAAGAACCAGTACGCCTATTCCGCGGCGGTCCGCTGGGGCGATTTCGAGGGCGCCTGGAGCATGGTCGATCCCAAGACGCGCAAGGACAAGCCGATGACCGACGCGGATTTCTCGCGTTACGAGCAGATCCAGGTCACCAGCTACCGCGATCTCGCCAGCATGTCCGGCCCTGACGATTCGATCCTGCGCGAGATCCAGATCGAGATCGTCAACCGCCACACGCTCAACCACCGCAAGGTCCGCTACACCGAAGTCTGGCGATACGACGCCGAAACCAAGAACTGGTGGGTCGGCGGCCTGCCGGATTTCTGGCAGGGGCAGTAACCCGTCCATCGGCGCCGGTTTTGCCTCCGGCGCCCGCGCAGGCGACAATTCCGCCCCCTGCGCGGCCGTCCCGCGCCGTTCGGATCCCCACCCCGTGAATTTCGAAGAACTCTGGGCCTTCGCCGGCCGCAACCCGGTTTACAGCATCGCCCTGGTCGGTCTGACCATCGCCATCGTCGGCAACGAACTCTCCCGCCTGTTCCGCGGCTACAAGGCCCTGCGTCCGGCCGAGCTGACCCTGCTCATCAATCAGGAAAACGCCCAGGTCTTCGACCTGCGCCCCTATGCCGACTTCCAGAAAGGCCACATCGCCGGTTCGAAGAACGTGCTGATGAGCCAGTTCGACCCGGAGGGCAAGCCGCTGGCGTCGGCCAAGGCCCAGCCGGTCGTGCTGGTCTGCCAGAGCGGCATGACCGTGGTGCCCGCCGCCAAACGCCTGAAAAAGGCCGGTTTCGAGCGGGTCCACATCCTCGACGGCGGTATCGCGGCCTGGCAGCAGGCCGAACTCCCCCTGGTCAAGGGCAAGGGCTGATCCGACCGGCCGTCGGCCCGTCCGACGGGGGCATTGCAAACGCCCGCGCCGGCGCCCAGATCGGGAACGCCCCGGCGACGGGGGCTCTACCTTCGGCACGGCGCCCG
This sequence comes from Pseudomonadota bacterium, assembly GCA_049324395.1. Taxonomy (GTDB): domain Bacteria; phylum Pseudomonadota; class Gammaproteobacteria; order Xanthomonadales; family Xanthomonadaceae; genus Lysobacter_I. The sequence continues at coordinate 88,534 of JBMOOY010000028.1, forward strand.
TTCGGGCCCCATGCCATAATCGACCTCTTTCCGTTTTCGTCTTATCGCCCTTCAGGAGCACAGTCATGTCCGAACCCGTCGCCAACGGCGCCGCCGAAGCCAACGGCCCGACCTTCACGGTCGAGAAGATCTACGTCAAGGATGTCTCGTACGAAGCGCCGGGCGTCCCGCAGGTGTTCAACGAGCAGGGCCAGCCCTCGCTCGAGATGAACCTCAACCAGCGCGTCCAGCGCGTCGCCGACAACCTGTTCGAGGTCGAACTGGGCGTGACCCTGACCTGCAAGATGGTCGATCGCACCGTCTATCTCGTCGAAGTGCGCCAGGCCGGCCTGTTCGGTCTGGGCGGGTTCGACGATCAGACCCTCGATGCCATGCTCGGCGTGCATTGCCCCAACATCCTGTATCCCTACGCCCGCCAGACCATCAGCGACATGATCGTGGCCGGCGGCTTCCCGCCGTTCCTGCTGCAGCCGATCAACTTCGAAGGCCTGTACGCCGAGGGCCTGCGCCAGCGCGCCGCCCAGCAGGGCGCCGGCCTCGCCGGTGCCGAGACCGCCGGCAACGCCTGATCCTTCGGCGCGCTCTTCCGCATGTCGTCCGACCGACCGGACCGCAGCGCAGGCAAACCCGCCGTCGCCGTGCTCGGCGCCGGCTCCTGGGGAACGGCTCTGGCGGCGCTGATCGCCCGCCACGGCCATCCCACGACGCTCTGGGGCCGCGACGCCGCAGGCATCGCGGCGATCGACGCCGGCCACGAGAATCCCCGCTATCTGCCGGGGATTCCCCTGCCCGACACCCTGCGCGCGACCACCGATCTCGTGGCGGCGCTCGCCGGTTGCGGGCTCGTGCTGGTGGTGGTGCCCTCGCACGCCTTCGCCGAAACCCTGCATGCGCTCGCGCCGCTGCGTCCGGCCGGAGCCGGCGTGGCCTGGGCGACCAAGGGTTTCGAGCCCGGGTCCGGTCGCTTCCTGCATGAAGTCGCCGGCGACCTGTTGCCCGCGAACGTGCCGTTGGCGGTGGTCACCGGCCCCTCGTTCGCCAAGGAGGTCGCGGCAGGCCTGCCCACCGCGCTGACCGTGCACTCCGAAAACCCGGAGTTCGCCCAGTCCGTCGCCGATGTGCTCCATGGCCCGTCGTTCCGCGCCTACACCGGCGAGGACATGCTCGGCGCCGAACTCGGCGGGGCGATGAAGAATGTGCTCGCGGTGGCCACCGGCGTCGCCGACGGCATGGACCTGGGCCTGAACGCCCGCGCCGGCCTGATCACCCGTGGTCTCAACGAGATGCTGCGTCTGAATCTCGCGATCGGCGGCAAGGCCGAAACGCTGATGGGGCTCGCTGGTCTCGGCGATCTGGTCCTGACCTGCACCGGCGATCTCTCGCGCAATCGCCGCCTCGGCCTCGCCCTTGGCCGTGGCCGCTCCATCGCCGATGCGGTGCGCGAAATCGGCCAGGTGGTCGAATCGATCCAGACCGCCGACGAAGTCATGCGTCAGGCCGAACGGCATGGCGTCGAACTGCCGATTTCCAGCACCGTCCGCGACGTGCTCCACGGCGACATCACCCCGGCGGAAGGCCTGAAACGGCTGATGTCGCGCGAACGCAAGCCGGAGTACCCGCAAGGCCTGTTCGGCGATTGAGCCGTTCCGGCGCCGATCAAGCGTCATCCCAAACGAAAAAGCCCGGCGATCGCCGGGCTTTTTCGTCGTATCGGCACCGCGGATCAGAAACTCGCGCGCACGCCGATCATGTACTGCGAGGTCAGATCTCCGGCTTCGACTTCGCCGTAGATGCCCCAGGTTTCGTCGATCACGAACTGGGCGCCGAGGGTGCCGCTGAACTCGCCGTCGTAATCGCTGCCGTCGACGTAGTTGGCCTTCACCCAGCCTTCGAAGTTGTTGCTGAGCGCGCCGCGCAGACCGACCGACACGCGGGCGGCGTCGAGGTTGTCCTCGAGGCCGTCGGCGTCGAGTTCGATGTGCTGGAAGCCCAGTTCGACGGTCAGGTCGGCGTTGTCGAACACTTCATGGCGATAGCCGAGACCGCCCTGGGCCTGGCGGGCGTCGATATCGACCAGGAAATCGTCGTTGCGCGCCCAGGCGTAACCGCCGTAGAGATAAAGGTTGTCGGTCAGCTCGTACGCGCCGCGGACGCCGAGGCCGTCGAAGTCGAGGGCGTCGGTGCCCGGGATGCCGTAGTCGACGCTGACGCGTTCGACGCCGGCTTCGACGTAACTGAAACTGCCGAGACTGTCGCGGGCCGAGGCCGCGAACGGAACGCAGGCCAGCAGCAGCGCGGCCGCAAGTTGCTTCTTCATGAATGTCCCCATTGCCGGTGGAAGCGGTGGATGTCCTGTCCCGCCCGGTGCCGATGGGCGCCGGGCGCGGCCCGCCAGTGTACCCAAGCGACGGCCGGTTTGGTCCGACCCACGGAAAAGCCCGGCTTGCGCCGGGCTTTTCGCGGACTCCGATCCTGAATGGACGGGAGCGGAGCCGGTTGCGGCCGGTTCAGAAGCTGGCGCGCACGCCGATCTGCCAGTTGTCGGCATCGGCGCCCAGGAAGTTGTACTCGTTGTAGTGGTACTGGCCGTAGATGCCCCAGGTCTGGTTGAACTTGACCTGCGCGTTCAGGTTGACGCCGACCACATCGTCCATGTTCTCGATGTCGGTCCAGGTGATCTTGGCGCCCAGCTCGACGTGCTCGCCCACGGCCGAACGGACGCCGGCGGCGGCGCGGTAACCGTCGTTGTGGTAGTTGTCGCCGAAGATGCGCGAATTGAAGCCGACGTAGCTCAGTTCGGCCACGAAGTCGGTGTTGTCGTTCAGACCGTGACGGTAGCCGCCGGTCAGTTCCCACGGTTCCAGATCGTCGCTGTCGACGCTGTCCTTGTGCATGCCGATGGCGCCGTAGAACTTGTCGCCGAAGGCCATCGAGCCCTTGATCGCGTAACCGTCGGTGTCGACATCGAAACCGCCGGCGCTCAGCGTGGTGTCGCTGTAGCCGACTTCGACGTAGTTGTAGCTCAGCTCACCGGCCGAAGCGGCGAAGGGAGCGCAGGCCAGCAGCAGTGCCAGCGAAAGATGCTTCTTCATTCAAACCCCTGATTCACAAGAAAAAAAGACAGGCTCGCCTGTTGGCGGCCGGCGCATATTAACGAAATATTGATGAATTGCAATGGCTTGACGGCACATGCGCGGCGGGTTCCGGACACAAGAAAGCCCGGCTTGCGCCGGGCCTTCAGGTCGCATCGCGCCGTGCGCGATCGCGAATTCGCGTACGTCATCGGGGTGTACGCGCCCCTGCACGGGTGTTGCGGGTCCGGATTACCAGGTGAAGCGCGGGCCGACGAACCATTCGGTGTCGCCGTCGGCGAACTTCACGTCGCCGTTGAGGCCCCAGTTCTGGTTGAACTTCACGGTCGCGCCGAGCCGGCCGTAGAAGTCGCCGTCGAACTCTTCGTAGTCCTCGTAGCCGGCGAACGCATAACCTTCGAACTTCTCGGCGATCGCGCCGCGGACGCCGACTTCGGCGCTGTAGCCGTCGAAGTCGATCGCGTTCTCGATGTCGAGCTTCTGATAGGCGACGCGGGTCACGAGGTCGACCTTGTCGTTGATGCCGTAGTTGTAGCCGACGCCGAGCTTCCACTGGTCGACGTCGATGTCGAAGTCGTCGGTTTCCTGACGGTTGTAGCCGCCGAAGATATGGAAGTTGTCGTGGACGGCGACCGAACCGTCGATGCCGAAACCGTCGGCGTCGCCGCCGTCGGCGTCGGTGGCGACATAGCCGCCCTGAACGTAGTTGTAGGACACGCCCTCGGCGGCGGAAGCGGCGAACGGCGCGGCAGCGAGGAGGGTCAGGGCGAGAAGGGTACGCTTCATGGAGAAGATCCTGTTGGTTGTTATTGGGCCGGCGCGGTACGGGGAGAGAGAGGTCGGGCCCGCTCCGGTGAGAGGGATTCTCACGATCGGCTCATAACGAAACCTTAATATTGAACCTGGGGGTTCGGGAACTTTCGCGAATCGTTCAGGTACGGGGATCTCGTTCCCTGCGACCGCAAGCGGCGAAAATGGCCCATCCGGCAACAAGTTTACGTTGCAATGCAACATGGCTCCGGTAAGATCGGAGTCCGAAATTGCAAGGAAGCGCGTCACGGATGCGACCCGGCCAGGAGCATGGCCTGCGCGAGTCTGGTGAACGTGGTGGCTGTCTCCGACGACGGCCCGTCGTCCTTGCGCGTCTTTCAATCCGAGCAGGAAATCGTCTATGGACAGCCGTGGTACGGAAGCCGATATGTCGTCGGCGACACTTGAAGTAGCCTCCCCCTCCGTCCGACAGGACGCGAGCGAACGCGCGTTCCTCGAATTGCTGCGCAAGCATTTCGATCGCGGGACCCTGCATATCGTGAGCGGCGGTCGCCGCCACACCGTCGGTCGCGGCGGCGACGCGGCGGAATGCACGCTGCGCATCCACGATCCGGCCTTCTTCCGCCGGGTGCTCGCCCAGGGCAATCTCGGCATGGCCGAGGCCTACATGGAAGGCGAGTTCGACGTCGACGACGGCAGGCTGCCGGAGATGCTCCGGATGCTGCTCATGGCCGGCATGGAGCACAAGATCGGCGGCGACTGGCGCTTCCTGCTGCGCTACGGCGGGATCCTGATCGGCAATCGTCTCGTCGGCAACATGAAGAGCGTGCGCAAGCACTACGACATCGGCGAGGATCTGTTCGACAGCTTCCTGACCGACCGCTACCAGGTCTATTCCTGCGGCTACGCGCACAGCGCCGAGGACGACGCCGACACGCTGCAGCAGCAGAAGCTCGAGCGTATCTGCCGCAAGCTCGAGATCGCCCCCGGACAGCGCGTGCTGGACATCGGCTGCGGCAAGGGCGGTCTGCTGATCCACGCCGCCCTGCATCATGGCGCGATCGGTACCGGCGTGACCAACAGCCGCGCGCATTTCGAGCGCGCAAGGGAGAACGCGGAGAAGTACGGCGTCGCCGACCGCGTCAGCTTCGTGCTCGACGACTACAACAAGGTCGAAGGCACGTTCGACCGGATCGTCAGCGTGGGCATGCTGGAGCATCTGCAGGAGCGCGAATACGTGCGCTATTTCCGCAAGATCGCCGGCGCGCTGGCGCCGGGCGGCCGCGGCCTGGTGCACGCCGTCGGCTGCAACACGAAGGTCAACAGCCACGATCCGTTCATCCAGAAGTACATCTTCCCGGATTCGGATACGCCGAAGCTGTCGGCGATCTCCACGCAGCTGGAGAACAACCGCCTCGCGATCCTGGACGTCGAGAACATGATCCGGCACTACGGCGTCACCGCGCAGCGCTGGCTGGAGGCGTTCCGCGCCAACGCCGACGGCCTCGACGCCCGCTACGACCGCAGTTTCAAGCGGATGTGGGAATACTACCTGTGCTGCTGCGTCGCCGCGGCGCATGCGGGCGAGCAGTCGCTGTACCAGGTGCTGTTCACGAACGACTATTTCGCCGATTACCGCTATCAGCGGGTCTGATCGAGGAGACACACGGACATGGAAACCACACCGGGCAAAAGCGATTTTCTCGAGCTCCGCGAGGAGCTCAACCGTCTCGGCTACAACCGCAGGACGCCCTACGCGATCGTCGCCGAATGGTCGTTCTTCGTGCTTCTGGCGGCGGCGGGGGTGGCGACGATCATCCTCGGCGACGCGTGGTGGATGAAGGCGGTCGGCATGACCATGCTCACCTTCGGCAGCATGGGCATCGCGACCAACGCGCACACCGCGTCGCATCACGCGATCAGCCGTCGCAAGTGGCTCAACGATTTCTTCCTGTATTTTGGCTATCCGTTCTTCCATCAGGTCTCGGCCAACTTCTGGCGCCACAAGCATCTGGTGGTGCATCACCCCCATCCGAACGTGGTGGGCGTGGACGCCGACGCCGATCTGGCGCCGTACTTCACGCTCGATCAGGCCGAGTACGAGCGGGCGACGGGGTTTCATCGCTGGTGGTACCGCAATCAGATGTATTTCCTGCCTGTGGTGCTGATCGGCAACTTCTTCTCGGTGGCGTGGAGCGCCTGGGCGTTCCTGTTCCGTCGCCTCGCCGATCCGCGCCACCGCGACGCCTCGCACTGGCTGGATCTGTTCTCGCTGGCGATGCACTGGGCGGTGTGGGTGGTCCTGCCGCTGATGTTCTTCGATCCGGTCGACGTGCTGGTGTTCACGCTGGTCCGCTTCTCGCTGATGTCGTACGTGATGTTCGCGCTGTTCGCGCCGGCCCACTATCCGGCCGACGCGCAACTGGTCGACAAGGACGCGCTGGGCAAGAACTTCCTGATGCTGCAGACGCTCACGACGATCAATTTCCGCACCGGCCCGATCGGTCGGCTGCTGTGCGGCGGCGTCGAATTCCAGATCGAGCACCATCTGTTCCCGACGATCAGCCCGCGTCATTACCCGCAGATGAGCAAACACGTGAAAGCGTTCTGCGACAAGCACGGGTATCCCTACCGCAGCGAAGGCTGGGGCAGGGCGATCTGGCTGTCGGTGCTGACCTTCCGGCGGCCGAAGCCGATCCGTTCGGGACTGCCGGCGCCCGCGGGCCAGTCCCGGTCGGCGCAAGCGGCGAAGCCCGAAGTCGCGGACGCGGTCGCGTGACGATGGCCGGGCCGACGATGGTCGGGCCGGCGATCGCGGCCGAGGAGTTCCGCATCGTCGCGCGCGATGGCCGCGCGCTCGCGGCCACGCGCTACGCGGCCGCGGGCGACGGCGATCGGGTCGTGATCGTCAACGGCGCGACGGGCGTCAAGCGCAGCTACTACGATCGCTATGCGCGCTTTCTCGCCGGCCACGGCTTCGAGGTGCTGACCTACGACTATCGCGGGATCGGCGGTTCGGCCGAAGGCGGGATCCGTGCGCAGGACTGCGACATGCGCCAGTGGGGCGAGATCGACGTCGCCAGCGCGATCGACCACGCCGCGCAGCGTTATCCGGGGCGACGCCTGTTCGCGGTCGGCCACAGCGCCGGTGGCCAGATGTTCGGCCTGGCCGACAACAACGATCGGGTCGACGCATTGTTCGCGGTGAGCGCGCAGAGCGGCTACTGGAAACACTGGAGCGGCGTTCCGCGCTTGCGCCTGGCGCTGCTGTGGCACGTGGTGATGCCCGGCTTGGTGTCGGCGCTGTCGTATTTTCCGTCGCGTCGGATCGGTTTCGGCGAGGATCTGCCCGGCGGCGTCGCCCGGGAATGGGCGCGCTGGTGCCGGCATCCGGACTATCTGGTGGATCGCGAGGGCCGTCCGCTGCGCGAACATTTCGAGGGTTACCGCGGGCGCATCCGCGCCTGCGTGGTGACCGACGACTGGATGGCGCCGCGCGCTGCGGTCGAGGCGTTGATGGGGTTCTATCGCGCGGCGCAGGTCGAGATCGGAACGTTGGCGCCGACGGACGTCGGCGCGAAGGCGCTCGGACATTTCGGATATTTCCGGGAGGCGGGCAAACCGGCATGGCAGGAGAGTCTGGAGTGGCTTCGACGGCAATGAATGCCGGGACCGGTGTCCCGGAGGAAAGGCGCTTCCCCGAAGGAACGAACGCCGAGGGCTATCGTCCGTTGCGGGTCGAAGCGAGCGATGGCGTCGCGTTGTCCGCGCGGCACTATCCACCCACGGGCGATGGGTCAGCGACGCCGCGGGTGGCCATCTTCATGGCGGCCACGGGGGCGACCCAGGGGCGCTTCGGCCCGTACGCCCGCTTCCTCGCCGCGCGCGGCTGGCATGCGCTGACCTTCGATTACCGCAGCATCGGCGAGTCGAAGGTGCCGTCGGAGATGGCGGACAAGGTGTCGATGCGTGCGTGGGGCCGCGAGGACCTGTCGGCGATGATCGACTGGGCGGTCGCCGCGCTGGGCGATCCTCGGATCGCGCTGATCACCCACAGCATCGGCGGACAGGTCGCGCCGCTGGCGCGCAACGCCGCGCGGGTGCGCGCCATGCTCGCGGTTTCGGTGCAGAAGGGCTGGTATCCGCTGTGGCCGACCTGGCGACGGCATGCGGTCCACGGATTCTTCCGGCTCTACATTCCGCTGTTCCTGCGCCTGCGCGGCCGCGTGCCGATGGGATTGGTCGGACTCGATCCGCTCGAACGCGGCGTGGCCGAGGACTATGCGCGCTGGACGCTGCGTCCGGATTATCTCGACGAATGCGGCCGGTCGCTGCACGGCGAATTCGCGCGCTTCACCGCGCCGATCCTGTCGCTGAGCTTCGAGGACGATGCGACCTACGCGCCGCGCCCCACGGTGGATCGTCTGTTCGGCGAGTTCTACCGCAACGCGCCGGTGCTGCGCGCGCACGTGCATCCCGAGCGCTTCGGGGTGAAATCGCTGGCGCATTCCGGCTTCTTCGATCCGGGTACGTGTCCCCCCGCATTCTGGGACGACACCGCGTCCTGGCTCGACGCGGTGGTGTCGGGCGCGCAGCCGCATGGCGTGTCGTTCTCGATGCTGCCGGTCGAACCGATGCGGCGCGACGACGAGGAAGCGCCGTCGTTCGCGGTGCCGCAGGGGAGTTGAGCATGGGCGGTTTCGATGCGCATGCGTTCGGCCGCTGGCTCTGGCGTGGGCGACGCGCGCGCTTGCGGAAGCTGCGCGCGGACTTGCCCGGCGCATTCGTCGATACCGGTCTCGCGGATGTGCGGGTGCTCGACGTGCCCGGTCCCGGCGCCGATGCGCCGACGCTGGTGATCGTTCCCGATCCGCCGAACGTCGTCGAGCACTGTCTGCCCATGGTCGAGGTCTTCTCGCCGCGGGCGCGCGTGGTCGTGTTCGAACTGCCCGGTTTCGGCCATTCCTATCCGAACGCCGGTTATCGCTTCGATATCGCCGGACAGGCCGATGCCTTCGAGTTGCTGTTCGAGCGGCTCGGCATCCGCGATGCGGTGCTCGACATGTCGTGCCTCGGCGCGTACATGGGCCTGCAGTTCGCCCGAAAGTATCCGCACCGCGTCCGGCGCATGGTGCTGCAGCAGGTGCCCGCGTTCCACGAGGCGCAGGCCTGGGCCCGGCGCGCGGACGTGGGCGGCATCATCCGGACGCCGTGGATCGGCCAGCTGTTCATGCGCGGCCTGTACCGCATGGTGGCCAATCACTGGTACCACGCCGCGTTGCCGGAAGGACACGATGCGCAGCGGCATGCCGCGTATGCGGGGCCGACCTTCTCTGCGCTGGAGCGCGGCGGATGTTTCTGCCTGGCCGACGCCTATCAGCGTCTGCTCGGACAGCGCGGGTTGGTGCTCGACGGCATCGCGCAGCCGATCAGCGTGGTCTGGGGCGGTGCCGATCGCACCCACGCCCTGACCTCGCACGCCTCGGTGCTGCAGGACCTGCCGCGGGCCGAATTCCTGGAATTCCCCGACTGCGGCCATTTCCCGGCACTCGAAGCGCCGGAGCGCTATTACCCCTTGGTGGAGCGGGCGCTGGCCGACGTCTGAAGCCGACGCGCCTCCGCGTCGTCGTTCACCCGAAATCGCCGAGTTCGATCGCGACCGCATCCGGCGCGCCGGCGGCGATCGCGCGCGCGACCGCGCGATGTTCCGCCGCCTCCACCCGGTTGCGCAGATCGCGACCGCTGAGTCCCGCGCAGCGCGCGGCGATCGTCGCCGCGCCGGCCTCGACGTCGAAGGCCACCGGCTTGCCGCGCAGCATCGCGATCAGCAGCCGGCGGATCGCGTCGCCGTCGGGCAGCGGAATCTCGATCTGCTTCGGCAGGCGCGACAGGACCGCAGGGTCGATCCGGTCGCGGCGGTTGGTGGCGGCGAGCACGAACACCGGTTGCGGTTGGGCGACGATGCCGTCCATCTCCTGCAGCAACTGGCCGACGATTTCGGTGAGGATCGCGTCGTTGTGCTCGCCGCGCGCGCCGGCGACGATGTCGATCTCGTCGATGAACAGCAGCGACGGCGCCGATTCGCGCGCGCGCTCGAACAGCTCGCGCACTTTCTGACCGCTCTGGCCGAGATAGCCCTGTTTGATGTCGGCGGTCGAGGCGGCGATGAAGCGCAGACCGGTTTCGTTGGCGAGCGTGCGCGCGATCTGGGTCTTGCCCGTGCCGGGCGGGCCGTAGAGCAGCAGGCCGCGCGGAACGCCGATGCCGCGCTGGCGGAAGGTCTCCGCGTGCTGGAGCAGGCCGGCGGTCGTCTTCAGCGTCTCCAGCGTCGCTTCGGGCAGGATCAGGGTGTCCCAGCCGGCGTCGGTCGCGGTGGCGGTGGATCCCTGTCGGCGCATCGCCGTGGTCAGCGTGGACAGGCCTTCGTCGGACAGCGGCTGGCGGGTGCCCAGTTCGCGCGCGACGCGTTTCGCGAGGGCGTTCAGATCGCGTCCGGACATGCCCGCGGTCATCGTTTCGGTCTGCGGCGGGAGCGGCGGCGGGATGCCGAGACGCGCGAAGTCGGCGGCGAGGATCTCCAGGCGCTGTCGGCCGTCGGGCAGCCCGATCTCGAGTTGATCCTCGAAACGCGACAACAGCGCGGCGTCGATCAGATCGCGGCGGTTGGTCGCGCCTACCACCCAGACGTGCGTCTGCTTGTCGAAGCCGTCCCACTGCGCGAGAAAGGCCGCCACGATCTCCTCGACGAAACTGTCGCTGCCGGTGCCGCCGCGACGGCCGAACACCGCTTCGCATTCGTCGACGAAAATGACCGAGCGCGGTTCGGCGCGGGCCTTGTTCCACAGCGCCTTCACGTTCTCGCCGCTCTGGCCGATGAAGCCGGATTTCAGATCGGTCAGCGACATCGGGAAGAACGCGCAGCCCATGCTGTCGGCGAATGCGCGGGCGATGGTGGTCTTGCCGGTGCCGGGCGGGCCGTAGAGCAGCAGGCCGCGGGTGGCGGATGCGCTGCCCGCGGCGAAATGCGCGGCCAGCGACGCCAGGCGCGCCTTCACCGGCGGCGCCAGCGCGACCCGGGACCAGGCGCGCTCCCAGCGCTGCTCGCCCGTCTCGCCCGCCTGCGTGGGCGACTGCAGCTGTCCCGAGCGCAGCGCGTGGCTGCGTTCGATCCGCCCGGCGTGTTTGGTGTGCCGCTCACAGGCGGCATCGAAGTCCCGCACCAGCGCGCGCACGTCCTCGCTCAGCGGCGGCAGCGCATCGGGCTGGAACAGTTCGCGGTCCCACACCACCACGGGCAGACGCCCGGCGTTGCGCAGCGGCACCACCGCGAGCCCGCGGCCGTGCCGGTCGCTGATCGACATCGCGAAATCCCCGGGGCTCAGGCCGCGAATGCCCTTCCAGCCTTCCAGCGCGAATCCGGTCGGCGCTCCGCCGCTGTGCGCGATCAGGCAGACGTAGGGGTAGGCGGCGTCGCCGCCGGTGTGTTCGAGCCGCATCAGTCGGAAACGGCATCCCACCAACGCGAGACGCGGCAGGATCAGGCGCTCGAGCGCGAGCAGCGTCGCCAGCGCGATGAGCGCTGCCGCTGCGGCGATTCCTGCGGGCACCGGCAGGAACTCCGGGACGGGTATCCGGCTCGGCAGCCAGTCCGGCGGCGACGCCGGCCACAGGACGGCGCCGATGGCGATGAAGATCGTCAGCGTGGCGGCGAGCAGCGACCACAGCGAGGGCGCACGCAGCGCCAATGCGCGGCCCTGCTCGCGCCAGTGGCGCGGTCGCCGCAGCAGGCGCTGCAGCGCGACGGTGGCGAAACGGCTGCGCAGCCGCCCGTCGATGCTGCGCGCGAACGCCTGCAGTTCCGCTTCGACCGCGCGGAGCTCCCGGTCGCCCTGGTCCGGTCGGCCTGCGGCGCCATGCGAATGCGGATTCACGTCCCTGCCTCGTCCTGTGGAAGTTGAGCGGATGTCGCGGCGATGTCGCGATGATAGCCCGCGATCGGCGCGGCCCGGCTTCCGCGGGATTTTGCGTTATCGTGATCGAGATCCGGCGTCGCGCCGGGTCCGCCGCGGCCGGGGGGCGTGGTGGCGCGCATCGGTCCGCACCGGCCGATCGGCGCCTTCGCATCGGAGACCTCCCGGATCGCGTCGCCGCAGCGGCCGGATGCCGCGCCGTTCCCGGAAGGACTCGCGATCATGGGCATCCTCAGTTTCAACGAACGCGTGACGATCGCGCTCGGACTGGTATCGAACCGGTTCCCGAACGTCGCGCTGGTGCGCGCCGAGGGCAGCGCATCGACCGGTCCGACCACCACGCCGATGGCCATCGACCGGCTGCGGGTGCTGTTCCGCAACGACGACGGCACCATCCTGGCCGCGGAGGAGACCGGCTACGGCGTGTTCGGTCCGTTGCGGAAGCTCGATCCGCCGCCGCCGCACGCCGGGTCGATCGGCTGGCCCATCGACATGGACCTGCCCGAGGCCGACAACCTCAAGGAAGACGCCGCCTGGATCGACCCGTACGTGACCGTGACCCTGCGCGCCCGGCGCGGCGGCGGCGCGGAATTCGTATTCGGCGGCAATCCGTTGTGTCCGGAGGTGGTCGTCGACGTGGCGACCGGCGAGGTGCGCGAAGCGGGATGAGCGCGCTTCAGCGCGGGCGTTTGCGCACCATCGACACCAGCAGCAGGACCGCGCCGAACAGGAAGGCCAGCAGCGCGCCGCCCCAGGGGCGCAGCCGTTCGTCGCCGCGAATCGCCTCCTGCGGGCGGTCGGGCGCGAACAGCATCGGCAGGCGCTGGTTCGGCTGCAGATCGGCATGGGTCGCCGGTTGTGCGTGGCCCTTGCGCTTGCCGGCAGCGACCTCGGTCGTGTATGCGCGGCCGGCGTGGACGAAGCGCACGAAGGCCGAGTAACGGGTGCAGTCGTAGCGTTGCGTGCCGCTGTGCTTGCCCGAACGCGAGCGGCTGCAGCGATCGTCGCGGGCCTCGACCCGCGCCACCGTCCCTTCGACGCGCACGGCGTTCGATAAGAAGCGGAGCGTGCGCGTACCCAGCAACAGTCCGACGACCAGGGCGACGCCGGCGAGAACACGCAGCAACCATCGGACGCTCATGGGCGCGGCCTACGGCGATGCGGGTGGCGTTTCGGGCAGCGGCTCTGCCTGGAGTTCGAAAGGCAACAGGCCATAACCGCCTTCCACCTTCGACCCTTGCGCATCCTGGGGCAGTACGGCTCTGCGCGCCCAGGAGAGCAGCGCGCGATCGACGTCGCGATGGCCCGAACTCGTCCGGAACATCGCGTCGCGGACCTCCCCGCAGGGATTGAGCAGGACCAGCAGTTCGACCCGGGTACTCGGCAGCGCGGCCCGGCCGACCGCGCTCTGGACCGGCGCGAGGTTCGGACGATACGCGGGCATGGGCGTACAGGCTTCCTGCATCGCCCGATTCTTCCATTCGACCTGTGCGCGTTCCGCGACCTCCGGGCGCGGCCGCGGCGTGCGATGACGCCCCTCCGCGAACCAGCGTTCGCAATCGCCCACGTCGCCGCGACAGTAGCCGATGCGTTCCGCATCGAACCCCTGTTCGCCGCTGCGGTCGATGTCGCGCCACGCCCGTGTCGGCGGACCGCCGTCCGGCGACAGGAACTGCCAGCCGCCGGCGTATTCGCCGGTCTGGAATTCGGCGCGACCGTAGGCCGCCTGGTCGCCGTGGGCCGCTGGGGTCTCCAGCAATTGCCGGACGATGCCGGCGTCCTCGGCCTTTGGGAAACGAATGCGCAGGGCCTGCTCGTAAAGCCGCACGAGCAGGTCGTCCTGCACGATCACCAGCCGCGATTCGAAACGGCCCATCCCCGTGTAGATCGGACCTTCCGACGGCGTCGGCGGGGGAGGCGGACCCGCGGATGCGGCCTGCGCCGCTGCCGACACCGCGCACAGCCACGGCAGCGCCGCGCGCGCGAGTCCGCGGCCGACGGACGTGGCGTTCAAGCGCGGGCGCTCACAGGATCGACAGCGTTTTTTCCTTGCGCTCGGCAAGACGCTTCTCCAGGTAGTGGATGTTCTGGCCACCGCTCTGGAAGCCCGCGTCGGCCATGATCCGTTGCTGCAGCGGGATGTTGGTCTTGATTCCGTCGACGACCATTTCGCTCAGCGCCACGCGCATGCGCGCGATCGCGGTCGCGCGATCGGGCCCGTGCACGATGAGTTTTCCGATCATCGAGTCGTAGTTCGACGGCACGCGGTAGCCTTCGTAGATGTGCGAATCCACGCGCACGCCGGGGCCGCCTGCGGCGTGGAAATGCTTGATCAGGCCGGGCGAGGGCAGGAAGCTGTCCGGGTCCTCGGCGTTGATGCGGCATTCGATCGCATGGCCGCTCAGCACGATGTCGCTCTGCCGGATCGACAGCTTCTGGCCCGAGGCGATCAGCAGCTGCTCCTTCACCAGGTCGATACCGGTGATCAGCTCGGTCACCGGATGCTCCACCTGGATCCGGGTGTTCATCTCGATGAAGTAGAAGCGGCCGTCCTCGTACAGGAACTCGAAGGTGCCGGCGCCGCGATAGCCGATGCGCACGCAGGCCTCGGTGCAGACGCGGCCGATCTCGGCGCGCTGTTCGGGCGTGATGCCCGGCGCGGGCGCTTCCTCGACCACCTTCTGGTGGCGGCGCTGCATCGAACAGTCGCGTTCGCCGAGATGGATCGCGTTGCCCTGGCCGTCGGCCAGCACCTGGATCTCGACGTGACGCGGGTTCTCCAGGAACTTCTCCATGTAGACCTGTTCGTTGCCGAACGCGGCCTTGGCCTCGGTCTGGGTGGTTTGGATCGCGGAATGCAGCGCGGCTTCGGTATGCACCACGCGCATGCCGCGGCCGCCGCCGCCGCCTGCGGCCTTGATGATGACCGGGTAGCCGATCTCCTTCGCCAGGCGCGCGTTCTCCTTCGCGTCGTCGCCCAGCGGTCCGCCGCTGCCGGGCACGCAGGGCACGCCCGCGGCCTTCATCGCGCGGATCGCCTCGACCTTGTCGCCCATCATGCGGATGGTGTCGGCGCGCGGGCCGATGAAGATGAAGCCCGATTTTTCGACGCGTTCGGCGAAGTCGGCGTTCTCGCTGAGGAAGCCGTAGCCCGGGTGGATCGCCTGGGCGTCGGTGACCTCGGCGGCGGCGATGATCGCCGGCATGTTGAGGTAGCTGTCCTTCGATGCGGCCGGGCCGATGCAGACCGATTCGTCCGCCATGGCCACGTGTTTGAGGTTGCGGTCGACGGTGGAGTGCACCGCGACCGTCTTGATGCCCAGCGCGTGACACGCGCGCAGGATGCGCAGCGCGATCTCGCCGCGATTGGCGATGACGACCTTATCCAGCATGGGAGGGTCCTCAGCCGATCACGAACAGGGGCTGATCGAACTCCACCGGCTGGCCGCTCTCGCACTGGATCGCGAGCACGGTGCCGGAGACCTCGGCCTCGATCGGATTGAACATCTTCATCGCCTCGACGATGCCGAGCGTCTCGCCCTGCTTCACCGACTGGCCGACCTTCACGAACGGCGGCTTGTCCGGGGACGGCGACGCGTAGAAGGTGCCGACCATCGGCGAACGGACGATGTGGCCGTCGGGCAGGTCGGCGGACGGACGCGGGCTGCCGCCCGTGGACGCTTCGACCGGCGAGGCCATCGGCATCGGCGCCGCGGCGCGCGGGCTGTGTTCCAGATGCAGCGGCGCCGGTGCCGGCACGCTCATGGCGACCCCGCCCTTGGGAACCCGGGCCAGTCTTACCGATTCTTCGCCTTCCTTGATCTCGATCTCTGCCAGGTTCGATTCTTCGAGCAGGTCGATGAGTTTCTTGATTTTGCGCAGGTCCATTGGTGGTTCTCGGTTGGGGCGTCGTCCGGCGGGCGCCGGTCGGCGGGTCATGAAGCGGTGGAGGGCAGGCGTTGGATCGCCGCGGCCAGGGCGAGGCCGTAGCTCAGCGGCCCGAAGCCGGCGACGATGCCGACCGCGAGATCGGTGAAGTAGCTGGTGTGCCGGAACGGTTCGCGGGCGTGCGGGTTGGACAGGTGGACTTCGATGAACGGGATGCCGACCGCCGCCAACGCGTCGCGGACCGCCACCGAGGTGTGGGTGAAGGCGGCCGGATTGATGAGGATGAAGTCGACCTCGCCGCGCGCGGCCTGGATCCTGTCGACCAGGGCGTGCTCGGCGTTGCTCTGGAAGCTTTCCAGACGGTGCCCCGCCGCTGCCGCGCGTTCGGCCAGATCGGCGTCGATCTCGGCCAGCGTCGCGCGCCCGTAGATCTCGGGTTCGCGGGTTCCCAGCAGATTGAGATTGGGGCCGTGCAGGACGAGCAGTCGCGCCATGGTTCGGTCCGTCGCTTGGGCGATCAGTCTGCGCGAAAGCCGGAGAAGTGTCCAGATCGGCGAAGATCGAGACTTTTTCAAGCACTTGTTTCAAACGGGGCGTGCGGAACCGGCTTCAGGCGATCGCGGATCGGCAGCGGGGCGGAGGGCCGATGCCGGCTCGGCCCCACCCCTGCTCGTCGAGAGTATCCCAATCGGGTGTCGGGCAGTGGTGCGGAGGCCACAAGAAAAAGGGCGGCCCGGAAAGGGCCGCCCGCAAGAGGTCGTACTCGAAGAAAGATACGGCCCCGGCGTTTCCGCCTGGGGCCGTCGCCCTGCACGGGTTGTACGGGAGTGTCGCTGCGCGCATGGCCTGCAGCGACGTGCGGTCCGGAGGAAGGGCATCCGTGCCGCGCAATGGGGTTGCGATCTTCCGGTCAGCGCTCCGTGGACGCCGAACACAGCGTCGAGATCGTGGTGGCGCAGTGGCGGGTCAGGCTCGCCACCAGGCCGGGATTGGTTTCGTGGCCGGTCGCGGTCAGCATCACCATCTGATGCCCCGGGCGCGGCACGCGCAGGATCACGGCGATCCCGGCGTCGGTCTGCACCGTCATGTCGGTGAAGCCGTGCTGGCCGAGGTCGCGGGTGAGGGTTTCCGCCATGTTCGACAGCGCGCTGGCCACCGCCGCCAGCCGCGGAGCGTCGAGCATCGGCGCGGCCGCGTGGGCGAGGTGGTGGCCTTCGAGGTTCGACAGCACGCACGCCTGACCGTCCGGAATGCCGGCGAGCATGCCGTGCATGGCGCGCACGACCTCGTTGTAGCGGCTGTACTCGAAGTACTTGCCGAACAACCTGCTCTGCGCGGGGAACGGGACGGTGTTCGCGGACATGGACCAGAACCTGGGTGGCGGGAGGGCGCGCGAACGCGCCCGGCGGCGGCCGGCGGGATGTCGCCGGACTCGGTGAAGAACAGAAGCATCGTTCGTGCCAAGGCTGGCCCGATCCCCGGCCGAACGGTCCGGCGATCACCGCAGATGGGAATTCGTCGCAAAAACAGCGCGATGGCGTTGGGGCGCGTCGAAGGGGGCGCACGCCGCCGGCGCAGGCGACTGTCGCTGCGGGTCAGGCGTGTGCCGCGTTGTGTCGCATCCGTTCTGGACGTGGAGCGCAGGGGGTCAGCGAGCGGCGTCGCCGACGAAGCTTTCGAGTTCGCCGTGAACGAACGGCCCGATGCGGCGTCGCAACATGCGCCCGTCTCGACCGATCAGCACCGAGTACGGGAGGACGCCCTTGCTGTTGCCCAGGCGCACGCCGGCATCGGCGGGACCCGGCGCGTCGATCAGGATCGGATAGTCCACCGGCACGCGCTGCAGGAACGCGCGCACCGCATCGGGCGCGTCGAGCGCGATGCCGACCACCTGCACGCCGTCGTTGCCCTGGCGTGCGTGGAACCGCTGCAGTTCGGGCATTTCCTCGATGCACGGGCCGCACCAGCTGGCCCAGACGTTGATGAGCAGCGGTCGTCCGCGCCAGGCCTCCGGGATAGCGACCGTGCGACCGTCGAGATCCTCCACCCGCAGCGTCGGCATCGCGTCGCCTTCGCGCGCCACGATCACGCCAGCGGGCGGCGCAGGCGCATCGGCCTCGATCGCGGTCTGCAGGACCTTCTGGCCCAGCGCGCTGCGCCAGACCGGCCCCGGGCCCGACACCAACAGACCCGCGATCGCGCCGAGTGCGGCGGCGAGCGTGGCGACGATCAGGACGGTACGGGTCTTCATGCGCCCGCGCCGTGGGCATCCGCCCGCTCGGCGAGTCGGTCGTAGGCCCGGAACAACATGCGGGTGCCCAGCAACGACATCAGCGCGCCCATCGCGAACAACAGGACGGAGACGACGTACAGCGCCAGCACGACCCGTTCCTCGAGCGGAAGAAAATACGGCGCCACGCTCACGACGATGTAGAGCGCGCCGATGAGACTGGACAGGCACAGCCAAAGGAAAGCGTTGTGCCCATGCCGTCGGAGCATGGCGGCCTGCATCGCCAGCATCGCGAACTGGGCGACCAGCCCGAGCGCGCCGACCCACTTCGCCAGTTGCAGGATCAGGGTGGTTTCGGTCGTCGCTTCCAATCGCGGAGCCCCCGGTTCAGCGCTTCGCCGCGCCTTCCAGGGCGCGTCGCACGATCTGCGGCGTCAGCACCGTCGGCAACACCGTGCCCTCGCCGCCGTCGCCGGGGTACACCACGTACAGCGGCACGCCGACCGCCTTGTAGCGTTGCAGATAGGCGGTGATGGCGGGGTCGACGTCGGTCCAGTCGCCGACCATGTAGACCGCGTTCGTGTCCTCCAGCGCCCGGCGGAAATCCTCGCGCGCGAACACCGCCTTCTCGTTGGCCTTGCAGGTCACGCACCAGTCGGCGGTCATGTTCACCAGCACCACGCGTCCGCTGCGGCGGAGGTCGGCCAGGCGCTGTTCGGAGAACGACACCGCGTTCGCGACCCCGGTCGACTGCACGCGCGCGGCATCGTCGCGCGGCATCGTCGCGATCGCGTACAGCGGCCACGCCGTGGCGAGGAGGGCGACGATCGCGGCGATCCGGCCCCAGCGGGCGTCGTGCGCACGCGCGTGCGTCCAGGCCCAGGCCGCGAAGGCCAGTGCGAGCGCGGCCAGCGCCCACCAGCCGACCGCGTCCGCGCCGCGCTGCTTCGCCAGCACCCACACCAGCCAGATCGCGGTGAGATACATCGGGAACGCGAGGATCTGCTTGAACGTGTCCATCCACGCGCCCGGCTTCGGCAGGCGGCGCGCCAGCCCCGGCACGAAACCGATCAGCAGGAACGGCAACGCCAGGCCCAGGCCGAGGCAGGCGAAGACGAGCAGCGCCGCTCCGGTGGGCGCGGCGAAGGCCCACCCCAGCGCCGGCGCCATGAACGGCGCGGTGCAGGGTGCGGCCACCACCACCGCGAGCATGCCGGTGAAGAAGTCGCCGATCGCGCCGCCGCGACTCGCCAGCCCGTGGCCGACGCCGACCCAGCGCCCGCCGACGTGCCACACGCCGGAGAGACTCAGGCCGAACACGAACATCAGCAGGCCGAGACCGGCCACCACGAGCGGTTGCTGCAGTTGGAAGCCCCAGCCCAGCGCCTGGCCGGCCTGGCGCAGCGCCATCGCCAGCGCACCGAGCGCGACGAAACTCGACAACACGCCCGCGGTGTACCAGAGCGCATGCGCGCGCGCGCGCGCCGGACTCTCTCCGCTGCCGGCGAGCCCGAGCGCCTTCAGCGACAGCACCGGCAGCACGCAGGGCATCAGATTGAGGATCAGGCCGCCGAGCAGCGCCAGCGCCAGCGCCGCGAGCAGCGTGTCCGCGGAACGGCTCTCGCCCGGTGCGGCGATGCCGTCCTGCGCCGCGTCCTGCGTTGCGGCGGGCGCTTCGGCCGACGTCGTCGCATCGGTGGACGGGGGCGTCGGCGAGGATGCCGTCGCCTGCGACGACTCGCCTCCGAGTTCGGCGATGGCTTCCCCCACGGTCTTGCCGGTCGCGCCGTCCGCCGTCGCAGGAGCGGACGCGTCGCGCACCTCGCCGCGCGGCAGTTCGATCTTCACGCTGCGCGTCATCGGCGGATAGCAGATGCCGTCCTTCTGACAGCCCTGGAAGGTCGCGCGCAGGGTCGCCGTCTGCGCGTCGGGCGTCCTGCGTCGCAGCGGCAGTTCGACGTCCACCGCATCGAAATAGACGACGACATCGCCGAAATGTTCGTCGTGATGGACCACGCCCTTCGGCCAGCGCGGCGCGGCGGCCGCGATGCCGTCGGCCTCCAGCACGAAGCGGCTGCGGTCGCGATACAGGTAGTAGCCGCGCGCGGGCGTGAACCGCAGCAGCAGGGTATTGCCGTCGCCGGCGATGGCCTCGAAGCGGAAGGCCTGCTCTTCCGGCAGCGGCGCCTTGTCGAGGCCGCCGGCGTCGCCGAGCAGATCGCCGAGGCGGTTGCCGCCGCCGATGACGCCCGGAATGCCGTCGCGCGCCAGCGGATCGGAACCGGCGCCGCCATCGGTCGCCGCGACCGGCATCGTCACCGACAGCGTGTGCGTCTGCGGCGGATAGCAGATGCCGACGTCGGCGCAGCCCTGGTATTTGATCTTCAGCGAGAGTGCGCGTCCGTGGCCCGCGATGTCGGGCAGGGTCGCGACCAGTTCGCGCCGATAGGTCTCGGTCTTGCCGAAGAAGCTGTCTTCGTGCGGTTCGCCCTTCGGCATCCGCAGCGCGCCCGCGAGCACGCCGGCGCCGGTCGGCTCGACCGAGATCCGATGGCGATACAGGTAGTAACCGTCGGCGATCTTCCAGCGGATCCTGACGGCATCTGCGCCCGCCGCCTCGGCCGACAGCACGTAGGCCTGGTCCACCGGCAGCAGATCGGATTCGTCGATCGCGGCGGCGGGCAGGGCGACGAGCGACGACAGCAGGGCGAGGGCGCCGAGCGCTCGGCGGAACAGGGCGGGCATCGGGATCAGTCCGGATCGCAGGTTTCTTCGGCCACCCAGTGTAGGTAGTCGGGCAAGCCTCCGACAGCCTCGAACGCGATCAGTTCCGGCATGGCGTACGGATGCAGCGTCCGCAGCCGCTCGGCCAGCGCCGGCAGCCGGTCGCGCCGGGTCTTGATCAGCAACTGCGTTTCCTCGGCCTGTTCGATCCGGCCCTCCCAGCGATAGACCGAGGTCGCGCCGGGCAGCAGGCTCGCGCAGGCCGCCAGACGCGCCTCGACGAGGGCGTGCGCGAGCCGCAGCGCGGTCTCGCGATCGGGGCAGGCGCAGAAGCACAGCAGCAGGGGGTCGGCCATGGCGCGCGAGCCTCGGCTCATTCGCCGCCGGGCGTCGACCGCTTGGGCCGGGTGCGGCCGAGCCGCTTCGCGGCCAGCTCCTCGACGATCTCGACCAGGGAGACCCGGGTCCGGGGCGGGGATTCGCGGAATGCCTGCAGCAGGCGCAGTTCCAGCGGATCCTCGACGAGGATGGCGTCGGCAGCGGAGACCGAGTCGAGCACGGCCTCTTCGGACAGTTCCATCTTGCCGCGGCCCGTGGCCAGCCACTCGAAGGCGACCTTGGCGACGGTCGCCACGGCCCTCAGATGGTCGACGCTGGGGTTCTTGCCCTGGGGCGACTCCCAGTGGCTGACTGCGCTGCGCTGCACGCCGATCGCTTCGGCGAGACGGGCCTGGGAAAGTCCCGCATGTCGACGCGCCAGGCGAATTCTGTCCCTTGGATTCATTTTTATGTGATTCAGTTCACTGAATGAGAGGGGTTGGACGGTTCCGAACAAGACTGTTGAAGATTTCAGAACAGCCAGTGATATTCACCCTGCTACCAAAATTGTCCTCACATTGTCTGCTTTTGGTAGCATGCCACCCAAGATAGCATGCGAATCAGTCAGATAGCGCCATGTCCTGATGTGCGCTCACCGGGATTGGCCTGTTTCCGCGGACCCCGGGGCTTCACAGGAAAAATCGCATCGGTATTCTCACTCCAGCCGGTAAGGACGCTGGCTGCAATACGGAGGTTGCAAGGGGGGGAACGCACCTGCACGGGTGACGTCAGGATGGTCTTCTCCGGGAGCGCGCACTATATGTGCGCGCTCTTTTTTTGTGCGTCCGAAAAATATCGATCCGACAATGCGGGCGCCGGACGGGCAGCGTCCGCCTCCAGGTCGCCGGTTCCCAGGCGAGATCCGGCGGTCGGCCGCCGGGTCGCTGCGACGGTCTCCGGCGCCGTTCAGGCCACGCCGAGCGCCGCCTGGACCATGAGCGTCGCCACGCAGACGATGCCCAGCAGCCAGGACAGCGAACGCAGCGCGTGCGCATTGGCCAGATAGAAGACCCCGTGCAGGATGCGGAAGACGACGAAGGCCGCCGCCAGCATCGAGATCCGGCCCGGATCGACGCCGGCGAGTTGCGCCATCAGCACGCTCGCGGCGAACGCCGGGAAGGCCTCGAACGCGTTGAGATGCGCGGCGTTGCCGCGGAGCACCCGCGGATGGGTCTGCTTCGCCACCCAGCCGCGCGGATCGCGGTTGTCGTAGCCGCTGCCGGCCGACTTGCCGACCGAGGTCCAGATGTAGGGAAGAACGGCGGCGACGAAAATGCACCAGTAGGCGAGGGCCATGACGGGCTCCGGACGAAGGGAGCCCGCAGGGTAGCCGAAACGCCGGCGGTCGCCGCGCCATGGAGCGGGCTTCGGCCCGCGCCATGGGACGGGACGCGGGAGATCAGAGCGCGTAGCCGAACTGCTGACGGAACTGTTCGGCGAATTCGAGGTAATCGAAGCGCTGGTTCTGGGTGCCGGGGTGCTCGACCTTCAGCGCGCCCATGAGGTTGCCGATCCGGCCGATGGTCGGCCAGTCGTAGCCCTTCTCGATGCCGAAGATCAGGCCGGCGCGGAAGGCGTCGCCGCAGCCGGTGGGGTCGGTCACCCGGCGCTCGTGCGCCGGCGGAATGTCGTAGGTCTTGCCGTCGGCGAAGATCCGCGCGCCGCGCGGGCCCTGGGTGGCGATGTAGGCCTTCACCTTGCCGGCGATGGTCTCCTCGCTCCAGCCGGTGCGTTCCTGCAGCAGGTTCGACTCGTAGTCGTTGACGGTGACGTAGTCGGCCTGCTCGATGAAGGCGCGCAGCTCCTCGCCGTTGAACAGCGGCATGGCCTGGCCCGGGTCGAAGATGAAGGGAATGCCGGCCTCGGCGAATTCGCGCGAGTTCTGCAGCATGCCCTCGCGGCCGTCGGGGCTGACGATGCCGAACGTGACGTCCGGCACGTCCTTCACGTGGTTTTCGTAGGACCGCATCATCGCGCCCGGATGGAAGGCGGTGATCTGGTTGTTGTCGTGGTCGGTGGTGATGAAGGCCTGGGGCGTGAACAGCTCCGGGATCTCCTTCACGTGGTTCAGATTGATGTCCATTTCCGCGAACCACTCGCGGTAGGGGCCGAAATCCGAGCCCACGGTGGCCATCGGGACCGGATCGCCGCCGAGCAACTTCAGGTTGTAGGCGATGTTGCCGGCGCAGCCGCCGAATTCGCGGCGCATCCGGGGCACCAGGAACGAGACGTTCAGGATGTGGACCTTGTCCGGGAGAATGTGATTCTTGAACTGGTCGGGGAACACCATGATGGTGTCGTAGGCCAGGGACCCGCAGATCAGGGCTGCCATCGTCGGTCGTCGTCCGGTGAGGTGAGAGGTGGCGAATCGGCCGCATAGGGTAGCGGCTGCCCGATGGGGTGGCCAGCGGCGGCCGTCCCCGCAGTCCCGTCCCGGACCTGCCGCCGAGCCTCCGGAAAGTGTCGGAAGTCCGCAGCGGCAGGCGGTTTTTTGTTACCCTACGCGACCGCCGAGTTCGCCGCCGGCCGCCCGTTTTTCGGCGCGGTTCGCGACCGGTTCGCGGCCTCCCGCACGCCTCCGCATCCTCCGTTCGCTCCCCCACCGGCACGCCATCCGATGTTCAAAAAGTTCCGCGGCATGTTCTCCAACGACCTGTCCATCGACCTGGGCACGGCCAACACCCTCATCTTCGTCCGCGGCCAGGGCATCGTCCTGAACGAACCTTCGGTGGTCGCGGTGCGTCACGATCGCGTCGGCGGCGGCAACCGCTCGGTCGCGGCGGTCGGCAGCGAGGCCAAGCAGATGCTCGGTCGTACGCCCGGCCATATCACCACGGTGCGCCCGATGAAGGACGGCGTGATCGCCGACTTCACCTACACCGAGGAAATGCTGAAGTACTTCATCCGCAAGGTGCACAAATCGCGCTTCCTCAAGCCCAGCCCGCGCGTGCTGGTGTGCGTGCCCTGCGGATCGACGAACGTCGAGCGCCGCGCGATCAAGGAATCGGCCGAAGAAGCCGGCGCGCGCGAGGTGTACCTGATCGAGGAGCCGATGGCCGCGGCGATCGGCGCCGGCCTCCCGGTGACCGAGGCCCGCGGTTCGATGGTCATCGACATCGGCGGCGGCACCACCGAAATCGCGGTGATCGCGCTCAACGGCATCGTCTACGCGCAATCGGTGCGCATCGGCGGCGACCGTTTCGACGAATCCATCATCAATTACGTGCGCCGCGCCCACGGCACCCTGATCGGCGAAGCCACCGCCGAGCGGATCAAGCTCGAGATCGGCTGCGCCTATCCGCAGGCCAACGTCCGCGAGATGGAAGTCTCCGGCCGCAATCTCGCGGAAGGCGTGCCGCGCGTGATCAAGCTCAACTCCAACGAAGTGCTCGAAGCGCTGCGCGAACCGCTGGGCGGCATCGTGAGCGCGGTCAAGCTGGCGCTGGAGCAGACTCCGCCGGAACTGTGCGCCGACGTCGCCGAGCGCGGCATCGTGCTCACCGGCGGCGGCGCGCTGCTGCGCGATCTCGACCGCCTGATCAGCGAGGAAACCGGTCTGCACGTGCAGGTCGCCGACGATCCGCTGACCTGCGTCGCCCGCGGCGGCGGTCGTGCGCTCGAGCTGGTCGACATGCACGGCAACGAGTTCTTCTCGCCGGAATGAGTCTTGTCCGGACACGGCACATCCCTGTGCCGGTCCGGAGAGACGGGCGAAACGCGTGGGTTTCGCCCGTCACCGCAACCGGCCCGCGGCCGTTTGCGCGGGTCCCTCCGTGGACCCGGATCGCAACCACCGCTCCGATCAACCCTGTCGCGACCTTCACCTGACGCCCTGACGTGCCTCCCTACGCCGGCCCTTCCGCATCGCGCTCCGACGACATCGCCGGAACCCTGCGGCTGCTGACGGCGCTGGCGCTCGCGATCGCGCTGATGGTGCTCGATCACCGCGGCGGTTGGCTCGCCGCGATCCGCGGCCAGATCGAAACCGCGGTGCAGCCGCTGTGGCGACTGGCCGGACTGCCGGCGAAGATCGGCGACACGGTGCGCGACGACGCGTCGACCCGCGCGCGTCTGGCGAAGGAAAACGAAACCCTGCGCAATGCGCTGCTGGTGAGCGGCGCGCGGATCGCGCGCCTGCAGGCGGCCGCGGCCGAGAACGCGCGCCTGCGCGGCCTGCTCGGCGCGGTCGAACAGGGCGGACTCGACGTGCAACTGGCGCCGGTGCTCGACATCGCCCTCGATCCGACCCGCCAGCGACTGATTCTCGACATCGGCGCGGATCGCGGCGTCTTCGTCGGCCAGCCGGCGATCGACGCCGGCGGTCTGCTCGGACAGGTCATCGAGGTGCGCTCCAGCACCGCCACCGTGCTGCTGCTGACCGATCCCGATCATGCGGTCCCGGTGGCGGTGGCGCGCAACGGCATCCGTCTCGTCGCCTACGGTCGCGGCGATCGCATCGAACTGGCGAACGTGCCGACCTCCAGCGATGTGAAGGTCGGCGACCTGATCGTCACTTCCGGGCTCGGCGGCCGTTTTCCGCCGGGCTTTCCGGTCGGTACGCTGGTGAAACTGCGCCGCGACGAGAGCCGCGCGTTCCTGGTCGGGGAACTGCGGCCCGCCGCGCAACTGGATCGCGGCCGCGATGTGCTGCTCTTGCGTCGGGCGCGCACCACCATGCCGATCCTGCCGCCGCCCGCGTCCGCACCGTCGTCCGCGTCCGTCGAGGCGACGTCGCCATCCGCCGCGTCGCCGGCGCCGGCGAACGGCGACGGAACCGCGCCGCCCGCCGCATCGTCCGCGGAGCCCGCATCGCCCGTGGAGCCCGCGCAATGAGTCGCAGCCGTCGCCCCTGGCTGTTTCCGGCGAGCGTGTTCATCGCGCTGCTGCTCGGTCTGATTCCGATGCCGGCGGCGATCGCGCCGCTGCGGCCGTACTGGCTCGCGCTGGTCCTGGCCTACTGGCTGCTGGAGGATCACGAGCGCGTCGGGCTCGGCCTCGCCTTCGTCATCGGACTGATCGCCGACATCGCCTTCGGCAGCATGCTCGGCGAACAGGCGCTGCGGCTGACGGTGATGACCTTCATCCTGCAGCGCTTCCGCCCGCAATTGCGCTTTTTCCCGATGGCCCAGCAGGCGTTGGCGATCGGCGGACTGCTGCTCAACGATCTGATCATCGTCGCCGCCACGCACGTCGTGTTCGGGCAGAAGGTCCAGGGCTGGATGCACTGGTGGACGCCGCTGATCGGCGCCGCGCTGTGGCCGCCGCTGTTCGTGCTGCTCGACGGACTGCGCATCGGCCGGAAACACTGAGAGGAGCGCGCATGCCCGCGAACGCCGCCATCTACATCCAACGCGCCGACGTCGATCTCGCCCGGGTCTTCCCGAAGGCCGACAGCGACAAGTCGCTGTTCCGGAAGGCGACATACTACGACGTCGACATCGGCGGCGACGTCGTCCGTTTCAACGTGCTGGAGACGGCGCGGATCGAATCGCACCTGCGCGGATTCCTCGGCTACATCGACAGCCTCGACCAGGACCCGGAACGCAAGCGCGACACCGCGTTCGCCATCGCCCACACCAAGACCGTGCTCGGTCTGGTCACGGACCGGGAATTCGAGGAGAACCCGGAGATCTGGCAGAGCCTGTTCCGGATCGCGGACGCCTACGACGGGCTGGTGTTCGTGCACGACAGCGTGCTGCTGCCCAGCGGCACCGTGATGGTCGGCCCGCTGCTCGACCGCGACGACTGACCGCAGACCGCATCGAGCCGACGAACGCGCCGTGAAACGCCGCTACATCCGCAACTCAGCACAGGAAGCCGCGCAGTTCCGCGCGCGCGCGGCGTTCGGCTTCCTCTGCGTGGTGCTGGCGCTGGGCGGGCTGTGCGCGTGGTACTTCAAGCTGCAGGTGCTCGACCACACCGATTACGTCAAGCGCTCGCAGGCCAACCGCGTCAAACAGCGACCGGAAGTGCCCGCGCGCGGCCTGATCTACGACCGCAAGGGGCGAGTGCTCGCGGACAACGTGCCGGCCTATCGTCTCGACGTGGTGCCGGCCGAAGCCGGCGACGTGGACGCGCTGATCGCCTCGCTGTCGAAGATCATCGCGCTCACGCCCGAGGACATCGCGCGTTTCCACGACACCCGCCGCGCCACCCGCAGTTTCCTGCCGGTGACCCTGCGCCTGAAGATCACCGACGAGGAGGCCGCGCGTTTCGCGGTCGACCGCTGGCGCTATCCCGGCGTCGAGCTGGTGCCCTATCTGACCCGCCGCTATCCCTACGGCGATCTGTTCGGTCACGTCGTCGGCTACGTCGGACGCGTCGACAAGAACGATCTCGAGAAACTCGGCGAAGGCACTGCCGCCTTCAGCCACACCGGCAAGTCCGGCATCGAGCGTTACTACGACGGCATCCTCCGCGGCGAGATCGGCTTCGAGCAGATCGAGACCAACGTGGAAGGCCGGATCATCGGCAGTCTCGGCCGCATTCCGGCCAGGCCCGGCGCCGATTTGCGCCTGAGCATCGACGTCGATCTGCAGCGCGCGGCCACGATCGCGTTCGGCGATCTCACCGGTTCTGCGGTCGCGCTCGATCCCCGCAGCGGCGAGGTCCTGGCGATGGTGAGCCTGCCGACCTACGACCCCAACCTGTTCGTCAACGGCATCTCGCACACCGACTATCGCCGGCTGATGGACGATCCCGCGCGTCCGCTGTTCAACCGCAACGTGCTCGGCGGCGTCGCGCCGGGCTCCACCCTGAAGCCGCTGATCACGCTCGCCGGCCTCGACAGCGGATTGCGTACGCCGGAGGACCGGGTGCTGTCGACCGGCGAATTCCGCATCCCCGGACAGAAACGCGGCTATCGCGACTCCCACGGCGGCGGGCACGGCTGGACCGACGCGCGCAAGGCCATCGGCGATTCGGTGAACACCTACTACTATCGGTTGTCGCTGGACATGGGCATCCGCAAATTCGACGAGTATCTGGCGCTCTACGGATTCGGCGCGCCCACCGGCATCGACCTGGCCGGCGAATCCGGCGGCATCCTGCCGTCGCCCGACTGGAAGGCGAAGAACGCGAAGAAACAGGGTCCGTGGTATCTCGGCGACACCGTGATTTCCAGCATCGGTCAGGGCTTCTGGAAAGCGACGCCGCTGCAACTGGCGCAGGGCGTCGGTGCGCTCGCCGACAACGGCCGTCTGCGTCGCCCGCATCTGCTCAAGGAACGGCGCGACGACTTCGACCGACCGTGGACGATGGTGTCGCAACCCGCGCCGCGCGCGATCAGCCGCGATGCCGGGCATCTGCAGGTCGTGCGCGAAGGCATGATCCGCACCGTGCACGGCCCGGGCGGGACCGCGCGCGTCATCAGCTACGGCCTGCCGTATCGGATCGCCGGCAAGACCGGCACCGCACAGGTCATCAGCCGTCGCGGCAACGTCAGCCTCGATCCCAGGAAACTGCCGATGCACCTGCGTCACCGCGCGCTGTTCGTCGGCTATGCGCCTGCCGAGAATCCGACCATCGCGCTCGCGGTGGTGGTGGAAGGCGGCGGGTACGGCGCCAGCACCGCCGCGCCGATCGCGCGCAAGATCTTCGACGCCTGGCTGCTGGGCAAGATGCCGGAGCCCGATCCGAAGGCGACGCCCGCGCCCGCCGCGAACCCGTTCGCCAACGTGGAGTCGACCGTCGCGACCTCGCCGGTGCCTTCGCCGCAGGCCGTCCCGCCGACGCGTCCCGCCGGGACGCAGGAGCCCGCGCAATGAAATCCTTCCTGCGCTGGCTGCTCGACCTGTTCCTGCGCTTCACCCGGACGCTCGACTGGCCGCTGTTGATGGCGCTGCTCGCGCTGATGGGGATCGGTCTGGCGGTGCTCTACAGCGCCGGCAACGAGAACCCGCGTCTCGTGCTCGCGCAGGGCGCGCGCTACGGCGTCGGCCTGGGCGCGCTGTGGCTGTTGTCGCGGGTCTCGCCGACTCAACTGCGCAGCGTCACGCCGCTGTTGTTCGCGGGATCGCTGCTGCCGCTGGTGGCGGTGCTGTTCATCGGCGGCGGCAAGCACGGCAATCACTGGATCAATCTCGGCGTGTTCTATTTCCAGCCGTCCGAGCTGATGAAGCTGAGCCTGCCGATGATGGTCGCCTGGTATCTGCACCAGGAGCGTTTGCCGCCGCGGTTCACGACCCTGCTGATCGCCGGTGGTATCGTCGCCGTGCCGACCGGCCTGATCCTGCTCCAACCCGATTTCGGCACCGCGATGCTGGTGGCCGCCAGCGGCGCGTTCGCGATCTATCTCGCGGGCCTGTCGTGGCGCCTGCTGGCCGTCGCCGGCATCGGCGGCGCGATCGCGGCCGGACTGGCGTATTTCGCGCCGATCCAGTGGTTCTGGATGCTGCGTCCCTACCAGCAGAACCGCATCCTCACCTTCCGCGATCCCGACAACGATCCGCTCGGCGCCGGCTGGAACATCATCCAGTCCAAGATCGCCATCGGGTCCGGACACTGGTCCGGGCAGGGCTGGGGCGAGGGCTCGCAATCGCATCTCGACTATCTGCCCGAACACACCACCGACTTCATCTTCGCCGTGCTGTCCGAAGAATTCGGCTGGATCGGCGTCACCGTGACGCTCGCGCTGTACCTGTTCGTCGTCGGCCGCTGCCTGTGGATCGCCAGCGAGTCCCGCGACACCTACTCCCGGCTCCTCGCCGGCGCCCTCGGCCTCGCCTTCTCGGTCTACGTGATCGTCAACGGCAGCATGATCTCCGGCCTGCTTCCGGTGGTCGGCGTCCCGATGCCCCTGCTCAGCTACGGCGGCACCTCGGCGGTGTCGCTGCTCGCGGGACTCGGCGTGGTGATGGCGATGAAGGAGCGGCGCTGAATCGTGCGCGCCCCGGGCGCCTCGCCTACGAGACGCGCTTCGCCGCCAGCTTCAGCAGCATCCTGAAATACAGCGACGGCCACCACCGCTTCATCCGCCAGCGCATCGGTTCGCGCTTCGTCGGAATGATCAGGAACTCGCCGCGTTCCGCAGCGGCGAACACCTTGTCGGCGACGCTGTCCACGGTGTCGGGGGATCGGTCCATCAGGCGCAGGATGCGCGCCTTGGTGCGTTCGTCGGCGATCGCGGTTTCGACCAGATTGGTGCGGAAGAACGCGGGGCAGATCACGCCGACGCGAACCCCGCTGTCGTGCAGTTCCGCGCGCAGTTGTTCCGAGAGCATGACCACGCCGGCCTTGGCGACGCCGTAGCTCATGATGCCCGGTGCCCCCGCGAGGCCGGCGAAGCTGGCGGTATTCAGGATCTGACCGCGTTTCGCCGCGATCATCGCGGGCAGGAAGAGCCGGCAGCCGCGCACCACGCCGAGCAGGTCGATCTCGAGGATCTTCCGCCACTCGTCCATGGTGGTATCGACCATGTCGCCGGCGGAGGCGATGCCGGCGTTGTTGACCAGCACGTCGACACCGCCCCAGGCGGACTGCACCGCGTCGTGCAGCGCCTGCATCGAGGCGTCGTCGCCGACATCGGCGACGAACGCGAGGTGGCCGTCGCCGTCGAGCGAGGCGCGGGCGGCGTTCGCGCGCTCGGCGATCAGATCGACGCAGGCGACGCGGCTGCCTGCGCGGGCGTAACGCTGCGCGAGCGCGAGGCCGAAGCCGCTGCCGGCGCCGGTGATGAGGACGCGTCGTGAGGTCTGCATGGGCGCGAGCCGGGCTGTGCTAGGCTCGCCAGCATACCAAGCCCGCGCACGTCCACGCCGAGGATTCCCCCGCATGCCGAGCCACGATCCCCTGTTCGACCTGTCCGGAAAGACCGCGCTCGTCAGCGGCGCCTCGCGCGGCATCGGTGAGGCCATCGCCCATGCGCTCGCCGCGCACGGCGCGCACGTCGTCTGCACCTCGCGCAAGCTCGAAGGCTGCGAGGCCGTGGCGGGCGCGATCCGCGCCGCCGGCGGTTCGGCGGAAGCCCGCGCGTCGCACGTCGGCGACACCGCGGCGATCGAAGCGCTGTTCTCGGCCCTCGACGATGCGGGTCGCACGCCGAACATCCTCGTCAACAACGCCGCGGCCAACCCCTACTACGGCCCGATGATCGACATGGATCTCGCGAGCTACGAGAAGACGGTCGAAGTCAACCTGCGCGGCTATTTCTGGACCACGGTGCAGGCGGCGCGACGGATGAGGGACCACGGCGGCGGCAGCATCGTCAACATCGCGTCGGTGAACGCGCGTCGCCCGGCCTGGGGGCAGGGCGTGTATTCGATGACGAAGGCCGGCATCGTCAACATGACCGAAGGTTTCGCCAAGGAACTCGCCGCGCACGGCGTGCGCGTCAACGCGGTGTTGCCCGGCCTCACCGACACCAAATTCGCTTCCGCCATCACCGGCAATCCGAAGCTGATGGCGATGATGGCGCAGCTCATCCCGATGGGCCGCAGCGCGCAGCCGGACGAGATCGCGCCGGCGGTGCTGTTCCTCGCGTCGCCGGCGTCCGGCTACGTCACCGGGACCACGCTGACGGTCGACGGCGGTTATCTGGCGTAATGCGCCGCTCGCGCGCGTCCCGCGCGCTCATGCCTCGTCGGGTTCCGTCGTGGGGGGCGGTAGGCCATCGGTGCGCCGTCGTTTCGGGATGCGACGGCGCGGCGCCTGCGCCTCCCGTTCCTGCATGTCGCGGACGCGTTCGCCGGCGGTGCGGATGAGATCGGGCAGCAGGTGCGCTTCGGGCAGGTGTTTCCAGTATTTCTGCGGCATCTCCTGGCGCATCATCCGCGGATTGAGGCGCGCCGGATTGAAGATGTGGGCGTAGTAGGTGCGCCACAGATCTTCGCGGGCGTCGTCCGCGGGCGCGTCGTCGCGCTGCGCGCCCGGGCCGAAGGACAGCGTCGCGCCGTCCCAGAACGCGCTGCGGTCGGGGGTCAGGATCGCCCAGCGCATCCCGGCGAAGCGACGGGCGAAGAACGGCGCGACGCGATCCACGATCCAGTGCGCCGGCTCGAACCACGCGATGAACGCGTCCGCTTCGCCCGGCACTTCGCGGAAGCGCACGAACGCCTTCATCTTGTGCGTATCCCGGCCGACCGCCTTCGCCAGATCGCCGGCCCGACGCACGTCGGCATCGGTCGCGCAGGCGAGCAGATGGCGTTCGCCCTCCGCGATCCGCCAGGCGATGCGGTACAGCAGGGCGTACCGATGCGGATCGCGATGGCAGAGCACGGTCGCGGCGAGATCGAACAGCGCGGCCGACACCCGCGGCGCGGGTCGTCGGGGCGGCGCCTCGGCGAGATCCGGCGCCGCCAGCAACCCGGACTGCGCACCGCCGTCCCAGTCGATGTCCTCCGGCGCGAGCGACGCGCGGAGTGCCGTGCGCGCCGCCGTACGCCAGGCGTCGAGATCCCACGGCGGATCGATGCGGACGCGATGGGCGGTCATGCGACCCTCATGCGGCGAACAGATCGGCTTGTCGCGGTTTCGGCGCGAGCTGCGCGCGCAGCGCGGCCGGGTCGTCGAGCCGGCGACGCGGATGATGGTCCAGCAGTTGCACGAAAGGCAGCAGTTTCTGCAGCGGCGCGCGCAGTCGCGCGAGATCGGCCACGCGCAGACGATGGTGCCGGCGCGCGGCCAGGATGCGGTCGACGTTGCGGGTGCCGAGCCCGGGCACCCGCAGCAGCATTTCGCGCGCCGCGGTGTTGAGGTCTACCGGAAATCGCTCAGGATGCCGCAGCGCCCATGCGAGCTTGGGGTCGATGTCGAGGTCGAGCATCCCGGTGCCGCCGCGCGCCGGATCGGGCGCGATCTCGTCCACCCCGAACTCGTAGAAACGCAGCAGCCAGTCGGCCTGGTACAGCCGATGCTCGCGCAGCAGCGGCGGCGGCTTCACCGGCAGGATCGACGACGCGTCCGGAATCGGGCTGAAACCGGAGTAGTACACGCGACGCATGCGGAAGTCGCTGTAGAGCCCGTGCGACGTGCGCAGGATGCTGCGGTCGTCCGCATCGTCCGCCCCGACGATCATCTGCGTGCTCTGTCCTGCCGGGGCGAAGCGCGGCGGCCGGCGCCGACGGATCGTCGTCGTCGCGCTCTTCGCGGGGCGTCGGGACTCCAGCGTCTCCTCGATCTTCGTGTGCACCGTGCCCATGGCGGCGCGGATGCCGATAGCGCTCTTTTCCGGTGCGAGCGTGCGAAGACCGGTCTCTGTGGGCAATTCGACGTTGATGCTGAGCCGATCGGCGTAGCGTCCGGCCAGCGCGAGCAGTTCCGGCGAGGCCTCCGGAATGGTCTTGAGGTGGATGTAGCCCGCGAAGCGATGATCCTCGCGCAGCGTGCGCGCGACTTCCACCAGCTGCTCCATCGTGTAGTCGCCGTTGCGGATGATGCCGCTGGAGAGGAACAGGCCCTCGATGTAGTTGCGCTTGTAGAAATCGAGAGTGAGGCGCACGACTTCGTCGACCGCGAACCGCGCTCGCGGCACGTTGCTGCTGACCCGGTTGACGCAATAGGCGCAGTCGTAGATGCAGAAATTGGTGAGCAGGATCTTCAGCAGCGAGACGCAGCGGCCATCCGGCGTGTACGAATGGCAGATGCCCATGCCTTCGGTGCTGCCGATGCCGCCGCTCTTCAGCGAATGCCGACCGCCGGCGCCGCTGGAGGCGCAGGAGGCGTCGTACTTGGCCGCGTCGGCCAGGATCGCGAGCTTGCGGGTCAGATCCATGGGGCGATTATCCCATCGCGACGGTCTCGTCGCATGCGACGCCGGCGAAGGGCGATGGATGCCGGCGGCACCTTGCCCCGCCGTCTGCGAAACGGGAAGTCGCGCGCCGGGCGCGCTGAATCGGGGACAATGCGACTGTCCCGCCGGAGCCCCTCATGCGCCTGTCGTCCCTCCATCTGCATCCGCTGAAATCGGCCGCGACCCTGGTCGTCGAGCGACTGGACATCGAACCCCGCGGGCCGCGCGGAGACCGGCGCTGGATCGTGGTCGACGTCGAAGGCCGCTTCATTACCGCGCGCCAGACCGCCGAGCTTGTGCGGGTCCGTGCCGAACTCGTCGACGGCGGATTGCGCCTCACCGCGCCGGGACGGGAGCCGCTGCGGGTCGCGACGCCGAACGCCGACGGCCCGCGGCTGCCGGTCGCGGTGTGGAAGGACACGGTGGACGCGCTCGCCGCCGACGTCGCCGCCGATGCGTGGCTGAGCGGGTTCCTGCAACGCCCGGTGCGCCTGGCGTACATGGATGCGCAGGCGAGACGCGCGGTCGACCCCGCGTACGCGCAACCCGGCGACGAAGTGAGTTTCGCCGATGGGTATCCGCTGCTCGCGATTTCGCAGGCGGCGCTGGATGGACTGAACGCGCGACTCGCGGCGGCCGGCGCCGCACCGGTCTCGATGATCCAGTTCCGGCCGAATCTCGTCGTCGACGGCATCGCCGCGCACGCCGAGGACGCCTGGCGTCGGGTCCGCATCGGCGGGATCGAGTTCGAGGCCGTGAAGCCGTGCACGCGCTGCGTGTTCACCACCGTCGACCCGGTGCTGGGCCGCCGTCGCGACGATGGCCAGCCGCTGGACATCCTCAAGACCTATCGACGCACGCCGACGGGGATCACCTTCGGCATGAACCTCATTCCGCGCGGCAGCGGGACGCTGCGTCTGCACGATCCGATCGAAGTCCTGGCCTGAGCCGGGGCGCCGGCCCGGCGGTCGGCCCGGCTGTCGAAATGGCCTCCCACACGGCCGTCCACATCGGCGAAGCCCCTCGCGACGGCGAGGGGCCCGCATCCGTCCGCCGCCGCCGCGCGTAGGTTCCGGTGGGGCGCCTCCGGTCGGCGCCGGAGTGATCACCATGACGCGTTCCCTGCGGCGGCTGTCCGCCATGTTCGCATCGGTCCTCATCGCGACCCTGCTCGCGGGCTGCGCCAGCGTGCGCTTCCCGACCGAGCCGCCCGCCTCCGCGTTCGCCGACGGCGTGGACGGGGATGCGATCTTCGCCCGCACCCTCGCTGCGCACGGCGGCGATCTGCGCGCCTATCCCGGCGATCTGAATCTGTCGACCGACGGGCGCTGGTACGCGTTGATCCAGCGGATCCAGCCGATCGTCACCGACAGCGGCTACCGGATTCGCGCCGAGGAGCGCTATCTCCCCGCGCGGGGCGTGTACGCCGTCCGTCACACCGGACCGAAGGGCACCAAGCAGGTGATCCGCGATGCCGAGGGTCTGCGTGTGTACGAGAACGGCGTGCGCGTGACCGATCCGGCGCGGCTGCGGGCGACCGCGATGACCCACGACGCCTTCCGCCTGTTCCATTTCGGGCCCGGCTTCTTTCTCGATCGCGTAGAGCGCTGGGTCCGATTGACCGATGCCCGTGAGCAGGGACGTCGCTACCTGCGCGTACGCGGTCTGTTGCGCCCGGGCTTCGGCGAGGCGGCCGAGGATGTCGCGGTGCTCTGGGTGGATGCCGACAGCGGCCGTCTGTATCGCATCCACATCAGCCTGAACGGCTTCGAGACCACGATCGGCGCCCATGTCGACACGACCTTTCTCGAGTATCGCGACATCGCCGGCTTCGTCCTTCCGGTCCGTTTCCACGAACGCGTGCGCGGACCGCTGCGGATCGACGCCCATGCGTGGCGGGTGACCGGGCTCGACACCGGTCGCGGTTGGCGCGCGGAGGATGTCGCCGGGCCCGATTTCACCGGTGCGGCGTCGGCGCCGGCGCAGTCCCGCTGACGCGCGGCGCGTGCCTGCCGTGTCGCCGGCTCTCAGCGCTGCCGCGCCAGCCAGCGCTTCGCCGCGCGCATGTCGGGGTCGATGCCGGCCGCGACGTCTTCCAGCCGGGTGCGGACCGGGAGATGGGGTGCGACCCCGGCGTCGGGTACCGCGCTCCTGGCGAAAGCGGCGATCAGCGGAATGTCGACGCTCACGCCCGAGATCGGCAGCTTCAACCAGGCGAGTTGGCCGCCGTTGAGGCCGCGCAGATTGCCGCCGGTTTCGCGGCCGATGAGGGTCGCCGCGCCGCTGGCCTTCAGATCGCGGGCGATCAGGTAACCAGCGGAGCTCATCTGCGGCCCGGTCAACAGGACGACCCGGCCGCGGTACGGCGACGCCACCGGCTCGACGATACGGTCCTGCGGTTGTTCGCGCAGCAGACGGTTGCGTCCTTCGCCGACGATTACCTGGCCGGTGCGGTCGAAGAACGCAAAGTCCCAGGTGTCGAGAAAGCGCGCAAGATCGTAGGGGACGCGCTCGTAGGCCGTCTCGGCCCGTGAGGCCGGAATCGTGAGCGGCGAGGCGATGACATGCGCCATCAGCGCACGCCCGATCCCGTCGTCGCCGCCTTCGTTGTCGCGCAGGTCCAGGATCAGATTCGGAATCTTCTTCTGCTCCAGCGTGGCGAAGCTGCGCGCCAGAAACCCGTTCCAGTCGAAGTCGTCGTTCCAGAACGCGAAGGTCGGCAGGGTGAGGATGGCGGTGTCGCCCTCGACTTCGAAACGCCAATCCACGCCCGGCATGGGCTGGCCGGTCGCGGCGAGCCGGCGTTCGCGTTCGTCCGCGGTCATCGCCGGCACCGTGATGTCGATGGCCCTGCCGTTGCGCGGGCGCAGGCGCAGGGCATAGCCCGCTGCGCCGGGCGGGTGCAGCAGCGGCAACAGACGATCCAGCGCGCCACCGTTGCGATCGTGGTCGAGTTGACTCAGCCGCTTGCCGTCGTTGCCGCCGTCCGCGCGCAGATACGGCATGAGGTCCACGATCAGCGTCGCCGGCGTACGGCCATCGATGCGCAGCACTTCGGCCCCGGCCGGCACGCGCGCGTCTGCGCTGGCGGTCACCAGCAGACGGCCTTCGAGCACCCGCACCCGGAAGGGCAGAGTCGGCAGCGCGGCCAGGGCCCGCTGGACGGCCGGCCCCTGGTTGATGGGGTTGGTCCACGTGTGGCCGCAGCGGACCGCCGCGCTGATCCGGCTGGCGATCAGGTACATCTCCAGGGCATCGCTGCCATCGGCGACCTCGGCTTGCGCGCGCGCGAATTCGGCTTCGAGCTCTGCGGGGGTCCGATAGCGATAGAGACCTGGGTGCAGATCGGTCAGCGCGCGGCGCAGGATCCGCAGCTCGCGCTCGGCCTCCTTCGCGCTGAGCGGCTGCGGGGTGTCGGCGGCGATTCCCGCAGTCGGTGGCGCCAGCAAGAGGCTGGCGGCAAGCAGGAGCGATCGGGCGATGGAATGCATGCTGGCCTCGCGGTGCAGGGGACGCCCCCAGCTTGCGTGCGGACCGGCGGGACGTCGTTCCAGACCCGAAATGGCCGCGTTATTTATCGCTTGGCACGCGCCCGGGCGGCCGCGGCGCGGAATTCCGACGGGGTCTTGCCGGTTCTGGCCTTGAACCAGCGGTTGAAGCTGCTCTTGGCGCTGAAGCCGGCATCCAGGGCGATCTGCAGCAGGTCGCCTCCCTCTTCGGCGAGCAGCCGCCGGCAGACCTCATCCACCCGCAGCCGGTTGATCGCGTCGTTGAAACTCAGGCCCAGGCCGTCGTTGAGGGCGCGCGAGAGGTAGGCGGTGTTGGTGCCGAGATGGCGCGCCAGCCGCTCCAGGCTCAGGTCGGGGTCTCGCCACCAGCCCGCGGCTTCGGTCCGCGCCAGCCAATCCCGGCCCTGCGCCGCCCAATCGCGTGCCGCAGGTTCCGTGCGCACCGGGGACGGCCCGGAGGTCGCGGGCAACGGATAGACGGTCCCCGCATGGCGCCAACCTTCCAGCCCGAGATGGAAGACCAGCAGGGTGAAGCAGACGTATAGCGGGAAACGCTGGAAATAGTCGAAGCCGATGCCGTAGCTGAGCGTCTCGTAGATCGCCCACACCGGCAGCGCGATCGCGAAGGCGACCAGCACGTTTCGCACCCAGGCGATGCGGAATTCTTCGCGATTGCTCAGGTGCGCATCCAGCCAGCGTTGATAGCCGCGGTAGCTGCGCAGGGCCAGCCACAGATAGACCGCGAACGACAGCAGCACCACCCCGGTTTCCGCCGGATCGATCCAGTCCCGGTGCACGCGATCGTTCCAGTCGTTCTTGAACGTCAGCGGCTGCGCGAACATCACCGCCCGATACGCGAACTGCAGCACGGCGGGCAGCAGATGCCAGACCCAGCCCGGCGGCATGCGGTCCATGGCCAGCCGGCGTACATGCAGGTACAGCAACGGCCCGATCGCGAGCCCGAGCTCGAATGGCGCGAACGACAGCCACGGGTAGGCATCGTAGTAACCGGCGAAGCCCAGGACGTAGGGCATCAGTTTCATCACGAACGTCAGCAGTAGCAGCGCCAGCAGACGATTCGCGCTGCGGTTGCGCGGCGTGAACGCGAGCAGCACGGCGATCGTCAGCCCGAACCCGGCGCCGATCGCGAGCAGGGTGCTCCAGGGGCCGAAGGACGGCGTCATGCGTGGCGGTTCATTCGCTGTCGACGCCGGCCAGGTCCAGCACCCATCGCGGCACCACCGGTTCGCCGGCGTAGAAGGTCTTCGGCTTCTGCTCGGCCATCGCCCAGCGATGCAGCCAGCTCGGGCCGAAACGGCCGCGATAGCCGTCCTCGCGGGCGTAGGCCGGGTCCTGCATCGCGTCGTCGAGGGCGACGAAACGGTAGCCGCGGCGGCGGATGCCGGCGATCAGCTCGGCATAGCTGGCGCCATTCAGTTCGTTGGCGTGCAGCAGCAGGATCTGCGGCAGCGCGTAGCCCAACAGCGCCTGCGACTGCTGTTCGTAGTAGTCGAGCTTGTTGAGCATGTACGGCACGTAGCCGAGGCGGAGGCGTTCGAGCATGGCCTCGCGATCGGCCACCGCGACCTCACCGTCGAGCACCCGCGCATACGCGAACGCCCACACCCATTCGCCGTTGTCCACGGTCACCGGCGCGACGCGATAGCCGTGCGCGGCGAGGAAATCGACGATCGCACGCTTGTCCGCATCGGTCTGTCCGGCGCGCAGATACGGATGCCGGAACCAGCGCGGGGTCGCGCCGCGCTGCGCCAGCATCGGCCGCAATTGGCGCTCGCCCTTCAGGATCGCATCCTGGAACGCTTCGACGCCGACGACATGCGCATCGACATGCCCGTAGGTGTGATTCCCGAGTTCGTATCCGGCATCGAGCCAGTCCTGAAGCATCGCCAACCGCTCCGGGCGCAGCATGCCGTCGATTTCGAGCTTGTCCTCGTTCACGAACCCGACCACCGGCACGCCGCCGCGACGCAGTTGTTCGAGCAACGCGGCATGTCGCGCCGGCAACGCCTCCGCCGGCGTCGTCGCCATGCGCTGCCACGGCAGATCGTCGATGGTCACCGCGATGCGGCGGTCGGGGGGACTCTCGCCGGCGAACGCGATCGCGCTCGACAACCACAACAGAAGCGGAACGAAACGGCGCATGCGAACTCCGGCGGCGAATGGCGGCGACTGTACAACAGCCCGCGCGAGGCGAGTCAAAACGAACGGCGGCCATCGGCCGCCGTTCGTTTTCCACCGGGTTGTGCCCGCCTCACCGCACCACGAACACCACCGCAGTGCGCGGGGGCAGGGTGAAGCGGCCGTTGGCGCTGTCGTAGGTGGCCTGCGCGGCGCGGCGGTCGGCGGCGTCGTGGGCGAGGTGCACCGGGTGCAGGCGGTAGGCCTTGCCCGCTTCGGCCGGGATCGTGAGGGTCTGCGCGACCTTGTCGACGTTCACGAAGTACAGCACGTCGCGGAACCGGGCGCCGTCGTAGCCGCGGCCGTCGAGGTGCGCGATCAGCACGGTCGGCACCTGGCCGCTGCCGGTGTTGTGGAAGGTCAGCCGCTGCTTGATCTCCTCGGCGGTGCGCAGGCGGAACAGTCGCGAGCTGGCGCGGATCCGCAGCAGGTCGCGGAACGCGTCGCGCGTCCAGCGGATCTCGGTCGCGGTCGGCTTGATGTCCGGATTGCGCAGCAGCGGGGCCATCGTCGACCAGTTCGCGCCGTTCTCGTTCTCCGGCGGCAGCCCGGTCCCGAAGTAGTTGTCGGCGTAGCTCCAGTCGATGCGGTTGAACCAGTCGCCGCTGTTGTAGCTGTTGCGGTCGAGCGACTTGCTGCGCAGGGTGTCGACGCCGGCGTGCCAGTAGGCGACGCCCTGGCTGAAGGCGTTGATCGCGGCGCCGAGCATCTGCACCCGCGCGCGATCCTCGCGGCTGGTGGTCTCCGGCAGTTTCAGCGCGTTGTTGTCGAACAGCGTCCAGTTGTCGTGGTTCTCGATGTAGTTCACCACTTCCTGCGGGTCTAGCACGTAACCGGCAGGCTGGCCGCCGTAGTCGATCTGGTCCAGGCGCAGGGTGGCGTCCCAGTGCGTGGTCAGCACGTAATCGCGGATCGAGCCGGCAAGGCCGACCTTGATCACGTCCGCCGACCACATCAGGTCGTTGCGGCTCTTGTTGCCGCCGGTGCCGTTGTCGTCGTAGTGCAGGCCGTTGATGTAGCCCTGGTTCCGGCGCAGCGAGATCCCGCTGTCGAAGCCGGAGCCGCCGCGGACGTGATCGCGGGCGCGATCGCTGAAAGTGCCGATGCCGCTGCCGTTGAGCGACAGCTGCGAAGCCTGGACGAAGCGCGCGTCGTTGGCGACTTCGCCGAAATTCCAGCCTTCGCCGAACAGCTCGACCGGACGACCGGCGGCGTCGTTCACGTCCTGCTGCAGCCGTTCCATGGTCGCGCGCGGCTGGTGGCCCATCAGGTCGAAACGGAACGAGCTGATCTTGTACTGCGTGGCCCAGGTCTTGACCGAGTCGATCATGAGCTTGCCCATCATCGCGTTCTCGGTCGCGGTGTTGTCGCAGCAGGTCGAGCGCTCGATGTCGCCGGCGGCGTTGAGGCGGTGGTAGTAGCCCGGTACCACGCGGTCCAGCACCGAACGATCGCTCTGGCCGGCGGCGGTGGTGTGGTTGTAGACCACGTCCATGCCCACGCGCAGCCCGGCCAGGTGCATGGCCATCACCATCGCGCGGAACTCGCGGATGCGCGCGGCGCCGTTGCCCGCGTCGCTGCTGTAACTGCCTTCCGGCGCGGTGAAGTGCCAGGGATCGTAGCCCCAGTTGAAGCAGTCCCGGTCGCGCACCGCGGCGATCGCCGCCTGCTGGTCCGCCCAGTCCGGACCGGCCTGCGGGATGGCCGGCGACACGCAGTCCCGTTCCGGCACGTTGTTGATGTCGAACACCGGCAGCAGATGCACGTCGGTCAGACCGGCGCGGGCGAGTCCGCGCAGGTGGCGCATGCCGTTGCTGTTCCACTCGGCGAACGCCAGGTACTTGCCGCGGTTGCGCGGGCTGACGGTCGGGTCGTTGATCGAGAAATCGCGCACGTGCAGTTCGTAGACCGACATGTCTTCCTGCGCGCGCACGGTCTTCGGCGGATCGACCGCCTGCCAGCCCGGCGGCATCAGCCACGGCGCATCGAGATCGGCGATGTAGCTGTGTCGCGAGTCGGCGTCGAGGCTGATCGAGTAGGGGTCGGTCACCAGGTTGCGCACCAGGCCGACGCCGCGCACGAAGGTCTCGATCGCATAGCGGTAATGCAGGCCGTCGAGACGCCCCTGCGCGACCGCGCTCCACACGCCGGTGACGGGGTCGATCCGCATCTCGCGCTCGAAACCGCGCAGGCCGCGATTGCCGTAGACGCAGAGGGTCACGCGGCGCGCGGTCGGCGCCCAGACCTTGAAGCCGGTGCGGCCGCGCTCGATCGCGACGCCCAGATCGTCCACCGTCTGGGCGGCGGCGAAGCGGTCGTCGAGCAGGCCCGCGATCTGCGTGGTGGTCGCGCCGAGGACGCGGCCTTCGTCGTCTTCCTGCACCAGCACGAGCTGGCCCCCGAGCGCGGCGTCGAGCGCCGCGGCCGCGGACGCCGGCACCGAGAGGGTGATGCCGGCCTCGACGTAGCGGAAGCGCTCCAGCGCCGCCGCCGGCACCTCGCCGCCGATCTCCAGCGCGATCGCGCCGTCGGCGCCGCTCACCGGTTGTCCGCGGCGCGCCACGATCTGTCCGGTGGCCGAGTGGTACAGCCGGAAACGGCCGGCACTGTCGACCTGCGGCCAGCGGATGCGGTCGCGGGTGAGCCACACCGCGCGCGCGTCCGTGGTCGAGATGCGGCGGGTGTCGGGCGTGGCGTAGAAGACGCGCGCTTCGCCGCCGACCAGCCAGATGTGGCCCACGCGGTTCTGCACCGTCATCGCGCCGAACGGCACGCGGATGTTGTCGTTCCAGCCGTCCTTGTTGTTCACGCCGCCGTTGGGATTGGACGGCATGCCGTGGACGATGAACTCGACGTCGTTGCGGCTGCCGCCGGCGCTGGGGTTGCGCACCGGCAGATCGAACACGATTTCGTTCGCGCCCTGCGCGGCGTAGCCGGGCATCGCCGACAGCGGCACCGGGTTGCCCCACTGGTCGAGGGTCAGGCCCGGCAGACGATCCGGATCGATCCCGCTGCTCGGCCACAGATGCAGGCCCCACTGCGCGAATTGGCCGTCGAAGCGCTTGTAGTGCACGCGCACCGTGTCGATGTCGGGCGTGGTCCCGACGGGGTTGCTGCGATAGATCGTCGCGTCGCCCGAGCGCAGCCAGAATTCGCCGCCGTCGTTGAACGTCCAGATCCGGTCGATGCCGGGATCGCCGCCCTGGTTCGGCGGATGCACGATGAAGCCGAAGCCCGACGCGGCCGGATGGGTGAAGGCATCGGCGCGGATGTCGAAATACGCGCCCTGCGCATCGACCCCCGAGCGCGGCAGCGGCTGGCCCCAGCTCACGCCCGGATAATCGGCGACGTATTGCCCCGCCTCGTTCACCTGCCACAGATGCAGGCCCCAGTCGGCGTAATTGCCGTCGGCGCGGTAGTAATGGATGCGCACATCGCGGGGCGCGCCGTCGCGCGGCACCGACGGCACCGGATGCAGCACGGTGCTCGCCTCCGGCGCGGCGCAGATGCCGGTGGGCGCGACCGCGGGCTCGACGCGCGGACCCGCGTCGGCCCAGGCGTCGGTCGCGACTGAGGTTGCCTCTTCGGCGTCGCGCAGCGGCAGATCGCAGGCGGCCAGGGTGAGCGTCAGCAGGAAAAGAGCGATCGCCGGCAGCCATCCGCCGCGGCGTTGAAGGGACATGCGCATCCTGGCCTCCGTGGGCGCTTCGCATCGGGGGAACGCCGCCTCGCGCATGCTGCTTTGCAGCAAAAATCCCTGAAAAACAGGGCGAAACCGCATGCGCCGGCAACGACGGCGCTGCACTCTGTCCGATCCTGATCGGCGCGACAAGGCGATCCGCCGATTCTGCAATCGTATTCCCGTGAATACGTATTCCGTCGGTGTCGTCGTGGACGGCGTCAGTCGTTTCCGAAGTCGATGAACGCCGGCGGCACCGCGTCGGTCAACCAGACGCCGTTTTCCGAGAGGAAGAAGACATGCCCGGATGCGGCCATCTCGCCGGCGCGCACGATCAACACGACCGGCGTGCCGTGACGCGATCCGACCCGGGCCGCGGTGTCCGCATCCGCGGACAGATGGACGTGCTGACGACTGCGCTTGATCAGCCCGGCTTCGCGGATGGATTCGACGAAGCGCGATGCGGTGCCGTGGTAGAGCCGCTCCGGCGGCGTCGTCGTCGGCAACGCGAGATCGACGTCGATGGAATGCCCTTGGCGCGCGCGGATTCGTCTTCCATCGTCGCTGATCGCGAACCGTCGCTTGTCGTTCCCGGCGACCGCGCGCTCGACGAGGTCGCGGGTCAGCGCGATCCGCGGCTGTGCGAGTCGGACGAGTGCGTCGATGTCGGCCCAGCCGGCATCGTCGAGCACGAGACCGATCGACCCGGGGCGATGGCGCAGGACGAAGCTCAGGAACTTGCTGGCGGCGACGACATCGTCCATGCCCCGGATTCTATTCAACGCGCGGATGCCGCGCCAATCGCTCCGCACGGCGCCGGTTTGTGGCAGTCTGGCCGCACCGCTCGCAACAGGGGGTTCGCGATGGCCGCTCCATTGTCCTGGCAGGCGACGCCGCATGCCGGTTACTACATCAACTCGGTCGGCATCAGCGGCGACGCCGGCACCGTGGTCGCGGGAACGTTCTTCCACAGCTACAGCGATGCGCGCCGGGTCGGCGCGAACGGCAACGACGGCACGTTCGGCCTCTATTGCTGGGATCGCGGCGGAACGTTGCGATGGTCGAACACCTTCGCCGGTTACGAAGGCGTCTACTGGGCCACGATCTCCGGCGACGGGGCCTGGGCGGCGAGCTGCGGCTGGTATTCGTCCTCGCCGAGCTACAACGGCTTCATCGCCGCGTTCCAGGCCGGCGACGGTACGGTCGCGCTGGACTACTACAAGACGCCGAGCCGAGTGAACCAGGTGGCGTTCAGCGCCGAG
Organism: Pseudomonadota bacterium; assembly: GCA_049324395.1. Classification (GTDB taxonomy): domain Bacteria; phylum Pseudomonadota; class Gammaproteobacteria; order Xanthomonadales; family Xanthomonadaceae; genus Lysobacter_I. The sequence goes on from JBMOOY010000028.1 coordinate 132,963, forward strand.
GGTGCGGTGTTGGTCGCCGGCGGCGACCAGCTCTACCTGTTCTTCCGTGACGGCAGCGTCTACGGGACGACGCCGTCGACCCTGCCGGTGGCCAGCGGCGACAGCGTCATCTCGGTCGGCGTCTCCGCCGATGGCCAGTGGGTCGCGGCCGGGACCTACGACGGCGCGGTGATGCTGGTGAAGATCGTCGGCGGGGTGCCGGTGTCCTCGAACAAGTGGACGCCCGCGTCCAGCAATACCGTGCACAGCGTCGCCATGGCCGCGAACGGGCAAGGCTTCGCAGTCGGCATGAAGAACGGCGAATTCGTCTATTTCGATTGCCTCGACTTCATCGGCGGCGGCACCGCGCCGGCATGGACGCAGACGCTGGCAGGCGCCGGCAGCGTCTACGGCGTCGCCATCGCCGCCGATGCCGCCTTCGTCGCCGCGGTCGGCAACATCGGCAGCGACGGTGGGACCGTGGCCGTGTTCGACAACGGCGGCAGCGCCGCGACCCTGCGTTGGCAGCAGAGTCTCACCGCGAATCCGAACTCCGCCTCGATCGACAGCGAGGGCCTGTTCGTCGCCGTCGCCGATGGCCACCCCGATGGCACCCCCGGCCACTTCACCCTCTTCAATGCGGCCAGCAGCGCGCAGATCTGGAGTTACACCACCGGCAACATGAGTTGGCCGATCCAGTTGTCCGCGAACGCGATGGCCTGCGTCGGCGGCTCGGACGACGGCAGCGTGTACTGCTTCAATCCCCTGCGGGTGTTGGAATGAGTCGACCGCTGGTCGCGGACGCCGACCCGCGGCCTGCGGGCTAGCGCGATCGGGCGATGGGCGCGGCAAGCGCCGCGGGGTAGCGTGGGTCGTCCCGTCGATGCCCGGAGGTCGCCATGTGTTGCGGACGTTGCAGCGCCGGATTGTCCTGCGCCGCGGATCGCTCGTCGCGCGCCCGGGCGCGTGCCGCGGTGCGGGCGCTCGCGCGCGGCACCGGCGTCGACCATGGCCTGCGCCGTTCGTTCGGAGATCTGACCGCACGGGAAGTCCGGCTGGAGGATCCCGCTCGCCTGCGCGAGCTGCTGCTGCGTCGACCGCCGCCGCATATCGGTTTCGGGGAGGTCAAGTCGCAGGCGGGCCTGAATCAGGGGCTGCACCAGTTGCAGGAAGGATTGAACGATGTCGCCAGACGCACGCCGATGGATCGCAGCGTCGCCTACCCGCGCGTCGGTCTCGCCTGGTATCTGCCGAGCGGCCTGGTGCGTTACATGGTGGCGCAGCCGAACATCGATCCGCGGCTGAGCCGTCGGGTGTGGCAGGGCAATATCGGCCGGATCGGTCCGGTTCCGGCATCGGTGCTGCAGGGGGCGAGGACGCCGCAGGAGGTGCTCGATCGCGAGGCGCACTGGCGCGAGCAGCAGGTCCGCAATCTGGTGCAGACCGTGACCGGCCAGCCGTTCCGCTCCTTGCCGCCGGGCCATCGTGGCCACGATCTGCAGCCCTTGCCGACCACCAGCACCATTCCGGCCATTCTCGGGCAGCTCGTGATCGGCGCGCGCCGGTTCGACGATGCCGACGACGCCATCGACGCGGCCATCGACGAAGCCCTGGCCATGGCGTGAGCGTCTCCGCGGTCGGCGGCATTGCGACCGGGCGCACGTCCCGCGGATCGTCCGCCGCGCCGGAGGTGATTCCAGATGCGATCCCAGATGCGATCCCGCCCGCGTTTGGCCTTATCCTGAAGGCATCGAACGGACCCGGAGTCGAAAGATGCGTTCAGCGATGGTGTGCCTCGGGATCGCCCTGGCCGTACTGGTCGCGGCCTGCGGCAAATCGGACGACGAGCCCAAGCGGCCGGCGTTGCCTGTTCCGAAGTGCGAAGGCGTGCCGGAGGAGGCCGCCAAGACCTTCGGACAACTCGTCCATGCCATGGACCGCACCGGCGACATGGCCGAGGTGGTCGAGAGTTTCCGCGCCCATCGCGCCACGCTCGATGCGCAATTCGCCAAGCGCGATCCCGCGCTCGCGCAGCGGCTCAAGCCGGTGCTCGACAAGCGGTTCTCCGACGATGCCCTGCGCGCGCGCATCGCCTGCGGTTTCGCCGGACTGGCCGGCAGCGGCAGCGGCGTCGCCGCGCTCGATGCCTGGTCGCGTACGCCCGAGACCCGCGCGATCCTGCAGGCGATCTGGAGCGGAAAGCCGGCGCCGTCCGAGGAAGAGGACGCCGAAATGACGCCGGCGCGCAGGACGCTGCTGCGCAACGTCGCGTCGGCGATGGCGCTGCCGCAGATCAAGGCCAATCGCGACGTGGTCGCCGCCGGCGAAGCCGCGGGCCTGATCGCCGCGCTGGACGCGCCCGTATCGCAGATCGCGCAACCCGCGCCCAAGCCCGCGGTGCCGATGGAGGCGGTCGTCGACCAATGGCTCACCCCGGCGCTGGTCAAGATTCCCGACGACGATCTCGCCGAGTTCCTGAATTTCGCCGAGAGCCCGTTCGCGGCGGACTACTACGTCGCGCTGACCTCGGCCTTCGATTTCCGCGAAGGCGCGTGGTACACCGCCCTCCACGAAGAACTGCGCGAAGCTTCGGCGCCCGGCGAACTGCCGGAAGGCTCGCCCGCCAAGGACGCGCTGATCGCCGAAGCCCGCAATCTCCTGAGCAACATCGGTACGCCGCAGGCCGCGGCCGAGGCGACCGCGCGCCTGCTGCAGGTCGAGCGCATCGACCCGCGCAATCCGGAAGTGCATCTGCTGCTGGGCGAAGCGGCGATCAAGAGCGCGGGACCGATGCAACTCGGTCCCGACCAGATCCGCGTGGTGATCGAGTCGCCGAACTACGAGCAGGCCGAGAAGCACCTGGCCAAGGCGCTGGAACTGGCGCCGGTCAACGCCGACGTGCATCTGTGGCTGGGGCGCCTGCGTTACCTGCAGGGCCGGGACGCGGAGGCGATGCAGGCCTACCAGAAGGTCGGCGAACTCGCCGCCGAGCATCCTTCCCTGAATCTGTTCCTCGGCGACCTGTTCTTCGTCGGATCGGATTACAGCAAGGCGGCGCGCTACTACCTGGCCACGACCGCGAAACCCGAGGGCGTGCCGTTCGCCCACTACACCGCGATGGGGCATCTGCAGATGGCGCTGCGCAAGGGCAATCGCCTCGCCGATTACCCGCGCTACGCCGACGCCTATCTGGCCGCGCATCCCGATGCGTGGAGCGTGCGCCTCGACTACGCCGATTACCTGATGTCGACCGACATCCGCGCCGACAAGATCATCGCCGTGGCCGAGCCGGTGCCGGACACCTGGCTGCCCGAGCGGAAAATCCCGGTGCTGTCGGCCGCGCTGGTGCGCAAGGCGTCGGAGCGGGTCGAGAAGAAGACCGGCGAACCGATCGCCGACGGGCTCGCCGCGCTGAACCGCGCGATTTCGCTGAACCCGGAACCGCGCAGCCTCGCCGAGGCCGTCTGCCGTTCCGGCGTGGATGTGAAGATCGCCCAGGTCGCGTTGGACCGCAGCGCGAATCCGAAGGGCGTCGCCAGCGCGCTGGTCGTCTGCGCCCTGCGCTGGCAGCGCGCGGACATCCTGCGCGTCATCACGTCGACCGCGCAGGCGACCACGCTGAGTCTGCCGCAGCCGGATCTCTTCGGCGACACGCCCCTGTGCTATGCCGCCGCGACCAAGAACGTCAAGGCCTTCGTCGCGTTGGCCAAGCTGCAGGTGAACCCGGTGCAGAGGTGCAACGACGGCAATACCGTGGCCGAGCGGCTGTCGCGCATGGCCTACGGCGGCGACGCGTCGGTCGTGCAGATGCAGAACGTGATGAGCCGGTTCTATCGGAAGTCGTGACTGCCGCAAGTCGTGACCGCCGCAAGTCGTGACCGCCGCAAGTCGCGATCGCCGAATATCGTGAGCGGGACGCCGCCCTAGCCCGAACGGGCGATGGGCGGCGGATCGCAGCCTCGTTAGCATGCCTCCGTCGTCGAGTGCGGCGCGTGCCGCGACGGAGGTCGTGATGAGGGGGTTCCATCCGCGCAACGCCTACGACGCCTACGATGCGGCGGCCGACGATGCCATGGACGAGATCGACGGTTTCGTCGACGATTTCGTGGATGCCGTCGATTACGCCGTGTCGTCGCCGACGGGAACCTGCAGCCAGGCCCGCCACAACCAGTTGCAGGCGCCGGTCCATCGCCTCTGCGACGTGCCGCGCGGATGTTCCGACACGATGACCGGCTGCCGCAGCCTCAGCAAGAACATCCTGCGCAACGCGCTCTGCGCGCGGTGCGCGGCGTGCGATCAACCAGGAATGCTACGGTGGCGGCAATCTCGGGCACCGCATCGCCGAGAACCAGGCGCGGATCGCCGGAGGCGGTTGCCGTGCGCGCTGGAACGCGCTCGACTGCGGTCGTCGGGCCATGCCGCGCAACGTGCGGCGATTCGTCTGAGTCGATGCCTTCGCTTCGTCCGCGCCCCGTGTGCGGGCGAGGCGTTCAGGCGTCTTCGACGACGGTACAGGCGAACGCGGTCTTGTCGAGCAGCAGCCGCAATCCCGGATAGCGGAGGAAGGCGTAGCGTTCGCGGTCGAGGGCGCGTTGCGCGGCCTGACCGCGGGTGAGCGGCTGTCCGTCGCCGCCGTCGAAGGCCGTGCCGGCGAGCGCACGATGCGCGTACAGCCAGCCTTCCCATTGTCCCGGCGAGGTCTGCAGCAGCGTCGCGAGTCGGTCGTGGATGCGCTGCAGTGCCGCATCGATATACGCCGCGCGATCGTCCGTGTCCGGTGCGATCGTTTCGTGGAAGACGAGTTCGAGGCGCCCGTCGGCGCGCCGCCGACAGGTCGTCGGCACGATCGGCGCGCCCGCGGCGTGGGAGAGATAGGCGATGCCGGAGCGCACCGCGAGCGTCCGTCCGAAGAACGATACCGGTCGCAGATGCTCGTCGCCTTCGCCGGTGCCGGTGTTGCCGTCGGCGTAGAGCACCAGCGCGGTGCCGCGTTTCAGGGCGCGCAGGCCCTGCAGCACGCTGTTCCGACGCTCCGCGTCGATGATCTCCAGCGATCCGCTCCAGCCGCGACTCGCCCGCGCCCGCGCCGCGGCGTCGAGGAAATCCTGCCCCTGTTTCATGAGGGTGCGACCGGACACGAACAGCAGGCAGTCCACGCCGCGCGCGGCCAGCGCGTGGAACAGGAATTTGTAGGAACCGAGATGGTAGGTGCAGAAGATCCGCGGCGTCCCGGCCGACCACGGCAGATCGCCGCATCGGCTGACGACGTCGGTGGCGCCCAGCAGATCGAAGTCGTTCTGGTCCAGCGCGCTCATGCGCTGGTGGAACAGCACTTCGCGGATCAGCGCACGACTGCCGCGGGCGTCGAGCCCGGGCATGAAATGGCGGAGATTGGCGTCGGCGATGTGGAACGCGTTGGCGAACGCGAGGTCGGCGTCCGATGCGCGTTCGTCGTCCGCGATGGCGTCGAGCGAGGCGAGTTCGGCGTCGATCCGCGCGAGCACGGCTGCGGATCGGGAAGAAAAGGCGAAGGCGTCCATGCGATGAGCGGCGCTCGTGAACAGGATGTCGTGCGGAGGGTCCGGCGATCGCGCGGTGCGCGACGCCGCCGATTCGAAAACACGCCGAGCGGCGGGCGGAGCGCCGATCTTAGCAGGGCATCGAAGGGCGCATGGCGCGTTCGCGATTGTGCATGCGCGCCGCGGGCTGCTAGGTTGTGCACAGGCCCTGCCGGGACCGGCGTTCCGCCCGTCGGCCGAAGCGGGCGATCCTTATCAGGACGACGATCATGCCGACCGATCCCATCTCCGCCGTCATCGCCGCGAACGACGCGCTGCCGAACGCGGATGCGCCGGTCGCCACGGCGGTGCCGGCCTTCATCGGCTACACCCCGCGCGCCGACCTCCACGGCGTTTCTTGCATCTGCATGCCGGTGAGGATCCGCTCCTTCGAGGAATTCGCGGCGTACTTCCTGCTGCCGTCGGCGCCCGCGCCGGCCGACCCCGTCCGCCAGTATCGGCCGCAGTATTATCTCGTGTCGCAGACGAGCGTTCCCGCGGTCGGCGCGTCGCTGCGGATCGGCGGCACCGTGTACGCCGTGCTGCCCGATCCGGCCACGCTCCATCATCTCTACAACAGCGTGCGCCTGTTCTACCTGAATGGAGGCGGAGAGGCCTGGATCGTCTCCGTCGGCGTTTACGGCCCGGCGAGCGGCAAACCGCTGACCGCGCCCGACGCGCCGACCATCAACCCCAACATCGTGCTGGCCGATCTGCTGCGCGGGCTCGAACGCCTGAAACAGGTGCAGGAACCGACGCTCTATCTGTGCCCGGACGCGATCCTTCTGTCGGCGCAGGACAACGCGACCCTGATGCAGGCCATGCTGGCCCAGGCGCAGGCAATGCGGACCGCGGTCTGTCTGTTCGACGTGATCAACGCCGACCGTCCCACTCCCGACCGCTATCCGCAGGACATCGCCGCCTTCCGCAGCGCCACCGGCGATACGGGGCTCGACTTCGGCATCGCCTATTACCCGTTCATCGGCACCTCGCTGATGAACGACGAGCTCGACTTCCGCAATCTGTTCGGCGGCGATCTCGAACCGCTCGCGGCCCTGATCGACCCGCCCGCGCATCGGCCATCGGCCGAGACCATGCGGCTCGACGAGATCCGCGAGGCCCTCCGCTCCGGGCGGCCCGTGGAATCCACGGCGGACGCGGCGCTCCGCAGCATCAGCCCGATCTACGCCGAGATCCTGCGCCAGGTCCAGAGCCTCGCGGGCCTGCTGCCGCCCAGCGGCGCGATGGCGGGCGTGTACGCCACGAACGACGCCGAGGCCGGCGTCTGGCAGGCGCCGGCGAACGTCGGCATCGTCGGCGCCGACAGTCTGCCGATCGAGCTTACGGACAGCCAGCAGGCGCCGCTCAACGTCGATGCGATCACGGGCAAGTCGATCAACGCGATCCGCTTCTTCAACGGCCAGGGCATCCTGGTCTGGGGCGCACGCACGCTCGACGGCAACAGCGAGGACTGGCGTTACCTCGCGGTGCGCCGCGCCGCGATCTTCCTCGAACAATCGATGAAGCGCATCGCATGCGCCCATGCCTTCTCGCCCAACGACGCGAATACCTGGTCGGCGGTGCAGGCGGCGATCGTCGCCTTCCTGACCGAGGTGTGGAAGCGGGGCGGTCTGCAGGGCGCCACGCCGGCCGATGCCTTCCGGGTGACGGTCGGCCTCGGCGAGACGATGACGTCGGACGACCTGCTCGACGGCGTGATGCGCGTCACCGCCCTGGTGGCCCTCACCCATCCCGCGGAGTTCATCGTGATCACGTTCGAGCAGCAGACGACCGCCACGGGCTGACGGAGCCTGCCGTGGCCCGCGGTCGGGGCCGCGTCTGGCGCAGTTCGTGTCGCAGGGAGGGTGTCCGGGCGGCCCCGACGGCTCGAGCGGCGGCCCGCCGTTCGCGGGGGGCGTCGGACGCACGATCGGCGGAAATGCGCGCGATTCCGGCCATTTCGGGGCCGCCGGCGCCGTTTGCGGCCCGCCCCGGAGGGGGGCTCGGACTGAACGGGCCGGGGCCGGGGATTTGCTTTGCAGGCCCGCAGGGCCCATAGTGGCGCCCGCTGAATGTCAAGGGTCACATCGAATCGTGGCCTGCCGCTGTAGATCGTGCGTCATTACACCTACACGTTTCCCCGCTTCCTTTCCTTGCAGCCAGCTCCTGCCGCTCCGCGGCTCTCCACAACTCCAGCTCAAGGAAACAACACCATGTCCCAGAAACAGACCGGCACCGTGAAGTGGTTCAACGACGCCAAGGGCTTCGGCTTCATCACCCCGGAAAGCGGCCCCGACCTCTTCGTGCATTTCCGCTCGATCCAGGGCTCGGGCTTCAAGTCCCTCCAGGAAGGTCAGCGCGTGTCGTTCGTCGCCACGCAGGGCCAGAAGGGCATGCAGGCCGACCAGGTCGAAGTGATCTGAGTCCCGCGCCGCACGCACCACGAAAAGCCCGGCCATCGGCCGGGCTTTTTCGTTCCGGGGCCTGCGAGCGTCATGCCTCCAGTCCCAGGAACCGTCGCATCCGCGCCAATTCGTCGTCGAGGCCGGTGCGGAACGCCGCATCCCGCGGCGCGCGGCCGGCGATGTAGCCGAGTCCGATCGCGAGCGCGCCATCGCGCACTCCGAGGTTGCCCCAGCCGATCACACGGTCGCGCCACAGCAGCGGCAGCGCGTAGTAACCCAGCTTCCGTTTCGGCGCGGGCGTGTAGGCCTCGAAACGGTAGGTCCAGCCCCACAACATCTCGAAGCGGCGGCGATCCCAGACCACCGGATCGAACGGCGTGAGCAGCCGCACCGATTCGTCCGGTGCCCAGCGCGCCGCGGCGGGGTTCTCGCCGACCGGCCAGAACCAGTCCACGCCATCCACCCGCGTCTGCCCGAGACGTCGTTTCGCGCGCGCCAGCGCCGCCGCGCGCTCGGCGTCCCACTGCGGCACGCCGCCCCTGAGCAGGCCGACGAGTTGCCCGAGACTCGACGCCGGCAGCGGCGCGTATTTGCCCACGATCACATCGACGAGCGCATCCATGCGTGCGCTCGCGGCGTCAGGGTCGATCGACTCGGCATCGGCGATGCGTGGCGCGTAGACCCGCGTGCCGCCGTCGCGGCGCGCGACGCGCAGCAGGCCGCGATAGTGCATGCCGTCGAGCAACTGCGTGCTCGCGTTCGACGCCCCTCCGAACCAGTTGACGACCTTGCCGTGCGCGAAATGCGCATCGACCTCGCGCGGATGCGCCGTTCCGCGCTCGGCGACGAAATCCAGCACCGCGCGCGCCTGCTTCCAGCGCGACGCCGTCCAGGCCTCGCGCGGCGTGCGCGGATGCATCAGCGCGTGATGCGCGCGCGGCAGGAAGCCGTAGTTGACGAAGAAGTCTTCTTCGATCGGCAGTTTCGGATAACGGCGCTCGAGATCTCCCGCGCGATAGCCGGCGACGCGATGACGCAGGGTCAGATCCTGGGCCCGCGCCGGTGCGCGGATCGGATCGGCCTGCACGAAACCGAGACGGTCGATCGCCCGCGGAAGCGTCGTCGGTTTGAACAGCGTCCTGGCGACCGCATGACGACGCAGATGATCGAGCGTGATCGCCATGCCGGGGGGGCTGCGAGGGAGGCGGGAGGGCAGTTTGCCCGATTCGGGGTCTGTGGAGCGCGCCTCAGGCGCGCCAGAACGGCCCGGCCTTCCGGCCGGGTCGTCGGATCGTGCTCAAGCCGAAGCAGGACACTCCGGGTTGCCCACGCATTCGCAGCAGTAGTACGCGTCGGCGAGCGTGTCCTTGTTCGGAAGCAGCGCCTTCAGTTGGGTTTCGAGCTCGCTCAAGCGGAATTCCCGCTTGGTTTCCATGGCGTCGTTCATTGACTTCTCCGTGCGGTTGAAGAACTCCAGCATCCCGGCCCGTTGCGGGCGGGAAGCCGATCATCGTTTTCGGTCGCCGCGACTGTCAACCCGACGCCGGCCGATCCGACGATGCCCCGGGCCCGATGCCGCTCGTGCATCATAGGCGCATGAACAGCCCGACCGATTTCGCCGCACTCCCGCTGTCGTCCGCCCTGCTGCTGGGCATCGACGCGCTCGGCTACACGACGATGACGCCGGTGCAGGCGCAGTCCTTGCCGACGATTCTCGACGGCCGCGACGCGATCGTGCAGGCGCCGACCGGCAGCGGCAAGACCGCGGCCTTCGGATTGGGCCTGCTGCATCGTCTCGACCCCTCGGCCGCGCGCACCCAGGCGCTCGTGCTGTGCCCCACGCGCGAGCTCGCCGATCAGGTCGGCAAGCAACTGCGCAAACTCGCCACCGGCATTCCCAATCTCAAGATCTCCATCCTCTGCGGCGGGATTCCGCTGGGCCCGCAACTCGCTTCGCTCGCGCACGAGCCGCATGTCGTCGTCGGCACGCCCGGCCGCATCCAGGAACTCGTGCAGAAGAAGGCGCTGCAACTCGGCAGCGTCCGCACGCTGGTGCTGGACGAGGCCGATCGCATGCTCGACATGGGGTTCGAGGACGCGATCCGCGACCTCGTCAAGCGCATCCCGAAGGAACGCCAGAGCCTGCTGTTCTCCGCCACTTTCCCCGAGGCCATCCGCGCGCTCGGCAACGCCATGCTGCGCGATGCGGCGGAGATCAGCGTCGACGACGGCGCCGGCCCGGCGTCGATCGAGCAGTTGTTCTTCGAAGTGGAACCCGAGCGCAAGGCGCCGATGCTCGCCGCGCTGTTGCTGCACTATCGGCCGGCGTCCTGCGTGGTGTTCTGCAACATGCGCAAGGACACGGAAGAAGTCGTCGGCTCGCTCACGCATTACGGCTTCACCGCGCTGGCGCTGCACGGCGACATGGAACAGCGCGATCGCGAAGAAGTGCTCGTCCGCTTCGCCAACCGCAGCTGCGGCGTGCTCGTGGCCAGCGATGTCGCCGCCCGCGGACTGGATGTCGAAGACCTCGGCGCCGTCGTCAATTACGACCTGCCCACCGATGCCGACACCTATCTGCACCGCATCGGCCGCACCGGTCGCGCCGGCCGGAAGGGCCTCGCGCTCAGCTTGTGCATGCCCAACGAACTCGCGCGCAAGACCATGATCGGCGACCGCATCGGCGACCCGCTGCGCTGGGGCCGCATGCAGCCGCTGACCGGAAGACCCTCGAACGTTCCCGCCGCCGCGATGGTCACCCTCCGCATCGACGCCGGCCGGACCGACAAACTCCGTCCGGGCGACATCGTCGGCGCATTGACCGGCGAGGCGGGCCTGAAGGCCGACGCCATCGGCAAGATCGACGTCTATCCCACCCGCTCCTATGTCGCCATCGCGCGCACCCAGGCCGACACCGCGCTCTCCCGACTGCGCGCAGGCAAGATCAAGGGACGGAAGTTCCGCGTGAATCGGTTGTGAGGCGACAGGAGGCGTCTCGTCTGAAGGGCGCTCAACGGCGAATCGAATACCGACGATAGAGTCTGCACCGGAACGCCGTACAGTTGCAGACGCATCCCGTCGCCCGAGGGCGACCGAAGGCGGATTCCGGTCGACGACGCAAGGGGCGCGACCTGTCGCTCCCGATGCGATTTGCTCCCGACGCGGTGTTTCGGCCGTTTCGACCGTCGATTGCCGCAGCCATCGAATATGCATAAGATGCCGGTCGGGTGCCGCCGATCCGACGTGCGTTTCGCGCGACGCGAACGACCACGGCACGCATGCCGCGGGTGCGGCAAGGGACCGGGGGGAGGGGACGGGCGAGCGAGCGGCGTCATCGGCGCCGAACGCCGTCGATGCGCCCGACGCTCGGAGAGCGATGGCAATGGATCGAGATCGACGATGATCGATACTGCCCACTCCCTTCGGAATTTTCCGGCCGCGATCCTCGCGTCCTTCCGCGACGTTTCCGGCGTCGCGTCGTGCCGACGCGAGTTCGCGATCGTCGCCATGGCGACCGCGCTGTTCCTGCTGTTGCGCGGTTACGGTTTCGGGACCGACGATCACGCGATCCACCTGGCCTTCATCGAGCGTGCACGCGATCCCGGGTTCCTTCCCGGCGATCCGATGCTCGCGATGGCGTCGAAGCATCCGTCGTTGTTTTTCCCGCTCATCGCATGGCTCTCGCACTGGGCCTCGATCGAATCCATTTATCTGACCGCATATGTCTTGTCGGCATTCGCGATGTTGTGGGCGCTGCGCGCGCTCGGACGCAGCCTGTGGCCGGATGCTGGCGCGCACTGGGTCTCGGCGCTCGCGCTCGTCGCCGCGATGGTGCCGCGCGCGGTCGCAGGCGGCATCGACAATTTCGATGGCATCTTCCTGCCGCGCGTAGCGAGCATGGGGCCGCTGTTGTTCGCCCTGGTGCTGTGCGTGCGCGGTCGGCCGTTGTGGGCCTTTGCGCTGACGGGAGCGGTGTTCTTGTTTCACGCGACCACCGCCGCGCACACGGCGACGCTGATCTGGATGGCCTGCCTGTTCTGCGGGCGCGAACGCCTGCGCGCATTGACCCTGGGGCCCGTGATCTTTCTGATCGTCGCCGGCCCGCTCCTGATCATGATGGCGAAGGCCGGTGGCGGGGGCATTCCCACGCCGGCGCCGCAGGACTGGATCGATGCGGTGAAACTGCACTATCCGCGACATCACTACGAATCGCCGTTCGTGCTCGCGATGCAGGCATCGTGGGGCGCCCTGGCGGTGACGATGGGGATCCTGTGCTCGTCCTGGGTCGGTGCCGGCAGGCTGCTCGCGGGCTTTCTCGCGGGCGTGTTCCTGTTGTTCGCGGCGGGCCTGATCGGCAACAACCTGCTGTATTCGCCTCACACCGTTCAATTGCACCTGTTCCAGGCGGGGCGCATGCTCGACGCGCTTGCGGTGCTGTCCCTGGGGTGGACCTGCTACTCCTGCTTCAATCGTTCGATGGCGATCGGGGCGGTTTCGCTGTTGCCGGCCACGGCCTATGTGTTCGCCACGCAATTGAGTTATCGCAGCGACCTGAGCGGGTTGCCCGCCAGCCTGCATTTCGCGCTGGCCAATGGATTGATCCTGGCGCTGCTGCTGGGCGGCGTGTTGATGACGCTGGCGCTGCGCGTGACTCACGCATCCGCTCCGGGCGACGCGGTCGGTGAAGCTTCCGCTACACCCGCGCCGCTCGGCGCCGGCGGCGCGCCGCCGCGCGCGCGCGCCGCGATGACGATCGGTCTGCTGTGGGTCGCGTTGAGCACGGCCTGGGCTTCTCCGACCTGGGATATCGACGGGAGCCGCTTGCCCGGCTTCCGCGCGATGCGCTGGGCGGATCGCAACCTGCCGACCGAGGCGACCGTCGTGATTCCGCCCTATCTGACGCAGCCGATCGTCGCGTTTCGCTATTTCGGGCGGCGTGGCGTGGTCGGGTCCTGGAAAGACGGCGGCGAAGGCACCTTCGACCACGATTTCCAGATGCGATGGGCCGGATACATCCAGGACGTGTACAACCTGCACGGTACCGTGGCCACCGCCGACTACGACAGCCTGCTCGGCCGCGTGAATCGCGATTACCAATCCATGTCCGTCGACGATTTCCGCGCGATCGCCCGCAAGTACGGTGCGACCCACGTGGTTCGAGAGGCCGGATCGCCGCGATTGGCGTTTCCCGAGCTGTATCGGGACAAGGATTACGTCATCTATCGCATTCCACCCGATTGAGTCGCCGCCGATCGGAGCGATCAATCCGCGTTCGGCAACACGACCGCACTCCGGCCCTGCTGGTTCGCCGGGTCGACGAAGAACCGGAAGGCGTCCTTGTCCTGCTCGGTGAGGGTCGCCATCGCGGCCTCGTAGGCGTCGAGGATCGGATTGATCGGGCGGCCCTTCGCGTCGATCTCCGCTTCGATCGCTTCGTCGGTCGGGGTGTGCGCCGCACGCTCGCTGCCGGTCTCGTCAACGCAGGTATGCCCTGAACCACGCCACGGCCTCCGCGATCGCTTTCGTCGGGTCGAGAAAGTGGTCCTCGCCCTCGAACAGGATCAGTCGGTTGGGATGCTGCAGCGCATCGAGCCGCTGTTGCATCTTCGGCCCGTTGCCGGGCGCGACGCGCTCGTCCTCGGTGCCATGCATGAGCAGGATCGGCGCCGCTTTCGGCAGTTCTTCGGCCCAGGCCAGGGCCGAGCGTTCGCGCAGTCGTTGCGTCTTGTCGTCGGCATAGCCGGGGATGCGCGCGCGATACACCGTCTCCATTTCCGGCCGGAATGCGAGATCGGCCTCCAGATCGACCACGCCGTTGACCATCGCCATGGCGCGGATGTCGTCGCGGTTGCGCGCGGCCAGATAGCCCTGCATCGCGCCGCGACTGAACCCGAGGAGGAAGACGTTGTCCGCGTCCGCGCCGGGGATCTGCCGGGCCAGGTCGATCAGCCGGCGAACATCGTTCACGTCGGCCCCGCCGAATTCATCGACGCCGAACCGCGCGGGATCCGCGTCGGACACGCCGCGGTACTGGCTGGCGAGCACCAGAAACCCCTGATCGGCGAGCGGAAACACATGCGTGAACAAGTCCGCGAACTTGAGCGCGCCGAAACCGCCGTTGCCGCCGCGATTGAAGATGACGACCGGCAGCTTCGCGTCGGGCGCATGCTTGGGCGCGACCATCCAGCCGAGGATGACCAGACCATCGCTTTCGTAGCGGATCGCATGGCAGTCCAACCGCTGCTGCGCGTTCTCGTACAGGCTGCGCGGGAACTTCGCCTGGAGCATCGCCACGCGTTCGGGATCGGCATCGGTCTTTCCCGACAGTCTCGCGATCCACGGGTCGTAGTCGAGGCCGAAACAGGGTATGGCATCGAGGAACGGCGAAGCCGATGAAGATGGTGCGGCGGCGGTCGCATCGGTGCCGAGAGTCAACAACAGGGCGCAGAACGCCCTGCGCAGGACGCGCATGTGCATGGGGACTTCCTTCTTGAGGGGTCAGTCTTCGGAGGACGGCAACGTCGCATCGAATCCCAGCAGATCGCCGGGTTGGCATTCGAGCGCGGTGCAGATGGCTTCGAGGGTGGAAAAACGGATCGCCTTCGCCTTGCCCGTCTTCAGGATCGACAGGTTCGCGACGGTGATGTCGATGCGCGTCGCCAGTTCGGTCAGGGTCATGCGACGCGCGTGCAGCAATTCGTCCAGATGTACGACGATGGCCATGTCACACCGTGCCTTCGAGATCGGCGCGCATGCGCGCGCCGCGCATGAACACGCCGGCCAGCACGAACAGCAGCAGGATCGCGAGCCACGGTGCGAGCGCGAAACCGCCGGCGCCGACGCGCTCGATTCCCACCGCGGCAGCGATGCCGGCCATCGCGAGGCGCAACGACTCGACGCCCAGCAGGCTCCACGCGATGGATTGCAGGCGCACGGCGTTCTCGACCACGAACGGATCGCCGTCGCGCACCGAATCGACGATCGCGAGCAGGCGCCGCAGCATCCGGTGCACCAGCGCCACCATCGCCAGGCCCAGCAACTCCGCCGCCCGCAGGCCCAGCGGCAGGTTGGGGTCCATGGTCGCCCGGTCGTAACCGAGTGGCTTCATCGGCCAGTCGGGGATCACGAAACCGGCGACGAACAGGGCCACAAGGCCCGCGCCGTAGAGCAGATTCAGCCAGGTCGCCACCTGGATGGCGGGTCGGGCCAGGGTGAGGGCATGAGCAGGAAGGCGGGGCATGATGGCTCCTGAAATTATCGTTGAACGATAATAAGCATATTGTTTTACGATATGCAACTGCCGGTGGGGGTGCCCTGAGAGCCGATCGGCGTGAGGCGGGCATGAGTCCCCTAACACCGTGCCGGATGTCCCGAATTACGTAGGCGGGGTCTCGGCCATCTGTCTTCAGGCGATGGTGCATTGATGCGGATGGCAGACCGGCGATGCCGGGGCAGTGATCCGCCCTGTGACCCAGGAGCGGTCTTGTCTTGCGTGGATTGTTGACGAGGTTTGCCAGCTGGCTTGCAGTGGGCCCCACCTAAAAAAGAATTCAATAGCCGCCGCCTATCCAAGAAAATATTTCGAATGACCAGAAGCGGGAGTTGCTATGTCCGTTTCAACGGATTCGCAGAATCACCCTGGCAATGTCGGTAACAGGGGTGGTGATGGACGGCGTGCTAGAGATTCCATTCCAAGTTGGGGCGATGTATCGCCGCAAGGCGGAAATTCATCCAGTGCTGGGCGGGCAGCAGCAGGGCGGGATATCGACGCCTGCTGATAAGCCGGTCGTGATCTTGTTTACTGGGGAGGGCGGGGAAGCCCACGGTTATCATGATTTCTGGGAAGACGAGACGTGCTTCCATTATTTTGGTGAGGGGCAGCGAGGCGATATGACGATGACGGGTGGCAATCGTGCCATCTTGAATCACATCGCAGATGGCAAGCGGCTGCTGCTTTTCCAGATGACAGGCAAGAGCCGTCCATGTCGCTATCGCGGCGAGTTTGAATTGATCTCTTGGTATGAACGCCCGGATACGCCGGCGACCGAGGGGCCGAATCGAAACGCGATCGTGTTCAAGCTTCGGCCGCTGGATGAGATGCCGGGACTGTTGGCGAAAGGCGTGTCTGAGCCGACAGCGCAGGACCTGGCGCTGACCAGTACGGTCACAACGCGATTGCTCGATGTGCGTCGATTGCAGGATCTTTTCCGTAAGCGCCTGCTAGGCGTTGAGAAACAATGTCGTATCACCGGGGTCCGGGACACTCGGTTTTTGCGTGCAAGTCACATCAAGCCTTGGGCCGCATGCGTCAGTGGGGATGAGCGTGTGGACGGCCATAACGGCCTGTTGTTGACCCCGCACGTGGACCTACTGTTTGATCGGGGATGGATCGGCTTTGAGTCGAGCGGGGAGTTGATCGTATCCCCGGATTTGCCGTCAGATGTCATCCGTGGGATGGGGCTGAAGCTGAGGTCGGGTCGTCGGTGCGGGAGCTTCACGCCGCGTCAGGCGGCTTATCTGGCGTATCACCGTGAGCATGTGCTCGGTAAGAAGTACGCGAAAGGCAATGACCCGATCCAGGACTTGTTCACTGAGGTGTCGGTGCTTCGCGATTAACGGCAAGGCTTCAGTGGCTTGCACGCGTAGGGGATGACAGGGAAACAGGTGACGGCATGCGTGAGATTCTGGAGGTCGGAGGCGCAGGGTTTCTGATTCCGGCGGTGCTCTTTGTGTTGGTGCTGTACGGCATTAAAGGACTCTATGGTCTGATCGGACATCGCAGTCGACATCGCAAGGAGTTTCTCGATCTCTGGGATCCCGCGCGTGCGCAGGACGATCTGTGGCTTGAAGTGATTGTCCGGCACCACTTTGGTACGACCCTGCCGGCATGCATCATCCGCCTCGCTTTGGCGCAGCCAGACAAGAGTCAGTCATTGTCTGAGGTGTGCGTTTTGTGGCCGTTGATTCGTTATGAGCGAGAAACGCAGACTGTTGCCTGGCAGAGTCGCCGGCATGTCGATCTGAACACCCGACGCATCGAACGTGGCGCCATGAAGGTGGCGTTTCCGGCCTTAGCGCTGGTCGCGGTTGGGTGTGGCATTGTTGTGGTAGAAACGGGGCCGCACACCATCAGCGGTTGGGTCTATGCGATTGCAAGTTTGGCGGCTTCTGGGTGGGCACTCGTAGTCGTTGCGCGTCACGAGACAATAACGGTCGCCATAGAGATTGGCGACGATTGGGTTCGCCGCATCAACCAGCATCGCCAGCTAGCAGGCACTGCCATCACGAAATGACTATCTTGCGCTCTGCTTGTTATGTGGCTCGTAGGGTGAACTTTCTAGAAAGTCGAATCTGACCCCTGTTTTTGGATTTTTGGATTGGGCATAGATTGAAGATTCAGCGTGAGGAATAGGCAGGTATGCGTGAAATACTGGAAATTGGAGGTTCGGGATTTCTGATTCCGGCGGTGATTTTTCTGCTTGTGCTCTATGCCGCCAAAGGCCTGTATGGATTGGTGGGACATCGAAGCCGGCACCGCAAGGAGTTTTTAGATCTTTGGGATCCTGTGCGCGCGCAGGATGATCTGTGGCTAGAGGTCGTTGTCCGGCATCATTTCGGAACGACAATGCCCGCGGGCGTGATTCGTCTGGCCCTTGCGCAACCTGACAAGAGTCTTGCCCTGTTCGAGCTGTGCGAGTTATGGCCTTTGCTTCGCTATGACAGGAATACGCAATCGGTCGCTTGGCTGCACCAATGGCATGTGAGTCAGAATGGTAGGCGCATGGAGCGCAGGGTTATGAGTGCGGGCTATTATGCTCTGATGCTCGCTGCGGTGGGATATGTTTTTGGCGTCACAACGAAGGGGCCTGATTCGTTTGTCGGCTGGATATATGCCTTTGGAGCTGTTGTGTTTGCAGCGTTGGCGCTAGTGACCGTGGCTCGTCACAGCACCATGACGACAGCTACCGATAGTGGAGATGAATGGGTTCAGCGCATCAACCAAAACCGTCAGCCAGCGCCGCCTTCGGAGCCGCCGAATGTGTAGATCCCGTAGGGCGCATAAGCCGCAGGCGTCATGCGCCATCGAAGACAACAGATAGCGGATGACTCAAAGAAGGTGCATGACGCTTCGCTTATGCACCCTACGAAAGCGTATACGCCTTACGGCCTTGGCTCGGCTCGCGCCGCTTCCCGTTCGTCCGATTCGGTGGTGAGTGGCTCGAACACGCCGGCTTCGCCGTCGGCCAGCGCATCCGCATGCAGGTGCGCAAGGGGCGGATTGTGATCGAGCCTGCGACGTAAACATCGCGCCCCCGGCCACGGGCGTTGCGGCTTGCGGTCTTTCGCTTCGTACACGACGGGCCAGGGCTCGCCCTATGTCGATCATCTTTCGTAGAGCGGGCTCAAGCCCGCCTTGCGAGTTACTCGTTTTACGTTTCGCGTGCGCGATCTATCTGTTGAGAATAAAGCAGATGACCGCGAATGCGTGCTTTGTCCGCATCGACGATCTTGTCATCACTCCACAGGTGCTGATATGCGCGCAGTTTGTTTCTGTATCCTTTTGTAAGCCGAACGCGCTCTTGGTGAACCAGCAGGCCATGAACTTTTAACCTTCCTGGAAGGCGGTCCTGTCGAATCTTTTCTATGGAGACGCGCCAAGGCGAGTCGTCGAACACATTGATAGCGTTCTGTAGAAGGTCACTTGGTAGCTCGCCGTGACCAGAGAAAACTATGTCATCTGCATATCTAGTTAGGCGACATCCGTATGCGTCTGCAATTTCTCTTAGTCGAAGGTCAATCCCGCTAAATGCAATGTTTGAAATGACTGGACTTGCGGGTGATCCTTGAGCCAGAAAGCCGCGCAGACATGCAAGACGAGCAATTAGCCTCGCTGACTCGTCGCTGTAGCCGATTGAGGCCAGAGAGCTAGAGACGAGGTCAAGCGGTGTAGTTTGAAAAAAATTTCTAATATCTAGGGAAATGACCCATTCGGCACCTACGTGTTGCTTAGCCGCATCAATATGGGATAGCTCCGGGACGAAGCCAAAGACATGGGATGGCCGCAAATAGGCATTGGCAAGATGGAAGCCAATCCATTTCTGAATGATTTTGAGTGATACCAGGGGGGCGTCAATAATTCTGTGCCGCATACCCTTTTGGATTGTGAATCTTCGGTAGTAGCGGCTTGGTCTATTCTCAAGAGACCATAGAAAGCCTAGATTAATGCCGAGCATTACACTAAGTGCATTTCGGGATGAAATCGGCGGGAGGCCAAGTGCCAGCAAACGCTCGATTTCGATGCTCTCGTCGAGGTTGTCGCTTCCAAGAGCGGCAATCAGGTCCTTCCCAGAAGGGAAGATGAAGCAAAGTCTGGAATAGAGTGTGTGCGGGAGTCTCATTTAGCAAAGTAAGCTTTCGTTGAGCGCCGGCGAAGCGGCCGGCGATTCGAAGGATCGCCGGCCGCTTCGCCGGAACCCTTCTATCGACTGGTCTTGGCAATTGGGCGTGATACACGCCCGCGCCTGAGACTCCCGCACAGCCATAAATTACCTCCGCCCCGCTGCGAGCGCAAGAACTCGAATG
The DNA here is from genome assembly GCA_049324395.1 of Pseudomonadota bacterium. Taxonomy (GTDB): domain Bacteria; phylum Pseudomonadota; class Gammaproteobacteria; order Xanthomonadales; family Xanthomonadaceae; genus Lysobacter_I. The sequence goes on from JBMOOY010000028.1 coordinate 152,488, forward strand.
ACATCAGGGCTTTGCTTGTTTTTAGAGCTTCCCAGGCGCTTGATGCCAGAGAGCGTTAATGCATATTGGTGATCATCCGTACGAACAATGTCTCCCGACTTTCTGAGACTGTCTAGTCGACGTGAGAGCCAAGTGCTAGAGGGGAGATCAAACCCTTTCTTAACGAATTCATCAGCCAGCCGCTGCTGAGAGATCGGCGCGAACAAGCGAATCAACTTCAGCGTGACAGAGACGCTAGCAACTCGGCCGGAAGTAAGTGATTGAATCGATTGTGCGGCGATGGAAAAAGTTTCAAGAAAGCGACCTGCGTGTAGGCGTATAGCAGATCTCTCAGTCTCAGAAATTTCTCGTTTCTGGTCGAGCCATACATGCGCTGCTTTTCCAGAAATAGTCAAAAAAACATTTCGAATGCACCCGCCAAATTCATGTAGCAAAGTGGCTCTCAAGCCAGCCTCGATATCGCCTTCCATTTTATCGGTGAGAAGGAAGCGCAGTCTAATTCCAGAATCAGCTAATTTAGTTATTGCCGAAGAAAGCAATGCGTTTGATGGTACTTGACGATTTCTCTTGTCACGCCAAGTTGGGACGAATGCGAAAAACGTGTCTTGGATAAAAGGGTCCGACGTAACTTCTCCTGAAATCTCAATTCCTGCTTCAGCCAGTGCTCTGTAGATGTCGGCTATCTCAGACATGCACTTGCCTCCATGCGTCTACTATCGTATCCACCAAAATCTTCGCTCTTGGCGCCCATGCGTGTGCAGTGTTGATGTCAATGCCGCTAAGCGAAAATCGGTCGGCTCCCCTGAATTCGATAGGTACTTCGGGGTTGTAATCCGCGATTTTCCGTGCCTCATTTGCTTTCTCAAGCAACTTTGACAATTCGCTTGCAGCAGCAGTTGCCCGGTTGCAGAGCGTGACGAGCTCTGAATCCCTTTGCCTGGCAGCAGCTGTTTTACCCAGCTTCAATGCGGCAGTGACTTGCCCTGTCAACAGTCCAGGAATGCCGGCATGGTCCTGTTTGTTCCATTTTTTGTCCATGCTGGATATCCCTTGGCGGACGATCAGAAATGTTGCGTAGTAGTACCTATTGAATGCTGATCGTCCATAGCGGTCACCTTCTATCGTCCCGGCCTTTGGCAACGCCTCAACTTGTAGGTGGTGCGCAACCTCGTGCATCTTTCGCCCCTGAAAGAATTTAGCAGCCTACTGGGTTCGCTTTTTCATAATCAATCTTATAAAGCTTGATCGCCCGCGACACATCCTTGCCCGTCATCTTCCCCTCCTTCGCCAGGGCGTCGATCGCCGCCTGGGCGATGTAGTACCGATCCACTTCGAAGTGCCGGCGCAGGTTGGCGCGGGTGTCGGAGCGGCCGAAGCCGTCGGTGCCGAGGACGGTGTAGCGCATCGGGACGAAGGCGCGGATCTGGTCGGCGAACGCACGCACATAGTCGGTGGCGGCGATGGCGGGGCCCTGGCGGGTGTCCAGCAGTTCGGTGACGTAGGCCTTGCGCGGTGCCTTCGCCTCCGGGTTCAACCGGTTCCAGCGTTCGGCGTCGAAGCCGTCGCGGCGGAGTTCGGTGAAGCTGGGGCAGGACCAGATGTCTGCCGTCACGCCGAAGTCCTTGTCGAGCAGTTCGGCGGCGGCGATGGCTTCGCGCAGGATGGTGCCGCTGCCGAGCAGCTGCACGCGCAGTTCGCCCTTCTTCGGCTTGCCGGCGTCCTTCAGCAGGTACATGCCCTTGATGATGCCGTCGGCCGCGCCCTCGGGCATGTCCGGGTGGGCGTAGTTCTCGTTCATCAGGGTGAGGTAGTAGTACTCGTCCACCTGCTCGGTGAGCATGCGCTGCATGCCGTGCTGCAGGATCACCGCGACCTCGAAGCCGAAGGTGGGGTCGTAGGCGCGGCAGTTCGGAATCGCGCCGGCCAGCAGATGCGAGTGGCCGTCCTCGTGCTGCAGACCCTCGCCGTTCAACGTGGTACGCCCGGCGGTGGCGCCGAGCAGGAAGCCGCGCGCGCGCATGTCGGCGGCCTGCCAGGCGCTGTCGCCGATGCGCTGGAAGCCGAACATCGAGTAGTAGATGTAGAACGGCAGCATCGGCAGATCGTTGGTGCTGTAGCTGGTGGCCGCGGCCATCCACGACGAGAACGCGCCGCATTCGGTGATGCCTTCCTCCAGCACCTGGCCGGCGGCGTCCTCGCGGTAGTACATCAGCTGGTCGCGGTCGACCGGCTTGTACTTCTGGCCTTCCGGCGCGTAGATGCCGATCTGGCGGAACAGGCCTTCCATGCCGAAGGTGCGGGCTTCGTCGGCGACGATCGGCACGCAGCGCGGGCCGACCTGCTTGTCGCGCAGGATCACGTTGAAGGCCTGCACGAAGGCCATGGTGGTGCTGATCTCGCGATCGCCGGTGGATTTCAGCAGGCGGTCGAAGACCTCGAGCTTCGGCGCTTCGAGGGTCTGGGTGGATTTGCGGCGGCGCTGCGGCAGGAAGCCGCCGAGGGCGCGGCGACGCTCCAGCATGTATTCGACTTCCGGCGATTTCTCGCCGGGGTGGAAGAACGGCACCGCGCCGTCCTTGAACTGTTCGTCGGGGATGTCGATCTTGAAGCGGTCGCGGAAGGCGCGGACGGCATCGTCGTCGAGCTTCTTGGTCTGGTGCGTCGGGTTGAGCGATTCGCCCGCGCTGCCCATGCCGTAGCCCTTGACCGTCTTGGCGAGGATGACGGTGGGCATGCCCTTCGTCTTCATCGCGTTGTCGTAGGCGGCGTAGACCTTGTGCGGGTCGTGGCCGCCGCGGTTGAGGCGCCAGATGTCGTCGTCGCTCATGTTGGCGACCATCGCGGCGGTCTCGGGGTATTTCCCGAAGAAATGCTCGCGGGTGTACGCGCCGCCGAAGGCCTTGCAGTTCTGGTATTCGCCGTCGACGGTTTCCATCATCAGGCGCTTGAGCTGGCCGGTGTTGTCCTTGGCCAGCAGCGGGTCCCAGTAGCTGCCCCAGATGGTCTTGACCACGTTCCAGCCGGCGCCGCGGAACTGGCCTTCGAGTTCCTGGATGATCTTGCCGTTGCCGCGCACCGGGCCGTCGAGGCGCTGCAGGTTGCAGTTGATGACGAAGACGAGGTTGTCGAGGCCTTCGCGACCGGCCACGGAGATGGCGCCGAGGCTTTCGGGTTCGTCGCATTCGCCGTCGCCCATGAAGCACCAGACCTTGCGGTCGGACTTCGGCATCAGGCCGCGGGCTTCGAGGTATTTCCAGTTGCGCGCCTGGTAGATCGCGCCGATCGGGCCGAGGCCCATCGAGACGGTCGGGAACTGCCAGAAATCGGGCATCAGCCAGGGATGCGGATAGCTGCTGACGCCGCGGCCGTCGACTTCCATGCGGAAGTGGTCGATCTGCGATTCGCTGAGCCGGCCTTCGAGGAAGGCGCGGGCGTAGATGCCGGGCGAGCTGTGGCCCTGGACGGCGATGAGGTCGCCGGGATGGTCGGCGCTGGGCGCGCGCCAGAAGTGGTTGAAGCCGACGTCGTAGAGCGTGGCCGAGCTGGCGAAGCTGGCGATGTGGCCGCCGAGGTCGCCGGGCTTGCGGTTGGCGCGGACGACCATGGCCATCGCGTTCCAGCGGATCATCGAGCGGATGCGCCATTCCAGGTGCGAATCGCCCGGCATCCGCGGTTCGAGGTGGGTCGGAATGGTGTTGATGTATTCGGTGGTCGGGGCGAACGGCAGGTGGGCGCCGGCGCGACGGGTCAGTTCGACCATGCCCTCCAGCAGCTGATGCGCGCGGCCGGGGCCGTCGGCGTCGATGACCGCCTTGAGCGACTCGACCCACTCGCGGGTCTCGGTGGGATCGGGGTCGTTCTGCAACAGGTCGTTCAACCAGCTCATGCCGTGGGCTCCGCTGCGGCCGGTCGGCCGCGTCCGTGGGGTCGGGAATAGAGTCCGGATTCTAGCAGCGGGCCCCTTCTTCCCCCCGTACGGGGGCGTGCGGTCCGGCGGGTGCGGGCGGGGAATTCGATTGCAGGGGATGGGAGCGGATCGGTGTGGCCGGGGCGGTGCGGAAGCGGCCTTCCGGGCTGGCGGAAAGTCGGGTGGCCGTGCATCGCGGCTTCCGCCGCTCCCACAGAAGATCCAAGACCGAAGACCCTGCGGGAAAGTCCCTGTAGGAGTGCCGGAAGCCACGATGCAGTTGCCGGTCCTTGTGGGAGCGGCGGAAGCCGCGATGCGGTCGCCAGTCTTGTGGGAGCGGCGGAAGCCGCGATGCGGTCGCCAGTCTTGTGGGAGCGGCGGAAGCCGCGATGCAGTTGCGCCAGTCCTGTAGGAGCCGCGGAAGCCGCGATGCAGTCGCCAGTCCTGTGGGAGCGGCGGAAGCCGCGATAAAGCGCGGCCAGGGCGAATCGAAGCGCTCGCGCTAGTCCGCCATTCCCGGTTCGAGCCAGGCGCAATTCCAGTACGGATAGTCGCCGGCGCGGACGACGATGCCGGCACGCACCGGATTGAGGATGAGATATCGCGACGCCGCGATCGCGCTTTCGTCGCGGCGCAAGGCATGGTCGTGATAGCCGCGCATCCACACCGGCCCGCGTCGGTGTGCGATCGCATTGGCGACGCCGGCAGTCACGCACTTCACGCGGCACATCAGGGAGGCGAGGGATTCGGTATGACCGAGTTCGATCATCAGATGCAGGTGATCCGGCATCAGCGTCCAGCACAGCAGCCGCGAATCGCGCCAGAGGCGCGGATCGTCGATCGCGGACGCAACCCGCGATGCGCATTCCCATTCGGCGAACCGGCGCTCGCGGTCGAGGCAGACGGTGGTGATGAGATAGCGGCGTCCCGCCTGCGAGCGGCGGCCGGTGCGCAAGGCATTCGATCTGGGGGCGGGTCGGGTGTCCATGCCGACAGCATCGCGCTCGTCGGTGATGGAGGGGATCGGGGAAGTCGGCGAAGGTGTGTCGGGGTTTTCCGATCGGGCTGCGGTGGGGCGTGTCGTGGTTCATCGCGGCTTCCGCCGCTCCCACAGGGCAAGTGGTCTTCGGCCTTCTGTGGGAGCGGCGGAAGCCGCGATACAGTTGCGCCGGTCCTGTGGGAGCGGCGGAAGCCGCGATGCAGTTGCGCCAGTCCTGTGAGAGCAGCGGAAGCCGCGATGCAGTTGCGCCAGTCCTGTAGGAGCGGCGGAAGCCGCGATGCAGTCGCCGGTCCTGTGGGAGCAGCGGAAGCCGCGATGCAGTCGCCGGTCCTGTGGGAGCGGCGGAAGCCGCGATCGGGCGGCTCAAGCCACCGCGAGCGCGCGGCAGCGGCCGCGGAATTCGGCGAGGCGTGCGTCGCGTCGCGGGAGCATCGCGAGGCGCCGTTCGACTTCGTCGCCGGCGGCGGCGTGCAGGCGCAGGTCCCATTGGTTCAGCGCGAGCACGGCGTCGAAGGTGTCCTCGCCCCAGGCGGCGCGGCACAGGTCGAGTTGATCGTCCCGACCGCTCGGGCGGTGCCCGTCGGGGGCGGAGACGTTCTGCGCGACGTAGGCGAAGTCGATCGCGGGGAAGGCGGGTCGCAGGAAGAATTCGCCGGCGACGAGGCTTTCGTCGAAGCGTTCGACGACGCCGGGCAGCGACATTTCGCGCAGGGTCGCGATGGCGCGTTCGAGGTCGTGCGGTCCCGCGGCGCGGGCGAAGGCGCCGCCGTTCGCGATGTGGTTGATCTGCACGTCGGTCAGCATGTGCGGCAGGCGTTCGAGCATGTGCGCGACGAAGCCGGCCTCGTCGTGCGCGTTCGCGAGCTGCGCCAGCCAGTGGCCGGGATCGGTGCGACGGCCGTAGTGGTAGAGCGAGCGGATCCGCGACAACGGATGGCGGACGAAGCACACGTCGAAGAACACGAAACCGCGGGCGCGCGGGCGCGGGTAACGGGTGTGATGGCTGGAGATCGCGACGATCGAGGGATCGTCGCGCACCAGCGCGAGCAGATCGTCGGCGACGAGCACCGCGTCGTCGTGTTCGCCGTGGAAGTCGACGAACCCCGCGCCGAAGCTGCGGCGCAGGGCGTAGTCGATGGTGCTGCCGGCGTTCTTGAAGATGTGGTAGTGCAGCAGCACGAAGCGGTCGTGGGCGACCGGCGTGCGGAGATCGCGATGCGCGGCGTCGCCGTCGCGCACGCTCAGACGCCCCGCACGCCGCGGATCTGCGCGTCCACCGCGGCGATCGCGGTCATGTTGACCACGCGACGCGGACTCGACGCCGGCGTGAGGATGTAGGCCGGTCGGTCGAGACCCATCAGGATCGGGCCGATGGCGACGCCGTCGGTCATCACCCGGACCATGTTGTAGGTGATGTTGGCGGCGTCGAGATTCGGCAACACGAACAGATTGGGGCGGCCGTGCAGGGTGGTGTTGGGGAACATGCGCTTGCGCAGCGCTTCGTCCCAGGCGGTGTCGCCCTGCATCTCGCCGTCGACTTCGAGTTTGGGCGCGCGCTTGCGGATCAGCTGGTAGACCTGGCGCATCTTCGCCGCGCTCGGGTTCTCGTGGCTGCCGAAGTTGGAATGCGACAGCAGCGCGACCTTGGGTTCGATGCCGAACAGTTTGAGGCGCCAGGTCGCCTGCAGCGTCGCTTCGGCGAGCTGTTCGGCGGTGGGCTCGACCTGGACGTGGGTGTCGAGGAAGAACCAGACGCCGTGATCGTTGATGACGCCGGTCATCGCCGCGGTGCCGGTGACGCCCTTCTCGAAGTCGAAGATGCTGCGCAGATAGCCGAGTTTCTTGTGGAAACGGCCGACCAGGCCGCAGATCATCGCGTCGGCTTCGCCGCGTTCGACCATCAGCGCGGCGATCAGCGCCGGGCGCGAGCGCAGCAGGTTCTTGGCCGCCGCCGGGGTGACGCCGCGGCGCTCGGTCAGCGCGTGATATTGCTGCCAGTACTCGTTGAAGCGCGGGTCGTCGTTGATGTTGGTGAGATCGAAGTCCTCGCCCACGCGCATGCGCAGGCCGAGGCGCTGGATGCGGGTGTCGATCACGTCCGGACGGCCGATCAGGATCGGCCGCGCCAGGCCTTCGTCGATCACCGTCTGCACCGCGCGCAGCACGGTTTCCTCTTCGCCCTCGGCGTAGACGACGCGCTTGCGGTCGCTGCGCGCGCGGTCGTAGATCGGTTTCATCAGCAGGCCGGTGCGATAGACGAACTGGCCGAGCTTCTCGCGGTACGCGACCATGTCGGCGATCGGCCGCAGGGCGATGCCCGAAGCCATCGCCGCCTCGGCCACCGCCGGCGCGAGCACGGTCAGCAGGCGCGGGTCGAACGGCCGCGGGATGATGTACTCGGCGCCGAATTTCGGCACTTCGCCGCCGTAGGCGCCGCCGAGGTCGGAGGCCTCCATGCGCGCGAGTTGGGCGATGGCGCGCACGCAGGCGAGCTTCATCGCCTCGTCGATCTCGGTCGCGCCGACATCGAGCGCGCCGCGGAAGATGTACGGGAAGCACAGCGCGTTGTTGACCTGGTTCGGATAATCGCTGCGGCCGGTGGCGATGATGCAGTCGGGGCGGACCTTCTTCGCGTCTTCGGGCAGGATTTCCGGGTTGGGATTGGCCAGCGCCAGGATGATCGGGCGATCGGCCATGGTCGCGACCATCTCCGGCTTCAGCACGCCGCCGGCGGAGAGGCCGAGAAACACGTCGGCGCCGGCCACGATCTCTGCCAGCGTGCGCTTGTTGGTGTCGCGGGCGTAGCGTTCCTTGTCCGGATCCATGTGGCCGCGGCCGGTGTAGAGCACGCCGTCGCGGTCGACCGCGAGGATGTTCTCCGGCTTCATGCCCAGCGCGACCAGCATGTCGAGGCAGGCGATGCCGGCGGCGCCTGCGCCGGAGGTGGCGAGCTTCACGTCCTCGATCTTCTTGCCGACGATCTCCAGCGCGTTGAGCACCGCGGCGCCGACGATGATCGCGGTGCCGTGCTGGTCGTCGTGGAACACCGGGATGTTCATCCGTTCGCGCAGCTTGCGTTCGACGATGAAGCACTCGGGCGCCTTGATGTCCTCGAGGTTGACGCCGCCGAAGGTCGGTTCGAGCGAGGCGATGATGTCGACCAGCTTGTCGGGGTCGCGTTCGGCGATCTCGATGTCGAAGACGTCGATCCCGGCGAACTTCTGGAACAGCACGCCCTTGCCTTCCATCACCGGTTTGCCGGCGAGCGGGCCGATGTCGCCGAGACCGAGGACGGCGGTGCCGTTGGTGATCACCGCGACCAGATTGCCGCGCGCGGTCATCTGGCTGGCGGCGTTGGGGTCGGCGACGATCGCTTCGCAGGCGTAGGCCACGCCCGGCGAATAGGCGAGGGCGAGATCGCGCTGCGTCACCAGCGGCTTGGTCGGCGCGACCTTGATCTTGCCCGGCGGGTCCTGGCGGTGATAGTCGAGGGCGGACTGCTTCAGATCGTTGCTGTCGGACATTCGGGAGTGGCCGCGGAACGGCCGTGCGCGTTCGGGCCCCCGATTCTAGCCGCAAACCCCCCGTTCCCACCGTGCGGGGGCGGATGGTCGGGGGGTGATGGGGGCCGTTCCGGGTCCGAGGCCTTCCCACGAATTTTCATGGACAACTGCCGGCTTTCGGATTGCCGGTGGCATGTGATCCTCGGCTCCGGTCTTGAGCTACCGGGACCCTTGGTCGCGGCGGGTTTCGCGGATCGGGCCCATAGGGCGCGGCGCAAGCAAAGAAAGGTGGCTCGCTCGCGGCAGCGAGCGAAAGCCGATCCAGGCGGAAAGCCCTCCCGATGCCTGGAATGGCGCGTTTCCATCCCGATCACGAGCAGATCCATCGCCTGCGGCTCGGGACGACAACGACAGGTCGAACGTTGCGCAGGGCGCGCCCTAGACGCCCAGGCCCAGCACCAGATCGTCCGCATCGACACGATCGAGGCGGATCTTGTTGGCGAACAGCGAGAACGCGAGCATGCCGGCGAGTCCGTTCGCGCGCTGCATCCACGGCGGCAGGTAGTGCGGCGGCGCGATCGCGCCGGTGTCGAACATCGGCTGCAGCGCGAACACGTCCTCCAGCGCGAGTTTGCCGGCGAACAGCTGTCGGGCGATGGCGAGTTTGCGGTGACGCAGGCACCAGCGGAAGAAGGTGTGCACGCTGAGCAGGCCGTGCAGGTAGACGGTGTCCTTGGTGAAGGCCGCGCCGCCGCCGGTGGGCGCGCCGCGGAACACGCGCTGGGTCGAGGCGAAGCTGTCCTCCGGGGTCTGTCCGGCATCGAGGAAGAAGCGGAAGACCTGGACGAAATCGGCGCCGTTGATCGCCATGTCGATGGCGACGATGCGCAGGCTGATGCGTTTCATCCGTTCGATGTCCATCGAGCCGGAGATCAGTTCGGCGAACGTCGCCAGTCCTTCCTGCGTGGCGGTGGTGCGCGGCGCGCCACGCGCCATCGACTTCAGGTGCGGCTGTTCGCGGCCGTTGATGCCGGTGAGCGTGTGCACGAAGGCTTCGTGGACCAGCAGTTGGTGGCGGTCGTAGTCGCTGAAGCCGGTGTTGGTACGGACGCGGATGCGGGTCGGGCTGGCGGCGGCCTTGGCGATCAGGCCGGGGTCGAGTTCGACCTTGACCTTGTGGTCGACGAAGAAGGCGTCGACGTCGCGCTGCAGTTCATCGCGTACCGTTTCCGCCGCGATCACCGCGTCGGGTTCGATCGCGCGCAGTTCCTGGTCCATGTCGTCGGCCAGATGCACGAAATGCTGGGCGGCCTCGAAATTGGTGGGGCCGTTGCCCGGCAGCAGTTCCACCGGGCGGCCGTAGAGTCGTGTCGCATAGGCGGTGATCTTGTGGGTGCCGGCGGCGTCGAGCAGTCGCGTCGCGATGCGCCAGCTCTCCGCCGTCTGCAGCAGGTATTGCCCGAGCGGATGGTCGGGATCGGCCTCACGGCCCACCGCTTCCAGCTCGCGGCGCACGTCGGTGTAGTCCGTTTTCGGATAGTCGATGTGGGGCAGATGGATGCGGCCGATCTTCCAGGCGGCGAGGAAGGTGTCCTGCGCGCTGGCGGGCCAGCTGAGGGTTTCGAGCAGACGGATCCCGCGCACCGCGGCCAGCAGGCGTGCGTCGAGGGCGGCATGGTGGGCGAGGGCGGTGTTCACAATGAACTCACCGGGAACCCTGTGGGAGCGGCGGAAGCCGCGACGGTTCGAGGAAAGACCTGCCGCAGCCTGTCGCGCCTTCCGGCGCTCCTACAGGGTCTGGATTCAATGCTTCCCATATTTTTCGTCCAGGCGCTTGTGGAACGCCTTGCCCGCGACCTTGGCGTCGGATTTCTGCGCCAGACGGGTCGCAAGCTGATTGGCGGCGCCGGCGATCTCGTCGCGAAGCTTCAGATAATTCGCGAACCGGGCCGCATCGAGCGTGCCGGCGTCGATCGCGGCGCGCACGGCGCAGCCGGGCTCGCGGACGTGGCGGCAGTCGCGGAAGCGGCAATCGGCGGCCAGCGCTTCGATGTCGGCGAAACCGCCGTCGGCCAGGTCTTCTTCGCCGGTGGGCTTGAGCTCGCGCATGCCGGGCGTGTCGATCAGGCAGGCGCCCTCGGGCAACGGAATCAGCGTGCGGTAGGTGGTGGTGTGGCGGCCGCGGGCGTCGCTCTCGCGGACTTCGCCGGTCTTCATTTTCTCGATGCCGAGCAGGGTATTGGTGAGCGTCGATTTGCCGGCGCCGGAAGAACCGACGAGCACCACGGTGCGGCCCGCGCCCAGCCACGGCGCGAGCGCGGCGAGACTGTCGCGATCCTTGGCGTTGACCGCGACCGCGACGATGCCCTGCGCGGCCAGTTCGGTCAGCGCCGCCAGCGAAGCGTCGGCGTCGCTGCCGGCCTGGTCGGCCTTGGTCAGCACCACCACCGCTTCGGGCGCGGTCGCGCCGGCGCCGCCGCCGCGGACCAGCAGCAGGTAGCGTTCGATCCGGCGCGGGTTGAAATCGGCGTCGAGGCCGCAGACCACGAACACGGTGTCGATGTTCGCGGCGATCAGCTGTTGCTGGTAGTGCTCGCCGGCGGCGGCGCGCTTGATCGTGGTCCGGCGCGGCAGCAGGGCCACGATCTGCGGGCGCGGCGTCGCATCCTCGATGAGCACCCAGTCGCCGACCGCGGCCCGGTCCTGCGCCGGAAAGCGCCGGCGCATCCATTCCGGCGGCGAATCCACGCCGAGGGCATGGCCCGGGGCCTCGGCGACGACATAGCCGGAGCGGTGCTGCTCGATCACGCGGGCCGGTCGCGCCCGCGGGTGGGCGGCGATCGGCCCGGCCCAGTCGGGGTCGACGACGGCGCCGGTCCACGGCCAGCCGATCGCGGTCAGGGCGGGGACGACGGCGGTCAAGCGGAAGTCGGACGAGCGGTCATGGGCGGATTCTAGTCGCGGTCGGCGAACCCGGGCGATTTCCGCTAGTCTTTGCCGACTTTTTCCCCTGCCCGCCGCGATGCCGTCCTCCAGCCCCCGCCCCGCCCTGAAAACCCGCGAACGCCTGTCCGAAGTCCGCTACGAGATCCGCGGGGAACTCGCCCGTCGCGCCCGCGAGCTGGAGGGTCAGGGCCGGACGCTGATCAAGCTGAACATCGGCAACCCCGGCGCATTCGGGTTCCGGGCCCCGGAGCATCTGCAGCGGGCCATCGCCGACCACATCGCCGAGACCGATCCCTACACCCACCAGCAGGGCCTGCCGGCCGCGCGCGAGGCGATCGCCGCCTACCATCGCAAGCGCGGCACGCCGAACGCGTCGCCGGAGCGGGTGTTCGTCGGCAACGGCGTCAGCGAACTCATCGACCTCAGCCTGCGCGCGCTGCTCAACCCGGGCGACGAAGTGCTGCTGCCGTCGCCCGATTATCCACTGTGGTCGGCCGCGACCATCCTCAACGACGGCCGTCCCGTGTACTACCGCTGCCGGGCCGAGCAGGGCTTCCTGCCCGACCCGGACGAGATCGCGCAGCTGGTGTCCTCGCGCACCCGCGCGATCGTGCTGATCAATCCGAACAACCCGACCGGCGCGACCTATCCGCGCGAGATCCTCGAACGCATCGTCGCGATCGCCGCGAAGCATCATCTGCTGCTGATGGCGGACGAGATCTACGACGACATCCGCTACGACGACGCGGCCTTCCAGCCGCTCGCGCCGCTCGCCGGGGATCTGCCCTGCCTGTCCTTCGGCGGCCTGTCGAAGGTGCATCGCGCCTGCGGCTGGCGCGTGGGCTGGGCGGTGCTCAGCGGCGATCCGCTCGCCAGCGGCGATTTCCACCACGCGATGGATCTGCTCGGCGCGCTGCGCCTGTGCGCCAACGTGCCGGGGCAGTTCGCGATCGACGCCGCCCTGCACGGCGTCGACACCATCGGCGCGCTGACCGCGCCCGGCGGCCGGCTGTACGAAACCCGGCGCGCCCTGATCGACTGCTGCGAACGCAGCGAACATCTGTCGCTGGTCGCGCCGGCCGGCGCGCTCTACGGGTTTCCGGGAGTGATCGGCGATGCGGCGAAGGGTTTCGACGATCATGCGTTCGCGCTGGAGATGCTCGAGACCGAGGACGTGCTGATCGTGCCCGGCTCCAGCTTCAACGTGCCCGAGCGCAATCATTTCCGCGTCACTTTGCTGCCGGAAGCGCCGGTGCTGCGCGAGGTGTTCGCGCGGATCGAACGGGTGCTGGCGCGTCGCGCCGCTGCCGCCGCCGCGCGGATCGCGGTGGCCTGAGCGATGCCTCCCGCGATCGTTCCGGCGCTGGCGGCGATCATCGCCGCGACGGCCGGGACGGCCGCGAACGCCGCGCAGGACGGGGAAACGCGCGCCGGCGACGAGGACGCGCCGCGCCGCTACCTGGCCCTCGGCGACAGCTACACCATCGGCGAGGGCGTCGAGCCCGAGGGTCGCTGGCCGGCGCAACTGGTCGCCGCCCTGCGCAGCGAAGGCATCGCGATCGACGACCCGCGGATCGTCGCCACCACCGGCTGGACCACCGACGAATTGTCCGCCGCGCTCGATGCGACCGAGCCGCTCGGCCGCGATTGGCATCTCGTCAGTCTGCTGATCGGCGTCAACAACCAGTACCGCGGCCGCGATGTCGACGACTACGCCCGCGAGTTCGCCGCGCTGCTCGAACGCGCCATCGGCTACGCGGACGATCGCCCGCAGCGGGTCTTCGTGCTCGCGATTCCCGACTGGGGCGTCACCCCGTTCGCCGCCGCGAGCGGCCGCGACGTCGCGGCGATCGCGCGCGAACTGGACGCCTACAACGCCGCCGCCGCGCGGATCTGCGCCGAACGCGGCGTGGCATTCGTCGACATCGCACCGGTCAGCCGCGCGCACGGCGCCGAGCCGGCGATGCTCGTCGACGACGGCCTGCATCCTTCTGCGGCGCTGTACGCCGAATGGACGCGACTCGCGCTGCCGGCGGCGCGTCGCTCGGCGACCCGGACGGCATCGCCGTGAACGAGGCGCCGCCGGCCGTCGCGCAGACGTTGGCGGCCGAGGACGCGCGACGGATCGCCGTCGCCTTCCTGCCGACGTTTCCGCTCGGCAACCGCTACGACTACTACTACGTGCGCGCCAAGCTGCGCAGCGATCCGTTGTATCCAGGCGTGCTCGCCGCGCTGCGCGGCTGCGAGGCGCCGCTGATCGACCTCGGCTGCGGCCTCGGCCTGCTCGCGCATGCGCTGCGCGGGGATGGGCGCGCGATCGCCTATCTCGGCGTCGACGACGACGAGGCCAAGCTCGCGCGCGCGCGACGCGCCGCCGCGCGACGGGGCTTCGCCGAAGTGCGTTTCGAACGGGTCGATCTTTCCCGGGGCGCACCGCCGCATCGCGGCAGCGTCGCGCTGCTCGACGTGCTGCAGTACCTCGACGCCGACGCGCGCGAGGCGCTGTTGGCGACCGCGGTCGCGATGCTCGATCCCGGCGCGCGGCTGGTGATCCGCAGTCCGATCGACGACGGCGGCGGTCGCGCGCGGATCGGCCGCGTCGTGGACGGGCTGGCCCATCGCATCGGCTGGATGCGTTTCCGCCCTCGCGCGCATCCCACCCTCGATGCGCTGTGCGCGCCGCTGCAGCGCGCCGGGCTGCGGGTCGAGCGTCGCCCGCTGCACGGTCGCACGCCGTTCAACAACTGGTTGATCGTGGCCGAACGCGTCGCGGCATAGCGTGCAGCCTGCGGCGGCGAGCGGCCCTCCCGCAAGGAGGACCGACCCGCGCTACCGCGGCTCCGGCAGCGTGGTGCGGTAGCCGAGCGCGTCGAGGCGCTGCAGCAGCAGGCGGACGATCTCGACGTTGCGTCCGTGCGCCGCGCCTTCGTGCAACAGCACGATCGCCCCGGGCGCGAGTCGGCGTTCGATGCGCGCGACGACCGTCGCGGGATCCGCCGCGATCGCATCGAAACCGCGCGCGCTCCAGGCCGCGCGCGCGAGGCCGTGCGCTTTCAGCGCCGCGTGCACGAACGGATTGCTCATCCCGACCACCGCGCGGAACCAGCGCGGCGGCGATCCGGCGATCTCTTCGAGGATGCGTTGGGCCTCGCCGATTTCGCGCGCCATGCGCCGCGGTCCGAGCGCCCAGAACCACGCTGCGGGGTGGGTCGCGCTGTGGTTGCCGATGGCGTGCCCGCGACGCAGGATTTCGCGGACGAGATCCGGCCGCCGCGCCGCGCGTTCGCCGACCAGGAAGAACGTCGCCCGCGCGTCGTGCGCGTCGAGCAGATCGAGCAGGGCGAGGGTGTCGTCGGAAGGGCCGTCGTCGATGGTCAGCCACGCTTCGCGGCGATCGGTCGGAATGCGATCGATCGCAGGCCCGAACAACCGCGATCGCGGGACGAACGTGCCCCACCAGAACGGCGCATGGCTGGCCAGCAGCAGCGGCAACCCGTACGCCCAGCCCCATCGCCACCAGACCGCGGCGACCGCCGCCTGCGACACCGCCAGCGCCCACAGCCAGGCGTGCGGGCGTCGTGGCGTGCGGTGCGGACTGGCGGAGCGGACGAACATCGCGGCATGATGCCACGCGTCGCCGTTCGTCCCGGAGCCGCCATGTCCTTCCGCAATCTGTCCGTCGCCGACGCCGATGCGCGCGCCCGCGCCGGCACGATCACGCTGGTCGACGTGCGCCCGCCGGGGGAGCGCGGGATCGCGGCGGTGAAGGTGCCGCACGAAGCGCTGGAGGACGGCGGGCTCGAACGCCTGCTGGCGATGCCGGCGGATGCGCCGATCGCGTTCCTGTGCCATCACGGCGGACGCAGCGCGCAGGCGGCGATGTATTTCGCCCAGCGCGGATTTTCCGAGCTCTACAACGTGGTCGGCGGGATCGACGCGTGGAGTCTCAACGTCGATCCGGACGTGCCGCGCTACTGAGCGGCGGCGCGCTGCGCCCGGTCAGCGCCCGCCCGCGGCGGTGCCGATCGTGCCGCGCTTCGCGAGTCCGGCGCGGCAGCGGAAGAAGCGCGAGTTCGCCAGCCACTGCTGGTCGGGATAGTAGGCGAACAGCAACTGGCCGCCCTTGAGCGTGTCGATGATCGCGTCTGCGACCGCAGGACGCACCGCGGGACATCCGAAACTGCGGCCGAGCCGACCCTGGCGCAGGGCCATCGTCGGATCGACGTAGTTGGCGCCGTGCATGACGATGGCGCGTGCGCGGGCGAGATCGTTGACGCCGGGCTCCAGCCCGTCCATCCGCAGCGAGTAACCGTTGCCGCCGAAGTAGGTTTCGGCGGTGGTGAACAGGCCGAGGCTGGACTGGTGGCTGCTTTCGCGATTGGAGAACGCGCGGGCGTAGTTCTCGCCGCTGTTGCGGCCGTGGGCGACGTGCTCGGTGTAGAGCAGTCGCGCCTGTTCCAGATCGAACACCCACAGCCGCGGTTCGGTGGACGGACGCGAATAGTCGATCACCGCCAGTCGCCGCGCCGTGGCCACGGTGCCGGAGGCGATCGCGCATTCGGTGGCTTCGAGCGCGAGGGACAGCACCCGGGCGTCGACCGCGGGCGCGAGTCGGTGCAGACGGTCGAACAGGGAGGGAAGCAGGTTGCGCGCGCTGCGGCCGGGGAGGCTCCTGGCCATCGAAGCACCGGCATCGGCGCCGGAATCCGAAGCGCTGCCGACACCGGCATCGGCCCCCATGGCCGGACGGCTCGCCGACAGTGCGGCGGCGGCGACCAGCAGGGCGGTCAGGAGGGTGAGGGGTCCGGCCGAGCGAAACATCGCGGCAGGATGCCCCAAGCCGCAACGGAAAACATGAACGCGACCGGCCTTCAGCGGGTCGGTGTCGGAGTTTGGGCCGGGGTTGGCGGCGCGGGCGTGACCGGCGTCGCGCTGTCGGGCGGCTCGGGCAGGGGGGGCGGCAGCGGCTGGGGCGATGGCGGCGCGGCCGACGCAGGCGGGGGCTCGGGCAGAGGTGTCGGGACCGGCAGCGGAGGCTTGCCGGCGGCGGGCCCCGGAACCGGTGGCGCGGGTGTTGCCGGAGCGGGCCGCAGGGGCTCGTCGGTGATGACGAGGGTCGTGTCCGCCGTGAGCAACGGTTGCAGTTGCCGGGCGAACGCCTCACCCAGGGTCAGCGAGCCGCCGCGCAGCGGCGCCTGGACGGCCGTCGCGGGCCGTTTGCCGGGCTCGGGCATCGCCTGCCAGCGCAGGACCGGCGCCGGAGGCGGCAGCGTGGTCGCGGCATCGACGACCGTGGGAATCATCCGGGGATCCTGTTGGACCGGGGCGGGCGCATCGACGTGCAGCGCATGCACGCGGGTGCCGGGCGCGATTTCGCCGGTGATCGCGGCTTCGGTGCGACCGATCTCGATGCCGTTGCGCAGCACGATCAGTCGTCGATCGCGGGTGCTGAGCAGCAGCGAGACCGGGCCGTCCGCAACCCGTTCGGGCGCCCAGACCTCGGCGGTGCCGGGGTCGGGGACGACCGCGCCGGTCGCGGGATCCACCGGCGTCGTCCACCCCGGCACGACAACCGTCGACGGGTGCGACGCAGCGTCCGCGACCACCACCACCGTGCCGCGACGGACGGCGTCGAACAGCAGCTGCGCGAACGCCTTCGGCAGGCGGACGCAGCCGTGCGAGGCCGGACGACCGGGCAGATGACCCGCATGCAGGGCGGTCCCGCTCCAGGTCAGCCGCAGCATGTACGGCATCGGCGCATTGTCGTAGAGATTGGAGTAGTGCTCGGTCTCGCGCTCGAGGATCGGGAAGATCCCGGTCCCGGTCTCGAAACCGGGCATGCCGCTGCTGATCGTGGACACGCCGATGCGCACGCCGTTGCGATACACGTGCACCAGTTGCTCGGGCAGGCTGACCACCACCACCACCGGCCCCTGCGGCGACAGCTCCGGCATCCATCGGAACTGACCGGGTTTCAGCGAGGGCCACGAGGTCGGCGGCGCGGCCGGTTTCCGCGAAGCGGGTTTCGGGCTCGGGGGTTTCGGACTCGACGGTTTTGCGGTCGCGGGCTTGGCGGCCGTGGGTCTGGCGGCGGGTTTCGGCTGCGCCGGCGAGACTTTCGCCGCAGTCGCGGGCGCGACGGCCGGTTTCGACGTTTGCGGTTTCGCAGCCGGCGGGGCGGCGGCCCGCGGTTTGGTGACGACGGGCGCCGGTGTCGCCTGCGCCGCCCACGATGGGTCGGATGCGAGGGCGAGCGCCGAAGCGAGGGCGAGGGCGAGGGTGCGGCTGGACATGGGCATACAGTGTGGCAGCACGGCCGGAAACTTGCCTTGACGGTCCGCAAGACACTGCGTCCGATCCGCCCCGGCAGGGAGCGGCGGATCACCCCGCGAGGACGTCGAGGATCTGCAGCGCGATCCTCCGCTTGTGCGCGGGCAGCCGGCGGAACCGCAGCAGCGCCTCGCTCTCGGTCGTGTCCTGGGCGTAGTCCTCGATCAACACGGTCGCCGGCTCGTCGTCGTCGCAGCGCATCGGCCCGCGTGCGGTCGCCAGCCATTCGATGCCGGTGCCGGTCTCGACGGCGATCTGCAGCAGATGATGCATGCTCGGCGAAGTGCCGGCCGGATGTTCCCACTGGGTCACCGCGCTGCGTTTGACGCCGACGCGGCGGGCCAGTTCGGCCTGGCTGAGTTTTGCCGACAATCGAGCCTTGCGGATGCGGGTGGGCAGTGCGCTCGTCATGGGTTCGTCCTGAAGGTGGGGCGTCGTGTCCCTGAGCCGTGCGGCGTCATCGATGCTGACCGGGCAGCGCCGCTTGCCGACGAATGTCCGGTTCCGCTGTCCGCGATGCCATGTGTCGCCGATTCGAGCCGATTCGAGCACGCTCCGCCGGCAATGACACCAACGCAAAGCGACGCTGAACGCGGACGTGCCGACGGCGCCGACCTGATCCGACCGATTCCCGCGTCTACGACAAGGCCCGCACGCATCCGGTTCGTCTGCTCCCGGGGAGCGCCGCGTCGTCGGCGGGCGAACGGTCCGGACAGGGCGGACCGCGCACGGCAGGGTTCGGCAGGTCGCGCCTCGGCGCGGCATCATCGCAAGGACAGACAGGATGTTGCGCATCTGGTTGTTCGGCTCTCTCTGCGTCGCCAACGATGTCGCCGGCGAACGCGTCACCGCGGTGTCCGGCCGCTGCGGCAGTCTGTTGGCCTATCTCGCGTTGGGCCGAGGGCGCTATTTCAGTCGCGCCGAACTGCTCGGCATCCTCTGGCCGGAACGCATGGCCGCGATGACCGCCGGCTCGTTCAACACCGCGCTCTGGCGATTGCGTCGCCTGGTCGAATGCCCGCCGCTGCGCCACGGCGAGCTGATCGCCAGCGACCGTCGCGGCGCCATCGGTCTGAACGGATCGCAGGAGGTCTGGCTCGACGTCGAGGAATTCGAGCGCCGGATCGCCGGCGGCCTGTCCAGGCCGATCGAGCAGTTGACCGACGCCGACATCGACGACCTGCGCGCAGGCGTCTCGCTGTACAAATCGGACATCCTCACCGAGTTCAGCGACGACTGGGCGCTGCGCGAACGCGAGAAGCATCGCCGGCACTATCTCAACGCGCTCTGGCGGCTGATGCAATTGGCGGCGATCCGGCGCGAATACGGCGAGGGCATCCGCCACGCCCAGGCGATCCTCGACTGCGACGCGCTGCGCGAAGACGTGCATCGCGAACTGATGCAGTTGTTCGTGCTCAGCGGCCAGCGCGCGCAGGCCCTGCGCCAGTTCGAGGTCTGCCGCGACCTGCTGCGTCGCGAACTCGCGATCCCTCCGATGCGCGAAACCCTCACCCTGTACCGGCAGATCGCCGACAACGCCCTCGCCGGCGCGTCGTCCGCGCCGCCGCCGGCGATGCAGGCGCCGCTGCGGTTCGATTACGCGCCGGTATCGCCGCAGATCGAGCCGGCGCTCGCCCACCCTGCCGTGTCGGGGCGGGAGGGCGCGCGCGAATGCATCGCCAGCGCCCGCCGACATCTGGCCCTGGCCGACGCGCAGTTGGAGTTGTGCTTCCATCGGGTCGGCGGCGGTTGAGGAGGTCGTGCCGAAAACATGTCTGGAGGAGCGCCCGGAAAATCGTCCGGAAGCGGGGGCGCCACAGCGCGCGCCTCATCGACCGCCGATGCGCGGCGCTGCGGGAGCCTCCTCGACCGCCGACGGCGCGGCGTCCGGCCAGCGCATCGCATTGTCCGCTACCGTGCTGGACCTGGCCCGATCGAAGTCGATCTCGAACAAGTCGCGATCGTCGTTCGCGTCGAAGTAGACCGCCGCGAAAACGAGCGTCCCGCGTGCCTCATCGACCCGCAGCAGGAGTTCCGAGAAGTTGCCGTGTCCCGCCCGCACGAAATCGGTCGCGAGGGTCGATGCGATGTTGCGCGCCGTGTCTTCGTCCACATCGAGGCGGAACTCGCGGCTGCGTTCGCGGACCTCGGACAGCATTTCGTTGAACAAGGCATGCCCGGGATGGGCGCGATCGTCCAATCGTAGAGGGCCGGCGCGCTCGGGGAGATCGACATCCATCGGGCCGGGGACGTCGTCTGCGCTGGCCCGCTGCCGGTGGTTCAGCCAGCGCCACGAGCTGTCGGCCACATCGGCGCGCATCGCGGCGCCGGGGTCGATCGCGATGCTGCGGATCGGTCGTCCGAAATCGTCGTCCTCGATCGCAGCCAGCGCTCCGCTGGCGCAGTCCCACTGCAGACGGTTCACGCGCCCGAGCCCGCCTTCCGCCGCTTCGGCGACGATGTGCGCGGCGGCCTGCCGGACGAAGCGTTCGTTGGGATAAGGGGTTCCGTGCGCCAGCAAATAGTTCCGGAAATGATCGGTCGTGCGAATGAACGTCTCGTAGTCCGGATGCTCGACGTCGTCAATCCGCAACCATGCAATCGGGCCGGTTCTCCGGGTCACCGCGACCTCGTGGACGACGACGTCGTCCGCATCCGGGTCGCGCGGCGCCGGGGCCGTGCGATCGTAGCGCCGGCGTATCCAATTGCGTACCGACTCCGGCAACGCGGAATCGTCGAATTCGATGAAGTCCTGAAGATCGCGGTCGTCCGCATCGTCGTCCGACGCGTATCCCCCGTCCGCGTTCCGCTCGAATTCGTGGGACGCGTTGGCGGAACTTCCGACCAGGCGCAGATTGCCGATGTCGTTATATAGGTCCCAGGCATCGGCCCTGCTGAAAAACGCGCCGTTGGCGAACGGCCCGCCTTCTTCCCGGCGGCGACGATATTCGGCGTCGAGCACCTCGGCGATGGGACGCTGGTGGTCGATCACGAATGCGTCGCGAGTGACGTACTGGCCCGAGACCGGATCCAGGAAGATCGGTACCCGGCGGGGCGCGCCATCATGGACGAACTCCAGATCCGCGGCATGCATCCGCGCGAGCTGCTCCTGGAACCAGACGCCGCGGACGTTGCGGTCGAAGTCCAGGCCGGAACGGCCGTCTTCCGGCCTCCATGGCGTCCGCAACGACGTCGTTCGATCGGTTGCGTGAGCGTCGGGGTCGTAAAGCTCGACCGGTCGGTCCGGATCGGCGTCGAATCCGAACTTCCTGTCGATCCAGTTCTGCCGCTGCGTCGCGTCGAGGCCGTCCACATGCGCCCGGCCGCGATTGTAGGGGGCCGGTATCAGACGAAGATTGTCGACATCGTTGTAGCCGTCGAGCGCGTCGGCCATGTTGCCGACCGACAGCGTCCGATCGAGATGGTCCTGAACCGGCGTGATGTGGTCGATATCGAACGCGTCGATCGTGTGCCAGGTGTCGAAGGGTTCGTAGTGGAACAGCACGACCGTCTGACCGCCGACATCGAACACTTCGTGATCCATGTAATCGAACGCCCATGCGTTGCGCATGTACTCGTTGGTCGCCTCATAGAACTCCAACCCGTCGCGGCCGGATGCGGGATCCCAGATCCTGTTCCGCATGGCGGATCGATGGCGGGGCGGCCTCTCGTTTTCCCATTCCGCCAGGCGGATCCGTCGGCCGTTCCCGCCGACCTGTTTCGCATGGGTTCCCTTCGTCATTGCGCCCCTCCTGCGCGACCGTGTCTCCGACATGTCCCGGCCCGCGCCGACGAGACGGCAGCGACCTTCCGGGGGGGCGCCGATGATGCCGACGGATCCGGCGTCCGAGACACGGTCCGATATATCACGACCGGCGGGTGCCGCCGCGACCGCCGGTCAGGCCGCCGACATCACGCCCTCCTCACCCGACATCACGCCGTTCCGGCCCGGGCGTGATGTTCGTGTGATGTCGGCGTGATGGCCCGGTGATCGTCCGGGGGCACAGTCGGGGACATCCCATCGACCGACCGGCGCCGCCATGGCATTGCTCGAGGACCGTACCGCCGCCTTCATCGTCCGCATCTGGTGCGAGCGCGGCGATGCGTCGAACCTCGTGCCGGAATGGCGCGGCTCGGTCGAGCACGTCCAGACCGGCCAGCGCGCGTTCTTCCGGCAGATGGACGCGATTCTCGATTTCATGAAGCCGCACCTGGAGGCGATGGGCATCGACGCCCAACAGCGCTTCTGGGAGCGCATTTCTTCGGTGATGGACGACGGGAACGACGGGGATCCCGCCGAACTGCCCGATGCAGGGCTGCCCACTGAAATCCGCTTCGACTTCGGCGCCGAGTCCGGCGCATCCGCCGCCGTCGCCGGCAACGCACGCAAATTCCGCTAGGAGTCCGTCATGGCCGTCATCCGTGCCAACCGCGAATCGATCGATGACCGTTTCAGCGTGCTCGGGTTCACCGTACGCACCGAGCTTCCGCTGTTCGAGATCGCGATCGCCACCGATCCGGAGCTGTTGCGGCCGGCGAATCGCGCCCGGCGCTCGCCGGCCAATTTCTTCAGCAGCCGGCTGCTGCGGGCCCTGCCTTCGCAGCGCGGCGAGGCGATCTATCTGGTGCCGCCGGAAGTGGTGGCGCGCTTCGTGGGCCAGCAGCGCCTGTACTTCGGCATGGCGACCTTCCGCGAGAGCGATCGCAACACGCCGGTGTCGCTGCGGTTGCCGGATCGCGGCACGATGTACGTCGGATTGGGCGGCCTGACCGAGCGCGGTCTGCGCCGCTCGGCGCGCGGCCGCGTCTCGACCGGGTACGGCGGAGGCGGCGCCGAATTGGGCTGGGGCGGGGATGCCGCGGGCAACCTGCCTTCGGCGACCACCGAGGATCCCGCACGCCGGGGCGCCGCCAACGGCGCCAACCCCGCCGCCGCCGCGCCGGCGCCGTACAGCGACGGCTATTCGGACGAACTCTGGAAGCAACCGCCCGCCCCGATGCCGGCCGAGCAGACCGCGTCTGCGCCGGTGGCGCAGCAGCAGGCGTATCGCGGCCCGGCAGCGGTGCGGGCGCTTGCGCCGATCGACAACCCGAACTGGAACTGGAGCGATCCGTTCGGATCGCTGCGCGCGCAGCTGGAATTCTTCGTCAAGAGCACCAAGTGGTACGTCGGCGAACCCGATACCCGCGCGATGCCGCACGCGGCGATCTGCCAGGTGCGCCGCGCCGACGGTTCGGAGGGCGGCACCGCGTTCTTCATCGCGCCGCGTCTGCTGCTCACCGCCGCGCACGTCGTCGACGGCCAGAGCAGGCTCACCTTCATCCCGGGCAAGAACGGCGGCGGCCAGAGCGCAGCGACCGAGCCGTTCGGCCGCTTCACCGTGACCTCCGCCGATTTCCGCAAGTTCGACGGCTACAGCGGCGACGGCGATTTCGATCGCGACATGGCCCTGATCCGGGTGCCTGCGGAGCACGCCGCGCCCGCCGGCCGGTTCTTCGACCTGGTCGAGGAGCTGAACCAGTCCCGTCCCGAAGGCGTGGTGGTCAACGGCTATGCGAAGGTGTCCGCGTCGACGAGCGCGATCGGCGATTTCATCAATGCCACCATCGACCCGGACAAACAGCATCTGATGGGCGGCTACATCGTCGCCCTGCCCACCGATTTCACCTTCGTCTACGACATCCATACCCTCGGCGGCACCAGCGGTTCGCCGGTGTACTGGATCGAGAACCGCGCGTCGGGTCCGCGCGCGCACATGGTCGGCGTGCACGTCAGCGGCAACGACGACAACACCAATCAGGGTTGCCGGATCGAGGCGGGCAAACTCGCGTGGATCCGCAGGATCGCCGCCGAATGGAGCCAGAGCCTCAGCTTCGGACTCGGCGCTCGCTCGCTGTCGGCCGATCCCGACAGCGAGCGCGGCATCGAGGGGCCGATGCCCGACGTCTACGCGTCCAGCGCCGCCTACGGCGCGCGCGGCCTGACCCTCACCGCGCCGGAATATCCGCACGCGGCCCGTTTCGAGGCCGCGCACAGCGGCAACTATCGCGCGGTGACCGGTACGCGCACGATCGACAAGATCGTGATCCACATCACCGACGGCGGCGCCAACATCAACGGCACCATCAGCTGGTTCAAGGATCCGGCCGCGAAAGTCAGCGCGCACTACGTGATCGGCCAGGACGGCACGATCGTGCAGATGGTCGCGCACAACGACGTCGCCTGGCACGCCGGTTCGGCCAACGGCACGAGTATCGGCATCGAGCACGTCGCCAACACCAAGGGCCTCAACCCGACCGTGCGCCAGATGGAAGCGTCCTCGGCGCTCGTGGTCTGGCTGTGCGACACCTACGGCATCCCCGCCGATCGCGCGCACATCCTCGGCCATGCCGAGGCCGACAAGAAGACCACCCACAAGGGCTGCCCGAACGCGGTCTGGAACTGGGACTACTACATGGAGCTGATCACCACGCGCAGCTGCGTGACGCCGCCGGCGTCGATGCCGCAGTCGCTGTCGTGGGGACGCGCGCTGGAGGACGACGGCGCCGATCCCGCGCACGAGCCCGACGAGGATCCGGAAGAGTTCGGCATCACCGAGGACATTCCCGACGAAGCGGTCGCCGGTGCCCAGGCGGTGCGCGCGCTCGCGACCGAGACGCCGGACTATCCGGGCGCCAGCCGCTTCGCGCCGGCGCACAAGAACAACTACAAGAAGATGAAGCCGGGACGCAAGATCGACAGGATCGTCATCCACATCACCGCCGGCGGACCGAAGATCGAGGGCACCATCGCCTGGTTCCAGAACGGCAACCGGACCAATCCGCGCACCGGCAAGCCGATCCGCTCCAGCGCCCATTACATCGTCGGTCGCGACGGCGAAGTGGTGCAGATGGTTCACGACCGCGACAAGGCGCATCACGCCAGTCAGGTCAACAAGCGCAGCATCGGCATCGAGCACAACGCCAACAAGCCCTACGGCAGCAATCAACGCGATCTGCCGCCGACCGAGCCGCAATATCAGGCTTCGGCGAAGCTGGTCGCCTGGCTGTGCGCCCAGCACGGCGTCCCGGTGGATCGCGAACATATCGTCGGCCACCACGAAGCCTCGCCCAAGGACAATCACGACTGCCCGAGCAGCTACTGGAAGTGGGACCACTACATGGACCTGGTGCGCGCCGAAGCGATCGCATTGGGCATTCCGGCGGAAGTCGGGCGTTCGATCGGAAGCGCGGTCGGCGGTGCGGTCGGCGGTACGGCGGGCGCAGCGGTCGGCGGCGCGGTGGGCGGCGCGGTCGGCGGCGTGGTCGGCACCGTGGGGCGCGCGGTCGGCGGCATGCTCTCGGCCGACGGCTACGCCTCGGCCCTGGAGGTCGTCCAGCCGTACTACGATCCGAGCGATCCGCACGCGGCTCTCAGCTGCACCGACGATGCGATGAGTCGCGAGTTCGAGGAATGGTTCGTCGGCGTCGAGGATACGCGCCAGTTCCCGCACTCCGCGATCTGCCTGCTCAACATTACCGCGCCCGACGGTTCCACCTACAGCGGCACCGGTTTCTACATCGGCCGCAACCGCATCCTGACCTGCGCGCACAACCTGCACGGCATGAGCAGCGTGGAAATCATCCCCGGCCGTAACGGCAGCGGCAGCCAGCCGTTCGGCAAGACCACGGTGACCTCGTCGGGCTGGCGGATCTGTCCCGGTTACGGCGGCGACGGCGACTGGCCGCGCGATCTCGCGGTGATCGACAACGTGTCGATCCAGGCGCCGAACGGCATGTGGTTCGAGTTCCTCAATGCGACGCCGTCCGATCGCCTGCCGCTGGCGGTGTGCGGCTACTCCGGCGCATCCAACGCGATCCCCGGCCTGACCGACATCATCGACGATCAGAAACAGCATCTGCACGGCGGCAAGGCCAGGCGCAAGCAGGATCCGGAGACCATCGACTACGCGATCCTGTCGCTGATGGGCGCCAGCGGATCGCCCGTCTACACCGTCGAGAACGATGGCGGCACGCTCAAGGCGAAGATCTGCGCCGTTCACGTCAGCGGTCAGCCCGCCAAAAAGGATCACGTCAACCGCGGCTGTTTCATCACGCCGCGCAAGATCGACTGGATCGAAGGTCGCACCACCAGTCTCTCGCTCGGCGCGAGCAGTCGCGCTTTGAACCAGAGCTTCTCGGTCCATTGGCTCGACGTGCCGATGACCTACCAGACCAGTCCGATGTCGTGCTGGGCCGCGGCGGCGTCGATGGTGGTCGGCTGGCGCGACGGGATGTCGATCCCGGACGAGGCGATCGCCGAGAAAGTGCCGGTCTTCGACGCGTTCAACAAGGGCACGTCCCCGCGGGAACGCAGGGTCGTCGCCGAAGCCTGGAACCTGGTGGCCGAGCCGCCGGCGTCCTACACCATCGACGCATGGCGCGAGATGCTCGAGAGCAACGGGCCGCTCTACATCAGCCAGACCGCGAACACCAGCGGCGCCGGCGGCCACGTGCGCGTGCTGGTCGGCATGACCAGCGACGGCGCGGCCGACGGCTCCGGCACGACCATGTACATGCACGATCCGGCGCGCGGCAAGATCAAGATCTCGTTCGCCGATTTCCTGGCCTACTACGAAGGTCGTACCCGCAACGTCGGCGGCTATCTGCAGTTCCAGATCATGCACTCCGGCGGCGTGCCGGCCGGTCGGCAGACCTCCACCGCCGCGGCCTTCTCGCTCGGAACCTCGGGCTACGGTCGCGCGCTGGGCAACGACGGTCCGTCCGATTACGCCGTGCACCTGATCCCGCAGCCGGACAAGAACGCGTGCTGGGCCGCGTCGATGGCGATGCTGTTGTCCTATCGCCAGCAGGCGTCGCATACGCCCGAGACCATCGCGGACGCAGTCGGCGGCAGCCTCTCGACCAGCTACGACTGGGACCTGATCAAGGCGGCGAAGCGGCATTTCGGCTTCGAGATGATCGAGCAGCCGTCGAACGCGAGCATCTACCACGCGCCGCGGCAGTGGGCGGAATGGCTCAACACCTACGGTCCGCTGTGGGTGGTGATCGTCGGCGCGCCGCATGCGGTGGTCGTCGCCGGCATCAAGGGCGATCTCGACGATCCGAAGAAGGCGAAGGTCAAGATCCTCAACCCCTGGGATACGCGCGTCGCCTTCGACAACGATCCGATCGCGTTCCGTCCCGCGAACCGCGGCTACGAAGACTGGCTGCCGTTCGACGATTTCGCGGCCGACTTCGGCAACATGGCCGAGCCGGACTACGGCAACTGGCGCATCCTGCACCTGCCGGCCTCCGCCGCGCGCGCGCAGTCGCTGTCGTTGGGCGATCGTGGCGCGCTGCGCCTCGCCGCGCCGCCGCCGCCGGTGCGCGCGCTGAATCTGGCCGCGAGCGGCGAGCGTCGCGAACCGATCGAGCCCAGCCGCGTCGCCGGTACGAAGATGAGCCGCGCGATCGGCGAAGCCGGCGCCTGCCGCTGGTCGCTGGATCAGCTCGAAGGCCTGAAGTCGCCCGCGAGTCCGTCGATGACCGTGAGTTCCGCCGCCGCCGGCGACGTGCGCATCGCGCTGGACGATTGGCCGGCGATCGAGGGCGCGCCGACGCCGCTGCCGCTGACCGTCGAATTCCGCCACAACAACGGCAGTCTCGGCGACGTGCGCATCGCCGCCGGCATGCCGGCCAATCTCGCGTACGGCGTCGAGGTGGTTGCGAAGATCGAGGATTGCGCCGACGCCGACGGCGTCGCCCGGCTGCGGGTGCGGGTGGATTACCGTTTCCGCGGGCTGGCCCAGGGCAATCCGGACGCGACCATCGAACTGTGCCTGCGCGGCGACGGCCGTTACGAACGCGAGAACGGCTGGCGCAACGCAGACACCCTGAATCCGGCGGCCTGAGGAGCGCATCGTGTCCGACCATCCGCGCAACAGCGGCAGGATCTTCCCGTCCCGACCCGGGACGGCGATCTCGCGGGCGCAGGCGGACCCGGTCGCGCCGGGCGCATCGCCGTCCAACGCAGCGCCATCGACGGCGGCGCCGGTGCAGTCGTCCAAGCCGCAGGCGACCGAAACCATCGCCCGCCGCGCCGGCGCGATGGTCAACGAGATCGATTTCCCGGGATTCGTCTCGCAGCTGGTGCACGGCACGTTCGACGCGATCGTCGACGCGTCGATCCGGCAGATGGAAAGCTACTCCAGCCTGGTGTCGGCGGTGGCGAAGACGGTCGACCAGTTCACCGAAGAGAACGTCACCTACAACCAGGCCCGCGATTGGCTGGCTTCGCGCTATCCCGGCGAGGTCTCGGTGAAGATGCCGGAAGCCGGCGAGACCGAACCGCAGTTGGTGCCGCGGAACGAAGACCTCAGCCCGGTGTGGCTGGTGGATTACGGCCTCGAAGGCCAGACGCTGAGCAGCGAACTGCTCGAACAGCAGATCCTCCCGCAGGTCCGCACCCGGGTCGGCGCCGAGCGCCAGCAACTGCTGGCCACGATGGTGCTGCTCGGCCTGAACCGCGTCGCCGTGCGCGACGGCAGCATCAGCGCCAAGGTGATGTTCCGCGCCGCCGCGCGCGATGCCGCCGCGGTCCAGTACGCGACCAGCACCGACCCGCAGGCCGTGGCCAACTGGGGCGAGCGCGGCAGTCTGAGCCAGGGCGGACAGACCACCACGATGGTGTCGACGCTCGCGGTCAACGCCCAGAACGAATCCACCGTCCGCGCCGACCTGTTCGGCGAGGTCAAGCTCAATTTCGTCAGCGAAACGCTGCCGCTCGACCGCCTGGCCGACGCGGCCAAGGTCGCGCTGGTGCAACAGCACTCGCCGACCATGCGCGCCGCGGTGCCCGCACCTGCGCCCGCCGCCGCGCCCGCCGCACCCGTCGCCGGCGGAGGGACGACCTGATGGACCGCGAACTGTCGCAACTGCTGGATGAGCTGCACGATGGCCTGATCGCCATCGAGGCGCGCGAAGGCATGCGACTGTCGCAGGTCGACATGACCCTGCCGATCGAACTGCGCCCGGTGCTGCGCGACGGCGGTTGCGTGCTGCTCGCCGAGTTCCCGCGCGGCGGCGGCATCGACGCCTGGACGCCGATTCCGTCGCGACTGCGCCTGGGCTGGACCCAGGGCGGCGCCGACGATGCGGAGGCCGCCGGATGAGCGCGCAATTGCCGCCGCTGTTGCAGGACGCGGGCATCCCCTTCGACCTGTTCATCCAGTCGCTGACCGAGCAGCTCGACAAGGCGCAGGCGGCGATGGCGATCAAGGCGCGCCTGGGCAAATTGCCGCTGACCTTCGCGGTCAAGGAAGTCTCGCTCGATCTGCGCGCTTTCGTGCAGCTGGTCGAGGACGACGTCTACCTGCGCCCGGCGGGTCCCGGCGAAACCGAGGCCAGCAGCATCAAATTGCAGCTGACCACGATCACCAAGCCGATGATCGACGAGAACAGCGTCGACTACAGCGCCGAGGATCCGAAGTTCAATCTGCGCGAAGCGCTCGGCGACCAGATCTCCGAGGAGGAACAACGCAAGCTCGAACGCATCGGCGTGCGCACCGTGCAGCAACTCAACGAACTGAAGGAAAAGGCCGGCACCGACGTGATCGCGCGGTTGTCGCGGATGCCGGTCAACCGTCTGCAGCAGGCGCTGATGCGCGCCGCCGCACCGCGCGTGACCAAGGTCGAGCGCGGCAACGGCGGCGTCGGCGACGCGGGTCGCGTCCATCTCACCGCGCCCGGGTTGCGTCCCGGCCGGCTGCCGCGCGTGCGCGCGGCCGGCGAGAGCGTGCCGGTGGTCGCGGCCGAGGAAGGCGGCATCGTGCTGGCGCCGCTGGCCATGCAGCTGGGCAGCGAGGCCGAGGTCGATTTCGGCGACGGCCAGGTCGCGCGCGTCGAGCTGAGCGAAGGCCGTCTCGGCCGCTGGAGCGAGGCATGAACGCCGCCCGCGCCCTGTTGCCGAACGCCGTCCGCGGCCGCCTGTTGGTCACGCTGAAGCTCGGCGAGATGCCCGCGCACATCCCCGGCTGGCGCGCCTGCACCCGGTACGGCGCCGACATGGCCGATCGCATCGACGGCGGCATCATCGACCGCCTGTTGCGCCATCACGGCGGCGCGCTGCGCGCGGTGCGTCTGCACAGCGCCCGTACCTCGCGGAACGAACGCGCGGTCGCCGGCGCCTACCGTTTCGACGATGTCGAACAGATCAGCGGCGTCGCCCGCGTCCTGCGCGTGCAGGTCCGCGAGGCCGAGGGCGTGCCCGCGCTGCTGCAGGCGCTGGCGGAACTGCCGATGGTCGAGCGCGTCGCCGCCAATGCGCTGTGCCGCGCGCCTTTCGCCGCTGCGAGTGCGGCCGACGCCGGCGAGCGTCCGGTCGCGCGCCCCGATGCCGAAGCCGGCGCCTGGGCGCGCCGCTGCACGCGCATCGACGAGGCCCTGCGTTACGAAGGCGGGGATCCGGCGGTGGTGCTCGGTCTGGCCGACACCGGCGTCTCGCTCGCGCACGTCGAACTGCTGGAGCGGGTGCGCGCCGGTTTCGACAGCGTCGATCTCGATCCCGAGGCGGTCGGCGGCGTCACCCTGGTCGGCGATTACCGCCATCCCGGACAGCGCCCGCAGGACGAAGTCGGCCACGGCAGCGGCTGCGCGGGCATCATCGCCGCGCGCGGCAACCGCATGCCGCCCGGCGCGGCCGGCGCCTGCGGCCTCACGCCGGTGCGCGTGCTCGGCGCCGCGCTCGGTCCCGGCGACAAGCGCGTCGGCATCGGCGCGCTCGACAACATCGACGCCGGCATGAAGCGTTTGATCGACCTCGGCGTGAAAGTCATCAACATGAGCTTCGGCACGCCCGAGTCCATGCTCGACGCCGACGCGCCGCGACCGCACGAGGAGATCGTCCGCTACGCGCTGTCGCGCGGCGTGGTGCTGGTCGCGGCCAGCGGCAACTCCGGGCTCACCGAACGGTATTTCCCGGCCGCGCATCCCGGCGTGATCGCGGTCGGCGCGATCGGCCCGGACCTCAAGCCGGCGTCGTTCAGCACCCGCGGCGATCACGTCGCGCTGTGCGCGCCCGGCCGCGACATCCTGACCTGTGGGCTCGACGGCTACCAGCACGCCAGCGGCACCAGCTTCGCCGCGCCGCACGTGGCCGCGATCTGCGCGCTGCTCGCCTCGCGCGCGCAGCGCCGCGCCTGGCCGCTCTCGGGCGAGGACGCCCGGCGGTTGCTGATCGCCAGCGCCCGTCCGTTCGCCGAAGCCGGCGTCGTCGGCTGCGGTCACGGCGTGCTCGACGCCTACGCCGCGCTGCGGATGCTCGATGCCGAGATCGACCGCAGCCTGCGCGAAGACGCCGAATCCGATTCCGAAGTCGTTCCACCCGCGCTCGCCGCGGCCTGACCCGACCGCAACGTCGCCAGACCGCACGCGCGCAACCGCAACGAGGAGATACCGATGGCAACCCGACAGAAGACCACCCGGTCGAAAACCGAAAAACCCCGCAAGGCGTCGGGTGCCGCGGCGTCGAAGTCGCGCGCTGCGGGCGCCGCGGCGAAATCCAAGAGCACGACCGCCGGCGCGCGCCGGACGGCCACCGCAACTTCCGGCTTCCGAGCCATCAACAGAGCAGAGAACACCATGAATCGCATCCTCCTGGTCGACCTCGGCGAGCGCGAACTGACCGTACGGAACAAGTTGCGCGCGCGCCGGCAGGTCCTCAAAGCCATCATCGAATCCACCAGCAACGTGCCCAGCCCCGCGCAGATCGAGGAGCTGGCCGAGATCGAGACCGCGCTCGGCAGCGACATCGTCGCCGATCCGTTCTATCGCGTGGTCGCGGCCACCTACGCGCAGCGTTCGTGGAAGGAGCTGTCCACGGGCGCCACCGTCGCGGTCAAGCGCGGCGCGAAGGTCGCCGTGGAGGATCCCGACTACGTCCACAAATACGGCCTGCTCGGCACCCAGCGGATGCCGGAGAACTTCCTCGAACCGCTGCGTCGCGGCGAGCGCGAACTGGCCGGCATCTGCGGCCTGATGCAGCTCGACGGCCACACCGATCCGGGTCGTCGCGGCTTCGTGCAGAAAGTCAGCGCCGCCCAGGGCGAATACCGCGAGCATCGCGAACTGTTCGACGCGGCCTTCACCCACATCAGCGCCAAGTACGACGTCGCCCTCGGGACCCAGGTCGTCGCAAGACTCATCGACAAGGACATCTACGGCTGCATCGAGCCGGGCGGCGATCCGCGCAAGCGCGGCGAACCGAACGACTATTACGAACCGGCTGCCAGCACCCGGGTCAGCGTCATCAGCGGCCGCAACATCGCCGCGGTGGTCCGCAAGCTCGCCGCCGACGGCGTCAGCGCCAACGACCCGTGGCTGGCCAGCCGCCTCGAGAACACCTACGAGATGCAGAGCGGCGCGGTCAACGGCGCGCCGCCGTCGTCGCTGGAGATCTCGCTGCCGGATCTGGAGGAAGCGGTCGACGTCGAGATCGTGCGCGAGAACCTCGACGCCGCCCAGGCGATCTACTTCGCCTACCAGCTGGAAGAGGCGCGGATGCCGCAGGTGGTGGAGCGGATCGTCGATCTGTTCCGCGCCGGCCTGCTGCCGCTGAGCTTCGGCAAGACCGGCGACTACCTCTACAGCTACTACAAGAAAGCTTCCGAACGCATCACCGAAGGCGAGCGTCGCGATCTGTACATGCGGGCCTTCGGCGCCCCCGGTGGCGATCCGAGCATCAACCAGCCGAACCGCGAGTTCAACGAGCTGTGGCTGCGCTTCGTGTCGGGCGTGTCCTCGTTCGGGCGCCAGCTCAACGTCGACCGCATGTTCCGCAGCAACGTGCCGCTGGCGGTGTCGCAGGAACAGGTGCGCAAGGCGGCCCGCGATCTCGCCGCCAGCCTGTCGCGCAACTGCTACGGCATCGCGTACCAGTTCTCGAAGGAACTGAAGACGCTGATCATCGAATATCGCGATCTGCTCAGCGACGCCGAGATCCGCGGCGCGTTCGGTGCCCGCGACATGTGGCAGGTGATCGACCAGGTCAACGCCAACTACCTCGGCGGCACGCGCAACAGCCATCGTTTCCGCACCCAGGCCCGCGCCGGCGCCGTGATCATCGCCTGGCTGAGCCGCAACCACCAGCGTCTCACCAGCCGTTTCGACGAGGTGATCGAGATCAGCGCGCTGACCAACCCGCATCTGCGCGGCAGCGACAAGCCGATGGAGAACCCGACCGACTGGGATCTGCTGCAGGCCTGCGAACAGTGGCTGGCGGTGGGCGGCGTGCAGGACGCGCGGATCGAGGAATACTCCCAGCCCGTTGAGTCGCCGACGATCACCAGCAAGCCGATCGAGATGCCGCAGATCGCGCGCGACGTGCTCGATTCGGCCGGCATCAGCCTGCCCAGTTTCTGACCGGGCGGGACACCTCCACGGAGAACGATCATGCCCAACCATGGCCAACGCGCGAAGCCGATGAAACATCTGGTCGAGCGCTCGCTGCATTCCGCGGCGCAGGCGCTCGGCACCCGGGATCCGATCCCGTACGTCGGCGATCTGATCGAACGCACGTTCTATCTGCCCGACGACGACGTGTCGTACGCCCGCAACGCGCTCACCCCGGGTGCGGTGCCCTACGAGCCGTCGTTCTCGGAGGCGGAGCCGAACACGCTGCGGTTCACCATCGAGCCCCTGGGCCCCGGCGCCTCGCCGGTGTCCCGGCGCGACGAAGCCACCCGCGAAATGCGCCGGCTGATCCAGCCGGTGTTCGGCCGCGACGCGCTGCGCTGGTTCGACAGCCGCAGCGAGGAGTGGCGCGGCTTCGGCGGCCTGAGCTGGATGAACTTCGGCGCCTGGTTCGGCAGTGCGTTCGACGAGGACGGGCTGTACGCCGCGAAGATCTACTACGAACTGCTGCCCTCGCAGATCGACTCGCTGCCGCAGACCCTGTCGACGCTGACCCGCCGGGTAATGGCCGAAATGCCGACGCTCATGCCGATCTTCACTTCGATCGGCTGCAAGCGCGACACCGGAAGCCAGCGGGTGACGTTCCTGCATCGCGGGCCGATGGCGATCTCCGCGCTCGGGCCGCTGATGAACCGGCTCGGCATCGGCCATCAGCTGCCGAGCCTGATGCGGATCGTCGGCGTCGCCCTCGGCGGCCGGTTCGAACTGCCGCCGGGCGGGGTGTTGATCGGCCTGCGCGAGGCGCCCGATGGCGTCGAGCTCAAGCTCGAGATCCTGCTCGCGGCGATTCCCGACCTGCCGGCGCGCTTCCTCGATCTGATCAAGCTCGGACTCGCGGAACGTCCGCGCCAGTTGATCGCGCTCAGCCGCTGGCTGGACGCGTTCGGCGTCGACGACGCCAGCGAGCAGGGGCATTTCTCGGTGCTCAGCATTCGGGTCACACCCTCGACCCAGGCGCGGATCAGCCTGTACGTGCGACCGATCGAGTTCGAGATGCGCGAGGCGATCGAGGAAGCGCAGGGCCTGCAGTGACGCCTGCGGGCCGCGCCCGCCGCAGTGTCGTAACCCCCACGGCCGCGTCCCGCGCGCGGCCTCCGACCCGGAGCGACCGGACATGTCCGCCATCTTCCCGCCGAGAACCCAGCCCGCCGCCCGCGCCGCCGCGCCCGCGGCCAACCGCGAGACGCTCGACATCGCCCGCCAGCAGGTGCGCAGGCTGCTGGAGAGCAGCGACTCGTTCAACCAGCTCTCGCCGGAAAAGCGCGAAGCGTTGGCGAAGGGCATGGTGCAGATCGCGACCTATCTGGCCGAACCCGACGGCGTGCGCCTGAAGCCCTCGCAGCAGAGCCCGCAGGTGCAGGCGCTGGCGGGCGAGAGCTACTCGAAGAAGTCGCAGGCCGGCAGCAACGTCGATCAGGAAGGCAAGTTCACCGCACAGGGCGCGCGCGAGGGCGCCGCGGTCGCCGGTGCGCTGCTCGAAGCGGTGAATTTCCCGGATTTCTGCGCGGGACTCATCAACGGCGTGTTCCATTCGATCGTGCAGAGCTCGATCGAGCAGATGGAGGCCTACGCCAAGCTCGTCGCCGACGTGTCCAAGAGCCTCAACCAGTTCCGCGACGACAACACCACCCAGAACCAGGGCCGCGATCATCTGATCGAGCAGTTCCCGGACGTGTTCCAGCTGAGCATGGACACCGGCGAGTTCTCCTTCGGCGACGAACAGGCCGCGGCGGGGCCGCGGGTCACGCTGCGCGAGGGCATCGACGAGAAGTCCGCGGTCGCGCGCATCAACCAGTCGCTGCCGCTGGAGAAGCCGGTCGAACGGCTGGACGACGAACTCGTCGAGGCGCTGCTGGTGCCGGCCGCGCGCACCCAGCTCGCGAGCAGCCGGCAACAGCTGCTCGCGACCATGGTGATGCTCGGCATCAACCGGATCGTCGTCACCGACGGCAAGATCTCGGCGAAGGTCATGTACGACTTCCAGGCGCGCGACAACATGCAGTTCCGGCGCAGCGCGCAGAAGTTCGACTACGGCGACCAGTACGCCACCACGTCGGCCGGCGATTACGAGAGCAGCAGCGAGGGCGGCGAGCGCAGCAGTTCCTACAGCAAGGACGCCGGCTACCAGAGCACCAACCGCGACGCCAGCTACTACTCCAAGGGCACCTACAAGACCACGTCGCAGCCGGTGCTGAAGATGGCGTCGGCCTCGCAGACCTCGATCGACGCCAGTCTCACCACCAAGGCCAGCCTCGCCGGCACCATGGAGGTGAATTTCAAGAGCGATTACCTGCCGCTGGAGAAACTGGCGAATCCCGAATCCATCGCCGCGATCCAGATGAACGCGCAGCCGGGCATGGTCAAGACGCTGGCCGCACGCCCGGCGGCGCCGGCCGCCGGCAGCCAGACCCCGTCTTCGACCCCGGCCGCCTGATCCACCGACGGAGCCCGCCATGTCCGCGAATCCCGCCAGCACATCGCATCCGGGCGCCGAGCCGGCCTGGCTGGACGACGAGACCCTGCGCGCGGTACGCCCGCAGGTGCGCCAGTTGCTCGAGTCCTCCGCCGGCTTCCGCTCGCTCACGCCCGCGCAACAGCAGGACATCGCGCGCACGATGGTCCGGGTGGCGTCGTACATGACCAACCCCGACGGCCTGGCGAAGCAGGAACTGACGCCCGGCAAGGGCGTGTTGGCCAAGGGCGAGCCCGCATCGAGCGCACCCGCCCCGAGCCCGCCCACCCAAGTCGCGACCGCACAGGGCGCGCCCGCGCAGGCGCTCGCCGGCGGCGTCGATCAGGCCAAGAACAAGGCGTCCGAAAAGGTCGGCGTGTTCGCGGGCAGCGATTTCGAGGCCGGTTCGGTCAAGCAGGGCGCGACCAACTTCAAGAATTTCGTCGGTTCGGTCGACTTTCCGAAATTCGTCGGCGATCTGATCCAGAACGTGTTCCAGGCGATCGTCGACGCGTCGATCCAGCAGATGGAGGCCTATGCCGAACTGCTGAAGGCGGTGGCGCAGACCGTCGATCAGTTCGCCGCCGACAACATCACCATGAACAACGCCCGCGACTGGATGTCGCAGCGCTTCGGGGCGGACCTGGACATCGGCACCGACGGCGAGAACGGTTCGCCGCAGCTGACGGTGAAGTCCGAGGACGACCCGGCCGCGGTGCTGACCCGGATCAGCCAGGAGCTGCAGCTCGCCGAACCGGTCACCGACCTCTCCGACGCGGAGCAGGAATCGCGATTGGTGATGGCCGCGCGCCTGCAGATGGCGCGCAGCCGCCAGCAGATGCTCGCGTCGATGGTGATGCTCGGCATCAACCGGATCGTGGTCACCGATGGCCTGATCAACGCCAAGGTCGTGTTCAATTTCCGCGCCAGCGACGACGCCAGACGCGAGGCCCGGGCGTCGCTGTACGACCGCGACAGCAGCTACAACAAGAACACCACCGTGGCCGGCGCGCACTTCGGCTGGGGCGGCGCCGCCAGCGCCAACACCAACGTGCAGAGCCACATGACCACGGTGTCCTCGTCGGTCGACGAGACCTCCAATTCCAGCCAGGAGATGAAGGCCAAGCTCACCGGCGAAGTGCGGGTGAACTTCAAGTCCGACTACTTCCCGATGGACAAGCTCGCCTCGCCGGGCATGATCGCCAGCATCCAGGGCAACGCCACGCCGTTCGACCCGAACGTGAAGCCCAACCAGGCGGGCAGCACCGCCCCCGCCGCGGCCTGAGGCGTCGGCCATGCTGCGCCTCGCGCCGCCGCCGCCCGCCGTCTGCGTCCTGCCGCGTCATCCCTATGCGGATCTGCTCGGCGCGGTCGCGTTGGCCCTGTCCGCGCTGGACGCGCACGAGACCGCCGTCGCGCAGGCGCTGGCCGGGATCGACTTCGACCTGCCCGAAGGCGCGCCCAGCGCCGCCGACCGCGTCCAGCTCGAGGCCGCGGCGCCGCTGTATTTCGCCAGCGAACTCGAACGCGCGGGTCTGTTGCCCACCGCCGAACTGATCGCCGGCCTGTTCGTGAGCGGCGCGATCACCCAGCCGCTCGGGCCCGGCGCGAAACTGCTGCACGATTTCTGGCGCGGTCGTCGCGAGCGATTGAGCGCGGAGGAGCGCGGCGCGGTGTTCGCGCGGGTGATCGAGACGCCGTATTTCGAACGGTTGATGCGCACTCTGTGCGAGGCCATCGTCGCCCAGGCCGACGGCGACGATCTGCGCGAGCGGGTCGTGCTGTCGACGCATGCGCAGAGTCTGGGCGCCTTCCTCGCCCAGCGCGTCGATCCGATGGCCGCGATCGCTGCGCGCGACATCGTCGAGACCATCAACACCGCACTCGTCTTCATGCGCGACCGGACGCTGCAGGCGGCATTCGCGGTCCGCGACCTCTGGCAACTGGTCGCGATCGTCGGCGCGCAGAGCGGCGTGCGCGCGGGCGCGGCCCAGCAGCACGTCGATCGCGGCCGCAGCGGGCAGACCGTTCTGCTGTGGCTGGCGAAACGCTATGCCGACACCGCGATCCGGCTCGATCCGGCGGTGCCCGGCGACATCGAGGTGCTGGTCGCGGCGCAGCGCTGGCTGGCGTCTCCCCCGCTGCAGGCGGGATCGACCGGAGCGCTGCCCGCACAGGCGCAACCCGCTTTGCCGATGGTGGCCTGAGCATGGTCGCCGCGGCCGCGCCCTCCGCCGCCACCCGCGCCGCGCCGCCGCCATGGATCCGCGTGGCCGTGCGCGACGTGCTCGAACGCGCGCCGCAGTACGGCGCGCTGTCCGTCGAGGACCGACGCGCGTTGGCGCAGGCGATGGTGAAGGTCTCGACGCTCGCGGCCGAGCTCATCGCCGAGGAAGGCCAGGCCGAAGGCGAGATCGAGCGGCGCGCGCCCGCGCGTCCGGCGCCGCCGCTGTCGACCGCGCAGGCGGCGCAGCCGGAGTTCGGCGCCGCCGCCGACCGCATCGCGGACACCACCAGGAACGTGCTCAACGCGGTGTCGTTCCCGCGCTTCGTGACCGATCTGATCAACGGCGTGTTCAGGGCGATGGTCGACGCCAACCAGCAGCAGATGAACCAGTACGTGCAGCTGTTGAACGCGGTGTCGGCGTCGGCGGAAGGTTTCGAACGCGCGCAGTTCGGCCTCGCCCATGTCCGCCAGTGGGTCGCCGATCATTTTCCGGAGTCGATCGAATACGACGCGCCGGACCCCGAGGACATGCCGAAACCCGGCGAGAAGATGGACCCGGACGATCTGGCCGATCTGGAAGAGGAGCTGGCGAACATCAAGCTGCGCCTGCGTCCGGGCGCGTCGATGCCCGGCGCGGCGGAGATCCGCGCGACCCTCGGCATGTCCGAGGACGAGCCGATCGAAGCGTCCAATCCGGAGCAGCTCGTGCCGTTCGCCCGCCGCTATCTCGCGCGCCAGCGCCAGCAGCAACTGGCGACGATGGTCATGCTCGGCATGCAGCGGATCGTGATCGACAGCGGCAAGATCAACGCCTCGATGCGCTTCCATATCGACACCCGCAGCGCCGCCAGCGAGGACAAGGGCAACGAGTTCGGGATGAAGAACCGGGTGAAGGCCGGCGGCAGTTTCGGGGTGGGGCCCTGGGGCGCCAGCGCCGAGGTCGAGAACACCATCAGCTACGTGTCGACGCAGCGCAACCAGAACACCGAGGAGATCAACACCGATCTGGAGCTCAATTCCTCGGTGGAATTGAATTTCCACACCGACTATCTGCCGCTGAACCAGATGGCGGCGCAGGCCCAGGCGGATCGCATCCGCAACAACACCCTCAATCCGTCCGCCGACTTCCCCGATCCCACCGCCGCGCGTACGGCGCGACTGCAGGCGCAGCAGGCCTCCGAACAGCAGCGGCGCGCGGGCATCGACAAGTCCGTGGCCGAAGCCGCGAAACCCCTGCCGCCGAGTCCGGCAACGCCGCCGCCCGCACCCGCCGCACGGACCACGCCGCCCGCCAGTCCGCCGGCGAACGCTCCGGCGCCCGCGCCCGCGAATCCCAACGCGGCTCCCAATCCCAACACGGGCGGCCGGACGACGACCACGCCGCCGCCGGCGAACGCACCCGCCACGAACGCGCCCGCGACGAATGCTCCTGCCACGAATACGCCGACGACGAACGCACCAGCGACGAACGCACCCGCCACGAACACGGCCGCCACGAATGCCCCGGCGGCGAACGCATCCGCGGGCGCCGGCAGCGGCGTCGGCACGACCGTCGGCGCGCAGGTCGGTGCGGTCGCGGGAGGCGCGGCCGGTACCGCGGCCGGCACCGCCATCGCCGGCGCCATCGGCGCCGCCGCGGGCGGCGCGCCCGCGGCGGTGACCGGTCCCATCGGCGGCGCGATCGGCGGCGCGGTCGGGTCCGCGGTCGGCAGTGCCGTGGGTGGCGCGGTCGGCGGCGCCGTGGAATCGGCGGTGGGCGATCTGCTGAAATCGAAATGAGGGTGGCGCCCGCGCGCCGATCGCGGCAAGAATAGGCCGATGACCGCCATCGACCCCGCATCCCCCGCGCCGTTGCTCCGCTGCGTCGAACGCACGACCGGCCCCGATCCGACCTGGACCATCCTCTGGTTGCACGGCCTCGGCGCCGACGGCAACGATTTCGCGCCGCTCGTTCCCGATCTGGTGCGTCCGGATTGGCCCGCGCTGCGTTTCGTGTTCCCGCACGCGCCGGTGCGTCCGGTCACCTGCAATGGCGGCGCGCGCATGCGCGCCTGGTACGACATCGTCGACCTCAGCGCCGAGAATCTCACCCATCGCGCCGACGAAGCGGGTGTCGCCGAATCGATCCGCCTCGTCGAAGCGCTGATCGCGCACGAGGCCGAACGCGGCGTTCCGCCGGAACGGCTGATCCTCGCCGGATTTTCGCAGGGCGGCGCGGTGACCCTGGCCACCGGCTTGCGTCGCGCCGTGCCGCTCGCCGGGCTCGTCGCGCTGTCCACCTACGTCCCGGCCATGCACAAGGCCGAAGACGCGCGATGCCCGGGCGCCGAACGCCAGCCGCTGTTCATGGCCCACGGCCTGTTCGACCCGGTCGTGCCCTGCGCCGCGGGCGAACAGAGCGCGGCGCTGCTGCAGCGAATGGGCTTCGAGGTGACCTGGAAGCGCTATCCGATGGCCCATCAGGTCTGCGGCCCCGAGATCCACGATCTCGGCGACTGGTTGCAGGCGCGTTTCCAGGCTGTCTGATCGTACGGGGCGGCGACCGGGTGACCACGACGGAATCCGGCGCTAAGATCGGGTCATGGGATCAGGTCGCACAATGACGTGAAAGTCCTCATCGCCGACGACGAACCGATGGCTCGCGAACGTCTCCGGGCGCTCCTCGCGGAACATGCCGACCTTCGCCTCGTGGCCGAGGCCGCCGACGGCGGTGCCGCCCTCGACGCCTGCGCCGAACACGCGCCCGACATCGTTCTCCTCGATATCGCGATGCCCGGCCTCGACGGCCTCGAGGCCGCGCGACGGCTCTCGTCGATCGAACCGCGTCCTGCCGTGGTGTTCTGCACCGCCTACGACGAACACGCGCTGTCCGCGTTCGACGCCGCCGCGGTCGACTATCTGGTCAAGCCGGTGCGCCGGGAACGACTCGCCGCCGCCCTCGATCGCGCCCGGACCTTCGTCGCCGGTCGCGGCCCGCGCAACGACGACGAGGCCGCCGGCCATCCGCCGACCGAACCCGGGAAGAAGCGCGCCCATCTCTGCGCCCGCCTGCGCGGCAGCCTCCGCCTGATCGCGATCGAGGACATCCGCTACCTGCACGCCGAAGAGAAATACGTCGTGGTGCATCACGCCCGCGGCGAAGACCTGATCGAGGAATCGCTCAAGTCGCTGGAAACCGAATTCGCCGACCGCTTCGTCCGCATCCATCGCAACTGCCTCGTCGCCCGCGACGAACTGGTCGAACTGCGTCGCGCCGCCGACGGCCGCATCGAAGCGCTGCTGCGCCACGGCGACAAACCGCTGGAAGTCAGCCGGCGCTGCGTGCCGCAGCTGCGGGAGTTGGTGAAGCAGTTGTGAATTCCTTTGGCCACCGTATATTTCAGTGGCCAGATTGGTTCATTGATCATGCGCATGCAGCAATCAACCCGGCAATCCGGAAATCCGACAATCAGATCAAAATCGCTATGAGCACAGATCAGATCATTCGATTTCTACAGGCCACTTTCGAGGCGCTGAGTAATTTTGCAAATTCTGCGTTCGCAAGCGCGTTCTTGTCGGCATTGGCCGGTGCTGGGCTGGGTGTGTGGGGCGCGCAGCGGCTCGCTGAGCGGGGAGCTAGGGCAAAAGAGCTTCTCGAAAGCTTGAGGCAGGCAAACGCGACTATGATTCTGGCGACAGTCATTGCCAATCAGGCTTTTTCTCTGAAAAAACAATACATTTCTGAATTGGCAGATCGCTACTTTAAAGATCGAGAAGTGGCTCTGGAGCACCACGCCAAGATAACTAATGGCGAGTCACCTGCGCCAATTTCATTTCAAGCGCAGATGACAAAGATAACGCCGGTCACCGTGCCTCTTGATGCGCTTAAGAATTCAGTTTACTCGGCTCAGCTTGTTCCGGGCCGATCGCTGGCATTGGTTGCGATGATTGAGCAATCTGTAAATGAGCTTGTTCATGCCATAAACATTCGATCGGAATTGATAGATGCTTTTCGGGAAAAGTCTTTGCCAGAGCATGTTTTTGTTCAAGATTATTACGCTTTGCCGCATGATAATGGCACTAATTCGATGTACCACGACTCTATGGTGGCAATTAAACAATACACCGACGATTTGGTTTTCTTTGCCGTAGAGCTGGCGGAAGAAATGCAGGTGCACGCTTCAGCAGTACGCGCAGATCTTCTTAAATTGAGAAAGGATGCTCCTAAGGCAAGCTCGGTTGATTTTTCGCCAGCTCGTGAATCTGCTCTTATGCCGCCAAGAGAAAACTATGAGTCATGGCTCTCTGGTTTTAAGAAGCAAAATCCCTAGGCGAGACAAGCATGCCTCGATGGGTCACGCGAGGGGCTGTGGCTTCGATAGATGTGCGGAGCGGCTGACGCGTCACAATGGTGGGGTTCGCTGCGCTCACCGCCACCCTACGCCGGGCTTCGGGCGGGGGAGGGGCGTGCGATAATTGCGGGATGAAGACTCTCCGCATCGCTACCCGCAAGAGCCCGCTGGCGCTCTGGCAGACCGAGCACGTCGCCGACCGGTTGCGTGCGTTGCATCCCGAGCTCGACGTCGTACTGGTGCCGATGTCCACCCGCGGCGACGAGGTGCTGGATCGTTCGCTGGCTGCGGTCGGCGGCAAGGGGCTGTTCCTCAAGGAGCTGGAACTGGCGATGCTGCGCGGCGAAGCGGATTGCGCGGTGCATTCGTTGAAGGACGTGCCGATGGAGCTCGACGGTCCGTTCGCGCTGCCGGCGATCCTCGAACGCGCGGACCACGCCGACGCCTTCGTCAGCAATCGCTACGCCGACATCGCCGCGTTGCCGCCGGGCGCGCGTGTCGGCAGTTCCTCGCTGCGGCGACAGGCGCAACTGCGGGCGTTGCGGCCGGACCTCGATCTGGTCGACCTGCGCGGCAACGTGAACACGCGACTGGCGAAACTCGACGCCGGCGAGTACGACGCGATCCTGCTCGCCTGCGCCGGGCTGCAGCGCCTGGGTTTCGACGCCCGCATCCGCGCGCGCCTCGATGCGCCCGACTGGTTGCCCGCACCCGCGCAGGGCGCGATCGCGATCGAATGTCGCGACGACGATGCCGCGACCCGCGACCTGTTCGCCGCCCTCAACCACGCGCCCACGCGGCGCTGCGTCGAAGCCGAGCGCGCGATGAACCGCGCCCTGCACGGCAGCTGCCAGGTCCCGGTGGCCGCGTTCGCTCGCGAAACCGCCGACGGTCTGCATCTCGCCGGCCTGGTCGGCTCGGTCGCCGACGGCCGCGCGGTGCGCAGCGATGCGATCGGCGACGACCCCGATGCGCTGGGCAAGCGGGTCGCGCAGCAACTGCTGGACCTCGGCGCCGGCGAATTCATCGGGTGATCGACAGCCGTCGCTGTCTGCCGCGACGACGATCTCTTGTGGAAGCGACGGAAGTCGCGACGAGCGCAGGCATGCGTATCCGAAAGGCCATGCTTTCGGTCGGGGTGCGGCGCGAGATCGCTCGGCTCGCGCCGTACCGGTCCTTCGTCTGAATTTGTCGCGACTCCCGTCGCCCCCACAAGCGCGATCCCCGTCGTCGGCGACAGATAAACGAGGTCAGTAGTACAACGCCACCAGATGCTTCGCCTCGGCGAAGAACAGCCACCGTTCCACCATCGCCCCCAGTTGGAACGACGCGGCCGCGACCCACAGCGATGCCGTGGCATCGCCATGCGGCAGCAGCCACACCGGCAGGGCGCAGAGTGCCGGGATCAGGGCGAACAGGACGACCGCGATCGCGCGCAACCTGCGCGAGTGCTTGCGCGCGAACACGAACCCCATTTCGCGGGTGAGGTAGTTGCTTTCGGTGTGCGGGCGTTCGAACACCGAGACATCGCGCCCAGGCAAGCCGACCGCATCGCCGCGCGACTGCGGCAGGGCGTCGCGGTCGATCGCGCGCCAGTACGCACGTTTGAGCAGCCACAGCGCGATCGCGCCGGCGAACACGC
The DNA here is from genome assembly GCA_049324395.1 of Pseudomonadota bacterium. Lineage (GTDB taxonomy): Bacteria > Pseudomonadota > Gammaproteobacteria > Xanthomonadales > Xanthomonadaceae > Lysobacter_I. Next base: position 196,276 of record JBMOOY010000028.1, read on the forward strand.
CGGCGCCGACCATGTTCGGCGCATCGAGCGTCGTGCCCGCGAACGGTCCGAACAGAATGCCGCCGCCGAGCGCGGCGAACAGCAGATAGCCCGGGACGACCAGGCGATGTCGCCAGGCCGGGATCGGCTTGAGCGAGGCGTAGATCATCGCCGTGCTGCAGATCGCGGCGACGCACAAGACGGCGAGCAGGGCGGCCAAGGCGCGTTTCGCGAGCGTTTCGTGGGGCAATTCGACGAAGGTCGATTGCACCAGAACGAGGGCGAAAGCCACGGCGAAGCTCGCGAGCGCGAACACGCCCTCGCGCGACATCCAGGCGCTTCGCCACTGCGAGAACGCGCGCCACACCCGCATCGGTTTGCCCAGATGCCACAACGATGCGATCACGCCGAAGGCGACCAGCCCGGCGCCGGCGATGAGGCCCAGCGCCCATCCCATCCCGTCGAACCATTGCGCGCGATCGCCGAACGCGATCCGCAGCGCGATCCAGAGCCACAGGCCGAAGCCGGTGCCGGAGACCGTGGTGAAGAGAATGACGGAGAAGGCTGGGTGCATCAGGCGTCGCCGTTGTCCGAACTTGTGCGGAAAGAATGGAAGAAAAACAGGTATCCCGCGTTGCAAAGTGCGATCAGCGCTCCGGCGGTTCCAATGCCGGCGTCCATCGTTGAGATTTCCAAAGAACGGAACGCGCTTGAAAAGAAGAACAGCGCCATGAACAAGCTCCAAATCATCCAGATCGCAACGGCAATCCGTTGCTCGTAGAGGACCCCCGCCATCAGCGCGGATACCATTCCGAAGCGTGTGGCGGTTCCCGCGTTGGGGTTTGAAAACAGCAGCCAAGCCTCGAAGGCGAGAGAGGAAAGCGTCAGCAATATCAGGATGACGGGAGGGTTCGGTCGCTTCATCGGCTCAACACCCGATCCAGCCAGCGCAGCAGCGGTGGAAGCTTCGTCGCATCGAGCGTTTCGTCCTGCGGCAAGGAGACATCGCTCCCGGTGCGACGCGGGCGCGGCGGCAGGTAGCGGTTGACCGGGGCGTAGCCCAGCTCCGGCATCGGCGCGACGCCGTTGCGTTCGGCGACCAGCTTCGACACCTCGGAGTCCGGGTCGCCGAGATCGCCGAAGTGGCGGGCCTTCGTGGGGCAGGCCTGCACGCAGGCGGGCTGGCGGTCCGCTTCGGGAAGGTGCTCGTTGTAGATGCGGTCGACGCAGAGCGTGCATTTCTTCATCACGCCCTCGACTGCGCTGTATTCGCGCGCGCCGTAGGGGCAGGCCCACGAGCACAGCTTGCAGCCGATGCATTTGTCCTCGTCGACCAGCACGATGCCGTCCTCGGCGCGCTTGTAGCTGGCGCCGGTGGGGCAGACGGTGACGCAGGCCGGCGTCTCGCAGTGCAGGCAGGAGCGCGGGAAATGCAGGGTCATCGCCGGTTGCGCCGCTTCGGCGGCGAGGCCGCCCGACGATGCGCAGGCCGAGGTCGCGGCGATCTCGTAGCTGTGCACGCGATTGAACCACACGCCCGACGGATCCTTGCCGTAGGGGCGCTCGTCGGTGAGCGGCCCGGCGATGCCGCCGGCGTTCCACTGCTTGCAGCTCACGGCGCAGGCATGGCAGCCGACGCAGGTGTCGAGGTCGATCACCAGGCCGAGTTTCTTCTTCGACGGCGGCGGGAGGTCGGTCATGGTCGGATTCAGAACGGGAAGTAACGCGGGATCAACACGACCGCCATGATCCAGAACAGCAGGTTCAAAGGCAGACCGATCTTCGGGAAATCAGAGAAGCGATAGCCGCCCGCGGTGTAGACCATCGTATTGGTCTGATAGCCGACCGGTGTGGCGAAACTGGTCGAGGCAGCGAACGTCACCGCCACCAGGAACGGCTTGGCGTCGACCCCCAGGCCTTCGGCTGCGGCGATCGCGATCGGGACCACCAGGACGGCGGCGGCGTTGTTGCTCATCACCTCGGTCATGACGGCAGCAAGCAGGTAGATCGCCGCGAGCGTGGCGAGCGGGCCCCAGGCGGAGATCCAGCCCAGTGCGTAACGTGCGACCCAGTCGGCGCCACCGGAATTCTCGAGCGCGATACCGAGCGGCAGCACCCCGGCGAGCAGCACGATGACGCGCCAGTCCACCGCAGCATACGCTTCCTCCGGCTCCAGGCAGCGCAGGATCACCAGCGCCGCGCAACCCAGCAGCGAAGAGGCGACGATCGGCATCCAGCCGAGGACGGCGACGCCGATCGCCGCGGCCATGACCAGCAGCGAGGTGAACATGCGGCGACGATCGACCTTGGGCTGTTCGCGTGTGCCCAGCAGCACCACTCCCGGATCGGCGCGCAACTCGGCGAGCGCAGTGGCCGCCGCGTCCACCAGCAGGATGTCGCCGACCGCGAGCGGGATATGGTCGAGCGGTTGCCTCGGGGTCGCGCCGATGCGTTGCAGTCCGTGGACCCTGACCCGATAGAGATGGCCGAAACGAAGTTGGACCAGCGACTTGCCGGCCAGATGCGATCCCGGCGCCACCATCACTTCCGCATGCAGGCGCTCCGCCTCCGGGTCGCCTTCGAGATCCGCCGCGACGCGATCGAGCCGCAACTGCAGTTGGCGACGAACGCGCTGGATATCGTCCCATTCGCCGCGCAGCAGCAGTCGATCGCCGGCGGCGATGGGCTCGGACCGGGGCAGCGGGATGCGCGCGCCGTCGCGGAAGATCTCGAGCAGGAACACGTCCTGCGCCTGATCGGGCACTGCCGCGGCGCCGATGCGTCCGATCGCGGGCGACTTTTCCGGTACGCGCAGCTCGACCAGATAGCGGCCACGATGCTCGTCCGCGCCCGTGTTCGGGATTCCGAGATCCGGCAACAGGACGCGCTGGGCGATCAGCAGATAGGCGATGCCGACCAGCACGAACCACAGGCCGAGCGGTGCGAATTCGAACAGCGCGAACCCGGGTTGCCCGGATTGTCGAGCGAGCGAGTCCACCAGAAGATTCGTGGATGTTCCGATGAGGGTGCAGACGCCGCCGAACTGCGCGGCGAACGAGAGCGGAATCAGGAATTTGGACGGCGAAAGCCCGCGCGCCACGACGACCGCGAGGATGATCGGAAGGAATACCGCTACGATCGCCGTGTTATTGATGAACGCCGAAGCGAAGGCGACGAGCGCGGTCATGCACAGCGTCAGCAGCCACGGCCAGCGGACGCGGGCGAGGAGTTCGCCGATGCCGAGCAGCGCGCCACTGCGTTGCAGGCCGGCGCTGAGCACGAACATGGCCGCGACGGTGATCGTCGCCGGACTGCTGAAGCCCGAAAGCGCCTGGGTCGGGGTCACCACGCCGAAGACGAGCAGGCTGCCCAGCACGAGCAACGCGACCACGTCGACCGGCAGCTTCTCGCTGACGAACAGCGCGACAGCGCCGAACAGGATCAACAGCGTCAGCAGCAGGTCCGGTGTCATCGTCCGGGCTTCCTGGACCAGCGGGACCTGAGCGACGTCCGCGCGCCTCCGGGCGGCGCGTCGTCGCGACTCGCCAGGGCGACGAGGGCGACGCCGCACACCTTCATCGCGAACGCGGCGACCAGTCCCCGGAGCAGGGGCTGCGTCGACGGCGGAGCGCCCAACGGGTCCGCGTCGTTCGCGGCCTGCATGCCGGCGGGGTCGATCAGCGCGAGTCCGCAGATCAGCATCGTGACGACGCCCAAGCCCAGCATCGTCCAGCCGATGGCGAGCAGCAAGGCGCGTTTCATCGGGCTTGATCCCGGAGACGGCTGTCCGCGCCGTACCGCAGCGGCGCGTCGTCTTTCGCCGCGAACGGCAGCGGCACGAACTGCGGCGCGCTCATGCCCGCGGCGTCGGCCCTGCGGATCGACACGCGCAGGTCGAACCACGCGGCCTGGCCGGTGATCGGGTCGGCGTTGGCGTAGTCGCCGCGCGGGGTGATATCGGAAATCAGGTGGTTGAGCAGGAAGCCCTTTTCGCCTTCCGGCGCGTCGGTCGCGAGCTTCCACGCGCCGCGACGCTTGCCGATCGCGTTCCAGGTCCAGACCGTGTCCGGCTGCACGTTGCCGGCGAACTTCGCCTGTACCGTGATCGTGCCGTGATGCGAGGACGCTTCGATCCAGTCTTCGTCGGCGATGCCGTATTTTGCGCCGGTGTCCGGATGCAGATAAAGAAAGTTGCGTGCCGCGATCTGACGCAGCCACGCATTCTGCGAGCCCCAGGCGTGGTACATGAACATCGGGCGCTGGGTCAGCGCCGACAGCGGGAATGCGCTGCGGTCGGTCTGCTGTCCTTCGAAGGGTTCGTACCAGATCGGCAGCGGGTCGAAATACGTCGCGACGCGTTCGCGATGTTCGGGCGGCGGTTGCGATGGGCCGTGCCCCTGCGCCGCGAGCCGGAATCTTTGCAGCGTTTCGGAATACAGCTGCAGGACGATCGGTTCGGTGGTGGCGATGAAGCCCAAGCGGTGCGCCCACTGCAGGTAATCGCGGTTCGCCATCTTGTAGTAGCGCGCGGACTCGGGGATCGGCGTGTGCCAGAAACCACCGTGTTCGATGTAGCGACGCAGTTGTTCCGGGTTCGGCGCGCCCTTGCCGTGTTCGTCGCCGCGTTCGCCGCGCCAGCCCGCCAGCAGGCCCACGCCCGGCGCCCGCTCGTGGTTGACCATGTAATCGGCGTAGTCGCGATATTTCGGCGAACCGTCGTCGTTGGTCATGCCCGGCAGACCGAGGCGCGCGCCGAGGTCGAGCAGCACCGACTGGAAGCCGCGCACGTCGCGCGGTCGGCCGTCGGCGTCGGTCTGGGTCGCCGGATCGAACACCGGATGCCGGATCGCATCCGCGGCGCCGTCGGCGTCGGAGATCGGGCGGTCCAGCAGACTGATCGCGTCGTGGCGTTCGAGATACGTCGTGTCCGGCAGCACCAGATCGGCGTAGGCCACCATCTCGCTGGCGTAGGCGTCGCTGTAGACGATCCGCGGGATGCGGTATTCGCCGTTCGCGTCCCTGTCGGTGAGCCAGCGCATCGTCTCGCGCGTGTTCATCGCCGAGTTCCAGCTCATGTTGGCCATGAACATCAGCAGCGTGTCGATGCGGTAGGGATCGCCGGCGTGCGCGTTGCGGATCACCGTATGCAGCAGGCCGTGCGCGGACAGCGGATAGGCCCAGGAATACGCATGGTCGATCCGCTTCGGGCGACCCTCGCCATCGACGACCAGATCCTCCGGGCCGTGGACGAAGCCCAGCGGCGCGGCGTCGAGCGCGCCGTTCTCGCGTCGCGCATTGCCGGGCCGGTTGGCCGGCGGCACCGGCTTGGGAAACGGCGGCTGGTAGCGGAAGCTGCCCGGCGCGTCGACCGCGCCCAGCAGCATCTGCAGCACGTGCAGCGCGCGGCAGGTATGGAAGCCGTTGCTGTGCGCGCTGATGCCGCGCATCGCGTGCATCGCCACCGGGCGACCGACCATCGTGTCGTGTTCGCGGCCCCAGGCGTCGGTCCAGCGGATCGGCAGTGCGAGCCCGCTCTCGAACGCGGCCTGCGCGAGTTCGCGGGCGATGCGGCGGATGGTCTCGGCGGGAATGCCGCAGCGTTCGCTCACGGCGTCCGGCGCGTACTGCGGGTCGAGATAGCGCTCGGCGAGCAACTGGAAGACGGGAACGGCGCGGCGGCCGTCGGGCAGCGTGTATTCGCCGACGACGCGCGGTGAAATGCCGATCGCATCGGCCTGCGCAAACGGGTCCCCTTCCGCGGGCGTGGCCGGAAGGACGGCGCACAGCGGCTTGCCGTGCTCGTCGCGCGCGAACAGGCCATCGTCCGCGCCACCGGGATTGCGGATGACCAGCCAGTGCGCGTTCGCGTAGCGCACGAGGTAATCGAGGTCGATGCGGTCGCTGCGCAGCAGTTCGTGGATCAGCGCGAACGCGAACAGACCGTCCGTGCCCGGACGGATGCCGATCCATTCGTCGGCGATCGCGCCATAGCCGGTGCGCACCGGATTGACCGCGACGATCTTCGCGCCGCGGGCCTTGAGTTTGCCGAGACCGAGCTTGATCGGATTGGAGTCGTGATCCTCGGCCACGCCCCACAGCATCAGGTAGCGCGCGTGTTCCCAGTCGGGCTCGCCGAACTCCCAGAAACTGCCGCCGAGCGTGTACAGACCACCCGCGGCCATGTTCACCGAACAGAATCCGCCGTGCGCGGCGTAGTTGACGGTGCCGAACTGCTGCGCCCACCAACCGGTGAGCGCCTGCGACTGGTCGCGGCCGGTGAAGAACGCGAGTTCGTCCGGATTGCGTTCGCGGATCGGTTTCAGCCAGGCGGTCGCGATCTCCAACGCCTCGTCCCATTCGATCTCGCGGAATTCGCCGCTGCCGCGTTCTCCCGTGCGCAGCAGCGGCTTGCGCAGCCGCGCCGGCGAATAATGCTGCATGATTCCCGCCGAGCCCTTGGCGCAGAGCACGCCCTTGTTCACCGGGTGCTCGGGATTGCCCTGGAGATAGCGGATCTGCCCGTCCTTGATCCAGACCTTGAGGCCGCACCGGCACGCGCACATGTAGCACGTGGTGTGCCTGACCTCGTCGCCGGGCGAGGGCGAGAGGTCGAGGGCGGGCTCGTTCGGCGGGCGCGATGACATCCCGCCATTGTGCCTGCCGTGAGGGCCGGCAGGCGAGGGGCGCGGCCGGCCTAATTCGGCGCGTCGATCCGGATCGACGGGTCGTTGAAGCGCGAGTAAAGGATCGTGGTGGTGTAGCTGCGCTTGCCGATGTTGCCCGTGGTTTCCATCTTCGCCGGCAGGCCGTTCGCGCCGACCCACAGCAGGGTGTCGGTCCGCATGCCGTCGAAGGTCTGGACCATCCGGTACTTCTTCGCCGGCTTGCCGTCGACGACCTCGCTGCCCAGGGCCTCGATCTGGGCCTTGTCGATCTCGCGGAACGCGCGGTCGGCATGGCGCCATTGGGTCATCGTGCCCTTGGGCATCGGGATCCGCATGGTGCGGCCGTCCAGGGTCATGTACATCGTGTCGCCGATGACGACCTGGGGCCCCATCCCGGAATTCATCCGGTAGCGGTCCGGCGCCACGAAATCCATTTCGGTCTTCGGCACGCGCTTGTCGTTGCTGGTCATCGTCGCGTGGTAGCTCCGCGCGGCGAGGAACTTCAGGCTCAACGCCTTCATCTCCTCCTTCGGGCCGGCCCAGGCGGCGACGGCGGCGAACAGGGACAGCGGCAGGAACGTCCAGGCGAGGCGACGAACGGGCAGCGACATGAGGGCGACTCCGATGGGTGGAAAACGAACCAATCGCGTTAGCGTAAAAACCGGTCTCGACCGGCCATCCGGGACGTCGGCCATGGCTGCGGATGCTGGCGGGAGGGCGTCGGTCGGACCGCCGTCGCAGCCTGCGCGACGCATTCCCGGTACGCTGTAAGGCCGTCGGCGATCTGCCCGGCCGACTCGCCATCCGCCATAATCGAGCACATGGACCGTTACGAACGCATTCTCTCGCTGCACCGCATCCTCAAGAGCGCCCGCTACCCGGTGACGGTGAAGCGCCTGCAGGACGAACTGGAATGTTCGCGCGCGACCGCCTACCGCGATCTGGCGTTCCTCCGCGACGCGCTGATGGCGCCGATCGTCGGCGACGGCGAGGCGGGGTTCCGCTACGACCCGCACGAGGGCGAGCGCTTCGAACTGCCCGGACTCTGGCTGAATTCCGAAGAGCTCCACGCGCTGCTCGCCGCGCAGCAGCTGCTCAGCCGGACCGGCGGCGGGGTGCTGTCCTCGGCGCTCGCGCCGTTGCAGCACCGCATCGAGAAACTGCTCGAGGAGCATGCGCCCGGCAAGCGCTGGCCGGTGGAACGCGTGCGGGTGATCCCGCACCGGACCCGGCGGATGGACGAGCAGGTGTTCCGCATCGTCTGTTCGGCGGTGCTGGAGCGCAAGCAGATGAGTTTCGAATACCGCGCGCGGTCCACCGACGAGAAGACCCGGCGGACGGTCTCGCCGCAACGCATCACCCATTACCGCGGCAACTGGTATCTCGACGCCTTCGACCACGACCGCGAGGCCCTGCGCAGTTTTTCGGTCGATCGCATCGCCACGCCGCGCATGCAGGACGGCGCCGCCCGCGACGTCCCCGACGAGGAGCTGAACGCCCACCTCGCCGGCAGCTACGGCATCTTTTCCGGCGCACCCAAGGGCTGGGCGACGATCGTGTTCAACCAGAAGATCGCGCGCTGGGTCGCCGACGAGCATTGGCATTCGCAGCAGCAGGATCGCCATCTACCCGACGGCCGTTTCGAGCGCAAGGTGCCCTACAGCGCCCCGCGCGAACTGCTGATGGACATCCTGCACTACGGCCCCGACGCGGAGATCGTCGAGCCGGCCTCGCTGCGCGAGCAGATGAAGGCGATGCTCGAGCTGGCGGTCGGGAATTACCAGAAGTAGCCGCGGCGGCGGCGGAGTTCACTCCGCCGCGGGCGGCTTGATCCCGAAGTACGCGTAGGCCGACGACACGGCGAGGCCGAGCCAGGCCTGGCCGAGTGTGGTCAACGGCGGCAAGCCGTCGGGGTGATACAGACCGACCCAGAACGCCGCGAAACCGGCGCCGATCCAGGCCAGCACGTAGAGCACGGCGACGATCTTGACGGTGCCGATCGTCCAGCGCGACGCGTCCGGCGCCATCGCCCGCGCCAACGGCACTTCGCCCGTCCGGGTCGCGGCCAGTTCCGCGATCACCAGCGCCGACACCAGTCCGCCGATGATCGACAGCGCCTGCGCCATCCCGTCGTTGAAATAGCCGGTCGGATAGGTCGTGCACCCTGCCGTCGATACGCACACCGCGACCTGGATCGCGATCCGGATCAGATGCAGGTAGAGCCCCAGCAGCGCCACGGCGATCAGTCCGCCGAACACCTCTTTCATGTTCGTCTCCACGCATGTTCCTGTCGTGGAGTCTGCCGTCGCCGGACGCAGGGCGGCGACGCAATCGAGGATCGCTGCCGGATCACTCGGGGCGCAAGCACGCTCCGGGCGCGCTCAGGGCATCCTGTACGGACGATGCGCGCAGTACTTCGGAGCCGGGTCGACGCGTGCGTGCAGCCAGGCGGCGCCGGCGAGGTCGCGACGCCCCCCCCTGCGGGGCTGCGATCATTCGGTGAGCGGGGGCGTGATGGCCGGCGTCGGTTTCGCGCCGGCAAAGAACCCTTCCGCAGCGGCGGCGAACGCCGGATCGCGCTGTTTGCCGCGATGCGAATAGATCAGCGCGAACGCCAGGGCGGCGTCGTGCGGGTGGCGGCAATACAGCGCGCGCATTTCGAGGATCAGATCGCGAGTGCGGTCGCCGCCGACCTGCGCGGCGGTGTCGCGCACGACGGCAGCGTAGACGATGCACGGATAACCGCGGGACTCGTCGTATGACACCGACGATTCCACCGGTTCGAAACGATCCTCGGCCGCCTGGTGCGCGATGTCCGCGCGCACCTGCGCCTCGAATCCGGCGTCGTCCAGGTTCGGCTCCAGCGGAAAGAACGTGGCGCTCGCAATGATGGTGGTGTGTCGGCGCTCGCCTCGGCGCTCGAACAAACGCCCTTGTACGCCGTTGTCGATCGTCATCCAGCCTGTCCCATCGGGCACCGCGACATCAAGCATCGGCCCATGGTAGATCGTGCCCGGCAGGGTCGATTCCAGATCCTGCGCGCGGCAGGGCGCGAGCGCGGCGGCGGACAGGATGCAGACGACGAGCAGCAGACGGATCGACGCGACGGACATCGGGGGATCTCGGAGGTGTCGGGGGTGTCTGGCCGTGGTGACGGGGCGATCCAGCGCCGCCGCGTGGGCGACGCTCAAGGCGCGAACGACAACTCGTACGAGGTATAGAACGCCTTGCCGGTCGCCACCGGCAGTCGCGTGGCGCCGAGTTCGCGTTCCACGCAGACGCCGAATTCGGATTCGCCGTTGCGCCAGGTGCTTTCGGGCAGGCCGTCCCGACCGATGCGCACGACCACGGTGATCGGCGCGCCGCGGGCGGGCGCGGGGCCGCAGACCTGCAGCGCGTCCTCCAGCGCGCGGGTCTGCGCGTCCACCAGCGCGGTGCGGTCCTTCGTCGTCAGCAATGCTTCGTACTCGTCGGCGCGGGCCTTGGCCTCGGCATAGGCGGGTTCGACCGCGGCCAGCTGGGCCGCGAGCAGGGTCGCGATGAGCATGCGCGGGACTCCGGCGTGGCGATCCGGATCCGGATCGCGGGGGAACATGATCGCACGCGCGGTCGCGACGGCGTCTTAAGCCCTGAGACGCCGCCCGCGGAGACTGGCGCCGGTCCCAACGGAGCCCCGCCATGTCGAACCCGGCCAAGCGCCATCCCGTCCCGTCCGCCAGTGTCCTGATCGAACGTGCGCTGTTGGGCACGGTGGCGCTGGGTCTGGTGGCGATGCTGTCGTTTCCCGCCGCCCGCGGCGTCGACGCGACCTTCGGTTGGCTGCCGTTCTGGCTGACGGCCTTGCCGCTCAGCGCCTGGGCGACGGCACGTACCCTGCGGCTGCATCGGGCGACCGTTCGCGACGGGCGTCCCATGGCCCGCTCCACGGTCCGCGTGCAGCGATGGCCGATGGCCCGTCCGGTCCCGACCCGGATCCCCGCACGGACGGGCCACGGCATCGGCCTGCGACGCGCCGCCTGAAGCCGCTCGTCGGCGGGACCTGCCGCCCCGCCTCCGCCCCCGGACTTCCGGCAGGGCGGGGGCGGGGCCGCCTGTGCTAGCGTGACGGCCCCGCCGTCCCCGTATCGGCACTTCGTCCAGGCCACCCGCATGTCCAAGACCATGCATCTCTGTCTCGCCGTCGGCGTCGCCCTCGGCAGCGCATCGTCCCCGACCGCCATCGCCGCGACCCCCGCCCCCGCCAAGCCCGCCGCCATGTCCCAGACCGTCGCCGAAGACCCCCACCTCTGGCTCGAAGGCGTGGAGGATCCGAAGGCCCTCGAATGGGTGCGCGAACGCAACGCCCGGGCCGAAGCCGAGATCGCCAGCAGCCCGCAGTTCCAGAAGCTCGAAGCCGACCTGCGCGCCATCCTCGATTCCGACGCGCGGATTCCGGCGGTGCAGAAGATCGGCGCGCACTACTACAACTTCTGGAAGGACAAGGATCATCCGCGCGGGCTGTGGCGGCGCACGACCCTGCTCGAATACCGCAAGGCCGAACCGCAGTGGGAGACCGTGATCGACCTCGACGCGCTGAACGCCGCCGAGAAGGAAAACTGGGTCTGGCACGGCGCCGAATGCCTCAAGCCGCAGTACCAGCGCTGCCTGATCGCGCTCTCGCGCGGCGGCGCCGATGCCGACGTCACCCGCGAGTTCGACCTCGAAAGCAAGACCTGGGTCGAAGGCGGCTTCTTCCGGGCGGAAGCCAAGGGCGGCCTGCAGTGGATCGACCGCGACACGGTCTACATCTTCACCGATTTCGGCAAGGGCTCGATGACCGATTCGGGATACCCGCGCGTGGTCAAGGAATGGAAGCGCGGTACGCCGATGGAGTCGGCGAAAGTGGTGTACGAGGGCAAGCCCGTCGACATGTACATTTCGGCGTACCACGACCTCACGCCGGGCTACGAGCGCAGTTTCGTCAGCCGCACCATCGCCTTCTACAACGACGAACTCTATCTGCGCGGCAAGGACGGCAAGCTGGTCCGCATCGACGCGCCGAACTCGGCCGTCAAGGCGGTGCACAATCAGTGGCTCACGATCGAGCTGCGCGAGCCCTGGAAACTGAAGGATCGCGAATACGTCGCCGGCTCGCTGCTGGCCATCGATTTCGACCGGTTCATGGCCGGCAGCCGCGATTTCGACGTGGTGTTCACCCCGGACGAGCACACGTCGCTGTCCGGCTACGCCTGGACGAAGAGCCATCTCGTGCTGACCCTGCTCAACGACGTCAAGAGCAAGATCCGCATCATGACGCCGCTCGGCGAAGGCGGCTGGAAACAGAGCCTGCTGTCGGGCGCCCCGTCGGTGGGCACCATCGGCGTCAGCGCGGTCGACGCCGACAACAGCGACGCGCTGTGGATGACCACCACCGATTTCCTCACCCCGACCACGCTGTCTCTGGTGGAGATCGGCAAAGCGCCGGAAAAGCTCAAGTCGATGCCGGCGTTCTTCGACGCCGAGGGGCTGATCGCCGAGCAGAACTTCGCCACGTCGAAGGACGGCACGAAGGTGCCTTATTTCGTCGTGCGCCCGAAGCACATGAAACTCGACGGCAGCACGCCGACCCTCATCTGGGGTTACGGCGGTTTCGAAGTGTCCTACACCGCGACCTACAACTCGATGGCCGGTCGCGGCTGGCTGCAGCAGGGCGGCGTGTACGTGCTCGCCAACATCCGCGGCGGCGGCGAATACGGCCCCGCCTGGCATCAGGCCGCGCTCAAGGCCAATCGCCACAAGGCCTACGAGGACTTCGCCGCGGTCGCCCAGGACCTGTTCGCCCGCAAGATCACCTCGCCGCAGCGCCTCGGCGCGCAGGGCGGCAGCAACGGCGGTCTGCTGATGGGCAACATGATCACGCAGTATCCGGAGTTGTTCGGCGCGATCGTCTGCCAGGTGCCGTTGCTCGACATGAAGCGCTACAGCAAACTGTTGGCCGGTGCCTCGTGGATGGCCGAGTACGGCGATCCCGACACGAAGGACTGGGAGTTCATCAAGACCTTCTCGCCGTACCATCTGCTGAAGGCCGAGGCGAAATATCCGCCGGTGCTGTTCACCACTTCGACCCGCGACGATCGCGTCCATCCGGGTCACGCCCGCAAGATGATGGCGAAGATGGAAGCGATGGGCGCGAACGTCCGCTACTACGAGAACATCGAGGGCGGTCATGGCGGTGCGGCCAACAACCAGCAGGAAGCGCACATGCGCGCGCTGGCCTACACCTTCCTCTGGCAGCAGTTGTCGAAGTGACGGGCTTTCGAGCTGAGATGCGCTCGAAGTGAAGCGTAGGGCGGGCCCACGCCCGCCCTCGCGGCGTCTCCCGTCGCATCGCGCATCGGGAACGCCACCGGGGCGGCCCATCGGCCGCTCCGTTCGTTTCAGGGGGCCGGTAACGCTAGGATGGCCGCAGTCTTCCGCTGGTCGCGACGATGCGCCTCTCCCCGAAGTCGATGATGCTGTGGATCGCCGTGTTCGCGACGGTGGGGGCGTCGCTCGCGTTGCTGCACACGCGTCGGTCCGTACTGCCGCCGCTCGAGGATCCACCGTGGATTCCGCTGCCGACGACGGGCGTGGATGCATCCAGTCCGGCCCTGCGCGAACTGATCGCTTCGCCCTACGCGGGCGAACGCGCGCTCGTCGGAGACTGCGGCATCGCCGACGACGCGGACCGCGAACGCTATCGTCTGCAGATAGCCCGAAACGCCTGGGAAGATGTCCGCGAGGTCGAGATCGTGCGTCGCGGCGAATGGCTGGAGATCGAGGTCCGCGACGGTTTTCCGCCGGCTCCGCTCGAACCGCCTCGCGACGGTCGACCTTCGCCCGAATACGACATCGTGCAGCCGATCGCCCATGCCCGGATCCATCGCCGCGATGCCGAGCCGATCCGCCGCGCCTGGGATACGCAGGGGTTGTGGCACGCCGAACAGAAGCCGCTGGGCTGCAGCGATGGCCGTCCGGTCACGCTCGAAGCCTGCATCGACGGGCGCTACGCCATCCGTCATCGCAACTGCGATGCCGACGCCTATCCGTCGACGCAGGCGTTGTGGGACGCAATCACGATCCTGCTCCCGAAGCCGGAGCGCGCGTACTGGCGCGAGCGCTGAGTCGCCTCAAAACCCTCCGCCCGCGTCCAGCCACGCCTGTTCTTCCGGCGTGTTCGTGCGGGCGAGGGCGCGGTTGCGGTGCGGGAAGCGCTCGAAGCGGCGGACGACGTCGCGATGCGCTTCGGCGTACTTCAGATAGTTCGCGTCGCCCATGCCGGCGACCAGGGCGACGCAGCGATCCTGGTCGGCGAGATCTTCGGAATGCTCGAACGGCAGATAGAAGAACACCCGCAGCGCGGGATCGACGCGCAGGTCGTGGCCGGCGGCGATCGCGCGATCGGCGTATTCCCGTGCCAGCGGGTCGGTCGCGAACGCGTGCGCGCTGTCGCGGAAGACGTTGCGCGGGACCTGGTCGAGCAGGAGGATCAGGGCGAGGGCGCCGTCGGCGTCGTCGAGCAACGCTTCGTGCTCGCGGCGCGCGGCGGCGAAGTGGTCGTCGAGGAAGCGTTCGCGCAGTTCGGCGTCGAACGCGGCGTCCTTCGCGAACCACTTCGACGGGCCAGCGTCGCGCCAGAATCCGACGATGGCGCGCAGGTGCGCGCTCACTCGTCGAACCTCAGATGCCGCACCGACTTGCCGTGCCGGCGGATGAGTTTCAGCGCCTCGATGCCGATGTTGATGTGGCGTTCGACGAATTCGGCGCTGACCTTGGCGTCGCTGGCTTCGGTCTTCACGCCTTCGGGGATCATCGGCTGGTCGCTGACCAGCAGCAGCGCGCCGCAGGGGATGCGGTTGGCGAAGCCGGCGGCGAAGACGGTGGCGGTCTCCATGTCGATGGCCATGCAGCGCATCGCGCGGAGTTTGTCCTTGAATTCGTCGTCGTGTTCCCAGACGCGGCGGTTGGTGGTGTAGACGGTGCCGGTCCAGTAGTCGTGGTCGAGGTCGCGGATCATGGTGGAGACCGCGCGCTGCAGGGCGAAGGCGGGGAGCGCGGGGACTTCCGGCGGCAGGTAGTCGTTGCTGGTGCCTTCGCCGCGGATCGCGGCGATCGGGAGGATCAGGTCGCCGAGCTGGTTCTTCCGTTTCAGCCCGCCGCATTTGCCGAGGAAGAGCACGGCGTCGGGCATGACCGCCGACAGCAGGTCCATCAGGGTGGCGGCGTTGGGGCTGCCCATGCCGAAGTTGATCATGGTGATGCCGTCGACGGTGGCGCTGGGCATCGGTCGGTCGCGCCCGACCACCTGGGCGCCGGTCATCCGCGCGAAGAGGTCGAGATAGCCGCCGAAATTGGTCAGCAGGATGTGCTTGCCGAACTCGGCCAGGGGCACCCCGGTGTAGCGGGGCAGCCAGTTCTCGACGATCTCCTGTTTTTCTTTCATCGCGCGTCTCCGGGGTCTTTGTCTCATTTTGTCATGCGCTATGACGAAGGTCATGGTTGGCACCGGGTCCGGGCCGGACTAGGGTGGCGGTTCGTCCGGGGAGTCCCTCGTCAGGGGTTGTATCGTCATGCTTCGAACCTTGTTCGCCGCGCTGGCCGCGGCCGTGTCGTCGGCGCTCGTGCTTGCGCCCGCGCAGGCGGCCGATGCGTCGTCCGCGAAGCCCGCGGTGTCGCGCTTCGCCCAGGATCCGTATCCCAGTACCTACCGTCCGATCGCTTCGCCGCCGGTGCTGATCCGTGGCGCCACCGTGCTCACCGGCACCGGAACCCGGCTCGAGGACACCGACGTGCTGATGCGCGACGGGAAGATCGTCGCGGTCGGCGCCGGGCTCGATGCGCCCGCCGAGGCCATCCGGGTCGACGGCCGCGGCAAGTGGGTGACGCCGGGCCTGATCGACGTGCATTCGCACCTGGGCGTGTATCCCAGTCCGGGCGTGAGCGCGCATTCCGACGGCAACGAGGCGACCTCGCCGACGACGCCCAACGTGTGGGCCGAGCATTCGCTGTGGCCGCAGGACCCGGGCTTCGCCACCGCGCTGGCGGGCGGCGTGACCTCGATGCAGATCCTGCCCGGTTCGGCCAACCTGATCGGCGGCCGCGGCGTGACCGTGAAGAACGTGCCCGCCACGACCTACCAGGGCATGAAATTCCCCGGCGCGCCGTGGGGCCTGAAGATGGCCTGCGGCGAGAATCCCAAGCGGACCTACGGTCAGCGCGGCGGGCCGTCCACGCGCATGGCGAACGTCGCCGGCTATCGCGCGGCCTTCATCGACGCGACCGAATATCTGCGCAAGAACAAGCCGAAGGCGGCGCCGCCGAAACGCTGGTGGCAGAGCGGCTCGTCGCAGGACAGCAACAACGACAGCGGCGGCAAGCGCGATCTGAAGATGGACACGCTGGCCGGCGCGATCAACGGCGACATCCTCGTCCACATCCACTGCTATCGCGCGGACGAGATGGCGATCATGTTGGACCTGGCGAAGGAGTTCAAATTCCGGATCGCCGCGTTCCATCACGGCACCGAGGCCTACAAGATCGCCGACCGTCTGGCCGAGGAAGGCGTCTGCGGCGCCCTCTGGGCCGACTGGTGGGGCTTCAAGATGGAATCGTTCGACGGCATCCAGGAGAACATCCTGATCGTCGACCGCGCGAAGAACGGCTGCGCGATCGTGCATTCGGACTCGTCCGAGGGCATCCAGCGTCTCAACCAGGAGGCGGCGAAGGTGATGGCCCAGGGCACGCGGGTCGGCATCGAGATTCCGCCGGAGCGCGCGATCCGCTGGATCACCGCCAATCCCGCGAAGTCGATGGGCATCCTCGACAGGACCGGCACGCTGGAGGCCGGCAAGATGGCCGACGTGGTGCTGTGGAACGGCAACCCCTTCAGCGTCTACGCCAAGGCCGAGCAGGTCTACGTCGACGGCGCGCGGGTGTACGACCGCAGCGATCGCGCGCGGCAGCCGGAGTCCGATTTCATGCTCGGCCAGCGCGTCGAGGGAGGTGTGCGATGAGCCGTCCGTTCCGTACCGCGCTCGCGGTCGCGCTCGCGCTGGGGCTGTCCGTCGGCGTCGACGCCACGGCGTTCGCCCAGAATCTGCTGATCCGCAACGCCACCGTGCACACCGCCGGCCCGCAGGGCACGCTGCGCGACACCGATGTGCTGGTGCGCGACGGCAATATCGCCGCGATCGGCAAGCAGCTGTCCGCCGCGGGCGTGGAGACCGTCGACGCGAAGGGCCGGCCGCTGACGCCGGCGCTGTTCGGCGGCATCACCGCGATGGGCCTGCAGGAAATTTCGCTCGGCGACGACACCAACGATCAGGCGCTCGCTCTCGGCGAGGCCAAGGAAATGGTGGTGCGCCCCGAGTTCGACGTGACCCTGGCCTACAACCCGGCGTCGGTGCTGGTGCCGGTGGCGCGGGTGGAGGGCATCGGTTTCACCATGCTCGGCGCGGACAGCGTGTCCGGCGGTTCGATCGTCGGCGGTCAGGGCGGCATGGTCCGCCTCGACGGCAGCCCGGATCCGATCGGTCCGCGCGCGCTCTTCGTCGAGCTGGGCAGCGACGGCGCCGGACTCACCGGCCGCTCGCGCGCCGCGCAGTGGATGATCCTCGACCAGCTGGTCGACGAAGTCCGCGGCCGGATCGGTGCGGATTCCGGGTTCGCCCTGCTCACGCCCGCGGGTCGGCAGGTGTTCGCGCGCTATCTCGATGGCGGTGGCCGGGTGGTGGTGGCGGTGCACCGCGCCGCCGATATCCGCCAGCTGTTGCGCTGGTCGCAGCGCCACGGCGTCCGCGTCGCGATCATGGGCGGCACCGAGGCGTGGATGGTCGCGCCGCAGCTCGCGGCGGCGAAGGTGCCGGTGTTCGTCGACCCGTTGGGCAATCTGCCGGGCGATTTCGACCGCATCGGCGCCAGCCTGGAGAATGCGGCACGACTGCGCGCGGCCGGTGTGCCGGTCAGCTTCACCCAGTTCGACGATGCCTCGCACTACGCGCGCAAGATCCGTCAGGCGGCCGGCAACGCGGTCGCGAACGGACTGCCGTGGGAAGACGGGCTCGCCGG
This sequence comes from Pseudomonadota bacterium, assembly GCA_049324395.1. GTDB lineage: Bacteria > Pseudomonadota > Gammaproteobacteria > Xanthomonadales > Xanthomonadaceae > Lysobacter_I. The sequence continues at coordinate 214,005 of JBMOOY010000028.1, forward strand.
ACTGACCCGGGTCCCGGCCGAGACCTTCGGGGTCGCCGACCGGCTCGGCACCATCGCGGTCGGCAAGCGCGCTGACCTCGTGTTGTGGACCGGCGATCCGCTCGAAGTGAGCACGGTCGCGGCGCAGGTGTGGTTCGACGGCCGCGCGATCCCGATGCGCAGCCGCCAGACCGAACTGCGCGATCGCTACCTGCGCGCGCCGGGCGATCTGCCGCGGGCGTATCCTGCCGAAGGCCAATGATCCGGGGGCGAGATGAACGAAGCGTCGGACATCCGCTGGTACTTCGACTTCATCTCGCCCTTCGCCTACCTGCAGTGGCCGAAGGTCCGCGCCCTGATGGCCGAACGCACCGTCGTGCCGGTGCCGATCCTGTTCGCCGCGGTGCTCGATGCCGTCGGCCAGAAGGGGCCGGCGGAAATTCCCGCCAAACGCGCATTCACCTATCGGCACGTGCTGTGGCAGGCGCGCGAAGCCGGCGTGCCGCTGCGGTTCCCGCCTGCGCATCCGTTCAATCCGCTTGCGGCCCTGCGATTGTGCATTGCAGCAGGAACCGGCGTGGACGCGATCGACGCGATTTTCCGTCATCTGTGGTGCGAGGGCCGCGCCGGGGACACGCCGGAATCGCTGGCGGCGGTCGCGCTGGCGCTCGGCGTGGACGCCGAAGCGTGCCGGGCGCCGGCGGTGAAGGACGCGTTGCGCGTCAACACCGAAGCGGCGCTGGCGGCCGGCGTGTTCGGCGTTCCCACTCTGGGACTTGGCAAACGCCTGTTCTGGGGGAATGATGCGCATGCGTTTGCGGTCGCGGTCCTGCGGGATCCGGCGCTCATGGAAGACGCCGAGATGCTTCGGGTCGCCGAACTGCCCATCGGGGTGCAACGAGGCTGAACAGGGGCCGCCCGTTGCGTCACGACGGAGGTTGTCGAAGCTTGCCGGCCCCTTGGTGTCCTTTTTCCAGAGGAAGCAGCCGCCATGCGTATTGGTCTGGTCGTCGATGCGACATGCGATATGCCATCCGCACTGTTCGAGAAATACAGGATCGAAGTCCTGCCCATCTCGATCAAGATCGGCGAAACCACGTTCGCCGACACCCGCGATGAGCACGCCACTCTCACGTTCATCGAATCCGATGTCGCCGAACGAGGCATCGACGCCGAAACCTCGTCGTTCAGCGTCGAGCAGATCCGCGATCTGTTCCTGCGCAAGCTGGTGATCGACTTCGACTACGTGTTCTGCCTGACCGTGATGCGCAACCGCAGCCCGGTCTACGACAACGCCAACCAGGCCAGCTTCGCGATCCTCAACGAATACAAGCCGATCCGTCAGGCGGCCGGCCACAACACGCCGTTCTCGCTGCGCGTGATCGACACCCAGAACGTGTTCGCGGCGCAGGGCGTGACCATGCTCGAAGCGGCGCAGATGATCGCCGCCGGCGAACAGCCGCCGAAGATCCGCGCCCGCATCGAGCAACTGGTGCCGAAGACTCACGGCTACCTGATCGTGCGCGACCTGCAATACATGCGCGCCCGCACCAAGAAACGCGGCGACACCAGCGTCAGCCTGTTCAGCGCTTCCGTCGGCACGATGCTGGACATCAAGCCGATCCTGCACGGTTGTTCCGGCAACACCGAGCCGGTGGCCAAGGTCCGCGGCTTCGAGGCGGCGGCGCGCAAGTTGTTCATGTACGCGGTCGATCGCGTGCGCGGCGGCCTGATCACGCCGAACGTCTGCATGAGCTACGGCGGGCCGCTGGAAGAAATGCGCGCGCTCGGCGGCTACGAGTCGCTGCGCTCCGTCTGCGTCGAGCACGGCGTCACCCTGCACGAAAGCGTCATGAGCATGACCGGCATGGTGAATCTCGGCAAAGGCTGCCTGATGCTCGGTTTCGCCGCGGAAGGCCAGACGCTCAGCTGAGTCCGCATCGCGACGGACCGATGTTCGCCGGGCTGGGTTACCCTGTGCGGGTTTCGAACGGAGCCCGCACATGGCCGCACGGTATTACCTGAGCATCCCGGATCCCGCCGCGCTCGATGCGGTCGGTGCGTTCGGATTCCGTTCCCGCGGCCCCGAAGGCATCGCCGAAGAGTTGCAGGCCGCATTGCGCGAGGACGGTCTGTTCGAGCGCTGGCGCGCGGCGCAGGACGATCCGGACGCGGTCGATCCCGCGCTCGGCGCGACCGATCCCGCGGCGACCGTGCGCGCCGAACAGCGCGATCTGCACATCGACCTGGTGGTGGTGACCGCCCTGAACGGCGCGGTGTTCAAGCAGCGTCTCCGGTTGCTCGCCGGCAGCGCATGGCGACTGAACGACGTCACCGCGGCATGAGGTCGCCGGTCCTGTTGTCCTGGAGCGGCGGCAAGGACGCGGCCTGGGCGCTGACCGTCCTGCGCGCCCGCGACGACGTCGAGGTCGTCGGTCTGGTCACCACGCTCACCGAAGGCTACGACCGCATCGCGATGCAGGGCATCCGGCGCGACATCCTGCATGCGCAGGCGGCCGCCTGCGGCCTGCCCGCGATCGAGGCGTGGATGCCGCAGCGCGCGAGCAACGACCTCTATCGTTCCGCGTTCGCCGATGCGCTCGCCCGCGCCCGCGCGCGCTGGCCCGGCCTGCGCGACATCGCGTTCGGCGATCTGTTCCTGCAGGACATCCGCGCCTATCGCGAGGCCTTGTGCGCGGAGCTGGACTGGACGCCGCAGTTCCCGATCTTCGATATCGACCCCGCGCGGACCGCGACGCTGGCGCGGGAGATGGTCGCCGGCGGCCTGCGCGCGCATCTGGTCTGCGTCGATACCACGCAGCTGGACGCCGCGTTCGCCGGTCGCGCGTTCGACGAGGCGCTTCTGCGCGATCTGCCGTCCTCCTGCGATCCCTGCGGCGAGAACGGCGAATTCCACACCCTCGTCCACGCCGGGCCGATGTTCGCCGCGCCGCTCCCGATCGCCGCCGGCGACACCGTGTTGCGCGACGCGCGTTTCGCCTACACGGACTTCGTGCTCCGGTAGGGCGGGCCTCGGCCCGCGCCACGGCCGCGCCCGACGCCGCGCTATCGCGCGCGGCTCAGCTGGCGCATGTGGAAGATGAAGTGCTCGCCGAGGAAGCTCGACACGAAGTAGTAGCTGTGGTCGTAGCCCTTGCGGATACGCAGTTCCAGCGGATGGCCCGCGGCTTCGCACGCGGCCTGCAGTCGCTCGGGCTGCAATTGCGTGTCGAGGAATTCGTCCGCGTCGCCCTGGTCGACGAGCAGGGTCAGGCGCTCGCGTGCGGTCGCGATCAGCGTACAGGCGTCCCATTCCTGCCAGCGCGACGGATCTTCGCCGAGATACGCCGCGAACGCCTTCCGCCCCCACGGCACCTGCGTCGGCGCCACGATCGGCGAGAACGCCGACACGCTGCGGTAACGGCCCGGATGGCGCAGTGCGGTGACCAGCGCGCCGTGACCGCCCATCGAGTGCCCGCTGATCGCGCGCACGCCGTTGGCCGGGAAATGCGCTTCGATCAGCGCCGGCAGTTCCTCGGCGACGTAGGTCTGCATGCGATAGTGCGTCGACCACGGCGCTTCGGTCGCATCGACGTAGAAGCCCGCGCCCTGGCCGAGGTCGTAGCCTTCGGCGTCGGGCACCTCGGCGCCGCGCGGACTGGTGTCGGGCGCGACGACGATGACCCCGTGGTCCGAAGCGTGATGCTGCGCCCCGGCCTTGGTGATGAAGTTCTGCTCGGTGCAGGTCAGGCCGGACAGCCAGTACAGCACCGGGCACGGCCGCTGCGCCGCCTGCGGCGGCAGGTACACGGCGAACCGCATGTCGCATCCCAGCGTTTCGGATCGATGACGGTAGACGTCCTGCCAACCGCCGTAGCACGCGTGACGCTCGATGCGTTCCGGATTCAAACCGTTTCCCCCGTGATGGACCGCGCCCGCCGCGAGGGCGGGTCGACGATCAGTAATGGATGACGCTGCGGATCGACTTGCCTTCGTGCATCAGGTCGAAGGCCTCGTTGATCCGGTCCAGCGGCAGGGTGTGGGTCACGAACGGCGCGAGTTCGATCTCGCCCCGCATCGCCTGTTCGACCATCCCCGGCAACTGGCTGCGCCCCTTCACACCGCCGAACGCAGTTCCTTTCCAGGTCCGGCCAGTCACCAGCTGGAACGGGCGGGTGGAGATCTCCTGGCCGGCCCCGGCGACGCCGATGATCACCGACTGGCCCCAGCCGCGATGCGCGCATTCCAGCGCCGCGCGCATCACCTGCACGTTGCCGATGCACTCGAAGCTGTGGTCCACGCCCCAGCCGGTCATCTCCACGATCACCTGCTGGATGGGCTTGTCGTGATCCTTCGGATTCACGCAGTCCGTGGCGCCCATCTGCGTGGCCAGCGCGAACTTCGCGGGATTGGTATCGATCGCGATGATCCGCCCGGCCTGCGCCTGGCGCGCGCCCTGGATCACCGCCAGCCCGATCCCGCCCAGGCCGAACACCGCGACGCTGTCGCCCGCCTGCACCTTCGCGGTGTTGTGCACCGCGCCGAGCCCGGTGGTGACGCCGCAGCCGAGCAGGCAGACCTGCTCGTGATTCGCTTCGGGGTCGATCTTCGCCAGCGACACTTCGGCCACGACCGTGTATTCGCTGAAGGTCGAGCAGCCCATGTAGTGGTACACGGGTTCGCCCTCGTACGAAAACCGCGACGTGCCGTCCGGCATGACGCCCTTGCCTTGGGTCGCGCGCACCGACACGCAGAGATTGGTCTTGTTCGACTTGCAGAACAGGCACTCGCCGCATTCGGCGGTGTAGAGCGGGATGACGTGATCGCCCGGCTTCACGCTGGTCACGCCTTCGCCGACCTCGACCACCACGCCCGCGCCTTCGTGTCCGAGCACGCAGGGGAACAGACCTTCCGGGTCGTCGCCGCTCAGCGTGAACGCATCGGTGTGGCAGACGCCGGTGTGGCTGATCTTCACCAGGACTTCGCCCTTCTGCGGCGGCGCGACGTCGATCTCGACGATCTGCAGCGGCTGGCCGGGACCGAACGCGACGGCGGCGCGGGACTTGATGGGCGATGCGGACATGGACGAACTCCCGTGGCTTATTTGAGATAGGACCGGACCAGCGCGATCGCCTGCCGGATGCTCGCATCCTTCGCGGCGAGCTCGCCGAATTCCTCGCGGAGGTGGCTTTCCAGCACCTCCGCCATCAGCCCGTTCACCGCGCCGCGGATCGCGGCCAGTTGTTGCAGCACCGCGCCGCATTCGGTGCCCGCTTCCAGCGCGCGTGCGAGCGCATCGGTCTGCCCCTGGATGCGGCGCAGGCGGGTGAGCGCCTTCTTTTTCTCGGCGGGGGTGTAGGGCATGGTGGGGGGGAGTATAAATGGTCGCGACGCATGGGGTGGCGGGAAGCCTCGAAACTCATGACAAACAAGGCCGCAGCGCCGACACTTGAAGCTATAAATTTAGCTGGTAGACTAAATCCTGTGCCCAGGAGAAAAAAGCGATGAGCGCAAAGCAGATGATTAATCCGTTTAGGCCGGGGGCGGGGCATATGCCGCCCTACTTGGCTGGTCGCGAGCATGAGAAACGGGAATTTGCACGTCTAATCGGACAGAGAACAATCCTTGAAAACCTTGTTCTGACTGGGCTGAGAGGTGTCGGAAAGACTGTATTGCTAGAAACATTCAAGCCGATGGCTCAGGCTGAGGGTTGGCTGTGGGTTGGAACTGACCTTTCTGAGACAGCAAGTCTTACGGAAACAAATATTGCGACGAGAATGCTTACTGACTTGTCAGTCGCAACATCTTCTATTGTTATTGGTCGATCCGAAGAAAAGAAGTTTGGATTTACGGACGCTGTTGAAACTCAGCCGGTGACACTAAGTTTTAATGTTCTAGTGCAGATATATGAACAGACACCGGGCCTGCCGGGAGACAAGCTGAAATCGACGCTTGAGTTTGTTTGGCGTCACGTTAATCAGCTGAGCGGACTGAAAGGAATTATCTTTGCCTATGATGAGGCTCAAAATCTATCTGATCATGCGGACAAAGATCAATTTCCTCTGTCGCTATTGCTTGATACTTTTCAGTCAATTCAGAGAAAAGATATCCCTTTCATGCTTGCCTTGACCGGGCTTCCAACTCTTTTCCCAAAGCTTGTGGAGGCGAGAACATTTGCGGAACGGATGTTTCGTGTCCTGTTTCTGGACAAGCTTGATCCTGCGGCAGTAAGGGAGGCGATTCAGGTTCCTCTAAATGGCCACCCATTGCAATTGAACGATGGTTCGATCAATGAAATTGTGAGGCTTTCAGGGGGTTATCCTTATTTTGTGCAATTTATTTGCCGCGAAGTATATGACCTATTTATTCAAAAAATAAATAAAGGCATCGCACCGTCTGTTCCGACGGAAGAAATTGTAAGAAAGCTTGATTCTGATTTCTTTTCTGGAAGATGGGCTCGCGCAACAGATAGGCAACGGGAGTTGCTGGCGATTGTTGCGCGACTGGATGACTGTGATAGTGAATTCACAGTGCAGGACGTAGTTGCTCTTTCAAAAAAGATATCAAGTAAGCCTTTTAGTAGTAGTCACGTAAATCAGATGTTCTCTGCGCTTTCTGAGGCGGGACTTGTTTACAAGAACAGGCATGGCAAGTACTCATTTGCAGTGCCTCTTCTCGGACAATTTATTCGCCGACAAGAGATTAATGGCCTTCTTCATGATGATGAGTTGTAATGCGGAAAAGAAGCCAGTTATTTTTTGACCCAATGGCTGCAATCTGCTGTTCGCTCGTTAGAGCGCTGGCCGAGAAGTGCAAGAAAAAAGAGCCGCTGACGTCGCGTGCGGTGTTGCACGGAACCGGAGAATTTTTCCGAACGCTGACTCGGCATTGAAGTCGCTATTTCTGTTGATCATGGGAAGGTCGAAGAGCTGGAAATCGAACCGTCACTGGAAGTCGGCGCTGCAGGGTTTCAAGGTGATGTTCGGTCAAGAACGTGTGCCGCTGGGTGCGCTATGAAAGCCTCAGGTACACAGTTCGTTCGATAGACTCGATGCCGCGTGCCGCTTACCCCGTATTCTGGATCCCCGCCGCGATCCCGTTGACCGTCGCCACCAGCGCCTGGAACAGGGCCTCGTCTTCGCGGCCGGCGTCGCGCCAGCGCTGCAGCAGTTCGACCTGCAGCAGGCTGATCGGGTCGACGTAGGGGTTGCGCAGGCGGATCGACAGGCGCAGTCGGTAGTCGTCCTGCAGGAGCTGGCTGCGGCCGCGCAGGGCGAGGATGCGGTCGATGGTGCGATGGAATTCGTCGACGATGCCGGGATAGAAGGCGTCGTGCAGCGGGCCGCCGAGCCGCGAATAGCGTTCGAAGATGGCAAGGTCCGACTTCGCCAGCAGCATCTCGATGTCGTCGAGCATCGCCCCGAAGAACGGCCAGTCGCGGGCCATGTCGGCCATCGCGTCGTGGCCGTGCGCGGCGATGCCGTGGGCGAGGGCGGCGCCGACGCCGTACCAGCCGGTGAGGCCGCTGCGGTTCTGCGACCACGCGAACACCCACGGGATCGCGCGCAACGCTTCGATCCCGCCCTCGCGCCGCTTCGACGGGCGCGAACCCAGGCGCAGGCGCTCGATCACGTCGATCGGCGTCGCGGCGCGGAAATACGCGGGGAAATCGACGCGATCGTGCACCAGCGCGCGGTAGTGCGCACGCGAGACGCGCGCCAGGTCCGTGGCGATCCCGCGCCAGCGCGCCTCGCGGGGTTCGGGCGGACGCGGGCGCAGGCTGGCGCGCAGCACCGCGGCGGTGGCCTGTTCGAGATTGCGCAGCGCGAGCGCGCGGATGCCGTACTTGCGATGGATCACTTCGCCCTGTTCGGTCACCCGCAACACGCCGTCGACGGTACCGCGCGGGGCGGCGATGATCGCGCGCTCGGTCTTGCCGCCGCCGCGGCTGACCGAGCCGCCGCGACCGTGGAAGAACACGATGCGCACGCCGGACGCCTGGGCCAGTTCCAGCAGCTCGGCCTGGGTGCGCTGCAGCGACCAGCGCGACGCCAGGATACCGCCGTCCTTCGCGCTGTCGGAGTAGCCGAGCATCACCGTCTGGCGTTCGCCGCGCGTCCGCAGATGGCCGCGGTAGACCGGATCCTCGAACAGCGCGCGCATGATCTCGGGCGCAGCGCGCAGGTCGTCGATGGTCTCGAACAGCGGCGCGATGTCGAGCGGGACCGCTTCGTTGCCGCCGTCGTCGCGTTCGACGCAGCCCGCGACCCGGGCCAGCGCGAGCACCGCCAGCGCGTCGGCGGCGCTGCGGCTCATGCTGATGATGTAGGGGCCGATCGCCTCGGGGCCGAAGGCGCGTCGCGCTTCGAGCACGGTGCGCAGCACGTCGAGGGTGGGGCGCGCCGCCGCGGCGTCGCGCGCATGCGCCGGCGCGTCGGCGATCAGCGCATGCAGGCGCGGGATGCGTTCGTCCGGTGCCCGCGACGTCCACTCGGCGTCGTCCAGCAGCGCCGCCACGGCCGCATCGTGGGTGCCCGAGTCCTGACGCAGATCGAGCGCGGCGAGATGGAAACCGAAGGTTCGCGCGCGCCGCAGCACGCGCTGCAGCGCGAACCGTCCGGCATGCTCGCCGCGATGCCTTTGCAGACTGTCGTCGATGCAGCGCAGGTCGGCGATGAAGGCGTCGGCGTCCGCGTAGCCTTCGGCGTCGCCGGCGACGGTCGCCGCCAGTCGCGCGCGGATCAGATCGAGCAACTGCCGATAGGGCATGTCGGCCAGGCGCGGACTGAGCTTCGCTGCGGCCGCGGGCATCGCGGCGGCGTATTCGGCGATGCGCGCGTCGATCTCCGGATCGACCCGGACGCGGTCGCGGCTCTGGGTCAGGATCTCGCCCAGCGCATGCAGGTCGGCGCGATAGCTCGCGAGTACGCTCGCGCGCTGCGCCGACAGCGCGGCGCGTACGGTCTCCGCGCCGACGTTGGGGTTGCCGTCCATGTCGCCGCCGACCCAGGTGCCGAAGCGCAGGGTCGACGGCAGGTCGACGCGGCGGTAGCCGGGGTCGTCGCCGTAGACCGCTTCGATCGCGTCGGCGAAGGCTTCGTAGTAGACCGGGAGCGCGCGGAACAGCACCTGGTTCAGGTAGAAGCCGATGTGCTCGATTTCGTCGGCGACGGTCGGTTGCTGCGGCGGCGTTTCCGCGGTCTGCCAGCTCGCGGTCAGCGCCTGGCGGATGCGCGCGGTGTCGGCGCCGCGTTCGGCGGGCGTGCGCTGGCGATCGATGTCGACGATCAGGCGTTCGACGACGGTGCGCTCCTTCAGCAGCAGCGCGCGTCGCACCGCCTCGGTGGGATGCGCGGTGAATACCGGTTCGATCCGCAATTGCGGCAGCAGCGCGCGCAGTTCGTCGAGGGTCACGCCGTCGTCGCGCAGCGCGCGCAGCGTCGCGGTCAGGCCGCCGGGTTGCGGCGCGTCTGTGCTGCGCTGGTAATCGCGGCGACGGCGGATGCGGTGGACGCGCTCGGCGAGATTGACCACGTTGAAATACGCGGCGAAAGCGCGGACGAGCGCGTCGGCGTCCTCCAGCGGCACCGCGGCGAGCCGGGCGGCGAGTTCGTCGATGTCCTCGGCCTGTTCGCGACGCGCGATCGCGGCGCGACGGACCGATTCCACCTGGGACAGCAGTTCGGCCGACACCTGTTCGGCCAGCATGTCGCCGACCATCGCACCCAGCCGGCGCACGTCGTCGCGCAGCAGGGTATCGGTCGCGGCGAATTCGAGAGTTTCGCGGACGCGCATCGGAAGCTCGCAGTGGGGGTGCGAACCGTCGAGGGTACACAAAAGCGCGATGGGATGGAGATGGATTCGTATGCAGGGGGCGCGGGCGCGCCCTCGGTCCCGGGATCGAATCCGGGAACCGCTGGCGCCGGGATCAGTAGGCGAATTCGCCGAACACCCGGTCGATGTCGCCGCCCCACGCGCCGTGGAACAGCGCGAGCTTCCGCTCGGCGGCCGTCTGGCCGCTCTCGACGATCTCGATCAGCGGATCGAGGAACCGGCTCTCGTCCGCGCCCTTCGCGTTGCGCACGTCGCGGCGACGCAGTCCGGCGGCGGAGATCTTCAGCGCTTCGCGGGCGAGATCGCGGACGCTGCCGCTCCGGAACGGCAGATGGATCGCCTGCTTCGGCACGCCGTCGCGCAGCGCATGGCGTTCGGCGAGGGTGAAGTCCTTGACCAGATCCCAGGCCGCGTCCAGCGCCGCGTCGTCGTAGAGCAGGCCGACCCAGAACGCCGGCAGTGCGCACAGCCGGTTCCAGGGGCCGCCGTCGGCGCCGCGCATTTCGAGATACTTCTTGAGCCGCACTTCGGGGAAGGCGGTGGTCATGTGGTCGGACCAGTCGCGCAGGGTCGGCGGTTTGCCCGGGAGCGCAGGCAGTTTCGCATCGAGGAAATCGCGGAAGCTCTGTCCGCTGGCGTCGATGTAACGACCGTCGCGGTACGAGAAGTACATCGGCACGTCGAGCAGATAGTCGACGTAGCGCTCGTAGCCGAAACCGTCCTCGAACACGAAGTCGAGCATGCCCGTGCGACCCGGATCGGTGTCGGTCCAGATGTGCGAGCGATAGCTCATGTAGCCGTTGGGCTTGCCTTCGGCGAACGGCGAATCGGCGAACAGCGCAGTCGCGATCGGTTGCAGCGCGAGCGAGACGCGGAACTTCTTCGCCATGTCCGCTTCGGTGGCGTAGTCGAGGTTGACCTGCACCGTGCAGGTGCGGGTCATCATGTCGAGGCCGAGCTTGCCGACCTTCGGCATGTAGTCGCGCATGATCGCGTAGCGCCCCTTCGGCATCCACGGCATCTCGTCGCGTCGCCATTTCGGCTGGAAGCCCATGCCGAGGAAGCCGAGGCCGAGTTCGTCGGCGACGGTCTTCACTTCCTTCAGATGTCCGCCGACTTCGGCGCAGGTCTGGTGGATGTTCTCCAGCGGCGCGCCCGACAGTTCGAGTTGTCCCGCCGGTTCCAGCGTCACCGAGGCCATGCCCTTGCCCAATGCGATGGTGCGTCCGCCTTCCTGCACCGCATCCCAGCCGAAGCGGGTCAGTCCGGTCAGCAGGGCCTCGATGCCGCGTTCGCCGTCGAAGGTCGGAGGGCGCAGATCGTCGAGACGGAAACCGAACTTCTCGTGCTCGGTGCCGATCCGCCAGTCGGAACTGGGCTTTTCGCCCGAGGCGAGCACCGCCACGAGTTGTTCGCGGTCGGTGATGGGCGTGTCGGCGACGTGGCTGGGACTGGACATGCGGCTTCCATGAAGGGGGCGATGCCGGCAAGGGAGGGCCCGGGCGAGCCGATCGTTGCGCGACGCAGCGGGTAGGCGAGATGGGGGCGCTGGCCTAACATCGCAAGCACCGGACTATACCCGTCGACGATGATGCGCATTGTTGCCCTTCTGCTCTGTCTGTGTTCCACGGGCGCCCTCGCGCAGGCGCCCTCGCGGCTGGAGCGCGGCAACGGCCCGGAACCGGCCACGCTCGATGCGCATGCATGCCAGGAGGTCGCCTGCGGCAACATTCTGCGCGATCTGTACGAGGGACTGGTGACCGAGGACGCCGCGGGGCGATTGATCCCGGGCATGGCCGAGCGCTGGGAGACGTCCGCCGACGGTCGGGTCTGGACCTTCCGCCTGCGTCCCGGCCTGCGCTGGAGCAACGGCGAAACGCTGGACGCACCGCAGATCGTCGCGAGTTTCCGCCGCGCGTTCGCGCCGGCGACCGCGGCGCCGTTCGCGTCGCAGTTCGACGCCGTGCTCAACGCCGCGGACGTGCAGTCGGGAACGAAGCCGCCCGATGCGTTGGGCATCGATGCGCCGGATGCGCGCACCGTGCGCATCCGCACCACGCGGCAAACGCCGTTGCCGGCATTGCTCACGCTGCCCGTCGCCTTTCCGGTGTACCTGCCCGCGGTGGCGAAGTACGGCAACCAGCACACGCGTCCCGGCCGGTTGGTCGGCAACGGCGCCTACCGATTGATCGCGTGGACGCCGCAGGCGAATCTGGAGGTCGGCCGCAATCCGCATTTCCACGATGCGCGCAACGTGCGCATCGCGCGGGTGCGCTACCACGTCACCGAGGACGCTGCGGCCGAGCTGCAGCGTTTCGCCGCCGGCGACCTGCACATCACCGAAACCCTGCCGCCGCAGCCCTTGCCGCGATTGCGCGCGCGCTATGGCGGGCAGTTGCGCATCGCGCCCTATGTCGGCGCGTTCTGGCTCGGCCTCAACGTCACCCGGCCCCCGTTGAAGGACGCGCCGGGGCTGCGCGAAGCGCTGTCGCTGGCGGTGGATCGCGACAAGTTGACCCGCTATATCACCGGTTTCGGCGAAACGCCGGCCTACGGCATCGTGCCGCCCGGCATCGCCGGTTATTCGCCGGCATCGTTGCACTGGTCCGGCTGGGACCAGGCCCGGCGCGACGCGCGGGCGAAGACGCTGTATCGCGCCGCCGGCTATTCGGACGCGAATCCGCTCGTCATCGAACTGCGCTACAACACCTCGACTCCGCACCGACGCATGGCGCTGGCCGTCGCGGCCATGTGGCGCGACACGCTCGGCGTGCGCGTGCGGCTGCGCAACGAGGAATGGAAGGTGTTCGTGCAGAATCGCAAGCAACGCGTCGTCACTCAGGCGTTCCGCGGCGGCTGGATCGGCGATGTCGCCGATCCGCGCAATTTTCTCGCCGCGTTCGCCGACGACGGCGCACTGAATTGGCCGGGTTACGACGACGCGCGCTATCGTGCGCTGTTCGCCAAGGCCGACGCCGCCCGCAGCGAGACCGCACGCAACGCCTGGCTGCGCGCCGCCGAAACCCGCCTGCTGCACGCGCATGCGGTGATTCCGCTCTATTTCTATACCTCGAAACATCTGGTCGCGCCGCAGGTCGAGGGTTTCCGGGCCAATCCCCTCGACCGCCATCCCTCGCGTTGGCTGCGTCTGCGTCCATAATGTCCCGACACCGGAGACGACCATGCGCCGCTGGCACATCGAATCGCACCGCACCGACCGCGTCGGCTGGCTTCGCGCCGCCGTGCTCGGCGCGAACGACGGCATCATCTCGATCGCCGGCCTCGTGGTCGGAGTCGCCGCCGGCGGCGCGGGCGCATCCGCGGTCCTGGCGAGCGGCGTCGCCGGCATCGTCGCCGGTGCGATGTCGATGGCGGCGGGCGAGTACGTGTCGGTGCAGTCGCAGGCCGACACCGAGAACGCCGATATCGCCAAGGAAACCCGCGAACTGGCCGAAGACCCCGATTACGAGTTGCAGGAACTGACCGAGATCTACGCGCAGCGCGGCCTCGATCGCGAACTCGCGCAGCAGGTCGCGCGCCAGCTCACCGCGCACGATGCGCTCGGCGCGCACAAGCGCGACGAACTGGGCATCACCGAATCTTTGCGCGCCCGTCCGTTGCAGGCGGCGCTGGCCTCGGCGGCCGCCTTCGCCGCCGGCGCGGTGTTGCCGCTCGCCGCGGTGTTGCTGGCGCCGGCGGGCGGTATCGAAACGGTCGTCGTCGCGGTCACCCTGATCGCGTTGCTCGTGTCCGGTGCGCTGGCCGCCTGGGCCGGCGGTGCGTCGATCCTGCGCGGTGCGATGCGGGTCGGTTTCTGGGGCGCGTTGGCGATGGGCGCCGCGGCCCTGATCGGTCGACTGTTCCACGTCTCGGTCGGATGAAACGGGTTCTCGCGCGCCTGCTCGAAGCGCTGCTGACGCTCTGGTTGCTGGCGACGCTCTGCTTCGTGCTGCTGCGCGCCGCGCCGGGCGGACCGTTCGACACCGAGAAGAGCGCGCCGCCGGAAGTGCGCGCCGCGCTGGAGGCGAAATACCGTCTCGATCGCCCGCTGGTCGCCCAATACGGCGCGTGGCTGGGCGACGCCGCGCGCGGCGATCTCGGTCCGTCGTTCCAATACCCCGATTACACCGTCAATCAGCTGATCGCGCAGGCGCTGCCGGTGTCCGCCGTCAACGGCGGGCTGGCGCTGCTGCTGGCGCTGCTGTTCGGCGTTCCGCTCGGCGTGTGGGCCGCGCTGCGTGCCGGCTCCTGGCTCGATCGCGCGCTGATGCTGTTCGCGGGGCTCGGGCTGGCCTTGCCGAAATTCGTGGTCGCGCCGCTGCTGGTGCTGCTGTTCGCGGTCACCCTGCGCTGGTTGCCCGCCGGTGGGTGGGGCGAATGGAACAACCTCGTGCTGCCGGTGATCGCGCTGGCGCTGCCGAACCTCGCCTACTGCGCGCGGCTGACGCGGGCCTCGATGCTGGAAACGCTCGGCGCCGAATATCTCTCCGCAGCGCGTGCCCGCGGTCTTTCCGAACCCCGCCTGCTGTTCGCGCACGCGCTCAAACCGGCGCTGCTGCCGGTGATCGCCTGGTTGTCGCCGGCGCTGATCAACATCGTGACCGGCTCCGCCGTGGTCGAGCAGGTCTTCGGCATCCCCGGCATGGGGCGCTACTTCGTGCAGGGCGCCCTCAACCGCGACTACACCCTGGTCCTCGGCGTCGTCCTCGTCGTGGGCGCGCTGATCGTCGCCATCAACACCCTGGTCGATGCACTGCGCGCAGCGATGGATCCGCGGCTGCGCGACCCCTGACCGGCGTCGTGTCGCGCAGCGCGCCGACCAGGGCTGGCCGTCTACTCCCAGGCGACGGTGAGATTGCTCATGTACACGGTGTAGTCCTCTTCCGAGAGCGTGGCCGTGGCGATGAAATATCCGGTCTCCTGCGTCGGGAACGCGTAGCTCCCGTTGAAATATGCATTGCCGTTGTAACGTCCGTGGATGATCGGGGTAGCGATGTCCGTGTGTCCGGGGGTGACGGCGTATTCGATCTCGCCCTTGTCGGTCACGACGATCCTGAAGCGGTACAGCCGGTTGTTCTCGAGCTGCGCCTGCCCGGTGCATTCGGAGACGTTGTTGTCGACCGGCCAGAAGGCCTCGACACGCACGGTCATCCCGCATTTCTCGAAGGCGCCGATCGCGATGCCGAGCGCGTGATGATTGCGCGCGAGGTTCGAGACGTTGTCGATGTCGCCGAAGTCGATGTCCCAGCGCCCGTGGAGGCCGATGGCGATGTGGTCCGACTGCGGCTGATCGAAATAATCCGGCGACCAGAGGTCGAACGCCATGACCTGTTTCGTCGCACCGGCCGGTTTGAAGGTCGACAGCACGGTCTTGTAACCGAAATAGCCGTTGCGGAAGGTGCTGCCGACGCAGATGCCGACCTGCAGCGGCGTATTCTGGCAGCGGCGGGTGAGGACATGGCCGTTGGGCAGCAGCGGAAAGCCCTGTATGCCGATGTTGGCATTGGGCGGCCAGTACAGCGTCGTTCCGGGCACGTATCCCTCGATGTGGTCGAAGGTCCAGCCCTGGGCGATCAGCGTGTTCTTCTCGCTGTCGGTGGTGACGAATTTGTGCGTCCGATCGGTGTTCGGGCTGCCGCGCGACAGGCGGTACAGCGGCAGCGAACCCGGCACCTGCGCCCGGTACAGATAACCGGTAATGCCTTCGTAGAAGTAGCCGAGGGCCTGCGCTTCGGCCAGATCCTGCGGGTACGTGTCGGTGATGAAGAGATGCTCGGTCTGCGGCGCGCCCTTCACGTAGCGATAGAGCGGCTTCGTGTGCGCCTGCGGCGTCCGTTCGAGGTAGAACGCCTTCCACAGGTTGGTGTACCCCGCGCCGCTCGTCGAGCTGAGCGCCTCGGCGTAGTCCATCGTATAGAGATGGTCGGTGATCGAGGGGTTGTAGGTTTCGTAGATCGCGGAAAACGGCGGCGCCGGCGTGTACGGCGTAGCGGAGGCCGCGCAGGGGACGATGGCGAGAAGCGCGCAGGCGACGAGGCCGCCGATGCTGCGGCGCGAGTGAAACAGGATCATGACGTCGTGGGCTCGGGTCTGTGGAAGGTCGGAAGGCATCCGTCGACGCGCAGCGCGGCATCGACCTTCATTCAAGCGGGATCCGCGACGAGACCGGATCATGCACGTCCGCTGCCGGCCACGACGAGGCGCGCGCAGAAGCGCTGCGGATCGGCAGGTCCGCCTGCCGGGCTCCGCGTAGCGTGCCAGGCGCTCGTCGAAGGCGCGATGCGGTGCTTCGCAAGCGCCTTCATCTCACCCATGGCCGGGCGTTCGCGCACGCAGCCGATGGCGATAGGCCATCGAGCGAATTCTGTTGTGCCTGCGTTGCCGTCCCCGGCGTCACGTCGTGGGCTTCGGATCGCCCGGCCCGGGCATCCTGCCCGGGCGTTCGGCCGCGCAGCCGATGCCAATATGGCATCGGCTATGCGCGCGGCCTCACCCCCCTCCCAGGGCGTGGACGATCTCGACGGTATCGCCGTCGGCGAGGGCGTGGTCCGGATGGCGGCCGCGGGGCACGATCTCGCCGTTGACCTCGACCGCGACCCGGCGGCCGGCGAGGCCCTGGGCGGCCAGGAGCTCGGCGAGGGTGCAGGGGGCAGGCAGGGCGAGGGATTCGCCGTTGAGTCGGATGTGCAGGGGCCGGCTGTTCATGGCGGCATTGTAGGGGCTCGTCCGGGGACGGGCAGGGCGGACGGGGGGCGGGTCCGGGCGCGGACTTGAGTCGGTTACGGCTTCGTGAAACCATGCCGCGACCATCCGGCGCCGTATCGCAGAGCCGCCGTGGCGTATCGGGTCTTTTCCGCCTGTCTTTCAACTATTGCGTTCACCATTTCGGGAGTGGGGTTTATGTCGTTCAATCGTGGGGCCAAGCGGCCCATCCGCAATCTCCTGTCGGCCGCGGTGCTCACCGCGACCGCCGCGATCGCCGCGCCGGCCTCCGCCGCCGGTCCGTACTCGCAGACCGTGTTCTTCGGCGACAGCCTGACCGACAGCGGTTTCTTCCGCCCGCTGCTGCCGCTCACCGTCCGTCCGGTCACCGGCCAGTTCACCACCAATCCGGGCTTCGTCTGGTCGCAGTGGCTCGCCGATTACTACGGCACCCGTGCCGATCCCAACGGCAACGGCCAGACCGGCACCAACTACGCCGCCGGCGGCGCCCGTGTCGGCACCAATACCACCGGCGCCCTGGGCCCGATCCCGTCGCTGGCCACCCAGGTCAACAACTACCTGACCGCCAACGGCGGTCGCGCCGACCGCAACGCGCTCTACACCGTCTGGGGCGGTGCGAACGATCTGTTCGCGATCACCAGCGGCGGCGCCGACCCGGTCACCACCATTTCCTCGGCCGTGACCGCGCAGGTCGGCATCGTCGGCACGCTGCAGACCGCCGGCGCGCGCTACATCCTGGTCCCGACCATTCCGGACCTCGGCGTCACCCCGGCCTTCCGCGCGCTCGGCCCGACCGCGCAGGCCCAGGGCACCGCGCTGACCGTGAACTACAACACGGCCCTGTTCGGCGGTCTGGCGACCAACAACCTGCGCGTGATCCCGATCGACACCTTCAGCCTGATCCGCGAAATCACCGCGAATCCGGCCGCCTACGGCTTCAGCAACATCACCGGCACCGCCTGCCAGCCGCAGATCACCGCGAACTCGCTGACCTGCAACCCGACCAGCTACGTCACCCCCGACGCTCCGAACACCTACCTGTTCGCCGACGGCGTGCACCCGACCTCGCGCACGCATCAGATGCTGTCGCAGTACGTGATCTCGGTGCTCGAGGCCCCGCGCCAGAACCAGATCCTGTCGCACTCGGCGGCGGTGGTCGGTCGCGCCCGCGCCGATCGCGTGTCGGCGCACCTGGCCGGCAAGCCGGAAGGCGATGGCATGCGCTGGTGGGTCGACGCCCGCGGCGACTTCCAGCGCTACGACAACGGCGACCTCTACGACGGCGTCGCCCCGGCGATCACCGGCGGCGTCGACTGGACCAGCGGCAACTTCGTCTACGGCGCGTTCGCCGGCTTCGGCCGCAATTTCCAGAACTTCGGCCAGCGCCGCGGCGATTTCGAACAGCTCGACGCGACCCTCGGCGGCTTCGGCGGCTGGTACGGCGAGAAGTTCTGGGCCAACGGCCAGCTGAGCTACTCCCAGCTGCGCTACGACGTCGATCGCGAAATCTGGGTCGGCCCGGCCAAGCGCAGCCACACCGGTTCGCCGGACGGCAGCAACCTGACCTTCGGCGTCAACGCCGGCATGAATCTCGGCGGCGAGAAGCTCTCTCACGGCCCGGTCGTCGGCCTGCTGATGCAGCGCATCGACGTCGACGGCTATGCCGAAGACCAGCCGGCCCTGTCGACCTCGCTGGCCTATCGCGACCAGAGCTTCGATTCGACCATCACCAGCCTCGGCTGGCAGGCCAGCTACGAGATCAACGATCACCTGGTCCCGTACGCCCGCATGACCTGGGACAAGGAGCACGAGGATCAGCCGAGCGAAGTGTTCGCCCGTTCGCAGTCGATCGCCGGCAGCCTGCCCTACGCGGTGCCGGGCCTGAAGTTCGACGACAGCTACCTGACCCTGCAGATGGGCGCCCGCACCGAACTGTTCGGCCTCGACGCCAACATCGGCGCCAGCGTGACCACCGCCCAGGGCAACGGCAACGACGCCACGCTGTTCGCGACCTTCGGCAAGCAGTTCTGAGGTCCGGGCCGGCGCGCCCCGCGCTTGCGGGGCGCGTCCGAGCCGCTACACTGGACGCCCCCGCGGGTGTAGTTCAATGGTAGAACTGCAGCTTCCCAAGCTGCTAGCGTGGGTTCGATTCCCATCACCCGCTCCAGCATCGACGAACGGCGGCCCGCGAGGGCCGCCGTTCTGTTTTGACGCAAACCCCGGTCCGGCGCGGGCGATGTCCCGCCGCCGCGAGTCGGGGGACTCCCTGCGAGAAGCGCTCAGCGCAGCAGTCGTGACGCCACGACCACGAGGGCGAAGAACAGGATCGTCGCGAGCAGCCATTTCGTGGCGTATCGCGCCAGCAGCGAATGGTCGAAGGTCTCTTCGAAATCCTCGAGCCCCTTGTGGAATTCGCGCACATCGACCGGTTCGCGGACCACGTGGCTGCGGTCGCGCAGCAACCGTTGCGCGTCTTCGTACTGGGCGTCGAGATAGCAGGAGATGGAGATCCGCGGCTCGGCGCCGCCGCGCGGGTAGTCCTTGAATTTCCTGTTCACGCGCGTCGGAATGCCGCGCGACTCGAGCAGTCTCGCGGCGCGCATGGCGGCGCTTTCGGAATCGTAGAATGCGAGCAGTCGCATCGGAGCGTTCGGGTCGACGGAATGGAGACGATGGTCGCGGGAGATGGTCGGCCGTCAGGATACCCGGCGTCGATGCAGCGCAGAATGTGCGCGACGGATGTCGCCGAATCGGCACGCCCCCGGCACGTTCCGATGGCGGTCGATTCGCTGCGGTCCGGGCGCGACGCCCCGCCGCGGGAACTGTCATGATGGCGACCGGCTCGGTCGTGGATGATCGACGCGCATTCTCCCTTCCGGTCTCCCTGCGCATGAAACTCGCCATCCTCTCCCGCAACAGCAAGCTGTATTCGACCCGCCGGCTGGTCGAGGCCGCGCGGGAACGCGGGCACAGCGCGCGCGTGCTCGATCCGTTGCGCTGCTACATGCGGATCGCCGTCGGCGGTTTCGACCTGCACTACCGCGGCCGGCCGATCTCCGGCTACCAGGCGGTGCTGCCGCGGATCGGCGCATCCATCACCCGCTACGGCTGCGCGGTCCTGCGCCAGTTCGAACTGATGGGCAGTGCGACGCCCAACGGCGCCGAAGCCATCGCCCGCGCCCGGGACAAGTTGCAGACCCACCAGCTGCTGGCGGCGCAGGGCATCGACATGCCGGTCACCGTGTTCGGCGACAATCCGGACGACACCCAGGACCTGCTGTCGATGCTCGGCCCGCCGCCGCACGTCATCAAGCTCAACGAGAGTTCGCAGGGGGCGGGGGTCATCCTGACCGAGAAGCCGTCCGCCTCGCGCAGCGTGGTCGAGGCCCTGCGCGGGCTGTACGCGAATTTTCTGGTGCAGGAGTTCGTCGCCGAAGCCGAGGGCGCCGATCTGCGCTGCTTCGTGGTCGGCGACGAGGTGGTGGCGGCGATGCGACGACAGGCGCCGAAGGGCGACTTCCGCTCCAACCTGCATCGAGGCGGCAGCGCGGAACCGGTCGTGGCGGAAGCGGACGAATGCGCGGTCGCCGTACGCGCCGCCCGCGTGCTGGGTCTCGGCGTGGCCGGGGTGGACCTGATCCGTTCCCGGCGCGGACCGCTCGTCCTGGAGGTCAACTCCTCGCCGGGGCTGGAAGGGATCGAGGCGGCGACCGGCGTCGATGTTGCGGGAAAAATCATCGAAAATCTGGAAAAAATCGCGAAAATCGGCAAAAGAAGAGGATTCCGAAAAGCGTGATTTCCGTCCCGAGGGGACGTGTCACAGGTTTTTAACACCCCTTTAATCGGCCGCGGCGTAGCGTGTCGGGACCGATGTCTGCCACTCACCCATCCTCGTCAGGGCCGATGCAGAACCGGTAATCGGGGTTACACCCATTTTCGGCCCGGGCGGCGCAAGTCTCCCGGGCCCTTTTTTGACCGCCCGGGCGATCGTGCGCGCAGCGCGGTCGCGGATGCGCGTATGACAGAATGTCGGCGCGCCGGACCGGGCGTTTCGACCGCGGCAGAACGACGGGAACCGATCGTTCGACCGTCGGTCACAGCATGACCTCCGAGGACCCTCCGCCCATGCGCATACTCGTGATCGAAGACAACCAGGACATCGCCGCCAATCTCGGCGACTACCTGGAAGACCGCGGCCATACGGTCGATTTCGCCGCCGAC
This sequence comes from Pseudomonadota bacterium, assembly GCA_049324395.1. GTDB lineage: Bacteria > Pseudomonadota > Gammaproteobacteria > Xanthomonadales > Xanthomonadaceae > Lysobacter_I. The sequence goes on from JBMOOY010000028.1 coordinate 234,762, forward strand.
GGCATCACCGGCCTGCACCTGGCCATCGTCCACGAGTTCGACGCCATCGTGCTCGATCTCAATCTGCCCGGCATGGACGGCCTCGAGGTCTGCCGCAAGCTGCGCGGCGAGGCCCGCAAGCAGACGCCGGTGCTGATGCTGACCGCCCGCGACACCCTCGACAACAAGATCGCGGGCTTCGATTCCGGGGCCGACGACTACCTCATCAAGCCGTTCGCGCTGCAGGAGGTCGAAGTCCGGCTCAACGCGCTGGCGCGCCGCGGCAAGGGCGCGCAGAGCCGGGTGCTGGAAGTGGGCGATCTGGAATACAACCTCGACACCCTCGAGGTCCGCCGTCAGGGCAAACTGCTGCAGCTCAACCCCACCGCGCTCAAGATCCTGCAGGCGCTGATGGAAGCCTCGCCCGCCGTGGTCACCCGCCAGGAGCTGGAAACGCGGGTGTGGGGCGAGGAGCTTCCCGATTCCGACAGCCTGCGCGTCCATATCCACGGTCTGCGCGCGGTGGTCGACAAGCCGTTCGCCGCAGCGCTGATCCAGACACGCCACGGCATCGGTTACCGCATCGCCGCACCCGATGTCCACGCCTGAGCGATCCTCCCCCCGGCGGCGGCGCCCGACATACCGCCGCCGGCTGCGCAGCCGCATCATCCTCTCGTTCCTGTTGCTGGGCTTCGGCCTGACCTCGCTGTTCGCGTTCGCGACCCAGTGGACGCGCAGTCGCGTCGAGAACGCGCTGGTCGAAGACGTGATGAACAAGAACATCAACGAATTCGCGCGGCGCTATTACGCGGATCCGACGCGCAATCCCGCGGTGCCGGTCGAGCAGATCCGCGCGTACGCCTTCGGCCCGGAAAAATTCGAATCGCTCAAGGTCGATCAGCCGGACTGGTATCGGCTGGGCGACGGTATCCACCGGCTCAGCGGCAGGAACCCGGACGGCTCGCCGTTCGTGTACAAGCTCGCCGTCCGCAAGACCCCGCAAGCCTGGTTCTTCCTGGCCTACGACATGACCCGCGCCAGTCGCGGCGACGCCCAGTTCAATCGCGCGATCTTCGGCTCGGTCGTGGTCTTCACCCTGTTCTCGCTGCTGGTCGGCTGGTGGGCGGCTTCGCGCGTGATGAGTCCGGTCACCGAACTGGCCCGTCGCCTCCGTCGCTCCGGGAGAAGCGCGGAACCCGAATCGCTCGCTTCGCATTTCGCCGAGGACGAAGTCGGCGAGCTGGCGAAAGCGCTCGACGATTACGCCGAACGCCTGACCGACGTGGTCAAGCGCGATCGCGAGTTCAACGCCGACGTCAGCCACGAATTGCGCACGCCGCTGGCGGTGATCCGCGGCGCGGTCGAACTCCTGCTGGCCCGGCACGACCTTGACGACAAGACCTGCAGCCGCCTGCGTCGCATCCAGCGCGCGGAGCAGCAGTGCACGGATCTGATCAGCGCGCTGCTGCTGCTGTCGCGCAACGAACGCGGCCACGGCGCCGCGGACGTGGGACGCATCGCCGGTCAATTGCTCGACGCGCATCGCGGCCAACTCGGCGGCAAGACCCTGGAATTGCGACTCGAAGGTACGCACGGTCAGCTGGTGGTCGACGCGCCCGAGGCCGCGGTGACGGTGGCCATGAGCAATCTGATCGGGAACGCCGTGAAATACACCCAGCAGGGCGAAGTCGTGGTGCGTCTCGGCAGCGATCATGTCGAAGTGATCGACAGCGGCCCCGGCCTCAGCGCCGAGGATGCCGCGCGTCTGTTCGAACGCGGTTATCGCGGCAGTCACGCCGAGCACACCCAGGGCGGCGGCATCGGCCTGTCGATCGTGCGTCGCCTGTGCGCGTTGTACGGTTGGCGCGTGCGCGTGGTGCCGGGCGCGGAGAAGGGCGTGGTGGCGACCTTGACGTTCGCGAGTTGAAAAGCATGCCCGCGGTTCAGCGGGTCGTCTCTGCGAGCCCCGAGCGTTCGCGCATCAACGCCACCACCTTGTCGTAGTCGGCGCCGAAGTCCTGCGGGTCCAGATAAAGATCGCCGCCGCCGGTTTGCGCGCGCAGGGCCGGCGTGAGCGCGCGGATGAGCAGACGGAGCAGCGGCGTGTAGCCGGCGGTGTAACGCTCGGGGTGCTTGAGGCTGACGATCAGCGCCGGCTTGAGCGCGGACGCGCCGCGACCTTGCGCGGACAGCACTTCGCCGGTCCTGATGTCGCGGACTTCGCTCCAGCGCACCACGCCGGCGGAGACATCGCCCGGTCGGTAGACGAAGCCGAGATCGCCCAGCAGGAACCATGGCCGGTTGTGCAGCGCGCGGGTCGCGAACGCCACGATCAGGAACAGCGCGATACCGGCGAAGAGCGCAGTCGCCGCCTTGAACTCGATGTCCATGTCGACGAATGGATTCTGCAGATTCCATTCCGCCAGCGTTTCTTCCGGCAGAAACGCCAGGGATGCCAGTCCGAGCGTCATCCACAGCAGCAGCGCCAGCCAGATCACTGCCGAGACGCCGCGCGGCTGCCGCAACGCCACGATCACCGTGCCGACGTTGTCGTTCGTGCCATGGAACAGGTCCGCGATGAATTGCCAGACGAACGCCAGCAACACCAGGAAGAAGAAGGCGACCAGCCCGAGGACCAGCCCGCGTTCGCCCAGCTCGGCCGCGCGCGCCAGCCACGGCAACTCGTCGACGAGGACATATCCGGCCACGAAGAGCAGGAACAGCGCGAGCGCTGCGATGCGCAGGGTGCCGACAAGGCGTCGGGCGCGGCGATCGGTCATGGCGAACCCCGGGGTCGGATGCGGGAATCTAGCACGCCGCCCCGTGCGGCATTCGGCTCGAATCGAAGCCGACGGGGCGGCTTCGATTCCGGACGCGGGGAAGTCCGCCTCGTGCGCTCAGACCCGCTCCAGCCACCCGTACTTGTCCGCCGTCTTGCCGCTGAACAGACCGAAGAACAGGTCCTGCAGACGGCGGGTCACGGGGCCCGGTTTCCCGGCGCCGACCTGACGGGCGTCAACCGAGCGGATCGGCGTGATCTCGGCGGCGGTGCCGCACATGAAGAGTTCGTCGCAGAGGTAGAGGTATTCGCGCGGCAGGTCGCGTTCGACCACCTGGAGGCCGGCATCGCGGGCGAGCGTGATGATCGTGTTGCGGGTGATGCCGTTGAGCAGGGCGGCGCTGACCGGCGTGGTGTGCAGCGCGCCGTCGAAGACGAGGAAGAGATTCTCGCCCGCGCCCTCGCTGAGCAGGCCGGTGGACGCCAGGGCGATGCCTTCGCCGAACCCGAGGCGGCGGGCCTCGCGAGCGACGAGCTGTCCGGACAGATAGTTGCCGCCGGCCTTGGCGCCGGCCGGGATCGTATTGGGCGCGAAACGCTGCCAACTGGAGACGCAGGCGTCGATGCCGGCGTCCAGTACCTCGGCGCCGAGGTATTGACCCATCTTCCAGGTAGCCACGGCGACATCGGTCGGAGTGTCGGCGGAGAGGCCGAAACCGCCCAGCCCGCGATAGGCCACCGGGCGGAGATAGTCGGTCGTGAAGCCGTTGGCCTTGAGCACGTCGCGACAGGCGGCGTTGATCTCGTCGAGGCCGTAGGGCATGGCCATGTCGTAGATCTTCGCCGAAGCGAACAGGCGCCGGTTGTGGTCGGTCAGGCGGAAGATGGCCGGTCCGTCGGGCGTGTCGTAACAGCGGATGCCTTCGAAGACCGAGGAGCCGTAGTGCACGACATGGGCCATGACGTGGGTGGTGGCCTCGGCCCACGGCTTGATGCTGCCGTTGTGCCAGATCCATTCGGGGTAATGCTGGGCCATGTCGGTGTCCGCGGAAGGCGAGAAAACCGACATTTTAGGCCAGCGCTCCCCGGGCCGACAGTGCGGGCGCCCCGGCGGCACCCGCCCCAAAAGGAACGGGGCCTTGCGGCCCCGTCCTGTACAGCGATATCGGCGGTGCGGCGGTCGGGGGCTCAGCGGAACGCGGCGACCGTCGCGGCGGTGTTGTTCAATACGCGCTGGTTGTGGCTCGTGGACGTGGTGCCCATGGCCTGTCCGCCGTAGGTCTTGGCGGGATTCGACCAGTAGTTGATGCGCGAGCAGCTCGGGGAGCAGTTGTAGGCCATGATCGTGCGCCAGGCCTTGGTCGGCGAGCGGTAGCCGTGGCCGTAGGCGTAGGGCGTGGTGCTCGGATCGGTGGCGGGATCGTGGCGCGCGGACTGCAGATGACCGATTTCGTGGCCGAAGGAGTAATAGCCCGTGGCGCAGCTGTAGTGCACGGCGGCGAACGCGGTGCTGGCGCTCGAACCGATGCTGGAAGCCAGGCCGCAGGACGAACTGTTGTTGATGACCAGCACGCCGACGTCGGCCGCGGTGCTGTTGCGGGTGGTGTGGATCGAATCCATGTAGCCGTCGGTGGTGCCGCGGAAGCGCGACAGGTCGGTGCTGAAGCTGCCCGATTCGGTGTACGTCACCCGCACCGTGCTGGCCAGCTGCAGGGTGATCGCCACGCCGCTGTTGGTGTAGCCCTGATTGGTCTCGGCCACGGCGAGGTTGATCAGGCCGGTGATGTCGCCGCTGGCGGTGGCCGCTGACGGCGTGTAGGCGACCAGCACGCGGATCACCGCGTTCGCCTTGGTGGGAACCGCTTCGACCGCGTCGGTGTCGCGCAGGCTGCGCATGCGCGCGCTCGCGAGGGACTGGCGGAACATCCGTGCGTATTCGGCTTCCGGGTGATCGGCGGGCATTTTCGATTCGTCGATGGCGACGATCGCGTGGCCGCCGGAACGCAGCGGACGCAGCTGGTAGAGCTGGCCCTTCGCGCGGATCGTGCCGGTGAGCTTGTCGCCGTTGCGGACGATCAGCACGGCGTTGTTCGGGTCGTCGGCGATTTCGCCGCCGAGTTTGGCCTTCACGGTATCGAGCAGGCCGAAGTCGCGTCCGAGCGTGCCGGACCACACCACCGTGCCGTCGGGATTGCGGGTGGCCGAGCGCAGGTACGCGGTGCCCGCGTCGCCGAGACCGAGTTGCAGCGCGTCCGTCTTCGCGTCGATCTGCGCGGCGTCGGCCTGCACGAGCTGCACGGACTGGGCGGCGCGGTTTTCGAGCAGTGCGCGATAGCTGGCGTCGGCGGTGATGCCGGCGGGCGCGGCTTTCGTTGCGGAGAACAGCGGTTGACGAGCGGCCTGGCTGGCGAACGCGGCGATGCCGAAGGCGGTCATCGCGCCGACGGCGACGAACAAGGTGGAACGCTTCATACGATTCCCTCTCCCTGGTCCCTTCATTGCGGCGTCCGAGCCGACAGGTGCGCAATGTCGGGACGCGAATGATGGTCTGGATGGCCCGGACGCTTCTTGCCCCGCGACATGGACGCATGTCCCCGGACGCTGCGCAAGTCGCGGCGCAGCATTCGGATGCGGGATCGCGAACGCCGTCTCGGAACCCGATCGTTGGTTGCGCCGATCGTGCCGGTTGTCGGATGCGATCGGTGCGCGATCGCCCGGGACCGGCGATCAGAACACGATCCACCAGCAGTCGAGATGGCGGCGCAGGCCGAACACCGTACGCACCGGTGTGCTGCCGTTCTTCATCGTCTGCTCGAGGCGCAGCCCGCTCGGCGCGCGACGCGAAGGCGGGCGCACCGCGAGCGTGTCGGTTTCGCTCGCCGCCCGGGTCGACGGGTCGACCGGCGTTTCGATGGGCGTCGGTGCGGCGACGCCCGGGGTGGCGCCGTTCTCTGTCGTCGTGTCGACGACGTCCGCGGCCCGCGTTGCGGACGCGGCGCGCAGGGGCGCGATGTCGATCAGCGGGCGGTCGACGACCGCCTGCAACTGGTCGAGTACGCGATACCCGCTTTCCGGACTGTGTCCGACCCAGTGATAGACCGCACCGAGTCGATTGACGTCGTGCGCGTCGATGGCATTGGTGATTTCGTAGACCAGTTCCTGCAGGGTGCGCGCGCAGCCGCCTCGGCGCGGCGTACGACCGGCGGTGTTGCCCGGCGCCGCCCCGCGCGGAAGGCGCGAGACCGCGCCGAGGCTGTCGCACGGGCGGTCGGTGTAGATGGTGTTGCCGCCGGGCCCGATGCAGCGGTTGAGTTGGGTGTCCTGCGCCGCGGCGGGGCGTGTCCAGGCGGTGACGATCAAGGCCAGCGCCGGAAGAAGCGGGACGATGCGGCGGATGCAGTGCATGGCCGGCAGGCTAGCAGCACCGGCATGAACGGCGGGTCGATTCCCGGCTCAGCCGGCGGCCAGCCACGTGAACGGCCACCACGGCAGATTGCGCACGATCCAGTAGGTCGGCAGCAGGAACAGCCACAGCTTCGGTTCCATCGCGACCGCCATGAACGGCCGCAGTGCGCGCGGCGTGAGCCCGCGGCCGTCGAGGATCATCATCGGGATCAGCGGCAGCACCAGCATGGCCAGCGGATTCATGTCGAAGGCGCGAGCGATGTCGCCATGGGCGAGCGCGTGCAGCGCGCGGGTCAGGCCGCACCCGACGCAGTCGAAGCCGGACACGGCCTTGAAGATGCACTTCGGGAAGAAATTGCCGGCGGCGTTGGGGTCGTGGTTGCGCAACAGCACGAAACCGACGATGGCGGCGACGGCAAGGCCGCCCATCAGGATCGGCGTCGGTATGCGGTGCGAGGTCACGTCGCCGACCTCAGGCGCCGGTGAGGCTGCCCAGGGCCGCGAGGCCACCGAACAGCAGGAACCACAGCACGACCAGGATCGGGACGGAGAGCGCGGACATCAGGGCCCAGAACCGCGCCTTGTCCGCAGCCTGACGCGCGCCGGCGAGATCGCCGGCGGCGCGCTTGCCGTCCACCTGGGTGGCGTAAACGATCGAGACGATGCCCAGCGGCAGGCAACAGAACAACGTGGTCAGGATCGCCCAGACCAGGTTGTTCGGGATGTAGTCGCCGCCGTTGGGCGGATAAGGCGTGCTCATGGGGATCGTGTCCAGTTCGACGCGTGTTCGATCGATGCGGGTTGGATCGATGCGGATTTGATCGGTGCGGATTTGATCGGCACCGGCATCAGCCGCCGTGCATCTGCCGCGCCGTTTCCATGTAATCCATGTAGGACGCCATGCCGCCCATCGCGAACCAGCCGACGTTGATCAGCAGGCCGATGATCGCCAGCGCGGTCGCCACCCAGCACCAGGTCTTGGCGCTGTCGGACGCGTTGCGGGCCCCGGTCAGGTCGCCCTGGTTGAGCAGGGTGTTGACCTTGTTCGCCTGGACGATCGCGACGATGCCGAGCAGACCGAGCGGGCAGCACAGGCAGGAGGCGAGCACGGTCGAGATGATCGCCCATGCGAGGTGATTGGGAACGTTGCCGGGGGCGACGCTGGTGTTCATGCGGACTCTCCGTGAGGGTGGATGCGGGCGGCGTCCGGAAGCGATCGCCGGTGACCCGGGCGCCGCGACGCGGCAGTCCGGCCATTGTGCCGATTCCGCCGCCGGGCGCAATCGCCGGGCGACCGTTCCCGCTCTCAGGCGGCGTCGCCGCGAAGCGCCCGGACGTTCGCCTCCAGCCGTTCGGCGGTGGCCTCGCGGCCGTCGATCGGCGCGTCCGCCGCCACGTCGATGTGCGCGCGGAAGCGCCGCGGCACGCGCATCCGCGCGAGCCGGCCGTCGCGCCGGCTCCACATGCTGGTCCACATGTTCTTCAGCGCCATCGGCACCACCGGGACCGGGCGGCGTTCGAGAATCTTTTCCACGCCGGATTTGAAGGTCGCGATCTCGCCGTCGCGGGTCAGCGCGCCCTCGGGGAAGATGCCGACGATCTGGCCGTCGGCCAGCGCCGCGTCCACTTCCTCGAACGCGCGTCGCATCACCTCGGGATCCTCCTTCGCGCCGGCGATCGGGATCGCCTTGCCGGTGCGGAAGATCCAGCGCATCACCGGGATGTTGAAGATCTTGTAGTACATGACGAAGCGGACCGGTCGCGGAATGCTCGCGGACAGGATCAGCGCGTCCATGTAGCTGACGTGGTTGCATACGATCAGCGCGGGGCCTTCGTCGGGAATGTGCTTCTCGATCCCGTGCAGCCGCAGCCGGTAGAACGTGCGCACCAGCACCCAGCTGAGGAAACGCATCAGGAATTCCGGCACCAGCGAGAAGATCCACACCGCGACGAGGGTGTTGGCGATGGCGAGCGCGAGGAACAACTGCGGGATGGTCAGGCCGGGCATCGGGATCGCGCTGTCGCCGATGCGGAGTTGCTTCATCTGCAGCGCGATCGCCAGCACCGCCGCCAGCACGATGAAGAACGCGTTCTGGATGTTGACCGCGGAGATCACCCGCGAGATTTCGCCTTTCGGGGTGCGGCTCTGGATCAGCGCGAACAGCGGGACCACGAAGAGGCCGGCGAACAGGCCGATCCCGACCAGATCGACGGCGATGCGCCAACCGCCCGGCTGGTCGAGGAATCCGGCGACCGACAGCCCGGTGGCGGGCGGCGCGCCGGTGCGGGCGAAATACAGATCGAGCAGGAACGCGCTCATGCCGAACGCGCCGAGCGGGACGAGGCCGATCTCGACCGTGCGCGCCGACAGTTTTTCGCACAGCAGCGAACCGATGCCCGTGCCGATCGAGAACAGCGCGAACGCGAACAGGTACAGCCGTTCGTCGCCGCCGAGGTGGGTTTCCGCGTAGGTCGGCAATTGCGCGGTGAGCACCGTGCCGAAGAACCAGAACCACGAGATGCCGAGCATGCTGTTGCGCACCGCCGGCTGCCTGCGCGCCAGCGCGAGGGCGCGGCGCGACTCGGGGATCGGGTTGATGTGCACCTTCAGTTCGGGGGCGCCGGCGTCCACCGGCGGAATCGCCCGGCTGACCAGATTGCCGGCGATCGCGAGGAGCACGATCGCGCTGGCGGCCGCGACCGGTCCTTGCGCCCCGGCGATCGTGAAGATCAGGCCGCCCGCGATCATGCCGAGCAGGATCGACATCGACGTCCCCATTTCGACGAGGCCGTTGCCGCCGGTCAGCTCCTCGGGTTTCAACACCGATGGCAGGATCGAATACTTCACCGGGCCGAACAGCGCCGATTGCAGTCCGGTGCCGAACAGCGCCACCAGCAGCAGCGGCATGCTCTGCAGCAGGAAGCCCAGCCCCGCCACCGACATGATGACGATTTCCATCGTGGTGGTGATCCGGATCAGCCTCGACTTCTCGAGCTTCTCCGCGATCTGTCCGGCGGTGGCGGAAAACAGGAAGAACGGGAGGATGAACAGCGCCGGCGCCAGGTTGGTGTAGAGCGTGCGCTGTTCGAGCGGCACGCCGAGCCAGAACAGCAGGCCGATGATCGCCTGGCGATACACGTTGTCGTTGAACGCGCCCAGCGACTGCACCACGAAGAAGGGCAGGAAGCGCCGCTGCCGCAGCAGTTCGAACTGGTTGTAGGCCATGCGCGCTCCGCGGAGCCGGCCGCGCCGGCGGATGTCGGCGGAGACTAGCAGGTTGCCGGCCGGCAGACATCCCGGAAGCCGGCGGTCATCCGTGACGATGTCGTCGCACGTTCCCGGGGGCCGAGGCCGTCCCGTCGTCCGCGAGCGCCGACAGCAGGGCAGTCAGCGACCCGCCGCTGCGCTTCCACGACCAGAACGTCGGCGCCGGCAGCGTCGCCCGACGCCACGCGCGGTGGTCGCGCTGCGCCGCCGGCAGGGCGCCCACCGCGTCGAGCCAGTCTTTCGTGGCGCATTCGCCGGGGGTCGGCGGACGCGCTCGGGCAGGGCAGAACGGCAGGAACTCGACGAGGTAGACGCAGTCGGCGGTCCGGACCAGCGCATCGGGCCAGCCGCGCGCATCGAGCCCACGCGCGAGCAGCGATTCCCGATGGCGCACGCCGTGCCGGCGCGGGTCCGGCAGGCAGTGGCTTTCGACGCGCGGATCGGCCTCGGCGCATTCGAGGAAGGCGCGGCGCAGTCCGCCGTCGCGATTGTCGCAGTGGGCGTGGGTGTGGACCGATTTTTCGACCGCGAGCGCGTGTCGGCGGCGCAGGAGTCTCGCGGGTGCGTCGCACAGGCTTTCCGGCGACGGCGACCGGACATCGCAGGGCGCGCTTTCGGGGCCCATCCCGTCGCAGGGTGTCGCAGGCAGCCGGATGTCGAACGCCGCGGCATGCGCGCGCAGCGACGCCGGAAACAGATCGTCGGTGGCGGAGGTCGCCTGCGTCGATGGCCGGGCAAGCGGCCATTCGGGATGATCGCGACGACAGCGCGGGTCGTCGACGATGGTGAGCACGTCGATCAGATGGCGCAGCGGCCGCCCCATCGCGACGCGTTCGATGTTCTCATGGCGCAACTCGGCGAAGTCGGCTTCCGGCCACAGTGCGGCCGCGCCGATCGCTGCGAGGCCTGCGGCGACTCCGTTTGCGGCGACCGCGTCGCGATGGTCGCGCAGGGCGACCACCACGCAGATGCGCGGATCGCCGGCGATCGCGCGCGGCGGCAATGCGTCGAGAAGCACCCGCGTGCCCGCCGTGGGCGAAGCGTCGCCGGCAACCGCGATCGCATCGGAAGCGATGCCTGCGTCGATCAGGCATCGGCGTGCGGCGCGTTGCAGCGCGGACGTCGCGCAGGCGACCAGCATCCGCGGCCGCCGAGCCGGGTCCAGCGCGACGAAGGCCGCGTCGCGTTGGGTCAATGCGTCGATGCCGGCCCGGAGCTGCAGACGATGCATCCGCGACAGCTTCGGGCGCAGCCCCGGACGGCGCAGCGGCTCGGCCCGTAGCGGCGCTTGGGGCATCGGCAACCACGCCAGCACCGGCAACTTGCAGGCGCCGCAGCGGACCGCATCGGTCAGCGTCGCTTCGACCAGCGTCGCCGGGGCCGTTGCCGCATCGTGCGTCGCTGCCGCTTCGGCCTCGAGGATCTCGATCTGCAGTCGCTCTGCGCCGCGATTCGCGATCAGGCGCAGCGGCCCGGGCTGCATGTCGATGTCGACGCGGAGCGCATCGTCCGGGGCGCCTCGCAGCCATTCGCGGAACGGGGTCCGCCATGATGGCGGCAGGAACAGGCGGGCATGACGGAGGAGGCTGCCTTCGTCCCCGGTGCGGTCGCGCGATCCCGAGAGGGCTGTGCGCAACCGTTCGCCCAGCCCGGGCGACGGTACGATCAGCGACAGTCGGAGGTCGCCGGCATCCGCGGACATGTCCTCGCGTTCGTCCTTCGTCGACAGGGCCCAACGCCAGACCAGCAGCGCCTGGATGACCCAGCGCGGCCCGGAGCCGGGCGCCAGTCGCAGACGATACCGGGCCTCGGCGGGCACCGCATCGTCGACGACCCGTCCGGGCGGTTCGCAGGCGCGGCGGAACAACCGGGCGGGATCGTCGCTGCGCAGCAGTTCGCAGGCGATCAGCACGTGCAGCAGCGCTTGTCGTTGCATGGGATTGAAGTTGTCGACCCGCAACCGGGTGGCATCGGTCGAGAACCACCAGTGCAGGAGCGTCGCGGTCGTCGGCGCGAAGCCTGCCCGGATCGCGCTGCGGGGGAGGAAGTCGTCCAGCGTCGCCTGCAGCCGTCGTGCGCGATAGTCCAATGCCGCATGCAGTGGCGCTTCGGAGGGCGGGGCGATGCCGGCCCGGAAATTCGGGGCACGCATGGAAGACGCGCCGCCCCGGTGTGCGCTTTCCGGTGGCGCGCCTGCCTGCCGGGCGGCCGCATGCCGTGGGCCGAAGCGGTCTGCGCCTTGCGATCTGTCGTCGGCGTCCGTGATCGACATCCCTCCGCCCTCCATGGTTTCGGACGGATGCAAATTAACAAAAAGTTTGATACGATGCAAATCATCTCTTTCCAACGCCGGCGTGCACCGGCCTAACCTCAGGTGATGAGCAATGAACACCTCGCGTTCAGCGAACGGCTGCGCGCTGCACTGCAACGGGCGGGTCTCGGCGAAAGCCCGGTCGAACTGGTTCGGCTCCTGGCGCGTTTCGGCGGCGAACCCGTTTCGCAGCAAGCCGTTTCCGGTTGGCTGAAGGGGCGTGCGATGCCAAGGCAGGCCAATCTGAAAGCGCTGGCGAAAATGCTCTCGGTGGAACCGCAGCAGTTGCAGTACGGCGACGACGGCAAGCGAACGCGCGAGCCGCGCGGCGAGTGGCGACTGGATCCGCGGGATCAACTCGCGATCGAATCGTTCCTGCAATTGCCGACGGCGCAACGCAAGCTGCTGCGGCATCTGATCGAGGAGTTCGTCAAATCCGGCGGCGGCCGCAAGGGCTGATCCGCTGCGTCGCGGGCATGCGGTCGGCGCGTCGGCGCGCGCCGTTCCGTAACATTCTGTGAGTGACGTCATCAAGTCCGATTTTCACATCGTGCGCCGCGCCGCTCTAAGGTCGGCGCATGAAAACGGAACAAGATGCCTTCAGCGAACGTCTTCGCGCGGCACTCCGCCAGGCCGGCATGAGCGAAAGTCCCGCCGAACTGGTCCGGTTGCTCGCGCGGTTCGGCGGCGAACCCGTCTCCCAGCAGGCCATTTCCGGCTGGCTCAACGGTCGCGCGATGCCCCGCCAGGGCAACATGCGCGCGCTGGCGAGAATGCTGTCGATGGAACCCCAGCAGCTGCAGTTCGGCGACGACAAGCGCGTCCGCGAAACCCGCGGCGAGTGGCGCCTGAATCCGCACGATCAGCTGGCGATCGAAACCTTCCTCAAGCTCCCCGCGTCGCAGCGCAAGCTGGTGCGCAGTCTGATCGAAGAGCTCGCGAAGCAGCTCGCCCCGGGCAAGGCCGCGAAGAAGCCTCGCTGAGCGTTCGGATCGCGGCGCGGGCCCTGCGCCCGCGCCTCATCATCCGCGCTCGCGCGCGATCGCCCGCCAGCCGATGTCGGAGCGGTGAAACTCCCCGTCCCAGGAAATTCCCGACACTGCCGCGTAAGCCTCGCGCTGCGCCTCGGCCACGGTGTCGCCGAGCGCGCACACGCACAGCACGCGTCCGCCCGAGGTGACCGTGCGGCCGGCGTCGTCCAGCCGGGTGCCGGCGTGGAAGACCTTGGTCCCCATCGGCTGAGGCGTCTCCAGACCGGAAATGGGATCGCCGGTCTTCGGCGTTTCGGGGTAGTTCGCGGCGGCCATGACCACGCCCAGCGAGGGCCGCGGGTTCCAGCGCGCGTCCATCAGTTCGAGCTGACGGTTGATCGCGGCGTCCACCAGGTCCAGCAGATCGGACTGCAGGCGCAGCATCACCGGTTGGGTTTCCGGATCGCCGAAGCGCACGTTGAACTCGATCACCTTCGGCGCGCCTGCCTTGTCGATCATCAGTCCCGCGTAGAGAAAGCCGGTGAACGGCACGCCGTCCGCGGCCATGCCGCGGACGGTCGGATTCACCACTTCGCGCATGATCCGCTCGTGCACCTCGGGCGTGACCACCGGCGCCGGCGAATACGCCCCCATGCCGCCGGTGTTCGGGCCGGTGTCGCCGTCACCGACGCGCTTGTGGTCCTGTGAGGTCGCCATCGGCAGCGCGGTCTTGCCGTCGACCATCGAGATGAAGCTGGCTTCCTCGCCGTCGAGGAATTCCTCGATCACCACGCGCGACCCGGCGTCGCCGAAGGCATTGCCCGAGAGCATGTCGCGGATCGCGGCCTCGGCTTCCTCCAGCGTCATCGCCACGATCACGCCCTTGCCCGCGGCCAGGCCATCGGCCTTGACCACGATCGGCGCGCCCTTGTCCCGCACGTACGCCAGCGCCGCATCCACGTCCGTATGCACCGCGTAGTGAGCGGTCGGGATACCGTGGCGGGCGAGGAACTCCTTCGCGAAGGCCTTGCTGCCCTCGAGCTGCGCCGCGGCGGCGGTCGGTCCGAAGATGCGCAGGCCCTCGGCCCGAAAGCGATCGACCACGCCCGCGACCAGGGGCCCTTCGGGCCCGACCACGGTCACCGCGATATGCTCGCGCCGCGCCAGTTGCAGCAGCGCGTCGATGTCCTTGATGTCGACCGGCACATTGCGGCATTTGCGTTCGTGCGCGGTGCCGGCGTTGCCCGGCGCGACGATCACTTCGCTCACCCGCGGCGACTGCGCGAGCTTCCACGCCAGCGCGTGCTCGCGACCTCCGGAACCGATCACCATCACCTTCGCCGGCGCCTGGCGCAGTGCGGGGGCCGGGGTCGGCGCCGCCGAGGCCGACTCGGCCTCCACCGCGCCGTTGCGCAGCCAGTAGGACAGCCACAAGGGCAGCGCGTAGATCACGGTCGCGCCGACCGCGGCGAGCAGCGCGAAGGACTGCGGGATCCGGCGCAACACGAACATCTGGCTGTTGTGGGCCTGGATCGCCACGGTCACGGTCATCAGGATCAGCGCGAACAGCACGATCTCGCTGCCGATGAACAAGCGCATGCGCTCGCCCGGCGCCAGACCGCGCCCGTGATCGCTGTTGAAGCGCCAACGCACGAATTCGGCGGCGCCGAAGATCAGGCTCAGACCGAGCACGACCTGCAGCGGCATCCAGTCGGGCAGGATCATCTGCAGCAGGCCGACCGGAATGCCGACGATGAACAGCGCGGCGATGAACCACATGACGTACTTGAAGACGGGGCGGTCGGAGTCGCGGTCGTGGCGGCGGCGTGCGGTCATGGCGTCGAGGGTTCGTCGGTGGTATGTCTGAAGAAGGCGTGCGGGAAGCCGCTGCGGATCAGGCGTCCGCATCCGGACGGACGCGTCGCTGCGCGCGCAGGTTGCGCCAGGTGATCACCGCCAGGGTGACGACGGTCAGCGGCACCGCCACCCACAGCATCACGAAGCGGAAATCCGCCAGCGCCGCATGGTTCGACGCGGCCATCAGCAGGTACGCGGTGTAGGCGAGGTAATAGCCGAGGAACAGCGCGCCTTCCCAGCGCGCGATGCGGTGGCCGTTGAAGAAGATCGGCAGGCAGGCGACCGCGACCGCGGTCATGACCGGCAGATCGAAGCGGATCGCGGACGCGCCCACCGGCACGCCGTCGCCGGAGATGAGGGCGGTCGTACCCAGCACCAGCAGCAGGTTGAAGATGTTGCTGCCGACGATGTTGCCGACCGCGAGATCGCGCTGGCCCCGGATCGCAGACAGGATCGAGGTCGCGATTTCCGGCAGCGACGTGCCCACCGCGACCACGGTCAGGCCGATCACCAGATCGCTCAGGCCGAGCGCGGTCGCCATCGAGGTCGCGGCATCGACCAGGAAGCGCGCGCCGCCGATCAGCATGGCGAGGCCGGTCGCCATCAGCAGGATCTGCCGGAACACGCCGATCTTCCGCGCCGGTCCGGTTTCGCTTTCGGCCAGTTCCGGATCTTCGGGTACCTGCTCGGGATGCCGCTTCGCCATGCGGATCAGGAACGCGATGTAGGCGATCGCGCAGGCGACCAGCACGCCGCCCTCCCAGCGCGCGATGCGGCCGTCGAAGGCCATCGCGAAGGTCAGCGCCGAGGCCGCGATCATCAGCGGCACGTCCAGCCACACCAGCTGACGATGCACGATCAGTGGCACGATCAGCGCGACCAGACCGAGGATCAGCAGCACGTTGGCGATGTTGCTGCCGACCACGTTGCCCAGCGCCAGGTCGGGGGTGCCCGACAGCGCGCTGCCGAGGCTGATCGCCAGCTCCGGCGCGCTGGTGCCGATGGAGACGACGGTGAGGCCGACCACGATCGGCGCGAGCCCCAGGGCCAGCGCCAGCCGCGACGCACCGCGCACGAGCAGTTCCGCGCCGAGCAGGAGCAGAACGAGGCCGGCGGCGAAGAGCAGGAGGAGGGTCATCGCGCGATCCGGATCTCAGTGGGCGGATGTGTTCGCGCAGCCGCGGGCCGCTTCGCCCAACGCACCTGCGCTCGTCGGAATGTCGCGGGTGCTGTTGAGCACGCGGAAGAGATCGTTCGCGCCGGCGCCCAGGGCCATGTCGTCGATGGTCGCGACCGCAGTGGCCAGGCAGGCGCAATCGGGGGCGCTGTCGTCCTTGGGCATGCGTTGCGATTCCGTGCAGATGCGTTCCATCCGCGGCTTCATGGCGGCCGCCATGCAGGCTTCGAACTGCGGCTTGAGATCGTCCATCGTGGTCGGTCCGATCCGGTCGTCGGGTTGTCTGCGCATGACGCCGACGAAGCATTCGCACAACCCTTCGCGCGTGACCGCCACCATGTGCTCGATCAGCGCCGGACTGGCGTTCTTGCCGGCGTCGTCGCGGGTCCACTGCGGGACCGATTCGACCATTTCCTTCCCGCATCGCTCCGCGAAAATGTCGGCGACCTGTTGCGCCTTCGGATTGTCTGCGGGGGATGTCGCATCCTGCGCGGATGCGGAGCATGCGACGATCGTCGCCAGTGCGACGCACGCCAGACGCGAGAGCGAGCGGAAAAGGAGCGCTGGCGTTGTCATGATCGAGTGTCCTGTGTCGTTCGGCGATTCAATGCCGGAAATGTCGCACGCCGGTGAAGACCATGGCGATGCCGTGCTCGTCGGCGGCGTCGATCACTTCCTGGTCGCGCATCGAGCCGCCGGGCTGGATCACCGCCTGGATGCCGGCCGCGGCCGCGGCGTCGATGCCGTCGCGGAACGGGAAGAAGGCGTCGCTGGCCATCACCGAGCCTTCCACCGCGAGGCCGGCATCGGCGGCCTTGATGCCGGCGATGCGCGCGGAGTACACGCGGCTCATCTGGCCGGCCCCCACACCCACGGTGCGCAGATCCTTCGCGTAGACGATCGCGTTCGACTTGACGAACTTGGCCACGCGCCAGGCGAACAGCAGATCGGCGAGCTGCTCTGCGGTCGGCGCGAGCTTGGTCACGACCTTGAGTTCGTCGGCGGTCACTTCGCGGATGTCGGCGGTCTGCATCAGCAAACCGGAGCCCACGCGCTTGACGTCCATGTTGTTGCGTCCGTCGCCGTGGGGGATGCGCAGCACGCGCACGTTGGCCTTCTTCTTCGCGTAGGCCAAGGCATCGTCGTCGTAGTCCGGCGCGATCAGCACTTCGACGAACTGGCGGTCGAGGATGGTTTTCGCGGTCGGGCCGTCGAGCCGGGTGTTGAAGGCGATGATGCCGCCGAACGCCGAGGTCGGATCGGTGGCGTACGCGGCTTGGTAGGTATCGGCGCAACCCGTTCCCTGGGCCACGCCGCAGGGGTTCGCGTGCTTGACGATCGTGCAGGCCGGGGCGGCGAACTGGCGCACGCATTCCCATGCGGCGTCGGCGTCGGCCAGGTTGTTGTAGCTCAATTCCTTGCCCTGCAACTGCGTGAAGGTCGCCAACGTGCCCGGGACCGGCCACAGGTCGCGGTAGAACGCGCCCTGCTGGTGCGGGTTTTCCCCATAGCGAAGATCCATCACCTTCACGAAAGTGCCGTTGTTCTGCGCCGGGAACAGCGCCAGCGCGCCGTCGTCCTGCAGTGCGGACAGGTAGTTGCTGATGAAGGCGTCGTACTGCGCCACGCGATTGAACGCGGCCACCGACAGCGCGAAGCGGGTGCGGCCGGACACTGCGCCGCCGTTGGCGTCGAGCTCCGCCAGGAGGCCGGCGTATTGCGCGGGATCGGTGAGGACCGAAACGCGCGCGTAGTTCTTGGCCGCGGACCGCAGCATCGCCGGACCGCCGATGTCGATGTTTTCGATGATGTCCTCGATCGAACTCTCCGGGTCGCACGAGACCCGCTCGAACGGGTACAGGTTGAGCACCAGCAGGTCGATCGCGCCGATGCCTTGTTCGGCCATCACCGCGTCGTCGGTGCCGGCGCGGCCGAGCAGGCCGCCGTGGACCATCGGATGCAGCGTCTTCACCCGGCCGTCCATCATTTCCGGGAATCCGGTGACGTCGCTGACGTCCCGCACCGGCAGGCCGGCATCGCGAATGGCTTTCGCGGTGCCGCCGGTGGACAGCAGTTCGACGTCGCGGGCGGCGAGGGCGCGGGCGAGGTCGATCAGACCGGTCTTGTCGGACACGGACAGCAGGGCGCGGCGGATCGTCGCCGGGGCGCCGGGCAGGTGGGCGGAGGTCATGGGCGGGAGGGCGCTGCGGGGAAAGCGCGATTATAGCCGGGCGGCCATGGCCGAGCCGGTTCCGGGACCCGGTCCCGCCGGGCCGCTGGATTCAGGCCAGCCCGTAATCCTTGAGCTTCTTGCGCAAGGTCGCGCGATGGATGCCGAGCATCGCCGCAGCACGGCTCTGGTTGCCGTCGCAATGCCGCAGCACTTCCGCGAACAGCGGAATTTCCAGCTCGCGCAGGGCGACTTCGTAGAGGTTCGACGAATCGGAACCGTTGAGATCGCCAAGGTAGCGGCGCACCGAATGCGCGACGTGTTCGCGCAGCGGCGTGCGTGGGGCGGAACGAGCGGAGGCGTCGTGGCGTTCGGCGTTCAAGAACGGTCTCTCGGATGGCGCGTGGCCCCTGTTCCCTGGCCCTGCCCGTACGCCGGTCGGCGAGGGGGGACAGAGTCTAGCGTGGGCGGTGGCCCGCGGCTACGGCCGATCGCGGAAACCTCCTGTTCATGCACGGTCTTCCCGATGAGTGGCGCGAAGGCTGCGGCAAGTGCTTGATCGCGCGTCGGCTGGCCGGATGCGGTCCGGTTTCGCGTTGCGCGCGCTGCGCCGGCGCCGATTCCGGAACGATACCGCCGACCGCGAAGAGCGCGGGCTTCGGAGGATCAGCGGAAACCGAAATCGTAGGCGACGATGCCCGGCGCGGGCTCGACGATGTCCATCGCCACGGTCGCGCTCTCGCCGCTGGCGAGCTCGGGCTGGTCGGGCGCGCCGCCGAGATATTCCTCGGCGCGGAAACTGCGCTCGCCTGCGGCGCGGCCGTTGGCGTCGGAGAGCGTCAGCGTCAATCGCGGCCAGGGTTGCGACCAGCGTGCGTCGTTGCGGAACGTCGCGGACACGCGCAGCGTGCCGGGAAGACTCGGGTGCTGACGCACGTCGCGCTGGAGGAGCGTGAATGCGCCGGGTTCCCGCCATGGCGGCAGGTCGCAGCCCAGTGCGGCGCACAGCGTCTGCAGCACGGGACGCCAACGCGCATCGCCGGCGAGCCGCGCGCGATCGGCCAGCAGCAATTGCAGCGCCAGCAGCAATGCGAGCGCTGCGACCGCAATCGGAACCCAGCGTTCCCGCGGCCCCGTCGGCGCATCGGCGTTGCGACGTACGAAGCTCGGCATCGCGCGCGCACCGCGCGCGCGGGCCGCGGCGGGGGCGGTCGCGATCGGCGCGGATTCGGCATCGGGGCCGTCTGCGGGAATGACGCCGGTATCCGGCTCGACGGCATTCGCATCGACGGCCTCGGCGCCGGCATCGGCCTGCATGTCCGCCACCGGACGTGCGTCGATGTCGATGCGCGCGTCCGCATCGTCGTCGACCCCGACGATGCGCGCCTCGATCGGCGCATCGGGCGGCACGTTCAGCAGTTCGGCCAGATCCAGCGGCGGGCGCTCCCCCTCGTCGCTCGCGTCGACGGGCGTCGACGGATCGCGGCGCAGCAGGCTGTCGCAATGCGGACAGTGGGTCGGCGCCTGATCCGTCACCGGATCGGTCGCGACCAACGCGCGGCAGTAAGGGCAGTTGATGAACATGGGGTCATTCCATCACGCCGGGCCCGGGCGATCTGCGACTCCCGTCGATCCTCGCATCGTCCGCGTTCGCGTCATCGGCCTTGACGCCGTCGATCCTGATCCAGTCGCCTTCGCGGGTCGCGCCGAGCGCGTCGAACCACGCGCCGTAACGCGTCAGCAGTTCGTCTTCCTGGCCGACGAGGATGCCGGAGAGCGCGATGCGTCCGCCAGGCGCGACGCGGGCGGCGAGGGTTTCGGCCAGCGCGTCCAGCGCCGAGGCGAGAATGTTGGCGACCACCACCGGATACCGCGCCTTGGGCTCGTCCTGCGGCAGATAGGTGTCGAGGCGCGCGTCCACGCCGTTGCGCTCGGCGTTGTCGCGGGTGGCGACGATGGCCTGGGGATCGTTGTCGACCCCGACGGCGCGCGCGGCGCCGAGCTTGAGCGCGGCCAGCGCGAGGATGCCGCTGCCGCAGCCGAAATCCAGCACGGTGCGGCCCTGCAGTTCGCCCTGCGCGGCGAGGGCGTCGAGCCATTGCAGGCACAGCGACGTGGTCGGGTGGGTGCCGGAGCCGAAGGCCAGGCCGGGGTCGAGCCGCACCACCGCGGCATCCTCGGCGTCGGCGCCTTCGGGCAGCGCGCGATTCCAGGGAACGATCCAGGTGCGCGCGCCGAAATGCAGCGGTTCGTACTGGTCCATCCAGACCCGGACCCAGTCCTGGTCCTCGACCTTGCGGAATGCGACCTGCGACCAGTCCAGTCCCGGGTCGAAGGCCTCCAGCGCCGCCAGCAGCAACAGCGGGTCGGCATCGGCATCGAACAGGGCCGTCAGCGCCACTTCGCCCCAGATCGGCATCTCGCCGACGCCCGGTTCGAGGATCGCCCGTTCGTTCGGGGTTTCGGCGTCGGCGTCGAGCAGGGTCACGGCCAACGCGCCGATGTCCTCGAGCGCGTGTTCGTAGCGCGGCTGTTCGGTTTCGCGACAGCGCAGGGAGAGTTCGAGGTAAGGCATGGCGGCGGCGGTACGGCGGGGCGCACAGCTTACCGCCACCGCATGCCGGGCATGCGGCGAACCCGCAGACGTTCGCCGTTCCGGCCCGCCGGCGGGTGCTAGGATCGCGGGACCGTATTCGCTTCGCCGGAGCCTTCGCATGCGCATCGTCCGGATCTGGCCCCTCCTGCTGGTCGTTCTGCTCTGCGGCGCCCAGGCCGATGCCGCCCGACGCTCCGAGCGCGATGGCGTGCGTCGCGGCGCCGGGACGCCGGTCGGGCTGTTGATCGGCCGGCTGGAAATGGTCTGGGGCGATCCCGATCCGAACGCCGTTGCCGAGAAACGTCCGCGGTTCGAGGTCGTCGTGGTCGACGATGCCGGCAAGCGTCATCGGCTCGACCCCGAGCACGCGCTGCGCGCCGCCGGCGATCTGCATGCGCTGTTCGGGCGCCGGGTCGCGGTTTCGGCGTCGCCGGTCGCGGCCAAGCGCGGCGGTGCGCCCGCGTCCTCGATGCGCCTGCCCGATGCGATCGTGCCGGTGGGCGATCTGGTCGCCTCCAAGGCCGCGGAATTCCCGACCAAGATCGAAGGCACGACCCGTTGGGTCACGCTGATGTGCAAGTTCGCCGGCAACGCCGGCGCGTCGCGCGATCTGAACTATTTCCAGTCGATCTACGGCACCGCGCCCACCCAGTTGGGGCATTTCTGGGACGAGGTGTCCTACGGCCGGATCGGCATCGTCGGCAGTATCGCGTCCGACTGGAAGACTCTGCCGCAACCGCGTTCGTTCTACGTCCCCGTCGATCCGGCGACGAACCAGGAAGACGCCGATCTCAGCAAGCTGTTCGAGGACTGCGTCGCCCTGCACGACCCCGATGTCGACTTCGCGGCCGGCGGCGGCGTCCAGGGCGTGAACATGATGTTCAACGACAACCTCGACGGCGCGGCCTGGGGCGGCAGTCGCTGCACGACGCTCGATGGCGTCAACAAATGCTGGAGCACCACCTGGATCCCGCCGTGGGCCTACGAAAGCACGGCGACGCTGGCTCACGAGATGGGCCATGGTTATGGCCTGCCGCACGCGAACAATTCCGACGACGACGGCTGGCCCTACGACAGTCCCTGGGACGTGATGAGCGATTCGCGCCGCAGCAATTCGGTGCTCGATCCGGTGTTCGGACGTCTGCCCAAACACCTCAGCATGTATTCGCGCAATCGTCTCGGCTGGGTCGCCGCCGCGCGCAGGCTCGACGTGCCGGTCGGGAGCGGGGCGGTCTCGGTCGCGCTCGATCGCAGCAGCCTGCGCGGTTCGACCAACGTGCAGATGATCGCACTGACGTTCCCCGGCGTGACCAACCGCTACTACACGGTCGAGGCGCGCAAGGTCGGCGGGACTTACGAAGCCGCGATGCCTGGCGATGCGGTCGTCGTGCACGAGGTGGTGACCACGCGATCCGAACCGGCCTGGAGCCAGGATGCCGACGTGCCGCCGGCGACCTATTCCAACAACGAAGGCAGCCTGTTCAAGGTCGGCGAGACTTGGGTCGCGCCCGACCTGTCGTTTCGAGTGAAAGTGCTGTCGGCGACCGCCCAGGGCTTCGTCGTGCAGGTGCGTCCCGCACCTCGCAAAGGCGGACCCGGGCAGCCGCGGCAGGTCACGACCTCCGCGGCTTCGTCGCCGCTCGAACCGGCCCCGCTCCAACCGGCGCGCCGCGTCGACGACATCGAACCGATGCTGAACCGTCACCGCCGCTGACCTGGCGGCAGGAGCCCGCTGCCGGCCGGCTCGAAGGTTTCGTCCGCACCGCGACAGGATGCCGGCCCGAACCGGGCTCCCCGTCGCGGAGCCGCCGGCGGGGCGGTGCTAGGATTTCAGGGCTTCGCCGTCCCAGGAGTCGCGCATGCGCATCCCGAGTCTTCCGCCCCTGCTGGCGCTGTCCCTGGCGGCCGTAGTCGCGCTTGGCGTCGCCCAGGCCGACGCCCGCCGCATCGACGCCTCCACCGAGCGCAATGTCGAGGGCCGGACCGCACCCGTGGCGTCGCTGCTGATCGGTCGGCTCGAACTGGAATGGGGCGATGCCGCCCCGACGACGAAATCGGCCGGTGCCCCGGAAAGCCTGTTCCGCGCCACCCTGGTCGACGATCACGGCGGCCGCCATCCGCTCGACCCCGATCAGGCGCTGCGCGCGGCGGAGGACCTGTATGCCCTCTACGGCCGTCGCGTCGCCGTGTCGACCGCACCGGTCGCGGCCAAGGGCGGTGTGCGCAACGGCGCGACCCGGGTCATCGATGCGATCGTGCCGATCGGCGATCTGTCGCCGTCCAAGGCCGCCGAAATCCCGCCGAAGGTCGCCGGCGTCACCGTCTGGGCGACGCTGATGTGCAAGTTCAGCGACATCGCCACCGAACAGAAGCCGCAGAGCTTCTTCCAGGGCCAATACGGCACCGCCGCGGGGCAGTTGGACCACTATTGGCAGGAAGTGTCCTACGGCCAGATCAACCTCGCCGGGAGTGCGGCCTACGGCTGGGCCACCCTGCCGCAGCCGCGGTCCTACTACGTCACGCTCGACACCACGACCAACAAGGACAAGGCCGACCTTTCCAAGCTGTTCCAGGACTGCATCGCCGCCCACGACGCCGACGTGAATTTCGCCGCGAACGGCGGGCTGCAGGGCGTGAACATGATGTTCAACGGCGATCTCGACGGCTATGCCTGGGGCGGCAGCCGCTGCGCCGCGCTCGATGGCGTCAACAAATGCTGGAGCACGACCTGGAATCCGCCGTGGTCGTTCAACAATCTGGCGCCGTTGTCGCACGAAATGGGCCATGCCTACGGTCTGCCGCACGCGAACAATTCCGACAAGGACAGCGACCCCTACGACAACCCCTGGGACGTGATGAGCGACGCCTGGAACAACGGCGTCTCCAATGCGACCTACGGCACGCTGCCGAAACACATCAATATCTACTCGCGCAATCGCCTGGGTTGGGTCGCGACCGCCCGCAAGCGGACGATCGCCGCGGGCAGCGGCGCGACCTCGTTCGCGATCGACCGCGCGAGTCTGCCGGGTTCGACCAACACGCAGATGCTGATCCTCAATTACCCGGATCAGACCACCCGCTACTACACCGTCGAGGTGCGGAAGCGCACCGGCAGCTACGAGAACCGGCTCGCCGGCGACGCGGTGATCGTCCACGAAGTGCAGACCTCGCGTTCGGAGCCGGCCTGGAGCGTCGACACCGATACGCCCCCGGCCAACCGCGCCAACAACGAGGGCAGCATGCTCAAGGTCGGCGAAACCTGGACCGCGCCGGATCTCGCCTTCCGGCTCTACGTGCGGTCCGCGACCACCAATGGTTTCGTGGTCGAGGTCCGTCCCGGTCCGCGCAAGAGCCGGCCCGGCCAGCTGCGTCAGCTCTGACCTGGCACCGGCGGCCGGCGCGTCCAGCCAGCCGCCCGGACCTCGCGGCGTGGGCCGCTGCCGGGGGTTCTGCTACATTGCGCATCCCCCGATGCGATGCGAGAGCGCTGTCGTGATCCTGATGCTCGACAACTACGACAGCTTCACCTGGAACCTGGTGCAGTACCTGCAGGCCTTGGGCGCCGAGGTCAGGGTCGTGCGCAACGACGAGCTCACGGTCGACGAGATCGAAGCGCTCGCGCCGTCGGGCATCGTGATTTCCCCCGGTCCATGCACGCCCAACGAGGCCGGCGTGTCCGTGGACGTGATCCGCCGCCTCGGCGACCGCATCCCGATCCTCGGCGTCTGCCTCGGCCACCAGAGCATCGGCCAGGCCTACGGCGGCGACGTGGTCCGCGCCGGCCGGATCATGCACGGCAAGACCTCGCGCATTCGCCACGAAGGCAAGGGCGTGTTCGCCGGCCTTCCGGACGGCTACGAAGCCACCCGCTATCACTCGCTGGTGGTCGATCGCGGCACCCTGCCGGAGGCGCTCGAAGTGACCGCCTGGACCGAGAACGACGACGGCAGCGTCGAAGAGATCATGGGGCTGCGCCATCGTGATTTCCCGGTGGAGGGCGTGCAGTTCCATCCCGAATCCATCCTCACCGAGCACGGCCACGCCCTGCTCAAGAATTTCCTTGCTCGAGCCGCATGAGTTCGGGCGTCGCCATGGATCAACCCCGGACCTGGCGCAACGATCCGGCGCTGGCCGGACGTTTCCATCCCGAGGCGCCCGACGATTGTCAGGTCGTAGTGCATGCGGGCGGGCCGCGGCTGACCGCCACGGCCCCGGAACTGGTTTGGGCGAGCATCGTCGCGAAGCAGGGCGGTGCGTATCGAGCCAGGCTTCTCAACCAACCGAGCCAGATTCCCGGGTTGTCGGCCGGAGACGAGATTTTTGTCCTGGCGTCGCCCGGCTCCCCCTATCCGGTCATGGCGACGGAAGCGTATCTGGCCGAGCGCGGGAAGTGGGTGATCCATCCGTGCGACAAGTGCGGGCTCGCCGAATTGTTCGATACCCCTTCCGATCTGATCCGGGCAAGGTTTCCGGATATCCCCGCGGATGCCGAGCTGGAGATGTTCACTGCGTTCTGCCCGCTTTGCGGGGGCGTCCAAGGCGTGGAAATCGTCGGCCGGGACATGGACGACGATGCCGACGATGGCGAGCCCGGGACGACCGCGGCCGTCGCACGCGGATCTTCCGCTCCGGAGATCGGTCGCGCGCCCTGGTGGCAGTTCTGGAAACGGTGACCGCGCATGAAATTCCATCGCAGGACGGGCGTGGGACCGCGCCGTGAGTCGGAAACCGCCGTGAACATCGTGAAGGACAGGTAGAAACGCATGTCGATCACTCCGCAACAGGCCCTGCAACGGACCATCGAACACCGCGAGATCTTCCACGACGAGATGGTCGATCTGATGCGCCAGATCATGCGCGGCGAAGTGTCGCCGGCGATGACCGCGGCGATCCTCACCGGCCTGCGCGTGAAGAAGGAAACGGTCGGCGAGATCGCCGCCGCGGCCTCGGTGCTGCGCGAGTTCTCGAACAAGGTCGAGGTGAAGGCGCCCGAACGCCTGGTCGACATCGTCGGCACCGGCGGCGACGGCGCGCACACCTTCAACATCTCCACCGCGAGCATGTTCGTGGTCGCGGCGGCCGGCGCCAAGGTCGCCAAGCACGGCAATCGCAGCGTGTCCTCGAAATCCGGCAGCGCCGACGTGCTCGAAGCCCTCGGCGCGAACATCGAACTGCAGCCGGCGCAGGTCGCGCGCTGTATCGAAGAGACGGGGATCGGCTTCATGTTCGCGCCGGTGCATCACCCGGCGATGAAGGTCGTCGCGCCGGTGCGTCGCGAAATGGCGGTACGCACGATCTTCAACATCCTCGGTCCGCTGACCAACCCGGCCGGCGCGCCGAACATCCTGATGGGCGTGTTCCACCCGGATCTCGTCGGCATCCAGGCGCGCGTGCTGCAGGAGCTGGGCGCCGAACGCGCGCTCGTGGTCTGGGGCCGCGACGGCATGGACGAACTGTCGCTCGGCGCGGCCACCCTGGTCGGCGAACTGCGCGACGGCAAGGTCCGCGAGTACGAGCTGCATCCCGAGGATTTCGGCATCGGCATGGCCGCCAGCCGCAACCTGCGGGTCGAGGACGCGACCGAATCGAAGGCCATGCTGCTCGAGGCGCTGGAGAACAAACCCGGACTGCCGCGCGACATCGTCTGCCTCAACGCCGGTGCGGCGCTGTACGTCTCCGGCGCCGCGGATACCGTCGCCCACGGCATCGACGCCGCGCGCGCGGCGATCGCCAGCGGCGACGCCCGCGCGAAGCTCGAACATTTCATCGCCACCACCCGGGCATTGGCGGACGCATGAGCGACTCCGGCTTCGCGAACACGCCCGAGCCGCCGTACTACGCGGTGATGTTCACTTCGCAGCGCAACGGCGCCGACCCGGAAGGCTACGCCGAGGCCGCCGACGCGATGCTCGCGCTGGCCGCGCAGCAGCCGGGATACCTCGGAGTGGAATCGGTCCGCGGCGCCGATGGCGTCGGCATCACCGTCAGCTATTGGCGCAGCGAAGCCGACATCCTCGCGTGGAAGCATCACGCCGAACATGCGGCGATCCGCAATCGCGGCCGCCGCGACTGGTATACCCGCTACATCACGCGCGTCGCCAGGGTCGAACGCGCCTACGATTGGGTTTCGAAAACGACATGACGAGCGAAGTCGCTTCGTCCGCGCGCGCGGACATCCTGCAACGCATCCTCGACCGCAAGGCGGAGGAAGTCGCCGAGCGCAGCGCGCGCGTTCCGCTCGATGCGCTCCGCGCGCGCCTCGCCGAAGCGCCGCCCGTGCGTGGTTTCGTCGCCGCCATCGCGACCAAGCGCGACGCCGGCCTGCCGGCGGTGATCGCCGAAGTGAAGAAGGCCAGCCCGTCCAAGGGCGTAATCCGCGCCGACTTCGACCCCGCCGCGATCGCCCGCAGCTACGAAGCCGCCGGCGCCGCGTGCCTGTCGGTGCTGACCGACATCGACTTCTTCCAGGGCGCCGACGCCTACCTGCAGCAGGCCCGCGCCGCCTGCGCCCTGCCGGTGCTGCGCAAGGACTTCACCGTCGATCCCTACCAGATCGTCGAGGCGCGCGTGCTCGGCGCCGACTGCATTCTGCTGATCGTGTCCGCGCTGGACGACGACACGATGATGGCGTTGTATCGCGAAGCGATGGCGATCGGCCTGGATGTGCTGGTCGAAGTGCACGATGCCGACGAACTGCAGCGCGCGCTGCGCCTGCCCGCGATCGGCGGCCGCGCGCCGTTGATCGGCGTCAACAACCGCAACCTGCGCACCTTCGAGGTCTCGCTCGCGACCACGCTCTCGCTGAAGTACGCGGTGCCCTCGGACCGCATCCTCGTCACCGAGAGCGGCATCGCCACCCGCGACGACGTGGACTGGATGCTCGCCGCGGGCGTCGACAGCTTCCTCGTCGGCGAGTCCTTCATGCGCGATCCCGACCCGGGCGCGGCCCTGCAGCGATTGTTCTTTCAGGCATGAATTTCCGCGCATGACCGTACCCCGCTATCCCGTGCCCGCGGCCGACGCGCCGCTGGTCGTCTTCGATTTCGACCACACGCTCTACGACGGCGATTCGGGCAGCCACCTCTTCAAGTGGCTGATCGAACGCGATTGGTGGCGAAAGGCGCTGGCCCTGCTGATCGCGCCGGTGTTCGGTCCGATGATCGCCTGGCTGCCGACGCGCCGCCGCGGCATCTCCGCCTTCGTGTGGGTCGGTACGCTCGGCATGCGCACCGTCGCCGAATTCGACGCCGCCACCGACCGCTACGTCGCCGCGCATGTGGATGCGATCAAGCCCCGCCTGTTGCCGATCGCGCTCGACGTCCTGCGCAGACATCGCGAGGCCGGCGACCGCGTGATCGTCGCGACCGGCGCGCCGCCGGAACTCGCCCGCGCGATCCTGTCCTTCGTCGCCCACGAGGATCTGCCGGTGATCGGCACTCAGGTCGGCCCGAAGTACGGCTCGATCGTCGCGGTGCGCCACTGCCACCACCGCATGAAAATGCGGATGCTCGCCGACGCCGGCTACGGCGGCCCGGTCGACGCCGCCTACTCCGACAGCAGCGCCGACCTGCCGCTGCTGCAGGCCGCGCGCAAACCTGTCGTGGTCAACCCGAAGGCGCAGCGCATCGCGCTGTTCCGTCGCCTGCTGCCCGCCGGTACTCCGATCCTCAATTGGGGATGTCCGGGCCGGGCGGGGGAGTCGGTCGCCTGATCCCATCCACGCATCACCGGGAAAGTGCATGAACGTACGCACCCTGTCCTTCGTCGCGCTGTGCGCCGGCGCGTTGTCCGCAAGCCCCGCGCATGCGGGAAAGAAACCGTACATCGAACCGACCGAAGGGCCGGTCGCGAAGGTCGTATTCCGCCTGGACGCCGGAAGACCCAAGAACGAGATCTTCTTCCATCTCTGCGACGCGCTTCCGTCCCCGTACTGCGAGGGTTACACGATCGCCCATCGTTCCACGAGTCTGTTCAGGACCAAGCCGGTCGCGGGCTCTGCGTTTCCGAAGCCGGTGGACAACGGCCTGCCGGTCGAGGTCGTGGTCCGCGCCGATCGCCCGCTGATTTTTGAAGTCAGCAGCCGCGGATTCTACGTTTGCGGTGGCGACTATCGCTTCCAGCCCGCCGACGGTGGCCGTTACGAGATCCTGTTCAAGACCACGTTCGACGCATGCCGGACCGAAGTCGTACGGCTGATCGAAACCGCCGATGGCGCACAGGCGCGGGAAGCGGTTCCGGACTTCTGCCGCCTGGGAAGCGGCGGCGAATGCGTGTCCGCTCCGTAGGGCCGCACGCCCTTTCTTGCGCTGCCGGTGATCGGCATCTGCATCGATCGTAAATGCGGTTCGTTCGTCGCTGCGGGCGGATCGGTCGTGGTCTTGGGGAAAGCGCAGCGCGTCGCGCTGTTCCATGGCCTGCCGACCACCGGGACCCCCGATCTTCGACCGGGGGTCCCGAGCGAGGCGTGAGCCACTCGCATGGCCGGAATCCGCGCAGCGCGCGAATCCGGGGCGCGGGTTATTTCCGGTGGATCTGCTCGGCGAGCGCCTTTCGGATCTTTTCGGCATCCCTCACTTTCCTGCAGCCGTACGCCGTGACGACGACCTTGTATCGCTTCAGCGCAGGATCGTATTCGCAGGGCCCCTCCTCGGTCGCGGTCGCTTCGGCGAACCGCTCGCAGCCCTCGGCGCAATCGAACGTCATCAGCGTGAACGAGACCACCAGTCCTTCCGCTGCTTTCCGGGATTCCGCGCACAGCGACACGGGCAGCAACGGGCCGCGTTCGGCGGGGCAAGGCAAAGTCGGCGACATGGCACCACTCCTTTGGAAGGGCGGCATTCGAGTGCGCGAGGTGTCGGGAGCCGCCCTGCGACGACATCCGCGTGATCACGTCTGCGTGATGACATCCAGGACAACGGGCGCACGATCGAAATTCGGCCAGAGTGGCGACGGTCGCATGGCGCGCAGCCGAATCAGTCCGGCAGATTCTTTCCGCACACCACGCAGCGTCCCTGCCGGATCCCGCAGGTGTTGCAGATCTTCCAGGCGTTGTTGCGATAGTGGCGATCATCGCCCTGCGCCTGCATGTCCCAGCTCAGGCCGCACTCCGGACATCGGCTGAACGAGCGGAACAGCGGTACGTCGCGGCAGCGCTCGGAGCAATACGGCGTGTCGGTTGGCGTCGTCATCCGGAATCTGCCGTGGTGGCGGGACGTTCCATCATCCGCCGACCGCCCGCGCGGGAAAAGATGGGGCGGTCATCGCTCGGCCAGCGAAGCCGAGCCACGTTTCTCGAGGTAGTCGGCGGCGAGATCGTCCGGCAGCCTGCGTTCTCCAGCGGTGAGCGCCTTGCTCCTGCATGCCTCTTCGATCGCATCCCGGTCCCGTTCGCGCAGGGCGACTCGCAGGCGGAGCAGGTTTACGCGGTAATCGGCGTCCATGCGCACGGGTCGATTCGTTCGACTCGCTTCGTCGAATGCGGCACGCAGTTCGACGGCGGCGGTGTCGTCGCCCTGCGCGGCCGCTCGATCTGGATCTTGGTCATGCTGTTGCGCGCGAAGATTTCCAGCGAAAAGAGGTCGGCATCATGTCCGCGAAATGGAACCCGACGCCCTGTTGCGGTCCGATCTGCCGTTGCTGCAGGGCGCGCAAACCGCACGCGGTCGGCCTGAATGCGCAGTGCGTCGCGATGTGCCGCCGTGTCCTGCCTGCGGGACGCCGATCCACAACTGGGGCTGTCCGGGGCGGGGCGCGGAACCCGTTTCGGACCGCTAAGCTTAGGGCCCGTGCGGGAGGTTCGCCGGCCGGACGCCCGTTCATCGCGAGGTTTTCGCCGCGATAGCATTTCGCAAACCCCTGCTGCCCGGAATCCGCTGCTGCCGCCAGTGCAACCGGATGCGGTAGATGTCATCGCCGTCGAGTCTTTCGCGGACGATGGCCCGATAGGTCTCGGTTCGCGCCAACCGCTGCATGGCGAGTGTGGGATAAGCGGCGTGCGCGATCAATACAAGGATCCCCTCGTCCGAATGCGCTCTCGGCATCTCTGGTCCGCCGGAACGCTTCCGGTTCCGTGCCCTTTCCTGCCTTGGCCGGGTTGAGTTCGATGCAACGGTAACAGACCAATACGTGCCGATCGCTCTCGAGCGGCGAAGCTTCGAATCGGCCTTCGCGGTGCGTCCGTGGTGAGCCGCCCCGGGGATTCCGGAGGCTATTGGAGGCGAGTCATTGATCGCCCTGTCCAGGTCAGAGCAAGGCAAGATCTTCGATTCTTTTCGTTGCGAAAAAGAGATCATTTTGATCGCTTTGATGTCATTGTCCTGAAAATATCGCTGCCATTTCATCTTCATGGCCGTCGGGTCACGCATTGGTACCGGGACGACTCTACGGCCCTCGGTGTAGGCGCCGCTTGAGTCGCTGTTGGTTCAAGCCAAAGCACGGCCGAAGAGGATGCGCTTGCGAAAAAAGCCGGCAAAACAATTGCTTGCCAGCAGGGTGTGATGTCGTGCCTCCGCCCGTGTTCCGCTCGGGACGGAATTGGACGCTATCGCCGGCCTGGCGGATTCATTTCGACATGAGGTATTCGACGCATGGTCGGGCTTCTTGTCCAAGCCGTGAAACAAGGTGCATATCGCCGTTCTCGTTCAGGATAGGTCCGCTGGCAAGCGAGAGGTCGGTCGAAAGATCGTATGCGGAGGGCTCGACCAGGGTTGATGCGATCGATGATGGACCTGTGAGCGAACAATGATCGCTCGCTGATCATTTCCATGGATTTGGCACGAGGTCGATCCGTACGGTGATGAGCGTGGGCAGCGGGGACGTCTGCAAGCGATACGGAAGCCGTTTCTGGACGCGACCCACACAAGAGCAATCCATGCGGACTGGAAGGTCTGTGGGACGGAAATGCCGCGTGTCGGGCGCAGCCCGACGAAGCGGTGGTTCCGAAAATCGACCGGACGGTTCATCTGCGTTATCAATTCTGGAGAAATTGGAATGAACGTCGATAGGAAGAAAGTAAGCAAGAGTGTCCAGGCGATCCTTGCCGTTGGCTTGCTGGGGGCGGCCGCCACGGCGTCCGCATCGTGCAGGACCGATGCGCTGGGGTGCGCAGCCAATGCTTCGGGCATGCTGCTCGCCTGCGCAGCCGCGACCGATGCTCTCGGCACCATTCCGGTGTTCGACTATGCCTGCGCGGTCGAAGCGGCAAGCGCCAGCGCTGCATGCATCGCAATGGCCGAAAACTGCGGTCGAGACACGACGTCCAACAATCCGGCGACAACCTCCGCCGGGCTGGTCGGAAGTGGCACTCTGACCAAGCAGACCTATACCTGCGGGACTGCCTCCGGCGGCGGCTCGGGTTACGAGAATCGGGTCACCGGCATCTATGCCAAGAAGATGCTGCGCAGCGGCAGCGACTACTATCTCGTGTCGTCGATCAAGATGCAATGCGCCAAGGGATCCGCGATCTTCGTCGGCAACAACGGTGTCGATGGGACGACGTGGAGCGGAGGTACCTGCGCGAACGGAAAGATGGTCCAGGGTATCGCCTTCCGAGCGGGGAGTTGGGTCGACGCGATCGGGCGCATCTGCGATACGGTCTCGTACTCGTCCACGGACTCGGACAATAGTACCGGCGCTCTTGTCGGCGATCCCGATGGTGGTAGCCGAGTCGACAAGCTCTGCCCGGAAGGCAAGTATGTGTTCGGTCTGAACGTGTGGTACGACAACACACTGCCTCTGGCGAGTCGTTTCGTTCGAGGCGTGGAGCCGCTCTGCAGAGGTCATTGACGGAACCCGAGGTCGCGGCCGCTGCGATTCGGTCTGTCGCAGCGGCCGCGAGTTGGACATCATTCAGTCTGACGCGTCTCGACAACAAGTCGAGCCTAGCCAAACAGGATGCAAAGACCGCGTTTTTCGGAAACCATCGATTCAATATCGGCGAGCGCACCTGCAAGATTTCCGACATCCTGCTTCAAGCTCGTCTGAATGATTGACATTTTTCCGGCTTTCATGAGTCGAGAAAAAGAATTTTCTGTCGCCTGACCTCGGCTCGTCACAGCCAGAAGGTGGGCCGGGATCATGGAAGGTGCAA
Source organism: Pseudomonadota bacterium (assembly GCA_049324395.1). Classification (GTDB taxonomy): domain Bacteria; phylum Pseudomonadota; class Gammaproteobacteria; order Xanthomonadales; family Xanthomonadaceae; genus Lysobacter_I. The sequence goes on from JBMOOY010000028.1 coordinate 267,363, forward strand.
ACATGGCAGCAAAGACGCGGTTGGTGGACGGAATATTTCGCCGACTCCGCTCGTGGGCAAGCAAGGTTTCTGTGTTCAATGCCGTTTTGGCCGTCTCTTCGATCGCTTGCATCATGGCGGCTGTCACGGTGGTTAACCCTGGCAGCGAGTCATATGAAATTGCGGGCGCGGCTGAAGCGAGCGATACCGATCGAGCGTTCACCTCTTCCGAGCGGGTGCCGCGCACTCGCGATGGCCGGCTCGGTAATGGTGCCGTTCGCGCTCGGGAGATTGATTTTTCCACGCCGTTGAATTCTCAGATCGGGCGCCTATCGATCGCTGCCGACGCGGGGGATATCGACGCGATCTGCAAGCTCGTACGAAGTTTCGACTACTGCAGAGGAATTGGCAGAATGCAGGGGGTTGAAGAGTCTTTGTACGAAGAGGCTGCCGCGCTGGAGGCAGATGGGCAAGAGCTGATTGGCGGTGTGATCGAAGAAATAAGGCGATCAGATGACGAAATCATGCAAGCGCAGGCGTTCTGCTCTAACCTTGGGGTATCCGTCGAATACGAACTGACCAGAAGATTGCTGCAGGCTGCAGACCGTGGCGATGTGCTGGCCATGAACAGATTCGTATTCGGCCCTCCTATCGAAGGAAGTTCCGCGTTGGATATGTCTGGCGCCATGCATATATTCAGGAAAAATGTGCACGTGGTTCTCAAGAGCGCAGCGTTTCATGGCGATATTCGAGCGATACAAGCGCTGTACTACGCGCAGAAGAGCGGGGCCATAAGCACGGACTATGGCGATGTAAAAGTCGATCGCGACCCGGAGCTCATCGCTGCGATCGCCCAAGTTCTTATCGAGTTCGGAGATTCCGACGTTCGGTACGAGGCGTCGGAGCATCTGTCTTCATCAGAAGTTGGAAGCGGAATCATGAGCTCGGCGAGATCGGCGCAGTTGCGAGAAAAGATGCGGAAATCATTGCTGAGAACGGGCGTTCGGAATTCGTCGAATCCTGGTTTTGGTCGAGGAATTCCGTCGTCTTCATGCGGTTGACATCGATCGCGTTGCCGGAGTTTGGTCATTTTTTTGGGGCGTGCGCAGGTCTCGAGGCGGATGACAGTAGTGGTTCCGCGTTGTGGGTGGAGAGGAGGGCGGCGAACTCGTGCGCCCGCGCCGCAAGCTGTTCCTGTCCGGGATGAAGCGGATCGATGCGACTGTCAATGAAAGCCAGGAAGTATCGCGACAATCGCTTCCAAGGACGGAATCAATGAAGGTCCAGCCGCCTGCGGTCCGAATTCGGATGAATTCCTGCCGGATTCCTTTCATCCTGATTTCTTGCCGGATATGGGTCTGATTCCGGCTGTCGCGCCCATCACGAATCGTCTCAAACCATTTCAATTTTATCTGCGGAGCAATCGGTCATGAACTCGAATCATTTCAAGGTCGTTGTTTTGTCTCTTTTGACCGCAATTGGTCTGTCCAATGCCGGCAACCGCGCCGCCTCGGAACCCCCTTCGGCGACCGCCTCGTCTGCTCTCGTCGGGCATGAAGATGGTCCTCGGGAGGTCGATGTTCCCGGCGACGAATTGGAAGTCACGATCCGTGCGGCACTGAAGCACTTGAATCCGGAATTGGCTCCAGACTACATTGGTCCAGCGCCAGTTGATGGTTATCAGGAGGTCATCGTGAAGGGGCAGGTGTTGTATGTGTCGGACGATGGCAAAGTGCTGGCTCAGGGCTTGATAGATATCGAAAGAAAGCGGGATGTCGCGCAGTTCGGCGCAATGCCCGGCCGTCGCCTCGATGCACTCGCGGAAATACCGAATTCGGAGCGAATCGTTTTTGCTCCAGCGGGGGAGATCAAACATACGGTGCTGGTGTTCACGGATGTGGAATGCGGTTTCTGCCGAAAACTTCACCAGGATATAGATGAATACAACAGACTAGGCATTGCAATCGAATATATCGCCTTCCCCCGTGCGGGGCTGGGCACGCCCGATGCGGAGAAAATGGAATCGGTCTGGTGTTCGAAAGACCGCAAGAAGGCGCTTACAGAAGCCAAGAGCGGCGCTGAAGTGCGCGCTCCAAAATGCGAGAATCCGGTGGCTAGGCACCACGAAATCGGGCTGCGCATTGGTTTGAAAGGAACGCCGCTATTCATCAATTCCGACGGTGTCGCCATACCCAGTTACATGCCGCCGGAGAAGTTGATGGAAACCCTGGACAAGCTGGCTGCCCAGCGGAAGGATTGAAGAATCGGTTCGATCTTGTGTGATTGCAGGGGGTGCGGGCCGATTATTTCGATTCTCACGGAAAGGATTTTTCAACATGCGACGTGCAGATCGGTTTTTCCGATTCACGGTAGAAGGTGGAGCGGTGTCTCCGGATGTCTGCGCTCCCGGCGCTCATGCAAGATCGTGCAACCGGCTGTCGGGGAAATACTCAACTATAGGGCATGCGCTTCACTCGGCGACCGGGTGGTCGACGCCATACTTTCGATACGCCGACAGCAATCCGGTGGGAGGCCGACGTTCACGTCCCGAGACGACTACGCTGCGATAGGCCATTTCGACAGCGGTGTCGTCCCGCTCGGCCAGGCTCACCTTCAATTGCAAGGTCGATACCCGGAAGTCTTTGTCGACTCGCTCGGGATCGTGGGCTCGCAGAGCGATGAGGACATCTCGCGCAGAGCTCGGTTCACCGCGTTGCAAGAGCAAGTCGATCAGAGGTTCCGCGGACAGTATCATCCGATATAGTTGGTTCTGGGTGTCGAATTCCGCCATCGCCTGACGGAGTTCGGTCTCGGCGTCGTCGCGACGACCCTGTACGAGAAGCCAGCGGCCGCGCGCGCATCGGGCGGTGGCGGTTTTCGGGTTGTCCAGCAGTTGCGTCATCTCACGAGGCGGGACCGGTATGTCGCCGCCGGCGTCCACCAGCGCTTGCGCAGATGCCACCCAAAGCAGCGCCGCTCCATCCCTGTTCTCCAGGAGCAGGTTGCTGCTGGTGTCGATCCGGGAACTCGAGAATTCCCGTGTCGCCGCACCCAGCGCTGCCGCCGGGTTGCCTGCCTCCAGATGAAAGAGGGCCGGAATGATGTAGTCGCGGCGCTCGGATCTTTGGCTTTCTGCGTCTTCCAACAGGGATGCTGCTTCGCGCAGTCGTCCCTGGCCGGTCAAAACGAGCGCACGCAATTGCAGCGTGGGATACCGACGTTCGGATTCCAGAACTTTCCCGAGCAGAGCCATGCTGCGATCGTTGCTGACGAGCGCGTCGTCCCAGCGCAACAGCTCGATCTGGATCTTCGTCATCGTGTTGCGCGCAAAGATTTCGCGCACCTTGTCGCCGTAGCGCGCGTATTCGTCGGCAACCGCAGCCATTTCATCGAGCGCATCCGAGAGGTCTCCGGTGCGCATCCGTATTCGTGCCAGGCTTCCGCGAACTTCCGCCCCGCGATGCTCATCGCCGATGCTGCGGTACAGATCGCGGGCGCGAACCAAGTCGCGCTGGGCTTCCTCGAAGCGATCGTTCATCGTGTAGGCGATGGCGCGACGCCAAAGCGCATCGGCCAGAATCTCCGGTGGGACCCCGTCGCCGCTCGATTCGAGCAATTCGAGCGCGGATTGCGCGGGCGCCAGAATCGCCGTGCCCGACGATTGCAGACGATTCTCGATTTCGCTTTTCTGCAACAGCAGCCGTGCCCGCCACATCGGGTCGCCGGCCGCTTCGGCTCTCGACGTCTGGATGGCCAGCTTCTCTGCTGCGCTCTCATAGCGGCCGCGTCGAATATCCAGTTCGATCTCGATCAGTCGCGCTTCGATGCCATCGCGGATATCCGGAGGCAGGGTAGCAATGCCATCGCGGACTTCCTCGAACCGTCCCATGAGCAGCGCTTGCCGTAGCGAACCGATCGGATCCTCGAAAGGCAGTGCGCTTTCGGCGGCGTCGCCAGCGGGCGGTATTTGGATCGGTGCCGGGCCGACGGCCGTGATGATGAGACAGAGCGAGAACGTGGCTGCGGTCATGAGCCTTCGCTTGGGCGGCATCGCTGCGTGGGGGCGTACGCTGGAGACTTGCGTCGCCGTCGTATGCGGAGCCGGGGGCGTCTGCTCGCGAGTCGACGAGGTCCGCGGTGAGCGTGCGGCTTCCGCATGCGGCTCCGACGATCGCGTCGCCGCAACCCAGCGATAACCAACGCCCGGCATCGTACGGATGGAATGCTGAGCCTGACCGTCGTCGCCGATCGTCCGGCGGGCATTCAGGATCACCTGCGACAGCTGGTGGTTGGAAACGTCTCGATGCCCCCAGATGGTCAGGATCAGCTCGTCGTAGCCGACGATCCTGTCCTGGTGCTCGATCAGATGCCCGATGCAGTCGAGAATCCTGCGCGAAGTGTCGATCCGCTGTCCCCCGCGCGTCAGCAGGCAAGCCTTCCGATCCAGCGTGAAGTCACCCCATTGGTACGGCATTCCGCATATCTCCGATGCTCTGCCCCATCCGCCGTAGGCGGCGAAAACGACCGTCGGCCGCTTGCCGCCCCCCGATTTTCTGGAGACCTAGTCTGCCATGCCGGCGGCCTCCTGCAAGCGGGACCGTGTGGAGTACGTCACGGAACGACGGGGTGTCGATACGCCCGGCAGAGGTGTCGTCGCCTGGTCGAATCTCGATGCATCGGTTTCGACGCTTTCGTGCCCTCGCCGCGGCATCGTTGGCCGAAGCGCCCTGCCGTTCGCCTTGCTTTGCCCATGCGGTATAGCCGAATGTGTCGAACCATTCCCAGCGTCCCGGTAGGCCGCTATTCGGTGTTCGTCGCCCACTTCCGGTAAGCCGTTTCGAGATCCTCTGGGATCCTTCGTTCTCCTGCCAGGGCGGATGCGTTGCGATAGCTTCGGGTCGCGCGCACGCGATCGTCTGTCGAAAGCGCGACCCGAAGCGCCAGCAGATTGGCGCCGTAGTCGCGATCCAACTCTGATGGTGCGTACCGCCACAGCGCCTCCAGCTGTCGAGCCGCTTCCCTGCTCTTGCCGCGGCGCAGCAGCAGCGCAACCAGAGGCTCGCAGGCGGCCAGCATCCGGGCGGTATGACGCATGGTTCGCGCTCGCGAGAGCGCTTCGCGGAAAGCGAGTTCGGCTTCTCCCGTCCTGCCCTGCGACCAGAGCCATCGTCCGCGTGCGATGTGGCCGACGCTCGACGTCGGACTCTGCAGAATCGCCAGCCGCGACGAGGGCAGGGACGGGATCGAATGGCCATCGGCCGATCGTGCCTGCGCGGCGGTGAGCCATAGCAACAATGCGCCTTCTCGGCTTTCGAGATTCAGGGTTTCGTTGGCGCTGTAACCTTCGAAGGCATCCGCTTCTGCAGCGACGCGCATCGCACGCTCCAGATCGCCTGCGCCTAGGTGATACGTCGCCGCCGCGATCGGCGAATAACGATCGTCCTGAAGTCCTTCCGCCTCCTCGACGAAGGAGCCGGCTTCGCGTATCCGTCCCATGCCGGTCAGTACGATTGCGCGCAGCAGCAATACTCTTGTCCTGCGTTCCGAGTCGGGAACCGCGTTCAACAGAAGCAGCGCGCGATCGTTGCTGGCCAACGCGTCGCCCCAGCGCAGCAGTTCGATCTGGATCTTGGTGGCGGCGTTGCGCGCATAGATTTCCTGGACGGGATTGGTGGATCGCGCGCAGAGATCTGCAATCTCGTTCATCAGGGCCAGGGCTTCGAGGAAGCGTCCCTGCCGCATGTGGACGCGCGCCAGCGTGTCCGCCGCGTTGACGGCGCCGCTCGCGTCGCCGACCCGATCCAGGATCGCCCTCGCCTCGACGAGGTCGGGAATCGCCCGGTCGTATCGAAGCGATTTCATGAAACCGTAACCGCGTGCGGACAGCGCTTCGCCCCAAGCCTGCGACGGTTTGGTTCGACCGGTCGACTCCAGTAAGCGGACGGCCGATTGTGCCGGCGCCAGAATGTCCTGCCCCGACCCTCCCGCGGTGCCGTTGAGCAGCGCCTGCAGGCTGAACAGGCGCGATTGCCAGACGGGATCGACCGCCTCGGCGGCTCGCGCCTGTTGGATGCGCAGTTTCGCGTCCGCGCGATCGAAACGGCCGCGCTCGATGTCCAATCGTATTTCGATGAGTCTTGCCTCAGGCGAGTCCGCGAGGCTCGGCGGCAATGCGGCGAGCCCCTTGCCGACCTCGTCGTATCGTCCTCTCGTCAGCGCGGCGTTCAACGCGGCGAATGGATCGGTCGTTCGGCCTGCAGGGGGCGCCGACACCGCATCGGCAGCGTCGTCTCGATGTTGCCACACGGTGACGCCGGCAACGATTACGATCAAGGCGAGCAGAGCGCATGCCGCGATCAACGGTCCATGCCGAGGCGAGCGTTCCATTGTCGGTATCGCCCGGGAATGCTCGACAGATGGTGGGTCCGGCGGCTCGGCAGATCCTTCTTCTTCCTGGGGCGGGGGCGGTGCGATAGTTTCTAGGGTCTGCGCGGTCTGCGTCGATGTGCCTATGGTATCTGCGACAATATTGCCGACCCAGCGATAACCGATTCCCGGTATGGTGCGGATAAGACGTTGCGTCTGGCCGTCGTCGCCAAGCGCACGTCGCGCAGCGAGGATCACCTGGGACAATTGATGATGGGTGACGTTGCCGTGACCCCAGATCGCGCGGATGAGATCGTCGTAACTCACCACTCGATGGCGTTGTTCGATCAGGTAGGTGATGCAGTCCAGGATCTTGCGCGAGACATCGACTTGCTGCCCCTGCCGAGTCAGCAAGGTCCCGTTGCGGTCCAGATTGAAGTCGTCCCAGGCATATCGCATGCGGCCTGCTCCAGCGCATCCTTGTCGTGGGGCAACCCCATATCGGGACGGACAGCGTATGCTGCGTGCCGGCGACGCTCCCCCTGCGGCAGGCGGCGATAGTCTGCCATGACCGCCGCGACAGTGTTGCGAGCGTGTCGCGGAGGCGGGATGCGTCCCCCCGGTTCGAGGGAAGCCCTGGATATGGGGTTGGTGTCTCCGTGGTGGGGGTGTCCATCCCGATGCCGCCGGGCGATAATGCCCGCATGGACACCTGACCCTGTCGCGCCATGCTGGTGCGATGCCCGCCACCGGAAGCCCCGCATGGCCGAGACCATCCGCCACGACAAGACCGCGCGACAGCTGCGTCTGCTCTCGGACGCGCTGGACAGCGGGCGTCTGGGTCCGGTGAAGCGGCTGGTCAACACGCTGTCGCCGGCCGAGATCGGCAACCTGCTCGAATCCCTCCCGCCAGGCAAGCGCAGCGTGGTCTGGGGACTGGTCGATCCCGAGGACGACGGCGAGGTGCTGGTCCACGTCGGCGAGGACGTGCGCGAAAGCCTGATCGCCGACATGGACCCGGACGAGCTGGTCGCGGCGGTCGAGGACCTGGACATCGACGACCTCGCGGATCTGGTCGAGGACCTGCCGGACACGGTCATCGACGAAGTCCTGAAGTCGATGGATCGCGAGAACCGCGAGCGTCTGGAGCAGGTGCTGTCCTACGACGAGGACAGCGCCGGTCGCCTGATGAATCCGGACGTGGTGACGGTGCGCGCCGACACCACGGTCGACGTGGTCCTGCGCTACCTGCGCCTGCGCGGCGAACTGCCCGAACACACCGATCACCTCTACGTGGTGAGTCGCCGCCATCAGTATCTGGGGCGGATCGCGCTGCAGGCGTTGTTGACCCGCGACGCCAACACCCCGATCAACCAGCTGATCGACGACGAGCAGCCGGCGATCGGCGTGGAGGAATCCGCCGACGAGGTCGCGCGGATGTTCTCCGACCACGACTGGATCAGCGCCCCGGTGGTCGACGACAACAACGTCCTGCTCGGGCGCATCACCATCGACGACGTGGTCGACATCATCCGTTATCAGGCCGAGCACCAGGCGATGGGCGCCGCCGGTCTGGACGAGGACGAGGACCTGTTCAGCCCGGTGCCGCGCGCGGCGAAGCGGCGCGCGATCTGGCTCGGCATCAATCTCGCGACCGCGTTCCTGGCGTCGTGGGTGATCGGCCGGTTCGAGGGCACGCTGGAACAGATCGTGGCCCTGGCCGTGCTGATGCCGATCGTCGCCAGCATGGGCGGCGTCGCGGGGACGCAGACCCTGACCCTCATGGTGCGCGGCCTCGCGCTGGGGCAGGTCGCGCGCGGCAATCTGCGCGCGGTGCTCAACAAGGAGGTGCTGGTCGGCCTGCTCAACGGCCTGGTCTGGGCGATCGTGGTCGGCATCGTCGCCGCGCTGTGGTTCCAGGACTACAAACTCGGTCTGGTGATCGGCGCGGCGATGGCGATCAATCTCGTCGCCGCGGCGCTGGCCGGCGTGCTGGTGCCGCTGACCTTGAAGCGAATGAACGTCGATCCCGCGCTGGCCGGCGGCGTGGTGTTGACCACGGTCACCGACGTGGTCGGGTTCCTGAGTTTCCTCGGGCTGGCGACGCTGGTGCTGTTGAACTGACGCCGGGCGCCGGATCGGGCGCGATGCCGGCAGGATGCAATCGTTTTCGGATTGATTCCGCCGGAGGTCGGGCGTACACACGCGGAACGACTCCGGAGTGCCGCATGCGCCAGTTCGTCCTCATCCTGATCCTGGCGACCCTCGCGGCGATCGCGGCCTCCGTCCCCGCCGCCGCATCCGCGGCCTCGCCCGCAGCGACCGCCATGAACGCCCGAGATGCCGATCCGACCGCCGACGACCCCCGCTACCGACCGCAGGCGTACGTGAAGCTGCGCAATCCGGAATGGTCGAAGAACGCGGTCCTTTATCAGATCAATCTCCGCCAGTTCACGGCCGAAGGCACGCTGTCCGCCGCGGAGCGCGAGCTGCCGCGGTTGAAAGCGCTCGGCGTGGACATCCTCTGGCTGATGCCGGTGCATCCGATCGGCGAACAACATCGCAAGGGCACGCTCGGCAGTCCGTATTCGGTGCGCGATTACTACGGGGTGAATCCGGAGTTCGGCACCAAGGCGGACCTGAAGCGTTTCGTCGACGCCGCGCACGCGCAGGGCATGTACGTGATCCTCGACTGGGTGGCGAACCACACCGCCTGGGACAATCCCCTGGTCGAGCGGCATCCCGAGTGGTACGCCCGCGACTGGAAGGGCGATTTCCATCCGACGCCGTGGTGGGACTGGTCCGACATCATCAATCTCGATTACGCGCAGCCCGGACTCCGGAAGTACATGACCGAGGCGATGGTTCACTGGGTGCGGGACGTCGGCGTCGATGGCTATCGCTGCGACGTCGCCGGTTTCGTGCCGCTGGAATTCTGGGAGAACCTGCGCGCGGAACTCGATGCGATCAAGCCCGTCTTCATGCTGGCCGAATGGGAGTCGCGCGATCTGCACGCGCGCGCCTTCGACGCGACCTACGCCTGGAGCTGGTACGACGCGATGCACCAGATCGCGCAGGGAAAGGCCGACGTCAATCGCCTGTATACCTTCTATTCCTGGAACGAGGCCTTCTTCCCGCGCGGCGCGATGCGCATGAATTTCGTGAGCAATCACGACAAGAACAGTTGGGAAGGGACCGAGTTCGAGGCTTTCGGCGACGGTGTCGAGGCGGCGATGGTGCTGTCGTTCGTCGCCGATGGCATTCCGTTGATCTACAACGGCCAGGAAGCCGGCAACCCGAAACGTCTGGCGTTCTTCGAGAAGGATCCGATCGCGTGGCGCCCGCACCGCAACGGCGCGCTCTACGCCGACCTGATCCGCCTGAAGAAGCGCACCTCCGCGCTGTGGAACGGTCGCTGGGGCGCGATGATGGTGCACGTGCCGAACGATCGGCTCGCGCATGTCCTGAGCTTCGTGCGCCAGGACGCCAACGGCAAGGTGTTCGCGGTCTTCAATCTGTCGTCGAAGCCGCAGGCCGTGCGCTTCCAGCAGACCCTGTTCCACGGCGATTACATCGAGCATTTCAGCGCCGAATCGGCGACACTCGACGCTTCCACCGCGATGGAGCTCGATCCATGGGAATACCGGGTCTACGTGCGCTGATCCTTGGAGGCGTCGTCGCGTTGTCCGCCGGTTGCGCGAATGTGCCGGACGCTCCCGGGGCAGGCGCGTTCGTGCAACGCAGCGTGCGCATCGACGGCGTCGAGCGCCGGTACCGGGTGTTCGTGCCCGCGCGACGTGCGGACGGCGCGCCGCTGCCGACGATCCTGTTCCTGCACGGCACCGGCGAGCGAGGCGACGATGGCGAGAAACCCACGCGCGTGGGTATCGGGCCGTACCTGCGCAGGCATGCCGACGACTTTCCGGCGCTGGTGGTGTTTCCGCAGGCGCCCGACGGACAGGACTGGAACGGAACGGCCGCGGAGATCGCGTTCGCCGCGCTGGACGCCGCGAGCGCCGAGTTCGGCGGCGATGCCGAACGCACCTATCTGACCGGGCTCTCGATGGGCGGTTACGGCACCTGGGAGCTCGCGCTGATGCAGCCGCGGCGTTTCGCCGCGCTGGTGCCGGTTTGCGGCGGGCTCACCGCACCGCGCGCCGAGCGCAACCTCACCGTCACGCCGCTGCGCGGCGAGGCCGATCCGCCGGCCGCGTTGGCGCAGCGCCTGAAGCGCGTGCCGGTCTGGATCTTCCACGGCGCGAAGGACGACGTGGTCCCGCCGGGCGAATCGCGCGCGGTGTTCGCAGCGCTGAAGGCGGCGGGCGGCGAGGTCCGCTACACCGAATTCCCAAACGCCAACCACAACAGTTGGGATCCGGCGTATTCGGAAACGCCCGAACTGTGGAACTGGTTGTTCGCGCAGCGGCGGGAATGAGGCCGCGTCGTCAGTCCTTCGATTTCGATTTGGACGCCATCACCCGCGCGCCCGAAATGATCATCGTGACCATCGTGCTGAGCTGATCGATCAGCTCGCGGTCGCGCTCCGGCGGCAGATCCATCGCGGTCGCGCCCATCGCGAACACGAGTCGGGTGATCGCCTTCGAGACCAGCGCCGGTTCGTGCATCACCGCGCCTTCGGCCGCGGCCAGGCGCACGAGGTCGGTGCGCAACTCGTCCTCGAAGAACGTCAGTTCGCGATCGACCGCCTGCTTGAACGCGTCGGAGCCCACCGTGCCTTCGCGCAGCAGCACGTGCAGCAGCTTGTCGTCGGCGCGCACCTGCTGCATGAAGGTCTCGACCGAGCCGCGGACGATGCCGCGCTGGGTCGCCGCGCGGTGCCGGGCGGCGCCGACGATCTTGCGCAGCGAGCGGCCGGCGAGGTCGATCAGGGCCACCGCCAGTTCGTCCATGTCGCGGAACTGGCGATAGAAGCTGTTCGGGGCGATGCCGGCCTCGCGCGCCACTTCGCGCAGGCTCAGGCTCGAGACGCTGCGATGGGGGCCGATCAGGCGCAGGGCCGCGGCCAGCAGGTCGTCGCGGGAAATCGAGGTCTTCCGCCCGTGGGGGGCATCGGGATCGACGCTTTCGATGGGAAGCGAGGTCGTCACGGGCGGCGGAACCGGGCGGGGCGGAGTCGCATCATAGCCCCGGCAGCAATATACAACTGTATAGACAAATGTATTCTCGTCTGTATAGTGCGAGTCATGACCGCTGCCGCCCGCCCCGCCGCCGTGCTCCAACGCCCCCTGGCCCAGCGCTCCCTCATCCGGCGCATCGGAGGACGTCTGGTGTCTCCCGCCGTGTTCGACTTCTGGGCCTCGCGGCTGCATCCGGCCTGGTCCTGGGACCGCCCGCTGGCGCGCATCGTCGATCGTCGGATCGAGTCCGCGGACAGCACGACCCTGCTGCTGCAGCCCAACCGCCACTGGACCGGATTCCGGCCGGGGCAGCACCTGAACATCGGCGCGGAGATCGACGGCAGGCGCATCGTCCGCAGCTACAGCCTCAGCGACGCGCCCCGCACCGACGGTCGGATCGCGATCACGGTGAAGGCCGTCCCGGGCGGCACGCTCAGCGGGCATCTTTGCCGCGACGCGGAGATCGGCGACGTGCTCACGCTCGGTCCGGCCTTCGGCGAGATGACGCTCCCCGACCCGCCGGAAGGGCGCTGGCTGTTCCTCGCAGGCGGCAGCGGCATCGCCCCGCTGATGGCGATGATCCGCGCGCAGGCCGCTGCGGGCATGCCGGTCCCGATCTCGCTCATGTACTGGGCCGGCACCCGTGCCGCCTTGTGCTTCGTCGACGAACTGCGCGCACTCGCGGCGAGCCATCCGGATTTCCGGCTCGAATTGCTGCTGACGCGCGACGATGCCTCCCCCGAATTCCGGCACGGCCGGATCGATGCCGCGCAGGTGTCGGCGTTCGCGCCCGATCTGCATCAGCGCCGCGTTTTCGCCTGCGGCCCGGACGGTTTCGTCGCCGCTGCGCGGGCGTCGACGGAAGAACGCGCGGTCGCCTTTCGGGCCGAAGCGTTCACGCCGCCGCCGCGGATCGCCGCGGACGACGCGGACACCGGCGCAGTCACGCTCACCCTGGCGCTGAGCGGGCGCACGCTCGACGTGCCGCGCGGCGTATCGCTGCTGAGCGCCCTGGAGGCCGCAGGCCTCGAACCCGCGTCCGGCTGCCGCATGGGGATCTGCAACACCTGCGCCTGCGGCAAGCGCGCAGGCACCACCCGCCATCTGCATACCGGCGACGTCGAACACGAGCCGGCCTCCGCGTTGCGTCTGTGCGTCAACAGCGCGCGCAGCGACCTGACCCTCGAGCTTTGATGCCATGACCAGACACCGCAACCGTCCGCTGTCCCACGACGAACTTGAGCGTTTCGGACGAGAACTCGACGCGCTGCGCGCGCGCACGGTCGCCACGCTCGGCCAGCGCGACGCCGATTACATCCGGACGGTCTACGCCGCGGTGCGCTGGATCGGCTTCGCGGGCCGTCTGCTGCTGTGGGCCGGGGCGGTCGCGGGCGGACTGCTCGCCGACGTTTTCCATCCCGCGGCGCTCTCGGGGCTGATCGTCGGTACGCTGCTGCTCGCGCTGTCGAAGATCCTCGAAAACATGGAGCTGGGGCACAACGTGATGCACGGTCAGTACGACTGGATGCGCGACCCGCATCTCGACGGCAGGACCTACGAATGGGACATCGCCGGCACCGGCGACAACTGGCGCAAGACCCACAACCATCGCCACCACACGTGGACCAACGTGCGCGGCATGGACGACGACATCGGCTATGGCCTGCTGCGCATCTTCCCGGAGCAGCGCTGGAAACCGTTCCACCTCGCGCAACCGCTGATCGCGGTGGTGTTCGCGCTGTTGTTCGAATGGGGCGTGGCCATCCAGGATCTGCGCATCGGCCGCTGGTTCGCCGGCAAGACCCCGCTCGCGAAGATGCGCGCGCAGTTCCGCCCGGTCGGACGCAAGATGGCGCGGCAGGTGCTGAAGGACTACGTGTTCTTCCCGCTGCTGGCCGGGCCGTTCTTCCTGCCGGTGCTGCTGGGCAACGCGATCGCCAACATGCTGCGCAATCTCTGGACGTACACCATCATCTTCTGCGGGCATTTCACCGCCGGAGTGGAAACCTTCTCGAAGGAATCGACGATCGGCGAGTCGCGCGGCCACTGGTATCTGCGCCAGTTGCGCGGCTCCTCGAATCTCACCGGCGGTCGCCTGATGGACCTGATGTCCGGCAACCTCAGCCATCAGATCGAACATCATTTCTACCCGGACGTGCCCGCGAATCGCTACGCGGCGATGGCGGTCGAGGTGCGTGCGATCTGCGCGCGCTACGGCCAGCGCTACAACACCGGCTCGCTGCCGAAACAATTCGGCGAAGTGATCTGGCGCATCCTGCGCCATGCCTTCCCGAGTCGGCCGCGGGTGCGCCGGAGCCTCGCCATGGAGGCGACCGCAGGCTGAGGGGCGCTCAGGCCAGCAGCGCCTCCAGCACCGCCATCCGCGTCGCCACGCCGTTCGAGACCTGCTGGAGGATCAGCGACTGCGGGCCGTCGGCGACCGCGTCGTCGATCTCGACGCCGCGATTCATCGGGCCGGGATGCATCACCACCGCGTCCGGCGCGGCGCGCTTCAGCCGCGCTTCGGTGAGGCCGTAGTCGCGGTGGTAGTCCTCCAGCGACGACACTAGGCCCTGTTCCATGCGTTCGCGCTGCAGGCGCAGCATCATCAGCACGTCGACGCCCTCGATCGCTTCGTCGAAGTCGTTGGTCACCGCGCAGCCGTGCAGCATGCCGCCGCTGTCGTCGACCGGCGGCAGCAGGGTCGCCGGGCCGCACACCCGGATCTCGATCGAACGTCCTTCGCCGGCGCCGAGCGTGCGCAGCGCGTGCAGGTCCGAGCGCGCGACCCGCGAGTGCAGCACGTCGCCGACGATCGCCACCTTCAGTCGCGTGAAGTCGTCGCCCTTGGCCTGGCGCAGGGTGAGCATGTCGAGCAGCCCCTGGGTCGGATGCGCGCTGCGGCCGTCGCCGGCGTTGACGATCCGGGTATCCGGGGCGACGTGTTTCGCCAGTTCGTTGAGCACGCCGTCCTGCGAGTGGCGGATCACGAAACCGCGGACGCCCATCGCCTCGATGTTCTTCACGGTGTCGCGCGCGGTCTCGCCCTTGGTCGTCGAAGAGGTGGCGGCGTCGAAGTTCAGCACGTCCGCGCCGAGCCGCTGCGCGGCGCGGTGGAAACTCAGGCGCGTGCGCGTCGACGGTTCGAAGAACAGGGTGCAGGCCGCGGTGCCGGCCAGCGCCCCGGGCGCCTCCTGCCCGTCGGCGAACTGCTGCGCGCGATCGAGCAGACGCACCATCGTCGCCCGCGACACGCCGTCGAGCGTGAGCAGGTGATGCAGCACGCCGTCGGCGTCGGTCTGCAGCTCGGATTTGTAGCCGAGCGTGTTCGGGAACAGGGTCATGCGGGTCGCTCCTCGATGTCAATGGCGTCCTGCGGCGCGGCGCGCCAGCGTTCGACGATCACCGCCGCGGCCTCCGCGTCGAGCAGATCGGCGTCGCGTCGCCGGCGCCGACCTTCGGCGCGCCCGGCGGCGAAGCGCTGCGCGGCTTCCTGCGAGCTGTTGCGCTCGTCCATCATCGCGACCGGCAGCGCGAAACGCGCCTGCAGTTCGCGGGCGAAGGCGCGGGCGCGCGCGCGGATCGGCTGGTCGCCGCCGTCCAGGGTCATCGGGTCGCCGACGACGAAACCGGCGGGGCGCCATTCGCGATGCAGTTTCTCGACCGCTTTCCAGTCGATCTGGTCGTCGTGCACGTCGACCACGGCGAGCGGGCGCGCGCCGAGGCCGAAACCGCTGCCGACCGCGACGCCGATGCGGCGCGCGCCGACGTCGAAACCGAGCACGGTGGCGTCGTGGGGAATGTTCATGGCGCGGTCGCCTCCGGCTCCGCGCTGCGCAGCCGCGCATCGCCGAACACGAACGGCAGCAGCCGCGCGATGTTGCGCGCGTCGTCGATGCCGCGGTGATGGGTGCCCGAGAACGCCAGGCCGGCTTCCCGGATCGCATCGGACAGGCCGTATTTCTTCGTGCGTCCCTGACGCTCGCCGAACAGGCGTTTCACGTTCCGGTGCGGCGCGGAGATCAGGTTGGGGATGCGATGGAAATCGCAGTCCTGCTGCAATTGCGTGCGGTCGTAATCGCCCCAGGAGCAGAACGCGAAGTCGCGATACGGCTGGAGCCAGGCCCCGAACGCGCCGACGCACTCGGGAAAGGCGGGTGCGGCGTCGACATCGGCCTGGCGGATCGAGGTGAGCGTGGTGCAGAACGGCGTCAGTCGCGGATGCCGCACCGGTTTCACGAAGCTCTGGAATTCGTCGACGATGCGGAAATCGTCGGCTTCCGCGATGACCGCGCCGAATTCGATGATCTCCATCGCATGGCGGGGAACGGTGCCGCGGTCGCAGCAGGTCGCTTCGAAATCGATGACCAGGTAGCGGGAGAACGCGGCGTCGGTCTTCGGCTCAGGCATGGCCGCTGTAGTCGATCATCCGGCTCATGTCCACGCCGATCTTGCCGGCGGCCGCCTGCCAGCGCGCTTCCAGCGGCACCGAGAACAGCAGGTCCGGATCGCTGTCGGCGGTGAGCCAGGTGTTCTCCGCCAGTTCCTGTTCGAGCTGGCCCGCGCCCCAGCCGGCGCACCCGAGCACCACCGTCGTGCGCGCCGGGCCTTCGCCGCGGGCCAGCGCTTCGAGCACGTCGCGCGAGGTGGTGACGTAGAGGCCGTCGACGATTTCGAGGGTGGAATCCCAGCGCGGGTCGCCGTCGTGGAGCACGAAGCCGCGTTCCGGGTGAACCGGTCCGCCGGCCAGCACGCGACGTTCGCGCAGGGCCGGATCGACGCTGTCGATGCCCATCTGTTCGAGCACCTCGCCCAGCGTGTATTCGGAGGGGCGATTGATGACCAGGCCCATGGCGCCGTCGGCGTCGTGCTGGCAGACCAGCGCCACCGCACGCGAGAAGTTCGGATCGGCCAGCGAAGGCAGCGCGATCAGCAGCTGATTGGCGAGGGGCGTCGTCTCTGGCAGCATGCCGGCATTGTAAGGGATCGGTGCCGGGGGGGCATCGTCCGGGCGGCGCCCGGACGGCGCGATCCCCTGCAGCGGGCCGGGCCCTCGGGCGCCGGCGTTCCTCCACCGGCATGCGACCGCATGCCCCTGTCCGGAAGCATCCCATGTCGCACCGCCGCCTTCGCACGACCGCTGTCGTTCTCGCCGCAGTCCTGTCCTTCGCCGCGCCGTCGTCGCAGGCCGCACCGCCCGCCGGCCGATACGCCACGCCGACCGAGCGCGCGGCGCTGATCCGCGCCTTCGTCCTGAAGTGGGGCGGTTACGCCGAACGCGTCTACGGCGTGGACGTCCGCGTCTGGAGCCGTCGGATGGTGCCGACCTTCGCGCGCGGCGACGCCGACAACCTGCGCCTGGCGCTGCGTCGCGACACCTTCGAGGGTGCGCTCGCGGCGCTCTCGGGCGTCGGTCACCGGCTCGACGACGATCGCGTCCTCGACGCGCTGGCCGCGGCGCGACCGGAGACGCCGGCGAACCGTCTGCCGATCCCCACCAAGGCGCTGGGCGATCTCGGCCAGGACCTCGTCTTCACCCCGATCACGCCCTGCCGCATCGTCGACACGCGCTTCGCCGGCGGCCAGATCGCCGCGGGCCAGACACGCAGCTTCAACGCGGCCGGACAGAGCAGCTACGCCGGTCAGGGCGGCAACGCCGGCAACTGCGGCATGCAGACCGAAGTGCCGACCGCGGTGGCGCTGAACGTGACCGCGGTGGTACCCGCGGGCGCCGGTTACGCCACGGTGTTCCCCTACAACACCACGCGCCCCGACACCGCCAGCGTGAATTACGCCACCGGCGCGATCGTCAACAACGCGATCATCGCCAAGGTGCCGAATCCCCCGGCGAGCTTCGATTTCTCGATCTACACCTTCGCCGCGTCGGACTACGTGGTCGACATCGTCGGTTACTTCGCCCCGCCGCGCGCGACCGCGCTGCAGTGCCTGGACACCAGCTATGCCACGGTCACCATCAACGCCGGCGCCACCGGGCAGGCGACCGCGCCGGCCTGCGCGACCGGCTATACCTCGGTGCATCTGGATTGCGAATCCAGTTCGTGGTTCATGCCGATCGTCTATTCGACCCAGAAAGGCGGCGGTCTGTGCGGTGCCCGCAACGGTGGCACCACCAGCGCCACGCTCAGCGCGGCACGGCGCTGCTGTCGCGTGCCGGGCCGCTGAGACGCGACCCCGCTCCACGCGCAAGCGCATGCCGAAACGCGAACGCCGGCGGATGCCGGCGTTCGTGGGCGACACGGGACGACGCGGACCTCAGGCGACGAACGGCACCCCGGTCTTCTCGCGCAGTTCGTCCTCGGTGACGCCGGGCGCCATTTCCGCCAGCTTGAGGCCGTGCGCGGTGACGTCGAACACCGCGAGATCGGTGATCACCCGGTTCACGACGCCGACGCCGGTCAGCGGCAGGGTGCATTCGGGCAGGATCTTGTGTTCGCCGTTCTTCGCGGTGTGCTCCATCAGCACCACCACGCGCTTGACGCCGGCGACGAGATCCATCGCGCCGCCCATGCCCTTGACCATCTTGCCGGGCACCATCCAGTTCGCCAGATCGCCCTTGTCGGTGACCTGCATCGCGCCGAGGATCGCGAGGTCGATGTGGCCGCCGCGGATCATCGCGAACGAGTCGTGACTGCCGAAGTAGCTGGCGCCGGCGCGCGCGGTGACGGTCTGCTTGCCGGCGTTGATGAGATCGGCGTCGACTTCCGCCTCGGTCGGGAACGGGCCGATGCCGAGCAGGCCGTTCTCGCTCTGCAGCCACACGTCCATGCCGTCGGGAATGTAGTTCGCCACCAGGGTCGGCAGGCCGATGCCGAGGTTGACGTAGGCGCCGTCGGAAAGCTCCAGCGCGGCGCGTTGCGCCATCTGTTCGCGGGTCCAGGCCATCAGTGGGCTCCTCCGGTGCGGACGGTGCGCTGTTCGATGCGCTTTTCGGGCGTCGGGTTGACCACGATGCGGTCGACGTAGATGCCCGGCAGGTGGACGTGGTCGGGGTCGATGTCGCCGATCTCGACCAGGTGCTCGACCTCGGCGACGCAGACCTTGCCGGCCATCGCGCATGCCGGGTTGAAGTTGCGCGCGGTCTTGCGGAACACGAGGTTGCCGGCCTTGTCCGCCATCCACGCCTTGACCAGCGACACGTCGGCCTTGAGCGCGGTCTCCATCACGTACCAGTGGCCGTCGAACTGGCGGGTTTCCTTGCCGTCGGCGACCACCGTGCCGTAGCCGGTGCGCACGTAGAACGCGGGAATGCCGGCGCCGCCGGCGCGCAGACGTTCCGCCAGCGTGCCCTGCGGATTGAATTCCAGTTCGAGTTCGCCGGACAGGAACTGGCGCTCGAATTCCTTGTTCTCGCCGACGTACGACGAAATCATTTTCCTGATCTGCCGCGTCGCCAGCAGCATGCCGAGGCCGAAACCGTCGACGCCGGCGTTGTTGGAGATCGCGGTCAGGCCCTTCACGCCGGAATCGCGCAGGGCGGCGATCAGCGCTTCGGGAATGCCGCAGAGGCCGAAGCCGCCGACCGCGAGCGTCTGGTCGTCGGCGACGAGGCCGCGCAGCGCCTCGGCCGCGCTCGAATAGAGTTTGTGGTGGCTCATGCCGGCACCGTGCGATGCATGGGGGGAAACTCCTGGAAGGACGGGCGGTCCGTGGAGCGGAGAAGTTTACCGGCTGGTCGCGACCGCGGCACACCGTACTTTGGGGCATGTTGCGAGGTGCAGACGGATGCCGCGGGGTGGCGGCAACGCTAGACTGGCGGGATGACCCGCATCGCCCTCGCGACCGCCATCGCCACCGCCGCACAGGACGAGGACATGCCCGCGCTGCTCGACGCCTGCGCCCGTGCCGACCTGCGGGCCGAGGTCCGCGCCTGGGACGATCCCACCGTGTCCTGGGCGCGCTACGACGCGGTCGTGCTCCGCTCGCCCTGGGATTACCACCTCCGCCGCGACGCCTTCCTGCGCTGGTGCGAACGCGTCGGTCGCGCCGGCCGTCTGTTCAATCCGGTCGAGCTGGTGCGCTGGAACACCGACAAGCGCTATCTGGCCGATCTGGAAGCCGCCGGCGTGCCGGTCGTGCCGACGCGATTCGTCGATCCCGAGACCGATGCCGACGTCGAACCGATGGCGGTGGTGGAGGCCTTCCTCGACGCGCACCACGGCGCATCCGGTTTCGTCGTCAAACCGGCGGTCAGCGCCGGCTCGCACGACACGTGCCGCTATCGGCGCGAGCAGACGTTCGCGGCCGCGAACCATCTCGGCAGCCTGCTCGGCGCCGGGCGCAGCGCGATGCTGCAGCCCTATCTCGACGCGGTCGATACGCACGGCGAGACCGCGCTGCTGTATTTCGACGGGACGCTCAGTCACGCGATCCGCAAGGCGGCGCTGCTGCGCCCCGACGCGGCGGCGGTCGATCACACCGGGCTGCCCGACGCGATCGCGCCGCGCAGGCCCGAGGCGGACGAGCAGGCGGTCGGCGAACGCGTGCTCGCGGCGCTGCGTGCGCGCGGCGATGCGCCGCCGCTGTACGCGCGGGTGGACCTGATCCGCGACGCTGCCGGCGCACCGCGGTTGCTGGAACTGGAGCTGACCGAGCCTTCGCTGTTCTTCGCCGAAGCGCCCGGCGCCGCCGATCGCTTCGTCGACGCGTTGATCCGGCGCCTGCAGGCCTGATCCGCGGTCGCGATCGGGTACCATGCCGGGCTTGCAGTCCCGCCGGAATTCCGCCCCGCCATGAACGCCGCCCTGCAGCGACACGACCACGCCGCGCGCGTCGATTTCGTGGTCGAACTCGCGGGGCGTCTGCACGCCTACGGCACCACCGCGCACCGCCTCGAAGGCGCGGTGACGGCGGTCGCGACGCGGCTCGGTCTCGAATGCGGCGCGTGGTCCAATCCGACCGGCATGATCCTGTCCTTCGGCGAAGCCGGTGTCGGCCGCCGCGATACCGTGCGCGTGGTCCGGCTCTCGCCCGGCGAAACCGATCTCTACAAGCTCGGCGAGGCCGATCGCATCGCCGAGGCGGTGATGAACGGCAAGCTCGACCTCGAGGCGGGTCACGAAGCGCTGCGCGCGCTGGATCGCCCCGGCAGCTGGCGCGGACGGGCGATGGCGGTGTTCGCCTTCGGCCTGTCGGCGGCGGCGGTCGCCGGGCTGTGGCGACTGCCCTGGCTGGACATCGCGACCGCCGGCGCCACCGGCCTGCTGCTGGGCGGCCTGGACTGGGCCACCCAGAACCGGCCGCGCCTGAAGGAAGCCAGCGACGCGATCGCGGCGATGTTCGCCGGCGCGATCGCGGTACTGGTCGCGAGTTTCGTCGGCCCGCTCAACCTCAATACGGTGATCATCTCCTCGCTGATCGTGCTGATGCCCGGCATGGCGCTGACCAATGCGGTCAACGAGCTCACCAACCAGAACCTGGTGTCGGGCACCGCGCGTTTCGCCGGCGCGATGAGCACCATCCTCAAGCTCGCCATCGGCATGCTGGTCGCGCTCAACGCGGCGGAGATGATCGGCCTGCATCCCGATGTCCGCCCGCTGCGCCCGCAGCCGGACTGGGTGGAGTGGGTCGCGCTGCTGCTCGGCACCTACGCCTTCGCGGTGCTGTTCCGCGCGCATCGCCGCGACTATCCGCTGGTGATGCTGGCCGCCGCGAGCGGTTATCTGATCTCGCGCTTCGTCGGCGGCGAATGGGGCAGCACCGTCGGCGTCTTCGTCGCGGCGCTGGCGATGACCGCCGCCGGCAACGCCTATTCGCGCTGGTTCAATCGTCCGGGCGCGCTGGTGCGCCTGCCCGGCATCATCATGTTGGTGCCCGGCAGCGCCAGCCTGCGCGGTCTGCTGGCGGTGGTGCAGGAGCAGAGCATGGAAGCGGGACAGGCGGCGATGCTGGCCGCGCTCAACATCCTGCTCGCGCTGATCGCGGGATTGCTGTTCGGCAACATCCTGATCCCGACGCGCCGCAATCTGTGATTCGCGGTCTGCATCGCCGCGGCTGTCCGACCCGTCGGCGAAGACCTGCGGGAGCGACGGACGTCGCGATGCTTTTTCGCCCGTGACGTCCCCGTTTCCGAAAAAACGCCGGCGCGAGGCCGGCGTTTTTTCGTGTCGTCCGACGCGCGATCGCGCGCCGTCCGGAGCTTACTTCCTGATCAGGAAGTCCTCGGCCTTCTTGCCCTTCTTGACCTGTTCGGCGAGCCAGCGCGGCTGTTTGCCGCGACCGCTCCAGGTTTCCTTCGGGTTGGACGGATTGCGGTACTTCGGCGCGACCTTGCGGCCGGTCTTGCCCGCCGACTTCGCGGCCTTCTTCGCCGGAGCGGCTTTCGCGCCGCCGAACAGTTCGGCGACGGTGTAGCCCTCGGCCTTGGCCAGGGCTGTGAGCTTCTTGCGGACCAGCGCGATCGGCTTGCGCTTGTTGAGCGCGGCCTGCTGCTTCTTGGCCTGCGCGATCAGGCTGTCGAGTTCCCGCGTGGTGAGGCCTTTGAGATCGAACGACATGATGACTCCTTGCGATGGGGGAAAGGTGATGGGGACGGGCCCGCGCCGCCGCGGGGCGGCACGGAAAAGGGACTGCGGGATCGACCGGAGCGACGCGCGACGCGTCAACCGCGGTCGACGAGGCGGCGCATCAGCGCATCGCGATCGAGCGACTCCGCTTCGCTGGCGCGACGTGCGCGGTACTCGAAGGTGCCGGCGGCGAGGCCGCGTTCGGACACCACCACGCGGTGCGGAATGCCGATCAGTTCGATGTCGGCGAACATCGGGCCGGGGCGCAGGCCGCGGTCGTCGAGCACCGCTTCCACGCCGGCGGCGTTGAGTTCGTCGTAGAGCTTTTGCGCTTCCGCGGCGACGCCGGCGTCGTTCTTCGGATTGATCACGCAGACCGCGACCTGCCACGGCGCCATCGCCTCCGGCCAGACGATGCCGGCGGCGTCGTGGTTCTGTTCGATCGCCGCGGCGACGATGCGGCTCACGCCGATGCCGTAGCAGCCCATGGTCGGCGTGGCGGCCTTGCCGTTGGCGTCGAGCACCGTCATGCCCATCGCTTCGGAATACTTGCGGCCGAGCGCGAACACGTGGCCGACCTCGATGCCGCGCGCGATGCTCAGCGTGCCCTTGCCGTCGGGCGAGGGGTCGCCGGCGACGACGTTGCGGATGTCGGCGACGAGATCGGGTTCCGGCAGATCGCGGCCCCAGTTGACGCCCGCGAGGTGATAACCGGCCTCGTTCGCGCCGGTGACGAAATCGTGCATCGCGGCGACGCAGCGATCTGCGATCACGCGGATGGCCTTTTTCGGCCCGACCGGACCGAGGAAGCCGGGTTCGCAGCCGAGGTGTTCGAGGATCTCCGCTTCGGTCGCCAGGCGGTACTCGGCGAGGCCCGGCAGCTTCGTGAGTTTGATCTCGTTGACGAGGTGATCGCCGCGGACCAGGGCGAGCACGAACTGCGGCGCGTCGTCGGCGTCCACGCCCATGATCGCGACCGATTTGACCGTGCGCTGCAGCGGGATGCCGAGCAGCGCGGCCACGTCCTCGCAGGTCTTCTGGGTCGGCGTCTCTACCTTGCGCATCAGTTCGGTCGCTTCCGCGCGCTTGTTCAGCTCGATAGCCTCTGCCAGCTCAACGTTTGCGGCGTAACCAGAGCCATCACAAAAAGCGATCGCGTCTTCGCCCGAATCGGCGAGCACGTGGAACTCGTGCGACGCGCTGCCGCCGATCGCGCCGGTGTCGGCGAACACCGCGCGGAATTTCAGCCCGAGGCGGGTGAAGATGCGCGAATAGGCGTCGTACATGTTCTGGTATTCGGCCTTCAGCGACGCGTCGTCGATGTGGAACGAGTACGCGTCCTTCATCAGGAATTCGCGCGCGCGCATCGCGCCGAAGCGCGGGCGGATCTCGTCGCGGAACTTGGTCTGGATGTTGTAGAAGTTGATCGGCAGTTGCTTGTAGCTGCTGAGTTCCTGGCGCGCGAAGTCGGTGATGACCTCCTCGGCGGTGGGGCCGTAGCAGTACTCGGCCTCCTTGCGATCCCGGATCTTGAGCAACTGGCCGCCGAACTTCTGCCAGCGGCCGGTCTCTTCCCACAATTCCTTCGGCTGCACCGTCGGCATCAGCAGTTCGATCGCGCCGGCGCGGTTCATTTCCTCGCGCACGACCGTTTCCACCTTGCGCAGGACGCGCAGGCCCAGCGGGCTCCAGGTGTAGAGGCCGGCGGCCAGCTTGCGCAGCATGCCCGCGCGGAGCATCAGCTGGTGGCTGACGACCTCGGCGTCGGCGGGGGTTTCCTTTTCGGTGCGGAGATGGAACTGCGACAGGCGCATCGGGCGGAACTCGGGCTGGGGGGCGAACCCCGCATTTTGCCCGATGTCGGCGACCGCTGCTGCGTCGGGGCCGAAGGCCCGGCGCCGGAAGCCCCTCAGGGCGTCTTCGCGGTGGCCGTGCCGCAGTTCACCCGGGCCACGGTCTGCGCGATCTGCAACTGCTTGTCGCGGTCGCTGTCGCTGAGGTCGCGGTCGGGCTTGCCGTCGCCGTCGCTGTCGACCTGCAGGCGCTTGCCGCTCTGGAGCAGGTCGATGTTGCGGCGGGCGGTGGTGCACTGGGGCGATTCGGACGGGCTGGCCTGCGCGGTCTGGCCGTCGGCGACCGGCGCACGGTGATAGATCGAGCGGGTCTCGTACTTCCCCTGGTTCGGCGGCGTCTGCGAGTAGTGGGTCACGCCGTTGGCGTCCTTCCACTGGTAGACCTCGCCGGCGAACGCGGCCGGGGCAAGGCACAGGGTGAGGACGGAAGCGGCCAGGGTGGAGCGGAGCGCGCGATGCATGGCGATACCTGCTGCGGAGCGGCGGGCGGGGGGACCCCGCGATGCCGCGATTGCAGCACCCTCGTGGGGGATGCGCAAGCGTTGCAGGGCCCCGGGCTCAGCGTGGCCTCAGTCTCGCCGCCGTCGATGTGACGGCCCGCACGCTGCGGCGGGAGCGGCCCGCTCCGGTACACTGCGGCGCATGAGCACCCCCGAATCGCCGCCGGAGCCCCGCCGCAGTCGCGGGATCTACCTCCTGCCCAACCTGTTCACCACCGCTGCGCTCTTTTCCGGATTCTTCGCGATCATCGCGTCCTCGCAGGGGCGGTTCGAGGCCGCCTGCGTGGCGGTGTTCGTCGCCGCGGTGCTGGACGGCCTGGACGGTCGGGTCGCGCGGATGACCAACACCCAGAGCGAGTTCGGGGTCCAGTACGACTCGCTGTCGGACCTGGTCAGCTTCGGCATGGCGCCGTCGCTGGTGATGTACCACTGGGCGCTGTATTCGATGAAATTCGATACCGCGACGCTCGGCAAGATCGGCTGGCTGGGCGCCTTCCTCTACGCCGCCTGCGCCGCATTGCGTCTGGCGCGCTTCAACAGCCAGGTCGGGATCGTCGACAAGCGCTGGTTCATCGGCCTGCCCAGCCCGTCGGCCGCCGGCCTGATGGCGAGTTTCGTCTGGACCATGCACGACCTCGGCTGGACCGGCGAAGAACTGCGCTACCCCGCGCTGGCGGTGACCGTGTGCGCCGGCCTGCTCATGGTCAGCCGCTTCCGCTACCCCAGCTTCAAGGGCGGCAAGAAGGGCCCGCAGGGCGACCGTGTCCCGTTCGTGGTGCCGCTGCTGGTGATCGTCGCGCTGATCGGTCTGGTGATCGACCCGCCGAAGGTGCTGCTGTTCGTGTTCGCCACGTTCGCGGTGCTGGGGCCGCTGATCGCCCGCCGGATGGCGCGCCGTTCGCAGGCGGAGGGGGCGTGAACGCGGTGCCGTGGGATTCGTTGCAGCGGGAGGTCCTCGAAGCGATGGGCTTTTCCGTCTACAGCGCGACTTCGGCGACGGTGGCGATCGCGACCACGACGACGCCCGTGGTGTCGTCCGATGTCGTGTCCGACGACCCGCTCGTCGCCGCCCTGCTGCGCGCCGCCGGCCGCAGTCGGGATGCCCGCGATGCCGCGCAGCTCGCGCAGGGCTGGCCTTCGCCGCAGACCCTGCGCCGCGACCCTCGGGCCAAGCAGGCGCTGTGGCCGCAGTTGCGCGCCCTGAGGCGGCCCCGGACATGAGCGCCGAGCCGTCGTCCCACGGCGAAGCGGTCCGCGAGCCCGCGACCACGTTGCGGGCGATGCGCGAACACGATCTGGACGCGGTCATGGGGATCGAGACCCGCGCCTACGCCTTCCCGTGGAGCGTCGGGATCTTCCGCGACTGTCTCAACGCCTGCTATCCCTCCTGGCTGCTGATCCAGAGCGGCGTCGTCATCGGCTACGGCATCGTCAGCATCGCCGCGGGCGAGGCGCACATCCTCAACATCTGCATCGACCCCGAGGCGCAGGGGCGCGGCCACGGCCGTCGTCTGCTGCGCGCGCTGATCCGGATCTCCCGCAATCAGGGCGCGCAGCGGATCTTCCTCGAAGTGCGCCCGTCGAATCCGCGCGCCATCGCCCTGTATTTCGACGAGGGGTTCAACGAGATCGGCCGCCGCCCGCGCTACTACCCGGCGCACATGGGGCGCGAGGACGCGATCGTGATGGCGATGGAGCTGCTTCCGGAAGCGTAGGGCGGGCCTGGGCCCGCCCCTGCATCACCCCAGGCGCCCGCGCTGTTCCTGCAGCGCCGCGAGCTTCGCGGTCCAGTCGCCCAGGCGCTGGCGCTCCTGTTCGACCACGGTCGGCGGGACGTTGCCGCCGAACTTCGCGAGCTTGGCCTCGCTCTTGTCCTTCTCGGCCGAGACCTTCGCGATCTCCTTGTCCAGACGCACGCGTTCGGCGTCGAGATCGACCAGGCCTTCCAGCGGCACGAAGAGTTGCAGTTCGCCGACCACGGCGGGCGCGGCCGCGGGCGGCTCGCCGGCGATGGTCTCGATCCGTTCGAGTCTGAGCAGGAACGACAGCTGCGCCGAGAACCTCGCGATGCGCGCGGCGTCGTTGGCGTCGCCGCCGCGGAACAGCAGCGCGATCTGCTTCGACGGCGAGATGCCGAGCGTGCTGCGGATGCTGCGCACGGCCGAAACCGCGGCCTTGAGCCATTCGATGTCGGCTTCGGCCGAGGCGTAGCCATCGGCGCCGAAGTCGGACGGCTGCGGGTAGCGCTGCAGCGATACGGTGCGGCCCTCGATGCCCAGCTTGGGCGCGACCTGGCGCCACAGTTCCTCGGTCACGAACGGGATCAGCGGATGCAGCAGGCGCAGCAGCGCTTCGAGCACGTGCAGCAGAGTGTGGCGGGTGCTGTTCGCGGCCTCGGCATCGTCGCCGTTGAGCGCGGGCTTCGCCAGCTCCACGAACCAGTCGCAGAATTCGTTCCAGGCGAAGTCGTACAGCGCCTGCGACAGCAGATCGAAGCGGTAGCCGGCGAAGTGCTCGCCGGCCTCGGCGCTGACCTTCGCCAGACGCGAGAGGATCCAGCGCTCGGCGTCGGTCTTCGGGGTGATGCTGTTGCCTTCTCCCGTCGGGAGAAGGTGGCGCGAAGCGCCGGATGAGGGCTCGTTGTGCGCCGAGCCTCCCTGCGATACCGAACCCTCACCCCCGACCCCTCTCCCGGCGGGAGAGGGGAGGGAAAAGCCCTCGGTGTTCATCAGCGCGAAGCGCGTCGCGTTCCACAGTTTGTTGCAGAAGTTCTTGTAGCCTTCGCAGCGGGCCATGTCGAACTTGATGTCGCGGCCGGGGCCGGCGAGCGCGGCCATCGTGAAGCGCAGCGCGTCGGCGCCGTGCGGGGCGATGCCGCCCTTGAAATCCTTGCGGGTGGCGGTCTCGATCTTCTCGGCCATCTTCGGATTCATCAGGCCGGTGGTGCGCTTGGCGACCAGCTCGGCTTCGGTAATCCCGTCGATGATGTCCAGCGGATCGAGGATGTTGCCCTTCGACTTCGACATCTTCTGGCCGTCCTTGTCGCGGACGAGGCCGGTGATGTAGACGTCGCGGAACGGGACGCGCTCGGCGTCGGGCGTGTCCTTCGGCATGAAGTGATCGGTCATCACGATCATGCGCGCGACCCAGAAGAAGATGATGTCGAAGCCGGTCACCAGCACCGACGACGGCACGAACCGATTGAAGCCGCGCTCGCGCATGAGGTCGGCGTTCGGCCAGCCCATGGTGCTGATCGGCCACAGCCCGGAAGAGAACCAGGTTTCGAGGACGTCGTTGTCGCGGCGGAGTATCGCGCCTTCCGGCGCTCCCGCACGGGCTTCCGCTTCGTTGCGAGCCACGTAGAGGTTGCCCGCCTCGTCGTACCACGCCGGGATGCGATGGCCCCACCACAGCTGGCGGCTGATGCACCAGTCCTGGATGTTCTCCATCCAGTGGCGATAGGTGTTGATCCAGTTCGGCGGCACGAAGCGCACGGAACCGTTTTCGACCAGTTCCATGCCGCGGCGCGCGAAGCCGTCCATCTTCACGAACCACTGGTCGGTGAGGTAGGGCTCGATCACCTGTCCCGTGCGGTCGCCGCGCGGCACCTGCAGCTTGTGCGGTTTGGTTTCGATCAGAAGACCGGCAGCTTCGAGCTGCGACACGATGATCTTGCGCGCTTCGAAGCGATCGAGGCCGCGATACTGCGCCGGCGCGTGATCGTTGATCTTCGCGTCGTCGGTGAAGATGTTGATCATCGGCAGGCCATGGCGATGGCCGACCGCGTTGTCGTTGAAGTCGTGCGCCGGGGTCACCTTGACCACGCCGGTGCCGAAAGCGCGGTCGACGTAGTCGTCGGCGATGATCGGCAGTGCGCGGTCGCACAGCGGCAGGACGACGGTCTTGCCGACCAGATGGGTGTAGCGCGGGTCTTCCGGATGCACCATCACCGCGGTGTCGCCGAGCATCGTCTCGGGGCGCGTGGTGGCCACGATCAGATAGCCGCGGGTCTCGCGCAGGGTTTCGTTGCCGTCGGCGTCGTGTTCGACGTGTTCGTAGGTCTCGCCGTTGGCGAGCGGGTAGGCGATGGACCACAGGAAGCCGTTCTCTTCCTCGCTGACCACTTCGAGGTCGGAGATCGCGGTCTTCAGCACCGGATCCCAGTTCACCAGCTTCTGACCGCGGTAGATCAGGCCCTGTTCGTAGAGCTTCACGAACGCCTCGACCACCGCATCGGAGGCCATCGGGTCCATCGTGAACACGCTGCGGGTCCAGTCGCCGGAGGCGCCGAGGCGGCGCATCTGCCGTTCGATGGTGCCGCCGGACTGGTGCTTCCACTCCCACACCCGGTCGATGAACTTCTCGCGGCCCAGCGAGTCGCGGGTCTCGCCCTGGCCCGCGATCTGCAGGTTGCGCGAGACCACCATCTCGGTCGCGATGCCGGCATGGTCGGTGCCCATCTGCCACAGCGTGCGATGGCCGCGCATGCGGTGATAGCGGATCAGCGCGTCCTGGAGCGTGTGCTGGAAGGCGTGACCCATGTGCAGCGTGCCGGTGACGTTCGGCGGCGGCAGCAGGATGGTGTATGCGGGCCCATCGCCCTGCGGCGCGAAAACGCCGCTCGATTCCCACTCCGCGTAGAGGCGGGATTCGAAGTCCTTGGGTTCGTAGCCGGAGGCGAGGGTGGTCATGGGTCTTGTCGGTCTTCGTGTCGATGACGGCGTCGGCCGTCGGTTACATGTCGTATTTCTTCAATTCCAGCCCGCGCGCCTGGTACTGCTTCCAGCGTTCGCGCAGCGGGCCGCGCGCCGATTCGTCGGCGGGGACGACCTCCAGCACGCGCTCGAAGCCGCCGTCCACCGGCGCGTCGCGCAGGTTGATCACCAGCGGCCGCAGCGGGATGTCGCTGTCGGGCGCCGCGATCAACACCGGCGTCAGCTCGTCCTCGTCGTCGGTGCCGGCGATCTGGTGCGGGATGTAGGCGTCCTCGTCGAACGCCCACAGCAATGCGTCCAGCGCCTCGGCCTGCGCCGCGTCCCGCGCGAGCACCAGCGTCCACAGATTGGCGTCGTAGGCCTTGCGCGCCAGCTCGCAGACCAGCCGCAGGGGTTCCTCGCGGAAACGCGGTTTCTGGATCAGGTAGAAGTCGGCGCGGGGCATGGACGGCTCAGTGCCTGCGCTGCGAAGCGGCGCGCAGAACGTCGAGTACGCGCTCCGGATCGCAACCGTAGATGCCGGCGCCCCAGGCCGCATTCTGCTCGACGCAGGCCCATCGGCCGTCGCGCAGGGTGCCGACGTCGAGGACGGTGGCGCGCGGAAGCGGCACGCGCTCGTCCGACAGCAATCGTTCGACGAAGGCTTTCATCGCCTCGTCTTCCTCGGGCGTGCTGGCGAACCCCTGTTCGCGCTGCAACTCGCCTCGCCGCGAATAGACCGAAAAGGTGTGCAATCGACGATCGAGGAGGAAACACCTGAATTCGACATCCCAATCCACGATGTCCGACACGAGCACCGGCATGCCGTCGTCGTATCCCGTCGGCAAACTGTCGCCGGTGTAGGCCTGGGCAGGAAAGGTCTTGTCGTTCGGCGGCTTGACGAACATCGGCCTGTCCAGCGAACGCGCGTCGCCGAGCGTCGTCAGGCGGATCGTGCGGGCCGTGTACTCCGTCGGAAGCGCGACGAGCCAATCGTCAGGGGGCGAGAGCATGTCGAGCCCCAGCCGCTCCGCGAACGTCGGGCCGAACAACGCCTCGGCGTAAAGGACGGGCTCGTCGAGCGAAAGAAGATGGTCCGGAATCCGCCAGCCGCCCAGCCGCTCCGTCGACCAGCCGAGACGCGCAGCCGCTTTCCAGAGCGCCTGCGTGTCGTCGGTCCGACGCGGGGTGAGGATCAGGGTCGGCATGGGATCGCCCGGATCAGCCCTGCGCCCGGTCCAGCAGCCACTGCGCGAGCAGGCCGACCGGGCGGCCGGTGGCCATGCCGAGCTTGCCGTCGTCGTTGGCGACGCCGGCGATGTCGAGGTGGGCCCAGCGCTGGCCTTCGGCGAAGCGGGCGAGGAAGCAGCCCGCGGTGATCGCGCCGGCGTTGCGGCCGCCGATGTTGTAGACGTCGGCGAAGATCGAGTTCAGCTGGGTCTGGTATTCGTCCCACAGCGGCAGGCGCCAGGCGCGGTCGAACACGTGCTCGCCGGCCTGCAGCAGTTCGGCGGCGAGATCGTCGTGCTTGCTCATCAGACCGGCGGCGTACTTGCCGAGCGCGACCACGCAGGCGCCGGTGAGGGTGGCGACGTCGAGCAGCGCCTGCGGCTCGAAGCGTTGCGCGTAGGTCAGGGCGTCGCAGAGGATCAGGCGGCCTTCGGCGTCGGTGTTGCCGACCTCGATCGTCTTGCCGGACATGCTGGTGATGACGTCGGACGGGCGGTAGGCGTTGCCGTCGACCGCGTTCTCCACCGCGGGCACGATGCTGACGAGGTTGATCGGCAGCTTCATCTTCACCGCGGCGACGAACGCGCCGAGCACGCTGGCGGCGCCGCACATGTCGTACTTCATTTCCTCGATGCCGCCCTGGGTCTTGAGGTTGACCCCGCCGGTGTCGAAGGTGATGCCCTTGCCGACCAGCACGAAGGGCTTGGCGTCGCCGCCGCCCTGCCACTTCAGCACGATCAGCCGCGGCCGGTTCGCCGAGCCGCGCGCCACCGCGAGCAGCGAACCCATGCCCAGCGCCTGCATCCGGTCTTCGTCGAGGATGTCGGCCTCGGCGCCGTGGTCGCGCGCGAACTGCTGCGCCTGTTCGGCGAGATAGGCCGGATTGCAGATGTTCGGCGGCAGGTTGCCCAGCTCGCGGGTGAAGGCGACGCCGTCGGCGATCGCCTTGCCCTGCTCCAGCGCGGTCGCGTCGTCGCCGGCGACGGCCACCGACGCGAGTTTGCTCTCGTTCCTGGTCTTGTTCTTCTCGCCGAGGGTCGCGGTGTAGCGGTAGCAGGCGTGGGCGATCGCGATCACCGCCTGGCGGATGCTCCAGGCCGTGTCGCGGTCCTTGACCGGCACCTCGCTGAGGGTGAAGCAGACGTTGGCGGCGGCGCCGTCCTTCAGCCCGCGGGCGGTGTCGCCGGCGGCCTTGAGGTACTGCGGCACGCCGAATTTGGCCGCTTCGCCGAGACCGACGACGAGCACGCGGGGGGCGGTCACGCCGGGGAGATCGTGCAGGAGCGTGATCTTGCCGGATTTGCCGGACACGTCGCCGCGTTCGAGGAGGGCCGCGATCCGGCCGCCGCTGGCGGCATCGAGCGCCTGGCCGCTGGCGGTCAGGGTCTTGTCGGCGAAGGCGCCGACCACGATGCAGTCGGTGGCGAGGGCGGGCGCGTCGGCGGCCGGGGCGCCGTGGAGGGTGAATTCGAGGGCCATGGATCGGGCTCCGTAGGGGGCGTTCGAGTGTATGGGCGGCGCGGCGCGGGGGACGAGACGGGCCGGCGGCGCCTGAACCGCCCGGGACGGCCCTGTTCAGGCTTGCTGCCTTTCCGATCACGCCATTCCGTACAATCCCCGGGCGCACTGCGGGCCCGGAAACGGTGCCGTCCGCGCCCGGCGCCGGCCCGAAGCCGGGTGCGGCGCGCGCAGAACCCCGAAGTTTAATGCATCGCCCCCGCCGGATGCCCGGCGTCCGGACCCCGCCCCGCATGTTGAAGCTGGACCGATACCTGATCCGCGAGTTCGCGCAGAGTACCTTCGCCGTCCTGGTGGTGGTCCTGATCGTGCTGGTGGGCGGGGCGTTCGCCGACGTGCTCCAGGACGTGGCCCGGGGCAAGGTCCCGGCCGGCATGCTGCTGGCGCAGCTGGGTCTTGTGTTCCTCAAGTGGCTGCCGATGATTCTGCCCCTTGCGGTCATGCTGGGGCTGATGCTGGCGATGGGACGCCTCTACCGCGATGCCGAGATGCCGGTGCTGGTGTCGATCGGCGTCGGTCCGAGGCGGATGTTGCGGCCCCTGGCCTGGATGGCGCTGCCGGTGGTCGCGGTCGTGGGCCTGTGCTCGCTCTGGCTGGGCCCCTGGGCCGACCGGATGTCGGCGCGGATGATCGAGGAGGCGGGTCGCAACCTGCTGATCGCCGGCATGGAACCCGGCCGCTTCACCGAACTGCCCGGCGGCGGCGGGGTGATCTACGTCGGCGCGATGTCCGACGACAGTCGCCAAATGGAGCGGGTGTTCGTCTACCGGCAGAAGGAGGACCGTTTCGACGTGACCACGTCGCAGACCGGGACCCTGTCGGTGCGCGACGAGCGCGAACGCCATCTGCGCCTGGAGCAGGGCTTCGAGGTCGAGGGTCCGCTCGCCGGCGGCCGCGATTTCCGGCTCATGCGCTACGCCGCGAACGAAGTCCGCCTGCCCGAGGACGCCAATCCCAGGCGGAAGAGCGACGCCGTCGCCCTGCAGCCGACATCGTTGTTGTTCGGCGACCCCCGGGCCGAGGCGGTCGCGCAATTGCATTCCCGAATCGCGCCGCCGCTGTTGACCCTGGCGTTCGCCCTGCTCGCGATCCCGCTCTCGCGCAGTTCGCCGCGTCAGGCCCGGTACGGCAACCTCGCGGTGGGCTTCCTGATCTATCTGTTCGGCATGTTCCTGATGCTGCTCGGCACGCAGTGGCTGGAGGACGGCAAACTGCTGTCCACGCTCGGACTGTGGTGGATGCTGGTGCCGCTGCTGGCGGCGGCGGTGTGGCTGTACGCGCGCGACGGCGCGATCCGGCGGCCGAAGATCGCCCCGGCGGGGGCAGGCGCATGAGGCCGTTCCCGAAGATCCACGATCTCTACATCGGTCGGGTGGTGCTGGGATCGGTGCTGCTGACCTGGACGGTGCTGGTCGGCATCGACGCCATGGTCAGCGGCCTGTTGACCGAGATGAGCGACGTCGGCACCGGCAATTACGATTTTCTCGCCGCCGCCACCAACGTCGCCTACAGCCTGCCGCGCCGCGCCTACATGTTGTTTCCGTACTCGGCGGTGATTGGCGCGGTGATCGGTCTCGGTCAACTGTCCGCCAGTTCCGAACTGACCGTACTGCGCGCGCTGGGTCTGTCGCGCCGGCGGATCAGCCTGTCGGTGATCCTCGCGCTCACCGTGCTGACCGGGCTGATGGTCGTCAACGGCGAAACTCTCGGGCCGTGGGCGCAGCGTCGCGCCGATACGCTGAAAGCCGCCGCCAAGTCGAAGGACGTGATCGTCGCGCAGTTTTCCGGCCTGTGGGCGCGCGAGGGCGACATCTTCCTCAACGCGCAGACCGGACAGGAACGCAGCGAAGGCGGGCGGCAGTGGCTCGTGCTCAGCGACGTGCGGCTGTTCGAAGTGGCGCCGGACGGGCGCCTCGCCTCGATCACCCGCGCCGCCACCGCCGAGCATCGCGAAGGCGAATGGATCCTGCGCAAGGTCGAACGCACGCGTTTCGAGGCCAAGGCCGCGATCCGCACCACGGCGGCGGAAGAGCGCTGGAAATCCCGTCTCGACGCCGCCGCGCTCGCCGCCAGCACCCGCAACATCTGGCGTCCGCGCTACATGACCGCGGGCCAGCTCAAGGCCGGCATCGAATACCGCGAGCGCAACGGGCTGGAGTCCGCCGAATTCCAGGAGCACTACTGGGGCCGCTGGTTCTACCCGGTGAACGTGCTGGTGCTGTGCCTGCTGGCGATCCCGTTCGCGTTCGGCTCGCTGCGCAGCGGCGGCCTCGGCAAGCGCCTGTTCATGGGCATCATCTTCTCGCTCGGCTTCTGGCTGGTGCAGACCCAGTTCGTGCGCCTCGCCGGCGTGTTCAAGTTCGATTACCGCATCGCCTATCTGATCCCCGCGCTGGCGATGGTCGTGTTGTCGTTGTGGTTGTTCAAGCGGCGGAGCGGGTGAGCACGAGCGTTTGGCCGATGCCTTGTCGACATCTGCCGGTCGAGCGAACGCCCGGACAGGATGCCCGGGCCGAGCGATCCGTAGCTTGAAGCGTTGCGTCATGGACGGCTGCGGCGGGCAGCCGTTCGACCGAAGAGTCCTCCCTCCGGTTGGTCAAGGCTTGCGCTTCGGCACCGCGACCATCCGCGTCCCGCTCGCGCGGTCGTGCCAAGTGCGTTTTTCGCGGTCGATCCAGGCCCACCAGAACCCGAGGCCGCCGAGCAGCAGCGACAGCGTGCCGACGGTGTAGCGGGTCCACAGGGCCTTGCGGGTCGGGTCGGCGTCCCCGGCGCCGACCACGCGCAGTCGCCAGGGGCGCATGCCGAGGGTCTGGCCGCCGCGGGCCCAACTGTGGGTCGCGTAGGCGCCGGCGATCAGCCAGCAGCCCAGCCACAGCAGCACGCCGAGCGGGCTGAGGGTCTCGAGGACTTCGCGCCGGTCGTGGCCGGCGAGGGTGAAGCCGACGTTGAACAGCAGCGACAGCAGCATCCACAGCGCGAGCACCGGCCAGAAGTCGTAGAACAACGCGAGCAGGCGGCGCAGGATCAGCGCCTGCGGTGCGGCGGGAGCGGTGGGATCGGCGGATGCGGTCATCGCGACAGGATACCGGGACGCGCCGGCGGTCGCCTCGCGGTACGCTGGGCGCATGTCCGCCACCACGCCCGCCGAACGTCGCGAGCAGGCGCGCGCGCTGCCCCCGCTGCGCGACGCCGATGCCGCCGCGATCCACGCTTTCATCGAAACCATCTGGGCCGAGGACGGCCTGGCGAGACAGACCCAGGCCAGCTATCGGCGCGACCTCGAAGGCTTCGCGCGCTGGCGCGACGGTGCCGGCGGCGGATTGGCGGGCGCGGATCGGGCGGCGCTGTTCGACTATTTCGCCTGGCGCACCCGCCACGGCTATTCGCCGCGCAGCAATGCGCGGCTGCTGTCGACGCTGCGCGCCTTCTTCGCGCTGCAGCTGCGGCGCGGCGCGCGCGTCGACGATCCGACCGCGTTGCTCGACCCGCCGAAATTGCCGCGCTCGCTGCCCAAGGCGCTGAGCGAACGCGAGATCGAGGCGCTGCTCGCCGCGCCGGACGTCTCCACCCCGACGGGTCTGCGCGATCGCGCGATGCTGGAGCTGATGTACGCCGCGGGTCTGCGCGTGAGCGAACTGGTGGGATTGGCGGCGACGGCGGTCAATCTGCGCCAGGGGGCCCTGCGCGTGATGGGCAAGGGCAGCAAGGAGCGGTTGGTGCCGCTGGGCGAGGAAGCCCAGCACTGGCTGCAGCGCTACCTGGCCGAGGCCCGGCCGGCGCTGGCCGGCAAGCGCGCGCCGACGGCGTTGTTCCTGAATCCCCCGTCCCCGGGCGCCGCCGCCGAGCCGCCGACCCGGCAGCAGTTCTGGCATCTGGTCAAACGCCATGCCGCCACGGCCGGGATCGAACCGCGGCGGATCAGTCCGCACGGTCTGCGCCACAGTTTCGCCACCCATCTGCTCAACCACGGCGCGGACCTGCGTGCCCTGCAGATGCTGCTGGGCCACGCCAGCCTGTCGACCACCCAGATCTACACCCTGGTCGCCCGCGAGCAGCTCAAGCGGTTGCACGCGCAGCATCACCCGCGGGCCTGAGCCCGGATCGGCCGAGACGACCGGACCCGATCGGCCGACAGGCCTCGCGCGCCGGGTCCCCGCCCATGCGAGAATCGACCGTCGCCGTCGCCTGAACTTCGCCGCCGGATCGCGGTCCCAGCCGACGCCCTTCCGCCTACCGATGGAATCGCCCCGCATGAAACTGCCGTTGTTCGCCCTCCTCTGCGCCCTGAGCGTGTCCGCCTGCGCGCAAACCAAGCCCGCCGATGCCGACAAGGCGGCAGGCTCCGACGGCGGCAAGGCATCGGGCGCCGCCGCGGCGTCCGCGGGAAGCCCCGACGAGGCGAAGATCCGGGCCGCGCTGAAGGGCCTGAATCCGAAACTCGTGCCCGAGCACATCGGTCCCGCGCCGATCCCCGGCTATCAGGAAGTCATCTTCAGCGGCAACGTGATCTACGTCAGCAACGACGGCCGCTACCTCGTCCAGGGCCTGATGGACCTGGAGTCGAAGGAAGACCTCAGTCAGTCCGGCGCGCTGCCGTCGCTGCGTCGGGTCGAACTGAAGAAGATCCCGGTGACCGATCGCATCGTGTTCGCCCCGGTCGGCGCGCGCAAGCACACGGTCACGGTGTTCACCGACATCGAATGCGGTTACTGCCGCAAGATGCACAGCGAGGTGGGCGAGTACAACAAGCTGGGGATCGCCTTCGAATACGTGGCGTTCCCGCGCGCCGGCATCGGCAGCCCCGACGCGCTGGCGATGGAGTCGGTCTGGTGCTCCGCCGATCGGCGCAAGGCGCTCACCGATGCCAAGAACGGTCTCCCGGTGCCGCCCAAGCGTTGCGACAACCCCGTCGAAGCCCAACACGACATCGGCCAGCGCATCGGCCTGCAGGGCACTCCGATGGTGATCAACGCCGACGGCGTGGCGTTGCCGGGCTACCTGCCGCCGGCGAAGATGCTCGAAGCCCTCGACAAGCTGGCCGCCAAGGCCAAGACCGAGACGGTCGCCGCCGGCAGCCCCTGAGGCGCGCCGTTCTCCCTGGTCGCGGGGTCGGGGCCGTCCTCGTTCCGTGGGGACGGCCTCTCGACGCCCCTGCGATCACTGCGACAGGGCCGCATCCAGTCGGCCGATGGCCTCCAGCGACGTGATGCGTCGCTGTTCCTGCGGCGTGAACAACCGGCTCCGCAGATCCGCGGCCGCTTGCGAACGGCCTGCCGCATCCAGTCGCGGGTCTTGATCGATGCGCCCGCGGGCTTCCGCGTAGCGGCGGACGCGCGCATTCCAGTCGGCCTGTTCCGCATCCAGCGCGGCCAGCCGCCGCGCCGCGTCGTCGCCCCACAGCGCGCGCCGCTCGGCGTCGCGCTGCGCGGGCGTCGCGCCGCGACGTTCGATGGCTTCGGCCTGACGCGCCGCGAACTCCGGAAGTTCGGCGGCGATGCGCGCGTCGTAGCCGGCGTCCCGGTCGAGCGCGGCCAGGGCCTCGCGTTTGCGCGCGTCGCTCATCGTCGGGTCGGCGGCGATCTCCCGTCGACGCAGACCCAGCCGGGCCAACGCCTCTTCCTCGGCGAAGAACCCGGTCGCCATCGCCTCGCCCAGGATTTCCCGGCGCAGTCGCATCGTTTCGGCGAGGCGCCGGGCGGGGTCGGCGTCGCGGGTCGACGGGGATCGCGACAACGCGGACTGGTACGCGACGTAGCGATCGAACCAGGCGATGAGCATCTCCACGCGGCCGGCGTCGTGATGCGCCGAGAGGCGACGCCGGAGCAGCGCGCGAATGCTTGTCAGATCGGTTTCGCCCATCAGCGCGAGGTGGTAGTCGAACAGTCGACGCAGACCCGCGTCCGCGACCGGTTTGCCGTCGGCGCCGAAGCGGACTTCGCCGTCGACCTCCGTGCCGCGCAGCGACCCCGTCGCCGCGGGATCGCTGTGCGGGCCCGCAATGGCGTCGATCGACGCCGTCGTTCCGGTCGTGGTCGCCGGCGTCGGCCCGATGTCCGCCGAGGGCCCGGTCCGATCGTCGGGCGCCGATGTCCGCGCCCGCCACAGTCCGGTCGCCAGCGTCGCCGCGAGGGCGACGCCGGCCAGGATCTGCAGGGTCCGGCTCACAGGCCCAGATTCTTCAGCCGGTTGGCGTGGGCGCGGTAGACCGCGCGCGGATCGGGCGTGAACAGCCCGCGCAGGCCGAGGAACTGGTTGACCTCGTCGAGGTGATTCCACGGATAGTCGTCGCGCAGCACGGTGCCCCAGCGCGAGGAGCAGCGGCCGACCAGTCCGTCGTTCTGCTCGAAGCCGAAGAACAGCCCGCCCGCGCCCAGCGCGGCGTCGCTGATGTCGAGCACGTTGGTCAGCACGCGGGTGCCGCCCATGGAGTAGTAGCGCACGCCGTTGACCTCGGCGGCGCCGCTGCCGCAGGACGTGGTGGGCATGCCCTGCGGATGCCGGCTGTTGAAACTGCGCGCGCCGGTGCTGTTGAGCGATCCGAGCGCGCCCAGCGCGTCCTGCGGATCCAGATTGCCCGAGAGCGCGCCGATGAAGCCGGCGAAGGCGTTCACGAAGCCCGCGACCAGCGAGCGCAGCGGAGAGCCGGCCGGCAGCGTGTTGCTGACCCCGTCGGCGACCGGCGAACCGAGGTTCGGCGCGCCGACGAGGGTCGCGGAGGCGACCAGATCCGGGCGCACCGAGGCGACGTAGCGGATCGTCGGGCCGCCATGGCTGTGGCCGAGGAGGTTGAATTTGCGCTTGCCGGTGATCGCACGCAGCCGGTCCAGATCGCGGATCAGCTGCTCGCCGCGTACTTCGCTGGAATTGGCGGCGGAGACGCTTGCGGTGTAGACCGTGGCGCCCCCGGCCTTCAGCTCGTCGCCGATGCCGTACCAGTAGTCGTACACCCCGAGGATCGAATCGAAGCCGAACAGGCCGTGCACGAGCACGATCGGATACTGGGTCCGGGTGTAGGTCGATTGCGCCTGGGCCGGAAGGGCGAAGAACGCGATCGACAGCAGGAACAGCATGAAACCGGTGAATCCACGACGCATGACTCTCTCCTTGAATATCGTGTGTGGAAAAGCGGGTTTTCTTCGCGCTACGCATGCCTGCCCGAGGCGTGCCCGACGTGCGGCTTCCTGTCGCTTCCTGCTCGGTACGGCACCGTATGGAGGCGACGATAGCAGAGCCCGTTCCCGGGGGCGTTGTGCACAGCAGCAAGCGCGCCGGAGCACGCCCGGAAGCGCCGGGGGCGGGCGCGCAGCCGGCTTTTGTCGGGTCCGCGCCGGGTCCGCCAGGGGTTGTTCCGGTACAATCCCCGGCCCGCGCCTCCCATATCCCCGGACATGATCGTCCTCGAGGGCCTGCCGGCCCTATCGCCGTTCCGTCGCGACCGTCTCGAGTCCCGTCTCCAGGCCCTTGCCCCCACGCTCCGCGTCGTCGGCGCCTGGTTCGTCTACTGGATCGAACCCGAGCCGGGCCGCAGCCCCGACCCGGCGACCCTCCAGCGCATCCTCGAGGCGCACGGCGACCGCGCGCCTCTGGACGAAGGCGCGGTGTCGCGCTTCGTCGCGCCGCGGCTGGGCACGATCTCGCCCTGGGCCAGCAAGGCGGGCGAGCTGCTCCGTGGCGCCGGGCAGCCGGTGAAACGGGTCGAGCGCGGTACCCGCATCGACCTCGCGGGCTGGCCCTCCGATCCCGCCGTCCAGGCGGCGGTGGCCAGAGCGCTGCACGACCCCATGACCCAGTCGCTGCTGGCCGAGGCCGACGCCGCGTCGGCGCTGTTCGCCGTGCCGGCGCGGGGCGCGCTCGAAGTCGTGCCGCTGGCCGACCTCGAAGCGGCCAACGTCCGCCTCGGTCTGGCGCTCGCCGAGGACGAGATCGAGTATCTGCGCGCGCGCTACGCCGAATTGGGCCGCGATCCGCACGACGTCGAACTGATGATGTTCGCGCAGGCCAATTCCGAGCATTGCCGGCACAAGATCTTCAACGCCAGCTGGACCGTCGACGGACGCGAGCAGACGCACTCGCTGTTCCGGATGATCAAGCACACCCACGCGCAGACGCCGGACCATACGCTCTCGGCGTACAGCGACAATGCGGCCGTGGTCGAGGGCTATCCGGCGAAGCGCTTCCGCCCCGATCCGGCGACCGCCGAATACCGCGCCGACGCCGAGGCCCCGAGCGCGTTCTGCATCAAGGTCGAAACCCACAACCATCCGACCGCGATCTCGCCCTTCCCCGGCGCTTCCACCGGCAACGGCGGCGAGATCCGCGACGAAGGCGCGACCGGGCGCGGCGGCAAGCCCAAGGCCGGTCTGTGCGGCTTCAGCGTTTCGCACCTGCGCATCCCGACCCTGCCGCAGCCGTGGGAAAACGAGCGCGCGCTCAATCCGCGGATGGCGCCGGCGCTGGAGATCATGCTCGACGGCCCGATCGGCGCCGCGGCGTTCAACAACGAATTCGGCCGTCCGAACCTCACCGGCTACTTCCGCAGTTTCGAGGCGCGCGACGGCGACGGGCTGGTCCGCGCCTACGACAAGCCGATCATGCTCGCCGGCGGTCTCGGCGCCATCGACCGAACGATGGTGCAGAAGAAGACGCTGTCGCCGGGCGACGCGGTCATCGTGCTCGGCGGCCCGGCGATGCTGATCGGCCTCGGCGGCGGCGCCGCCAGTTCGGTCGCCTCGGGCGAAAGCGCCGAAGACCTCGATTTCGCCAGCGTGCAGCGCGACAACCCGGAAATGGAGCGGCGCTGCCAGGAAGTGATCGACCGCTGCGTCGCCCTGGGCGAGCGCAACCCGATCCTGTGGTTCCACGACGTCGGCGCCGGCGGCCTGTCCAACGCGATCCCGGAGCTGCTGCACGATTCCGGCGTCGGCGGGGTGATCGACCTCGACAAGGTGCCGAGCGACGACCCGTCGCTGTCGCCGATGCAGCTGTGGTGCAACGAATCGCAGGAGCGCTACGTGCTCGGCGTGCCGCAGGACCGCCTCGCCGAATTCGCCGAACTCTGCGCGCGCGAACGCTGTCCGTTCGCGGCGGTCGGCGTGGCCACGGCGGAGGAGCGGCTGGTCGTCGGCTACGGCGCGACCGTGGATGCGATTCCGCCGTCGCCCGCCATCGACCTGCCCATGGACGTGCTGTTCGGCAAGCCGCCGAAGATGCACCGCGACGCGAAGCGTCCGCCGCCGCCGAAGTGGTCCGCGCTCGACGGCAAGGCCATCGACCTGCACGACGCCGGCCTGCGCGTGCTCGCGCATCCGACCGTCGCGGCGAAGCACTTCCTGATCACCATCGGCGATCGCAGCGTCGGCGGACTCACCGCGCGCGATCAGCTGGTCGGCCCGTGGCAGATGCCGGTGGCCGACTGCGCGATCACGCTCGCGGGATTCGACACGAATGCGGGCGAGGCGATGGCGGTCGGCGAGCGCACGCCGCTGGCGCTGATCGACGCCGCCGCCGCCGCGCGGATGGCGGTGGGCGAAGCGATCACCAATCTGCTCGCCGCGCCGGTGGAGTCGCTGGCGCAGATCAAGCTGTCGGCGAACTGGATGGCCGCCGCCGGGCATCCTGGCGAGGACGCGCGACTCTTCGATGCGGTGAAGGCGGTGGGCCTGCACTTGTGCCCGGCGCTCGATCTCAGCATCCCGGTCGGCAAGGACTCGCTGTCGATGCAGGCGCAGTGGTCCGCCGACGGCGAAGCGCACAAGTCGGTCTCGCCGGTGTCGCTGATCGTCAGCGCCTTCGCCCCGGTGCGCGACGCGCGCGCCCAGCTCACGCCGCTGCTCGCGCGCGAGGGCGAGACCGAACTGTGGCTGATCGGCCTCGGCGCGGGACGCAAGCGTCTGGGCGGCTCGATTCTGGCCCAGGTCTACGACGGCTTCGGCGGTCGCCATGGCGACGACAACGTCCCCGATCTCGACGATCCCGAACGCCTGCGCGGTCTGTTCGAGCTGATGCGCGATGCGCGCGAACGCGGACTCGCGCTCGCCTACCACGACCGTTCCGACGGCGGCGCCTTCGCCGCGTTGTGCGAAATGGCGTTCTGCTCGCACCTGGGGCTGGACATCAGTCTCGACGACTGGGGCGACGATCCACTGCGCACGTTGTTCGCGGAGGAACTGGGCGCGATCGTGCAGATCGCGGTCGAGGACCGCGCCGAATTCGCCGATCTCGTCGCCCAGCACGGCCTGATCGAGTGCGCGCAGCGCATCGCGCGCCCGACCACCGCCGCTGCGGTGCGCCTGCTCAGCGACGGCGAGCCCCTGGTCGAATGGCGCTGGGAAGCGCTGTTCGATGCGTGGTGGTCGACGACGCACGCGATGCAGCGGATGCGCGACAACCCCGAATGCGCCGACGAGGAGCGCGCGGCCGCGCGTCGTTTCCATGCGCCGGGGCTGCAGCCGAAACTGGCTTTCGACCCCGCCGAGGACGTGGCCGCGCCTTTCATCGCGTCTTCGTCGGCGCCGGGCGCGCCGGCGGTCTCGACCGGCGCGCGTCCGCGGGTCGCGATCCTGCGCGAGCAGGGCGTCAATGGCCAGATCGAGATGGCAGCGGCTTTCGACCGCGCCGGTTTCGCCGCGGTCGACGTCCACATGAGCGATCTGATCGCCGGACGCGTCGCGCTCGACGGGTTCAGCGGTTTCGCGGCCTGCGGCGGTTTCAGCTACGGCGACGTGCTCGGCGCCGGTCGCGGCTGGGCCACCTCGATCCTCGAACGCGCCGCGCTCCGCGACGCCTTCGCCGCGTTCTTCGCCCGTCCGGAGACCTTCGCGCTCGGCGTGTGCAACGGCTGCCAGATGCTGTCGCAGCTGAAGGACATCATTCCCGGTGCCGAACACTGGCCGCGTTTCCTGCGCAATCGCAGCGAGCAGTTCGAGGCCCGCTTCGGCCTGCTCGAGGTCGCCGATTCGCCGTCGCTGTTCTTCCGCGGCATGGCCGGTTCGCGCATCCCGGTGGCGATCGCGCACGGCGAGGGCCGGGCGAGTTTCGACAGCGATGCCGATCGCGCCGGCGCGACCGTGGCTCTGCGCTACGTCGCCAACGACGGCAGCGCCGCGGCGAGCTATCCGGCCAATCCGAACGGGTCGGAACTCGCCATCGCCGGCGTGACCAGCCGCGACGGCCGCGCGACCATCCTCATGCCGCACCCGGAGCGCACGCCGCGCACGGTCAACATGAGCTGGCATCCCGCGGAATGGCCGGAAGCCTCGCCGTGGCTGCGCATGTTCCGCAATGCGCGGGTGGCGGTGGGCTGATCTCCACGGTCTCCCGGTGGCAGCGCCTTCGGGAGACCCTTCATCGCCATGGGTCGAGGATGGCCGGCATCTTCAGGGCGCGTCGAAGAACATGCCGGTTGGCGCGACCGCGCCGTAGAAGATGTGTCCGAACTCGGTGCCGTCCCGGCCGATGACATGCAGGTGCGGACGTTCCCCCGGACGATGCGGTGCGTGCCTGACGATGCTTCCGGTCGTGCCCGACGCCGCCATCATTCCGCGCGCCCAAGCTTCCGCAACGTCCGGATCCGTCACCCCGCGCAGGAAAATCCCCGCCTTGCTGCGTCGTACCTGGTCCATCGCACCCCGCAATGTGAGCGGAGGGCCGCCGGTGATCAGACCCAAACCGCCGCCGGGGGTACGCCTTTCGAGATAACGCACGATCAGCGGCTCGATCGCCGAATCGTGATCGACGTCTTCGAAGTCGTCCAGGTCGTCGAAGAAATCAATATCCTCGAAGGCGTTCAGCGCATCCGCATCGTCGAAACGGGCTCGGGCCCGCGGCGGGCGGGGCAGACTGCGCGAACGACAGCCATTGCGATACATGGTGCGCTCCTTCCGA
The DNA here is from genome assembly GCA_049324395.1 of Pseudomonadota bacterium. Lineage (GTDB taxonomy): Bacteria > Pseudomonadota > Gammaproteobacteria > Xanthomonadales > Xanthomonadaceae > Lysobacter_I. Next base: position 311,050 of record JBMOOY010000028.1, read on the forward strand.
GGCGGCAGGTGGATGCTGCGGTTATTGCAGCGACGATCGAAGTCGCTCGCAATCGCCCGTCCGCCATGGCAAGTCCGCGCTAGCCCGCGCTACTCCATTCGAGGAGGGTCGATCGCGCAGGTGGCCCGGGGCGTATCGCGGCGGATGCAGCGACGGACAGCGGCTCCGACGACCGTGGCCGGTATCAGGTGTCGTGCCCGACCTGGCCCTGATCGAAGCCGCGCGTCTTGCGGACCGCCAGCTGGTTGCTGACGCCGAGCAGCGCGTACTGACCTTCGAGCGTGGCGAGCAGGCCGTCGACGCCGAGTTTCGGCGTCTCGGTCGCGACGCCGCGGATCTGCTTCAACAGCGCTTCGTGGCGCCAGTGACTGCCGCGGAGCTTCGCCCAGAGCCGGACCAGACGGTTGGGTTTCTTCGGTTTGCCGTGTTTCGGCGGGACCCACAGATAGTCGTCGAAGATCATCACCCCGCCGACCTTCAGCCGCGGCCAGCTCATCACGCCGTCGGCCAGCGCTCCGAACGCGGAATGCCAACCGTCGATGTAGACGATGTCGTACTCGCCCTCCACTTGGCGCAGACCGTCGAAGCTGTAGCCGGGGAACTCGCGGATCCTGTGCGCGTGCGCGGCGGTATTGGCGCGGAAGCGGGCGTGGTAGTCGCCGTACACCGGGTCTTCCGCGAACAGGTCGAGGCAGTCGATGCGGCTGTCCTCGGCGGTGAGGATGTTCTCGCACAGCCACAGGGTCGACCGGCCTTCGAAACTGCCGATTTCCAGCGCGCGCAGGCCCGGTTTGCCGCGGAAACCGCCCAGCCAGCGCTCCCAGTGCGGGATGTTGTGCTCGAACCAGTTCTCGGAGAACTGCGGGGCGGCGGCGGTCTGCGTCGGAGAGGACATCGGGATCCACGAGGGGGCAGAGTGGGCGGAGTGTAACCTCCGGTGGCGGCGCGCAGGCACGGCCGAAGGGGCCTTCCGGGCCGGGTCGCGCCGGACCCGTGCCGGACCCGCGCCGGCTCAGCCCGCGACCCGCGCCAACCAGCGTTCGATGCTGGCGCGGTCGCGCGCGCGCAGCAGGGTCGCGACGCGCGCGCGCAGCGCCGACAGATCCAGTTCTCGGATCGCGCGGCGCAATTCCAGCAGGGTGCCCGGGTGCAGGCTGAATTCTTCCAGTCCCAGCGCCAGCAGCACCGGCGCGAACAGCGGATCGCCGGCGATCTCGCCGCAGACCGCCACCGGCTTGCGGTGGGTGCGGGCGGCGCGGATCACGTCGTGGAGCAGCCGCAGCACCGCCGGATGCAGCGGCGAATACAGCTCGCCCAGCGCCTCGTTGCTGCGGTCGGCGGCGAGCAGGTATTGCACCAGATCGTTGGTGCCGATCGAGAGGAAATCGGTGTCGGCGATGAAGGTCTGCAGCGCGATCGCCGCCGACGGCACTTCGATCATCGCCCCGATCGGCACGCTGTCGGCGATGGCGCGACCTTCCGCGCGCAGTTCGCGCTGGGTGTCGGCGACCAGCGCGCGGACGGCGAGCATTTCCTCGCGGCCGCTGACCATCGGTACGAGGATCCGGACCGGCCCGTAGCCGGTGGCGCGGAGGATCGCGCGCAGCTGGGTGCGGAACAGCGCCGTGCGCGCCAGGGACAAGCGCACGCCGCGCAGACCCATCGCCGGATTCTGTTCGCCGGGCAGCGCCAGCGCGGTGCCGTCGGCCTTGTCGGCGCCGATGTCGAGCGTGCGGATGGTCACCGTGCGCCCGGTCATGCCGAGTACCAGATCGCGATACGCGCGGAATTGTTCGTCCTCGTCCGGCAGGGTCAGGCGCTGGTCCGCCGGGCGATGCATGAACAGGAATTCGGTGCGATACAGGCCGACGCCGGCCGCACCGAGCGCATGCGCCTCGGCCACGTCCTCGCGCGATTCGGCGTTCGCCCACAGCTTGATGTCGACGCCGTCGACGGTGCGGGTGGGCTCGCGACGCAGCCGATGCAGCTGCTTGCGTTCGCGCGCGAACTCCTGCACCCGCGCGCGATGCGCACGGAGATCTTCGGCATCCGGTTCCAGGATCACCAGGCCGGAGCCGCCGTCGACCGCCAGCACGTCGCCGTCGTTGACCTTCTGCAGCGCGTGCGCGGCGCCGATCACCAGCGGGATGTGCAGGCTGCGCGCGAGGATCGCGGTATGCGAGAGCGGGCTGCCGCCGGCGGTGACGACCGCCATCACGCCCTGCGCGTGCAACTGCGCGAGCTCCGACGGCGAGACGTTGTCGGTGACCAGGATGTCCCCGGCGATGCCCTGCAGATCGGCCTCGCGGCGGTGCAGCGCGGCGTGGATGCGGCCGACGACCTGGTCGATGTCGTCGATGCGGCTGCGCAGATAGGCGTCGTCCATGCCCGAAAACACCGCGGCGATGCGGTCGCGCTGCAGGCGCAGGGCGTAGTCGGCGGCGTAGCGGCCGGTGCGGATCAGTTCGTCCAGGCCGGCCAGCAGCTCCGGATCGTCGAGCAGCAGCGCGTGCAGATCGAGGAATTCGCCGACCTCGTGCGCGAGCGCGCCATGGAGGCGATCGCGGAGGACGTGCATTTCCTCGCGGACGACGGCGATCGCGGCGTGCAGGCGTTCGAGTTCGGCTTCGACCTGGTCGGCGTCGATGTGCTCTTCGGCCACGTCCAGCGCGTGCGGCAACCGCACGCGTGCGCGTCCCAGCGCGCTGCCGCGCGATGCGCCGTGCCCGGAGAGGTCTTTTCGCATCAGCTGTCCTCGTCGAAACGGCGTTCGAACAGCGCGACCACCGCATCCATCGCCGCGGCCTCGTCCTCGCCGTCGGTGCGCACGACGACCGTGCTGCCGTGGCCCGCGGCCAGCAGCATCACGCCCATGATGCTCTTGGCGTTGACTTCGCGACCCTTCGCCGAGACCGTGGCGCCGCAGCGGAACGTCGACACCGTCTGCACGAGTTTGGCGGTGGCCCGCGCGTGCAGGCCGAGCCGGTTCTGGATGAGCAGTTCGCGTTCGATCATGGCGAAGCACCTTCGCGTTCGGTAGGGGGCGGGGCGTCAGCCGTCATCGTGGACGACTCCATTGCGCGCCCCGGCGGCGGCCACCGCGGGCAGTTGTTCCAGCGGAAGATCGGCGTAGTTCATCACCCGCAGCAGCATCGGCAGATTCAGCGACGAGACCCGCCGCACCGGCGTGCCGAGCCGCGCGACCTTCGCCGCGAGATTGCTCGGCGACGCGCCGTAGAGATCGGTGAGGATCAGCACGCCTTCGCCCCCGTCGACCCGGCGCAGCGCGGCGCTGGCCTGCGGCAGGGCGGCGTCGAGATCCGCGTCGAAGGACAGCTCGAACGCTTCGGTGCGGAGCGGCAACTGGCGCAGCAGCCGGGTCGCGACCTCGACCAGCGCGCTGCCGATACCGGGATGGGTGATGAGAAGGATGCCGACGGCCATGCCGTCAACTTAACAGACGGACATGACGGCCCGGAAGCGGTCGACGCGCTCAGTCGGCGGGTCGGTCGTCGGATTCGTCCAGGATGGCGTGGAACAGTACGTTCAGGCCGGGCAGGGCGCTGGCGCGACGTTCCATCCGGGGCTGCATCGTTTCCAGTCTCGCCAGATGTTCGAGCACGAAGGCGTGGATCGCGGGCGCCGGGTCGCCGACCCAGGCCTCCGGCGCGTTGCGCTTGCGCGCCAGCAGATCGTCGATGTCGGCGCGCAGCGCCGGTCGATCCTCGATCAGGTGCAGCAGCTTGTGGAACTCGATGGGCGCCGGGGTGCCGTATCGCTCCAGCCACAGCACCGCCAGCAGCGGACGCAGGGCGTAGAAATATTTCTTCAGCGACACCCGGGCGTCGCGCAGGTAGGCGCGCTCGGTGTTCTTCGCCATGCTGCGGTAATGATACATGCCGCTTTCGACCGAATAGACATCCGGCAGCAGCGCGCGTGCGCGCGCGCCGAATTCGCCGCGTTCGATGTAACGGATCGGGGACTGGACCCATTCCACGAACGCCGGGTTGGATTTCCACAGCAGTCGCAATGCCTTGCGGACATCCCAGCCGTTGAGGTCGATGTCGTCGGTGATCTTGTACTCGATCACGTCGCGCTTCTCTTCGAGATTCACCGCCTGGTACCAGCGCGGCGGGTGCGCGTAGACGAAACGCACGTCGTAATCCGAATTCGGCGAGGCGAAACCCCAGGCGCGACTGCCGGATTCGACCGCGAGCAGGATGCGGATCCCGTGCTCTTCCTCGGCGCGGGCCAGCCTGCGCATGATTTCGGCATGCACATCGGCGGGGATTTCGCTGTGGACGGACGGCGTCGGAGTCATGCGTCGGCGTGCCTCGCGGGGGTGGCGAAGACCGTAATTTCCTCGCGGTCGTGATACAGCTGTTTCGCGCGGATCGTCAGCGGGCGGCCGGCCTGGGTGGCGAAGCGGTCGAGGCACAGCCGGGTCTCGTGCCAGCGTTTCTTCATCGGCAGCTTGAGATTGAAGATCGCGTGCCGACACCAGCCTTCCCGGAACCATTCGGCCATGCGTGCGGCGACCCGCGAGGGCTGCTCGACCATGTCGCAGACCATCCAGTCCAGCGGTTTCGCCGGATGCCAGGAGAATCCGTCGGCGCGCAGGTGCTGGACGAGGCCGGTCTCCATCACGTGCGGACGCAGCGGGCCGTTGTCGATCGCGACCACGTGCAGCTTGTGCCGGGTCAGCACCCAGGTCCAGCCGCCCGGCGCGGCGCCGAGATCGGCGGCGCGCATGCCTTCCCGCAGCAGGCGCGCGCGTTCCTCCGCGCTCAGCAGCACCAGCAGCGCCTCTTCCAGCTTCAGGGCCGAACGCGAGGGCGCGTCGGCATGCATCTTCAGGCGCGGCACGCCCATCGGCCACGGCGCGCTGTCGGCCGGATCGCCCTGGGCCAGGAAGGCATGGTCGCCGGCGACGAAGCACACGTGCAGGCGCGGCAGGCGCGGGTCGTCCTGCGCGCTCAGCAGGCCGGCATTGCGCAGCGCCGGACGCAGCGCGTTGCCGAAACTGCGCGCGAGCCCGGCGAGCGGTTTGGCGGCATCGCTGTCAGGATGTTCGACGACGAGCGTACCGAACCCAGCTTTTTGTGGGAGGGCCGGAAGGCCCGATTCGGGCTGAGGCATGCGCATGTCGGCCCTTCCGGGCCTCCCACAGAGCGCATCCAGCATCGGCGCGATCCGGTCCTTCGGATCGAGATCGCGCAACTCCGCGATCAGCCGCAGCTTCTGGCGCGCGAAGATCAGTCCGGCGAACGGCAACGCCCGCGACAGCGTCTCGCCGGCGTCGCCGAGCGGATCGCCCGACAGGAGCAGGGCATACCCGTTGCCGCGGTCGGTGCGCGCATAGCCGCCGAGCCCCGCTTCCGCGGCGCGATCGGTCAGTTCGCCGGCGAGTTCGGGTTCGAAGCCGGCGCGGCAGTAGCAGAGAAGGCCGTCGGTGGTCATGGGATGTCGTAGGGCGGGTCCTGGCCCGCCGTTGCAATGTGTCCGGTCTGCCGTGCGGCGATCGAAACCGCTTCGATCATCGTGCGGTGCGAGCGGTGATGTCGCGATGTCGCGATGGCGGGCCAAGGCCCGCCCTGCGCGTTCTGCGGGTTCAGTATCTCGAGCCGCCGCCTTCGCCGTACATCCGCAACACCTCGCACGCCGCGTCGCGCTCGATGTCGCGCGTCACCGCGATGCCGCGTTTCTCCAGTTCGCCGATCCAGTCCGCGGGCAGCGGGCCTTCGTCGAATTCGGTCAGCGCCATCACGTCCTCGGCGCGGGCGCCGATCAGCAGGCGGTCGATGCCGGCCCAGATCGTCGCGCCGTAGCACTGGCAGCAGGGTTGCGACGAGGTGGCGAGCGCGATCGGGCCGGTCGTCCGGTCGTCGGCGTCGCGATTGAGTCGTGCGCGCTGCGTGCGCTGCTGCGCGAGCATGTAGGCCATCATTTCCGCGTGCGCCACCGAACAGCTGTGCGGCAGCACCCGGTTGACGCCGACCGCGACGATGCGGTCGTCCGGGCCGAACACCGCGGCGCCGAACGGGCCGCCGCTGGCGTGTTCGACGTTGCCGCGCGACAGCGCGATCGCCAGCGCGACCTTGTCGGCGTCGCCCGGATAGGCGCGCGCGGTGTCGACCGCATCGTGCACCCAGGCGGGCAGGGTGAGGTGAACCTGTGCGTAGAGCATCAGAAGGGCGCCTGCATCACATGACCGCCGAAGCGCCGTCGGCGAGATTCTCGCAGCGGCCCTGCACGCACTGGCAGCCCTTCACTTCCTGGAAGCCGCAGATCGAGGAAATGCCGTCCCGCTCGCACTGCGCGCGCACCGCGGCCGGATCGGTTTTCGCGTCCTTGTTGACGCACAGCGGGAAGTAGCCGCAACAACTGCCGACGTTCTTCACCGCGCAGTCCGCATCGGTCCGGCACCTGCGGTCCGGGTTGGACGGATCGAACGCGGCCGGGCGGTCGCCGGGCGCGTCCTTCGCCTGCGGCGGTGCGGTCGGCTCGGACACGACGGGCGCCGGTGCGGGCGTCGGCGCGACCGCGACGGGTGCGGTCTGCGTCGGCGGCGTCGCATCCGCGGGGGGGGAAGGCGTTCCCGACGTGGGCGACGACGCCGTGCAACCGAGCGCCGAGAGGGCGAGCAGGACGGTCAGGACATGGACGAGGCGCATGCGGTTCTCCCGGTGGGAACGCGGTGGAAGGCGGCTGCGAGGGCGGGTCAGCCGCCCGCCGCCCACGTATCCCGCAGCGTGACGCTGCGATTGAACACCGGCGCGTCGGCGCGATGGTCGAAACGGTCGGCGACGAAATAGCCCATGCGCTCGAACTGGAAGCCCTGTTCCGGCGCGGCGCTCGCCGCGGCCGGTTCGACGTAGCCGCGCACGCTGCGGCGCGATTCCGGATTCAGATAGTCGCGATAGGTCTTGCCGCCGTCGTCGGTGTCCGGGTTGGGCACGGTGAACAGGCGGTCGTACAGGCGCACTTCCGCTTCGACGGCGTGCTGCGCGCTGACCCAGTGGATCGTGCCCTTGATCTTGCGGTCGGCGCCGGCCATGCCGGGGCGCGATTCCAGGTCGAGCGTGCCGCGCAATTCGACGACGTCGCCGGCGTCGTTCTTCACCACTTCGTCGCACTTGACGATGCCGGCGCCGCGCAGGCGCACTTCGCCGCCCGGAATCAGCCGTTTCCAGCCCTTCGGCGGCACTTCGGCGAAATCCTCGCGCTCGATCCAGAGTTCGCGCGAGAACGGTACGCGACGGGTGCCGAAGGAGTCGTCCTTCGGGTGGTTGGAGAAGGTCAACGTTTCCTCGTGATCTTCCGGCAGGTTGGTCAGAACGAACTTCAGCGGTTCGAGCACGGCCATGCGCCGCGGGGCGCGGGCGTCGAGATCCTCGCGCAGGGTGTTCTCGAGCACGGAGAAATCGATCAGCGAATTCTGCTTCGACAGACCCAGACGCGACACGAAAAGTTTCAGCGCCTCCGGCGTGTAGCCGCGGCGACGGATGCCCTGCAGGGTGGGCATGCGCGGATCGCCCCAGCCGTCGACCAGGCCCTCGTCGACCAGGGTCATCAGCTTGCGCTTGCTCATCACCGTGTAGTTGATGTTGAGGCGCGAGAATTCGATCTGTCGCGGCTTCGCGGCCTCGAACGGCATGCCCTTGTCGGTCAGCGGCCTCAGCAGTTCCGGGTGGTTCGGCAGGTCGACCTTGTCGACGCACCAGTCGTACAGCGGACGGTGGTCCTCGAACTCCAGCGTGCACAGCGAATGGGTGATGCCCTCGATCGAATCGCTGAGCGAATGCGCGTAGTCGTACATCGGATAGATCGGCCAGTCGTTGCCGGTGTTCTGGTGCTCGACGTGCTTGATCCGGTACAGCGCCGGGTCGCGCAGGTTGATGTTGCCGCTGCCCATGTCGATCTTCGCGCGCAGGGTGCGCGCGCCGTCCGGGAACTCGCCGGCGCGCATGCGCCGGAAGAGGTCGAGGTTCTCCTCGGCGCTGCGGTTGCGGTAGGGGGATTCGCGGCCCGGTTCGGTCAGGGAACCGCGGTAGGCGCGGACCTCCTCGGCGGAGAGGTCGCAAACGAAGGCGTCGCCCTGGCGGATCAGCTTTTCCGCGGCGAGGTAGAACACCTCGAAATAGTCGGAAGCGTGACGCAGTTCCGCCCACGCGTAGCCGAGCCAGCGTACATCGTCCTGAATCGCGCGGACGTACTCCGGATCCTCCTTGGCGGGGTTCGTGTCGTCCAGACGGAGGTTGCAGCGGCCGCCGAATTCCTCGGCGATGCCGAAGTCGGTCCAGATCGCCCGGGTATGCCCGATGTGCAGATAGCCGTTGGGTTCCGGGGGAAAGCGGGTCCGGATGGCGGCGTGTTTCCCGCCGGCGAGGTCCTCGCGGACGATCTGGCGAATGAAATCCTGGCGGCGCTCGGAGGTGGCGTCGGCGGGCTGGGTGTCCGTGGAGGTTTCCGGTGTCATCGTCGATGCAGACTGCGAAAACCGCCAGTTTAGAGGCTGCGGGCCGATTTGGGAGGCGGCCCCGCCCGCGCCGTGCCGCGGCGACCCGCCGGCGCGGCAGGATCGCGGCTGACGCCGGACCTGCCCGGGTGATAGTGTTGATCGGGCAGGGGGGGCGCCAACGGGGCTGACCCGGGCGAATGCGGCCATGACGGGAACGACAGCAAGGGGACGGACGACCGGCATTCCGACCGGGCCGTCCGCATGGAAACCGACGAAACAGCGCCTGGATCGCGTTGCGGCCTTCTGTCGGCCGCGGCGGGCGGTCGAGGTCGGGGAGAGCCGATCATTCGCGATGTCCGGCTGACCATGGCGCTCCCGTCCTGGGACATCCCGCGGCAGTGGCTCCGTGCCCTCGGCATGGCGCTGGTGCTCGTGCTGGGCCTCTATGCCCTGACGCCCACGCAGGCGCCCTTGCAGGAGGAGCGCGCGTTGCCGATGCGGCTGGTGCCGCTGGCCGATAGCGACGGTCGATTGCCCGCGCTCAGCCGCGACGGCCGCGCGTTGCGCCTCGGCGTGACCGAAGGCGCCCGCCGGGCCCGGGCCGAATTGCGTTTCGTGCTGCCGCCGCGCAGCACCGAGTCCTCGCACTGGGTGGTGTGGATCCCCCGGGTTCCGGTGGATTCGATACGGCTGCGCGTCGACGGCGCCTGGGACAGCGGGGTGCGCCGGTTCATGATGCCCGAGCCGGCCGAGGGGCCGATGCCGGTCGGTTACATCTTCCGCCTGCCGGCCACGTGGGAAGGCGAAATCCGGCTGGAGATGATCGCGACGGGGCTGCGCAACGCCAGCGTGCAGCCGGAGATCATGTCCGAGGAGATGGCGGACCAGCACGTCCAGAAGGCCACGATCCTGATCAGCCTGGCCTACGCCAGCCTGTTCACGCTCGCCCTGACCACGCTGGCGCTGTTCTTCGCTTCGCGCGATTCGAGCTTTTTCGCGTTCTTCGGGTTCTGCAGCGCCGCGACCCTGTTGCTGGCGGTCTACAACGGCCATCACTGCCGGATCGATCCGCTCGGCCTGTTCGCGCAGCTCGGCGGCGCGGGCATGCACGCGGTGTCGCTGCTGTTCGCGGCCGCTTCGCTGCGGATCCTGCTGCGCTACACCGAGCTGGCCGACGTGCGACCCCGCCTCGCGCGGTTCATCGAGCAGGGCTGCGTGCTGCTGCTGCTGGCGGCCGGCGTGATGGCAGCCTGGCGCGAGCGCCTCGATCCGACGACCGCCTGGCTCGTGCCGACGCTGTGGATGCTCTCCAGCGGCGCGGCCGTGTACGTGCTGGGCGATGCCGTGCGCCGGCGTGTGCCCTTGGCCGCCGCGGTGCTGGGTTCGGTCGTGTCGATCGCGATCGCCGCCCTGGTCTGGGAATCGACCGGACGCGGTTTTTTCCCGGTCGAGCTGTGGACGCTGTACGGCTATCAGGTCGCGATCGTGCTCTGCGCGACGATGGTCAGCGTCGGTCTCATCAGTCGCATCAGCAAATACCGCGAACAGCGCGATCGCGAGCAGCGCGCGCGCGCCGATTCCGAGCGCCGGATGTACCGCGAGGCGGTGCGTTCGGAGCTGCTGACCGCGCTGCAGATGGCGCTGCGCGGCGCCGGCGAGGACGAAATCCAGCCGATGGCGATGCGCCTGCTGCTGGACCATCTGCGCCGGATCGTGCCGGTCGACAACGTGCTCGCGGTGATCCGCGGCTATCACGGTCGCGACACGCTCGCCGCGCATCCCGGCGGCGCGCTCGATGCGCTGGTGGAGAACGTCGGACCGCGGCTGCCGAACCTGCGCCAGCAGTTGGCGATCAACATCGAGGTGCAGCAGCCGGTGACCCGAAGCGGCGAGGCCACGCCGGTGGCGATCGAGGCGGCGGTGTCGTTGCCGGTGCGCGCGCCGTCGTGGGGCGCGCTGGTGATGGAGCGCAACGGCGCGACCGTGTTCCACCCCGACGAACTGTCGATTGCGCGCGAACTCGCGCGGATCGCGATGATGCAGATCGACGAGGCGTTCACCGCCCTGCATCTGCGCCACACCGCCGAGGTCGATTCGCTGACCGGCGCGCTCAATCGCCGCAGCATCGACCAGACCCTGTCGCGCACGTTCCAGCAGGCGCACCGCACCGGCCTGCCGCTGTCGGTGCTGTTCGTCGACATCGACCATTTCAAGACGATCAACGATCAGCTCGGCCACGCCTGCGGCGATCACTGCCTGCGCGAGGTCGCCAAGCTGATCGGCACGCAGATCGGCGACGAGGACGTGTACGGGCGTTACGGCGGCGAGGAGTTCCTGGTGGTGCTGCCCGGCCGCCAGACCGAGATGGCGCGGGCGATCGCCGAACAGATCCGGATCGCGATCGAGACCGCAGATCTCGGCCATCAGGGGCAGACCTTGCGCCTGACGGTCAGCATCGGCGTGGCCACCCAGCTGTCGCACGAATCGCAGCCGCAACCGGCGGTCGAACGCGCCGACAAGGCGCTCTACGCCGCCAAACGCGCCGGCCGCAACCGCGTCAGCGTGGCGCCCGCGGTGTTCGCCGCACGCCCGGCCACGGCTTGATGCCCGCCTGAACACGCGCGTCGACGCGCGCTTGACCCTCACGCAACGAGAGGCCGGAGCATGCCGACTCCCTTCGCAGGAGTCGGAACCATGACGTCTTCTTTCTTTCTCCGTCTCGGCATGACCGCGACGATGATGGCGGCCGCCGGTGCCGGCGCGGCCAACGAGGTTCGCGAAGAGCCCCTGGATCTCGTCGTCTCGGGTGTCTCCATCCCCTGCCGTCTGTCGTGGCCGGCCGAGGCCCCGACCGGGGCGGCGCTGCTGCTGCCCGGATCGCTGTACAGCGATGTCGACGGCGATTTCCCGACCATGAACATGCGTCCGCATGCCTATGCCGATCTCGCCGGGCAGCTGGCCGAACGCGGCATCCTCGTGCTGCGCATGGCGAAGATCGGGCCGGGCACGGGTGCGCAGGTGGTGGATGCGGACGAAGCCGGGGCGCATTCGACGTTCGCGACCCGTCGCGTCGTTGCGTTGGCGGCGCTGCGGATGCTGCGTGCGCGCGGCGGCGCCGTGCCGACCGTGGTCATGGGGCACAGCGAAGGCGCGGTGGTCGCGTCCATGCTCGCGGGCGGAGCGGGCGGCGACGAGGTGGATGGTGTGGTCAGCCTGTCCGGGCCTTCGCTGCCGATCTTCGGGATCATGCGCGAACAGATCTCCACGATGCCCGCGGCCGAGGCGCCCGACATCGCGATCTTCGATGCCGCGATCGCGGCGCTGCGCGCCGGGCGGGCGCCGTCGCAGGCAGCGGCATCGGATCCGCGGATGGGGATGCTGCTGTCCATGCCGCCGCCGGCGCTGGTCTACCTGCGCTCGATCGATGCGGTGAACCCGCTGGTTGAGATCGCCGGCGTTCGTCAGCCGGTCCTGTTCGTCCAGGGCGGGCGCGATCCGTCGGTGCCGACGCACCATGTCGAGGCACTGTCGTCGGCGTACCGCGGACGCGCCGCGACGATGCGTGTCTTTCCCGAGCTCAATCACTTCTACAAGCGGGTGCCGGTCGGATTGGCGCCGATGTCGTCGATGCAGGTGGGCGAGACGAGCGATCCCGCCGTCGCGGAGGCCATCGCGACGTGGCTCTCCGATCTCCGCGCGCGATGACGCAGACGGTCATGGCCGCGAGCGCGGCGGTCGCGGCAGGACAAGCGTCTTACATCTCGCCGCCGCCTGAACCGTGGCTTGCATCCGCGGCCCGGGGATCCCATCTTTGCGCTTGCGACACACCCGGGCGCCCGGTCCCGGCCTCTGTTTGCATGTTGTCCTTTCCCTGATCCGGAGTCCGTCATGTTCGAATCCCTGCTCGGCGTCGGCGCTTGGAAACAGCGCATGCCTTCGCCGGAGCGTGCGCTGCCCGGTCGCGCCGAGGCGATGCCGCTGCGCAACGCTCACCACGTCCACGGCCGTCCGCTTCGCGACGCCTTCCCGGGGCTGGCACAGGTGCAATTCGGGATGGGCTGCTTCTGGGGCGCCGAACGCAAGTTCTGGTCGCTGCCGGGCGTGTACACCACGGCCGTCGGCTATGCCGGCGGCTACACCCCGAACGCGACCTACCGCGAGGTCTGCAGCGGCGAGACCGGCCATGCCGAAGTGGTGCTGGTCGTTTTCGACCCGGCGGTGGCGACGTTCGAATCGCTGTTGAAGGTGTTCTGGGAAAGCCACGATCCCACCCAGGGCATGCGCCAGGGCAACGACGCCGGCACCCAATATCGTTCCGCGATCTATTGCGGGACCGAGGACCAGCATGCGCTCGCGCTGGCCAGCCGGGAGGCGTTCCAGACGCGGCTGTCCGCGGCCGGTTTCGGCGCGATCACCACCGAGATCGCATGTCCTGCGCCGGTCTTCTATTACGCCGAAGACGAGCATCAGCAGTATCTGTCGAAACACCCGAACGGATATTGCGGGCTCGGCGGCACCGGGGTGAGTTGTCCGGTCGGACTGGAATAAGGCTCACCGCGTCACCGCACAGACGTAGACCAGTTCGCAGGCGCCGCCGCCGGTGTCCTCGCGGGTGAGCGAACTGCGCCAGCGCCAACCGTCGCGCGCTTCGACCTGCACCAGCCAGCCGTCGATCCGCACCGCATCGCCGGCCTCGATGTCCTCGAGCGCCGCGGCCACGGTCGGCGACGCCGGGATCATGTGCATGTTGGCGCTGCTGCGCGCGATCTCGTCGGGCGGCAGCGGCGGCTGCGCTTCCCAACGATAGCGATACCATCGCCCGCCCTGGGTGATCGCCAGTTCCGCGAGCACCGCGTCCTCGCGCATCCGGCCCCAGCCCAGCGCGAGGTCGATCGGCGCGTACAGGGCTTCGCGATCGTGGCGGTAGTCCTCGCGCGACAGCACTCGCGCGGCGACGCTGAAACCGGCCAGCGGCCGCGCGGTCGCGTCCGCCAGCGCGAACGGCGCCAACCCGGCCGGCATCGCGCTCTGCACCGGACCGTCGTGGCCGGCCAATGCGGGCGGGGGCGCGCAGCCTGGCGCGGCATGGGTGGTCGCCGTGGCGAGCGTTCCGGTGGTCGCGCCGGTCGGTGCCGGCGCGGGCGTGGCCCACCACCACGCGGCGGCGGCGAGCGCGACGAAGAGCAACAGCCAGCGAAGCATGGGGGTTCCGGTCGTGATCCGGTTCCAGTCTACCCTCGACCCCGGCCGCATCGCGTCATGCGAAGTCCGCCAGCAGCGCCGCGCGGACCGCATCGGGCGGCGTCGCCCGCAACGGCATTCGCGGGTCGTCGATGGCGAAGACCAGCGCGGCGCCGGCGCGCAGCGCGGCGATCTGCGCCGGCGAGAAGTCGAAGCGCAGGAAATGCACGGCCGCGGTCTTGTCGTGATCGGTCCGGTCCATGTCCTCGTCGGCATGCGTGGTCGCGCGACCGGCGCCGGCGACCTCGGCGTGGACGCGATGTTCGATGCCGCCCAGCCGCGCCAGTTCGACCCGGCGCTGTTCGACGTCCGGATACTCGATCAGCATCGTCGCCTTCAGGTCGTTGCCGCCGGGAATCAGCGGGTTGTAGGCGTCCAGTTCCTCCTGGATCGCCGCCGGCTCGAAGATCCGTTCGATCCGCAGCATTTCCTGGATCTGGTACTGGATCGTCAGTCGGTCCTCGAACAGGAGGGTGACGTGATCCCCCAGCGACAATTTGCGCGCGCGCTTGTGGGCGAGCACGCGTTCGCGGAACGCGGGGCGTTCGACGGCGTAGGTTTCGAGGGGGTAGAGGTCGGTGCGGGCGAGTGGGTTCATCGGCGTCAGATTCCGTATGCCTTGCGCAACAGCGACACCGGATGTTCGGCTTCGGTGCCGTCGTTCAGACCGTGGGCGACGTGCGCGCCGGCCATCACGCAGTCGCTGGTGAAGTGCTGCGCTTCGGCCTGTTTCACGCGGTTTTCGACCGGCTTCGCGATCTTGCGCGCCAGCGGGTAGGTCGCCGTCTTCACGCCGTAGGTGCCGTCGTGGCCCGAGCAGCGTTCGATCGCGGTCACCTGCGTGCCGGGCACCAGTTCCAGAACCTGTTTCGTCTTCGGGCCGATGTTCTGCACGCGCTGGTGGCAGGCGGCCTGCCAGGCGACCTTGCCGAGTTCGTTGCGGAAGTCGGTCTTCAGGAGGCCCGCGGTCTGGCGATGCATCAGGTACTCGAACGGATCGTAGATGGCGCGCTTCACCGCCTGCACCTCGGGGTCCTCGGGGTACATCAGCGGCAGTTCCTGCTTGAACATCAGCACGCAGGACGGGATCGGCGCGAGGATGTCCCAGCCCGCGTCGACCGCCGCCTTCATCTCCGGCAGGTTGCGTTCCTTGTATCCGGCGACGCTGTCGAGATCGCCCAGTTCGAGTTTGGGCATGCCGCAGCAGGCGTTGCGGCGGATCAGCTTCACCGGAATGTCGTTGTGGCGTAGCACCGCCACCAGGTCCTCGACCATCTTCGGATGATTGTGGTTGCCGTAACAGGTGACGAAGATCGCGACCTTGCCGCGGGTCGGCCCTGCGGCGACCGCGCCGCTGCCGTCGTCGTCACGTTTCAGTTTCCGCAGCGCTGTCGGGCTGTGATACGGCGGCACCTGCGCATCGCGGTGCACGCCGAGCGTCTTTTCCATCATGCCGCGCAGCGCCGGCTGGCGGTTGCCCCAGTTCACCGCTTCGACCACCACCGGGATCGAGGCCAGCCGGCCCACGGTCGTCGTGTTCGACAGCAGTTTCGCCGAGAGCGGCGCGCCGTGTTGGCGGAAGTGCACGGCCTTCGCGCGCAGCATCAGATGCGGGAAGTCGATGTT
This sequence comes from Pseudomonadota bacterium, assembly GCA_049324395.1. Taxonomy (GTDB): domain Bacteria; phylum Pseudomonadota; class Gammaproteobacteria; order Xanthomonadales; family Xanthomonadaceae; genus Lysobacter_I. The sequence continues at coordinate 326,378 of JBMOOY010000028.1, forward strand.
CCACTCGTGCGGGGGGATGTACGGGCACTTGGTCTGGTAGCACAGGTCGCACAGGTAGCACTGTTCGACGACCTTGGCGTAATCCGATTTGGCGACGCCGTCGACTTCCATCGACTCGGACTGGTCGACCAGATCGAACAGGGTCGGAAAGCTCTGGCACAGGCTCACGCAGCGGCGGCAACCGTGGCAGAGGTCGAACACCCGCTCCATTTCCTTCTCGAGCGCGGCCTCGTCCCAGAAATCGGGCCCGGTCCAGCCCAACGGATGTCGGGTGGGCGCTTCGAGACTGCCTTCGCGTGCGACGGCAGGCGCGGCGGCATTCGCGGGAGGTGCGGCGTTCGGCGGCTGGCTCATGCGTCCCTCGCGATGCGGGCGATCGTCGGTCCGGCGGTGCGCGATCGACACGCGCCGCGCACGGGAATAGGACGCTTTCCTCCGCGTCGGGAGAGGAGACGCGGAAGAAAGCGGTGGGCCGCCCTTCGCCTGTCGGACGGCCCGGGGGCTCCGGTCAGGCGCCGAGTTCGTTCAGCGCTTTCTGGAAACGATTGGCGTGCGAGCGCTCGGCCTTGGCGAGCGTCTCGAACCAGTCCGCGATCTCGTCGAAGCCTTCGTCGCGGGCGGTCTTGGCCATGCCCGGGTACATGTCGGTGTATTCGTGGGTTTCGCCGGCGATCGCGGACTTCAGGTTGTTGGACGTGTCGCCGAACGGCAGGCCGGTGGCCGGATCGCCGCACTGTTCGAGATATTCGAGATGCCCGTGCGCGTGTCCGGTCTCGCCTTCGGCGGTGGAGCGGAATACGGCGGCGACGTCGTTGTAGCCCTCCACGTCGGCCTTCTGCGCGAAATACAGATACCGGCGATTGGCCTGCGATTCTCCGGCGAACGCGGCTTTGAGGTTGTTCTCGGTGTTCGATCCCTTGAGGCTCATGACGCTGTCTCCTGGCTGCGGTTGCGATGGATCGATTCGGCGGAACGATCTGCGAACGGTTCGGACCGGGGAATCGAACGGTCTGGCTTGGAGCGCGCGCGGGGCGGCAAGAACGAGCATACGCCCGCGCGCTGCACAGATGCGATGAATTGTTTCGATGGATTCGATAGCTTTGGTGAATGCTGCGATGCAGCGAAGCCGCGGTTCAGGCGCGGGCGCGGGCGCGCGCCTTTGCGCGCGGACGCGACGGGCGGGGTCCGCCTGCGGGAAGGTTGTCGGTCCGCAGCAGATCGGCCGGGAGTTCGCGGAACGCTTCGGCCAGCTTCATCAGGAAATCGCCCATCGCCGAACTGCGGCGCCAGACCATGGCGATGCGGCGGCTCGGCGCCGGCGCGCGGAAGGGCAGCAGTCGCAGGTCCTGCGAGGGCGCCACCGGCGGCTTGACCGCCAGCACCGGAAGCAGGGTGATGCCGACGTTCGAGGCGACCATCTGGCGCAGGGTTTCCAGCGAGGTCGCGCGGAACCCGCTCTTCTCTCCCGCCCCGGCCATGTGGCAGACATCGAGCGCCTGGTCGCGCAGACAATGTCCGTCCTCCAGCAGGAGCAGGCTTTCGTGCGCGAGGTCCTGCATGGTCAGCATCCGGTCGCCGGCCAGCGGGTGGGTTTCCGGTACCGCCAGCAGGAAGGGCTCCTCGAACAGGAACTCCAGATGCAGCTGATCGTCGTGCAGCGGCAGCGCGAGCACGCCGGCGTCGAGCCGCCCCTCGCGCAGCTGACGCAGGATGGTTTCGGTCTTTTCCTCGATCAGCAGCAGCTCCAACTCCGGGAAGCTCTCGCGGACCCGCGGCACCACGTGCGGCAGCAGATACGGGCCGAGCGTCGGGAAGATGCCGAGCCGCACCGTGCCGGCCTCGGGATTGCGACTGCGCCGCGCGGCCTCGCGCATCTCCTCCACGTCGGCGACGATCCGCCGCGCGCGCTCGGCGGCGTCGCGCCCGGCCGGCGTGAGCATTACCCGTCGCGGCGCACGCTCGACGAGCGCGATGCCGAGTTCCTCTTCCAGTTTGCGGATCTGGGTCGACAGCGTCGGCTGACTGATGAAGCAGGCCGCCGCCGCCCGGCCGAAGTGTTTGTGATCGGCGAGGGCGACCAGATATTTGAGATCGCGCAGATTCATGAACGGATTCCCGATGCGGCGTTCGTCGCCAGGTCGTGCCGGCGGCTCCGCCCCGACCGGATCGCGTTCCCGGGACATGGCCGCTGCGCGCGACCGCGCGACGTTTCCAACTTACCGCGAATGCGCCGCGCGTGACCGTTCTGCACGGCCTGTCTCTTCTGACAGGGGCCGCACTCCGGCATCGGAACCGCTACGCCGCCTGCGATCGGGTCTCGACCGCATCGGCGGCGCCGTGGCGGATGAGATGGTCGAACGCCGACAGCGCCGCCTTCGAGCCCTCGCTCATCGCGATGACGATCTGCTTGTACGGCACCGTCGTCGCGTCGCCGGCCGCGAACACGCCGGGCAACGAGGTGCGGCAGCGGTCGTCGATCTCGATCTCGCCGCGCGGGGACAGCGCGAGCGCATCCTTCAGCCATTCGGTGTTGGGCAGCAGGCCGATCTGGACGAAGACGCCGTCGAGCGCGAGCGTGTGCGCTTCCTTCGTCGCGCGGTCCTCGTAACGCAGGCCGGTGACCTTGCGGCCGTCGCCCAGGACCTCGGTGGTCTGCGCCGAGACGATCGTGTCGACGTTGGGCAGGCTCCGCAGCTTGCGCTGCAGCACCTCGTCGGCGCGCAGCCTGCCGTCGAACTCGATCAGGGTGACGTGGGCGACGATGCCGGCGAGGTCGATCGCCGCTTCGACGCCCGAATTGCCGCCGCCGATGACCGCCACCCGCTTGCCCTTGAACAGCGGGCCGTCGCAGTGCGGGCAGTAGGCCACGCCCTTGTTGCGGTACTCCTGTTCGCCGGGCACGTTCATCTGCCGCCAGCGCGCGCCGGTGGAGAGGATCACGGTCTTCGATTTCAGCGCACCGCCGTTGGCGAGACGCACTTCGATCAGGCCGTCGTCGCCGGCCGGCAGCAACCGCTCGGCGCGCTGCAGGTTCATCACGTCGACGTCGTAGTCGCGGACGTGCCGTTCCATCGCGGCGGCCAGCTTGGGACCGTCGGTCTCAGGGACCGAAACGAAATTCTCGATCGCCATCGTGTCCAGCACCTGGCCGCCGAAGCGCTCGGCGAGGATGCCGGTGCGGATGCCCTTGCGCGCGGCGTAGATGCCCGCGGCCGCGCCGGCCGGGCCGCCGCCGACGATCAGCACGTCGTACGGCGCTTTCGCCGACAGCGCGTCGGCCTCGCGCGCGGCGGCGCCGGTGTCGAGCTTCGCCAGGAGTTCGTCCATGCCCATGCGACCGTACGCGAAGATCTCGCCGTTCAGGAACACCGCGGGCACCGACATCACCTGGCGCGATTCGACCTCGTCGCGGAACACCGCGCCGTCGATGGCGACGTGCTTCACCCGCGGGTTCAGCACCGCGAGCAGGTTCAGCGCCTGCACCACGTCGGGACAGTTGTGGCAATCGAGCGAGAAGTAGGTCTCGAACGCGAACGTGCCGTCGGGACCGGGGCCTTCGAGCGCGCGGATCCGTTCGATCGCGTCCGGCGCGAGCTTGGGCGGATGGCCGCCGACCTGCAGCAGCGCCAGCACCAGCGAGGTGAATTCGTGGCCCAGCGGGATGCCGGCGAAGCGCAGCGAGATGTCGAGGCCGGCGCGCGCCGCATCGGGGCTCGCGATGGCGAAGGACGGCACCCGATCTCCGGCGTCGCGCGCTTCGCGCAGCGTCACCTTGTCGGACAGCGTCGTCAGCTCGACCAGCAGTTCGCGCAGTTCGCGCGACTTGTCGCCGTCGTCGAGCGCGGCGATCAGTTCGACCGGTCGGGTCAGCTTCTGCAGGTAGGCCTGCAGTTGGGTCTTGAGATCGGCATCGAGCATGGTCGGTACCCGGGAGGGAAGGGGAAGGGGAGAGGACGCTGCGCTTGCGGCAGCGGCCGGCACCGGCGGCCGAAGAGGTCGGGGGAGGGGCGACCGAGGGGAGGAGAGACGGTCCGTCGCGGTGCAGGCCGCTGTCGCAAACGAAGCGGCGATCCGGGCCGGGATCCCGGCGAGGCATCGTGCCTCGCCGGGGGCGACACGGAGGTTGTGGAGCGGGTGACGCGTGGAGCGGTGATGCTTGAAGCGGTGAAGCGCAGAACGCGTTCGGAAGCGGGTCGGAATCAGATCTTGCCGACCAGGTCCAGCGACGGCTTCAGGGTCGCGGCGCCCTCGCTCCACTTGGCCGGGCAGACCTGGCCGGGGTTGGCGGCGACGAACTGCGCGGCCTTGAGCTTGCGCAGGGTTTCCGAGACGTCGCGGGCGATCGCGTTGTCGTGGATCTCGAGGGTCTTGATCGTGCCTTCCGGGTTGATGATGAAGGTGCCGCGCAGGGCCAGGCCTTCTTCCTCGATGTGCACGCCGAACGCGCGGGTGAGCTGGTGGGTCGGGTCGCCGACCAGCGGGAACTGCGCCTTGCCGACGGCCGGCGAGGTCTCGTGCCACACCTTGTGCGAGAAGTGGGTGTCGGTGGTGACGATGTAGACCTCGGCGTTCGCCTTCTGGAACTCGGCGTAGTTGTTGGCGGCGTCCTCGACTTCGGTCGGGCAGTTGAAGGTGAAGGCGGCCGGCATGAAGATCAGGACCGACCACTTGCCCTTGAGGGTTTCGTCCGTGACCTGGACGAACTCGCCGGCGTGGAACGCGGTGGCCTTGAAGGGTTTGACCTGGGTGTTGATCAGCGACATCGGTGTCCTCGATGGAGTGGGGTGGTTCGGAAGATGGGGTCGATTGCGACGGCGGCAAGCGTAGAGGGCGGCAATCAATCAATCCAATGAATTGATTGTATCGTATTGATAGATGATATCTATCAAAGGCCCGTCCGACGGCCCGGGGAGCGGTTTCCGATATGCTGCGCGCCCGTCTCCGGCGCCCGCCCTTCCTGTCGATGCCCGCATCCGCCGCCACCGTCGAATCCCTGCTGCGGTCGGCGCGGGGCGCGGTCGATGCCGTCGACGCCGAGTGGCTGCTGGCCCATGCGCTGGGTCGTCCGCGCAGCTGGTTGTACGCCCATCGCGACGACGCCATCCCGGCCGCCGTCGCCGCCGATTTCCGGGCGCTGCTGGCGCGGTGTTCCGAGGGCGAGCCGGTGGCGTACCTCACCGGCCGGCGCGGGTTCTGGCGTTTCGATCTCCGGGTGTCGCCGGACACCCTCATCCCGCGGCCGGAAACCGAGCGTCTGGTCGAGCTCGCCCTGGAGCGCGCGCCGCCCGACGCCGATCTGCGCCTGGCGGACCTCGGCACCGGCAGCGGGGCGATCGCGCTCGCGATGGCGCATGAGCGCCCGCGGGCGCGGGTGGTGGCGGTCGACATCGGCGCGGGCGCGCTGGACGTGGCGCGCGCCAACGCGCGCGAGCTGGGTCTCGTCAACGTCGAATTCCGCCGCGGAGACTGGTTCGCGCCGCTCGCGGGCGAGCGCTTCGACCTGATCGCGAGCAATCCGCCCTACATCGCCGAGGGCGACCCGCACCTCGACGCCCTGCGCTACGAGCCCGCGCCTGCGCTGACCTCCGGCCGCGACGGTCTCGACGCCATTCGCATCCTCGTTCGAGAGGCGCCGGCGCACCTCACGCCCGGCGGCTGGCTGCTGCTGGAGCATGGCCTGGACCAGGGCGATGCCGTCCGGGCGTTGATGGCCGAGGCGGGCTATCGCGACATCCGCACCGAGCGCGACCTCGAAGATCGCGATCGCGTGACCCTTGGCCGGTCGGGCGCGCTCGGTCCGTGAGCTAAACTTCGATCCTTTCCGCCCTTCCCCCGAGGCCGCCATGCGCACGCTGTATCCCGAGATCGCACCGTACGACACCGGCACGCTCAAGGTCGACGACCGCCACACGCTCTACTACGAACAGTGCGGCAACCCGCAGGGCAAGCCGGTGGTGATGCTGCACGGCGGCCCCGGCGCCGGCTGCGGCGAGAAGATGCGGCGTTTCCACGATCCGTCGAAATACCGGATCGTACTGTTCGACCAGCGCGGCAGCGGGCGTTCCGTGCCGCACGCGGATCTGGTCGACAACACCACGTGGGATCTCGTCGCCGACATCGAAAAGCTGCGCGCGAAGCTCGGCATCGAGCGCTGGCAGGTCTTCGGCGGCTCATGGGGTTCGACGCTTTCGCTGGCCTACGCCGAAACCCATCCCGAGCGCGTGACCGAACTGGTGCTGCGCGGCATCTTCATGCTGCGGCGCTGGGAACTGGAATGGTTCTACCAGGAAGGCGCCTCGCGGCTGTTCCCCGACGCGTGGGAGCACTATCTCGCCGCGATTCCGCCGGTCGAACGCCACGACCTGATCTCCGCCTTCCACCGCCGCCTCACCAGCGACGACGAAGCCACCCGCCTCGCCGCCGCGCGCGCGTGGAGCGTGTGGGAAGGCGCGACCAGCTTCCTGCACATGGATCCGGATTTCGTCGCCGGCCACGAGGACGCGCATTTCGCGCTGGCCTTCGCCCGCATCGAGAACCACTACTTCGTCAACGGCGGCTTCTTCGAGGTCGAAGACCAACTGCTGCGCGATGCGCACCGCATCGCCGACATCCCCGGCGTGATCGTGCATGGCCGCTACGACGTGGTCTGCCCGATCCAGAACGCCTGGGACCTGCACAAGGCCTGGCCGAAGGCCGAACTGCACATCTCCCCGGCCTCCGGCCATTCCGCCTTCGAACCCGAGAACGTCGACGCGCTGGTGCGTGCGACCGACAAGTTCGCCGGCTAGCGCTTTCCGTGGGAGCGGCGGGAGCCGCGATGCCGTTGCGGGCGCAGTCGCAGGGCGAGTCTCGCCCCGTCGTTGCGGCTGTCGGCGTCGACGCCCTCGTGTGCGCGACCGACAAGTTCGCCGGCTAGCGCTTTCTGTGGGAGCGGCGGGAGCCGCGATGCCGTTGCGGAGCCGGTTGTAGCAGTGCTAGGGCGGGCCTTCGGCCCGCCATTGCGGCATCGACGATCGCGTCGCGCGCGTGGCGAAACGACGTGCGCCGCGGCTGGCGGGTCGAAGCGATCGCGACGGCGGGCCGGAGGCTGAGGTATCCCCACTTTTTCTCGCTGGGTCATCGGGTTAGGCCCGTCAACGCACATGTGTCATCCTGAGCCGAAGGCGAGGGACCTGCTTTTCGTTGCGGACATCCAAAGCAGGCGGGAAGGTTGTCTGCGCGTCCCGTGTTTCGCTCGCTGCCGCGAGCGAGCCACCTTTCTTTGCTTGTGCAAAGAAAGCGTGGCCCAAAGAAAGCACACCCCGTCGGTTGCGCCCGGCGCTGCGCGCCGGGTCCGCGGGTTTCGCGGGGTTTTTCGACAAGACATCCGTGTCTTGTCGAAAAACGCGCGGCGTCCTGCCGCGCGCCCTGCGGGCCTGATCCGCGACTCCCGCCGCAACCAGGGGCCCGGTAGATCAAGGCCCGCGCTGGCTGACGGTTGGGATGGTGAGCGTGGATTTCCAGAAATTTCTTGCGTAAAGATGTGGTGATACCTCAAGCCGGGGCCCGTCCTGAGATCCTACGTGTCAGGTGTTCTGGATGTTTCGGAGAATGATCCTGTGAGCTTTATCCAGGGTCATGGAAGTGTTTTGATCGTAATCGAGATAGTCGGCTCTGGACCGATCCTCGATGTCGAAGCTCAAGTGAAAGGCGCTGGCTTGGCCCACGAATATTTTCAGACCAAAGTCGGGAAATTGGTCCCCTGTGATATCGACCACGATGTCCTCATGCATCAGCCATGCATGTGAGCATTCCGTGTTCCGGGCAGGATCGCCTCTCGTGCCGAGGACATAATCAAATTCGCCACATCCACTTTCGATGAAATGCCTGCCAAGTATGAGGCAGGCATCTCCGCAACTCCCCAGAGGAAATTCGGCGAAGCCTATGGGAAGTACATTTTTGGGTGTCAACTCGATTGCATGCCGAAAGGCGCGGGCAATACGTTCGATCTTTTGCTTGTTCACGAGTAAACCCTGTTTCTAGGCTTCTCCCTCGAACCCCGCCACCTCCTCCTCCACCAGCAACTGCCGCAATTGCCCCGCGGACGCGCGGCGCATCGGTTTCTCGTCGATGCTCGACAGCGGGGCCTGGCGCAATGCCGCATGCGGCAGCACGGTGAGGTCGAAACTCAGTTCCTCCGCGGAGAACAGCCACACCGGAGCGTCGATCGCGCGTTCGCGGTCGAGGCGAATCCGGCGGCTGCGGGTTTCGGCGGGGATGCGCTGGTCCTCGAGGAAGCGCGGGAGGCTTTCGGCGTCGTCGGTGTAAAGGTGCAGATGCACCGGGGAATTGGCGTCGGCGGTGCCGTCGAGCACCGGGCCGACGAGACGGGCGTCGAAGGGGGCGAAGAACTCCAGCGCGCGCAGGGCGGCCTCGCGGCGGCGACGCAGTTCGGAGGCCTGGCTGTCGCCCTGGAACAGGCGCTGGTATTCGCGCAGCGCTTCCTCGATCTCGCGGTTGCGCGGCAGCGAAGCGTCGTCGTGGATGCCGAGGCGCGCGGCGGCCTTGAGTTTGGCCTGGTGGAAATCGCGGACGCCGGATTCGGCGATCAGCCGGGCGGCTTCGTGGGCGAGGCGATAGCGGCGCTCGCGGGTTTTGGTTTCGGCGTGCTGGCGGGCGTGGTGCATGGGCATCGTCCCGGCGGGGCCAGGGGATGACTGTAACGGATGCCCGTGAAATCGCAAACCCGGCGGGGCGACGGTCGCAGGTCGGGCCCTGGCCCGACATTGCGGTGTCTCCGATCGCCTCGCACGATGATCGAAACGGTTTCGATCATCGGACGGTACCAACGGAACGGCCACAACGTCGGGCCAGGGCCCGGCCTGCGGGATCCGGTCAGAAGATGTCGAACGATTCCTCGCTGGGGAGCGAATCGTCGGCGCCGTAGTCGACGTAGGACTCCATCTTCTCGAGGTCCTCGACCTTCACGTATTCGGTGATGCCGCCGCTGCCGGTGGTCGGCAGCAACTGGCCGCTCGCGGTGACCGCGACCTTGACCATGCCCGCGGGCGGGTCGTTGGGCGCGATCGGCACGTCCTTGAGCGCGACGGTCATGTAGTCGATCCAGATCGGCAGCGCGGCCTTGCCGCCGTACTCGCGGTAGCCCAGCGTCTGGTTGTTGCTGCGTCCGACCCAGACGGTGGTGACGAGGTTGCCGCCGGTGCCGGAGAACCAGGCGTCGCGATGGTCGTTGGTGGAGCCGGTCTTGCCGCCGATGTCCTCGCGGCCGATGCGGCGGGCATCGGTGGCGGTGCCGCGCAGCACGACGTCGCGCATCATCGAGGTGATCTGATAGGCGATGCGTTCGTCGATGGCGCGGGGCGCGAGCACGGCGTCGGTGGGCAGCGTCTGCGCCGGCGCGGCCTTCGCGGTGGTGGGCTTCGGGGCGCCCTTCGCCGGCTCGGCCGGCTTGCCGCCGGCGGGGCCGAGATCGAAACCGTCGACCACGCTCGACGCCGGCGTGGCCGGCTGGCCCGCGGCGCCCGCGCCGCAGCTGCGGCAGGCGATCGCGGGCTTGTGCTTGAACACCGGCTTGCCTTCGCGGTCGCGCACTTCGTCGATGAACCACGGGTCGATGCGGAAACCGCCGTTGGCGAAGGCGGCGTAGCCGCGCGCAATCGACAGCGGGGTCAGCGACGGCGTGCCGAGCGAGATCGACAGGTTCGGCGGCAGTTCCTGCTCCTCGAAGCCGAACTGGGTGATGTATTTGCGCGCGTAGTCCACGCCGATCGCGTCGAGCATGCGCACCGATACCAGGTTGCGCGACTGCACCAGCGCTTCGCGCACGCGCACCGGGCCGGCGAAGCCGCCGCCGTCGTTCTGCGGGCGCCAGACCTTGCCGGCGCGCATGCGGAACACCACCGGGGCGTCGAGCACGATCGAGGCCGGGTTGTAGCCGCGTTCGAAGGCCGCGGCGTAGACGAAGGGCTTGAACGACGAGCCCGGCTGGCGGCGGGCCTGGGTGGCGTTGTTGAACTTGTTGCCGGCGAAGCTGTAGCCGCCGACCAGCGCGCGCAGGGCGCCGGTGTCGGCGTCGAGCGAGACCAGCGCGGATTCGGCGCGGGGCAACTGTTCGAGTTTCCAGCTCGGCGCGCCGGCGGGTGCGGCGGCCTTGGCGTCGCCCGAGGCCTTCGACTCCGGTTCGATCAGTCGAACCCGGGTCACGTCGCCGCGCTTGAGCAGCGCGCCCGGCGGCTTGCCCCAGCGCGACGCTTCCGGGCCCAGCTCCAGCCGGGTGCCGTCGACGAGCACGACGCTGGCGTTCGGGCCGTTGGTGCCCAGGACCAGCGCGGCGCGCAGTTCGCCCTGCGCGGGATAGGCGCGCAGGCGTCCGGCGGAGGTCGCGAGGTCCTCGTCGGCCGGCAGGTCCAGGAACGGCATCGACTTGGCGTTCCAGCCGTGGCGGCGGTCGTAGGTGCCCAGACCGTAGCGGACGGCCTTGTCGGCCGCGGCCTGCAGGACCGGGTCGATGGTGGTGACGACGTGGTAGCCCTTGGTCAGGGCTTCCGGGCCGAAGCGTTCGATCATCTGCTGGCGGACCATTTCGGCCACGTACGGCGCGGACACCTCGATCGGGCGCTCGTGCGGGGTGGCGTGCATCGGCACGGCCTGGGCCGCGCGCGCCTCGTCCGCCGACAGCATCTTCAGTTCGACCATCCGGTCCAGCACGTAGTCGCGGCGGATCTTGTTGCGCGCCGGATTGCTCAGCGGATTGCCGCTGGAAGGGAATTTCGGGGTCGAGGCCAGCGACGCCATCTCGTCGAGGCTCAGCTGGTCGAGCGGCTTGCCGTAGTAGAACTCGGCCGCGGCGGCCACGCCGTAGGCGCGATGGCCGAAGAAGCTCTTGTTGAGGTACAGCTCGAAGATCTCGTCCTTGGTCAGCTCCTTCTCCATCTTCATGGCGAGCAGCATCTCGGCGAACTTGCGCTTGTAGCTGTACTCCGAGCTGAGGAAGAACATCTTCGCGACCTGCTGGGTGATGGTCGAACCGCCCGCCACCCGTTGCTTGTCGGTGGAGACGATCTGCCAGACCGCGCGCGCCACGCCGACCGGGTCCACGCCCTTGTGTTCGTAGAAACTCGCGTCCTCGATCGCGATGAAGGCGTCCTTCAGTCGCTTCGGCACTTTCCCGATCTCGACCGGATAGCGGCGCGTTTCGCCGAACAGGCCCATCAGCCGGCCGTCGCGGGAATAGACGTAGAGCGGTTCCTGCAGCTCGATGTTGCGCAGGGTTTTCACGTCCGGGAGCTTGGACGAGACGCTGTAATAGAGGATGCCGAAGGCCACCGCCCCGGCCGCGAGGCCGAAGAGGGACAGCAGGAACGCCCGGCGCAGCAGGCGGCGGAAACGGGACATGGGTGGGGGAATCCTGGCGTCGGAAGGTGTACGGATGTGCGGAGACGATTATAGAGGGCGGCGTCGCGCCCCCGGCCGGCGATCGACCCGCCCGGCGCACGGCGCGACCCGGCCTGATCCCCCGGACCCGGCGCGGGCGGGGCCGGACCGGCCGGAAGGGCAGGGGCGGCCGCCCGGCGTCGCGGAACCCCGGGCCCGGGGTCCGGACGGCCCGTCCGGCCGGGGGGAGGGGTGGGACGACCGGCCCCCCGAGGTCGTGACAGAGTTCACTCTCGGGACGATCCGGAGCAAGGGGTAGTTGCCATAGGGTGAAAAGTCCGTTATTTAATGTATTGGGACACGTAACGCGCGTAAGCGCGCGTGGGAAGGGGAAAAAGTGGGACTGTTCGCAAAAAATCAGTCACCGTTGGTGGGTGTCGACATCAGCTCGACCGCCGTCAAGCTCCTGCAGCTGTCTCGGGCTGGCGACCGCTATCGGGTGGAACATTACGCGGTCGAGCCGCTGCCGCCGAACGCCGTCGCCGAGAAGAACATCGTCGAGGTCGAGGCCGTGGGCGAGGCCATCCGCCGCGCCCTGAACCGGTCGGGCAGCAAGGCCAAGTTCGCGGCGGCCGCGGTCGCCGGCTCGGCGGTGATCACCAAGGTCATCCCGATGCCCGCCGAACTCGACGAGGACGACATGGAGTCCCAGATCGAGCTCGAGGCGGTCAACTACATTCCGTATCCGATCGAGGAAGTGAACCTGGACTTCGAGGTGCTCGGGCCGATGCCCGGCAACCCGGAGATGGTCCAGGTGCTGCTCGCCGCCTCGCGCTCGGAGAACGTCGAGATGCGCGCCTCCGCGCTGGAGGTCGGCGGTCTGACCGCCAAGGTCGTCGACGTCGAGGCCTTCGCGGTCGAGAACGCCTTCGCCCTGATCGCCGGCGGCCTGAACATCCCGCACGACGGCATCGTCGCGCTGGTCGATGTCGGCGCGACCATGACCACGCTCAGCATCCTGCGCAACGGCCGCAACATCTATAGCCGCGAGCAGGTCTTCGGCGGCAAGCAGCTGACCGACGAGGTCATGCGCCGCTACGGCCTGAGCTACGAGGAGGCGGGTCTGGCCAAGCGCCAGGGCGGCCTGCCGGAAAGCTACGAAATCGAGGTGCTGGAGCCCTTCAAGGAGGCGATGGCCCAGCAGATCGGCCGCCTGCTGCAGTTCTTCTACGCGGGCAGCGAATACAACCGCGTCGACCAGATCGTGCTCGCCGGCGGCTGCGCTTCCATCGCCGGCATCGCCGCGATGGTGGAAGAGCAACTGGGCGTCCACACGGTGGTCGCCAATCCGCTGGCCCAGATGACGCTCGGCCCCCGCGTGCAGGCCCACGCGCTCGCGCAGGACGCGCCGGCGCTGATGATCGCCTGCGGCCTCGCCCTGAGGAGCTTCGACTGATGGCACGCATCAACCTCCTCCCGTGGCGCGCGGAGCGCCAGAAAGAGCGCAAGAAGCAGTTCTTCCTCATGCTCGCGCTTTCGGCGGTCGCCGGTTTCGCGGTGTGGTTCGTGGTCGACGGCTACTACAACGCCCAGATCTCCGGTCAGCAGGCGCGCAACGCCTTCCTCGACCAGGAAATCACCGCGGTCAAGGCCAAGATCACCGAGATCGAGGCGCTGGAGCAGAAGAAGAACAACCTGCTCAACCGCAAGAAGGTGATCGAGGAACTGCAGGCCAATCGTTCGCAGATGGTGCATCTGTTCGATTCGCTCGTGCGCACGATCCCCGACGGCGTGATCCTCACCGGCATCAACCAGGAAGGCGACAAGCTGACCCTGGAAGGTCGCTCGCAGTCCTACGCGCGGGTCAGCGCCTACATGGACAACCTCGCGGCGTCGGGCTGGATGACCAAGCCCGACCTGTCGGTGATCCAGGCCGAGGGCGACAACACCGGCCTGCCGCACACCTTCAGCCTGTCGGTCACGCTGGCGAACCCGAACGCCAAGAAGGAAGGCGAAGAGGGCGCCGCCGATCCGGCCGCCGCCGCCGGTAGCGCCGCGTCGCAGACGACCCTGCAGCCGCTGATGCCCGCGGGCGGTACCGCCGCGCCGGCAGCGACGCCGCCCGCCGGGACGCAGCCGCCCTCGCCGCCGCCGGGCGCGACCGCGCCGAACACCACCCACCCCGAGAACGCACCGCCGCAGACGCAGCAGCCGCCGACGGGAGGAGCCGAGTCGTGAAGAAGAAAATGTCGCTCAAGGAGCTGGACTTCAACAACGCCGGCTCCTGGCCGCGCGAATGGCAGCTCGGCTTCTGCGTCGCGCTCGGCCTGTTGATCCTGTTCCTGCTGTGGAACTTCCTGACCCGTCCGAAGGGCGCGACCCTCGAGGGCCTGGAGCACGACGAAGTCACCAAGCGCCAAGACTTCGAGAAGCTGCAGGGCCAGGCCGCCAATCTGGAGCCGCTGAAGCAGCAGCTCGCGCAGATGGAACAGCAGCTGCAGCAGATGCTGCGCCAGCTGCCGAGCAAGACCGAGATGCCCGAGCTGATCGTCGACATCTCGCAGACCGCGCTCGCCACCGGCATCGCGAACGAGCTGTTCCAGCCGGGCGACGAAACCGCGCTGGAGTTCTACGCCGAGAAGCCGATCGAACTGAAGATGGTGGGCACCTACCATCAGTTCGGCGCCTTCGTCAGCGGCGTGGCCTCGCTGCCGCGCGTCGTGATCATGACCATGCACGACATCTCGCTGAAACCGCGCGAGAACGTGCAGGGCCCGCAGAACGCACCCGGCAAGAAGCCGCCGGCGGGGATCGGTCCGAACACCGTTCTCGAACTGAAGGGCACGGTCAAGACCTACCGCTATCGCGACGAGGAAGAGGTCGCCGCCGGCACCACGCCCGCCGCCGGCGCGACGCCGGGCGCCCCGGGCGCACCCGCAGCGCCCGCGCCGAACTCACCGGCCGCGCAGGCCACCGCCGCCGTGAACCAGACCGCTCAGGGGGGTAGCCGCTGATGCGCAGACTTCTCAATCACGGTGGTGCGCGCCTGGCGCTGGCGATCGCCGCGACGCTCGCGATCGCGGGCTGCGGACGCTCGGTCACCAGCACGCCGGGCGAGGCGCCCAATCTCGTGGAGTGGGTCGCCGAGATCAAGGCGAAACCCGCGCCGCCGCTCGATCCGCTGCCGGTGATGCAGCAGTTCGAGACGTTCGAATACTCCGCGCAGGGCCTGCGCGATCCGTTCAGCACGGCGTTCGCGCCGGGCTCGTCGGAGTCCGGCATGCGTCCGGACCCCGACCGACGCAAGCAGGCGCTGGAGCTGTTCCCGCTCGACTCGCTCGACATGGTCGGGACGATCGGCAAGGGCAAGGCGCTGGTCGCGCTGGTGATGGGACCCGACAAGGTCACCCAGCGCATCGTGCCCGGCAATTACATGGGTCAGTCCGACGGTCGCGTGACGGCCGTGTTCGAGGATCGCATCGAACTCGTCGAACTGGTTCCCGATGGTGCAGGCGGTTGGCTGGAGCGGCCGGCGACGGTCACGCTCGATGACGAATAAGACGAGGGGATAGCGAAATGACCGTACTCAACGCGCATAGCCAGCAGCAGGGCCGTCGCACGAAGCCTGTGAAAGCCGCGTTCTTCGGCCTGGCCGCCGGTCTGCTGTCGGCGCTCAGCGTCGTCGGCGCGACCCCGCCTGCCGTCGACGCTCCCGCAGGCGCCGTGCAGCAGGCGCCCGCCACCGCCTCGATCACCGCCATCGACTTCAAGCGCGGCGACAGCGGCTCCGGCAAGCTGATCCTGCACTTCGACCGCGACGGCGCGCTGCCCGATCTGCGCGCCACCGACGCGGGCGTGGTGATCGACATCGGCAACGCCACGATCCCGGCGCACCTGCAGCGTACGCTCAACGTCACCGACTTCGCCACGC
The DNA here is from genome assembly GCA_049324395.1 of Pseudomonadota bacterium. Taxonomy (GTDB): domain Bacteria; phylum Pseudomonadota; class Gammaproteobacteria; order Xanthomonadales; family Xanthomonadaceae; genus Lysobacter_I. Next base: position 341,682 of record JBMOOY010000028.1, read on the forward strand.
CGGCGCAGCAGGTGCAGGCCAACGCCAACGGCAACAAGGCCCAGGTCGCGGTCAGCGCCCGCGGGGCGTTCGAGCCGCTCGCCTACCAGACCGGTCGCGACTACATCGTCGAACTGGTGCCGCGCGCCGCGTCCGCGACCCGCGCGGTCGGCGCCGCCGCCGCGACCGCCGCCACGGCGCAGAAGGCCGCGACCCCGGCCCGCCAGTTCAGCGGCCGCCCGGTGACCTTCAACTTCCAGGACGTGCCGGTGCGCACCGTCCTGCAGCTGATCGCCGAGGAGTCGAACCTCAACATCGTCGCCAGCGACACGGTGCAGGGCAACGTCACCCTCCGCCTGATCAACGTGCCGTGGGACCAGGCGCTGGAGATCGTCCTGCAGGCCAAGCAGCTCGACAAGCGTCGCAGCGGCAACGTCGTGTGGGTCGCGCCGCAGGCCGAAATCGCCAAGTTCGAGCAGGACAAGGAAGACGCCCGCATCGCGATCGAGAACCGCGCCGAGACCATCACCGAATACATCCCGGTGAGCTACGGCAACGCCGAGGACATCGCCAAGCTGCTGACCGACGAGAGCAAGGGCAACCAGTCCGGCTCAGCGGGGCAGGGCGGCGCCGCCGGTCAGCAGCAGAGCCGCGGCTTCCTGTCGCAGCGCGGCAGCCTCAGCTTCGACCGTCGCACCAACACCCTGCTCGTGATCGACATCCCGGCGCGCGTCACCGAGATCCGTCGCCTCGTCTCGCAGCTCGACAAGCCGGTCGATCAGGTCCTGATCGAAGCCAAGATCGTCATCGCCACCGAAGACTTCGCCCGCGAGCTCGGCGCCAAGTTCGGCATCAACGGCGTGAAGGACAACGTCACCTACGGCAACAACATCGACAACACCACCGAGACCCGCAACTCGATCATCGAGGCCAATTCCGATTACCTCGAAGCGCTGCGCCAGAACGAGATCGACAACGCCGAGCGTCTGGCCCAGGGTCAGCCGCTGCTGCCGCCGCCGCTGCGTCCGCTGCCGACGATCAGCAAGGGCCCGAACGTCGACCTCGGCGCCGCGGTGGGTTCGCTGATCACCAGCAACCCGGCGAGCCTGGCCTTCACCATCCTCAACGCCGGCTACTACCTCGACATCGAACTGTCGGCGATGCAGGAAGAAGGCCGCGGCGAAGTGATCTCCAACCCGCGCGTCGTCACCAGCAACCAGCGCGAAGCGGTGATCAAGCAGGGTCGCGAAATCGGCTACGTCACCACCAGCTCCACCGGCGGCATCGTCACCCAGACCGTCAACTTCAAGGACGTCGTGCTCGAACTGAAGGTCACGCCGACCATCACCAACGACGGTCGCGTGTTCCTGAACATGGCGGTCAAGAAGGACGAACTGGAAGAGTTCATCAGCACGGTCAACGGCTCGGTGCCGCTGATCGCCAAGCGCGAAGTGAACACCGCGGTGCTGGTCGAGGACGGCAACACCGTCGTGATCGGCGGCGTGTACGAATTCTCCGACCGCAGCCAGGCGTCGAAGGTGCCGTTCCTGGCCGACCTGCCGATCCTCGGCAACCTCTTCAAGAAGAAGGGCCGCGGCAAGAGCAAGGCCGAACTGCTGATCTTCGTCACCCCGAAGGTGATGGCGGTGTCGCCGCGCCGCTGAGCGTCGTCGGCACATCGAAACGTCCGGAACGGGGGCCTCACGGCCCCCGTTTCCGTTTCGGGCCGCGGCGGACGATGAACATTTCGTCCTGACATCGGTCAAACTGCGGGTCACCGACCCGAACCATGGATGCGCGCAGGCCACGATGGACACCCCCGCCCCTTCCCGACTGCATGCTGCGTTCGCGCAGCTGCGCGACCGGTTGTCCGCCGAGATCGTCGGCCAGTCCGCGCTGATCGAGCGCCTGCTCATCGCCCTGCTCGCCGATGGCCATCTGCTGGTCGAAGGCGCGCCGGGGCTGGCCAAGACCACCGCGATCCGCGCGCTCGCCGGGCGCCTCGAAGCGGATTTCGCGCGCGTCCAGTTCACGCCGGACCTGTTGCCGGCCGACCTCACGGGCACCGAGGTCTGGCGTCCGCAGGACGGCCATTTCGAATTCCAGCCCGGTCCGATCTTCCATTCGCTGCTGCTCGCGGACGAGATCAACCGCGCGCCGGCCAAGGTGCAGTCCGCGCTGCTGGAAGCGATGGGCGAACGCCAGGTGACGGTCGGCCGTCGTACCTACCCGTTGCCGCAGCTGTTCCTGGTCATGGCGACCCAGAATCCGATCGAACAGGAAGGCACGTTCCCGCTGCCCGAGGCGCAGTTGGACCGTTTCCTGATGTACGTGCGCATCGGTTATCCCGATGCGTCGGTGGAGAGCGAAATCCTGCGCCTGGCGCGCACTCGCGCGATCGAAAGCGCGACGGAAGGCGCGCGCGGCGCGCAGGTGTCCGCGGAAGAGGCCGCGCCGTTGCGGTTGGCGCAGGCCGACGTATTCGCGGCGCGCGAGGCGGTGCTCGCGCTGCATCTGGCGCCGCCGGTGGAACGCTATCTCATCGAACTGGTGCTGGCGTCCCGCGACGCGCGGCGCTACGACGCCGCGCTGGCGCGGCGGATCGGCTGGGGCGCCAGTCCGCGCGGTTCGATCGCGCTCGAACGCTGCGCGCGCGCGCGCGCCTGGCTGGCCGGCCGCGATTTCGTCACGCCCGAGGACGTGCGCGCGATCGCGCTCGACGTGCTGCGCCATCGCGTGTTGCCGAGCTACGAGGCGGTCGCCGAAGGCTGGGATGGCGAGCGTCTGGTGCAGGCGCTGGTCGACAAGGTGCCGCTGCCCTGATCGCTCCCCGGACCGAGCGGAGCGCGAGCGCAACGACATGAGCGACGGGATCGCACCGAGCCTCGACGAACTGGTCGCACTGCGCCGCGCGGTGCTGGGCCGACGTCCGCCGCGACGCGGCCGCCACGGGCTCAGCGGACAGGCGCCGTCGCCGGTGCGCGGTCGCGGCATGGAATACGCCGAGTCGCGCGAGTACGCGCAGGGCGACGACGCCCGTCATATCGACTGGCGCCTGACCGCGCGCACCGGGCGCCCGCATACCAAGTTGTTCCAGGCGGAGCGCGAACGATTGACGCTCATCGTCGCCGACACTTCGCCCGCGCTGTATTTCGGTACGCGCACGCGGTTCAAGTCCGTCCAGGCGGCGCGCGCGGGCGCGCTCGCAGCGTGGGCGGCGGTCCGCGACGGCGATCGGATCGCCGCGCTGCGCGGCACCGCGCGCGAGGCGCCGATCGTGCCCGTCGCCGGTCCGCGCGGCGCGCTGCGCGTCCTGGACGCGCTGGTGCGCTGGTACGCGAAACCGCCGGAGGACGATGCCGGACTGGCGGTCGCGTTGGACCACGCCGACCGCCTGCTCCGTCCCGGTTCGCGGCTGGTGCTGCTGGCCGATCCGACGAGCGTGCTCGCGCTGCCGACCTCGCGCTGGGCGACGCTGGTGCAGCATCGCGAAGCGGTGGCGCTGCTGCTGTGCGATCCGCTCGAACGCGATCCGCCGCGGGCCTCGCTGCCGTTCCGCATCGAACACGGACCCGCGCGCGCGCCGCAGCGGCTCGAACTGGATCTCGCCGCCGAAGCGCAGCGGCAGCGCTGGCGCGCGACGTTCTCCGCGCCGATGGATGAGGCGCTCGCGATCCTGGCCCGCGGCGGCGTTCGCGCCCGCGCGCTGTCGACCGATGCGCCGAGCGACGGCTGGCTCGATCTGCTCGGCGGAGCGCGCGCGGCATGATCGGCCAACCCGCCGCCGACCCCTTGCCCCTGCGCGACGTGCTGCTTCCGGCGCCGCCGCCCTGGTGGCCGCCCGCGCCGGGCTGGTGGCTGTTGGCCGGTGCGCTGTTGTTTGCGATCGCCCTGTTCGCCTGGCGACGGCATCGCGCCGCGCTGCGCCGGCGCGTGTCCGCGCGTTTCTTCGACGAAACGGTCGATGCCGCCTGCGATGCGCGCGCGCGCATCGCGACGATGTCCGAACTCCTGCGCCGCGCCGCGCGACGTTGCGATCCGGGCGCGGAACGGCTGGCCGGCGATGCCTGGCTCGCCTATCTCGATGCCGGGCAGCGCATGCCCGCGTTCTCCGCCGGCGTCGGCCGATCGCTGCTGGAAGGCGGCTTCCGTCGCGATACCGGCGAGCAGGAAGCGCATGCGCTGCGCACGATCGTACGCGAGCGGTTCGTGGAGATGATGGCGCGCGGCGACGCGCGCGAACGCGGTCGCTGGCGCGTGCTTCGGCGTCGCGGAGGCGGGCGATGATCGAGTCCGCACGCGAGTGGTTGCTGGCGACGTTCGCCTGGCCATGGTGGCTGCTGGCGTTGCCGTTGCCGTGGCTGGTCCGGCGACTGCTGCCGGCCGCCCGCAGCGGCGCGCCGGCGCTGCGCGCGCCCTACGGGGATCGGCTGCTGGCGATCGGCGCCTCGACGCGGCCGGCGCGGGCGCGCTCCGTCGGACCGCTGCCGTGGCTGATCTGGGCGCTGCTGTGCCTGGCTGCGGCGCGGCCGCAACAACTCGGCGACGTGGTGCAGCCGCCGCAGAGCGCGCGCGATCTGATGCTCGCGGTCGATCTCTCCGGGAGCATGGACGAGCGCGACATCGAGTTCAACGGCCGCACGGTGTCGCGACTGACCGCGGCCAAGGCGGTGATCGTCGACTTTCTCGAACGCCGCAACGGCGATCGCGTCGGCCTGATCGTATTCGGCGAACGCGCCTACGCGCTGACGCCGCTCACCCGCGATCTCGACACCGTGCGCGAGCAATTGACCGGCGCCGTCAGCGGGCTCGCCGGGCGCGCCACCGCGGTCGGCGACGCCATCGGTCTCGCCACCAAACGCCTGCAGCAGCAGCCCGCCGAACATCGCGTGCTGATCCTGCTCACCGATGGCGTCAACACCGCGGGCGCGCTCGATCCGGTCAAGGCGGCCGAGATCGCGCGCGATTCCGGCGTGCGCATCCATACCATCGCCTTCGGCGGCTACGGCGCGGGACTGTCGGTATTCGGCCTGCCGATTCCGATGCCCAGCAGCAGCGACGTCACCGACGAAAAAGGGCTCGAACGCATCGCGACGCTGACCGGCGGGCGCGCCTTCGTGGCTCGCGACGCCCAACAGCTCGCCGGCATCTACGGCGAGATCGAACGACTGGAGCCGGTGGAGATGCCCGGACAGCGCCTGCGACCGCGGATCGAACGCTACGCCTGGCCGTTGTCGGCGGCGCTCGTGTGCGCGCTGCTGCTGATCGCGCTGCGTCGCGGAGGTGCGGGATGAGTGCCGATCTGGTCGCTTCGGCCGCGGATTTCCGCTTCCTGCGCCCGCTGTGGCTGCTGGGCCTGTTGACGATCCCGCCGCTGCTCTGGTGGCTGCGCCGCTGGCGCGGCCGACGGAACGTCTGGCGCGGCGCGGTCGATGCGCATCTGTTGCCGCATCTGTTGCAGGGCGAAGGCGGCGAGGGTTGGCGCGGCGCGCTGGCGCCGGCCGTCGCGACCCTGGCGATAACCCTGGCCGTGCTGGCGATGGCCGGGCCGAGCTGGCGCGAAGTGCCGCAACCGCTGTGGCAGGACCGCACGCCGTTGGTGATCGCCGTCGATCTGTCGTACGCCACCTTCGCCGACGACGTGCCGCCGTCGCGATTGCTGC
>JBMOOY010000029.1:0-343993 GCA_049324395.1 Pseudomonadota bacterium
ACGCGTCGTAGCGCGTCTGACGGACCTCGCCCTGTGCGTTCTGCACGTTGCCCGCGTCGTGCACGCCCCGCACCACGAAGGTCTGGCGACCTTCGCTGTCGTAGAAGTACCACGTCTTGTTGCCCTGGGCGTCGACGCTCTCGGTCCGGCGGCCCAGCAGGTCGTAAGCGTGGCGAACCCCGTACTGCGCGTACAGCGCGTCGATCTGGGCCTGGCTCATGCCCACCGTCAACAGCGCCGCGCCCTCGCCCGACAGTTCCCCGGTGAGATTGCCGAACGCGTCGTAACGCAGGTGCCCGTCGCGGATCTGCTCCGACGCATCCCCGCGGCTGGTCTTCACCAAACGGCCCGCTTCGTCGTAGCTGTAGCGGGTCTCCAGCCCCGCCAGCAGCTGCGCATCGCGGGTGGCCTGCGGTCCGCCGTCCTGGGTCGTCGCGGTCACTTCCACCGTCACCTGGCCCAGACCGTTGAACTGGCGCCGGGTCAACCGGTGCAGCGATACCGACTGGCCGCCGCCGTCCAGCGCATAGGTCGCCGCGCGCAGCGTCGCCATCGACTCGGTACCGTTCAGACCGGTCAACCGCTTCGCATACGACTTCACCGCACGCTGGTTCTGCGCCTCGTCGTAGACGTACTCGGTCAGATACCCTTCGGCGTCCAGCGTGCCGATCAGGTTGCCGCGACCATCATAGAAGTGGCGCGTCACCTGGTTCAGCCCCGCCTTCGGCGCGTTCGCCGCCGGCCGCAGCAGGGCAGGATCGGTCGCCGCCGGATCCGGACTGACATCCGCATACCGGATCGTCTTCACCGCCCGACCGGCATGGTCGTACACCGTCTCGGTCACGTACCCCTCGGCGTCCACCGTCGCCACCGCACGGCCCGCCCTGTCGTACAGCGTTCGTGTCGTCCGCGCCGTCGCCGCCGTCCCCGCACCGTCGGTCACCCGCACCTGGGTCAGGCGGTGCGCGCCATCGTAGGTGTAGGTCGTGATCCGGGTCTGCGCAGCGTCGATACCGACCACCGTCTCCGTCGACAACCGGCTGGCGCCGTCGTAGCTCGCCTGCACGATCTGGTCGCGCGTCGTGTCCACCGTCACCACCAGCGCATTGCCAGGCGGCGTCCCGGCATTGCTGCGCCACAGCACCGCCGGAGGCACCCCGGTCCACCAGCTCTCCAGCGGCGTCACCCGGTTCGCATAGTGTCGGGTCTCGATCGCCCGATCCATCCCGTCGTACACCGTCTCGACCACCGCACCGGTCGCGTCGATCGTCGCGCTCAAACGGCCCTTGGCGTCGTAGATGAAGTACGTCCGCGCCTTCAGCTCGTTCGGCGTCGTCCCCTCGATCAGGGATTCTTCTGCGATCAGGCGTCCGGCCGCATCGTACCTGCGGTTGGTCGCCCGCTGACCGGCGGTGTTGCCCGCCGACACCGATTCCGTCGCCGCGATCACTTCGCCGTAGACGTTGCGCACCTCGGTACGCACCATCCCGGTGTCGAGAGTCGTCGCGATCTGATTGCCAGAGTCGGTGTAGACGTACTGCGTCAGCACCGTCGTCGCATCGTTCGCCGCCAACCAGGCATCGTAGGCGGCCTGATCGACCCTGCGATCCGGCATCGCCGCCGTGCCGAAGTCGCGTACCAGCACGCTCAGCAGACGACCCATGCCATCGTACAGATAATCGGTCACCTCATCGCCCGTCGCCGACGCACCGCCCAGCGTCCGGCTCGCCCCGCGGTCCACGATCCGCTGCCGCAGCAGACCCTGCGCGTCGTAGCTGAAAAACGTCAGCTGCGTCGACGCGTCCAGCACGCCGTCGCCTACCGCCACTCCGCCGCCCGCCGTCTGCGCCACCTGCGCGTACTCGCGCGTCTGCTGCAGACGTCCCATCGCGTCGTACACGTAGTCTGTGCGCTCGGTCTGGGCCAGCTTGTCGCTGATCCAGCCGGTCATCGTCGACAGCAGGATCTCCTGATTGTTGTCGAGCGCACTGACGTCGTAGATCGCGCCCACGAACCGGCGCATCATCGTCACCAGACCGGTCGCGCTGCCGCCGGCCCCGTACTGGTACTCCGTCACTTCGCCCTGCGCGTCGATCGCGAATCGCAACCGGGTCGACGCGTCGTATACGTAGCGCGTCGTCGGTTGGTGGTTCGTCGGCGCCGTGTCCGGATTCGGCGTCGTGTACCGGGTCTCTGTCAGCACCTGATCGACGGTGTTGTAGGTGCGATCGATCCGGTTCCCCAGCAGATCCACCTCGCTCAACCGGTTGCCGCGCGCATCGTAGGTGTAGCTCACCTGCGCCAGCGTCGCCGCGCCGCGACCGGTGGTGACCTGCAGCAGGTTCCCGTTCCCGGACGCGTCGTAACTGTACGTGGTCACGTCCGACAAGCCGTTCACCGCAGGCGACTCGATCTGCCGCAGCGCCTTCGTCGCAGAATCGAACCGGTAGGTCCACGCCTGGCTGCCGGCCGCGGCGACCGTCACCGAGGTCAGACCCGTGACCGCATCGGCCATCCCGTAGGTATAAACCGTCGTCCGACCCAGCCCGTCGCCATCGTCGACGTTGAGATCCCCGACCGTGGCATGGGTCACCCGACCGCTGCCGTCGTAGACGAAGCTCAGTCGGGTCCCGTCGCTGTTGACCACCGAGGCGATCTGCAGGCTCGTCCCGACATAGGTGTAGTCGGTGCGGAACAGCTTGCCGTCGTTCGCCGTCGTCCCGGACGTCGCGTTCCACGCATTGTTCCCCGTCTGCGCGGACAGCGTCCCCGTTCCCGACACCGCATCCGGGGTGAGGTCCGTGATCACCGCGGTCAGACGATTGCTGCCGTCGTACTCGTACCAGACCTGACCGCGCGTCGTCCCGTTTTCGCGCACGTTGATCGACTTGAGCCGGTTCGACGCGTCGTAGACGAAGTACATCCCGTCGCCATTCGTCAGCGACGACACCACGCTCATGATCCGCGACGATACCCCGGCGGTGTCGTAGCTCACGTCGTACTGCGCGCCGCTCCCGCCGGCGACGATCTGCAGCAGACGACCACCGTTCGTCCCCGAGGCGTCGTACACCTCCTGATTGCGCGTCGATCCCTCGGTCCACGTCCAGCGACTGCTTCCGGAATCCCACACGATCGTGTCGTGCGCTCCATCGCCCACCGTCGACACGTAGGCGCTCCGGCTCGCGTCCCAGGCGTAGACCACCTCGGTGCCGTCGCCCAGCGCCCGCGTGACTGTGCTGCCTGCCGTATTCACCGATCCGGTCGGACCGGAGACCTTGCGTTCGAACGCATGCAGCCAGCCATCCGCTCCGATCTGGGTCTGTCGACCCGCCTCTGTCACCAGGCCACGGCTGTTGTAGGTCCGCACGAATCCGATCGGCAGTCCCCGGGTCAGCACCGATTCGTCGAAGGCCTGCAACACCAGGTTGCCGGTCGCCAGATTGACGTACTGCCCCTCGCGACTCTGCCCGATCCCACCCGAAGCGCCCCCCAACTGGGTCAGGGAGGAATTGAACAGCCCGAGTCCGGTACCCGTGAACACTGCAACCATGGCGTAACCTTCTGATTCTTTTAATGGAGTGATAGGCCTCCTTGCCAAGTCAAGTCAGCATTGATCCCGGCTCGAGGGCGAAGGTTTAGGGGGGAATAGGCGCCTCCGGACGAACGGTTCCGCCCCGTCGTCAGCGGGCGACAGCGGGCGACAGCGGTTCGCGAAAACAGACGTCGGGTCAGGCCAATTCGCGCAGGGCGTCGCGCAGGCGTTTCAGCGCTTCATGATGCAGTTGCGAGACGCGACCCTTCGTCAGCCGCATGTCCTCCGCGATCGCGACGAACGACAGGTGCTGGAAATAGTGCGAGACGACGATCCGGCGCAATCGTTCCGGCAGGCGCTGGACGGCGGCGTTCAGGCGGCTGTCGATCTGGCTGCGTTTGACGTAGGCGTACGCATCGTCGCCGGAACCGGCCGAGGCGTGGTCGAGGAGGTACCCGATCCCCAGCCCCACGATCGCACCGACCATGGCGTCCATGGCGTCGCCGCCGTCGCCGTCATCGGACAGATGCGACAGTCTTTCGGAGAACCGTGCCTCCCGGCCGACCACGCCGCGTTCGCTCAGCAGCGATCGCAGTCCGTCGAACACGGCGCCGCGCACCCGCGGTTTGGCGAACGCCCGGAAATCGACGCCGCGCTCGGGATCGAAACGGGTCATCGCGTCGAGCATGCCCAGTTCCGCGTTCTGGACGAAATCGGCGCAATCCAGACTGAAGACCGAGATGCGTCGATAGACGCTCCGACCGACGGAAGCGGCCCACGGCATGTAGAGATGGAACAGACGGTCGCGCGCAGCGATGTCGGAGCTCCCGCGAAAAAGTCGCCAGAGCTCCGCTTCGGCGGCGGAATCGACCCCCTGCATCATGGCGCGCGTCAGCTCCAGTAGCTGCTGAGCAGCGCCCTCGATACCAGAACCCATCCGTCGATCAGGACGAAGAGCAGTATCTTCAAAGGCAGGCTGATCGTCGCCGGCGGCACCATGATCATGCCGAGCGACATCAATACCGCGCCGACGACCAGATCGATCATCAGAAACGGCAGGAAGATCACGAATCCGATCTGGAACGCCGTCTTCAGCTCGCTGAGCAGGAACGCAGGCGCGAGATGGCGCATGGCGATGTCGTCGACGGTCTTCGGCGCGGGCGCCCGCGCCATCTCCAGCACAGCGCGCAGGTCGGATTCGCGGGTCTGGCGGATCATGAACTGCCGCAGCGGCACCGCGCCGCGATCCAGCGCTTCGCGGGCGTCGATCTGTTCGGCCATGAGCGGTACGATGGCGACCTTGTTCATCTCGTCGATCACCGGCGCCATCGTGAAATAGGTCAGGCAGATCGACAGGGTGATGATGACGCTGTTGGGCGGCGTCTGCGGCAGACCGAGCGCGTGCCGGAGCAGCGACAGGACGATGACGATACGGGTGAACGCGGTCATCCCGATCAGCATCACCGGAATCAGCGACAGCAGCGTGAGCGCGATGAAGTTGCGCAGCAGCGGAGAATAATCCTGCTTCAGGGCGCCGCCGATGGCGTCGACGGGATCGGCGGCGAAGGCCGCGCCCGCGAGACAGGCCAGGCCGGCGATCGCGAACGGCGCGAACCTGCGCATGCGCGATCGCGCGCCGCTGCGCTTGCGGACGTCGGCATCGGATTCAGCGTTGATCGTCATTCGGTTGCTCGTCTGGAATCGGAAACGCGGTGTCTTCTTCGATGGGAACGAGCCGGGCCTGCGCCGTCGACTCGATCAGCAGATAGCGGCGCCCGCCGTCCCGGATGCGGTAGAGCGTCGTTCTCGGACCGACCCGCAACGCTTCCTCGACACGCATCGGTTCGCGCCCTTCGGCGCGCGCCGGCGCTGCGGGGATCCAACGGTCGAGCAGGCCGCGCTTGCGGGCGATCTGCAGCGCGACCACCAGCAGCGCGAGCAGCACGAACGCCGCGAACACGGCGCCACCGGCATCGGCGGCGAGCCCGCCGCCCTCGTCGCGATACGGGATCGAGGGCTTCGAAGTCTCGGCGCGGGTCGGCGTCGGCGTCGGAGCCGACACCGGCGCGGGAGCGGTCGTCGGCATTCAGGCCACTTCGACGATGCGGACGCCGAAGTGATCGTCCACGGCGAGCAGTTCGCCGCGCGCGACCGGCTTGCCGTCGAGCATCAAGGTCAGCGGCGCTTCGAGCAGCTCGTTCATCTTGACCACATCGCCGGCCGCGAGCGAGAAGAGCTTTTCGACCGACATGGTGACGGTGCCGACCTGCGCGGTCATCGCCACCTGGACGTGGCCGATCAGGCCGATATCGCGGCTCAGCGCAGGGCGATCGTCCGCGGCGGCGACCGCATCGACCGTCTGGTCTTTCGCGAAATTGGTTTTCATGGTTTCGGATTCCTCTGGAAGTTGGATTTCACGACGCGAAGCGCGCGGCGACCGTCCTCGGCGACCAGGACGCCGCTGAGGATCTCGCCGCCGTCGCCGGCCACCAGACGCAGCGGCGCGCCGATCGGGATCGAGGTCTTGACGATGTCGCCCGGTCTGAACGCCAGGGAGTCGGCAAGCGGGGCCGAGCCGAGATCGAGTACCGCCTCGAACGTGCCCTCGACCGTCTTCACCGCATCGCGACGCGCGACGAGCTTCTCTGCCGCGGGCGCCTGCGCCGGCGACAACCTGGCGCACAGGCCCGCATCGAAGTGCAGTTCGAAGCGGATCGTACCGATCGCGATCTGCACGCCGATGGCGCCGAAGCGAACGCCGATCTCGGCCGCGGCGGGCACGCCCGGGACGGGGGACAGCGTCGCCGGCGCTCCCGGCGCGAAGAACGCACGGGCGAGCTCCGCGATGGCGCGCTGACCGATGCCGGCCGCCAGACCCGAAGCGTCGGCGGTCGCGGGACCCGCCAGACGGCATCCCAGGTGGTCGAACGTCGCGCCGACGGTGCGCAGGCACAGCGTCGCATCGCCATCGCGCAGCGCGTACCAGCGCACGTCCGCTGCGGCGATTTCGGGACGTTGCGCGGTCGTCAGGTCGACCTCGACCGTCGGGCACTGCCCCGGAGCGCACCACTGCGCGATCCAGCGCTCGGTACGCTCCAGCGCGAGTTCGCGCACGCGCTCCATGCGCGAAACGCTCTGCCAGCGGAGAGGCATGACGCTCATCAGCCGCCCCGGGTGCTGTTGTAGAGCTGTTCGAGCATTTCGTTGCTCACGCTCATGACGCGCGAGCTGGCCTGGTAGCCGCGCTGGATGATGATCATGTCGGCGAATTCCTGGGTCAGGTCGACGTTCGACATCTCGAGGCTGCCGCCGGCGATGCGGCCGAACCCGCTCTGGGTCGGACGTCCGTAGTTCACGTTCGACACCGTGGCGCCGGAAATCAGGCGGCCGCCGTCGAGGGTCAGCGAGGTTTCGTTCGGGAAGGTGGCCAGCGCGATCTGCGGCCCCTCGCGGCGCTCGGACGCCGAATACACGATCTCCAGGATGCCGCGCTCGTTGAACTTGATGTCGGTGGCGCCGAGCACGCCGTGGCCGTCGACCACGCGCGAGGTGAGGTTGCTCGCCAGACCGCTGAGCGAGGTCATGCCGTCGAGCGCGCCGGGCGTACCGAAGTTGAAGGTGATCGCCTGGGTGCCGCCCGCGACCGGCAGCGTCACGGCGACGGTATTGAAGCCGGCGACCAGGGTGCCGCCCGCATCGAAGCGGATTTCGCCCGTACCGACCTGCGTCCCCGCTTCGTTGGTGATGCGCACCAGAAAGCTGCCCGGCGTGACGCCGGAGTTGCTGGTGAAGGTGGCGGTCAGCACCTGCGAACCGCCCTGCGCATCGAAGACCCGGATCGTGTTGACCGTCGTGGTCTGCGCCGGACTGCCGGCGGCGACCGCCGCGATATTGCCGCTGATGCGCACGTCGGTGGTGGCGACGGCCGGAATCGAGCGGTAGTTGTCGAAATCGATCGTGACCAGACTGCCCGTCTGGTCGTAGGCCATCACGGTGTAGCCGGTCACGGAATCGACCAGCAGGCCTTCCTCGTTGAATCGGAACTGGCCGGCGCGCGTGTAGTGCAGGTTGCCCGCATCGTCGCTGAGGATGAAATAGCCGTCGCCCTCGACCGCGAGATCAGTGGTGTTGCCGGTCTGGCGGATGTCGCCCGATTGCGTGCGGAGACCCTCGCCGGAAATGCGCGTGCCGCGACCGCCGCCGATGTTCGCGAAGAACGTGTCGCTGCCGCGGAAACCCGGCGTGTTCATGTTGGCGACGTTGTTGCTGACGGTGTTCAGGCTCCTCGAGAAGCTGAAGAGGCCGGAAAGGCTGTTGAACAATGCTTGGAACATGGTGACTCCTCGGGGTTCAGGGTCTGACGAGAGTGACTTGGGACAGACGGATGGCCGTCCGCACATCGGTGCCGTTGGTCACGGTGAGCTGCGCACCATCGGAGGTGAAGCGCACGGCGGTGACCGTGCCGGAGAAAGGCGTCGCCAGGCCGTTGACGTCGACGCGGCGATTGAGCAGCGACACCGCCTGGGTGGTCGCGTTCATCGACAGCAGATCGGTCGTGTTCTGACTGGTCTGCCGCGACTGCTCGAGCGAGGTGAACTGCGCGAGCTGGGCCAGGAACTCGCGGTTGTCCACGGGTTCGAGGGGATCCTGGAACTGCAGCTGGGTCAGGAACAGGCGGATGAAGTCTTCCTGGTTGATGCTGTTGTTCTGGGTGGCATTGGTGTTCTGGGCGTTGAGTACGCCGCCGATGGCATCGACCGGCATGGATTCACTCCTTCGACCTGTTGGGTTCGTGATCGGGGCTGCGCCAGAACTCGCGGCCGTTCACCACGATGCGTTCGAGCGAAATGCCCTGCTCGCGGGCGAGCCCGCGCAGTGCGTCGACGACGCGACGGGTTTCCGCGTCGTCGATCCGGTAGTCGCGCAGCCACAGCACCGGATCGTGTCCATCGCGCTCGATCCACTTGATCCAGCGCGCCATCCACTCGGCCGCGACGGGCGAGGAGGCCATGCCGACGGTCGCGGGCGCGGAACGCCCCGCATCGCGCGTTTCGCGCGTCGACGACGGAAGCAGCGCGAGCGGCGTTTCCGCGCGGGTCGACCCGACGCCATCGCTCCCCGCATGACCGGGCGCATCGGCGCGCAGCGCCCCGGGCGATGCCACGGGCGACGATGGCGCGACCGTCGCGTCGCCCGTCGCACCGGGCGACGCCAGCGCGACGCCACCCGCGCGACTCTGCGCAAGCCGGCCGCTGGCCATCAACCGCCATGGCAGGGCGACGACCTCGCGCTCGCCCCCGGGTTTCCGTACATGGAACGCCAGCGTGGCCGCAAGACGTTCGTCCCCATGGCGCGGATCGGCCGCGCCGAACACGGTCGCGACCATCGGCGAGGGATCCTGGGTCCTGCGTTCGACGACGTCGATCGCGGGCGTTCCCGCGGCGGTCTGTCCCTGCGGCAATGGAGAGGGCGCGATCGGTCCGGACAACGTCACCGGGTTGGCGGCGATCGCATCGAGCTGGACCGGAGGCGGCATCGCCGCCGAAGTCGTCGTCGCGACGGACTCGACGATCGCGGCCATCGGGATCGCAGCCATCGGGATCGCCGGCGCAGGATCGGGCGTCTGCGGAAGGGAAGCGGACAAGCCGTCGTCGCCGCCCTGCCCCGGACCGCCCTCGGGATTCGGTGGCGTTCCCGGATGCGCCAGCGTCCACTCCAGGAACGACGGCGTGCCCGGCTGTGCGTCTCGTGCGCCCGAACGGATGGGTTGCGGCAGCGCAGCCGCGATCAGCGGATCAATCATGTTTTTTCTCCATGGCGCCGGCGGCGATCAGCGATGCCATCCGGTCGAACAAGCGCTTTTCGTCGAGATCGCGCTCCTGCGCGACCACGCGATCCAGGCGGGTCTCGGCGACGCGGCTGCGCGATCGCGCCTGCATGTGCGCGGAAACCGCTTCCTCGTTCTCGCGGCGCGCATCGTTCAGGACCTCGGCCCGCGTCTGTACGTCGTCCGCGGCGATCCGCTCGAATTCGCCAATGGCCTGCAATACCCCGAGATCGATGCTGCGCGCGCCGAGCAGCTCGTCGCGACGCGACCGGATCGCAGCGGCGACGGTCTCCGCCTCGTCGAGCGAGGATTTCGCACGGGCCTCGCGCGCCGAAGTCTGCTGGCGCTCGCGCTCGGCCAGCGCCTCCTGGAAGGCGCGCCAGCGGACCAGCGTTCGGATCGCCGAGGACTGCTTTCCGCTCACGGAACGCCTCCCTGTCCGAGGGCGGCAGCGAACTGTCGGAGCGCATCCTCGCGCGAAGAGAATTGCCTGGGCGTCTGCTGCAGCACCTTGTCGAGCGGCTCCTTGACATCCACGGCAAGATCGAGCGCGACGTTCGCGCCGCGCTGGTGCGCGCCGAGTTCGATCAGGTCGCGCGAAGCGGCGTAGACCGACATCTGTTTCTTGACCTCGCGCGCGATCGCCTGCTCGGCGTCGGTGGCCACATGGCTCATCAGGCGGCTCGCGCTGCGCAGCACGTCGATCGACGGATGATGTCCGCGGGACGCGAGTTCGCGATCGAGCACGATGTGCCCGTCGAGGATCGCGCGCATGTGGTCGGTGACCGGTTCGTTCATGTCGTCGCCCTCGACGAGCACGCTGTAGACGCCGGAGATCGCCCCGCCGTCGCGCAGGCGACCGCAACGTTCGAGCAGGGTCGGCAGCTTGCTGAAGACGGACGGCGTGTAGCCGCGGAACGTCGGCGGTTCGCCGATCGCGAGACCGATCTCGCGTTGCGCCATGGCGAAGCGGGTCATGGAGTCGACGATGAGCAGGACCGACTTGCCCTGATCCCGGAAATACTCCGCCATCGCATGCGCGGCGTGCGCGGCGTGCGCGCGCACCAGGGCCGGCTCGTCCGACGTGGCCACGACCACCACCGAGCGCTTCAGGCCTTCCGGACCGAGCGCGTTGTCGATGAAATCTCCGACCTCGCGGCCGCGCTCGCCGACCAGGGCCAGCACGGTCACGTCGGCCACGACTTGTCGCGCGAGCATGCCGAGCAGCGTGCTCTTGCCGACGCCGCTGCCGGCCATGATGCCGACGCGCTGGCCGACGCCGAGCGTCAACAGGCCATCGATCGCGCGCACGCCTGTTTGCAGCACCTCTTCAATCGGCGCGCGCGCCATCGGGTTGATCGGCTCGCGATACAGGGGATACGCGTCGTCGTGACGCAGCGGGCCGAGATCGTCCAGCGGACGGCTGAACGCATCGACGACACGACCGAGCAGCGCGTTGCCGACCGGAACGGCCATCGGTCGTCCGGTGTCGCGGATGATGCTGGACGTGGAAATGCCGGCGAGCCGGCCGTAGGGCATGAGCAGCGTCCGCTCCTGCCGGAAACCGACCACCTCGGCGAGGCACACGGCGCCGGATTCGTGCTCGGATTCGATCTCGCAGAGATCGCCGAGTCGCGCTTCGGGACCGATCGCCTCGATCACGAGACCGTTGTACGACACGATCCGCCCCAGTTGCCGACCGACGGGCAACTGACGGATGTTGGCGAGCAGACGGTCCCGGAAGCGATTCATCCGCGCGACTCCGCGGCGCTTTCCTCGTCGAGGCTCGCCAGCAGCTGCGCCTTCAACGCATCGAGGCGATGCGCGAGGCTGATGTCGTAGAGACCGGTGCCGCTTTCGATCCGGCACTGACCGATCGCGAGGCGCGGATCGCCCTCGACCCTGACGTCTTCGGAAGAGACGGCCGCCGTCGCCGCCGCTGCCAGATCGGGATGCACACGGAGTCTGACCGGACGCTGCGCGTACTCGGCCAGGGCTTCGCGGCAGAATCCGACCACCATCGCCTCTTCGCGTGCTGCGTCGGCGACGATCCGCAGGGTCGCGGCATAGGTCGCTTCGACGGTCATGGCTTCGACCCTGCGCTCGATCTCGCCGATGGCGTCAGGCAACGCGGCGATCAGGGTTTCGAGACGACGCGTAGCGTCGGCGAGACGCGCGGTCTCCTTCTCGAACTTGGTCCGCCACTCGCGCTCTGCGGCCGCGGCCCGGGCTTCGATCTCCTTCTCGGCGTCGCGGAGACCGGCGGCATGACCGTCCTTCCGCGCCGCTTCGAGCACGCGCGTCCGCTCCTGTTCGAGCAGGACCCGGGGATCCGGAGGCGGCGGCGTCTGCGCCTGCTCCGGCGCGGCGACCGGCTCGCGCGGTTTCAGCAGATCGGCGAGATCGACGACGCGCGCATCCGACGAAATGCGTTCGATGCGCCCGCTCATCAGGCGGCCTCCTGCGAAGACAGCAGCTCGACGATCTCGGCCTTGATCGCATCGGCGACCTTCGGCGTGAGCGTGCCCATGCCCGTCAAATGCCGCTTCACCTCGGCGGCGGTGGCGGGTTCGAGCAGGGAAATGCAGAAATTGCGGTCGAGGCCGGGCCAGGCCGCCAGCGCGCGCGCGAACCATGCGGGCGGCAGACGACGCGACAGCGCCACGATCTGCTCGAGTTCGAGCGAGGTGCGTGCGGTCAGCCCACGAACCTCCTCGGCCAACAGTTCCTCCGCCAGTTCGGCGACCGGCCAGGGCATGGCGTCGAGCTCGGCGATCAGACGGCGCAGCGGATCGGCGGCCGCGCGCGGCAGACGCGACAGGAGTCGCTTCCGGTCGCTCTTGCGCAGCGTCATCATCATCAGCGCGGTCTTGCGCTGACCCTGGGTGGTCGATGCCTGCGATGCGGTGGACGTCATTGCGGCAGGTTCCCTTCGGCCAGCCAGACGCGCATCTTGCCCAGCACCGCCTCCCGTTCGGTCGCGCTCAGCGCAGCCGGTCGCTTCTGGATCGCGATCGCGATCGTGACCCCGAGAAGCAAACCGATCACGACGAAGAACAGGATCTTCGGCAGCGCGGGCAGCGACGCGGGGTCGAAACCGGCCCGAGTCGGTCCCTCTCCCGCTTCCGCGACCGTCTCCTCCAGCGGCGCGCGACGCGGGTCGAACGCTTCGCCGCGACCGAGGCGCGACACTTCGAGGCGATCGCCGCGCAGTTCGTCGATGCCCGCGGCGGCCGCGACCAGCGATTCGATCCGCGACACGTCATTGTCGTCCAGCGCGGTCGGCAGGATCACCGCGACCGACAGACGCTGGATCTTGCCGGGCGCGCGCGAGATTTCCTCGCGGACGGTTCCGTGCACGTATTCGACGTCCTCGTTGCTCTGCCGCGCGGATTCGTCGTTCTGATCGGCGAGCGAATGGATGCGTTTGCGGGCGATGACGGCGTCGCTGCCGAGCGGGCGCTCGTTCACCTGACGCACCGAGTCGTGATCGAGTTCGACATCGACGGAAACGCGGAACTCGCGGTCGTCGAGCACCTGACCCAGCAATTCGGAAACGCGGGACTGGATGCGCGCCTCGACCTGGGACTCGCTGTCGTCCATCGCTTCCAGACTCTGCCCCGCGGCCGGCGAACCGCCGCTGCCGGCGAGCAGCGCGCCGCTGGAATCGAGCACGGTCACCTGCTGGACGTTGAGACCCTCCACCGCCGCGGCGACGAGGCTGCGGATGCCGCGGACCTGCTGGCGGGACAGGGTTTCGCCCTGTCGCAGGGTCACCGCGACCGAGGCCTTCGACGACTCCTGTTCGCCCACGAACAGTCCCGGGCGGCGAATGGTCAGATGCACGCGGGCGTTCTCGACCGCCGGCAGCGCGGCGATCGTGCGCTCGATCTCGCCCTGCAGCGCGCGCTGATAGTTCACGCGCTGGGCGAATTCGGTGACGCCGAAGTCCGAGTCGTCGAACAATTCGAAACCGATCGCGCCGCCGCGGGGAATGCCGGCCGACACCAGGCGCATCCGCGTCTCGTACATCACCTCCTCGGGAACCGCGATGCCGGTACCGCCGTCGACGATGGTGTAAGGCACCTTCCACTCGTCCAGCGCTTCCACGATCTCGGCGGCGTCGACCTCCTTCAGGCCGCCGAACATCAGCTGTTCGCGGGGCGACAGCAGCCACCAGAGCATGCCGGCGGTCAGCAGGACGATGGCGAAAGCGCCGACGGCGAAACCGACGCGGGCGCCGCGTTCGAGGGCGTTGTAGAACTTGAGGGGATTCATTTCGATGTCCCGGAAAATGGGCTGGCGATAGCGTCGTTGGATCTGTCGTTCGATGGTCTGTCGTGGCGCTCAGAGGCTCAGAGCTGCATCCGCGACAGTTCCTGGTAGGCTTCCACCAGGCGATTGCGCACCTCGACGACGAGCATCAGGTCCATGCGCGCCCGCTCCATCGAGATCATCACGTCGTGCAACGGGATGTCCTCGCCGGCGGCGAGACTGCGGATGCGCCCATCGGCCTCGCGCAGACTCGCGTCGACCCGATCCAGGCCATCGCCGATCATCGATGCGAAATCCACGCCCGTCGCGGGCATGTTGGAAATCCGGTCGGAAGCGGCGACATCCATGACGAAAGAGGATGCGTCCAGGGGAGAGATCGCTTCGATGGACATCACTTGGCTCCGATTTCGATGGCGCGCAGCAGCATGTTGCGCAGGAAGTTGAAGGACCTGACGTTGGCTTCGTAGCCGCGGCTGGCGGTCATGAGCGTGGTCATTTCCTGGACCATGTCGACCGACGGATAGCGCACCATGCCGTCGGCGCTGGCCATTGGATGACCCGGGTCGTAGACCTCGCGCACGGCGGCATCGGCTTCGCCCAATGCGGGCGAACCGCCCAGCGCGTCGGCGAAGTCGGCGCCGCCGGCGCCGTCGACGCGCCACAGCGTCGGGCTCTTGCCCGGCGCGACGGGCACATTGGCGCCGGCGATGTTTCGGCTGGCGGCGTCCATGCGCAGGCGTTCGTAGTTCATGGCGTTGCGCGACGCTTCGAGAACGGATTCGACGGCCACGATCAGACCCTCCCGGCGATGGCGATGCGCATCAGGCCGAACTGGCGGCTCAGCGCTTCCGTCAACGCCTGGTATTCGACGCCTGCAGCCGCGATCTCGCCGATCTGCGCGTCGAGCAGGATCGGGTCGAGCGTCGTCTCCGGCCGGAGCGACCGCAGTTCGTTCGCCGCGGATTCGATCTGACCGGCGATGGCGGACTCGTCGCCGGAGCTCGCCGCTTCGCGCAGCTTCGCCTCGATCGACGCGAAGTCGACCTTGAGCGCGGTGGCGTCCGGCTTCCCGGCGCGGGCGACGTTCATGCCCGCCACCTGGGCCCGGGTCTCGTGCAGGCTCAGGGCGAGCCGTACGACATCGATGGTGTTTTCCGTACTCATGGCATTCCCCTTCGTTACTGGATCATCAGCTCGCCGTCGAGCGCGCCCGCGGCCTTGATGGATTGGAGGACCGCGATCACGTCGCGGGTGCTCAGTCGCACCGCGCGCAGCGAAGCGACCAGATCGGCGACCGTCGCGCCTTCCTGCATGCGCACCAGCGGGGCCTCGCCCTCTGTCGTCCGCATCGAGGTGCGCGGGACCACCACCGAGGACACGCCGCTGCCGGGCCGGACCAGCAGACCGCCCGGCTGCGACACCGTGAAGTCGGTGCGGATCTCGACGTTGAGGTTGCCGTGCGAAATGCTGACGGCGCCGAGGCGCACATCGCCGCCGGCGACGATGGTGCCGGTGCGTTCGTTGACCACCACGCGCGCGCGACGCTGCTGCTCGATGGTCAGGTTCTCGAGTCGGGCGATTTCCGCGACCACGCTTCGGGGCGCGACCCCGTAGTCGACCACCACCTTGCCGGCATGTTCCGCGCGGACGACGACGCCGGGCAGCGCGCGCCGGATCGCATCGGCGATGCGATCGGCATTGGTGAAATCGGCCTCGTTCAACAACACGCTGAGCGAACGGCCGTCGCCCGCCACGCGCAGCGGCGAGGACTGTTCGACGGTAGCGCCGGACGGGATCCAGCCCACGGTCGGATGGTTCTTCTGGGTCGACGCGGTGATCCCTTCGAACTGGTAGCCGCCGACCGAGATCGCGCCCTGGGCGATCGCGTACAGGCGGCCGTCCGGACCCATCAACGGAGTCAGCATCAATGTGCCGCCGTTGAGGCTGCGCGCATCGCCGGAAGACGCGACCTGCACGTCGAGCGCCTGTCCGGGCTCGGCGAATGCGGGCAGTTTCGCGGTGACGATCACCGCCGCGACGTTGCGGCTGGCGATGTCCGCCTCGCTGACGTTGACGCCGAAATTGCGCAGCGTGTTCGCGACCGACTGCACCGTCGCGCGGTTGCGGAGGCTGTCGCCGGACCCGGACAGGCCGAACACCAGCCCGTAACCGGTCAGCGCGTTTTCGCGCACGCCGGCGATGCGGGCGATGTCCTTGATCTTGACCTCGGCGGCGGACGCCGGCGCCGACAGCGACAGGGCGAGGCCGATCGCGATGAACCAGATGAACGGACGCATCAGAGCAACCTCAACCATTTGAAGACGCGATACAGGATGCTCTGACGCTGCGATTCGCTGACCACGCCCACGCCGAGCAATTCGAGATCCGCATTCGCGATGCGGTTCGACCACACCGTATTGGCGGCGCTGATGTCCTCCGGACGCACGAGACCGGTGATGCGGATCTTCTGGCGTTCGCCGTTGACGATCAGCGACTGTTCTCCGGCGATGCGCAGCGTGCCGTTGGCTTCGAGCGCCACGACCTGCGCCGATACCTGCGTGCGCAGTTCGCCGACACGGGTGGTCTGCGCACCGGCCGCGTTGCCGCCGTTGACGCCGAGACTCGCGTCGTAACTCGTCGATGGCGAGCTGAAGCCGACGCCGAGATCGAGTTCGCTGTCGGCTTCGGTAGCGGCCTGCGAGCGCGCGCGCGTCGCCTCCAGCACCTGGATGGTGATGATGTCGCCCACGCGATAGGCGCGATGGTCCGCGGCGAGCGCGCGGTAGCGATCGGGGTCGATCAGGCTTTCGCGTTGACCGTCCGGTTCCGCGGCGGCCGCCATGGCCGACGCGGCGAAGCCCGCGGACAGGAGCACGAGACCCAGGGCGCAGAGCGCCGTCGCGTGCCGTTCAGGGCGTTTGTTCATCGAGAATCACCTTCTGTTTGTCGATTACCCGCGCGACGACCGCGCTGTCCGATCCATCGGCGCGCACCCGCACGATCTGGCCGATGTCGCCGTCGGTGAGCGCAGTGCCCACCGTGGTCAGGCGCACCGGGCCGCGTACCACTTCGATCCTCACCTGCTGTCGCTCGGTCACGTCGGGCATGCGCTCGAAATCCGAGACCATCGCCGGCTGGCCCGCGCGAACGGCGCGGCGCAGGCGCAATCCGCGCACCGCATCGGCGTCCGCGATCGGCGCACCGCTGCAGCACGTCATGTCCACGTCCCCTTCGGCGAGGCGCAGCGTTTCGCCGGCAGCGCCGGCGCTCGACGCATCCGCGTAGACGGTCACGCGACGCGCATCGCGCATGCCGACCCATACGGTCACCGTGCGCACGGGGCGGCCATCCACGGTCAGCCGTACCGGCACGCCCGCGCGCGCACGGGGCCAGCGCCCGGCGACCGCACCGACCTCGATCTTCGCCCGTCCGGCCGGCAACGACTGGTCGCGCACCGCCTCGATCGCCACGATGCGCGCGCCGCTCCCGGCTTCGCGCAGGCGCTCGCCCAGCGCGCGTTCGACTTCGCGCCGGATGTCGTCGGCAGGCAGCGTCTGCTGCGCATCCGGAGGGGATGCGAGCGCGGCGGCCATGACGATGAGGAGCGACAGCGACATGCGGATCAGCGGCGGAGATTGTTGATGGTTTCGAGGATCTGATCGGAGGCCTGCAGCACGCGCGCGTTGAGCTGGTAGGCGCGCTGCGCGAGGACCAGCGCAGTCATTTCCTCGACCATTTCGACGTTGGCCATTTCCACGTGCCCCTGCTGCACGGTGCCGAAGCCGACATCGCCCGGCCGACCGTAGGACGGCGCGCCCGCGGCGTCGCTGGCGCCGAACCGGCTGTCGCCCAGGACGACCAGCGCGTCTTCCGCAGCGAAGGCGGTCAACTCGATCTGGCCGATCACGCTGCGTTCGGCGCTGCCGGCGAACCTCGCGGTGATCTCGCCGTTCGGCGCAATCCGCACGTCTTCCGCGTCGGAGGGAATCTGGATCGGGTGCGAGAGGCGGAGCCCCTGCACGTTGACCAACTGGCCCTCGGCGTCGATCCGCAGCTGGCCGTCGCGGCTGTAGATCAGCTCGCCGTTCTCGGCCTCGAACTCGAAGAAACCGGCGCCGAGGATGGCGAGGTCCAGCGGGTTCTGGGTGGCGCGCAGGACGCCGTTGCCGAAGACGGTCGAGGTCGAATGGATGCGGGTGCCGTTGCCGGCCCCTTCGATCGCCGCGCCGTTCTCGGCGATCACGCCGGCGGTGGCGACCTCGACGAAATTCACCCGGCTGCGCTTGAAGCCCGGGGTGTGCATGTTGGCGACGTTGTTGGAGATCACGTCGATCTGTTTCTGCTCGCTGCGGAGTCCGCTGGCCGAGATGTAGAGTGCGTCGATCATGCCGATGTCCTGTCGTGGGTCGTCTGGTGCGTGGTGTCAGTGAAGTCGGTCGGGTGGCGGGCGACGCGGGATTCCGGTGCGTGCCCCCTGCCCTGCCGATCCCGGTTCAGTTGCCGATCTGGTTGATGCCCGTTTCCATCGCCTTGTCGTATATCGAAATCGCGCGCTGAACAGACTCGGCGTGGCGCGTCGTCTCCATCAGGCGCACGGTTTCCTCGGCGGCGTCAACGTTGGCGTGTTCGATCGCCCCCTGGACCACGCTGCCCTTCCACTCGGCGAGCGCGCCGTCGTAGGCGTAGGCGCCGTTGCCGACGGAGCGCAATGCGGACGGGTCGGCGACGGCGACGATCTGCAGCTGGCCGATCGGGCGGTCGGCGACGAACACCTGCCCGTCGCGTTCGAATCGCACCGCCCCTTCCGGGATCTGCAGCGCGCCGGAATAGCCGACGGCGAGGTCTCCGGCCGCGGTGACCAGCCGGCCCTCGGCATCGGTCCGCAGGGTGCCGGCGCGCGACAGCAGCATCTTGCCGTTGCGTTCGACCACGAAGAAACCGGGGCCGCGCAGGGCGATGTCGAGCTCGTTGCCGGTCTGCGCCAGCGCGCCGTCGCGCTGGTCGATCGCCGTGCTCATTCCGACCTCCCGGCCGAATTCGGGGACGGCGCGCACGCCGCGGTAACCGGGCGTGTGCATGTTGGCGACGTTGTGGCTGATCGTCGAAAGGGTCTTGACGTCGGAACTCAGACTGCCGGCGATGGCTTGCAGGGTATCGGTCATGGCGTCCTCAGGCGGCGGCTGCGGCGTGGATGGCGGCGAACGAACGAACCGGAAGGTTCGTCGGAATCTCGTTGACGCCGATCACGGCGACATAGGGCATCGAGCGATGGAGCATCCCGCGCAGCGCGCGTCGCACCGGCGACGGACACAGCACGACCGGCGGCAGATTCCGCCCCATCATCGCTTCGACCTGACGGGTGATGTTCTTCATGAACGCATCGAGCTGCGACATCTCGCTGAACGGCGAGGCGCGCTGCTCTCCGGGGCGCAGGTTCGCGAGCAGCGCCCGTTCGAACTCCGGCGCCAGCGTCAGCACGTGCAGATCGCCGTTGGCGTCGCGCAGACCCTGGCAGATCGATGCGCCGAGGCGCTCGCGCACGCGCTCGGCGAGATCTTCCGCGCCCTTCACGGTCTTGCCCGCGTCGACGAGGGTTTCGAGGATCGCCTCGATGTTGCGGATGCTGACCTGTTCGCGGAGCAGTAGCTGCAGGACTTTCTGGATGTCGGAGTAACTCAGCACGCCCGGCACCAGCTCGTCGATCAACGAAGCGTGCTGCTCGCGCACGCGCTGCAGCATGCGCTCGACCCCGGCGCGGGTCAGCAGATCGGCCGATTGGCGCTTGATCAGCTCGCCGAGGTGCGTCATCAGCACCGTATCCGGGTCGACGATGGTGTAGCCCGCGGAGCGGGCGCCCTGGCGCATCGACTTCGCGATCCACTGCGCCGGCAGTCCGTAGGCGGGATCGCGGGTTTCGGGCCCATCGAGCTTGGGGCGACTGCCGCCGGGATTGATCGCGAGCAGATGCTCCAGCATCAACTCGCCGCCGCCGACGCGATTGCCGTGGAAGTGGATCTCGTAGCCGTTGGCGGGCAGGTCGCTGCGCACGGCCGTACCGAGCTTCGGCATGAGGAACCCGAGGTCCTGCGCGATCTGCTTCCGCAGCGTCGCGACGCGTTGCTGGAAATCGCTGTCCTCGCCGGCGAACATCGAGGCGAGCTCCGCCCCGTACCGCACTTCGAGCGGCTCGATCTTCATCCATTGCTGGATTTCGTCGCCTGCCTTCTGCTCCGCCGGACCGGACTCGCTTTCGGCCTCCGCTTCGTTCGCGCCGCGGGCCGCGCGCAGGCTCATCCACACCAGCGCTGCGAGCCCGAGCAGCACGACGATCACCGGCACCTTCGGGAATCCGGGCAGCAGCATGACGAGGAACAGCGCCACGGCGACGATCAGCAGCGCCTTTGGATTGGCGAGCACCTGCCGCGGGATCTCCGCGCCGAGCTGGGCATCGGCGGCCGCGCGGGTAATGATGACGCCGGTCGCGACGGCGATCACCAGCGAGGGGATCTGGGTGACGATGCCGTCGCCGATGGTCAGCAGCGTGAAGCGCTGGACCGCCTCGCCCCACGGCAGACCGAGCTGGGCGATGCCGATGGCCAGGCCGCCGACGATGTTGACCAGGATGATGATGATGCCCGCGATGGCGTCGCCCTTGACGAACTTGGTCGCACCGTCCATCGCGCCGTAGAAATTGGCTTCCTTCTCGATCAGCGCACGGCGCCGACGGGCTTCGTGCTCGTCGATGAGGCCCATGTTCATGTCGGCGTCGATGCTCATCTGCTTGCCGGGCATGCTGTCCAGGGTGAAGCGCGCGGCGACTTCGGCGACGCGCTGCGCGCCGCTCGTCACCACCACGTACTGCACGACCACGAGGATCAGGAACACCACCGCGCCGACGATGTAATTCCCGCCGACCACGAATTCGCCGATGGCGTTGATCACCCGCCCCGCGTCGGCGCCCTCCAGGATCAGTCGCGTCGCCGACACGTTCAGCGCCAGCCGGAACAACGTCGCCAGCAACAGGATGGTCGGGAACGTCGAGAACTTGAGCGGCGTCTCGGTGAAGAACGTCACCAGCAGGATCAGCAGGGCCATGCTGATGTTGGCCACCAGCAGGAAATCGAGCAGCGGCGACGGGATCGGCACGAACAGCACGACGAGCACGCCGATGACCAGCGCGATCAGCGCCAGATCGCGCTTCCCCTGCCACAACTGGGCGAACAACTCTCTCATGCACTCGTCTCCCGCCTGGACGCCCAGAGCTCGCGATAGATCGGCGCCAGCGCCGCGTACCGATCCGGCGGCACCATGCCGTCGATCTCGCATTCCCGATACAGCAGCCGCGCGAGCTTCGGCGAACGCACGATCGGCACCCGATGGCGGGCGGCGATGGCGCGTATGCGCGCGCTCAGGACGCCGGCGCCTTTCGCCAGCACCACCGGCGCCAACGTCTCGCCCGGCCGATAGCGCAGCGCGACCGCGACATGGGTCGGATTGGTCAGAATCACGTCCGCCGATGGCACCTTGGCCAGGGCGCGCGTCTTCTTCAGCAGTTCGCGCAGCTGTTGCTTCTGCTTCGACTTCACGGTCGGATCGCCGTCGCGACGCTTGATCTCGTCCTTGAGCTCGCGGCGACTCATGCGCATCTTCTTCATGAACTCGCGACGGGTGAACAGCATGTCCATCGCGGCGACCAGCCCGAGCACGAGCAGCGTGTAGACCGAGGCCTTGACGAAGGCCCCCTGCACGAGCGAGCCGACGCGCTGCGGCAACGTCATCGCGACCGACTCGGCGAGCGCGCCGGCCTTCAGCGCCACCAGCGTGCAGACGACGCCCAGCAGCGCGAACTTGACCGCCATCTTGCCGAGTTCCCAGAGCGTGCGCATCGAGAACACCCGCTTGAGCGTCTGCATCGGATTCATGCGCTTGAAGTCCGGCTTCAGCGGATGCGTGGTGAAGATCGGACCGGTCTGCAACAGATGACCGAGCACCGCCGCGACCAGCAACCCGAGCAACAGCGGAGTCAGCGCCTGCCAGAGCGGCGCGTACGTGTTCGACATCCAGCCCGCGAAGGCGCCGTCGAGCGAGGAAACGTCGCCCGCGACCGAAATCATCCGCCGGGTGGCGGCGGCGAACGCCATCGCCACGCCCGCGCCGGTCAGTCCGACGATCGCCGCGAACACGATCATCACCACGATGCCGGAGACGTCCATGCTTTTCGCGACCTCGCCGCGCTTGCGCGCCTCCTCGAGTCGGAACGGGGTCGGCTGTTCGGTCTTGTCCTGATCGCCCTGCGACACGGTCAGCCTCCCAGCATCGCGGGGACGCGCGCGAACGCGTCCTGGTAAAGCCGCAGGATCAGCGCCGGCGCGTAGCGCAACGACACCACGAGGATCAGGATCGCGGCCAGCACCTTGAGCGGCAGCGCCAGAAAGAACACGTTCGCCTGCGGCATCGAGCGCGTGGCGTAGGCGACGCCGACGTCGATCGCGAACAGGCCCAGCAGCACCGGCAGGACGACCATCACGCCCAGCAGGAAACTGCTGCCGAGCAGGCCGAAGAAGCCCTCGGGATCGGGCCGCACGCCCAACCCGCCGATCGGCAGCAACTGGGCGCTCGCGACCAGACCGCGATAAAGCTCGAGATGCATGTCCAGGGTGAAGAACAGCACGGTCGCCAACAGCATCAGGGCCGTTCCCAGCAGCGACTGCGGATCGTTGTCGGCGCCGGGGTTGAACAGGGTCGCGGCACCCAGGCCGGCCTGGATGTCGATCAACCAGCCGGACGTGTGCAGCGCCGCCTGCGGAATCATCACCGCCAGGCCGAACACCATGCCGATCGCGATCTCGCCCATCGCCGCGGCGATCAGTCCGGTCACGCCGACGTCCAACGACAGCGCTTCATCCGGCATCGCCAGGACCGTCATCCATGCGAGCGCCAATGCGAAAACGATGCGCACGAGCACGGGCGCCCAGCGCAGGGGCGAAAAGCCGGGCAGCACCACGGCCGGCACGTAGCGCAGGAAAGCAAGCGCGAGCAGCGCGGCCATGCCTTCGATCCGGTCCATGGTCTAGAGCGTCCCCGCCACTTCGAACAGCCGCTTCGACAACTCGACGGCGACCGCCAGCATCCAACTGCCCAGCCCGAGACAAACGACCAGGACGACCGCCAGCTTCGGAACGAAGGTCAGGGTCATTTCCTGGATCTGGGTCGCCACCTGGACGATGGAAATGACCAGACCGACCACCAGCGTGGCCAGCAGGATGGGCGCCGACATTTTCGCAGCCGACAGCAACATGTCCGTCAACAGACGGATCGCGAGATCTGAATCCATGGGCCCCTCTTCAGCGCTGACCGGCGGTGAGCGTGTTCTTCAGTCGCTGCGCGAATTCGCGGACCGGCATCGCCGCGAACGCGGCGTTGGCGGGGAGGAGTCTGGCGATGGCGGCCTCGGATCCATCGGCGTCGCCGCGCGCTTCCAGAATCAACGCCTGGGCGTAACGCGCGGTCACCGCTTCGGGATCGAGTCGGAGCGCACGCTTGATCGACGCCTCGGCTTCTTCGAGATCGCCTCGAAGCACGGCCACGAGCGCGAGTCCGCCGTGGGTATCGCCGAAGTTGCGATCGACGTCGTAGGCGCTGCGATAACTGGCCTCGGCGCCTTCGCGATCGCCGCGAAGCAGCTGGCTCCAGGCGAGCGCATGCCATGTGCCGATGTGGTTGGGCATGGTCTCGACGGCGTGCTCGAGCACTTCGCCGGCGCGCGGCAGATCGTTGCGCAACATCAGCAACTGGCCGTATCCGGACAATGCGCGACCGGAATTGGGATGGCGTTCGAGTGCGCGCTCGAAAAGGGACTGGGCCGGGTCGAGATCGTGCTGCCAGAGGCTCAACGTCGACGCCACGAGCAGCGCTTCGTGTTGCTGCGGATCGATTTCGAGCGCAGCGCGCGCGGCCTCGGCCGCGGCGTCGAGCTCGCCGCCGTCGAGCAGCGCGAGCGATTTGACCCCCAGCGCCTGCGCGTCGTCGGGACGCAGCGCGAGCGCGGCTTCGGCGTCGTTCGCCGCATGCGCGTACTCGCCCAGCATCGCATTCACGCGCGACTTGAGGACCAGCAGTTCGGGCGACGCGCCGAAGTCCGCGAGCGCCGATTCGATGGTCGCCATCGACGCCTCCGGCTGTTGCATGCACAGCTGCGCGAAGGCGAGGTCGTGGCGAACCGCTGCGGCGTCGTTGCCTTCGGCGATCAGCGATGCGTAGCCGTCCGCCGCCCCGGCATATTCGCCAGTCGCGAGCTGGCAGCGCGCCAGACGGAAACGCACGCCCGGCATGGGGACGGCGGTTCCGGCGATGGATTCGAGGATTTTCCTGGCTTCGAGGACTTCGCCGGACGAAAACAGCGCGTCGGCGAGGTCGCAAGCAATGTCCTGGTTCTGTGGGTCCTGCGCGAAAAATTCCCGTAAACGCGCGGCCCGCCCTTGATGCATGGCCATCAGGTGAAATGTCTCCGTGTTTGGTTTCCCGATGGCTTTCATCCCCATGAAAGCGCAACGGGCCCGCTTGCTCCTACGCGATGGAACATCCCCTGTAGCGACCAAACTCCATGTCATTGCATTGCTGCTTCGCGTGAGGGCATACGCTAACGGCCTTCACGAAGGCTGTCAACGGTCACGCTTTTCTCAGATCAGGCTTGCAGATCCGCGATCAACCGATTGAAAACATTACGAAAGCGGTCGTCTGCGGCCAACGTATCCGCGATGGAATTCACCATTGGCTGCCATTCCGCGTGTTCGCGCAATTCCGGACCGAATTCCCACAACAGCACCGCCTTGACCACGCGACCGCGCGCGCGATCCATCGCATCCGCATCCTCGATGCCGACGTCGCGCGCGATCTCCGCAAGCTGTTTCCGAAGTTCGTCGGAATCCCGCTTCGCGCCGTGCACGGGCACGGCGGCGGCGTCGACATCCTCGGTATCGCGCTTGCGGGCGCTTTCGCCGCTCTTGCGCGACATCTCCGCGCGCAGCGCGGCGATGTGCGCCGAAAGCGACGAGAGACGATCGATCGTCATTCGGCTCCGCCCGAACGACCGTAGCCGTAACCCGCGAGATAGACCGGCGCAGGCGAGACTTCCTGCGTCGCGATCGACGAGGATTCAGCAGACAAGCTCTGCAGGAGATTGTCGCGCAGGCGCTGCATGTCGCCCATCAGCGCGGGAATCTCCTGCGGCAGGGCGAGCCCCTGCTCGAGTTCCCTGGCGCCGGTCTCCGCATCGCCCAAGGCCAGCGCGGACATGCCGCGCGCGTAGGCCGCCAGCGTATCGGCGCCGGAAGTCAACGGCGAAAGCACCGCGCAGGCTTCGTCGCCGGCGCCTTTCATCGTCAGCAATTGACCGAGCTGGAAACGCGCGATCGCGAAATCCGGCGCCTGCGCGACGACCGAACGGAATCCGGACTCGGCGCGATCGAACAGTCCGATCTGGGCATGCTGCGCGGCGAGCAGATAGGTGGCGTGGAGATGTCCGGGCTCGCGCACGAGCATCTGCTTGAGCATGGAGATCGCTTCGGAATCGCGTCCGCCGTTGATCGCGTCCAGCGACAGGCGCAGCAATTCCTCGTTGTCCAGATTTTCGAAATTCATTGGGATTTCCGTCGGTTCCGCAGGGTTTCGGATCATAGCGCAGAAGCGGTACGAGACACTCCCGGAGACGAGAGCCGCCGCGGCGAAGCTGGGGATACGGCATGTCTCGTACCGCTTCCGCTGCCACCTAGTCGCGGAATCCGACGAAGAGTTTAGGGGCGATGGCCGGAAGTGCGCGTCGATCGCGGGCGTTTCATGAACACACGTCGCACGTCGATACCGCCGAGCGTGGTGGGCGACGGGTACGAGACGGCTTGGTCGTCCGGAACATCGTCTTCGCCCAGAGCATCGGCAACGCATGCGAGCCGGTACGACGCCGGCATCGGAACCGGACGGGCGGTCTTCCGGAGACGACCCGACGCGCCAGGCCCGGGGAAAGGGCCGGCTGCGGGCCGCGCA
The DNA here is from genome assembly GCA_049324395.1 of Pseudomonadota bacterium. Taxonomy (GTDB): domain Bacteria; phylum Pseudomonadota; class Gammaproteobacteria; order Xanthomonadales; family Xanthomonadaceae; genus Lysobacter_I. The sequence continues at coordinate 25,674 of JBMOOY010000029.1, forward strand.
CGATCCATCGACGCATCGACCGGCGCCGGCCCACTGCGGACGGGGGTGCCGGGGCCGGACCAAGCCTGCGATAATGCCGGTCTTGGCCCCGTAGCTCAGCTGGATAGAGCGGTCCCCTCCTAAGGGACAGGTCGCACGTTCGAATCGTGTCGGGGCCGCCATCTTCGCTTCCCGGCCGGCGCGGGTCGCCCGCAGGCCCGGTCGGCGCATCCCGAAAACACCGCAGTCCAGCCCCCAGGAGTTTCCCGATGACCCACCCCGTCCTCACCGCGCTCGGCCTCGGCGCCAGCGAATCCGGCACCTATCTCGGCAGCGGGGAGTGGTCGAAGACCGCGGACGCGGGCGTGCTGGAACCGGTGAATCCGACCACCGGCGAGGTGCTGGGCCGGGTGCTGGCCTCGTCGCAGGCCGATTACGACCTCATCGTCGAACGCGCCCAGGCCGCCTTCAGGATCTGGCGCACCACCCCGGCCCCGCGCCGCGGCGAAGCCATCCGCCTGTGCGCCGACGCCCTGCGCGCCCACAAGGATGCGCTCGGTTCGCTGGTCGCGCTGGAGATGGGCAAGTCCAAGCCGGAAGGCGACGGCGAAGTGCAGGAGATGATCGACATCGGCGAATTCGCGGTCGGTCTGTCGCGCCAGCTCTACGGTCTGACCATGCACAGCGAGCGCCCGGGCCACCGCATGTACGAACAGTGGCACCCGATCGGCATCGTGGGCGTGATTTCGGCCTTCAACTTCCCGGTCGCCGTGTGGGCCTGGAACTCGTTCATCGCCGCGATCTGCGGCGACATCACGATCTGGAAGCCGTCGCCGAAGACCCCGTTCTCGGCGATCGCCTCGATGAAGATCTGCAACGAGGCGCTGAAGAAGGGCGGTTTCCCCGACATCTTCTTCCTGTTCAACGACGCCGGCAGCGAGCTCGCGCAGCAGTTCGTCGACGACAGGCGCATTCCGCTGATCAGTTTCACCGGCTCGACCAAGGTCGGCCGCATGGTCGGCGAACGCGTCGCGCGCCGCATGGGTCGTTCGCTGCTGGAACTCGGCGGCAACAACGCGATCATCGTCGACCCGACCGCCGACCTGAAACTGGCGATTCCGGCGATCGCGTTCGGCGCGGTCGGCACCGCCGGCCAGCGCTGCACCACCACCCGCCGCCTGATCGTGCACGAAAGCATCTACGGAGACGTGCTGGCCAAGCTGATCGCCGCCTACAAGCAGGTCGAGACCAAGATCGGCGATCCGACCGACCCGAAGAACCTGATGGGCCCGCTGAACAGCAAGGACGGCGTGGACGCCTTCCTCGACGCCATCGCCAAGGCGAAGGCCGCGGGCGGCACCATCGAGACCGGCGGCACCGCGATCGACGGCCCGGGCAACTTCGTGCGTCCGGCCATCGTCACCGGCCTGACCAACGACGCCGAGATCGTGCAGCACGAAACTTTCGCGCCGATCCTGTACGTGATGAAGTACAAGACCCTCGACGAGGCCATCGACATGCAGAACGCCGTGCCGCAGGGCCTGTCGTCGTCGATCTTCACCACCAACCTCAAGGCCGCGGAAGCGTTCCTGAGCGCGGCCGGCAGCGACTGCGGCATCGCCAACGTCAACATCGGCACCAGCGGCGCCGAGATCGGCGGCGCGTTCGGCGGCGAGAAGGAAACCGGCGGCGGCCGCGAATCGGGCTCCGACGCGTGGAAGGCCTACATGCGTCGGCAGACCAACACGATCAACTACTCCGACGCGCTGCCGCTGGCCCAGGGCATCAAGTTCGACCTGTAATCCGGATCGAAGCCGACGCCCCCGCATGTACGGCCTCGCCCGCCCCTTCCTCTTCCACCTCGACGCCGAGCGTGCGCACACGCTCGGGCTGTCGATGCTGGAGAGCGCCTACCGCACCGGCATGAGTCCGCTGCTGGCGGCGAAGCAGCCCGCGTTCCCGGTGAAGGTGCTGAACATGACCTTCCCGAACCCGGTCGGCCTCGCCGCCGGGCTGGACAAGAACGGGGCGCACATCGACGCGCTGTTCGCGCTCGGGTTCGGCTTCGTCGAGGTCGGCACGGTCACGCCGAAGCCGCAGCCGGGCAATCCGAAGCCGCGGATGTTCCGGCTGCCCGAGTACAACGCGATCATCAACCGCCTCGGTTTCAACAACGAGGGCGTGGACGCGCTGGTGCGCAACGTGGAGAGGGCGCGACGCAAGGGCGACGGCGTCCTCGGCATCAATATCGGCAAAAACAAGGACACGCCGAACGACGAGGCGGAGCGCGACTACATCCACTGTCTGGAAAAGGTCTATCCGCTCGCCGACTACGTCACGATCAACATCTCGTCGCCGAACACCGCAGGCCTGCGCGAACTGCAGGAAGAGCAGGCGCTGCGGCGGCTGCTCGGCGTACTGAAGGACGCGCAGGAACGTCTGTGGACACGCCACGGCCGGCGCGTGCCGATGCTGGTGAAGGTCGCGCCCGACTTGGCCGACGAGGATATCGACGTCACCGCGCGCGTGCTCGGCGAACTGCAGGTCGACGGCGTGATCGCCACCAACACCACGGTCTCGCGGATCGCCGTGCACCAGCACCCGCTGGCGAAGGAAACCGGCGGTCTGTCGGGCGAGCCGCTGATGGCCAAGTCCACGGCGGTCCTGCGCATGCTGCGGACGCGCCTGCCGGAGCAGATCCCGCTGATCGGCGTCGGCGGCATCCTCACCGGCGCCGACGCGGTCAAGAAGATGGCCGCCGGCGCGAGTCTCGTGCAGTGCTATACCGGCCTGATCTACCGCGGCCCGCGTCTGATCGGCGAGTGCGTCGAAGCCATCCGGCGTCGCAAGGAAGCGCCGAGCCGCGGCCACCTGCCGCCGACGATGCCGCGCTGACGGGGACGCACGGAGGACGGCATGGCGATGACGGCATACCGATGACCATTCGCGAAACCGAACGGGCGCCGTTGCCCAACACTTTCGGCATCGACGCGCGCGCCGGCGTGCTGATCGAATGCGACGACGCGGCCGATCTGCCCGGCCTCTTCTCGGATACGCTGCACGGCGCGTCGCCGCTGGTGCTCGGCGGCGGCAGCAATCTGCTGATCGTCGAAGGTCCGCGGGTCGCGCTGCGGTTGACCGCGCGCGACATGCGCATCCTCGACGCCGGCGAGGACCGCATCCTCGTCCGCGCCGACGCCGGCGCCGAATGGCACGCCTTCGTGCTGTGGACGCTGGAACAGGGCTGCGCCGGGCTCGAGAATCTCGCCCTGATCCCGGGCACGGTCGGCGCCGCGCCGATCCAGAACATCGGCGCCTACGGCGTCGAGGTCGGCGAACGCATCGTCGCGGTCGAGGCCTTCGAACGCGCGACCGGCGCGTTCCGCCGCTTCGCGGCCACCGAGTGCGCCTTCGCCTATCGCGACAGTCTGTTCAAGCGCGAACCGGACCGCTGGCTGATCGTCGCGGTGGAGTTCGCGCTGCCGCCGGCCGCCGCGTCGTCGGCGGATGCGCTCAAGCTCGACTATGCCGGCATCCGCGACGAAATCGCCACGGCCGGCGTCGCCAAACCCGGCCCGCGCGACGTGGCCGACGCGGTGATCCGGCTGCGCAGGCGCAAACTCCCGGATCCCGATGTCGTCGGCAACGCAGGCAGTTTCTTCAAGAATCCGATCGTGCCCGCATCGCAGGCCGAGGCCTTGCTCGTCCGCCATCCTTCGCTGCCCGTGTTCCGCGCCGACGATGCGGGCGCGCGCAAGTTGTCCGCGGCCTGGCTGATCGAACAGTGCGGCTGGAAGGGCGCGCGCGCGGACTTCGGCTCCGGCGACGCCGGCGTCTCCGAGAAGCATGCGCTGGTGCTGGTCAATCACGGCGGCGCGAACGGCGCGGAACTGCTGGCGTTGGCGCGACAGATCGCCGACAGCGTGCGCACGCGCTTCGGCGTGTCCATCGAACCCGAGCCGCGCATCGTCGGCGCGGCGTGGTGAGCGACGCGGCATGCGCGCTCCGGTCGCGATCGTCAGGGAGCCCGCGCCGGCGCTCGCCGATCGCTGCGAACTGACCTTCCTCCAACGCAGCGAGATCTCGTTCGACCGCCTTCGAAGCCAGCACGCCGATTACCGTGCGGCGCTCGCCGCGGCCGGCGCGGACGTGCGCACGCTCGATGCGCTGGAGGCGCATCCGGACAGCGTGTTCGTCGAGGACGCCGCGGTCGTGCTCGACGGCGTCGCGATCCTCACCCGCCCGGGCGCCGATTCGCGTCGCGCCGAACCGGACGCGCTCGCGCCGGCGCTGGCCGAGTTCCGCCGCATCGAGCGCATCGAAGCGCCGGGCACCCTCGACGGCGGCGACGTGCTCCGCGTCGGCCGCACGCTGTTCGTCGGGCTGACCACCCGCACCGATCGCGCCGGCATCGAACGACTCGCCGCGCTCGCGCGACCGCACGGCTACGACACGATCGCGGTGCCGGTGCCGGGCAGCCTGCATCTCAAGACCGCCTGCACCGCGCTCGACGCGCGCACGCTGCTGGTCAATCCGGCGTGGATCGACGTTTCCCAGTTCTCGGAATTCGAACGGATCCCGGTGGCGGACGACGAGCCTTTCGCGGCCAACGTGCTGCCCGTCGGCGATGCACGGATCGTCAACGCCGCGTTTCCGCGCACCCGCGAGCGCGTGGAGGCCTTCTGCGCGCGCAACGGCCTGCGCGCGATCGCGGTCGACATCTCCGAATTCGGCAAGGCGGAAGCGGGTCTGACCTGCATGAGCCTCGTGTTCGACGACGCGACGCCGGGCGACGACGGATGATCGCGCCGCGCCCGCAGCATCTGCGCGCGGCGCTGCTGATGTTGGGCAGCACGGTTCTGTTCGGCCTGATGGCGGTGGCGATCCGGCTCGCGTCGGAGACCCTCCACACCTTCGAGATCGCCTTCTTCCGCAACTTTTTCGGCCTCGCCGCCGCGCTGCCGCTGCTGCTGCGACACGGGCCGGACCTCGTGAAGACCACGCAGTTGCCGCGCTATCTGCTGCGATGCGCGATCGGCGTCGCTTCGATGATGGCCGGATTCTGGGCCATCGGTCATCTGCCGCTGGCGCAGGCGGTGGCGCTGTCGTACTCCACGCCGATCTTCGTCACCATCGCCGCGGTCGTGTTCCTGCACGAACAGGTGCGCGCGCGACGCTGGGCCGCGGTGGGGCTGGGTTTCGTCGGCATGATGATCATCGTGCGGCCCGGCACCGACGGCTTCAGCATGGGCTCGCTCGTGGCGCTGGCGGCGGCGGTGCTCAGCGGCATCGTGTCGATCCAGATCAAGCAACTCTCGCGCACCGAGCCGGCCGACCGCATCGTGTTCTTCACCACCCTGCTGTGGGTGCCGATGTCGCTGGCGCCGGCGTTGACGGTCTGGGAGTGGCCGCAGGGCACGGCCTGGCTCTGGGTGATCGCGGCCGGAACGCTGGGCACCGGCGGGCACATGCTGTGGACGCGCGCGCTGAAGCTGGGCGACGTCTCGGCGCTCACCCCGATCAGCTTCATGCAGCTGCCGATCGTCGCCGTCGCCGGTTGGTTGCTGTTCCAGGAGCCGCTGGACCGCTGGACCGCCATCGGCGCCGCGGTGATCTTCGCCGCGAACGCCTACATCGCGCATCGCGAAGCGCGATTGGCGCGCACCGCGGCCACTTCGGCGCCGGTCGAGGCCGCCAAGCCGGGCGAGTGAACCGGCGCGCCGGGACCCGCCCGCTGTACTGGACCGTCGTCCAACTGCTTTAATCGCGATCCGGGGCGATGCGGGGCGTCGCCCGACGCCGCACGGAGCCGTCGCGCACGCCATGAAGATCCGCCTCGTCCATTTCGGCCTGCTGCTGGCCTTCGCCGTGATGCTGGCGCTGTGGATGATGGCGCGGGAGCGCGAGGACGCGGCGGCGAAGGCGCTCGCGGAGCCCGATCCCGTGCCGGGCGTCGCGGACCCGACGGCGCCGGCACCGGCATCGCCCCCGGAAGCGCGCGCCTACCAGGACCGGCTGGCCTTCGAACGCAGCGTCCGCGCCTTCCTGCGCGAAGCGCCGCAGCTCGACGACGACGCCCGGACCCGGCGCGCCATGGCCCTCACCGCCGAGATCGAGCGTCGCGAACAGTCGCGCGAGCTGTCCGCGGACGAAGCGGTGATGCTGCGGATCGGGCTGATCCATGCCGCGGTGACGGACGAGGCCGAACGCATCCGTCAGGCCCAGAGCGTCGCCGAGCGCTACCGCAAGCGCAGCGAAGCCCGTCAGGCGGCGCTGGCGGCCCAGCAGCAACGCGACGAACAGTTCCGGCAGTACAAGGCGGCGGAAGCGCGGATCGTCTCCGAAACGCTGGCGATGTCCAGCTATCCCGACGGCATGAGCCGCGACGACTATCTGCGGATGCGGCTGCAGCAGGCGCGCGACTCGATCTACGGCACGCCCGCGCCCCAGCCCGCGCCACGCTGAACCGCCCCTCCCCGCCCGGGGAGGGCTTGCGCAAATCGCCGGGAACCGCCCCTCCCCCACCTTCGGCACATGCCGGGTCCGCCCCGTCGGCTAGGCTGCCCGTTTACCGTCCGCATCCCGAACCGCGCACAGTACCCTGCCCATGAAGAAGACCCTGCTCACTCTCGGCGTCGCGCTCGCCTGCGCCGCGCCCGCCTTGCTCGCCGGCGAACCGCCGAAGGCGCAGCTGGGCAGTTTCGGCATCGCCCTGGAGAACCGCGACACCAGCGTCCGCCCCGGCGACGACTTCAACCGCTACGCCAACGGCACGTGGTTCGACGGCTATCAGCTCAAGGATTACGAGACCCGCTACGGCTCGTTCAACGCGCTCGGCGACCAGGCCGAAGCCCAGACCCGCGCGATCATCGAGGAATTGATGGCGCGGCAGGATCTGGCGCCGGGCAGCAACGAACAGAAGGTCCGCGATTTCTACGCCAGCTACATGAATACCGCCGCGCGCGACGCCGCCGGCATCCGGCCGCTGAAGCCGGTGCTCGACCGCATCGCCGCGGTCGATTCGTTCGCCGCGCTCACGACCGCCTTCGGTCGCGCGGGCATCGACGGCACCAGCTCGCCGCTGGGCGGCGGCATCGCCCTGGATCGCAAGGATCCGAACCGCTACATCATCAACCTCGGCGTCGGCGGCCTGGGCCTGCCGGACAAGGATTTCTACCTCAACCAGGAAGCGCGCTTCGTGCAGATCCGCGCCGCCTACCTCGACCACATCGCGAAGATGCTCGGCTTCGCCGGCGTCGCCGACGCGAAGCCGCGCGCCGAAGCCATACTGGCGCTGGAAACCGAGATCGCGAAGCAGCACTGGGATCGCGCCCAACTGCGCGACCGCGACAAGACCTACAATCTGCGCAGCTTCGCCCAGCTCAACGCGGAATACGCCGGCTACGACTGGGCCGCGCACTTCGCCGCGCAGGGCATCGCCAACCCCGGCGACGTGAACGTCGCCACGCCGAGCGCGATCGGGCCGGTGATGGAGATCGCGAAGAAGACGCCGCTGAACGTGTGGCGCGACTATCTGACCTTCCACGCGGTGCGCAACCACGCGCCGCTGCTCAGCACCGAGATCGACCAGAGCGCGTTCGCGTTCACCGGCATGGTGCTGCAGGGCCAGAAGGCCCAGAAGGACCTGTGGAAGCGCGGCGTGGCGCTGGTCGGCGGCGGTTTCGGCGGGCTGGGCGACGCGGTCGGCCAGATGTACGTGGCCCGGCATTTCAAGCCCGAAGCCAAGGCCGCGATGGACAAGCTGGTCGAGAACCTGCGCCAGGCCCTGCGCCGGAACATCCGCGACCTCGACTGGATGGGCGATGCGACCAAGGCGGAAGCCTATCGCAAGCTGGAGACCTTCAATCCGAAGATCGGCTATCCGAAGAAGTGGCGCGATTACGGCAGCGTGACGATCGTGCCGAACGACCTGATCGCCAACGTCCTGGCCGTTCGCAAGTACTTCATCGACGACCAGAATGCGCGGCTGGGCCGCAAGCCCGATCGCGACGAGTGGTTCATGACCCCGCAGACGGTCAACGCCTACTACAACGCCTCGTTCAACGAGATCGTGTTCCCGGCCGCCATCCTGCAGCCGCCGTTCTTCGACGTGAACGCGGACCCCGCGGTGAACTACGGCGCGATCGGCGGCGTCATCGGCCACGAGATGGGCCACGGTTTCGACGACCAGGGCTCGAAGTCCGACTACGCCGGCGTGCAGCGCAACTGGTGGACCGACGAGGACCGCGCCCGGTTCGACGCGCGGACGAAGTCGCTCGGCGCGCAGTACGCCGCCTACTGCCCGATCGAGGGCATGTGCGTGAACGGTCAGCTGACCATGGGCGAGAACATCGGCGACCTCGGCGGCCTGTCGATGGCCTACACCGCCTACAAACTCAGCCTGGGCGGCAAGCCTGCGCCGGTGATCGACGGCCTCACCGGCGACCAGCGTTTCTTCCTCGCCTGGGCGCAGGTGTGGAAGGCGAAGTATCGCGAGGAAGCGACGGTCAACCAACTCAAGACCGATCCGCATTCGCCGCCGCAGTACCGGATCAACGGGCCGCTGCGCAATCTCGATGCGTGGTACCAGGCCTTCGACGTGAAGCCGGGCGACAAGCTCTACCTGCCGCCGGAGCAGCGCGTGCGGATCTGGTGACGCCGGTTCCCCGAAGCTTCGCGAACGGCCGCCGCAGGGCGGCCGTTTCGCATCCGGGACGCGACGCGGTCACTGCACCTGGATCTGCAATTGCGCGCTGGCGGTCTGGTTCGCCGGATTCGAGGACCAGTTCGTGCCCTCGCATTTCGCCACGATCGTGTGCCCGAGCGGCCGACCGGGTTGCGGCTGCCCGAACACCGTGCATTCGACGTCGCCCACGTCCGCGAACAACGGCACGGTGGTCGGCGCCTTGCCGTCCGCGCCGCCGATGTTCTGCACCATCGGCGACGGCAGCGGCGGCTGCAGCGGGAACGATCCGTTGAAGACGCTGCCGCTCACCGTGCAACTTCCGGAGCTGCCGCCCTGGAACGACAGCCTGGCCTGCTTGACGCCCTGCGGGTCGCGTACGCGGCACAGCAGCTTGACCTGTCCACCCGATCCCAGCGTGGCCTGATTCGCGACGGCGTATTGACCGTCGCCCTGCTTCACCAGCAGTTCGGCCACCGGCTTGGAAGCGTCGGCGGGGTCGATGGTGGCCTTGTCGCAGCCCACCACCGCGATCGCGCCGAACAGCACGACCGCCATCGAACATGCACTTCGTCTCATGATCGTTCTCCTCCATGACGATGCCGGCACGGCATCCGCATGGGAGACAACGCCGGCGTCCGGGCGCTTCGGCCAATCGGACTCAGTCGGCGGCCAGCGTGTTGGCGATCATCATCGCTTCCTGCGCCTTCACGAATTCGCGCAATTGCTGGTGCGCCATCGCCTTGTTGTTCCACAGCGCGATATAGGTGTCGCGCAGGGCGGCCATCCGTCCGGTGGATGCGAACGAACCCAGCGCGCTCTCGTAGTAGTTGATCGCGCCGCGCGCGTTGCCGACGAGCAGGCATTCGTTGCCGCGATCGAGACGTTCGCGCAGGAAATCGAGGGCATCGGCGTGATCGCCGTCCGGGACGGGTTGGGACATCGGTGGACTCGTGGATTGCGGCGGTCGCGGCGCCGGGTAACGCCGCCATCCACGCAGACAACGCCGACACCGGCGACGAGCGGCCACATGCGCGAACGCAGGGCCCCGAAAAACGAAGGGGCCCGGTCGCCCGGGCCCCTTCGTCGTCGACGCTGCGTCGACGGATCGCGTTACGGCGTCACGGTGAGCGTGAACGGCACCGCCACGCTCGGCGTCACCGGATCGTTGCTCTGCACGCAGACGTTCGCCCGGTAGCTGCCCGGGGCGAGGCCGGTGGCGTAGGCCACCGTCATCGCCTGCACGCTCGTACCGCGAGCCAGCGTGCCGCTGGTCGCGTACGTGCCGCCGATCCACGGCGCGCCGCAAGGCACGTTGCCGAAGATCCGCATCGTCAGGCCGGCGAAGCTGTTGTTCGCGGTCCAGGCACCGGTACCGGCGGTCGCGATGGTGATCGAAGCGAAGCCGTTGTTGCCGCTGGCGGTGTTCGAACCGTACTGGGCGTATCGGTTGGTGAACGTGCCGCGCGTGTTCACCACCAGCCAATAGCGACCCGGCGGCAGATTCACGTTCTGCCCGGCCGCGGCCAGATTCAGCAGAATTTCGTTGCTGCCGGTGGTGGTCACGCCGGGGCCGGTGGGCGTCGAGGTGTACGTCCAGACCGCGGCGGCGGGATTGGTCTGCGGGTTGCCGGCAGGCACACCGGCCGCATCCGGATAGATGCTCCACGTCAGGTTGGTCGCCGCCGAGGTCAGCGCGGCACCGCTCACCACGAAACCGTTCACGAACAGCGACGTGATCTGGGTGGGCTGTTCGAGCACGAAGTCGTCGGCCGAGAACTGCGCCTGACTGCCCGCCGTCGCCGGATCGGTATAGATCGTGTTCCGGAAGCCACTGGCGATGCCGAGGTTGCTCGCGTCGATCAGACGCTGTGTCGCGGTGCCGGTGTTGATGAAGTTGTAGGTCAGGTTGGAACCACCTGTGTTGGAGACCGGGAAGTAGACCGAACCCACGGCATTCGTCGCCACCGAAGCGCTGATGCCGGCCGGCACCGTGATCGCCGGCGGCTGCACCGCGACGCCGATCGGCAGACGCAGCACCGGCGCGGTGCCGGTGGCCGGCGTCAGCACGACGTTGCCGAACGCGACACTGCCGTTGGCCGGCAGCGTGTAGCCGTAGATGTTGAACTTCACGGTCAGCGTGCCGTTGCCGGGCACGGTGATGATCGGCGTGACCGAACCGCTGACGCCCTGCAGCTGGACGCGCCAGCTGGTCGAGGTCGCACCGGTGTTGCGGAAGGTGCGGAAGAACGAGCAGGTCGGGTAGCAGCTGCGGTTGAAGAGATTCGGCTGGTTCAGGGTCGCGGGATCGCCGCCGATGCCGGGATTCGCGGCCGTGTAGTTGGCGAGGGTCTCGTTGAGGACCAGGCCGGCGCGGATCGCCTGATCGACGCGGATGCGACCGCTGCCGCGCGCGAACGGATTGGCCAGCGACACCTGGTCTTCCAGGAAGACCGTCTGCGTCGCGGTCATCGCCAGGGCGGACTTGATCTCGGGCGGGGTCCAGGTCGGACGCGCCTGGCGGATCAGCGCCGCGGCGCCGGCCTGGTGCGGCGAGGCCATCGAGGTACCGTCGAACAGCTCGACCGCGTTCTCGGAGCCGGTCAGGGCCGTGCCGGAGACGGCCGCGAGCACGCGCACGCCCGGTGCGGTGACGTCCGGCTTCATGAGGTTGTAGGTGCCGGCCGGGCCGCGCGAGCTGAACGACGCCAGCGCATCGGGCGTGTTGGGCACCGGGATCGCCGGATAGGTGATCTGCGCGGTGCTCGTGGCCGGATTGGCCTGACCGAAGTCGCGCAATGCATCGCCCTCGGCCTGGGTCACGCTGAACACCGGGACGGTCGTGCCCGGCACGGAGGGGATGATCACGCCCGCCGCGTTGTTGGCGATCACCACCGCGACCGCACCCGCGGCGCTGGCGTTGTTGACCTTGATCGCGAACGAGCAGGTCCCGCGACGGATCACCGCGATCGCGCCTGCGAAGGTGTTGGCCGGATAGGCGGCGCAACCGTCGCTGGCGGTGTTGATGCCGGCGCTGATCTGCAACGGCGTGGTGCCGGGGATCGTGGCGCTGAAGGCCACGCCGCCGGTGCCCTGGTTGACCAGGATCGGCGCCAGATTGGCCGGCACCGGCGCCGGACCGGTCACGCTCATGGCGATCGAGAAGCCGGCGCGACCGTGCTGGGCGGCCGCGGTCGTGCTGACCCACGGCTCGTTGTGGCCGAGGGTGTTGGCGCCGGGACCATCGTTGCCGGCGGACGCCGCGACGAAGATGCCGGCATCGACCGCGTTCAGGAACGCCAGCGAGGTCGCGTCGAGCCAGGGATCGTTGCCGCCGCCGATCGAGTAGTTGATGGTATCGACGATGCCGTCCGCGACCGCCTGGTCGACCGCCGCGACGGTCGCCGTGTTCGGGCACGAACCGCGACCGGTCGAGATCGTGGTGTAGCAGACGTCGTAGGCGATGATGTTGGCGTGCGGGGCGACACCGGAGATCCGGATCGTGTTGCCGCTGTAGAGCGCGTCGCGCACGTTGCCCGCGGCGGTGCTGGCGGTATGGCTGCCGTGGCCGTTGGTGTCGCCGAAGCCCGGCTCTTCGCGCAGGGCGGCGTTGCTACAGGCGTTGGTCGGCGCACCGCAGACGAAATCGTAACCGCCGATCAGCTTGTCGTTGCAGCGCCCGGCGTCGGGCCCGCCGACGTCGCAGGTGCCGAGATAATTGCCGCTGCCGAGCGGATTGGTGTGGGCGTAGCCGTCGACCGGGCCGACCGCCGCGAACGAGGGGCTGCCGAAATTGATGCCCGTATCGAGGATACCGACCACCACGCTCTCGCCGCGGAACGGGCCGGGCGCGCCGGGGTTGGTGCCGTTCCACACCGGAGGCGCGCCGATCAGCGCCGGGCCGACATCGGTGTCGAGCGGGAATTCGCGGTAGGCCTCGACCAGGCGCACGTCGGAGAGCGCACGGATCGCGCGCGCCTCGACCGGCGTCAGATCGACGACCATGCCGTTGAGCGCGTGCTGCATGGTCAGGCGGGGTTCGACATCGCGGCCGGCCATCGACGAGATGCGGGCTTCGAGCTGGGCCTGGCGGGTCTGCAGGTAGTCCACGTACTCCTGCGAGTTGTCGCCGTCGGTATCGAGCCGCAGCGTGCCACTCTCGTCGCGATAGCGTTCGGGCGCGCCGATGCCGGGCACGGTCCCCTTGTACGAGGCCAGCGGTGCTTCCTTGAACACGACGATGTAGGTGCCGCGCTCCGTATCCGAAACCGCGGACCCTGCGGAAGAAAGCAGGCTTCCGGAGCCCTGATTGATGGCGCCGACGGTATCGCCCTGCCCCTTGATCGCCGTGCTCTGGGCGCCGAAGATCGACGAATCCTCGTTGGCGTCGGTCGAAACCTGCGCCTGATACACCGCAGCCGCGGCGGCGGTCGCGATGAGCGCGCCGATCGCGAGCGCGACGCGCTTGTGCTTGATGCGTGACATGTGAATCCCCCGGGTACGTGGAAGAACGCTGTAGGTATGCGAAGCCTGTCGTGCGCCCTGCCCATCACCCCACGGACAGCGGCAGCGCGACGCCTGCCCTTCCCTTGGCCAAAGCGTCGTCGATGGATCGTATACGTATGATCGTCGTCGCAAAAGTGCCCGCCCAATCGTGGCAGGCATCCCGGTCCGTATTGTTGCATCGCAACATGACGATGCCGTGTCGCCCGACTCCCACGCCTTGCGGCGAACGGCATGCGGGCGAACCGTGCGGCGGTGCGCGGCCCGCCGTCCCCCGTCGCTGTCAGTGCGGAGATGCCTGCTTGCCCGGCAACTTCGAGATCCCGGCGAGGAAGGTCGTCGAAGCGGCCGCCGCCGGAACGACCACGCCGATCGGCAGTTGCAACTCGGAATCGGCGTTCGTCTGCGCGCCGGAGAAGAGTTCCGTCAATACCAGCTTGCCGTACCTCCAGGTGCCGTTCGCGGGCAATGACGTGGTGTCGATCGTGAGCGTCAGCGAGACCGAGCCGCCCGCGGGCACCCACAACAACGTCGGCGCGCTGCCGGCCAGATCCACCAGTTGAACCCGCCACAGCGAACCGTAAGTGCGCGCATTGCGGAACGTGCGGGTGAACGTGCACGACCCCGCGCAGGTGCCGTCGGCCATGCCGGCGAGGTTCAGGCTCGACGGACTGCCGCCGGTGGCGGGGTTCGCGGCGAGAAAGTTGGCCTGGGACTCGTGCAGCACCAGCCCGGCGTTGATCGCACGGTCCACGCGCACGCGACCCGCGCCGCGCGCGTGCGGATCCGCCGGCGTCGTGTCGTCCTCCAGGAATACCCGATCGGTCGAGGACATCATCAGCGCGGACAGCACCTCCGGCGGCGTCCACGACGGGCGCGCCTGCCGGATCAGCAGGGCCGCGCCGGCGACGTGCGGCGTCGCCATCGAAGTGCCGTCGTACATCTCCACCAGCGACTCGTAGCCGGTGATGGTCGGTCCTGCGGATGCGGCGACGATGCTCACGCCCGGCGCGGTGAGGTCGGGCTTGATGAGATCGAATCCCGTCGCCGGGCCGCGGGAGCTGAAATCGCCGAGCGCATCGGCGACGTTGCCGCGCATCTGCATCGGGAAGGCGATCCGCGCGGTGGAGGTCGGACGCGTGCGGATGAAGTCCCAGATCGCCGTGCCGTCGGCGGCCGTGATGCCGATCGTCGGACGCAGGGCGCCCGGGGTGTAGGGATACATCGGGCCGGGCACGCTGTTGGCGAGCACCACCGCCACCGCGCCGGCCGCGGCGGCGTTGTTGACCTTCGTGGTGTGCTCGCAGGTGCCGCGCCGGACGATCGCGATGGCGCCGGCGAAAGTTCCGGGCGTATAGGCGCCGCAACCGTCGTTGGTGGTGTTGAAGATGGGGCTCGCCCGCACCGGCGTGTTCGCCGGGAAGGCCGCGGAGAACGGGACGCTGCCGACGCCCTCGTAGGCCTGGACCGCGGTCAGCGCGGCCGGTACCGCATTGGGACCGGTGATGCCGAACTCGCCGACGAACTCGCCGCGTCCATGCTTCGCGGCGGCCACGGTCGCGGTCCAGGGTTGGGTATTGCGCACGGTGGCCGCGGTCGGCCCGCTGTTGCCGGCTCCGGCGGACACGAAGATGCCCGCGGACACCGCATTGAGCATCGCCTGCGCGACCGAATAGCCCCAGGGATCGTTGCTGCCGGAAAACGAATAGTTGATGACGTCGATCACGCCGTCGGCGACCGCCTTGTCGTACGCGGCCACGATGCCCGTGTTCGGGCACGAGCCGTTCTGGAGGCTGGAGTCGTAGTAGCAGATATCGAAGGCGACGATGTTCGCGCGCGGCGCGACGCCGGAAATCCGCCGCGGCACGCCCCCGATCGACAGATCGCGCTGGTTGCCCGCCGCGGTCGAGGCGACATGGCTGCCGTGGCCGTCGCTATCGCTCATGCCGGGATCGTCGACCACCTGCGGTTGGCCGCAAAGGCTGACCGGCGGCAGACAGATCATGTCGTAGCCGCCGATGAGCTTGTTGTTGCAGCGACCGGCATCTGCGCCGCCCGGCGCGCAGGTCCCCAGATAGTTGCCCGCGCCCAGCGGGTTGACGTGGACGTAACCGTCGACCGGATCGACGCCCGCGAACGAGGGGCTGCCGATGTTGACGCCGGTGTCGATCACGCCGAGCACCATGCCTTCGCCGCGATAGGCCGCCGGAGCGCCGGGATTGCTGCCGTTCCAGACCGGCACGGCGCCGATGTGCGTCGGACCGACGTCGCTGTCCGGAGTCACGGTGCCGTAGGGTTCGACGAACAGCACCTCCGGCATCCGCGCCACCCGAGCGGCCTGCGCGTTGGTCATGTCGACCACGATGCCGTTCAGCGCATGCTGCATCCGCCCCCGCACCGGCAACGGCGCGCGGTTCGCGGTCGCGATGCGGCGTTCCAGCGCGCGCTGGCGATCATGCAGGTAGGAGGCGTATCGCTTCGCCTCGGGACTGCGACTGTCCAGACGCTGGCGGCCGCCGCGCGAAACCGCGCGCTTGGGCACTGCGATCCCCGGCACGCCGCCGCGATACGCCGCCAGTGCAGGTTCGCGGAACACCACGATGAAGGTGCCCAGCGCGCCCGGAACACCGGCCTTCGGCACCATCGACGGCATCGACGCACGGCCACCGACCTCGACGGCATCGAAGACGGGCTCGCTGCGAGCCGCGGCCCGGGTCGCCGGCATGGCGGCCGCGCTCGCCGGATCGCGCGAAACGGTCGATGGCCGGGACCGGATGAAGGGGCCGGAGAACACGGCGGCGGCGATCGCTGCCGCCATCGAAACGGCCGCAACGGCAAGGAACCTGGATGTCATCGGACGGGTACTCGAGGGAAATTCGGATCCGGGCGATTCCCGGGGCGCACCGCCGAGGGCCGGCCATCGCGGGCCGGCACCGGGGGGCTATGGGGTTCATCGAAATCCGGAGCCGGTTCGGATCAGCGCCACGGCCGGAAGGGATTCGCGCGGCGACGGGCACGCGCCTCCGGGTTCGTCCGGGACGAACGCCGGGGCGGGCGGGAACGGACGCGAGGCGCGGCCGATGGCCGCAGGCGCGAACGGCGCGGTCAGCGGCCCTCGCCGCCCGCCGATATGGGCGCAGGCTTCGCCAGCTGCGAAATCCCCGGCAGGAACGGGGCCGACGACGCTCCCACCGGCCGGACCACGCCGATCGGCAGATGCAGCTCGGAATTCGCGTGCGTCTGCGCGCCGGAGAACAATTCGGTCAGCACCAGCCTGCCGAAGTTCCAGTTGCCGTTCGCCGGCAGCGACGACGCATCGATCGTCACCGTCAGCGACCTGGATGCGCCCGCCGGCACCCACAGCAGCGACGGCGCCGTGCCGGTCAGCCCGATCACCTCCACGCGCCACAACGCACCGTAGGTGCGCGCATTGCGGAACGTCCGGGTGAAGCTGCAGGAAGTCGAGCAGCTCGTCTCGGCCAGGCTCGGGAGGTTCAGGCCGCCCGGATTGCCGCCGACGCCCGGATTCGCGGCCTGGAAATTGGCCACGGTCTCGTTCAGCACCAGACCGGCATTGATCGCGCGATCCACGCGGACGCGACCGGAACCGCGCGCGTTCGGATCCGCCAGCGTGACCTGATCCTGCATGAACACGGTTTCGGTCGACGTCATCATCAGCGCGGACTTCACTTCCGGCACCGTCCAGGTCGGACGGGCCTGCCGCACCAGCAGCGCGGCGCCGGCGATATGCGGCGTGGCCATCGAGGTGCCGCTGATGGCGTTCACCAGTTGCTCGGAGCCGGTGAGCGTCGTTCCGGCATAAGCGGCGAGAATCTGCACGCCAGGCGCGGTGATGTCGGGTTTGATCGCATCCGTCACGTCCGAAGGCCCGCGCCCGCTGAAATCGGCCAGCGCATCGGGCGTATTCGGCACGCCGGTCGGCGGATAGGTGATCTGCGCGGTCGCGGTGGTCGAATTGGCGTTGCCGAAATCGCGCAATGCGTCGCCTTCGGTCTGCGTCACAGAAAACGCGGGAATGGATGTGCCGGGAGTCGTCGGGATGACGACGCCCGCCTGATTGTTGGCGATGATCACGGCGAGCGCGCCGGCCGCCGCGGCGTTGTTGATCTTGTCGCTGAAATTGCAGGTGCCGCGACGGATCACCGCGATCGCGCCCGTGAAGGCGTTCGCCGGGAAGGCGGCGCAGCCATCGTTGGCGGTGTTGATGCCGGCGCTGATCCGCAGCGGCGTCGTCCCGGGAATCGTGATCTGGAGTTGCGCCCCGCCGGTGCTCTGGTTGAGGACCAGCGGCGCGAGATTGGCCGGCACCGGCGCCGGACCGGTCACCGACATGAGCACCGAGAACGCGCCGCGACCGTGCTGCGCGGCCGCGACCGTGATGGCCCAGGGCTCGCTGTGATCGAGCGTGTTCGCGTTCGGACCGTCGTTGCCCGCCGCGGCCGCCACGAAGATGCCGGCGTTGACCGCATTGAGCATGGCCTGCGAAACGGAATCGCTCCACGGGCTGCTGCCGCCGGCGATCGAGTAATTGATCGCGTCGACGACGCCGTCGGCGATCGACTGATTGATGGCTGCCGCCGTCGACGACAGCGGACACGACCCGCCGCCCGTCGTCAGCGAATAGCAGGTGTCGTAGGCGATGATATTGGCGCGCGGCGCGACACCGGAAATGCGGATCGTCGCACCGCTGTAGGCGGCATCCCGACGATTGCCCGCGGACGTGGACGCGACATGGCTGCCATGGCCGTTGGTGTCGCCGAAACCGGGTTCTTCGCGGATGTTCGGCTGACCGCACTGGTTGGCCGGCGGACCGCAGACGAAGTCGTATCCGCCGATCAGTTTGTTGTTGCAGCGTCCCTGGTCGACGCCGCCCGAGGCGCAGGTCCCGACGAACACGCCGGCGCCGAACGGGTTGGCATGCGTGTAACCGTCGATCGGATCGACGGCCGCGAACGAAGGACTGCCGAAATTGATCCCGGTGTCGACGATGCCGACCACCATGCCTTCGCCCTGGTAGGGCCCCGGGGCCCCGGGATTGCTGCCGTTCCACACGACCGGGGCACCGATCAGGGTCGGACCGATATCGGTCGACAGCGTCAGGAGACGCTCGGGTTCGACGCTCGACACGCCCGGCATGCGCGCGACGCGCGCGGCCTGGGCGGCGGTCATGTCGACCACGATCGCGTTCAGCGCATGCTGCATGCGACTGCGCACCGGCAACGGCGCGCCGATCATCCGCGCGATCTCGCGCTCGGCGCGGGCCTGTCCTCGACGCAGGTGATCGACATAGGCGTTCGCTTCGGCGCTCTTCACGTCGAGTCGCAAACGGCCACCGGGAGAAACGGCGCGCTTGGGCACCGCAATGCCGGGGACCCCACCGCGATAGCTGGCGAGCGGCGGATCGCGGAAGGTCACGATGTACGTGCCGCGCCCGGCGGCCACACCGGCCTTGGGCACGATCGACGGTTGCCCGGACAGGCCACCGATGTCGTAGCTGCCCGGACCGCTTCCGGCCTCCGCGCGTACGCCGTCGATCGAGGCCGCGATCGGCGCCTTCGCGGGTGCGCGAGCGGCAGCGCCCTGAAGGCGTGCGGACAGGTGGGGATAGGCGGCGACACCGGCGATCGCGATCGCCGCGAACGGCAACACCGCACCCGTCAGGGATTTCGACTTGCTCATGACAGCCCTCGATTCCGGATTGTTCGGATCCCTGCACCACGCGGAACAAAGGCGTCCGCGCGGCTCGCATCCCGGCGAGCTGCAGCGCTTTGCGACCGTCCGCGCGGGGGCGTCCCCCGCGCCCGGTCGTTTTTCAGTGTACGCGGTTTGTCCGACCGCCAGACCGGCCGTGCGTCGGAGTTTCCGCCCGCGGATCGTCCCGCCCGATCCAAGCCGACGCGGGCGCGATCAGAACCGCGATGCGCGGCCTCGGCCGAGTCCGGGCTCGCGATGCGCCGCCGCCGTGGGGCCCGCCGCGGACTGTCCGGAAACGCCGGGCAGCAACGGCACCGACGCCCCGCCGGCAGGAACCACCACGCCGACCGTCAGTTGCAGCTCCGACAGGTCGCGCACGATGCCGCCGGTGTACAGCTCGGTCAGCACCAGCTTGCCGAAGTTCCAGTTGCCGTTCGCCGGCAGCGACCCGGTGTTGATGGTCACCGTCAGCGGCGCGGATCCGCCAGCAGGCACCCACAGGAGCGACGGCGCCGTCCCGGTGAGTCCGATCACTTCCACGCGCCACAGCGAACCGTAGGTGCGCGCATTGCGGAACGTGCGGGTGAAACTGCAAGACGATGCGCAGGTGGCGTCGGCGAGACTCGCCAGATTCAGCGTCGCCGGATTGCCGCCGCTGCCCGGATTGGCGGCGAGGAAATTGGCCCCGGTTTCGTTGAGCACCAGTCCGGCGTTGATCGCGCGGTCGACGCGGATGCGTCCGGAACCGCGGGCATGCGGATTCGCCGGCGACACCCCGTCCTGCATCAACACCGCTTCGTGGGCGGACATCATCAGCGCCGACTTCACTTCGGAAGGCGTCCAGCTCGGCCGCGCCTGGCGCACGAGCAGAGCCGCGCCGGCCATGTGCGGCGTGGCCATCGACGTGCCGCTGATGGCGTTCACCTGTTGCTCGGAACCGGTCAGCGTGATGCCGGCGTAGGCGGCGAGCACGTCGACGCCCGGCCCGGTGATGTCCGGCTTGATGAGATCGGCGACGCCCGACGGTCCGCGCGAACTGAAGCTGGCGAGCACATCGGGCGTGGTCGGAATACCGCCGGGGGGGAAAACGATGCCCGCGGTCGCGCTGGTCGGATTGGCCTGCCCGAAATTGCGCAGGGCATCGCCTTCCGCCTGGGTCACGCCGAAGACCGGAATGGAGGCTCCGCCCACCAGCAGGCTCTGCGTACCGGGCGCGTTGTTGGCGATCAGCACGGTGATCGCACCCGCATTGGTGGCGTTGTTGATCTTGGTCGCCAGGTTGCAGGTCCCGCGACGGAGCACCGCGATCGCGCCCGCGAAGAAGTTGGCCGCGTACGCGCTGCAGCCGTCGTTGGTGCTGTTGATCCCGGGGCTGATCCGCAACGGCGTGGTCGGCGGGATGGTCGCCTGCAGCTCGGTACCGCCGCTGCCGGGCGTCACCGCCAACGCGGCGATCGCCGCGGGCACCGGCGCCGGACCGGTCACCGACATCAGGGTGCCGAAGCCGCCCCGGTTGTGGGTGGCGGCGGCGACCGTGGACACCCAGGGTTCGTTGTGGTCGAGCGTGTTCGCGTTCGGGCCGTCGTTGCCGGCCGCGGCGGCGACGAAGATGCCGGCGTTGACCGCATTGAGCATCGCCGACGACACCGAATCGCTCCACGGCGACGAACCGCCGCCGATCGAATAGTTGATCGCGTCGACCACGCCGTCGGCGACCGCCTGGTCGATCGCGGTGGCGGTCGAGGAATTCGGGCACAGGCCTTGGCCGGTCGAGGTGTCGGTGTAGCAGGTGTCGTAGGCGATGATGTTCGCGCGCGGTGCGACGCCGGAGATGCGCAGCGTGGAACCGAGATAGGTCACGCTGCGGCGATTGCCGGCCGAGGTCGACGCGACGTGGGTGCCGTGGCCGTTGGTGTCGCCGAAACCGTTTTCCTCGCGGACGTTGGCCTGTCCGCACTTGTTGCCCGGCGCGCCGCAGACGAAGTCGTAGCCGCCGATCAGCTTGTTGTTGCAACGGCCGAGATCGACGCCGCCGCTGGCGCAGGTGCCGACGAACACGCCGCTGCCGAACGGATTGAGGTGCACGTAACCGTCGATGGGATCGGTCGCGGCGAACGAGGGACTGCCGAAGTTGATGCCGGAGTCGATGATACCGACCACCATGCCTTCGCCCTGGTAGGCCGCCGGGGCGCCGGGATTGGTCGCGTTCCAGACGGGCAGCGCACCGATGTGGGTGGGGCCGGCGTCGCTGGACAGCGTCAGCAGGCGCTCCGGCTCCACCCTCGCCACGCCCGGCATGCGCGCCACCCGCGCCGCCTGCGCCGCGGTCATGTCGACCACGATCGCGTTCAACGCATGCTGCATCCGGCGACGCACCGGCAACGCGGTGCCGGTCAACCTCGCGATTTCCCGCTCCATCGACGCCTGACCGCGGCGCAGATGGTCGACATAGGCGAGGGCCTCCGCGCTCTTCGTTTCGAGACGCAGGCGACCGGCGGCCGAGCGCGCGCGCTTGGGCATCGCGATGCCGGGAACGCCGCCGCGATAGCTCGCCAGCGGTTCCTGGCGGAAACTGACGATGTAGGTACCGATGGCGTTGGGGGCATCGGCTTTCGGGACGATCGAGGGACGGCCCGGCAGATCGCCGATGTCGTACGAACCGGGACCGCGCGTTTCGGGCGCGCCGCCGAGGGAAGCGGCCAGCGAGGTCGCGAGCGAGGTCTTCGTCGGCGCAGCGTCCGCATCCGTGGCCCGCAGGCGCTCGGCGATGCGGGGATAGGCGGCGACGCCCGCGACCGCGATCGCCGCCAGGGGCAGCAGGACGTGGACGGGTAACTTCGATGTACTCATGACTGCCCTCGAAAATGCGGGATCGCGGATGCGGCCGGACGGAACGCGGGCGTCCGGCGAGGCCAAGTGTAACGGGGTCGCTGCGGGCGTCGGAACGCGCTCAGTCCGGGGAACCGGCGGCGAACCGGCGATCGACGTATTCGTCGATGATGCGCACGAACTCGGCGGCGATGCCCTCGCCCCGGAGCGTGACCGACTTCTCGCCGTCGATGAACACCGGCGCCGCCGGCGCTTCGCCGGTGCCCGGCAGGGAAATGCCGATGTTCGCGTGCCGGGATTCGCCCGGGCCGTTGACCACGCAGCCCATCACCGCGAGCGTGAGGTTCTCGGCGCCGGGATGGGTGATCTTCCATTCGGGCATCTTCGCGCGCACATGTTCCTGCACGGTCTGCGCCAGTTCCTGGAAGAACGTGCTGGTCGTGCGCCCGCAGCCCGGACACGCGGTGACCATCGGGGTGAACGCGCGCAGGCCCATCGTCTGCAGCAGCTCCTGGGCGACGATCACCTCCTGCGTGCGCGACGCGCCGGGCTCCGGCGTGAGCGAGATGCGGATGGTGTCGCCGATCCCTTCCTGCAGCAGCACGCCGAGCGCCGCGCTCGAAGCGACGATGCCCTTGCTGCCGATGCCGGCCTCGGTCAGACCCAGATGCAAGGCGAAATCGGAGCGCATCGCCAGATCGCGATACACCGCGACGAGTTCCTGCACGCCGCTGACCTTGGCGCTGAGCACGATGCGCTCGCGCGCCAGGCCGAGGTCCACCGCGCGTTCGGCGGAGTCGATCGCCGAGCGGATCAGCGCTTCCCGCAGCACGCGACCTGCATCCCAGGGCTCGGCGCGTCGGTGGTTCTCGTCCATCAGCTGCGCCGCCAGCGCCTGGTCCAGCGAGCCCCAGTTCGCGCCGATCCGCACCGGCTTGCCGTAACGGCAGGCGAACTCGATCAATTGCGCGAACTGCGTGTCCTTCTTCTTGCCGAAACCGACGTTGCCGGGATTGATCCGGTATTTCGCGAGCGCTTCGGCGCAGGCCGGTTCGGCGGCGAGCAGCTGATGGCCGTTGTAGTGGAAGTCGCCGATGATCGGGACTTCGATGCCCATCATCGCCAACCGGTCGACGATCCGCGGCACCGCGGCGGCGGATTCGGGGTTGTTCACGGTCACCCGCACCAGCTCGGAACCCGCGCGCCACAGTTCGGCGATCTGCTTCGCGGTTCCGGCGATATCGGCGGTGTCGGTGTTGGTCATCGACTGCACCACCACCGGAGCGTCGCCACCGACGGCGACCTTGCCGATGTGGACCTGGCGGGTGGAACGGCGGGCGGCGGGACCGAACGCCGGCGCGGCGTCGGTCTGGCAAGGCAGGGGCTGGGCGGACATGCGCGCATTGTAGCGGTGGCCGATGGCGACAGGCGGCCTCCGGATCCGGTCCGGAACCCTGCCGCCGCACTCCCTGAATCGGCGCGACGGACGGCAGCTCACCCTGTCGACGTTTCCGGACCGTCGACGCGATTCCCGTATCCTGTCGGGGATGTTCGACGCCCCCGCCACCGACGACCGCAAGGCCCTCAGTCCCAGCCAGTTGAACGCGCTCGCCCGCAATCTGCTCGAAGACGCGTTCCCGCTGGTGTGGGTCGAGGGCGAACTGGGCAATCTCTCGCGCCCGGCGTCCGGGCACCTCTATTTCACGCTGAAGGACGAACGCGCCCAGGTCCGCTGCGCGCTGTTCAAGCCGAAGAGCCAGTGGTTGCGTTTCGTTCCGCGCGAAGGCCTGCGCGTGCTGGCCCGCGGCCGCCTCACCCTCTACGAGGCTCGCGGCGACTACCAGCTCGTGCTCGACACCATGGAAGAGGCGGGCGAAGGCGCGCTGCGCCGCGCGTTCGAGCAGTTGAAAGCGAGGCTGCAGGCGGAAGGTCTGTTCGATGCGTCGCGCAAGCGTCCGCTGCCCGCGCTGATCCGGCGTCTCGGCGTACTGACCTCGCCCTCCGGCGCCGCGGTACGCGACGTGATCAGCGTGCTGCGCCGCCGGTTCCCGCTGCTCGACGTCGAGATCCTGCCGGTGCCCGTACAGGGCGACACCGCCGCGGCGCAGATCGTGCGCATGCTGCAGGCTGCGGGCCGCAGCGGACGCTACGACGCCCTGCTCGTCGCCCGCGGCGGCGGCTCTCTCGAGGATCTGTGGGCGTTCAACGACGAAGCGCTGGCCCGCGCCATCGCCGCGTCGCCGGTCCCGGTGGTGTCTGCGGTGGGCCATGAAGTCGACGTGACCCTCGCCGATTTCGCGGCCGATCTGCGGGCGCCGACGCCCTCCGTGGCGGCCGAACTGCTGGTGCCCGATCGCGCCGATCTCGCCGCCCGGCTGCGCGCCGACGCGCGTCGCCTTCGCGCCCTCCACGAACGCGCGCTGCGCGAGGCGACGCAGCGCGCGGATCGCGCCGCCCTGCGTCTCCAGGCGCTGCGTCCGCAGGCGCGCCTGGACGCGTTGCGTCGCCGCCAGGCGGATGCCCTGCGCCGCCTGGAGGCGATCTGGTCCGGCCGGTCGCAGCAACGCCAGGCCCGCCTCCGGCATGCCGCGGCGGTGCTGCGCGCGTCGCGCCCGCAGCGCCGGCTGTCGCTGCTGCGCGAACGCCTGCGTTCGTTGGCGCCGCGTCCGCAGGCGGCCACGGTCCGTGCGCTGCAACGGCATGCGCTGCGGCTGCACGGTCTGGCGCGCTCGCTGGAAGCGGTCAGCCCGCTGGCGACCGTCGCCCGCGGCTACGCGATCCTGCAGCACGAGGACGGCCGGATCGTGCGCGGCGTCGGCGACGCCCAGCCCGGCGATCGTCTCGACGCGAGGCTGCGCGACGGGATGCTGAAACTGCGGGTCGACGACGCATGAATCCGTTGCGGTCGAGCGGCCCGAAGCCCCTCGACCGCTTGCTCGATCGACGGCGCTAGTGCCCGTGCTGCGGTGCCGGCCTGCGCACGTACTCCACTTCGACCGCCTTCGCCTCCTCGCCCTGCGGCGAGATGTTGGTCATCGTGATGAGGAGATGGTCGTCGTCGGCCTGCTCGATCTCGGTCCGCCAGCCCCAGCGCGGACCCGGCGGGGTCTGGCCGTCGCCGTAGCTGCCGAGCACCGCGAAATGCATCGGCCCGGAGTCCGCGCCGGCCTGCGATGCCGTCTGCGAGAAGAGGATCGAACTGCCGGTGTGGAAGCTGTCCACCCAGGCGCATTCCCAGCGCTTCTCGTCGATGTGGTAGCCGTACAGGGCGACCCCCGAGTAGCTGCGTTCGTCGAACTCCCAGGTGTACTCGTGCAGGAGGAAGCGCCCGCCCAGCACGGGACGCAGGCTGCCGCGCTGGGCCGATTCCGCCGCCAGCATGTCCCGCTCGAACCACAGCCGGTACACGCCCTCCCATTCGCCCGCCATCCTCGCGAGGCGTCGATGCGGAGTCTCCTCCATCCGGGCGGCCTCGCCCCGGGTATCGCCGTCGGTCGTCGTCATGTCCAGGCCCCCGTTCCGTTTCCTGCCGAGCCTACTCCTGCGTACGGTCCTCCGGTAGCGCCGGAACAGGCCATCGCGGGGGCGGGAAAGGCGCATCCGCGACGCCCCGCACGGGCCTGAACGCTAAAAAAATGTTATGACTGTCGGCTGTCCGCCGTGCCCCAAGCGCGGCACCGGCGCCGGAGTGCGCCCCGTCGGCTTCTTTCAACCGTCCCCAATGGATCAGGAGGTGTCATGCAGTACCGCAGTTCCCGTCGTTCCACCGCACGCCGCACGGCGCCCGCGATCACCGCCCTCGCCTTCGCCCTCGCGGTCGCCCTGCCCGCCTTCGCCCAGGACGCGCCCGCCGAGGACGCCGGCGACCTCGACACCATCCAGGTCCTCGGCAGCCGCGCCAAGAACCGCACCGCCGCCGAAACCGCCGCGCCGGTCGACATCATCCGTACCGAGCAGCTCGAGCGCACCGGCGCGCGCGAACTCGGCCAACTGCTGCAGATGCTGGAGCCGAGCTTCAATTTCTCGCGCACCACGATCTCCGACGGCACCGACATCATTCGCCCGGCCACCCTGCGCGCGCTGGGCCCGGACCAGGTCCTGGTGCTCGTCAACGGCAAGCGCCGCCACCAGCAGGCGCTGGTGAACGTGCAGCAGACCATCGCCCGCGGCTCCGCCGGCACCGACATCAACGCGATCCCGGTCACCGCGATCGAGCGCATCGAAGTGCTGCGCGACGGCGCCGCCGCCCAGTACGGCTCCGACGCCATCGCGGGCGTGATCAACGTCGTGCTCAAGAAACAGACCAAGGAAACCCAGCTGTTCTTCGAAGCCGGCGAAACCCGCAAGGGCGACGGCGAGGTGCTCCACGGCGGTCTGAATCACGGCTTCGAGATCGGCGACAACGGCTACATCAACCTCACCGCCGAATACCGCGACCGCGGCGAAACCAACCGCGCCGGTCCCGACAGCCTGCGCGTCGCTCCCCCGCGCGTCACCCAGCGCATCGGCGACGCCGACGCCAAGGACGCCTACCTCTGGGCCAACAGCGGCTTCCAGCTGGGCGGCGGCGAGCTGTACATGTTCGGCGGTTTCTCGCGCCGCGAGGGCAGCTCCTACGGCTTCTTCCGCAGCGCCGGCGACGGCCGCACGGTGCCGGATCTCTACCCCAACGGTTTCCTGCCCAACATCGTCACCACCGTCGACGACGCCTCGCTCGCGGTCGGCTACCGGGCGCCGCTCGGCGACAACTGGGACTGGGACGTGTCGGTCAACCACGGCCGCAGCAAGTTCGGCTTCCACGAACGCAATTCGGTCAACGTCAGCTGGTGGTACGAGCCGCTGGGCGCGGGCATCTACGGCGAGTCCCCGACCTCCGCCGACACCGGCACCCTGAAGTTCGACCAGACCACGTTCAACGTCGACTTCCGGGGCAGCCTCGACATCGGCAACGACGAGCCGCTCAGCCTCGCCCTCGGCGGCGAATACCGTCGCGAGAACTACGCCATCGAAGCGGGCGACCCGGTGTCCTACACCTACGGCCGCACCAACAATCCGGCGATCGTGATCCTGAACCAGAACGGCGGTTTCGCCGCGCCGGGCATCCAGGGCTTCCCGGGCTTCTCGCCGAACGAGGAAGTGGACGACGGCCGCCACAACTACGCGCTCTACGCCGACGCCGAAACCCGCTTCGGCGGCAAGTTCCTGGTCGGCGGCGCGGTGCGCTTCGAGGACTACTCCGACTTCGGCAACACCACCACCGGCAAGTTGTCGCTGCGCTACGACTTCACCGATACCTTCGCCCTGCGCACGACCTACTCCACCGGCTTCCGGGCTCCGGGCGTGCAGCAGTTGTTCTACAGCCAGCGCTCGACCAACATCGACCCGAGCACCGGTCTGCTCGCCGACACGCTGACCGCGCGCCAGGACAGCGCCGTGACCCGCGCGTTCGGCATCGAGCCGCTCAAGGAAGAGGAATCGGAGAGCATCTCGGCCGGTTTCAGCTGGCGCCCGAACGACCGCTTCAGCCTGACCGTCGACGTGTTCCGCATCGACATCGACGACCGCATCATTTTCTCCAGCAACATCGCGCCGGAGGTCATCGGCACCGACAGCCTGCCCTGCACGCCGACGAATACCAACTGCCCGATCCGCGCGATCCTCGCGCCGTTCGGCGTCGCCCAGGCGCAGTTCTTCACCAACGCCATCGACACCAGCACCACCGGCGTGGACGTCGTCGCCGAATACAGCAACGAGGCCCTGGGCGGCACGCTCGATCTGACCGCACTGCTGCACTGGAACGACACCGAGGTGAAGTCGCGTCGTTCGCAGTCGCCGATCCTCTCGCCGACCCAGTTGTTCGACGACAGCCAGGTCACCCTGGTGGAAGAAGGCCAGCCGGGCGAGCACCATGTGTTCCAGGCCGTGTGGGCCCGCGGCGCGTTCGACTGGACTCTGCGCGCGAACTACTACGGCGAAGTCGCCGGCGAAGGCTTCACTCCGGGCTTCAAGCAGACCTGGGACGGGGCGACGCTGTTCGACGCCGCGGTCGGTTGGAACGTGAACGACAAGCTGCGGATCACCATCGGCGGAAACAACATCTTCGACACCTATCCCGACAAGTGGGATCCGGCGAACGCCTTCCCGTTCCCGCAGCTGGGCTTCACCTACGGCTGGGAAACGCTGCCGTTCGGCATCAACGGCGCGTATTACTACGGCAAGGTGGATTTCCGCTTCTGATCGCGGAATCCCGAAACGACGGTACCGGAACGGGCGGCGCGAGCCGCCCGTTTCCTTTGGCGCCCCCGGGCACCTTCCGGTTCGCAACCCCGTTCCCCCGACCGATGCGTTCACGGGTCTGCCCACTCACGGAGACCCCGCCATGCCCCGCAACGCCGCCGGTCCGCAATCCCGCACGCTTCCGATCCACGCCCTCGCCGCCGCCGTACTTTTCGCGCTGGCCCTGACCGGTTGCCATCGCAGCGCCACGGTCGCCGAGACGCCCGCGCCGTCGGCGACCGCCGAAGGACAAGCCGCCGAACGACAGGAAGCGCTGGCGGATTACGCCGCGGTCTCGTCCGACGGGGCCGCCGCGAAGCGTGACGCGGACAAGGCCAACGCCGCCGGTTCTCGGGCCGGGCTGATGCAGGAACGCAAGACGGCGGGCGTGGCGGGGAACGTCGTCGCGCTGGCGCCCCCGGCGCCCCCACCGCCGCCGTCGATGCGGGTCGCCGCGATGCCGTCGATGCCCATCGTCGCCGAACCGATGCCGGCACCCGAGGTCGCGAACACCGAGCGCTACGCCGAGCGCGAGGACAACCCGATCAAGCGCGTCGCCGAGGCCCCGGTCTCCACCTTCTCGATCGACGTCGACACCGGCAGCTACAGCAACGTGCGCCGCATGCTGCGCCAGGGCGTGCGGCCGCCGGCCGACGCGGTGCGCGCCGAGGAGATGATCAACTATTTCGACTACGGCCACCCCGGCCCGTCGTCGCTGTCGACGCCGTTCCGCGTCACCACCGAAGTCGCGGCGGCGCCGTGGAACGGCGAACGCCGACTGCTGATGATCGGCATCAAGGGCTACGACGTGCCCAAGGCCGAACTGCCGCCGGCGAACCTGGTGTTCCTGATCGACACCTCCGGTTCGATGCAGAGCGAAGACAAACTGCCGCTGCTCAAGCGATCCTTCGCGCAACTGGTCGAACAGCTGCGCCCGCAGGACCGGGTCTCGCTGGTGGTCTACGCCGGTTCCGCCGGCGTGGTGCTCGAACCCACGCCCGGCAGCGAGAAGGACGCGATCCTGGCCGCGCTGGATCGGCTGGAGGCCGGCGGCAGCACCAACGGCGGCGCCGGCATCCAGTTGGCCTACGCGATGGCGAAGCAGGGGTTCGTGAAGCACGGCGTGAACCGCGTGATCCTGGCCACCGACGGCGATTTCAACGTCGGCACGACCAGCGTGGACGCGCTCGAAACGCTGGTCGGCGACCAGCGCAAGCACGGCATCGCCCTGACCACGCTCGGTTTCGGCCAAGGCAATTACAACGATCACATGGCCGAGCGTCTCGCCGACGTCGGCGACGGCAATCACGCCTACATCGACACCCTGCAGGAAGCGCGCAAGGTGCTGGTGCAGGAAATGCAGTCGACGCTGTTGACGATCGCGAAGGACGTCAAGATCCAGATCGAATTCAACCCCGCGCAGGTGGCCGAATATCGTCTGATCGGCTACGAAAACCGGATCCTCCGTCGCGAGGATTTCGCCAACGACAAGGTCGACGCCGGCGACATCGGCGCGGGGCACGAAGTCACGGCGCTGTACGAGATCACCTTGGTCGGTTCCGGCGCCGAACGCCTGCCTGCGCTGCGTTACGGAACGCCGGAACTGAAGGGCGGGCCGGTCTCCGGCGAACTGGCCCATCTGCGCCTGCGCTACAAGCGTCCGGGCGAGGACGCGAGTCGTCTCATCGAAACGCCGATCGCGAAACCGCACGAGCCGCGCCGTCACGCGCCGAGCGCATCGCTGCGTTTCGCGGCGACCGTCGCCGCCTATGCCGATGCGCTGCGCGGCGGAAAGCACATCGACGGCTGGACCTGGGAGGATATCGCCCGCAGCGCGCGCGCCACGGTCGGCGCCGATCCGTGGAAGCAGCGCGCCGAGTTCGTCGCCCTCGTCGACGACGCCCGGCGACTCGTCGCCGGCGACACGCCGCAGATCGGGATGATCGCCGACTGACCCCGGGACGACGGCGGCCGCGAGGCCGTCGTCGCCGGACTCCGGCCGCCGCCATGCATGCCCTCCGCCCCCATCCCGCCATCCGCCATCGCCGTCAGCGAAACGCGACGGGCTTCACGCCGCGCGCGTCAGCCCTTAACCTGATCGGCATGAACGATGTGGCGGAAGTCAGCGACGAAAGCCTCATGCTCGCCTACGCGGCGGGCGATGCGGCTGCGTTCGAACGCCTTTACCACCGCCACCGCGGCAAGCTGTATCGCTTCCTCGCCCGCCAGGTCTACGGCAATGGCGCGTTGGCGGATGAGCTCTTCCAGGACGTCTGGCAGCGCGTGATCTCGGCGCGCCAGGGCTGGAAACCCGAGGCGGCGTTCTCCACCTGGCTGTACCGGATCGCGCACAACCGGCTCGCCGACCACTGGCGGGCGCTGCAGCACCGGCCGCCGGCGCCCGACGATGCCGATGAACGCACCGAACGGATGCCCGACCACGACACGCCGGAACGGCAGTTGTCGGAATTCGAGGAACGGCGCCGGCTCCGCCTGGCGCTGGACGAGTTGCCGGAAGAGCAGCGGGAGGTGATCCTGCTGCGACTGGAACAGGACCTGAGTCTGGAGGAAATCGGCGAAATCACCGGCGTCGGCCGGGAGACGGTGAAGTCCCGGCTGCGTTACGCCATGGACAAACTGCGCCAGAGGCTGAACCCATGAACCGTCGCATCGAACCCCTGTCGCCGGAAGAACGCGACCTCGCCGAGCGCCTCGCGCGTCTGGGCGGGCCGCGCGAACCCGCGCCTGCGCTCGACGCGGCGATCCTGGCCGCGGCCCGATCCGCGGTAGCGCAGGACGCCGGCACCGCCGCCGCCACGACGCGGACGGATGCGGCGCCCCCGGCAACGCCCACGGATCCCAAGGTCGCTCCGCTCCGGCCCGCTCGGCCGCGCCGCACCGTCCCGCGCTGGCCGTGGGGCATGGGTCTTGCCGCATCGGTGGTGCTCGCGGCCGGCATCGGCTGGAAACTGCAGGGCGACGGCGACGGCAGTTCCGCCGAAACCGCAGTGGCCTCGGCCCCCGCGGCGATGGCGGACGAGGCGATGGAAGCGGTGATGATCGACCCGCCGGCGCCGCCTCCGCCGCCGCCTCCGCTCGAGGATGCGGCAGCCACCACCGCCGGCGCACGCAGCGCGGAGATGGCCGCCCCGGCCGCCGCGAAGTCGGCGCCCGGAGGCTTCGTGGCTGACGCGCCCGCGGCGGATGCCGTGGCCGAGGCGGTCGCGCCTGCGCCACCCGCCCCGGCGGCTCCACCAGCACCGGCGGCCGAACCCGAACCCCGGATCGACGTCGGCCACGAGGCCAAGGCCGACTTCGACCTGTCCGGCAGCCGTGTGCCGCGCAGCGAAATCCCCGCTGATCGCAGCACCGGCGCCGCCGAGTACACCCGTACGCCGCTGAGCCAGCGCCGCGAACAGGAAAGCCGTTCGAATCGCGCGGCGCAGGCCGAAGCGATTCCGCCGCCGGCCCCGCCGCCACCGGCGGAATCGCCGCGGGACCGCGCCCGCCGGGCGCAGGGTCTGGTTCGCGGAGACACCGCCGAGGCCGACAAGCCCGTCGGCAACGTCGCCGGCGACGGCTACGACGCGCGACCGCCGGTTTCGGCGGATTCGCCGGAATTCCGCCAGGCCTGGCTGCAGCGGATCCGCGCCTTGATCGCGGCGGGAGACACCGCCGCCGCGACCCAGAGTCTGCAGGAATTCCGGCGGCGCTATCCCGACGCCGAACTGCCCGAAGACCTCCGCAAGCTGGCCGCGACCCTGCCGCCGCCCGCGCCCTGAGCCGGCGCGGGACACGGTCGCACCGGGCGACGGCATGACGACGCTGCAGACGCTCCTCGCGCCGGCCTCGCACCTGCTCGAGGTCAAGCACAGCCGCTTCCTCGCCCGCGCGGTGCCGCTGGACGCAGCCGAGTCGGCGCAGGCGGCGATCGCGCCGCTCGGCGATCCCGACGCTACCCACAACTGCTGGGCCTGGCGCTTCGGTGCACACTATCGCTCCAGCGACGACGGCGAACCCGCGGGCACCGCCGGCCGGCCGATCCTGGCCGCCATCGACGGCCAGGGCTGCGATCGCGTGTTGGTCGTGGTGACCCGCTGGTACGGCGGCATCAAGCTCGGTGCCGGCGGTCTGGTCCGCGCCTACGGCGGCGCGGCGGCGGAATGCCTGCGGCGCGCCGACAAACGTCCGCTGATCGCGTTCGCCGAACTGGAATTCGCCTGCCCCTTCGCCGATCTCGGCGCGGCCCACGTCGCGCTCAACGCTGCCGGCGCGCTCAAACTCGACGAGCGCTTCGACGCCGACGGTACGGTGCTGCGGGTGCGATTGCCGCTGGATCGGGCCGACGACTTGAAAATCCGCCTGCGCGACGCCACCCGTGACCGGGTACGTTTCGCGGAAACGCCATGAACGACCGGAACGATCCGGCGAGGCCCATGAACATCGGCCCGAAGCCGCCGGATCGGTGACGGACTTTCGGTCCCACGGGCATGGACATGCGCACCGGATGCGTCGGCGATCGTCGACCCGTCCTCCCCACCACCTTCATCCCCGCTCGCGGGGGCGGCTCCCCTCGCAATGTCCGAACCGACTCCCTCGCCCGCCAAGGCTCCGCTCCGCAAACTCCTGCCGCTGCTGCCCTTCGTCCGGGCCCATTCCGGGCTGTTCTCCGGTTGGCTGATCGCGCTGGCCGTGTCTTCGGCCGCATCGCTGAGCCTGCCGCTCGCCGCCCGGGTGATGGTCGACCAGGGCTTCCGCAGCGGGAGCGGCAGCGATATCGACCGCGCCTTCCTGCTGATCTTCGGGGTCGCGCTGGTGCTGGCGCTGGGCACCGCGACGCGCTTCTTCTTCGTGTCGCTGCTCGGCGAACGCGTGGTCGCCGATCTGCGCGAACGGCTCTATGGTCACCTGATCGGCCTGGACAGCGGCTTCCACGAGCGCAATCGCAGCGGCGAACTGGTGTCGCGACTCACCGCCGACGTGGAACTGGTCCGCGGCGTGGTCGGCAGCGCGATGTCGATCGCCCTGCGCAGCACGATCACCCTGTTCGGCGCGCTGGCGATGCTCTTCGTGACCAGCCCACGGCTGGCGTCGTGGGCGGTCATCGGCATCCCGCTGGCGGTGCTGCCGATGATCGTAGGGTCGCGACGGTTGCAGAAAATCTCGCGCAATACCCAGGACCGGATCGCCGACGCGAACGCGCTCGCCTCCGAGACGCTGGGGGCCGTGCGCACGGTCCAGGCGCACGCGCGCGAGGGCTACGAGCGCAATCGCTTCGCCGACGCCGTGCGGGTCGCGGTGCGCACCGCGCGCAAGCGGATCGGCACGCAGGCGACGATGACGGCGGTGATGATCGTGCTGTTCTTCGGCGCGATCATCCTCGTGCTGTGGTCCGGCGCGCACGACGTGCTGGCCGGTCGCATGACCGCCGGCACCCTGGTCCAGTTCGTGTTCTACGCGATCTTCGCCGGCGGTTCGGTCGCGGCCCTGGCCGAAGTCTGGAACGAGGTGCAGCGCGCCGCCGGCGGCATGGGACGCATCGACGAACTGCTGCGCGAATCCGCGGACATCGTCTCCCCGGCGCAGCCGGCCTCGCTGCCGACGCCGCTGCGCGGCGAACTCGTTCTCGACGACGTGAGCTTCCGCTATCCGATGCGCCGCGATGCGCCCGCGCTGGAGCATTTCAGCCTCCACGTGCGCCCCGGCGAGACCGTCGCCCTCGTCGGCCCCTCGGGCGCCGGCAAGAGCACCGTGTTTTCTCTGCTGCTGCGCTTCCACGATCCCGAATCCGGGCGGATCGCGATCGACGGGGTCGACATCCGCGACTGCGATCCCGTCGCCCTGCGCGAGCGCATCGCGCTGGTGCCGCAACAGCCGACGCTGTTCGCCGCCAGCGCGCGCGACAACATCCGCTACGGCCGTCTGGAAGCGGACGATGCCGAGGTCGAAACCGCCGCGCGCTCGGCCGAGGCGCACGACTTCCTCGCGGCGCTGCCGAAGGGTTACGACGAAGAGCTCGGCGAACGCGGCGTGCGCCTGTCGGGCGGCCAGCAGCAGCGCATCGCGATCGCGCGCGCCCTGCTGAAGGACGCACCGGTGCTGTTGCTGGACGAAGCGACCTCCGCGCTCGACGCGCAGAGCGAGCGCGCGGTGCAGCACGCGCTGGAGAACCTCATGCGCGGCCGCACCACGCTGGTGATCGCGCACCGCCTCGCGACCGTGCTCAAGGCGGATCGCATCGTGGTGATGGACCATGGCCGGATCGTCGCCGAAGGCACCCATGAAGCCCTGCTCGCGCAGGGCGGTCTGTACGCCGAACTGGCGAAACTGCAATTCCTCGACGGCGGCGCGCCGGCCGCAACGTCGACCGCGTCGGCAGGCGTATGATCCACGAAGTCGCCCTGCGGCGACGAATCGGGAGTGCGCGATGAACGACGAGACCTTGTACGCCGTGGTGGTGAACCACGAAGAGCAGTACTCGATCTGGCCCCTCGAACGCGAGCTGCCCTTGGGCTGGAGCAAGGATGGTTTCAGCGGCACCAAGGAAGCGTGCCTGAAACACATCGAGGAAGTCTGGACCGACATGCGTCCACGCTCGCTGCGCGAGCGGATGCGCGAGGGCGGCGGCTGATCCTGCGCGCGGGATCGAACACCGACCGCCTCGCGATCCTCGCCACGCGCCTGGCTTCGCGTGGGGACGAACGCCCCCGCGCTGCGGCGGGCCGGAAATCCGACGGACGTAAACGAAAAAAGCCAACCCGCGAAGGTTGGCTTTCAGGAGATGGCGCGCCCGGAAGGGTGAGACCCCACCGCTCGCGAAGCGCAGCTTCGCGTGGGGGCGAACGCCCGCCGCGCTGCGGCGGGCCGGAAATCCGACGGACGCAAACGAAAAAGCCAACCTGCGAAGGTTGGCTTTCAGGAAATGGCGCGCCCGGAAGGATTCGAACCTCCGACCCCCAAGTTCGTAGCCTGGTGCTCTATCCAACTGAGCTACGGGCGCGTGGTACAGAAGCGGAATTGTGCCAATCGGAATTCGATTGGTCAACCCGCATCGTCTCAAGATCACGACCGATATCGATCCGCACCGCGGCGAGCCGGGAATCCCGATCGGATTCCATCGGTACAACACTTGAAGACAATGGCGGAGAGTGAGTCCGCAATCCAGTGTACCACCCTATCCTATTCTGTAAACAACCCAAGGAAAAACAGCAGGCTACGTCCCCTACCGTCCTGAGAAAACATATACAATCCCGTCAAAAGGATGGGTAGACGGGCGGGTAGAGATGAGAGCATTGAATCGTTTGTCTGCGCGGTTCGTGGCGACTGCCTCGACACCTGGCTACTACCCGGATGGCGGCGGCCTATACCTCCAAGTCGCCGCCTCTGGCGCAAAGACCTGGATCTTCCGGTATCGCTACAACGGCCGCCGCCCAGAAATGGGCTTGGGGCCACTCCATACTATCGGGCTTGCCGAAGCCCGTCAGGCCGCGCTTGTAGCTCGGCGCCAACTGATTGAGGGCATTGATCCCATGACCGCTCGACGCGCAGCTCAAGCGGCGCGCGCGGCCATCCCCACCTTCGGCAAAGCAGCCGCAAGCTACATTGAGGCTCACCGGGATACATGGCGCAACCCGAAGCACGCCACCCAGTGGGAGAACACCCTCGCCACGCACGCGGCGAAATTGACGGACCTCCCGATTGACCGCATCGACACCCCGGATGTGGTCGCAGTGCTGAAACCTATCTGGCTGTCGATCCCGGAAACGGCAGGCCGGCTCCGGGGCAGAATCGAGGCAGTCCTCGACGCCGAAACCGTCAAGCACCACCGTTCAGGCCCGAACCCGGCCCGCTGGAAGGGACATCTGGAACACTTGCTGCCCCCACTTCCCAAACTCACGAAAGGCCACTTGGTCGCCCTTCCCTACCAAGAACTCCCCGCCTTCATGGCTAAACTCAGGAACGAACAGGGAACGGCGGCCAGAGCATTGGAGTGGTTGATCCTGCATGCCAACCGCCCCAATGAAACCCGGTTTGCGTCGCGCGAAGAAATCGTAGGGGATGAGTGGCACATCCCGGCGGATCGAATGAAGGGAAAGCGCCTTCATGTCGTTCCGCTGACCAAAGCGTCGACTGCCTTGTTGGAGCAACTTCCAGCATATGGGCTTCTGTTTCCGCTCCCGTATGGCGACAACGGCGCCCTATCGGAAAACGCCATGACCGCCCTTATCAAACGCATGGGGTACAAGGATCGAGCAACCGCTCACGGCTTTCGTTCGTCGTTCAAGGATTGGGCGAGTGAAGAGACAGAATTCGCGAACGAGGTTTCTGAAATGGCTCTCGCTCACAAGATCAAAGACAAAGCGGAGGCGGCCTATCGTCGTGGGAAACTCTTGTCGAAACGGCGCGAATTGATGGAATCTTGGGCGAGATTCTGCGGCTCCATGCCTGAATGAATTTCCTCACCACCCTGCCTGCGAACATTCTCAAAAAACCTACGATCGCGTAGGTCGCAAGGACTCATCTGCACTACGGTTTCTGAACCTCCGCACGCACGGTCTTCACGCCTTTCGATAAGCGGATGACCTCATCGGCCGTCATTCCCGACACGCGGCCCTTGATCCTTTCGATAGAGGGATGCTGCAACTCCGGGTCGTTCACGACCTCGTGCGCGCTGGAGACGCCATCCATGTTCAAGATCAAGATGGCGATCTGCAATTGCTGCCGCTTGCGCGCCGGTAGCGATTCGACCATTTGGTCATAGCTCGATCTGGCCGCCGCATCCGACGAGGCGTCGATGCGGATCGGTTCCTTCGCCTGGGCACTCGCCACGGAAAGCAGCGCCGCGACTAGCAATAGGTTGAGTGTCTTTCGGAACATGAGATTCGGTCCCTTTGATTTGGTCCAAGTGTGGTCTAGTTCAGCCGCCACCGCCGCCTCCGCCTCCGCCGCCCCCATCGCCGCCACCGCCATCGCCCTGTGGCCCCTGCGACGGCGACAGCGTGCGCGGACCGATCCGCATGGTCGGCCCCTGTGGGCCATCCTGCCCTAGCTGCTCCGCCTGTGCCTGCTGTTGCGCCATTGCCTGTTCACGCGCCTGCATCACGCTCTGCGAGACGGCCGACGATTGTTCGATCGATTGCGACAGTGCCTGATCCACGTTGATCGCGATCCGCTGGTGCGCCGGGTTGTCCAAAGCCCCCTGGACGACAAAGATCGCTTCCGGTCGCCCGGTCTGTGGATCGGTCTTGCCCGGCACCACATGATCGAAGCCGGTGAACTTCCAGCCCTCGGCCGACAGCGACATCGCCACGACCGATGCGCCCAGCGTCTGCCGTTCGTGTTGGGTCAGGCCGCCCATGCCGGGGGCTACTTCGATCTGCGACAGGACGTGCTGTGCGCGCTGGTACATCCCGTGCGCCGCATGGGTGGGTTCGGTCATCAACGGGGGAGCCGCCCGCACTTGCTCAGGGGCGGTGGTCTGCGCGCGATCCGGGTCGGCGGAAGCCCGGCGTTCGTCGTCGCGTTCATCCCTCGTCGCGGTGCGGTGGGCCAGCGCCGGATCGGGGGTCGCCGTCGCCGGCATCGCGGGCTGCGCTTCGGCGCGCGTTGCGCGTGCCTCTTCGCGCTCGGGTGCGGCATCGGCGCTACGAGCCGCCGATGATGCGGAAAGGCCCACGGTACGCGCTGCGGCGACAGGCTCCGGCGTCTCGCGTGTCGGCGTCGATGCTGGCGGCGACCGATTCGGATCGCCTTGCTCCGCGCGCTCCCGCTCGCGCTGCGCGGCAAGCGCGCGATCGACCGCTTCGCGCGTGTCCTGGTCGGCGACGCCAGTCGCGGGAAGGCCGTGCATCGTCTGAAACTGTTTCACCGCATGTTCGGTGTCCGGGCCGTACTGGCCGGTCTGTGGGATCTGTGCGCCGTCCGGGCCACGGTAGCCCTGACGGTCGAGGCGGTATTGCAAGAGTTCTACATCGTCGCTGCGGTCGCCCAGGCGCAAGGCGTTGGGATCGGGCGACACGGACGCAGGCGCAGCAACGACGCGCGCTTCCTGCGGTTCGCGGTCAGCGGGAATGTGTGTTGGGGTTTCGGACGGACGCTCGGGGGTGGCCGTCGTTTCGATCTTCGCGGCGTTTCGCTCGGGTTCCGGCGACGACTCGCGTTCCGCTGGAGTGACCACGGCGGGCGATGGTGATGGTTCGCGGGCTGTTTCGACAGACGGTGGCGATGGCGGCCGATCCTCCGTCGCCGTTCGGGCTTCCGATTCGGCGGCCGTCGTGTGCGTCGGTGGCGGGGGATCGCGGTCGCGCTCGGCCGTGGACGAAATCGGCGGACGTGTGGCGTCGATCGTGTGCGCCCCATCGGGCTGCGCTTGATCGCGCGCCGTGCGCTCGGCTTGGCGCTGCTGCTCAATGTCCGCCCGCTCGCGTTCCGCACGCGCGTCTTCGTCGCGCGCATCCCGCGTCATCGCGCCTGCGGCGACCGTCGCCAACGGAACATCCGACGCGGTGGGAACGTCCTGCACACGCTCGCGTTGCGGTGTGTTCTCCTGGGTCTCCTCTGCCGCGCGCGCTGCGCCGCCAGCGGGTGCGATCCCGCGCGCCGATGCGCTCACGACCGCCGCATGGACGACCTGCTGCGCATCGTCGTGTGACAAGCCCTGTCGATTCGCCTCACGCTGCGCCTGTTCACGCGCATCGCGCTCTTCCGGCGTCGCGGGCGCGATTGTCCGCTCCAGGGACGACGGTTGCGGCGTGCCATCGCCGCGCCCGCGCGCATGCACGTCGGCCAATGCCTTCGCGATGTCCTCAGGCGTGGTCGTCGCTACTCGCTCAACTTCGTTGTTCGGCCCCAGGCGGGTATGCAGAATCGGGCTGTTGAGGTCGGCTTGCCCGTAGGCGTCCTTTTCCAACACCAGCGTCGTGCCATACAGCGGCAGCCCATGTGCCTCGCGTGTGCGCTGCACGGCCAGATAGCGCGCCTCGAACTCGTCCTGCCGGACCTCCGGGTTCCAACCGTGGTCCACGTACTGCCGCCGCAGCATCGCCCGATCCGTCTCCTCGGGCGTCGGCGGCTGCCAGGGCGGCATCTGCGAGAGCCGTTGCTGGTGATCTTGCAACGCCGGCAGCAAACGGTCGCGGGTCACTTCCAGTTCCAGCGCGCGAGACGGATCGGCAACCTTGCCCTCATGCGTCCACTCGCCCTGCGCGTCGCGCCGGTAGTGCTTGCTGTCCGAGGCTTGCAGCAGATCGGGGCTCAGGGCCGTGGCGACGGCCTCGGGCATCGCGCCGAACGGGGTCTGGTCGTAACCGTAAGCCTTGTGGCCCTGCTGATATTGCGCGGCAATCTCGGCCGGGCCGGCACGCAGGTTGGCGTCGATGGTACGCAACGCCTGTGCGCTCAGTTGCGCGGCGCGTTCCGCGCTGGCGTACTCGGGCTCGGCGTTCCATTCGGGCGCCCCTTCGCGATCCGCAGAATCGGCCACCATCCGCGACCAGCGCCCGCTGTCCGCGCTATACGTCCAACGCATGGTCTGGAAATGCGCCGGGTCGCTCTCCGATACCGGCTGCACGAACGGATTGCGCGGCGTCGGCACATCTTCCAGCGCCTGCTGGACGGCCTCGTAACTGGCCCGCGCGCTCAGTTCGCGGGCCTTATCGGGCTGCGCAAAAAACCGCTGTTCCTGCGGTTGGTCGACGCCATCGGCCACGAAGTCAGCGCGCAGATCGCCGCGCGTCCAATCCTTGCCGTTGAACGTCCACTTCACGCCTTCGCTTTCGATGTTGTAGACACGGCGCGCCTGCCACACCTCCACGCCATGCTCGGCGGCCTTGCCGAAGAGATAGCCTTCCACCATCACCAGCGCGGCAGTGCCGCCTGTGCCCGCGCCTACGGCGGTCGCCGTGACACCGCCCACGGCCGTGCCCACCAGCGCGCCGCCCGTTTGCGCCCCCTGGCGCACATAGGCATCGACGGCCGCAGTATCGTTGTGCAGGGTGTCCTGAAAGACCTGTGCGCGCTTGCGGGTATCGTTCCATTCGTAGGCAATTAAGCCAGCCTCAACCGTCAGGCCGAGCTTTACACCACCCATGCGGGAATGGTGGGATTCGCTTGCCTGTTGCGCAAGAAACATCTCGTGCTGCCACGCTTCCAAACGGCTCTGGCCTGCGGTTGCATGAGCAGTCGGTGAATTCATATTCCTGCTCAGCGCGCGCGTCTCTCCCTCAATGGCAGGCGACCTGCCTTCGATACCAGTGCCTTCGAAGTATTCCCGGCTATCAACCCGGAGCGTACCCGATTCGTCATACAACAACTGGTTGCGATAATTGACTGCGTCCGGCACAGCAACACGTAGCCGCCCGCCATGTTCACGGGCACGGGCAACAATCATCTCGAACGCCGCTTGGGTATCACCGGGCTTGCTCATCGCGGCGAGCGTCTCGCGTGGAATTCCCTCGACCGTCGTCACGCTGGGATTGGCAAGAATACGGGGGACTTCGACCTTACCGAACACCCGCCCTGGATCGGCATCGCCCACGATCGCCACTACCTCGCCCTTCGTCGCATCCGCGAATCGGCCCGACGCATCGGCCCACGGCCCGTGTTCGGGATGGTAGAGCCATGCGGTGGCGGGGCCTCTGTAGCTCCCATCGGCTAATGGCCGAAAGTCATCAAGC
The DNA here is from genome assembly GCA_049324395.1 of Pseudomonadota bacterium. Taxonomy (GTDB): domain Bacteria; phylum Pseudomonadota; class Gammaproteobacteria; order Xanthomonadales; family Xanthomonadaceae; genus Lysobacter_I. The sequence goes on from JBMOOY010000029.1 coordinate 66,333, forward strand.
CCGTAAGCGTTGGCAAGCGCGTGGTAGAAGTCATCCGATGTAAGGAATTTGGCGGCCTCGCTTTTGTTGATTACGCGGACGTTCTCTCCCGCCTCCACCATCGCATCGATGACTTGGGTTGACCACACGCCGTTGGCCGCCGGCCCGCTGTAAAGGACGGTCAACTGCCCCTTGGCGTTCGCATCGACTTGCGCAGCGAGGTCACGCAATGCCTCTTTTGTTGCATAGTCGTTTGGGTTCTTGCGTAAAAGCTCAATTGCTTCTTCCGCTGTCAATGTAGTGGTCACAGCATGCAATCCCCATCGACCTCAAGAGTGACGCTGTAGCTTGTATATGCCGCTGAATACACGCCAGCCCCCTGATAAGCAGTCAATGCTTGTTTGAGATCTGCGATGAAATCATCAGCCACGTCCTTCAAGTGCGCGGGAAGTCCATAGCTGCCATTCACAAGAATCAATTTCCAGTGCGACCATCCAGGCTCGCCTCGGCCTCCCTTTCCTTCCATAAGATCAAGTCGAAGCGTCAACAACTCGCCACGCCAGTAAAAGGACCATTTCATCTGATTGCGGATTTCTGGCTCCGCACCTCCGCCACGCACGACATTCCTCAGATAGATGTTTCGTTCACGATCAATCGTCCATTGGCGTGAGTTCGTTCCACCGACGATGAATTTCTGATCGATAGCCTTGAGGCCGTATTTCTCGACATCCTCGGCCGGAATGAATTCGTTGATGAATCCCATTGCTGGTCTCTCTATAGATGGTATTTACTGTTCCGGCGGCAGGCCGGACTGGTTGGCAAAATCGATTTTATCTGCATCTTTTATGGACATTCAGTATCACGCACTAGGTCATCTTCGGCCCTTGACTCGGATCGCTCTGCGACCGCTGCTGTGCCTCTTGCGCCAACTGGATTTCGCGTTGCTGATTGAACGACTGCGACTGCTGCGCGGTTTCTTGCAAGGCTGGCGCAGGTTGCGACACATCGACCGCCGCTCGATGGCCCGGCACCGTGCCTTCCACCCATAACTTGTCGCCCACCATCGCGACCTGATTGATCTTGCTCGCGTCGGTGATGCCATCGCGCTTGGCGGCCAGCGTCGCTTGCGCAACATGATCGTCGGATACCGAAGCCGGAATGCCCTCGCGAATCTTCGCGAACATCGCTTGGTCGGCTGGTGTGAGCTGGGCCAGCGCCTCGGACTGCTCGCGGGAGCGTTCAGCTTTCGGCGCATCGACCGCATAGTGCGGCGAGCGCGCTTCCAGCCACTGCTGCGACGATTGCTCGAAGGACTGCCCCAGCGCCTGCCGCGTATCGATCGGCACGCGGCGCTCCTCGAAATTCGGATACGGCCCGCGCTCGATGACCGTGACCTGTCCGGTCGATTTGTCCAGGTCCAGACGCTGCACCTTCAATTGGTCGCGCTCTACCGCAATCGCTACCGCCGCCGCCAACCGCTCGCTGTGCGGGCCGGACGTGATTCCGTTTTGGCCTTCCATCCGGCGCACATTGTCCAACGAAGCAGAGTACCGCGCGTTGCCGGGGTGGTCCGGGTCGCGCAAGTCCTTCGGCAACTCGCGCATCGGAGCGAAGTTCGCGGGCACCATCATCGCCTCGCGCTGGGCGACCTGTTGCGCAACGTCGGGCGGGAGCCCCAGTCGATTCGCCTCATGTGTAGCTTGCTCGCGATCGTCGTGTGCTTGTGGCGTCTCCAGTTCGATGCGCTGACTCGGCGATTCTGTCTTGGGCTGGGAGCGTTGCTGTTCCAAGTCGGGACGCAGCGATTCCAACAACGCACGGGCTTTCTGCTCTTGGCTATCCGCGCGGAATTCCATGCTCGGAACAACCGCTTCGGTCATCAGGTGACGCTCAAAAATCTCCTGGCTGGCCGGCAATCCGGCTTTGTACGTTTCGGCACCTGAGCGCGCCAGCCTCTGCAACGTGGGGTAGTCTTTGAGATCGAGCGGATTGGCCGTCGCGGCGACGACGCCGGCGGCACCCACGGCAGCGCCAGCGGTAGGCGCGCGTTGAGCGACCCCATCGACCACGCGCGCGCCTGCATCCAAACCACGATCAATACGCTCACCCGCGCCCTCGATCACATTCCGCTGCAATCGCTGTCCGGCGCCGACAATACGCCCCAGTTCGACCTCACCTGCCTGTGTCGTTGCACGAATCGCCTGCGCATCTTCGCGTGCCTCGCGCTTGGCGTCGGCCGCTTGGTTCCGATTGCGCGCCCGAGCCGCTTCGCCCGCTTCTTCCAAGGCGTCCGCATTGCGTCCTGCCCACCGCTGTAATCCATCAGGCAGAAAATCCGCTTCACTGACGCCACGGAATACAGACGCGCCGGCTTTGGCGCCACGGGCTTGTACTTCCCCCTGCGCCGTGTCGATCGCCGCTTCGGCTTTGCCCGCCGCCTCACGCCCACGCGCCAGCGTTTCGCCTGCCACATGGACCCCTGCGCGCGCCGACGTACTCGATACGCTTGACACGACATCCGAGAAGTCTGCCGCCTTCCGGGTGGTGGCGCTCACGACATCCCCAGTCACATCGGCAGAGTGCGCCGTCGTTCGACCGCCAGCGGCCACCACCTCGCCCGCCGTGCGCCCCGTTTTCGCGCCTTGGGCGATGGTATTCGCAGCCGCAAGCAACGGCCCGGCCAGCACCGCCACATCGCGCACCGGCAGCGGATCGGTGCGATCCACCAGGGGGCCGGTCAATCCGTACTGCCGGGTCTTCACTTCATCCAACAGAATCGGCGTGCTGACCGGCCTCGGAATATCGCGCAGTGCCTGCTCGGCATGCCCCTTTTTCGCCACCTCGTCGAGAAAATCGTGCAACGATTCGCGCGCGGCACGCGGCAAGTCGGCGGGCAGCGCCTTATCCATCAACCGACGCACGGCCGGATCTTCCGTGGCATTCGCCAACTCGGTCAGCATGCGCGCCGCTTTTTCGCGCGCAGGCACGGACATGCCGCGAATGCCGTCTTGAACTACGGGGTTCAACAATTCGTCTTGGACGTGATACGTGGTGACGATGTCGCGCAGACTATGGGGCGTCACGTCGGGATGCTCGGAAACATACCGAGCCACCGTATTCGGATGCAGATTGGCGGCATTGAACGTCGTCGCGCGCTCACCCGTGACCGCTGACATTGAGGTCGCCAAACCGCCGCCCAGCGAATGGCCGGCATATTCGACACGCAAACCAGCGTCTTTAAGTTCTGTGGCCAGAATCATCGCGCGATCGTAGTAATCGGTCTTCAAGCCGATGGCTTGCGGACCGTTATTGCCGCCGAAATCCTCGATGGTCGTATCGCGTAGCCCTTTGCTCGTCATCACCTGTCCGGCAGACCCTTTGGGAACCACGGTGGGCTGGTAGCCCGGCCCCAGAATCGACGGGTCAGGTATGTAGATTTCCGCGCGGAAACCGGATTCTTCCGGCTGCAAACGGTCGCGAAGCGCTTTGCCGTTCAATCCCGACAGTTCCGGCATTAACTGATCGCGTAGTTCCTTATGACGGTCGTCCAGCAGCTCGCTCAGCCGAATCCATCCCGGCGGCGGCATGCCCTTGTGCATCGCCGAGTCGTACACATCGTCCGCCAGCAACGACATTTGCTCGTCGTGCCATGTCTTCTGCAGGGAATCCGCTTGCGCTGTCGCGCGCGGGTCGCCTGCTTCGCGCAAGTCACGCAATAACACTTGGCGTTCGCGCAACTCCTGCACTGTACTCATGGCATGACTTCCTGTTCCAGTATTCTTAAGTCGGGCAGAGGGACTTGGGCTTCATCGGTAGGGCGGCCGAATTTCTCGCGTTCTTCGCGCAATTGTGCCGACATAGGGGGGCGCCTAAATCCACGCTTCAGTAACCATGCTTGGCATTTTTGCTGCCAGATGCTGTAGCCAGAACGGACGGGGTACCAAAAAATATAGTCAATCGTGCGTGAGTCGTTGCGATGTACCACCGGCTCCTTCGCTGCACCGCCCATATATTGCAAGGTCGGGTCTGCGCCTTTTTCCAGCAGCCAGTAAACCTGCTGGAAATCTGCAAATCTTGCATAAAGTTCAACAATGGGCCGCCAACCTCCTCCATCGGGCGTGTTCACATCCGCACCACGCTCTACCAGCAGCTTCACCTTCTCCCAGCCATCACCCATGACGCGCGCCTGAAACATCAAGGTTTCGCCATTGCTGTTGCGCGTATTCGGGTCGCCGCCATGGTCCAGCAACAGTTTCAGATAGATCGAATCATCCGCCTTCGCTGCCCACACCATCGCATTGTTGATATGGCGACCTTTGAACCGCTCGTCGTGCTGTGCCGGATGCAACATCGCGGCATTCGGGTTCGCGCCGCTCTCCAATAGGGCTTTCAAACCCTCCGGGCTTTTGGTGATGACCGGCCATGCCACCAGGGGCAAACCCTCATCGCCGCCGACCCCGAAAAATTGATCGGGGTTGACCTTCTCCTCTTTCATCAACCGACGAACCTCTGCGACATCGTTCCGCTCGGCCGCAATGGCCAACGCAAGTGCTTTGGGGTCGGTGTAGACACGCTCGGCGCCATGCTCGGATTGCGAAGCTGTTCCGGGCGCAGCGCCCAGGCAACCGGACAACATCAGCAGACACGCAGCCAATAGCATCCGTATTGCCATCTTGGCCGATGCCGTTTGCCAACTATCGGCGGAAGTGGATGGTCCGATCATCATGCTCGTTGCTCCAGCACTGGTGGCGATTGACTACGATTGCTGAAAAACCCTAACGCAAACAGCGCGTAGACCCCGACGATCGTTCCCGCCGGAAATCCCGCACATGCGAACAGCGCAGCCTGCGTTTTTCTCTTTTGGTTCGAGGCTAACAGGTGAATCAGGAAAGACACTGTGAGTGCAGCCGCTGCCGTCGCCGACAACACGAAGACGACCGCCACGAAGATCAATGCGATCACCCAAAACAAGCCGACGACGCCGAACGTCAGGCCGACCACATGCCCGAAATGTTCCCAATCCTTCCAGCGATACACCGAATCCAAATTGCGCCACCCCCACACCAACAGTTCAAGCTGAACGACCTCCGCCAAGAGCAGAAGGACGCCGATCGTGCGCTTTGTCGGCGCCTGCGATCTTGGCGGCGCCGATTCGATGCGCGGCAGTGGCGGTGGCTTCGGACGTGCGTCGGGGGAGGCCCGTTTGCTCCTCTCGTTGCTGTCGTTCCTCCCAGCGATCATGCCGGCCGCTCCGTCACGTCGAACATCTGTGGCGCGACCATCGTGACGTTGCTCAGGATCGGCGTGCCGTACCGCGCCCAATGCTCCGTCCACAGGCTTTCGGGTGTCTCAAACGTATAGACATGCACCACTTCGAGTGCATGGTGGATCAGCACGAACTTGTGGACGATCTCAGGTGGCAGATCGAACCGTGTGTCGCGAAAACGCACGATCACGGTGTCGATTCCCTTCTGTTGCTTTTCCGTCGCAAGCAGAATATCGGCGTCTCGCATTCGGCTGAGATACCCGTCGATGTAATTCGCGAACGCATGCTTCGCACTGACCCAAGCCGGCGATGTCATTCCGCTCAGCACCTCCAGCGTCAACCCCGTATCGAACGGTCTGGTGTCCGAGAACGGGACCGGGCTGGTGGCATAGATGCTCCGCCCCTGGAAGACCGCTGTCGAGGGCACATCCTTCATCACGACATGCCAGTGGTCCGGCTGTAGGAAGACCGCATTTTGAAACAGGGTCCAGTCGAAGCCGTCCGGTGGTCGCGGCAGACCCTGCTTCACTTGATCGAGCGGAGAACGCGCTGTCATTGCACAACCTGAACGGCCGGCGCCCTTACCTCTGCATCCGTCTGCGGCGAGCCCGCCCGCGTGACGACTTCGTTCCGTGCCCCTGCCATTGCGCCGAACTCCCTGATATTGCTGCGGTTTCCATCGAATACGATACCGCACCCCAGCCATCAGAGGCGGCCTCACATGAAGAAATACAGCACGACCCCGAACGCCACCCGCGCCCAGAGCAGAACGGCATCGGCGATGACCTCGACTCGCGTCCTCTCCTCGTAATAGCGTCCCTGCGGTCGTTTGCGCAATCAAATGTGCTCCCTGCACGGGGCCGGTTCCCCGCGACGTATGCGTTGGTAGACTTCTTCGCGGTGGACGGGGATCGCGCGCGGGGCGTCGATGTCGACCCGAACCTGCCGGCCGCGCGCAAGGCCCAGCCAGCCGCCGAAGGGGCCACCCCCGAACGACACGACCACCTCGTCGCCGATCCGCAGGGACTCCCCCACCATGACGGCGATCAAGTACCGTTTGCCGCGACGGTGACGCCGACGGACAGGACTGACCGGCATGTCGGTATCGTCGGTGATCGCGACATTCGAGGGTGCCGCCAGCGAGATCGTCAGGTGCGCGCGCAACTTGGACAGGATCGTCAAACGCACGTCGTCACCGATGCGGATGCTTTCGCCGACGCGGCGAGTCAGAACCAACATGGCACGGTCAGCCCGCGAGAAGGTGAATACGGCGACGGGGACGCGGCGGCGCTTGGCGCACGATGATGAGCGGCGACGACGGAGCGATGCACAAGCGCACTTCCCGCAGCGCACGCACACCCGGTATGCGCAGACGGACAGACTCGACAGCGATGTCGGCAGGACCGATGGAGAACACGTCGCCGTCGCGCAGCGCCAGCACATGCGCGCGCCGCCGGATACCGCACGGCGCGCTGGCGTGGAATCCGCCGAACCCGCCCAGCTCATGGCGGGCTGCGGCGTCGATGAAGACGTAGAGCATCTCGTCCACGCGCCCGGTCAGGTTCAGACGGATGTCGCCACCGATACGGAGCGACTCGCCCACGGTGCAATCGAAGACAGGCATTCACGCTCTCCCCAAAAGAAACCGGCCCCCGTCGTCCTCGACCTGCAACAGGGGGCGTACAGGGGTGACGGGGGCCGGCAGGGGAACCAATGGCATGTCGCGGGCAGGCGTGACGCCGATGTGCAGCCAGTCGTCGCAGTCGGCCGCTGGAATCAGTTCGCCGGGGAGCCAGATGCACACCTCGAACCGGCCAATGCGGAAGCGGCGGAAGGCTTGCAGGGAGAAGAAATAGGTCCAGACCCCGATCGTTCCCGAAATCGGGCGGACTGGTGCGCCACCCAGGATCAGATCTGTGCCGGCCGGTGCCGTCACGTCCACACAGACCCGCTCGCCCTCTCGGCGGCGGATCACGATCCGGGTGTTGTCGCCGAGGCGCAGCGTGCGCCCGACCTGGCATGTCTCGACCTGCATCCTGCGTCCCTTAGTCGCCACGATTGGCAGCAGCCGTTGCGCCACAAGGAAACCATTGCCCAATTACATTGTCAATGGCAAGATTCAATTTCTATCGCCACCCCCGATGGTCGAGTAGGATCACGCCCATGAACAAATACACCGAAGCATTCGTCACTGCGATGGATCGGACTCGCATCCGAAGCCGGGCGCTCGCCGCGCAAGTCGGCACGTTCAGCGACAACAGCGTCGCTCAATGGCGAAGCGGGCGGCGCCCGATCCCGGCCGAATACGCGGTCAAGATCGCGACAGTCCTCGGCGTACCGCCGGAAACCATCAGCCAGCCGTATGATCGTCTGCTGCAATCCGGTGCCATCATTCCGGCGGCTGGCACGCCCCAAGCCTGGGCGAATCCACCCGCAGGCCATGCGGTGGTCGAACGATTGCAGGGTTTCGGTCGCGCCGACGAACAGGAGCGGCTCTGGTTGCCGGAACTCATGCTGCGGCGCGAATTGGGCGCCACACCCATCGAAAACATCCGTTGGGTCACGCTACAGTCGCGGACGATGGAGCCGGAAATCAAGCGGCATGCCGTGATCCTGGTGGACATCAGCGCCACGCGCCACGAGGATGTCGTCGATGGCGGGGTGTATGCCTACTCGCTGTGGGGGCGGACGGATGTGCGCCGCGTCGCGATTCGCCGAGACTCGTGGCTACTGGTCGGCGACAACGAAGAACGGGGGCGCACATCGGTTCCGATCGGGGAAATATCGGAACTGCACCTGCTTGGGATGGTCATCGGCTGGCTATGACAGGGCCATTTGCGCCTAGAATGCGGTAGGCGCGCTGCGGAGCGGCGAAGTTTGGGGTTTCACGGCTGCGCTGCCGGGCCAACACCAAGGAACAGGGGGCAGTGCGTGAACCATGCCAAAGGATTGACAGGAGTGATCGTAAAAGGAATTGCGATCAGCATTGGCTATGGCATCGCCTACCTCATACTACGCTACTACTCATTCGACCAGTGGGCGCTTCCAGCCGGTCTGCGCGCCGTTTGCCTATTCCTCTTGCCGCTCCGGTACTGGCCGTTCATCTTCGTTGGCGATGCCGCTGCGGTCATGTACGGGCGCATCCCTCTCGAAAACGACAAGAATTGGATATGGGTATACCTCGGACCGTTCGCACTGATTGCAGGCGTCTCTGCCGCGCCATATGTGCTACGAAAAAAATTGCTGAGTCCGCAGGCGATGATTCGCCACCTCCCAATTGTCGCTGCGCTCTTTGCTGCGTGGGGGAGTGCTTGCACGGTAGGATTCAATGAGATCCTTGGCGGGCCGAACAACAACACAACGATTGCGTTCTTCACAACCAGATTTCTTGGCAACTACTTGGGCGCGCTCATGGGGATGTTGCCCGCTCTAATCTGGCTAAACCGGCATCAGCATGTCGGACCACTCAAAAAAGCATTTCGTGATATTGCCGCAGCTACGATTGTAGTGGCATTGATGTTCGCATACGTGGAGCATTGGTATGTCGGCGGCGACGTAGGCAGAAAGACGATTCTGATGCTGATGATTGGTCCCGCCCTGTTTTTAACGTACTACCACGGCTGGATTGGCTCTGCCATCGGCGTTTTTCTGGTCAATCTTGCTATCGCACAGACGATGACAAAAACCGGCATTCCAGGCGCCTTTGACGAGTCTGCCTTTCTCGCTCAGATTGGACTGTCGTTTGCAGCCTCAGCAATTCTCTTCTTCGGCGCTCGCATCACATCGCATTACGAAAAAGCGATTGACTCGGGTGTAGCAGAGGAGAAAGCCCGGAAGATTTCGCGTATCGCGCTGCTCTCGAACGAAAGCGACGCGCGCGATCAAGTCATTTGCATGGCGCAGATGTATGTCCTTCTCGACGAAAAGCAAGAAGAACTCATCCGTTTGCTCAGAGCAAACGGCAAGCACGAGGAGGCATTCCGCCTCAACAGCAGTGGCGCACAACGACGTAAACTGTTCCATGAGCATGCCTTGGCGGTGTACCCCATCGGCATCGAAGAAAAAGGCTTGTTCGCCGTCGTTCACTCGCAGACATTTGAGGACCGATGGGCGAACGGTGTCCCAATTGCGCCCAGCTTCGATAAAGGCGATCCAAAATCGCTATCTATTGGTCTGCAAGTTGCCGCATACCGCTGCCTATGCAGCGCGGTTGTGCTGATGTGCGACTGGAGGCCGGAAGAACTGGACATGCGCATTCGTGTCTGGCAAACAGCCCGCCGTCGCGGCGTATACTTTTCGGTATCCGCATTCCGCCCAGGCGAACCGCAAGTCAGTCAGGCAGGCGCAGCCGCTTCGTTGTTTCTCGACGCGAAAGTCAGTGCGCATGGCGGCATTTTGCACCACCATGCGCACCGAATCAGCGTACTTCTTGCAGAAGAAAGGGCTTAGGGTACGCACTCAGCCTGCTTACTCTGCGGGCCGAACGATCCAACGGTCTTGATTCGACTGCCGGTAATGGATCACCTCAACTTCGTTGTCCCGATAGATCGTGCGACCCGTAACCGGCGACTGCGAATCGGTCTGAATCACCCATCCGGTTGCGTCGATTTGCAAAGCGGCGACACGTACCCCATTCGTCGTGTTGTATATCTGCATGTAACGCACGCCCTGCCATGTGGACTCATGCGCCTGCCAAGTGGGGTCGCGCACCAAATTGATGGCGTTGGGCGTCGTTGACGCCGAACCGCTCGCTACTTTTGGCGCGTCGCCGCCACCGCTCATGCAGCCACACTGCGCATAGGCGGCAGTGCTCGTGAACATCGTCGCAAGCAGCAGAACCGTGGTTGCGACCGTGAAACGGAAAGCCTGAATGGCCATGTCGATCTCCTTGAATTGATCCGTGATTGAGCATTAACGAATGGCGTCAGAAAAATGACATTCGCTAATAGTTTGATGCCCGCGAAACTGCATTTCCGAGGGCGATTCGACGGTAGCACCACGGCGCGAAGCGCAATGTGCGAACTCCGCAATCCTCAACCTCTCGACATGACTTCCTGCATCACGGACCTTCGCCGCTAACCCCTTCTTCCTCTGCGATTCTTCGCCGCAGTACGGCGTCGTATGCCACCCCATGCTCTGCTCGCTCGCTGTACGCTTCGCGAGCCTTCAGCGAGCGGCGAATGGTCTGCCCAGTGATCGGCTTTTCGGGATACGCCTTGTTGAAGGCCATGATCTTGCGGCGGACTTCCAACGCCGCATTCTGATCGTCTTGGCGCAATGCCATCGCATACGCCGCGAGTAGCGCCTGACGACGGTCGAGGATGTGTCGCTCGCGATCTTTGAGCGCGCGATTCTCGGCGTACTGCCGCGCCACCTCGGCTGGCGTGAAGCCGACGAGTTGCAAGAGTTCGTCCTGGGCGTCCGTTTCGGTCACCAGATCGCCGCGTGTGGAGGTGACGCCTTCGTCGGCGTAGCGCAATGCCTTCATGGCATCTTTGAGCGCCTTCGGGAGCATTGTTTCGACGCCGCGGTAAACCTGGCCCTCAGCGACCAACTGCGTCCCAACAAAGAAGTTCTTGGCGATGCCGAACATCGGCCCGGCCACGTTGTCCATCATGGCGTAGTAGGCATCGCGGCCGTCGAGTTCGCGATCCGCATCGCGCCAGAGCAGTTGCGACAGTTCGACACGGTTGGCGATGTCGGCGCCCGTGAGCGTGTTCGCGGCACCGTGCATCATCACCTCCGCACCGGCATTGCCCACGAACTGTGCGAAGAACTTACGAATCTCGGCTTCGGTATCCCACGGATCGTCATCATCGCCGAACGCATGCGCGATCATGTCGATTGCGCCGATCGTCAAAGAGGCCATCGGCAAGCCCATCGCGCCGGAGAAGAACCCGCTCATCATCAACACACCCGCGAGGTTGCGCCGCGCCAGTCGCTTGACCTCGGGCGACTCGGCTTTCGTCGCCTTCCAGCCCATGCGTCCGAGATGCCAGAGCATGTTCAAGCCGTACTGTTTGAACATCAGCACGACCTTCGCCGGCCCGGCCTGCAAGAAGCGCGCGCGATTGGCGTTGCTGTAGTTGAAGTGCGTCGCCGTGATGGTATCGGCGGCGAAACGCACCGCCGCATCGAAGGATTCGCCCGCATCGCGTGCCAGCCGGTAGGCCGCCATGCCCGATGCTTCACGGTTCAACACTTCGGCGGTATGGAACAACCAGCCGACCAACGCCATCGCACGCGCGAGTTTCGGGCTATAGGTCGCCAGCCCACCCTCCGCCAGCCCCATCAGCGCATGCGTCTGGGTCTTGTCGAGGACGCCGGCTTTCTGCAATGCCTCGTGCGCCTTCAACTCGTCGGGCCGTTTCAAGACCTTCTGAGCATGCCCCGCCGTCCGCGCCGACTCGTTCAAACCGCGCAGCAGATACCGCGTCGCTTTGCCCGGCCCGTACTGCGCCGCCAACTGCGGAAACGTCAGGATCGCGGTCTGGGTCAGATTGACCAGGGCTGCGGCGGGTGTCGCGCCGAGGAAGTACACGAAACCCACCGATGACAGCCGGTTCGTCATCGCGCTGTCCTGCGGATTCAGCACCCACTGATGGCGCTGGTCCAGTTCGCCCAGGATGGCGTCCATCGCCACGACGGCGCGCGTGTCGGCCTCCGGCGACTGGCGACGCAGATCCTGCGTGGCACGCAGGCCCACCAGCGTCTGTTCCAACACATGACCGAAGCGCAGCCGCGCGAGCTGGTGCGCGCCGTGCGCCATGTGATGCGCGAACGCGCGCAGGGCATCGGGATCGAAACCCGCCACGCCCTTTCTGTGGATGGCGTGCTTGCGCATCGACAGTTCGGGCAAGGCCTGGAGGTAGGTCTGGTAGACCGCATCCTGGGTTTTCTCCGATACGCCGGCCTTGCGGAGCTTCTCGATGATGTCGGCGACGAACGAGCCGCTGGGCGCATCCTTCGCCTGCGCACTCCGCAACCGACCGCGCGCCTGGATCGTGAACCCACGCAACTGGAAGGCCGCTTCCTTGCGCTCCAGCGCACTCAGACTGTCGAGCATCAGAAACACGGGTTCGCCATCGCGTTCGGCCGCGATGAAATACTCCCCATACCGCTGCAACGGGAAATACACGCCTTGCAGTCGGTGCGACTCGAACTGCTGGCGAATCGAGAACACCAGCTTGCGCTTGAGGCCGTCCGGCGCTTCGCTGGCCTCGATGCGATCGGCGAGCGCATCTTCGACCTGTTCGGAGCGGTCGCGGTAGAGGTTGCGCATCCGGCGATAGAACGCCTGCGCCTCCGGGGACAAGTCTTCCCATGCGGCGCGTAGCGTCGGATAGATGCGCTTGCGCGCGGCCTCACGCTCGGGCATGCCGCGCAGACGACGGGCTTCTTCCATCATGTCGATCTTGTTGTCGCCGCCGCGCCCGAGCATCTGCTCGCGCAAGGCTTTCAGGGCTTCGCGGATGTTCGGGCGTGTGGCATCGCGCAACTGGCCGCCGTAGCGGAATTGCAACATCGTGTACGTTTCCGCCGGATCGACGCCTTCGAGGGTCGCGCGGTGCATCAGATCGAACAGGCGCTTGGCGTCGGCCTTGTTTTTCCCGGCCCAGCGACGGACGGTTTCGGCGAGGTCCGCGCCTTCTTCCAGAAGCGCATTGCGATCGGCGGACATCGCGTCAAGCTGCCGCGAGAAGCCGGCGATGGCCGGATCGTAGTCGCTGCCCAGTTCCGTGAGCTGATTCGTCGCCAGCACGCCGAGCCAGGTCTTGCGACTCGCATCCTTCAACTTGGCAGGCGTGCTGTCGCGCAGCCACTGCCGCGCGCGTTCGAGGCGCGTCGCGTCCTCATCCTGCCGTACCACCGCGTCCACATCGGCCAAAAACGCCTCCGGCGCGCGCCGACTGAACAACGGCAGTCCCTCCGCGACGGCGACGCGCATCGCAGGCGTGATGTCGAGCGCATGAACTTCGAGTGCAGGCGACCGGAAGCGCGGACGAATCTTCGCCGTCGTCGCTTGCGCGCCCAGCGGGCGCGCCCAACGATTGACCACTGCCGGCACGATCCCGTCGTAGTACCCGCCCATGCCGGCGTCGCCCAGGTGCAGCGACAGCGCCTCCAGGCGTCGCAGCGGTGTGCCGCGCGTGCTGCCGCGCGGCGAGCGTTCGCCCTCGCCGGCCCGGACCCGCGCGGCCACCTTCGCGCCCAGCAACGACGACAGCAGGTTCGCCGGCACCTCCATCTCCCGCACCACCTCGCCTTGCTTCATGCCGGCGATGCGATACGCGCCGCTCGGAAGCGGCAGATAGTCGATAGCATCGACTTGTTCGCCACGCGCGTAGCGCGAGGTCTGTTGCGCGCCGGTCGTCCAGCCGATCCGCTCAAATCCCTGCTCGGCCGCCATTCGCACCATGCGTTTGATCGCGAGCAGTGTCCAGTCTTCGGTGGACTTGAACGGCGCATCGGGCGCGACCTTGCGATCGGTAGCGGGGCGATACCCGTAACGCCGCCCATGCTGGTGCCAATCGGACTGAATTTCCTCGATGAACAGCATGCGTTTGCCGTCCACGTCCTCGCGCTCGTTGTAGCGGATGTGAACCAGCACGTTTTTCACGGACAGGTAGTGATCGCTGCGGTAGGGTTCATCCGCATTGCGGCTCGACGGCTGCGCCGGGAAGGTCAGCAGCAGTTCGCGGTAATCCCGCCCGCCTTCGATCTGGTAGCGGGCATACACGCCTTCGCCAGACACGAGCGGTTCCGCCGTTTCCATCCCAGCCGAAAGCGTCTCAAAATCCTCCTTCTGTGCCTCCGTCAGCGTGCGCTCATCGACCTCCTCGCCATCGCGCAGCAAGGACACGCCATACGAAGGCGGCATTTCGACCTCGAATCCCGCTGCCTGCAATCGGTCCAAGGCGGCGTGAAACCGCGCCGTATCGCCGCCTATCATCTGCTCGCCGATCCGCACCTGATGCGCTCGCACGAACTCGGTCAACGCCTCGCGCGCGATCCGCGTTTCTCCGGTGAGGCGTTCGCGCGTACTCAACCAGACATCGACATCGAGCCAGTCGCGCTCGGCCTGCTTGAAGCCGCCGCGTCGCTGCACTCCATCCAACCACTGTTGCCATTGCTCGGCGGTGCCGCGTCGCGGTGCGCCTTCGGCGCGTTCGAGCGATTGCAACAATGCCGAACGAAATCCCGACATCCGCGAGAAGGCAACCGCCAGCGGCAGGCCGTTCGTCGTTGCGACCGGCGCGCCGCCGATGCGGATCTGACGCGCGGCGCGCACGATCAACTGCCGCAACTCCGCCTCGGACAACCGCCAACGCGCCCCGAGCCGACGCAGGAATGCGCGCACGGCCGCGATCAACCGATCCAGCAGACGGTCCTGCACGCCCGATTCGGCCATCATCGCGATGAATTCGCGGATGGCGCTCGCATCCCAACCGTTGTCCAGGTAGCCGCGCCGCGCGTGTTCGGCGAACAGCCGACCATGACGCCCCTTCTCGCGCAGGCGGTGGACGCCTTCAGCGATCTGCGCCCACAGCGCCGGGCCGGCGATGGCCTCGATGCCGTAATGCCCGACTGCCTCGTGCAACAGCACGCGCTGGACGGCCTGCCGGTTCGGCAGCGCACTGGCGACGAGGTAGACCGTGCCGGTGCTGGGCGCGTAATAGCCTTCGGCCAAATGGTAGTCGGGTGCGCGACGGGCGGGGGCCGGCAGGTGCTCCGGGGTTTCGACCACACGCACGACCGGCGCCCCCTTCCAGCCCACCATCATCTCATCAACGACGCGGCGCACCTGGGCGACGCTCGCGCCGCGCCCAGCCGTGCCCGTTCGCTTGCTGAAACTCCCCGTCCCATCGTCGCGCAGGTTCTGGTAGTCCAGCAATTCGTCCAGTGCGTCGCCAAACCCGACCTCACGCAGCGCCGCGCGCTGCGCCTCCAGTGCGGCATCGAGAATCGGCCGCTCGTGATCCGGAATTTCCGGCCCGCGCACCAGCAGCAGGCGCTGGACGCGGCGGTACTGCTCACGCGCCTCGCGCAACGCCTGCACCTGATCGAAGGGCTTTGCGGCCTCGGCCTTGAAGCGTTCGGCGTCGTTCCTGGCAAGGGCGATGTAACCCTCGACTTCTACAATTTCGGCATCGATGCGATCAATGTAGTTGTTCATCCGCGTCAGCAGGCCGGTCGCAGAAAACGTCTCCGCGCCGCGATCGTATGCCGCCACATCACCTCGCTCGGTCGAGACATGCACCGACTTCCCATGCGAGCGGTTGATGTCGAAACGCACGCCGCGATACACCAGTTCCACCGATGCCACCGTTTCCGCCGGCCCAAGCAACGCACTGACACGCCGCGCAATCGTCTGGGTCAGCGCCTTGCGCTCGGCGAACCGCTCGCCATTGAGCGTCGTCCCGCCCGGTACGGCCTCCTTGTCGTTCGGAAGGGGATGCTTCGCCGCCTGCAACGCCATCGCCCGCAGCGCCTTCAGACGCCGCTCCCCGCTGGTCTGCGCGTACTCCTCCGCGCTCCGGGCCTGTTGCTGGAACGCGGTTTGATTGTCGGCGTGCGCCAGTTCCAACTGTTCCAGTCGCCGGACCTCATTGCGCAACTGCGTCTCGCGCAGGATCAGCGGATCGCCGGAGGCGGCGGCCTTCATCTCGGCCGCGTTCGCCGCTTCGCCGTCGATGTCCTCGATTTCGGTCTGCTGGCCATCGTACTTGCGCAACTGCTCGATGCCGCGCGCCTTGTGTTCGAGCAACTGCCAGCGCCGCGTGTCATACGTCTGCCGGGTCGCGTAACGGTAGATCGCAACCTCAAAGCCGTCCGGGTCGCGCTCGTAGAGTTGGTTGCCGCGCCGGATCGCACGACCTTCGCGCTGTTCCAGATCGCTCGGTTTCCACGGTGCGTCGATATGGTGTAGGCCGACGATGCGTTTCTGCACATTCGTGCCCGCGCCGATCTTCGGCGTCGAACCGAAAAGGAAACGCACTTCGCCCAGGTTCACGCGCTTGAACAGCTTGGCCTTGGCGTCGGGATTGCCGTAGTCGTGAATGAACGCGATCTCCTCCGCCGGCACGCCGCCGGCGATGAGCTTGGCGCGCAGATCGTCGTAGACGCTGAAGCCCGCCGCCCCACTCAGGCCCACGATGTCCTGCAAGTCCAACGTCGGGCTGGCCTCGGTGTCGATGGCGTTGGCATCGTTGTAGTCGTCGATCTCGGCCTGACTCAACGCCTGCCCGGCCTCTCGCTCCGCTTCGCGTTGCGCCAACCACTGTTGCCGTCCGTCGTCCGAACGCAGCGTCTGTTGCGCCCAGAACAACGCGCTCTCCCGGCTGCCGTGACCGTCCGAGCGCAGGCGACCCGTGGCGGCATCGTAGACGGCGACGCTCCCCTGCCCCTTGCGCATGCGCTCGATGAGCAGGAACGGCAGTTCTTCCATCTCCGCGACGGTATGCGCCGTGCCTTTGGTGTGGATCAGGCTGCCATCGTCATCACGGATATAGACACGCTGCGGCTTGGTCGCTGCCGCCTTGCGTGCCGTGCTGGGCACCGACAGATCGCAGAACACCAACTGCGTACCCTTGTCGGCATGCCACTGGCGGTACAACCCCAGCATGCGTTCCACCGCCAGATTGATCTTCGACCCCGGAAAATCCGGCGCGGTCGGATCGATCAGCCGATAGTCCAAGCCCGCCTTGTTCGCCTGCCCGGTCAGCGACAGCGCATTGACCTTGCCCTTGGTCTGCCGGGTCAGTTCGCGGATGCGCGCGAAGCGCCCCAGGATCGATTCCGGGTTGAGGTCGATCTGTGGCGTCAACGCCGCTTCGACCACGGCCATGTCCGCCTCTTCGCGCGTGGGATAAATGCCGAGATAGCGCGCCTGCGGCCCGCCCGCGATCTTGACCTCGAAACGCCCGTCGTCCTTCGCCTCGATAGTGGTCGTTTCGCCCGCACCGGGATTGAAGCCGAACTCGACTGCACCTTCCTTGCTGCGGGCCAGATGCGGCACCCCCATGAACTCCGAGACCCGCGGGGAGCGCTCGGCGACCACGATCTGCGGTTTGCCGCCCAGCAGCTTCGGCACCGGAAACCGTCCGCCCTTCGCCGCCTCCTGCGCTTTCAGATCGTCCAGCGTCACCACGTCGGCGAAGGCGCGGTAGCCGGCCATCAACGACGGCAGATTCTGGAATTTCGCGAAGCGGGTCGAGGCGCGGAACCCCGCGCCCGAGGGCGCGACCTCGTAGACGTTCTCGATGCTGCCGTACTGCCGCGCCCAGGCATCGAAGACGTGCAAGTCCTGACGCTTCAAGGTCGGGTACTGCATGTACCGCTGGAGATTGAACATCTCCACCAAGGAATTGCTGACCGGCGTCCCGGTCGCGGTGACGATCGGCGCCTTGTCGCCGAAGGTCTCGAAGAGCCACTGCGTCTTCACAAACAGATCGAACGCGCGATCCGAGCCGTTCGGATTACCCATGCCGGGCACGCGCGACATCGCCGTCGTGTAAAACAGGTTCTTGAACTCGTGCAGTTCGTCCACAAACAGGGCATCGACGCCCAACTCGTCGAAGGTCAGCACCTCATCGCGCTGGCCGATGTTCGCTTGTTTCTGCTTGATCTTCGCCTCCAGGCGCGCGCGAATGCCCTCCATCTCGCGCACGATGCCCTTGTCGCCGCGCTCGCGTTTCATCGCTTCGATCAAGCCGGCGATCTCATCGACCTGTTCCTGAAGGATGCGGGTCTCGGTCGCTTCCGGCAGGCCGATCTTCTTCAGCGACGAATGACCGACGATCACCGCATCCCAGTCCCCGGTCACAATCCGCGAGAACAGCTTCTTGCGATTCTCGCGGGTGAAGTCGTCCGGTTCGGCCGCCAGCACGACGGCGCCGGGATACAACCGCGCGAACTCGGTGCGCCACTGCACCGTCAGGTGGTTGGGCACCGCGAACAGCGGCTTGCGCGCGATCCCGAGCCGGCGCATTTCCATCGCAATCGCCACCATCTGGAAGGTCTTGCCGGCGCCGACGACGTGATCGAGCAATAGTTGGCGGGATTGCAATCCACGCCACACGCCGTTCTGTTGATGTTGCAGCAAGGTCAAACCCGGACTCATGCCCGGCAACGTGAGATGACGGCCATCGAATCGCCGTTCGACCGTGCGATTCATTTTCTCGTTGTAGAGCGCGAGCAGCCGCTCGGCGCGTTCGGGGTCGCGCCACACCCACGCCCGCCACTCGGCGCGCAGCGCGTTCTGTTTCTCGCGCGCCTGTTCGGTTTCGGCTTCCAGAACGACCGTTTGCGTGCTGCCATCGCCGCGCCGGTAGGTCTTCGTCACGACCACCGCACGCCCCACCAGCGTGGCCTGGAAAATGTCCGCCGCTGTCATGTCCTTCGTGCCCCAGGTGGCGGTATTGCGCACCGGGTCCGGCTCGCCGACCACGCGAACGAACCACAGGCCCGAACCGCGCGAATAGGTCATGTTCGCGTCCGCGCCCGTAATCTCGCGGTGGAACGCGCGTAGATCCTCCACTGGCAGGAACGGCGCACCCAGCGCGATGGTGATTTCGCTCGGCGTCTTGTCGCGCGGGATGACCTGGGTCAACGCCTCGACATTGCGCGCATAGCGCGGATCGCGCTGGGCCGCGTCTTTCGCCTCCGTGAGCTTGGTTTTGACATCGCCCGAGAGATAGTCGTCGGCCGTCACGAGCGCACCGTCCGGCGTCTCGAACACCAGCGCCCCGAGTTCGGCGACGATCGCGGCGCGATCCTGGCCGTAAATCTCCGTCATGTAGTCCGGGTCGAGCCGTCCCCGATAGTTGAGACTCGCGACCAGCGCGTCGCGGGCATTGGCCACGGTCACATGGTCCGATGGCGGGAACAGTACGCGGCGCTGGAAGATGTCGGCCTTGGTCGCCTTCGGCGCGCGTGGCGCCACGCCCTCGCGCTTGGCGACGGTCTCGCTGATCCCCGCGTCGTAATCGAACTCCAGCGCCAGCAGCAGGCTCGCATCCGGGTCGTCGAAGAACAGACTGCGATTGGTGCGCGATGCGTTGAGGTGGCCGTACCGCTTGAGGAACGTGTCGTAGCGGTCGTTGAGCGTGCGGCGATTGGCCTCGATCGCCGTCGTCGTCGCATCCGCCGATCGCTCCAAACGCATTTGCGCACGCAAGACGTTGCGCAGTTCGATCATGCCACGCACGCGCGCCTCGGCCGTCGCAGTCGGCGCTGCCCACGGCACCGCCTTCGCCATGCCCATGCGGTCTTCGCTGCGGACGTGGATGCGTCCATCGGCCGCCACGAAGTACGCGCCGACTTTCGTACCTTCGGGCACTTCGGTGTCGGTCATCGCCTCGGTGCGGTCGATCGGTGTGTAGAGGCCTTCGGGCAGGCGCCCGGCCCATGCCCGCAACTGTTCCGCCAGATCGCCGGACGGCTCGACGGTGTATTCGTTCGCCCGGTACATCGAACCGCTGGCCGATGGCGTCCCCAGGACATGATCGGGGTGATCGAGAAAATAGGGGTTGACACGGAAGGTCATCGACTCGCCGGTCGTCGGATGCTCCAGCGTCTGCTCGGCCGTCTGCACCCAGCGCAAGGCTGCCTGGATGTCTTCGTCCGTCTGCGGCGCGGTCTCGGCGGCGCGCTTTTGCAGGACGATGATGTCGGTCACGACTTCGGTGCCTGCGTTCGCGGCGAACGCGGTGCGCGGCAGACGCACCGCGCCGATCAGATCGGCGCGCTCGGCGATCCACTGCCGTGCCCGGCTGTCCTTGGCGTCGAGGAATTGCCGCGAGACGACCATCATCAACACACCGCCCGGACGCAGCTTGTCGATGCTCTTGGCGAAAAAGTAGTTGTGGATGCTGAAACCCGAATACGGGCTGCGCTCGGGATCGACGATGGGTTCGCTACCGAACGGCGGATTGCCGATGGCCACGTCGAAGAATTCGCCCAGAATCGCCACGTCCTGAAACCCGCTCTGCCGGATCGTCGCGTCCGGGTACAGCGCCGCCGCGATCCGTTGGGTCAGCGGATCGAGTTCGATGCCGAACAGGTCGGACGCCTGGCGCAGCCTGGCGGGCAAGCCGCCGAAGAAGTGACCGATGCCGACGGCCGGCTCCAGAATCCGGCCGCGCGTGACGCCCAGGCGCGCAAGGCCAGCGACCATGCCGTCGATCACGGGTTTACTGGTGTAGTGCGCGTTGAGCGTGGACGCGCGTGCCGCGCGCCACTCGGCGTCCGTGAGCAAGCCCTGTAATTCGGTGCGGATTTTCGCCCACTGCGCATTCGCTGGATCGAACACGCCCTTGAGCGCGCCCCAACCGACATAGCGTGCCAATTGCCGACGCTCCTCCGGCGTCGCCACACGATGTTCGGCCTCCAGCAACTGGACGATGCGGATCGCCGCAAGATTGTCCCGCGCCTTGCGTGCGAGCCCGCCCTTGCCCAGATCGTCCGCCAACCCCTGGACCGGCACATCGTCGCCGATCTGACTGACAACGGCGTCTGGCAACGCCGCAGGCACGGCCTGCGGCGTTGCGGCATCGGCCTCAACGGAAGAGGCCGCAGGATCGTCGATCGCTGCGGCCTCCCCGTTTACTCGTCCTCGTCCTCGTCGTCCACGACGTTGACGGACTCCTCCTCGTAATCCCAGATCGGCGGCGCCAGCGACAGCTCCCAGACCTGCGCCTTCTCCCAACTCGACAGATGGTTCAGGCTGGTGTCCATCTTCGCCTGCGTTTCCTGCTCGGTCTGGTCCGCCAGCGCCTCCAGGTAGTAGTTCTCCGCGATCAGCCGCTGCACCCGTTTGGGCCAGCCCAGCATCCAGCGGTTCGCGATCTCCCGCGCGGTCTGCGACGACATCGCCAGCAGTTTTTCGCGCACGTCGGGCGGATAGGCGTTCGGATTGACCAGATGCTGCATCGGGGGTGTCCTCCTCGTTCGCGGCGACCGCCGCATCGGGTTCCTGGGGGCGCGACGATGTGCTGCCATTTTGCGCGTCGGGCGCGGCTGACGGAAGTGGCTGGGGCTCCTGGGAGGCGCGCGGGTCGATCTGGACATCCGCCCACAGCCGATGGCTGCTGTTCGACAGGTTCACGATGCCACCGCCCATCGCATAGCGGGCGCCGAACCGGCCACCGCTGTTGGTCGCGCCGGCCTGCTCGAACGCCGTGCGCAACGCGCGCAGCGCATGTTCGACTTCGGTGACATGCTCGAATTTCGCCGGAAATTCCACGCGGCCGGCGCGACCGGATTGCACCTGTGCGACCAGCGTGTCCACGAAATCCATCAGGATCGCGTCGTTGTTCGTCGGCGCATCGGTGGGATCGCCCTCGGCCCGCGCCTGCGTTGCGACCTTCCCCGCCGCCACCCGCCGTCCGGTCACGGTTTCGTGCGCCTTGCGGGCCGGCGTCCAGCCGCGCGAGGCCACCTGTGCGCGGTAGGCGGGGCGCTTGCTGTCCTCCGGGTGAAAGACCCAGGTCTTGAACTCCGCCTGCGTCATGCGGGTGATCGCGCCCAGCCCGGTCCAATCGGCCGGATAGTTGCGCAGGTAGACCTGTCGCGCCTCGTCTTCCGTCGCCGCGCCCAGGATGACCTTGTGTTCGTCGAACCGGCCTTGCGTATCGTTCTGATCGACGACGAAGACCGGGCGCGTCGTATCCTTCGCCTGCTCGGTGAGGAATACGTCGATGCGCGCCTTGTCCTTGCCGACGGTGCCCTTGATGTAACCGTAGTGGTGCGCGAGCGGTGCCCACTGCGGATGGCGTTTCGCGCCTGCCGGATGTTCGATGCTGATCTGCATGCCGTTGATACGGACATGCCCCATCCTGAAATTCCCCGCTTCGATCTGCGCTTCGGTGGGCGCGGGCAGATCGTTCTGCGGCGAGGTCGCCGCCGCATGCGCCGCCGCATCCACGTCGGAGGTCTCCTCCCCCTTCGCCGCGTTCGCCTCCGGTGCGCGCGCCTTGCGCACCGCAATGAAGCCGCCCGCACGCTCGACAAGGGTGTAGTCATCCATCGACGCGCCATCCCGAACGACGGCATCGCGCGCCTGCTGCGCCGTCTTGAACGGCACCTCCAGCACCTTCCCTCGACGCTTGATTCGCGCGTAGTACGGCAACCCCCCTTCCGCTGCCACCCGCGCCCGGCGCTTGCTGCCGTCCGCATCGAGGTTGTGGCGATGCACGACGACGCTGCGCGGCCGTATCGGCAGTTCGGCATAGCGTTTGCCCTCGCGCGTATAGAGCGGGAGCAGGGTCCGGTCGCTGTCCAGATCGCGGCGGCGCACGCGCACCTTGTCGCCATAGACCGTTTCCATGACGACCAGCGCGTCGTCGGCCGTGGCGGTCGGTGTGGACGCTGCGGTGGTGTCGGCGGCTGCGGCGGGTGCGGACGCTTCGACCTGCGGCGACGATCGGGGCGTGCGGACCACGAACCCACCCTCCACCGCAAACACTCGCCCACCATCGATGCGCCCGGCCGCGCGCCGCGCCGCGTCTTCGATGGTGAACGGGCCGCCGCTCGGCGTGCCGATGTCGGCGTCCTGCATCTCCTCGCGGGTGTCGTACTGCAACGCAGGCGACTCCCGATCGGGAGCGGACGGCGACGTATCCAGGCGCGCGGCATCGTTCGCGGCCGTCTCGGCCTCGATGGCGTCCACCTCGTCCGCCGCCTGTCTCGCCTGTGCGGTCTGCGTCCGTGTACGCGCATTGCGTTGAGCCAACCAGGCATCAAATTCCTGTTGCCCTTCCGCCGTCATGCGCGAAGGAATCCCCAACGTCGCACGCACCTGTACGACAAAGGATGCTCGCTCGTCGTTCGGTATCGCGGCCAATGCCTCCGCCAGATGAACTTTGACTTGCTTCGCTGTCAAGCCGGTCGCGAACAAGGCTTCCATCGTTGCCGTGATGCCCATGCGATCCGCCTGATCGCGTGCCGCCTGCGCATTCTGGTTCGTCCAGGAATCCGGATTCGGCCCCACCTGAACCCTGGGGAGGTCGATGCTGTCCTCCACCGGCCGCGCCTGCGCGATCTGTGCCTGCATCCGCATGCGAGCCGCCTGTTCGGCCGGATCGACCGCGCCCGGCGCACGGGCGGGCGTCGCCTGCGCCTTACGCTGCGCGCGCACCTGATCGATCAACGGGTTCATCCGCGCTGCGGACAAGCCCGGATACGTCGTTTCGACGAAGCGACGCACATCCCCGCGCGTCGGCACCTTGTCGCCCTGCCAGCCGTCGAGGAATCCGTGGATCGCCGTCATCACCGCCTCCGGCGCGGGCGGCGGGGTCTGGACTTCGCCCGTGTCCGGGTCGATGCCGGCGGGCACGGCGGGCGCAGATGTCGGCGTCGGTGCCGAGGCTGGCGGCACCGGGGCGGGAACAGCAGCCGGCGCCGTTGACGTCGGCGCAGCCGCAGGCAAGGCCGGTGCCGAACCCGGCACGAAACCACCCGCCGCCCCGTACACCCCGCCACCGATCGCGCCCGCCGCAAAACTGTCGAGGTACTCGGTCAACGCTTCGCCATCGGTCAGCGACTGCGCCGCGCCGAACCGCTGCGCCGCTTGCTGCACCGCTTCGGTGGTGCCTTCGGTGAGCGCGTTCTTGCCGAAGCCGGTCGCCATCCGGCGCGCGAGGCCGCCGCTTCCGCCGACGCCCTTGAGCAACGTGTCCGCCAGCACCTTGTCGCCGAAGGTTTCCGCCGCGCCATAGACCGCGCCGCCGGCCAGCACGCGCGTCAGGTCGATGTCCTCGCCGGTCTCCTGCGCCTGCGTGTAGGCGGCGTTGTAGGTATCGCCCAAACCGCGCGCGGTTGCGCTGGTCGCCAGCGCGCCGAGACTGCCGATTTCGCGTTGCAGGGTGCGCGTCAGGAATTGCTGCCCCAGGTCCGCCGCTTCGCGCTTGGCGACCGCTTCGGCCGTGCCAGCGGCGATCCGCTTCGCCGCGTGTTCGGCGACCAGCGCCGCCGTGCGTTCGCGCAGTTCCTTCTTGATCGCCGTCTTGCCGAGCAGGCCCGCAATCGCGCCCGTGATGTTGCCGAGGACCGGCACCTCCGAACCCGCCGCCGCGCCGGCCGCCGCCGTCACCAGCGACTCGACGACGCTGGGCAGCATCTGGCCGACGTTGTACTGCGCCCAGTCCAACAGATTGCCGGTCGTGCCCAGCACGCCGTCGCCACTGCCCCATGCGCCGCTCAGGCTGTCGGTGGATCGGGCACTTGCGCCCATCTCCTGATGCAACGCCTGCGCACGCTGCGCCCAGTCTTGCGCCGTGTCGTCGGCACCGACCAGATCGGCCGCGAGCGCGCCCAAGCCATAGACCGATGCCTTCGTGCCGGGCCAGTAGCTTTTCACGCCGCGCATGAAGTCGCCGTCGTCGCCCACCGTCGCGGTCGCGGGTGCGGTGTCGGGATTGCTCGCACGGAAGGCCGCTTCCATCTGCGCCAGATCGGCCCCCGTCAAGCGCGCCACCTCCGGCAGTGCGCGCGTCGCGTACTCGTTGCGGATCGCGCGCTGCCGTTCCGGTGGCGCGGTGTCGTAGCCGGTACGCGCCCGCACCTTGCCCCAGTGATACTGGTCGATCACCTCGGGGGTGAACGTCGGCGCCTGCGGCCGGTTCGCGCCGTAGGCGATGTTCATCCAGTCGGGCACCGCCGGATTCCAGGCGCGCGGCGCAAGCGGGTTGTAGGGATCGGTCGCCATTAGCGCAGCATCCTGAGCAGGGTGTCGAGGGGCGTCGGGTCGTTCCCGGCATCGTGCGTCGTCGGTATCGGCGCGGTCGGATCGAAGGGCACCGCGTCGGGTGCGGACGTGGGCACAGCCGGCGTCGGTGCCGGACCCGGCAGGGTGTAGGCCGCCGAGGGCGGCGCGAACGATGGCGCGGGCGCGGCGGCAGGACGCCAGACCGGGGGCGGCACGACGACGGATGGCGTCGCCTGCGCCGCAGGCGCGAAGGGAGCATAGGCCGCCCGTTGCGCGGGCAAGGCCGCCGATGCGGGCGCTGCCGCACCACCGCCGCGTCGGGCGAAGTCGGCCAGCACCTGGGCCTTGGTCTTGCCGTGCAGATGGGGGTTGGCACGGTACGCCGCGCGCGTCACCAACGACTGCATCGGTGTGTCGTCGGTCGCGCCCAGAATCTTGCGTGCGCCGGCCGCGCCGAAGTGATGCGCCAGATACAGATTGCCTGGCGTCGCGGCATAACCGGCGCGCGCCAACTGCTGCGCGCTGTCCTGGTCGTACAGTGCCACCATCTGATCGGACAGCGCACCCTCGCGGCGTTTGTCGAGGATCTGCGCGGTCGTCAGCCCGTGCGCCCACGCCGGCTGATGACGATGCACGAGTCCAAGCCAGGTCGAAGCCAGAAACTGATGCTTGCCGAGCGCGCCGGAGCGGGGGTTATAGGCGTTGTCGTCGCCGCCAGACTCCAGGCGATTGCGGAACGCATCGTAGGCGGCGTCGGTCATGGCCGGTATGGCCCCTGGTACGGTTCGGCGCCATACGACGGGAGGGTGATCCCGTAGTCGGTCGTGGTCTGCGGTGCGATCGGCCGTGCCGTGCGCTGCTCACGTTCGGTGTCGTCCTCCTGCCGGGCGCGCTGGTAGACGGTGCGTGCATCGAGCAAGGCACGCCGCGCCTGCGCCTCCGCCTGCGCGTAGCGTTCGACCGCGATACGTCGATCGACGCCCCGGCCGGTGCGCTCATAGCGTGCCTGCGAATCCTGTGCTTCCTTGCGCTTGCGCTCCGCATCGCGCCACCGCTGCGCCGCGTCGCGATAAGTGTCCAGGGCATCGGCCGTGCGCGGTTGCTGGCGCGGACGACGGATCGTGCCGGTCGCCCCGTCGATCTCGATGTCGGCGCCAGCGGCGCTCGACTCCGCAGGCGGTGGGGCCGGCGCGCGCGAGCGGACAGGCGTCGAAGCCACCGGCACGGCCGACGCCGCCGTGGACGCATCGGCACGCATGCCGAAGCCCAGCGCATCGAACGCTGCCGCCGGTGGCGTCGCCCCGCCGCCGAACAATGCACTCAGCGCGCGCGTCGCCTCGTCGCGCTGCTGTTGCAGGGACGCGCGTTCGGTGTCGTCCAGCGCATTCACCAGCGCCTTGTCCAGCGTCTGAATCCGGTGTTCGAGCACGGTTTTCTGGCTCTCCTGCGCGGGCGTCAGGGTGGTGCTGCCGCGCGTGGCGGCGTCGGTGTAGTGCTGCCACGCAGTCGGCGACTGCGCGGTCAGGGTTTGCAGCAACGCGGCGGCCGAGGCCGCCGGCATCGTCGGATAGGCATGGCCCTGCGCGTCGGTGTAGGTGATCTGTCCCGCCGTATCCTTGGCGACCTGTCCCAGCCCAGCGGAGCGCAACAGCGCATTGGCCGTGTCCACGTTGCCGGCGAGCAGCGCGGAACTGGCATTCGCATACAGGCCGCTGGCGTAGGGTGCGCCGTACTGGCCGGCGACGCCCTGCGCGCCCGGCCACGCCTCCGCCGCGCGCTGTGCCGCTTGGGCCGATTGCAGTGGATCGACCCGCGATCCAGCGGCATCCCGCGCCGCTGCGTCGGCGACCGGGTTCTGGTAGCGCATGTCTTCGGCGACGTGACGGGCGCGCTGATTGTCGGGCGTCCAGGCACGCCCCAGCGTGTCGAGCGCGAGTCGGTTCTGTTCGTGGCCCAGGCGATACGCCGACCCTTGCATCGCTTCCTGCGCCGGCAACAGCCGGCCCTGCATCTGCGCCTGATCGGTGTCCAGTCGCCACAACGCACCTTGCCGTGTCTCGTAGGCCGGCAACAGCCGGGTGTCCGCTTCCGCCCGGCGCGCGCCGTAGACGTTGCCGGCATTGATCTTGCCGAGCGAGGTTTGATGCGTGTTGAAGGCCAGATCGTTCGCCAGACCGAAGGTGAACGCACGTTGCCGGGCATCCGCCTGCCGCGCAGCCGCCTCGTCGAGCTGTTGTAACCACTGCGCCGAACTGGCGCTGGCGCGATCGAGGATCGCGAGCGGATCGTAAGTCGGCATGGGCGCAGTTCCGAAAAGAGCGTTACGCGAAAGGGGCCATGCGCGCGGCGAGGCCGCGGGCGTCGCGCAGGTTGAGCAGGGCGTCGTCGCCGGCCGAGTGGCCGTCGAAACCGGCGTCGAAGTCGCCGGAGAGTCCCGGCAGGCCGCGCGCGAGGCTCGCCGCGCCCATGCCGAACGATTGCAGGCTGTTCGCGCGCGACTGCTGCATCAGATAGCCGGAGAAGCGCCCGAAACTCGCCTGCAACGCGCCGTAGTAACCGCTCATGCCGCCGAGCAATGCCTCGTTCGCGCCGCCGATCGCCGCCGTCGCCGCGCGCATGTCGCCCGTCGCGCTGGCGTGCAGGCTGCGGCCGATGTTGAACATCTGCAACTTGCGGTTGAACTGCACGTCGTCACGTCGCCATGCCTGCAATTCCTCATAGCGCCAGGCGTGATTCACGGCATCGACTTCGGTGCGCGCCCATTCGGAGTGAATCTCGCGCAGCAGATTGGCGTTCGCCCCGGCACAGTAGCGCGAGAGCCTGCGATTGAGGCCGGTGATCGCTTTGCCGAAGGCGCGCGCGGCATCGTTGCGCGCGCGGCCCATGTGCAATTCATACTGTGGCACGTAGCGCGGATCGGCGGCGACCTGGGCCATCGTCGCGTCTTCGACCGGCGCGAAGATCGTCGTGTAGCGGCAATACTCCTTCTCCGCCATCACGAGCTGGCGATTGGCGAGCGCGGCCTGATCGTTGGCGATGGAGCGCACGAGATCGCGTTGTTTGCTGGCGATGTAGTTGTCGATCGCGATCTGGATCGCGACTTGGCCGATGGCCTTCACGCCGACGCTATCGAGTTGTTGCTTGTAGGCCAGTTCCGCGAGGTAGCGGTCGCGGCCGGCGGCCGGGTTGGGCGTGACGTGCAGGGTCGGCTGCGCCAGATAGGCGAGCAACGCACCGAGGCCCGCGCCGACGATCGTACTCGTCACCTGGCTGTTGCCGTCCGGGTCGCCGGGCACGACTTCGACATTGCCGGTCGCGCAGTTGAAGCGCGGCAGGGTCTGCCCGAAACCGGCGTAGTCGTCGTCATTGAGCATCCAGCCGAGCAAGCCGCCGATGCCCGCACCCGCGAGGATCGTGCCCCACGACACCGTGCCCGGCAGCATGGTCGGCAAGGTCGGGTTGTAGATGACTTGGCGGATCTGCTGATTGATGTCCTGGCGCTGCTGCGACTCGGCGTTGATCCAGGCGTTGACGGCGGAGGTGTTGTCGTTCTGGACGAGGTTGCGATGCTGGAGCATCGACATATACGCCGCGTCCATGAACGACGCGCCACCCCAGTTGGTGACGAGAACGGCGGTCGCCATCAGCCGATCTTCTTGCTATAGGCCGTGGTGGACGGCCGGAAGCCGGCGAGCATCGGCATGCCGCACGTCGGCGCGAGTTCCACGCGCAACTGCGTCGCCTGCCGCTCCTTCGCCCAGGTCTCGAAATCGGCGACGAGTTCGGTTGCGGTCGTCGCTGTGACGCCCTCGCCCGACACATCGACCATCAGCAGCGGCGCGTGCGCCTGAATCTCGCCGTCGAGCGGCGCCATCGCGTTGTACCCCATCAGCACGCCGACCGGGAGTCCCGCCTCATTGATCGCGGCGCCGACGTACATCGAAATCCCGCCTGCGCCGGCCAGCACCGGCACCAGCGCGCGCACGATGCCGGCCTCGTGCGGCGTCGCCTCAGGATCGAGCGCGACCACGTAGCGGCGCACCAGATCGACCAGCGCATCGGCCATGCTCAGGGGAATGTCGTTGTTGCGTTTGATCTGCATGGAACCTCCAGAAACGAAAACACCCGCGATGGCGGGTGCAAACCAGAAAAGTGGCGCGGTGGATGTCGCGTAGCAGCGTCGCTTATGTGTCAGCCAATTCCACGGCCGCGACGATGTGCATGAGATTGATCGACGCTTCCGCCCGACTCGTCGGCGAAAGCGTCACTTCGACACCGCCGAATCGGTCACAGTAAGGTCGATGGATACACAACACGACATCGATCCACAGGCTTCCATCAGCGGCAATCGCTATTCGACGGATACCTTCGACAGCCAGCACTTGCCCCGATGCCATCAACAAGCCGAATGCCCATGTCTCGCGCATCATTCGCGGAACAAACCATGCAGGAATCAAATCCTCTGCTTCGGCGAGATCATCGATCGACTACGGAGACGATTGAGCAACGTTCGCGCCATCCCCATCAATAGTTCTTTGTATCGATTGAACTTCATATTTTCTCCAATCAACGAAATGGCCCGCCCGCTTCCGGGCGGGGGTCTGATTTGAATCGACGAAAGGATGCGGCACGCCCACTTCCGGGGCTGGTGCCCAGGCGGTAGCATCCGGGAGTCGAACACGGAGGCGCACATGGGAAGAGGCGATGATTCTGCTGGGCTGCGCGGATGTCTGTCTTTCGTGCGCGTGGCCTCCGCAGCCGTTTTCGTCTTCGCGGCACCGATCACCGTGGTCGGCTGGCTTTCCGGGGATGGAGGCGATCTGCCCATCTGGGGCATTTGGCTCGTGCTTCCTGCGTTCATGCTCGCCATCGTTGTTGCGATGTTCCTGTTCAATCCTCGCGGGTCGCGACCGTCACTCTTCGGCCTGAACAGGAGTGAACATCTCGAAGCTCTCGAACGTGATGGAATTCTGATCCGCGAATCTTTCTCGGCCGTGCGCGCGTTTGAGGTCGATCCATACGACGACGAAGGTCTGCACTACTTTCTGGAACTGACCAACGGCGATGTGCTGTACCTCACCGGGCAGGCGCTTTACGAGTTCTTGCCAATCGAAGGCGATGAGGGCGATTTACAGCCACCACAAATGCGGCGTTTTCCGTGTACCGAATTCGAGTTGCTTCGGCATCGCACCGAAGGCTATCTGGCCGATATCGTTTGTAAAGGCAGCGCATTGGAACCAGAGATTGTGCTTCCACACGACAAGATGCCGGAATGGCCGCGCGGGGATTGGCTCGATGTCGATTTGATCCGCGACGTTCCCTATGCACACTTGAAGGCGATGTCCGTTCAGACGCGCTAGAAGCTCGACTGCCTTATCAGAATTCCCCTACCCCTCCGCCAATTCGGCGATGCTGCCGGCGATGTGGATTTCCCGCAGCGCGCCCCTGTCCGGGGATTCCGGCCGTTGTATCTCGATCTCGAACCCCAGATGCCGGCTCAGGTGCGGCAGGCGGAACGGATTGGAGTGCCGGAGTTCGCGCTCAAACCGCAGCCGGTCGTCGGTCCACAGCCGGAATGTGGTCGCGGGTGCGGCGTCGCCCCAGTCGCCCCGGAACGGATGCGCGTCCCAGACCACCTTCGCTGCCGCCCAGTTCATCTGCCCCGGCGTGACCGTGCAGCGGGTCCGGTAGCGCAGCGGCAGGTAGGTCGGGCCGGCGTTCCACTGACCAATGCCTGTCGGCAGCGCCAGGAACAGCGCATCGTTGCGACTGCGGTGCAGCGCGGTCGGAAGCAGCGACAGGGCGATCAGCCCCAACTGGCGGCCGGGATAGGCCGGATCGGTCAGATCGAGCATCCAGCCGCTGTTCGCGGTGAACCCGAACCACAAGCCGTCATGGATGGTGGCGAGCATCGTCTCCGGTCGCAGGGCCGCGAAATCGTCCTCGCCCCAATACGGCTGACTGACGCGCTGGCACTGCCGGCCGTACAGCAAGACCAGCCCGTCGCGGCCGGCGTAGAGCGCGCCACCGCTGGGCGTCGCCGTCATCGACCGGCGGGCCACGCAGGGCATGGGTTCGGGCATGCGAAACACCTCGCGCCTGCCCCACTCGTCCGCCTGCGGCGCGATCCAGTACGGGTGCCCGTCCGTGGCCACGTACAGGCCGCTGTCGGTCCAGGCCAGCGCGACGATGGTGTCGTCGAGGTGCAGGCGGTAGGCATCCGGCCACGCATGGAACTCGTGCGGCTCGCAGACCCAGAGGTCGCGGCCCACAGCCCCGGCCAATTGCGTGCCGTTCGGCTCGGCGACCAGATGGGTCAGTCCTTCCGGCGGCGGGGCGAAGCGCATGGTGGTCAGCGGCTCGCCCAGGTCGAGATTCGGCAGGGCGTCGTTGACGCCGCCAACCGCCACTGGGAATTCGCCAACCAGATGAAACGCCTCCATGCGCGGCAAGCTGATCTGCTCGGCCCCAGCATCGCTCGCGGTCAGCCGGTACAGCCGCACCGCCTGCACGTCCCAACCGCCCACGGGCGCGCTGTCCCACTGCACCCGAACGGCGGCGCCATCGTCGGTTCCGAACCGCGCACTCGGCAGCGACGGCGGCCCTTCGTTTCCGAACCGATCCACATACGTCATCACGTAGGCCCGGTACTCGCTGCGCTGGTCGTTCGGCCCGGCCCAGCTCGGCGGCGCGCTGGGGGTGGCGATCGGCGGCGTCGGCACGGGCAAACCCAGTCGCCACCAGCGCCCGGCCACGGCATCCGCCGCATCGGCCCAGACCGGGACACGCAGATCCTCGCCGACCGCTAGCACGCGCGGACAACCGGGCAGACCGGAGACAAGATCATCGACGCCGGACAAGACGATCCAGCCGGCTTTTGTCTGGAAAATCGTGCGGTGCGGCGCTCCACGCGGATCGACCGGCAGCGGCGTGCGATATGCTTCGATCGTTCCATGCCAGAGATTGACGTTTTCGGCCCTGATCGCTTCGTTGCCGGCGAGTAGCGCGCGATTCGCGCGAGGACGCATGCCGGCGAACCCAAGGAAACGGATGGAAGTCATTGGCAGATGGAGAGTCTCGAATACAGCTATCCACGAAAGCGGAATTGATCCATGAAGAAGACGCACGCATGAAGCCCGGCGCATCCCTCGAAAAAGATGTTCGGCGCGTGTACGCCTTTCTTCTGAACATGCGAGATGAAGGCGTCGCGGTGAGCAACCCGATGTTCATGACGGGAAAATCGGGTGAACAACACGAAATCGACGTGTACTACGAGTTCACAAAGGCCGGTATCCGGCATCGCGTGGCGATTGAGTGCAAGGACTGGACCAACCCTGTCTCCAAAGGCCAAATCCAAGAATTTGAATCCAAGCTCCGCGACATCGGCAACATCACGGGCGTCATCGTTTCGCGTAATGGCTACCAAAGTGGCGCTGAGGGGTTCGCAAAATATCACGACATCTTGCCACTGCGTTTCGATGACTTGCCTGCGATCAATCAGCTCTTGGCGGATCGACTGCGCACCGTGGCACTACCCGACGAGAGTTACGTCGGCGAGCCGTTCTGGATCATCATGGAACTTCGGGACGGGAAACTGACGGGTTCGCATTACGGCACCCTCCTTCCAGACTCTAACGAACGTCTGATCCCTCTCACTTTCTCTCGACCACACGCCGAGCGCATTTTTCGAGAGGCCGACCTCAATCCTCAAGAATGGACGATTCGAGGCTTGCCACGATTCGCCCTGCGTGCGTTCCTCATTACGCTGGAGCTGTACGAGAAGAAGATGAACGGCGGTGCCATCATCTGCTTTCTGCCACCCGGCGCAAGCGACGATGCCGAATTTATTGGCATCCGCGCCTCCCGCGACGAGTTGATTCGCGACTATTACGGTAGCCCGATTCGATCGATCGAAGATGGCGATTGATCGCTGAATCGCCGCCTGCACTTTTAATGCAACGGTGTCTTCATTGCCTGAATCGAGGGTGTCGACAACGAATCGAAGGTCAAACACTTCGCGCAATCGTTGCACTACCGCGTACCCATATCGTCAAAACAGTAATTTCGCACCCCTCCACGGCCACGCGCCCGAGATACCAGCCTTCCGGCGCCTCGGTCAGATCGTGGTCGATGGCGAAGGTCGCGACGCCACGTTCGACCGATTCCGCGGTATAGGTCTTCGAGGGCGACGGCACGACAACCGGCCACGCCCCCTCGCAAGGGTGACACGGCGCCAGCGTCGGCGACCGCTTGCCGCATTCGCCGCAATTGGATTCGCCGCAGCCACCGCACCCGCCCCAGCGGCCTTCCGCCACGTCGTGCGCGCGCGGGTACGGCGGCATGCAGGCGTCCACGCAGTCCAGCACGGGCCAGCGCGCGGTTTCGCCTTTGCGGGTGACAGTCAAGGTCACGTTCGTCGCATCGACGGTCGCGCAGTCGCGCATCAGCACGACCTGCAGACGTTCGGTGTTCGGCTCGACGATCAGCGGACGCGCCATGCTGTTCTCCTACACCGCAAAATCACCGCGTTCGGGCACCATCGTCCGCGCGCCGCCCGTACGACCGCGCAGGCGGCGGGTGCGGGCGCGCAGGATGGCAGCGTCGAAGCGTTGGCCGTACACGACCGCCAGACGCGGAGCGCTGAAGGGGTGTCCCGGCAGCAACAGCACATCCGCGAGCGCACCCTCCACAAGCGCGCGCCCCCATTCTTCGGCGAGCCGCGCATCCAGCCGGCAGGCATCATGACGGGGCGCGGCCACGTAGCGCACGCGCAGTCGGTCGCAGGCGTCGCCCTCACGATCGATCCAGACCGACACGTCCGGCGTCTCCAACGCTTCCACCCGGAACCCGCAGCCCGTCTCGATCACATCACGGCGCGGGTCGAGCATCCCGTCATCCGCCCAGCGGCCCTCGGGCGTGCCACAGTCGATCGCCACCGCGACGACGCGCACCACCCGTTCGCAGTCGGCCGGCACCACCGGGTAATCGCGCACGCCGCAGGCCATCGACAGCCGCGCCTCGCGCTCCAGCCAGCCGCTGGCTTCACAGAACCGGATCGCCGCATCGCGCAGATAGCTGTGCGCCGCGACATCCGGCAGACCCGGTGCGGCGGCCACAATGCGCGCCAGGAACGGCGTGAAGTCGGTGAAGCCCGGCCCACAGGTCACGGCTGCGCCCCTTCCGGCGCGCGCCCGGCCTGCGAGACGGCGACGAGTCGTTCCTTCGCCTCGGACACGCCGAGCATGGCGTAGAAGTGCTGGCGATGCGCTTCCTGCTTGGCGAAGGACTGCGCCGATTCCATATCGACGCTGTAGGCGCGGTACAGCATCCACTCGATCAGCGCGTTGCGCATGCGCGCAGGCGTGACCAGTCGATCATTGCGCGGATCGGCATCGTCGAGCTGCGCAAGCGTGATCGCCTCGGGGGACTGCTGGCACACCAACGCGACGGTGTACGGCTGCCCGTCGTCGGGCACGGGTGGATCGACGAAGAATGCGCGCGGGTCTTGCGGCGTGAAGCTGTAGCCGCGCACGCGGTAGTCGCCGCAGACGCTGACCGGCGCGCAGCCGGTGTCGGCGAATGCCTGCAACAGACCGTCATCGACCTTGCGCGCGCGACCGGCGTCGCCGGCCGAACCGATGATCTTCTGCAACTGGCAGCCCTCCGGCAGCGGTCCCTGTCGCGCGCCCGGCACCAGGGCGAATACGTCCGTCTGCGCGTACAACTCCGGCCGGTACAGATAGACCTGTCGCTGTGCGTCGTTGAGGTAGTCCAGCAGATCGGCGCGGGTCCAGCGGATGTGCTCGAAGCCCGGTTCGGCATCGTTGAGCAGACGCGCGACTTCGCCGATCAGCGACGCCGCAAACTCGGCCATTACAGCGCCGCTCCGCTGGCGCCATCGTCGATGCGCTGATTACGCTGCTTGACCGCCTTGCGCTTTTTCTCGCCTGCCCGGTTATGCGCGTCCTCGAAACCGCCCTCCAATCCCGCCGTCGCCATGTCGAGCGGATTGCCGTGGATGTCGGTTTCGATGGTCGGCACGGTGAGGATGGAGCCGACCTTGCGGATCGTTTCGCCAGCCTGCTCGAAGTCGCGGCCGTTGGTGGTATAGCCGGGCGTGAGGCCCGGCAACAGCTCGAACTCGTCGTCGCGTGGATACAGGTGGCCGTGTTCGTCCTGCAAGACCTGCATCTTCTCGCCGGTCGGTTCGATGTTGCGGTGGATGTCCAGCGACGTATGCGGCTGGGTCGTTTGTGGCAGGGACAAGGGTTGCATGCGATTCCTCGGGCATGAAAAAGCCCCGCCGAAGCGGGGCTGTGGGGACGACGCGGCGCGTGCAGCGCGGCGGTCAGTTGCCGGTATCGGGGTGGAAGATCACCGCCGAGACCGTGAGCCGCAGTTTCGTGGCCCCGGTCGCCGGCCAGCCGGCGACGGAAAGCGTCACTGCATCGGCCAGCGGCTGCCACGCATTGACCAGGACGTAACCGCTGCCCAGGACCGCGCCGTCGATCGCGGCGTTGAACGCGCCGCGCACCGAGGATAGATCGAGCGTGACGCCGGCTTCGACCGATTCGACTTTCCAGTAGACCCCGTGCAGGAAACACCCCGGCGGAATGACGATGGGATAGATCACGTCCTCCGCCGCGATGTCGTGGCACACGAGGTACTGTTGCAAGCCCGGCTGCAAGCGCCCTTCGTCGCCATTGGGCACGACGCAATCGCCGCGCATCGTGTAGCCGGTATCGACGAGCCCCGGATAGAAGTCCAGCGAACGCGACAGCCCGTAGGCGACGTGGACCTTGTGCCCCGCCGCTTCGGTATTCACGCGATCGAGCAGTTCGGTGGTGAGGGCGCCGGCCAGATCGGCCGGCGTCGGACAGGCGGTGCAGCCATCGTCGATCCAGCCGGCGGCGTTCTGGCCGAACAGCGCATCGAACGGGGTCTTGCCGCCGCCGTGGTACAGGTGGTGAAAAGCCATGAAATTCTCCTGGCGGTCAGTTGGGCGTGTTCAGTTGAAGCGCACGTAAGCGACGCCGAGCTGTTCGGGGAACAGCGGCTTGTGGCCGAAGATCGAGAGGCCACGGAAGTAGCTGCCGAAGAAGTGTTCGGATTTGATGACATCCGCATCCGAAAGCTGCTGCACGTAGCCGGTCGCCATGCGTCGGCCGAAGATCACGAAACTGCACTGCGCGTTGGCGGTGGTGTCGTAGACGGTCGGGACGAAGTTCGAGCCGAGCAGGCGGAAGCCGGCCGGATCGAGGTTGCGCATGGGCTTGCCGCTGGCATCGACGAGGAAGCTGCGCGGCAGGCCGGTGACGAAGGCATTGGACAGCGGCGAGGTGAACAACGGCGCGGTCGCGGCCGGGGGCAGGATCATGAACATCTCGCCCGCTTCCCAGACGTTGCTTTCGCACATGACCTGGTTACAGCGGGCGAAGAACTCCAGCAGGTTGCCGCCAGTGATCTGGAGGGGATTGCCGACCGCGCCGAGATTGACGTTGCGGCTGTTGAGGCCGGCGTTGATGCCTTTGTTGTACGGCGCGGCATCGCGGATCATCTTGGCGAGGATCGACTTTTCCTGCGCGTAGCCGACCGACCGGCCACCCGAGGTAATGAGGACGTTTTGCAGTTCGTCCGCGTTGCGGATCTGCTTCACATCGACGCGATCGAGCTTGTAGTTCCAGTAGAACCCCTCGTCCACCGTGAGCGTGGTGGTTTCGATCTCCGGGGTGTCGGTCTGGAGGCGGATGTTCTTCTGGTAGCGGTGGATGCGCGCGACCGGCTCGCGCTGGAAGGTGATCTGGTCGCCGAACTGGCGCAGTTGGCCGGTGTAGGTGGTGGAGGTGATGTCCTTCATCAGCGTTTCGGCATACGAACGCATGAGGAAGCGCGGATAGAAGTGCGGCTGGATCAGCGACCCGCTGTATTGCGGGTAGCCGGTCGCGGCGGGGATGGTCATGGAACGAATCTCCGTGAGTCAGCGTTGGGGATGCGCTGTCCACGGCCCTCAAGCGAGGGGGCATTGCTGTTCAATCACGCGCGTTGCGCGCGTGCTTCAGTCGTCGATTACGGATCGACGCGCCCCTCGCGCAGCGCCTGCTGGAAAGCGCGCTCGAACTGCTGAAGCTCCTGAAACGTCTTTTGCCCGCGTTGCCACAGCCCCATCATCGATTCCATGTCGCCCGAGCGGAACCGCTGTCCGGCAGCCGGTGCGCCGCCCGCGTGGATGCGGTCGGGCACGGCGAGCGCGTCCAGCGCCGAAGGCGGCGCGGTGCGATCGTGGGGGGTTGTCTTGCGCTGCTGGAACGCCTGCACGATTTCGACGATGCCGTCGATGTCGCGGCGGGCGTCCGCCTCTTGCAGCGCCTGATTGAAGGTCTTGCCGCCGCCGAAGGGCATCGGCTGGAACACGAAGCTCGCCCACTCGCTGTCCTGAAACACCGATTGCGAGGTGCCGAGGCGCTGCGCGAGGCGTTCGCGGAAGCCTTGGGCTTCGCTCTGCGTCAGGCGAGTTTCGAGCGGTTTGACCTGTTCGGTGACTTGCTGTTGCAAGCCATCGACCTTAGTCAAGAGCGCGCGAATCGCCTTGGCGCCGTTCTCGCCGAACTCGAACGCGAGGTCGTCGTCGCTTAAGTCGCCCAGACCATCACCCGCCGCAGGCGCGCGCGCGGGATCGGTCGGGGTTTTGAGCTTCAGCGCGTCGAGTTCCTGCGCCTGTCGCTGCGTGAGATCGCGCAGTAATTGCAGTTCGGTGCTCGTGTCCAGTCCGTCACCCTGCCCGCTCCGCGCCTTGAGGGTGCGGACTTCTTCGGACAGGCGCGGGACTTCGGCGTCGTATTTGCCCTTCAGGGCGTGATAGCGGGCTTCCCACTTCGCGTCGTCGGCGCTCGATGCGGCGGTATCCGGGCCGGACGGGTCCGGGTCGGGTCGCCAGGAATCGAGGTTGACGTACTGCGCCTCGGGCGCGGCCGGCGGGGCCGGTGTCGCGACGGGTGCGGCGGGCGCGGTCGGCGTTTCGGGGGCCGGCGTCGGCGGCGTGCGTGTCGCACCCGGCGCGGCGTCGGCCTGCTGTTGCAGTTGTTCAAGCGAGAAAAAATCGGACATGGGAACCTCGGGATCGGAGCCGCGACGGAGCCGCGCGGCTTCGCGCCGGAGCCGTGACACACGGCTGGCCAGCCGGTGGCATCGGTATTCCGGTGCGACGCGCGACGGGCGTCGTCGGTATTCCTGGGAGGACGAGATAGCCGGCTTGCGCCGGGGTGGCACTACAGCAACGGGTCGTGCGACGCCGCTGCGGCGGTGTGGGGGGCGCTGTCGGCGGAGGCCGCCAGCACGTAAATCTGTCGAATGGCGCGCGCCGCGCCCTGTTGGCGCAGCATGTCGTGCGTGTCGTCCATGCCGACGAGCCGCTCGGCGGCGTCCTGGTCGAGTTGCGCGAGGTAGCCGACGAACACGCGCCACGCAGTCGCGTTCGCGGACAGCGAACGCACGGCATCGCGCACGCGCGCCAGTTCGCGCTGCGGGTCGCGGCTCATGCGAGCGCCTGCGTCACGCCGTTGCGGCGCAGGACGATCACGGTCGGCATGTCGATGCCCGGCGCGACGCCTTCGGCGACGAGCCGATAGCGGCCGGGCAGGACGACGGCGAGTTGGGTGTTGGTCGGATCGAGTTGCAGCGGTTGGCCGTGGTGGATCGCGGGCGCATACAGCGTGGTGTCCCGAAAACCTGTGACCATCTCCACGCGCACGCGCTGGCCCGGTTTTAGATCAAACCCGGACACGACAGTCGCAGGCGCAATCACCTCGAACTCCGGCGATTCGACCGAATCGCTCAGCGGCGAGAGGTACACGTCGTCGCGGCGGCCGTTCGCCTGTCCCGCATAGCCCAGGATGCCGGGCGCGCAGCCCGGCGTGTCGAATACACTGGTCATGCCGGCCTCACACGCACTCGACGTTGACGCCGAGTTGCACGTTATCCACGTTCGCGGTGTCGATCACGACACCATCGCTCACGCGGCGCAATTCCAGCGTCGCGGAGATGAACCGGCCACCGGAGGCGCCGGAGAGCGTGTACGACCATCCCAGCAGGCGCCCGGCGGCCAGTGGCAGCCATGCACCGACAGCGACGCCATCGGGGGCGGCACCGCTCGCGACACGCAGTTCGTAGTTCGATGCCGCATCGCCCGTGGCGAGCCAGCGCCCGCGATTGCCGGGCGTCGAGGGCGCAAGGTTGGAAGACTCCGTGACTCGTCCATCCTGAGCGAACTGCAGGGAATATTGCACCGTGGCACCAGTCGGGCCGCTGGGCATGACGTAACAGCCTTCCACGTTCTCGAACGGAAACGCCGTGGTCGTATTCGCGACCACGGGATTGCACACGATATTCGCCATAGTGTTCGCCTCGATGGATTACGGACAGACCGCGTTGACGCCCGTGTAGACCTGATAACCGCCGTAGGGCTCGTCGACGACGAGTTGCTGGTCGCTGATACGACGGATCTGCACGCGACCGCCGATCGTCGCGCTGGTGCCGCAGCCCAGCGTTCGCGTCCAGGCGCGCGCCGCACCCAGCGACACCCACACCTCCAGCCCATCGGGACCGTCCGACAAGCCACCGCTGACGCGCGCCTCGTAGTCGGCCGGATTGACGCCGCTGCTGCCGATCCAGTTGCCGCCATCGCCCGCCGCCGCGCCGCCGATGGCGCCATTGGGCGCGATCGTCAGATCGGCGGTGTAGACGTTGGCGTTCGGCGGTGTGCAGTCCAGCGCGAAGCACTGCCCGGCATCGCGGGCCAGCGCCCCGGCCGGAAGTCCAGGCGTGGACGGCAGGAGGGTGCAGACCGTCGCTGTTGTCGCGCCCGCGACGATCTGGCCGGAGAGCGTGGTGAGCACCGGCCCGCTGGCCGTGCTGTCGTAGCTGGCGCAGACCTGACCGCCATCGACGACGCTGCCGCTCACGGTCACGACGAAGGGGAAGCCGCCAACGGGCGCGGGGCCATTGAGGTAGACCGTCCAGCACACCGTCTCGCCGGGCGACACCGCGCCGGGGTGGTCGCTGGTGATGTCGATGAGCGCGAGCGTCACGTCATTGTCGGTGATCGTCACCGGCACACGCCCGCCCGGAAAGGTCGGAATGCGCGGCGTGGTGCCGATGTCGAGCCCCAGTTCGCGATCCGGCTCGTCGATCGCGTCGTCGGTCGTCTGCACGCACACGCTGGCGCGCGACTGGCCGACGGGGATGGTCAGCGGCGAGGCGATGGCGTAACCGTGGATCGCCTGCTCATCGCCCGACAGCGACACCGGAATCGTCACCGCCGCGCCCGTAACCGGCGCATCCAGCACGATCTCCCAACAGACGTGGGTGCCTTCCGGCACCGTATAACCGGGCGAGACGTTGACCGCCGTGATCGTGTGGGTCGAGGGCGGTGCCTCGTCGTTGTCGAGGATCGCGATGCAGGCGCTGCCAACTGGCGACAACCGCGGCGACGCCACTTGCAGACACAGTTCGCGCGCGCCCAGAACGGCGCTGTCGTCGAGCGTCGCCACGCACACCTCCACCGCCGTCTGCCCAACCGGAATGACGACGCCGACCGGCGCGGGATAGCCGCGCAGCACCTGTTCCGAGCCGAACAGACTCAAGGTCAGCGGCAGATCGCGGCCGGCGACGGCGGGCGTCACTTCGATCCGCCAGCATGCGGCCTGCCCTTCAACGATCGGCGTCGCCAGCGGCACGATGCCGACCAGCGTGTGCTGCGAGTCGCAACAGGTATTGGTGATGATCCGTGTGCCGCCCGGCCCGACCGTGATCGCGATGCCAGTGCCGGCGACGATGCGATTCAGGAAGATTTGCTGCGCGAGTTCGATGGCCTCGGCCAACTCCGCGCACGTCGGAATCGCGTTGCCGGGCGCATGATCCGCACCGGCACAGGTCTTGAACACGCGGGCGAAGGATTCCGGCGGAATCACATCCGGCGGCAGGGTATCGCCGGGCGCGAACGGCGTGTGCTGCCCAAGGGCGTATTTCAGGGGGCGTTGTTCGGGCATGGGAACTCCGTCAGGCTTCGACGCGGGTCTGGTCGCAACAGGTGTTGGTCAGCAGGTAGGTGCCATCTGGCCGCAGGGTGATCGCGATCCCGGTCCCGGCGATGAGCCGGGCCAGCGCCTGCACGAATGCCTGTTCGATCGCGACGCGCATTTCGGCGCATAACGGAATCGCCGCGCCCGGAACGTGAGCCGAACCGGCGCAGGTCACGAACACGGCGGCGAATCCACCGCCCGGCACCGTGTCCACGGGCACCATGTCGCCTGCGGCGAACGGGCGGTGTGCGCCTGCGTCGTATTTGAGGGGACGTTGCGTACTCATGGCGATGTCTCCGCTCGCGCACGGCGGCGGCGCGTCGTCGTGGTCGTGCTGCTCGCGACGCTCGCGGTCGCATTCGCGTTGCCGCCGCAATCGACGAAGGCGTAGTAGGGCAGCACATAGCCGCCGATGTTGACCCAGCCGATGGGACGGCCCAGCAGGCCATCGCGCCCGCCGTAGAGTGTCGTCGGCAGGGTGTCGTTCTCGCTGGTCGCGGGCGGATTGGCGCCCGTGATGCCGATGCGCGCCCCGGTCGTCGCAGTGTCGATCGCGTCCTGCATCTCCGTACAGGTCGGAATGCGGTTCCCCGGCGCGTGCGGTTGACCCGCACAGGTGCGAAACACCGCCGCCACCTGGTCCGTGGTCAGCGATGCAGGCGTCGGCGTTTCGACGTGCGTGCCATCCGACATCGAAATGACCAAGCGGCCATCGGCGGTGAAGGTCACGGCGGTCACGCGCACCGTGGTGCCGGGTGTCGGCAGTCCGTCGATGGCGGCGGCGAGGTCCGCGCACGTCGCCAGCGGGGTTTGCCCGGCCAGTACAGGCGCACCCCGGCAATCCGTGCCGATGTTGGTCCCCAGCAGCGCACCGCCGACGATGCGCGCGTCGATCAGGGTCAGATTGCGGACGGTCGTACCGTCGATGTTGATGTCGTCGCAACAGGACATGCGGTTTCCTCAGTTCAATGCGGCGTCGCGGGCGGCAACAGCACGCGGCTGGCCAACGCCTCGGATTCTTCCCAATAGACCACCGTGTCCAGGTCGCCCCGGCACACGCGCACGCGGTAAGTGCCGGGGATCGACAGCACCACCTGGTTGTGGCGCTCGCACAGCACCGTCTTGCAGCCGTCGATGCGGTAGGTCGCCCACAACTCCGGCGCGCTCGGCGGCGCGCAGCAGGCGTCGGCCTGATCCTTGATGCGCGGGTGGATGAGCAATTCGACTTCGGCGCAGCCGTGACCGGCGAAGCGCAGGATCACGGGCGCGAAGGTCACTTCGACGTTCGGCGCTTCGTCCGCCAGCGTCGGCAACGCGCCGTAGTACAGGAAACCTTCACGGGCCATGCGTCGGCTCCCGCGCGATCACTTCAACCAGCGGATCGCGGTCGATCGTGCGCCACAGCGCGCGCACCATCCGCAGCAGCAACTGCCACTTCGCCTGCGACTTGCTCGGGACGAACACAACAGGGTCTTGCCAGTACAGCGTCCGCCGCTGCGCGCGGTCGCTCACGCCATCGGGCCGGTAGCCGGCGCTGCGGTTGCCGAAGCGCACGAAGAACGCCTGCGCATTCGTGTCGATGCGGTGAATGAAACCGGGGCCGTACACGATGTCGAACACCGCGTCGCCCGGCTGAAGTTCGTCGCCGTCCATTCTCATGGGGTTGTTCTCCACAGCCTCAGATCGAATCGCCCGCGAGCGCATCGGCGACGCTGCCCTGGCGGCCGTCGAGCGCCGGCATCGTCGTGGCGGGGGCGCTCGCCGGCATCGCACGCGCGCCCGTGCCTTCGCCCGCATTCGTGGCGTCCGGTGGGACCGCGCCGGGCGCGTTCATCGGCGTCGCCTTGCCGAAAATCAGGTCCGGGTTGAAGCCTTGCAGCCCCACCCAGTCGCGCAGCAGGTTCACTAAACCTTCCCGCGGCAATAAGCCGCCCTGCGCGAACGGCGTGATCGCTTGCAGCGTCTCCACGGTGCGCGCTTGGCGCATCTCGCGGGCCATGATCCCTTTC
This sequence comes from Pseudomonadota bacterium, assembly GCA_049324395.1. GTDB lineage: Bacteria > Pseudomonadota > Gammaproteobacteria > Xanthomonadales > Xanthomonadaceae > Lysobacter_I. The sequence continues at coordinate 109,371 of JBMOOY010000029.1, forward strand.
GCGCCGCGTGCGACGACCGTCGCGTCGGCCTTCAAGCTCGCATCGGGGTTCAGCAGCATGTTCAGCAGGTAGTACGCTTTGATCGTCGGTTCGATCAGGTGCTTGTCGAGGTTGCCGATGGCCTGCTTGATGCCGCGCAGGGCGCTGTTGTAGAGCAGACTCAAGCCGCCCATCGTGGCCGCCGCGCCCGTGGCCGGACTCGTGCCGCCGTAGGCGTAGGCGGGCACGCCGCTGACTTCATCGGCCAGCCGCCAGTAGGCTTGCAGCACCGCATTCAATTCCGCCGCGACACTCGGAATCTTCTCCATGTTGATCGCGCGGCCCTTGCCGGCGCCCTGGGTGTAGAACACGCGGTACGGCCTGACGAGGTTCGGCGCATCCTCGCTCTCGTCCAGCAGATCGAGGTTGATTTCCGCGATCGGGCCGGAGGCGTAGGCCATGTTCTGCACCAACCGACGCGCGGCCGAGTTCACCTGCCGCTGTACGTCGCGCAGGATCTGTCCCAGCCCCTCGCCCCAGAAACTCCCCGGCAGACGTGAGAACGACGCAACCTGATACGGGCGCTGGCCGGTCGGGATGGGATTGAGCAGCGAGCGCAGCACCAGATCGCCCAGCAGCCAGACGTTCGCCTCGTAGTAGGCATCGGGATCGACGCTGCGCTCGCCGAACACGGCGCTCGGCGGCAAGCCTTCAAGCTGGCACCACTCCAGCAGCACCGCGCCCGGCACCCGGCCCCAGAAGTCCACCACGTCGTAGGTGCCGTCATGGCCCGTGGACGAGGCGTTTGAGGCGCCCCAGGCGCCTGCGGTCGCCAGCCCTTCCAACTGCGCGCGTTCGTTCGCCACCGGGTCGCCGCAGACGTAACCGCCCGGATGCAGCGTCAGCGCCGTGCGGATCGCCCGCTCGGAAAAATTCGGCAGGCCGATGCAGTCCGACAGCGCCTTGCCGGTCATCGGCATGCGCTCGCACAGGTAGCTGCCGTCCTGCGGGTTCGTCGCATCCGGCGCCGGGTACAGGTCGAAGGGCGAGACGCGCTCGACCCGGACCTTGGTCCGCGCGACGATCCGCAGCCGCTCGCCATCCCACTGCGGCGCCTGCACCCGGCGCACGATGGGCGACTTCAACACCGCGCCCGGAAAGACCGTCAAATCCTCGATCGCCGCGTCGAACGCCTCGCGCCAGCCGCCTTCCTCTAACTGGTCGGCAATGTGCTTCTCCATCCGCGCGCACGCCTCGCGCGCCGTCTCCAGCACGAGGTCGGCGGCCACGTCTTCGAGTTGCTTGATCCGCGCCTGCACCTGATGCGGGGCGAGGTACTGGAGTTCGACGCCGCTGCGCTGCAACTCCACCAGAAACGCCTGCCGTGCCGCGAGTTTGCCGGCGTCGGACAGTTCGGGAATCGGCGTCGGCTCCACCGTCCAGGGCTTGTCCTCGGCGTTCGCCAGCGTGTCGCGTATCCACGCCTGCGCCGCCCGCATCTTCATCGACGCCAGCGGCATGTAGACATCGATCCCGTCCAGCGCGCGCGCCAGTTCCGGGTCGTACTCGTTGTGACGCATCCGCAGGCAACGCAGCATCGTCTCGTGGACGCTGGCGCCGTTGCGCCAGACCACGGCTTCCTTGTGGCGCTTAGCGCGCACGAAGGCGTCGCGGACGAACGCACCCAGCCGCGAGCGCAGACCGACCGACTGTTCGACCTGATAGGCGTGCGCCGCATGCTCCCGCCGCAGCAGGAGGTCGCCTGCGGCGTTGGAAGCGTCTGCGAACATCACGGGCGGTTCACCATGCGAAAGTCGAATCCGACGCCGACGCGCGGCGCACGCTGCCGGTGCCCTTCGGGAACACGGCGCCGATGTCGTAGATGCGCGCCATGCTGTCGAGCATGTCGTCGTGGACGCCGGCCGGGAAGGTCAGGTACTCCTCGTTGACGAACCGCTCGATCACGTCCACCGGCTTGCCGTCGTGCAGCGCCTTGGGCAGCGCGCGCGGCAACCACCAGCGGCCGTTCTCGAAGTCCGGCTCCAGACGCTTGATCCGCGCCTCCTTGGACATCTGCCCACCCAGTTCGTGGACGGTGAAGCGGTAGTTCTCCGCTTCCATCGCCATCGTCAGGTGTTCGATGTCCGCATCCTTGCCGTACTTCTCGTACCCGACCTTGTGCGGCTTCCATTTGCGGTGCATGCGGATCACCAGCGCCGCGCGTTCGCGCAAGCTGAGCTTGTCGCGCACCGCGTCCAGCAGGTAGTAGCGGCCATCGGTGTTGAGCCCGACCACGACAACGGCCGTGAAGTCCGAACGCTTCGCCTTGCTCCCGGCCGGATCGACCAACAGGTAGCGATTCATCGGCCGCGCGATCTGAATCGGCAGGCTGTCGTACTCGCGCAGCCACGCACGCTTGAAGAATCCGCCCGTGCCGGCGACGGGGCGCTGCATGTAGAGCGCCTCCCAGTCGCGTGACCCGCTGGCGATGCGCTTGAGTTCCAGCGCGGCCTCGGAATACCGCTCCGGGCACAGCGCCTGTCCCACCTCGCGCCCCAGCGCGTCATTCTCCAGCGCCAGCGCCGGCAGGTTGATGACCTCCCAGTCCTCGTGCGCGTGTTCGCGCAGCAGCCAGCCGGCCAGATCGTCCTCATGCCAGCGCGTGTGCATGAGGATCAGCACCGCGTCTTCGGCGAGGCGCGAGTAGACGACCGACCGATACCAGTCCTTCACCCGCTCGCGCACGACCTCCGAATCGGCCTCGGCGCGCGACTTGAACGGGTCATCGACGACGAACAGCTTCGACGAGAAGCCCGTCCCGCCGCCCATGACCGTCGTGCCGTAATACTGGCCGCCGGCTGTGGTCTGGAAGTCGGTTTTCGCGGTACTGCTGCCATCGAGCCGGGACGCGGGGAAAATCGCGCCGTGCATCGGCGAGCCGATCAGATCGCGCACGGCCTTGCCGTTGCGCTCCGCCAGATCGACGCCGTAGCTCGCCGCGATCACCGGCCAATCGGGGTGACGCCCCATGACCCAGGCCGGCAATTTGCAGCTCACCAGCGCGCTTTTGCCATGTTGCGGAGGCGCAAAAATGAGCAGACGGGCCCGACCGCGCCGGATCGCCGCCTCCAGGCGCCGGCACAGGTATTTGTGCCATGCGTAGGGGATGTACTTCGGATCGACCGCGCAGCAGTAGGCCAGCAGGTTGTCGCGCGCGGCCGTCAGCAGCGCCGCGACCTGCGCGGCCTGCCCGTTAGGCGTCGTCGCGGTCGTCGAGGGCGCGGTCATGGGGCAAGCCCTCCAGCACGGCCTGCGCGACGCGCTGCAACTGCTCCGGCGTCAGCGCCTGCGCCGCATCGAACACGCCGACCGCGCCGCCGACCTCGACCTTGCTGCGATCGGCGTAGGCGGGGCTGAGTTTGGACGCCCGCCAGCGGAGGTGTTGCGCCAGTTCGCGGGCTTTGGCGAGCGACAACACGTCGGTCGCCGCTCGAATCCCAGCTTCTGCCGCTTCGTCCCAGAACCGCGCCGCCATCGCTAATGCCTCGCGCGCGCGCGCGGAACGATTAGTTTCTGCCGCCAGCCAGAGCGACAGCGCGCCCTGGGTCTTGCCGTAATCCGCTGCGATAGCGGTGTAGGTGTCGCCTGCCGCGATGCGTTCGCACACATCGTCCAGATCCCACGCGCGACGCGCTCGCGTCGTCGGTGGCGTCGATGGCGAGGCGTCATCCGCAGCCGGCAATGCCTCCACGCGCGGCTTCGCAGGCGTGCGCTTGCGTTTGACGCGCGGGTCTTGGCTCGCGTTCACATCAGCCCCGTCACCAGCGTCGCCAGTGCGCCTGCGGCGAGCGCGCCGACCACGGCGCCGCGCCAGAACAGGCACACGCCGCAATCGGTCCACAGCCGCAGCGGCAGCCACGCCAGCACGCGCATCGCGAGGCTCACGCGGGCGTCGTCGACGAGGGCGGCGGCGGGCTCGGAAGCGGATTCGGCGTCGGGCTCGCCGGAGGCGGCGAAGGCGTCGTCGGCGACGACGGCGGAGACGGGAGATTCGGGCGCTGGATCGGTCGGCGGCAGGGTGTGCAGCTCATTCGGTTCGGTCCTGGTCATGGCCATTCCTGGTGGGTGTGCCGCGCATGGCGGACACGAAAACGCCCGCTTGCGCGGGCGCGTGGGCACATTGGTGGCGGGGGCCGGAGTCGAACCGGCATCTGGGGCAGATGACGCCCGAGCGGGACCACTCCTCTCCCCGCGAACAGACACGCCGCGACAGGTCGTGACATCTCCGTCTTTCAAGTGGTTTTGCGACGCTTCGATCGGTAGCGTCGTTTCCGTTCCGCTTCGAGCGCACGCATCATGCGCGCCGCGCTGTCCAAGTCGATTTCCTCGAACACACCGCCTCGAATCGACGAGACGATGCCGTCGATGACCGCGAACAGCGCCTCTTTCGAGGTGGGCTGCGTCCAATCGAATCGGAACCACTCGCCGAACGAGTGGAACGGGGCCAACGCCGCATGCGCGCGCGCCTCGAACTGCCTCGACTGGCGAACGCTCAGGCACTTGACCATGCCCGCTTTCACGATGCGGAACGGACAGCCGGTCTGAACGGCGCCGACGCGACCAATCGGATCATCGCTGCGGCCGATCTTGACGTACATCGGCCCCTCGCCATCGCGCGCCATGAACGCATACACGTAACTGCGTCCAGCCGCCCAGCGGCCATTGCAATCGTAGGGTCCATGTGCGCGTGAAGAGTGCATGGTCACAGGATGACAACGAACTTGCGGAGGCATCACCTCCGCACGCGCTGCGCCCCTGCGATCATGCGCGCGGCACGGGCGCGACCTCATCGCAAGTGCGCAGTGCCGCCGCCAGTTCGCGACGCGCCTGCGCCTCGGCGTCGGAAAGCAGCCGCAGCAGCCATTCGTACATCGGTCGCCATGTCCGCCGATACGACGCCTCATCGCGATCGATCCGCGCTGCACGCGCACGGTCGGACACCGGCAACACGCCGCGTCCTTCGCAGGTCTCGCAGGTAATGCGCAACGCCTCCAGCATCATCTCGCCGGCACCGCCGCAGTCCGGGCACAGGTTCGGCCGTGCCAGTTCGTCCAACACGGCGCGACGGATCACGACGTGCATCTCCGGGCGCCACGGCCACACCGCGTCTTTTGCGATGGATGCTTTCGCGCGCAAGCCCGCGATCCGCACGCGCGTCTCGGTCGACACGCGGTTCGCGATGAACGCCGCTTCCTCCGCACAATGCAGCTCCAGTTGCGCGACTTCCAGCACCTGACGCCGCCGCGCGAACTCCGCGCGCTGGCGCTCGGCGATGGCCTCGTGCAACGCCTCACGGCTCAGACGCGCGCCCTCGGGCCACCACAGCGCGCACAGCACTTCGCGGCCCAGCCCTGCCGGCACGAAGGCCAGTGCCGCCGCCACATCCTGCGGGGTCAATTCGCATCCGCCGCCGTGGCCCAGCTCCAGGCGGGACGTGGCGGGGTTGAGGCGCGCGAGCATTCTGCGCACATCGGTCATGGTGCAATCTCCTGAACAACGTTCGTGATCCGCGCCGCAGCGGCGCGCGTGTCGATCGCGCACTGGACCGTCATCGATGGTCCTCCTGCGCATACATGCCCCAGCGCGCGCGGGTCTTGGTCGCGCGCGTCGGTCGGTGAGGGGTGGGTGGGAGCATCGGGCTTGGCGGCTCGTCGCAGTCGTCGATCCGGCCCACGCCCAGGCGGCTGCGTCCCCAGACGCGCCCGGTCACGCCTTCGCGTTGCTTGGCGATGTTGAGTTCGATCAGGCCGGGATACTCGCTCTCGCGACCTTCCTGTTCGGCGTAGTAGTCGTCGCGGTAGACGAACACGATCAAGTCGGCATCCTGCTCGATGCTGCCCGACTCGCGCAGATCCCGCATGACCGGACGCTTGTTCGGACGCGCCTCGACACCACGATTCAACTGCGAGAGCGCGATCACCGGACAGCCGAGTTCTTTGCCGAGGGCTTTGAGGTCGCGCGTGTTCGCGCCGATCTCGACCGTCTCACGGGTCTTGCCCGGCAACGGCATCAGGTGCATGTGATCGACGACAATCAAGTCCACGGGCTGGTGGAGATGTTCGCGACGCGCGCGCACCACAATCTGCTCGCACGTCAACGACGGCGTATCGTCGATCAGCAGGCTCGCGCCGCGCATGCGCCGCACACCTTCGGCCACGCGCGCCCAGTACGTCTCGCTCTCGGCGGTGTCGTCAGCCGGGTGCCGCAGCCACTGCAAGGGCACGTCCATGATCGACGCGATGCAGCGATTGAAGATGCTGACATCGGTCATTTCGAGATTGAAGAACAACACGCGCTTGCCGCTCAACGCATTCGCCGTGGCGATGTTGATCGCGACCGCACTCTTGCCCATGCCCGGCCTGCCCGCCAGTACGATCAGATCGCCCGGCATCAGGCCGCCGGTCATCGCGTTGAACTTCGCCCACGGCGTCGCCAGGCCACAGAGTCCGCCCTTCTGGTCGTAGCGGCGCTGCAAATCCGCGAACCAACGCTGTGCGACCTCCGCCATCGTCTTGACACCCCCCGCGCGCGGATGACCCGCCAAGCGCGCGATGGCGTGCTGGGCCTCGGCGATCAGATCGCGCGTGTCCCGGCCCTCGGGCTGGAAGCCGGCGTTGACGATGATCGAACCCAGATCGATCAACTGCCGCAACTTCGCCTTGTCCACGACGATTTCGGCGTAGGCGGTGATGTTGGCCGCCGATGGCGTGGTGCTGGCCAACTCGATCAGGTACGCGCCGCCCGCCACCTGTTCGGACAAGCCCTGCGCCTCGAACCACTCGCCCAGGGTCACGGCATCGTAGGGGCGAGGCTTCGCCGCCAATTCGGTGATCGCGCGATAGATCAACTGGTGATCGCGCCGATAGAAATCCTCCGACTTGATCCAGTCCGCGATCCGCGTCAGCGCATCCGGCGCGAGCATCAGCCCACCCAGGACCGCCTGCTCGGCCTCGATCGACTGCGGCGGCACGCGCCACTGTTCCTGGCGGCTGTCGTCGTGGGCACGCGACCGGGCGTTCACTCGCCACGCTCCATGCGATCCATCGCCGCTTCAAAAATCTTCGTCACCACATCCGCGCGCAGCAGGTAGTCGAACGTCGGCCGCCAATTCTCGTGCGGCGATCGGTACGGCCCGGTGCCGTTGTTGAACGGATCGTCCTGGCACTCGTCGAAATACGCCTGCCAGAACTTCACGCTGCGCCGCTGGGCCGACGCCTGCCATGCCGAGCGGATCAGCGCGCGACGCTTGGGGGACAGCTCCCGCGCCTTCGCCAATCCCGTCATCGTGGCGTTGTAGGCGTCCACGATGGCTTGGTAGGGAATCCGGTCAGCCGAAGGCGACGCTGCGCTTTGCTGACCGTTGGCGAGGGCGGAGGGGGCGGCGCCGTCAGGCGACGCACTCCCCTGCTCTTGATCTTCTTCTACCTCTGCCTCTGCTTCTGCCTCTGCCTCTTTCGTAGTGCGACCCGTCGCTACGCCGTCGCTACCCGTAGCGACCCGTCGCAGGTTTGTGGCCCCCGGTGTCTGTTGACCTGGGCGTCCAAGCGCGGCGATCAGACGGTCGAGTGCCGGCGACCTTCGGAACCATTCCCCTTTGCCGCGATCGGCGGCGAATTCGGAATGGCGTTTCTGTTTGTCGTGCCCGGTGCCTTTCTCGACCGCCAACAATTCGATGTCTGGGTGCGTGTCCCGAAGATCGGAACATCGCGACCACGGATTCTTGCTGAACCCGATCTTCACCGTCTCCGAGCGCGGCTCGCCGATGTAATAGACGTAACCTTCGGCATCCAGCCCGGTGCTGCCGCTATCGCTGTCGCCTGCTCGGTAGGCGCGATAGTTGATGATCTGCCAGCCGCCGCCGACCTTGCGCAGTCGGCGTCCTTCGTCGTTTTCCGAACGCGAATCGGGGTCGGGCGACTCCAACAAGGTCAGAATTTCGCGAATCCGATCGACCGACTTCATGCAATTCATTGCGAGTGCTGGCGCGGCAACGCGCACCACGCCATCGGCATCGGCTTGGGACAGCATCCAGATCCAGACGCGCAACACGTCATCCGGCTGTACCCAGAGCGTGCTGTTGACGATGCCGCTGTCGAGCTTGGCGAAACTCATCGCGCGCGCTCCATCTGTACCGGGAGGCCAGCGGATTCGATCCGTTGGCGCCACGCAGCCGGTGCGGTCATGCGAACGAGCGAGGGCAAGGCGCGACTGCGCATCACACCCCCTCCACCAGCGAAGGCGCCGCATACAAGGTCGCCGGCTTGCGCGCGCCCGGCCGCTTGACCCGCATCGCGATCAGTTCGCCGCGACGGATCGCATCGCGAAGCAGGCGCTCCAGCGCGCACGCGCTCGGCGGATCGCCCAAGCCCTCCTGGCGCGCCCAGTTCAGAAACGCCTCCGCCGACCACGGCGTCGTGCGGCTCAATGCGAAACGGTGCAGCAGATCGTCCGCGCGATCGGTCCAGTCCGGGCCGTCGAAGAACACCAGCGCCTCCTTGCGCAACGCTCCGCCGGTCGCCGCCTCGATCTGGCGCGCGCGCTGCGGCGTGATCGCAATCGCCCCCCGCTCCCAATGCGACACCAGCCCCTGGGTACAAGGGCAGCCGGCATCGGCGAGTAGCGTGGCGAATTGGGCTTGGGTCAGTCCCAGGGCACGGCGGTAGTCGGCAAGGCTTTTCATGCCGATAGATTACGCGCCGTATTTGTTAGGTCAATACTTGTATTGACTTAATATCGCGTCACGTATTAGGATCGCTCATATGACGCCGCGCCCTCACAGCTCAAAACCCTCACCGGCCGACATCGCCGCTGCCCAGCGCCTCCGCGCGCACTGGCTGGAACGCGGTAGCAAGCCGACCCAACTCCAACTCGCCAACGCTCTGGGCGTGACCCAGGGCGCGATCAGTCACTACCTGAACGGCCGGAACAAGATGAGCTTCACGACGCTCGCGCTGCTCTGTCGGGAACTGGAGATCGACCCCTCGGCGATCCGCACCGATCTGCCTGAACAGCAGTTGCTGTCCTCGCCGAATGAGGCGGCCAACGGGCGGGTGTCTATCGCAGCTACTGAGACGCGCGGAGCCTACGTTCGTGTCTCACAGCTAGATGCGACAGCAGCAATGGGCGACGGTACCATCAACGCGGATTACCCTGAAATCATAGGCTCGATCGACATCGCGGCGAGCTATCTGCGCAACCTCTTCGGCTACGTGCCGCCGGCCGGACGGCTACGCATCATCACCGGCCGAGGCGAGTCGATGGCCCCCAAGATCATGCCCGGCGATACCTTGATCGTGGACACCGGCATCACCGCTTACCAAGGGGATGGTATCTACTTGGTCAACAGCGGCCACGGTCAGCAGATCAAACTGCTACAGGATCGCGGCGATGCGCTCTACGTGTGCAGCGTCAATCCCGACTACCCCGCCTTCCCCGCCCCGCGATCGTTGGTCATCGGCGGTAAGGTCTGCGTGAAGAACCGCTTCGAGCGGCTCGAATAACGACGCACCCTCCCCAAACGGGGGGCTTCATCGGCGTCGCCTATGGGATTCCCTGAAATACCCTGAAATACCGTGCTATTGAAATAGAAAATACGGGATGTAATACTTCGGATGTGCCCACACCGGAGTCGTCGCATGGACACCCCGAACAGACATCGCATTCCCACCCATTCCGGCCTGGAAGGCCGACGAGGCCCAGGCCACTGCGTCGCGATACGTGTCGCGAGCCGTCACCCAGTCGCGCAGCACGACGGCGGAGGCGCACCATGACCCTCCACCCCGACATCCACGTCCTCGACGGCCCGGACTTTCTTGATGCCGTCGCCGATGCCGAAGAAATCCTCGGCAATCTCATCAACGCGGCGGAATACCGCCGACGCGCGCGGCAGTGGCGCGAGGATCAGGTTGCCCTTGATCGGTTACGGCCACCTGTCGCGCCTCCCATGAAGCGCCTGCGTCGCTCTCAGGCCACGCCACGCTCGCTCCTACTCCGCACCGAACGCCACCCATGACCACGCCCGCACATCAGCCCGACGAACTTGCATGCATGAAGCGCGCGCAGCAAATCACCGGCATGAGCCGGACCTACATCTACGGTCACTTGGACGACACCGAGAACCCCTTTCCCCGCCCAATCAAGATCGGCAGCCGTTCGCTGTGGCCCGTGTCAGAACTACATGCCTGGGTGCAGCGACAGGTCGCCACTCGCCCTCGTGCTGTAGGCCAATCAAGGATGGGTAAAAGGATGGGTAAGACTGGGACCGAATGACAAAAACCCCGTGTTTAACGGGGCTTTTGTGGAACAAATGGCGGAGAGTGAGGGATTCGAACCCTCGATGGAGCTTTTGACCCCATACTCCCTTAGCAGGGGAGCCCCTTCGGCCTCTCGGGCAACTCTCCGTCGGCGCGACGATGCGCGCGTGACAAGGATAACGCGGTCAGTCGCCCTGCGGCAAACCCGAATTCGGGCCGTGGCCTTCGCCACGCTGGATGCGTTGATAGATTTCCTCGCGGTGTACGGCCACATCCTTGGGGGCCGTGATGCCGATACGCACCTGGTTGCCTTTGACTCCGAGCACGGTGACGGTGACGGTGTCGCCGATCATCAGAGTTTCGCCAACCCGGCGAGTCAGAATAAGCATTGCATGTCTCCGTTGGCCGACTTCCCCCTCATCGGCACCCTATCGTTGTTTCGCGACGATCTTTCTAGCGGGGATGGAACGTTTGTCGCGAACGCAATGAGCAAGAATAACCGGACTGGCGCGGCATCGGAATGCCTCCGAAGTCATGCTCCGGACCGCAACCGCTCCGCGACCCAACCCTGAATGCCGTCCAATGCAGTGCGCAGTCCGGGTCCGTCCTCCCCGCCTCCCTGGGCCATATCGGTCCGGCCACCGCCCTTGCCACCGATCTGACCGGCCACGTGAGCCATCAGTTCTCCGGCCTTGACGGGACCGAGGGCCGAGCCGCTCACACCTGCAATCAGCGACACTTTACCATCCGCAGCCCCGGCGAGCAGTACGACCGCGTCACGAAGTTCGGCTTTCAGTCGATCCACCGCTTCGCGCAAGGCCTTGGCGTCCAGGCCTTCGAGCCGGGCGGCCAGCACCCGGACCCCGCCGACCTCGACCGCCGAGGACGCCAGATCCGCCGCAGCAGCCCCCGCCGCCTTCGCCTTGAGCCCTTCGAGCTCGCGTTCCAGCTTCTTCTGGCGATCCAGCAGGGCGCGCAGCTTGTCGCCGAGATCCGCCGGATTGCCCCCGAGCAGGCCCGCCGCGTCGTCCAGGCGACGCTCTTCGTCGGCGATGTAGTCGAGGGCGCCCTGCCCGGTCATGGCCTCGATCCGGCGCACGCCGGCCTGGATGCCGCCCTCGGAGACGATCTTGAACACGCCGATGTCGCCGGTGCGACGGACGTGGGTGCCGCCGCACAGCTCGGTCGACGTGTCGCCCATGCGCAGGACGCGCACGCGCTCGCCGTATTTCTCGCCGAACAGCGCCATGGCGCCGAAATCCAGGGCCTCCTGCATGCCCATGTGGTGGACCTCGGCCTCGCTGTTGGCGCGGATCTCGGCGTTGACCCGGCGTTCGATCTCGGCCAGTTCGGCCGGCGTCAGCGGTTGGAAATGGCTGAAGTCGAAGCGCAGCCGGTCCGGCGCCACCAGCGAGCCCTTCTGGCTCACGTGGGTGCCCAGCACGCTGCGCAGAGCCGCGTGCAGGAGATGGGTGGCGCTGTGGTTGAGGATGGTCGCGCCCCGACGCGCCCCGTCGACGCGGCCGGACACGCGATCGCCGCGCTTGAGGCTCCCGGCGGCGAGCGTGCCGACATGGCCGAAGAACTGGCCGGCCAGCTTCTGGGTGTCCGAGACCGCGAATTCCGCGCCTTCGCACGCCAGGACGCCGGTATCGCCGACCTGCCCCCCGGATTCGGCGTAGAACGGGGTGCGGTCGAGGATCACGATGGCCTCGTCGCCGGCGACGATCGCCTCGACCGGCTTGCCGTCCTTCAGCAGCGCGACGATTTCGAGACCCTCGGCGTCGAGGCCGTCGTAGCCGAGGAAGACGGTCGGCGCGAGCTGGGCGATGAGTTCCGCCGGCATCGCCACGCCGCCGCCGAACTTGCCGGCCTTGCGGGCCCGTTCGCGTTGCTCGTCCATCAGTCGCTGGTATTCGGTCGTGACTTCGGACGACACCTCGGGCAGGCCCTTCTCGCGCAGGATGTCGAGGATCAGGTCGGGCGGACATCCGTAGGTGTCGTGCAGCTGGAACAGCTGCTCGCCCGAAACCGCACCATGGCCCTGCTGGAGATAGCCTTCGAGCCGAGCCATGCCGGCATCGAGCGTCTGCGCGAACGCGGCCTCCTCGGCCTTCAGCGCGCGCTCGACCAGCGCGCGTTTTTCGACCAGCTCGGGATAGGCCCCGCCCATCGCGTCGACGAGCGCCTGCACCATGCGCCAGAAATTGCCCTCGGCCGACAGCGCGCCGAGTTTCCACAGATGCCGGATAGCGCGCCGGATGATCCGGCGCAGCACGTAACCGCGGCCTTCGTTCGACGGCAGCACGCCGTCGACGATCAGGAAGCTGCAGGCGCGGGTGTGGTCGGCGATCACGCGCAGCGACTTGTGTTCGAGGTCGGTGGTATTCGTGATCGCGGCGGCGGCCTTGATCAGGTGCTGGAACAGGTCGATCTCGTAGTTGCTGTGCACGTGCTGCAGCACGGCCGCGATGCGCTCCAGACCCATGCCGGTGTCGACGCATGGCGCCGGCAACGGCAACAACGTGCCGTCGGGCTGGCGGTCGAACTGCATGAACACGTTGTTCCAGATCTCGATGAAGCGATCGCCGTCTTCGTCGGGGCTGCCCGGGGGGCCGCCGGCGATGTGCGCACCGTGATCGTAGAAGATCTCGGTGCAGGGGCCGCAGGGGCCGGTGTCGGCCATCTGCCAGAAATTGTCAGACGCGTAGGGCGCGCCCTTGTTGTCGCCGATGCGGATGATGCGCTCCGGCGGCAGGCCGACGTCCTTGTTCCAGATCTCGAAGGCTTCGTCGTCGGTGTGATAGATCGTCACCAGCAGCCTGTCCTTCGGCAGCTTCCAGACCTCGGTCAGCAGTTCCCAGGCGTAGGCGATGGCGTCCTTCTTGAAGTAGTCGCCGAAGCTGAAATTGCCGAGCATCTCGAAGAAGGTGTGGTGGCGCGCGGTGTAGCCGACCTGGTCGAGGTCGTTGTGCTTGCCGCCGGCGCGGACGCAGCGCTGGCTCGAAACGGCGCGGGTGTAGCTGCGCTTCTCGGCGCCGAGGAACACGTCCTTGAACTGGACCATGCCGGCATTGGTGAACAACAGGGTCGGATCGTTGCCCGGAACGAGCGGGCTCGACGGCACCACGGTATGGCCCTTCGAACGGAAGAACTCGAGGAAGTCGCTGCGGATGTCTGCGGTGGTTTTCGCGGTGTCGTTCATGGCATCGGCGGAAGGAAAAAGGAAACTCGGGGAATTCGGTTCGGAGCCCGGGTCAGTCCGCTGCGGCGGTCCTGCGCGCGCGCTTGCGCGACGGCGCGGACGGCGCGGCTTCGCGCTCCGCCGCCTGCAGCAGGTTGGCCAGCAGCCCCGGGAAACGGGTCTCGACATCGTCGAGGCGCAGCACGTTGAGGTACTGCACGCCGTCGCGCTCGGTCCGGACGAGCCCGGCGTCGCGCAACAGGTCGAAATGACGGGAGAGCGTCGCCCGCGGCAGGGCTTCGTCGCCGCAACTCTGCGCGCAGTTCAGCGTGCCCTGCTCGTACAGGCGTCGGACGATGCCCATGCGCACCGGATCGGCGAGCGCATACAGCACGCCCTGCAGGGTGATCGCATCGGTATCGGGATGTCGGAGCGGACGCATGGTTGACAGTTTAACGGAGCGGGCGCATTCTTTCTTTGTTCCGAACTTCGGAACTAAAGAACAATCAAGCCCCCGGACCCTCTCAGGACCTTCGCCACCATGACCTTTCCCCTGCAAGACAAGATCGCGCTGGTCACCGGCGCCAGCCGCGGCATCGGCCGCGCCATCGCCGGCCGTCTCGCCCGCGACGGCGCCTTCGTTCTCGTCAACTACGCCCGTGACGCGGCGGCGGCCGAAGCGGCCGTCGCCGGGATCCGCGAACGCGGCGGTCGCGCGGTCGCCGTCCGCGGCGAATTGCACGATGCCGCCAGCGTCTCGGCGCTGGTCGACGCCACCGCAGCTGCGCTGGACGAAGCCGGCCTGCCCGACCGCATCGACATCCTGGTGAACAATGCCGGCGTCTTCGCGGCGGGCCCGTTCGCCGAATACACCGAGGCCGACTTCGACCGCCAACTCGCGGTGAATCTCAAGGTCCCGTTCTTCCTCGCCCAGCGCCTGTTGCCGAAGATCGCGGACGGCGGCCGCATCGTGAATGTTTCGTCGCTGGTGACGCGCGCGGCGATCATGCCCGAGGTCGTGCACGCGTATGCGGCGAGCAAGGGCGCGCTCGACACGCTGACCCTGTATCTGGCGGGGATCGCCGGGGCGCGCAACATCACCGTGAATGCCGTCGCTCCGGGCGTGATCGAGACCGACATGGCCGCCGGGCTGATCGCCACCGACGATGCGCGCGAAGGCGTGAAGCAGATGCAGGCGCTCCAGCGGATCGGTCAGCCCGAGGACATCGCCGGCATCGTCGCGTTCCTGGCTGGTCCCGACGGCGGCTGGACGACCGGGCAGCGCATCGACGGCAGCGGCGGCGGCCGCCTCTGAGCGTCAGTCCTCGTCCGGGTCGAAGCGGGTCGCGGCCCGGATCTGGTCGCCGGTGAAGCCGCGCCGGGCCAGGAAGTCGGCCGCCTTGCGCCGGGTGGCGGGATCGTCGACGCCGCCCTGGAATCGCCTGCGCACGAGGTCGCGGGCGTTCGCGGTCCAGTCGTCCTCGAAGGCCCCCATCGCGGTCGCGATCGCGTCCCGCTCCAGGCCGTGGGTGCCGAGTTCGGCGCGGATGCGCAGCGGTCCGTAGCCGTTGTTCGCGCGGCTGCGGACCAGTTGTTCCGCGAAGCGGGCGTCGTCCTGCCAGCCTTCCGCGGTCATGCGGTCGACCGCCGCCTGCGCGTCTTCAGTCGCGACCCCGCGCGCGGCCAGTTTGCGGGTCAACTCGCGGCGGGAGTGCTCGCGTCGCACCAGCAGGCCGAGCGCGCGCTGCTGCGGCGTGAGCTCGGGACGCCGGCGTCGACCCGGCGTCGCCGGGGCATCGTCGTCGGGAAGATCGTCTTCGGGTGCAGCGTCGTCGTGCATGTCGCCAGTGTAGGCCGGTCCGAGGGCCCGGAACCCGCTCAGAACGGCTCCCAACGGTCCTCGCGGAGCACGAACAGCCGGTCGGTCAGCGAATACGTCGCCTCCGCGCGCATCTTCGCCGCCAGTTGCCGCAGTTGGGCCACGGCGTCGGCGTCGGCGGAATCGGCGAACAGCAGCAGATCCCGCGCGGGCACGGCGGCCACCGGTTCGCCGCGCAGCTTCTCGCGTTCGCGCGCCCACAGATCGGCGAACAGCAGGAGCGAAGCTTCGTAATTGCCGTCGGCGACCACCATGTTCAGCTTGTCGCCGCGTTGCACCTCGATACCGGGCAGCAGGCCGCGCAGATTGCGCACCGCCAGCGCGCGCAGTTGCTCGCGCTCCACGCCGAGTTTTTCGAGTTCGTCCGGATTGAGGTAGGCGATGTTGCTGGGCGTGTCGATGGCGTAGACCACCACCAGATCGTCGTTGATGTCCTCGTAGACCTTGTCCTGCGGGTCGCCGCCCATCTGCCGGACCGAAGCCTCGATCTCGGCCAGCCAGCCGCGATCCTTGACCACCGGGATGATCGCCTCCGGGCTGCGTTCCAGGCCTTTCGTCGCTTCCGCGAAGGAACGCACGAAGCGGTCGATCAGATCGTCGCGGCGCTTCGGCGATTCCCCGAGATACATCTGGTAGGCGTTGTTGAGGAAGGCGCGGTGGGTACTGTCGTCGCCGATCTCGATCGCCAGCTCCAGTTCGCCGGCGATGATCACCTTCACGTCCGGCGCCGCTTCGCGCACCCGACGAGCGACGTCTTCGGTGAACGCGGTGGGATCCATCGGCGGTTCAGCGGGCTTGCCGCCGAACAGCGATCGCAGCGAGGAGAGAAAACCTGTCATGGGCGGCTCCGGGTCGGAGTGGAGGGGGAAACGGCGGAAAAAACGAACTCGTGTGCGATCAATCCGCGGCTGCGGCCAAGGCATCGGCCAGCCGTTCGACGGCGACGACGTCCATGCCCTTGTACCCCGCTTTCGGCGCATTGGCCCTGGGCACGATCGCGCGCTTGAAACCGTGGGTCGCGGCTTCCCTCAGGCGCTCCTCGCCGTTGGGGACCGGGCGGATCTCGCCGGAGAGGCCGACCTCGCCGAATGCGACGGTCTTCTCCGACAGCGGGCGATCGCGCAGCGAGGACAGCACCGCCAGCAACACCGGCAGATCGGCGGCGGTTTCCTGCACGCGAATGCCGCCGACCACGTTCACGAACACGTCCTGATCGCCGACCAGGATGCCGCCATGGCGATGCAGCACCGCCAGCAGCATCGCCAGGCGATTCTGTTCGAGACCGACCGCGACGCGACGCGGATTGGACAGCGGCGAACTGTCGACCAGTGCCTGCACTTCGACCAGCAATGGCCGCGTGCCCTCGCGGGTGACCATCACGCAGCTGCCGGGCTGCTGCGCGCTGCCGCCGGAAAGAAAGATCGCGGAAGGATTCGGCACTTCGCGCAGGCCCTTGTCGCTCATCGCGAACACGCCCAGCTCGTTCACCGCGCCGAAGCGGTTCTTGAAGGCGCGCAGGACACGGAACCGGCTGCTGCCGTCGCCCTCGAAATAGAGCACGGCATCGACCATGTGTTCGAGCACCCGCGGGCCGGCGATCCCGCCTTCCTTGGTGACGTGGCCGACGAGGAAGATCGCGGTGCCGGTTTCCTTGGCGTAGCGCACGAGCCGCGCCGCGCTTTCGCGCACCTGGCTCACCGAGCCGGGCGCAGCGGTCAGCGATTCGGTCCACAGCGTCTGCACCGAGTCGGCGACCAGCAGCCGCGGCCGCATCTGCGCGGCCTGTTCGAGGATGCGCTCGACCCCGGTTTCGGCGAGCGCGCTCAGCCCTTCCAGCGGCAGCCCCAGGCGCGCGGCGCGACCGGCGACCTGGGCGAGCGATTCCTCGCCGGTGACGTAGAGCGCAGGCAAGCGGCCGGCCATGCCGGCCAGCGCCTGCAGCAGCAGGGTCGACTTGCCGATGCCCGGATCGCCGCCGATCAGCACGACCGCGCCTTCCGCGAGCCCACCGCCGAGCACGCGATCGAATTCGCCGATGCCGGTGCTGGTGCGCACGTCCTCGCGTTGCAGTACGTCGCCGAGGGCGGTGATTTTCGGCGGATCGACCTTGCCGGCCCAACCGCTGCGACGCGCCGCGGGCGGTGCGCTTGCGGCGGATTCGAGCACGATCTGGCTCAGCGTGTTCCAGGCCCCGCATTCGCCGCACTGCCCCTGCCATTTGCCGAATTCGGCGCCGCATTCGCCGCAGACGTACGCGGTGCGGGCCTTGCTGGCGGCGGGTTTGCTCATCGGCGGACTCGGCGGCATCGGCGTGTTCGGCCGCCTACTGTAACCGTCGTCGGTCGCAGGCGGCGAGACGGCGCCGCATCAGGTCGGAACGGGGCTTCGCAGCGCCACGGTGCCGCGCCAGGCGAGGACCGCCAGCGGAAGGCTTGCCGTCGCGACCAGGACGAAGGCTTCGCGGGGCAGCCCGGCCCACGGCGGTTGCGACCAATGCGCGACCGTCGCCGGCAGCATCGCCAACCACAGCAGACGCAGCGCCTCGAACGGCAGCGCCCAGCGCCGACCGTCCAGCAGCGCGCCCAGGGACACGAGACCGAAGGTCAGGAACGCCGCGAACGTCAGCGCCGTTCCGGTCGGCAGCGTCTTCGCCGCATCGAGGAACGCGGTGCCCGCCGCCAGCAACGCCACGAAATGCAGGAACGCATACAGCCGCATCGCGCGCGACAGCGGCGGATCGTACTCGACCCGGCCGATGTCGAAGGCGGGCTTCGGAAAGCGCTCGGCCACGTCGGCCGGCCGCCAGCCCGGGCGCGCGAACCAGACCCGCAGTTTGTCGCGCCAGCGACGCGCATGCCGGGCGTCCTTCGCCAGCGCCCAATAGACCTCCAGGTTCGCCCACAGCGGATTCCAGCTGCGCAGCGGCGCGCGGGTGCCGTAGACGGGAGGTTCTTCGTCGGCCTCTTCGACGAACGTGCCGAACAGTCGGTCCCACAGGATCAGGATGCCGCCGTAATTCCTGTCGAGATAACGATCGTTCACCGCGTGATGCACGCGATGGTTCGACGGCGACGCGAATACATGATCGAACCAGCCGAGCTTCGGCACCAGCTCGGTATGGATCCAGTACTGGTAGATCAGGTCGATCACGGCCACCACCGCGAATACTTCCACCGGCACGCCGAGCACCGCCAGCGGCAGGTAGAACAGCCAGCCCAGCAGCGCGCCGCTGCCGGTCTGGCGCAGCGCGGTGCTCAGGTTGTAGCGCTCGCTCTGATGATGGACCACATGCGCGGCCCAGAGCACGCCGACTTCATGGCCACAGCGATGCAGCCAGTAGTAACAGAAGTCGTACAGCAGCAGCGCGCCGACCCACACCCAGACGCTGTCCGCGGGCAGCGCGAACAGCGCCACGCGCTCGACCGTCCAGGCGTAGAGGCCGATGGTCAGCAGCTTGGCGAACACGCCGACCACTTGCGACAGCACGCCGAGGCCGATGCTGTTGATCGCGTCGTTGAGGCGATACACGCGCCGACGCATCAGGCGCGCGGCCGCCAACTCCACCGCCATCAGCACGAAGAAGCACGGGATGGCGACCATCATGATCCGTTCGGCCGTCGGCATGGCTCAGCTCCGCGCCACCGAACGCGCGATGCACCATTGCGCGATCCAGTAGCTGGACAGGATCCACAGCGCCGCCAGCGGGATGCCGCCGCCGAACTTGTCCCAGGCCAACAGGCTGTCACTGAGCACGAAGCAAAGCCCGCCCGCAGCCGCGAAACGCACGCTGCGCGGCGTCTGCGCACGCAGGCCCGGCGTCCACGCCCTCGCGAGCGCCAGCGCCGCCATCGAGGCCAGGATCGCGACGTAGGCCAGCACAGGCCCCTTCAGCTCGGCGCCGATCCGCGGCAGCAGACCGACGAGGTTCGCCCCCGCGACGCCCGCGAGCAACGCGAACGCTCCCGCCCTCGCCTTCGCGGACGAACCCGGCGCGAACGCCACCACGTATCCGATGTGCGCGGTCAGAAACGCGATCAGACCGGGGACGAACAGGTCCACCGGGAGCATCAGCAGCACATCCCCGATCAGCGACAGCGCCATGCCCGCCAGCACTGCCCGCCGATAGCGTGGGGTCACCGGCGACGCGACCGAGGCCGCCATCCAGAGGATCAGCGCCGTCGTCGACGGCTTGCAGGCGTAGTGGAGCCAGAGCCAGGGCCCGCCGAGCATCGCGCCGACCATGGCGGCGACGGCCGAGAGGACGATCGAAACAGGCAGGACGCGCGGGATCATGGACGGGGCCGGCGGAGAATGTCCGTACGATAGCGTATGCCCATGTCGCCGCACCCGGATCGGCGCCACATCCCGGAACATCGATCCGGGGGAAGGCCATGCGGACGTGAGATCGGCGCCACAGGGCCCCGTCGCGCCGACGTGCGAGGACCGCATCGCGCTGCGCGACGGCGGCTGGGGAGCTGGTATCGGAACGAGGTGGTGCCGGAAACAGGAGTCGAACCTGCGACCTACGCATTACGAATGCGCCGCTCTACCAACTGAGCTATTCCGGCGATGAGACCTGCGCCCGGGCCGTCGGCCGGGGCGGGAGGCGAATTCTAGGTTTCCGCGGGGCCGTCGGTCAATCGACCAGTTGCACGCGCAGTTCCCTCGGCAGGGCGAAAATCATGTCCTCGGGCTCGCCTTCGAGCTCGCGCAGCTGCCCGGCGCCGAGTTCGCGCAACCGGGCGATCACGCCCTGGACCAGCACGTCGGGGGCCGAGGCGCCGGCGGTGACGCCGATGTGGCGCCGTCCTTCGACCCAGCGCGGGTCGATCTCCTGCGCGCCGTCGATGAGGTAGGCCTCCACGCCCTCGCGCTCGGACAGTTCGCGCAGCCGGTTGGAGTTGGAGCTGTTCGGCGAACCGACGACGAGCACCAGATCGCACTGCGCGGCCAGCGCCCGCACGGCGTCCTGGCGGTTCTGGGTGGCGTAGCAGATGTCGTCGTTGCGCGGGCCTTGCATCGCCGGATACTTCACGCGCAGCGCATCGATGATGCCGCGGGTATCGTCGACCGACAGCGTGGTCTGGGTGGTATAGGCGAGGTTCTCGGGCTGCGCGACGGTCAGCCGGGCGACATCGTCGATGTCCTCGACCAGATGGATCGCGCCCTTGCCCGCCTCGGCCAGCCATTGGCCCATCGTGCCTTCCACCTCCGGGTGCCCGGCGTGGCCGATCAGCACCACATCGCGACCCGCGCGGCAGTGGCGCGCGACCTCCAGATGGACCTTGGTCACCAGCGGACAGGTCGCATCGAACACCTTCAGCCCGCGGCGGTCGGCCTCGATGCGGACGGCCTGCGAGACGCCATGGGCGCTGAAGATCACGGTGGCGCCGTCGGGCACTTCGTCGAGTTCCTCGACGAACACCGCGCCGCGCTGGCGCAGGTCCTCGACGACGAACCGGTTGTGCACCACTTCGTGGCGGACGTAGATCGGGGCGCCGAGCAGTTCGATCGCGCGCTTCACGATCTCGATCGCGCGATCGACGCCGGCGCAGAAGCCGCGGGGGTTGGCGAGAACGATTTCCATCGCGCGATTATCCACCTTCCGCCGGCTTGCGGTGGCGATTGCCGAACACGCCGAACGCGACCAGGACGATGGCGCCGCCGACGATCGCCGAATCGGCGATGTTGAAGGACGGGTAATAGTAGGCGTCCTTCCAGTGCCACTGGATGAAATCCACGACGTGGCCGTGCTGGAAGCGGTCGATCAGGTTGCCCAAGGCGCCGCCGATGACCAGCGCGAACGGCAGGGCCTCGCGCCACTGTCCGCGGGGCATCCGCGACAGCCAGACGCCGAGCAGGCCGCTGATGCCCAACGCGAGCGCGGCGAACAGATACTTCTGCCATCCGCCGGCGTCGGCGAGCAGGCTGAACGCGGCGCCGGTGTTGTAGCTGCGGTACCAGTTCCAGTAGCCCTCGATCACGACCACCGGCTGGTACTCGGGCAGGCTCGCCAGGACCCAGGCCTTGCTCCACTGGTCGAGAGCGACGACGACGACCGAGAGGACGAGCCAGATCAGCGCATTGGGAGAGGGACGCGGCGTCATCAGAACCACAGCCTGTCTTCGCCCGGACCTTCGACGTTGCTCACGCAGCGTCCGCAGATCTCGGGGTGGTCCGGATGCGACCCGACGTCGGCGCGATGGTGCCAGCAGCGGATGCACTTGGCTTTCGCGCTGACCGTGGCGGCGATGCCGGCAGCGCCCTGCACCACCGACACATCGCCGCTGATGAACAGGAAGCGCAGCTCGTCGGCGAGCGGCGCCAGCCAAGCGAATTCCTCAGCGGGGCAACGGATCTCGATCTCGGCGTCCAGTGCGGCGCCGATCTCGCCGCTGGCGCGCATCGGCTCCAGCGTCTTGGCCATCTGTTCGCGCAGGGCGAGCAACCGCTCGAAGCGCTCCGCATTCAGCGGCGCATCCGCGGGCAGCGGCGCGAGGCCGTCGTACCAGGTCGCGAACAGCACGTGTCCCTCGCGCGGCCCGCGTTCGGTCGCCGCCGGCAGATGCGACCACAGCTCGTCCGCGGTGAAGCTGAGGATCGGCGCGATCCAGCGCGCGAAGGCTTCGGCGATCCGGTACATCGCGCTCTGCGCGCTGCGCCGGCCGCGCGCGTTTTCGCGCATCGTGTACAGACGGTCCTTGGTGACGTCGAGATACAACGCACCGAGGTCGACGCTGCAGAAATTGATCACGGCCTGCACCACTTCCGGGAAGTCGTAGCGGGCGTAGGCGTTGGCGATTTCGTGCTGCAGGGCGTCGGCGCGATGCACCGCCCAGCGATCCAGCGCGAGCATGTCCTCCAACGGCAGCAGATGCGTCGCCGGATCGAAGCCGTGCAGATTGCCCAGCAGGAAGCGCGCGGTGTTGCGGATGCGGCGATAGATGTCGCCGCTGCGCTTGAGGATGGTGTCGGACACCGACATCTCGTTGCGGTAATCGGCCGCGGCCACCCACAGACGCAGCACGTCGGCGCCCATCTGGTCGATGACCTTCTGCGGCTCGACCACGTTGCCGAGCGACTTCGACATCTTCTTGCCCTGCTCGTCCACCGCGAAACCGTGGGTCAGCACCTGGCGGTACGGCGCATGGCCGTCCATCGCGATGCCGGTGAGCAGGGCACTGTGGAACCAGCCGCGATGCTGGTCGGAGCCTTCGAGGTACATGTCGGCCGGCTTGCGCAGACCATCCTGCGGACGCTGCGCGAGCACGCAGTCGTGACTCACGCCCGAATCGAACCAGACGTCGAGGATATCCAGGACCTTGTCGTAATCCTTCGCCTGCTCGCCGAGCAGTTCGGCGGCGTCGAGCGCGTACCAGGCGTCGGCGCCCTCGCGTTCGACGCGCTCGGCGACCTCGCGCATCAGCGCGGGCGAATTCGGATGCGGCTCGCCGGTCTCGCGATGCACGAACAGCGCGATCGGCACGCCCCAGGTGCGCTGGCGCGAGATCGTCCAGTCGGGACGGTTCTCGATCATGCCGGTGATCCGCGCCTGGCCCCAGTCGGGGAACCACTCCACCTGCTTGATCGCGTCCAGCGCATCGTCGCGCAGGTTCGCCTGTTCCATCGAGATGAACCACTGCGGCGTCGCGCGGAACGCCACCGGCGACTTGTGGCGCCAGCAGTGCGGATAGCTGTGATCCAGCTCGAAGAACGCGAGCAGCGCGCCGATGCCGCGCAGGGCTTCGACGATCACCGCGTTCGCTTTCCAGATGTGCATGCCGGCCAGCACGGTCTCGCCCAGCGGGGGCGTCGACGGCAGGTACACGCCCTTGCCGTCGACCGGATTGAGTTGCGCGGCGGTGTATTTCGCGACCAGACCGTATTTCAGGCCGACCGCGTAGTCTTCCTGGCCGTGGCCGGGCGCGGTGTGCACGGCGCCGGTGCCGTCCTCGGCGCTGACGTGACCGCCGAGGATCAGGGGGATATCGCGTTCGGCGTAGAACGGGTGCCCGAGCACCAGGTTCTCCAGCGCATCGCCGAGCGCGCGTCCCAGCACTTCGGGCGCCTCGATGCCGTAACGCTTCAGCGCCTTCGGCACCAGCGCCTCGGCCAGCACCAGCAAACGACGACGACCATCGCGCGCAGGCCCCTCGACCAGGGCGTATTCCAGACCCGGGCCGATGCTCACCGCCAGCGAGGCCGGGAGCGTCCAAGGCGTGGTGGTCCAGATCGGCACCGCGACCTCGACATCGCCATCGAGGACCACGCCGAACTTCGCCGCAAGCGCCTGCGGGTCGCGCGCGGCATAAGCCACGTCGACCGCGGGCGAGATCTTGTTTTCGTACTCGATCTCGGCCTCGGCCAGCGACGAACCGCAGTCGAAGCACCAGTGCACCGGTTTCGCGCCGCGCGCCAGATGGCCGCGCTCGACGATCTTCGCCAGCGAACGCAGCATGTCCGCCTCGTAGCGGAAATCCATCGTCCGGTAGGGATTGTCCCAGTCGCCGAGGACGCCGAGGCGCTTGAAATCCCTGCGTTGCAGGTCGATCTGTTCGCCGGCGTATTCGCGGCAGCGTTTGCGGAATTCCGCGGCGTCGATCCTGTCGCCGACCTTGCCGAACTTCTTCTCGACCTGCAGTTCGATCGGCAGACCGTGGCAATCCCAGCCCGGCACGTACGGCGCGTCGAAGCCGGCCATCAGCTTCGACTTGACGATGATGTCCTTGAGGATCTTGTTGACCGCATGCCCGATGTGGATCTGGCCGTTGGCGTACGGCGGGCCGTCGTGCAGCACGAACACCGGCCGCCCCGTGGCGTGGCTGCGCACCTGCGCATAGAGATCCGCGGCCTGCCAGCGCTTGAGCGCTTCCGGCTCGCGCTTCGGCAGATCGCCGCGCATCGGGAACTCCGTCGCGGGAAGATGGATGGTGGCCTTGTAGCGTTGGTTGTCTTGATCGCTCACGCGCTGACTCGTTCTGTCGTCGGTTTCGTGTCCGCGCCGAGCAGGCGGCGGGCCTGTTCGGCATCGCGGTTCATCTGCGCGACCAGGGTCGGCAGATCGGGGAATTTCTCTTCGTCTCGCAGGCGGGCGACGAACTCGACCTCGATGTGCTTCCCGTACAGGTCGCCGTCGAAGTCGAACAGATGGGCCTCGAGCAAAGGCTCCTTGCCGTCGACCGTGGGCCGGGTGCCGAAGCTCGACACCGACGGCCACGGATCCGGGGCGACGCCGTGCACGCGGGTCGCGTAGATGCCGCGCAGGGCGGGCGTCTTGCCGCCGAAGCGCAGGTTGGCGGTCGGATAGCCCAGCGTGCGGCCGAGTTGCCGGCCGCGCACCACCCGACCCGCGATCGCGTAGGGCGCGCCGAGCAGGCGCGTGGCGGTCGCGAAATCGCCCGCCTGCAACGCGGCGCGGATGCGGGTGCTCGACACCGGCTGGCCGTCGAGCGCCACCGGTGCGATGGTATCGGCCGCGAAACCATGGGGCGCGCCCATGCGCTGGAGCAGTTCTAGATGGCCGGCGCGGCCGCGACCGAAACGGAAATCCGGCCCCACCCACACTTCGCGGGCACCCATCCGTTCGACCAGCAGACGTTCGACGAACGCCTCCGGCGTCATCGCGGCGAACGCGGCATTGAAGCGCAGGAGGCCGACGAGATCGACCCCGAGCGCCCGGAATCCGGCGAGTTTCGTGCGCGGCAGCTGAAGGCGCGGCGGCGCGACGGCGCCGGCGAAGAACTCGCGCGGCAGGGGCTCGAAACTGAGCGCGACCGCGGGCAGCGCCAGCGCCCGGGCGCGCTCGACCGCGCGGGTCACCAGCGCGCGATGGCCCAGATGCAGGCCGTCGAAGGCGCCGATGCACACCACGCTTCCATTCGGGCACAGCGGCCCGCCGTCGAGGTCGCGGAAGAGTCGGGTCATTCGGGTCCGGTGCCGCCCCGCGACGAGGCAGGGACGGCAAAGTTCAATGAATTCCGCAGTATAGCGAGCCGCGGCCGGTTTTCGTCGCCGCCGCGCCGGGAGAGCGGTTTTCGCCGGACGATCAGTGGCGCAGATGACGCGGGCGCAACCCCAGGGCGATCAGGGCGATGCCGTAGGCCAGGGCCCCGGCCGCGACCACCGCCAGCAGCAGGCCCGCGCGCAGCCACGGGTCGGCCATCGCGGTCCAGTCCCCGATCCGCGCATTCAGCGCGAGCACGGCCGCAGCCATGGCGACGCAGCCGACACCGATCCGGAGCAGATGCATGCCCCAACCCGGCCGCGGTTTCAGCAGACCGCCCCGGCGCAGATAGCGCCACAGCAGCCAGGCGTTGAAGATGCCGGCCAGCCCCGTGGCGAGCGCGATCCCGCCGTGCGCGCCGTCGACCTTCCTCTGCATCAGGAACAGGGTGAAACCGACGGTCATGCCGACGTTCGCGAACACGGTGAGGATCGCCGCCCGCATCGGCGTCTTCGTGTCCTGGCGCGCGTAGAACGCGGGCGAGAGCACTTTGCTGAGCATGAACGCGGGCACGCCCAGGCTCATCGCCGCCAGGCTGATCGACGCCATCCGGGTGTCGTGCGCAGTGAACTGGTTGCCCTGGTAGACGACGGCGGTCAGCGGCTCGGCCATCAGGAACAGGCCCAGCCCGGCCGGTACGCCCGCCAGCAGCGCGAGGCGCATGCCCCAGTCGAGCGCGGCCTCGTACCCCTCGGCATCGTCGGCGGCGTGGCGGCGCGAGAGATGCGGCAGGATGACGGTACCGATCGCCACGCCGAACAGGCCGAGCGGGAATTCGATCAGACGATCGGAGAGATAGAGCCAGGTCTGACTGCCGGTGACGAGGTACGACGCGAAAATCGTGCCCACCAGCAGGTTCAGCTGCGCCACCGAGGACGAGAACAGCGTCGGCACCATCAGCTTGGCCACCCGGCGCACATCCGGGTGCCCGAACCCGGGTTTCAGCGTCGGCCGCAGGCCGAGCCGGCCCAGCGCCGGCCACAGCACGATCAGCTGCAGGATGCCGGCCGCGAGCACGCCCCACGCCAGCGCCTTGGCCTTGACCTCGAAATACTGGGTCAGCCACAGCATCGCGACGATCATCACCAGGTTGTGCAGGACCGGCGTGACCGCCGGCAGCGCGAACCGCCCGAAACTGTTCAGCACCGACGCCACCAGCGCCATCATCGAGATGAACAGCAGGTAGGGGAACGTGATCCGCAGCATCTGCGCGATCAGCGCGAATTTTTCCGGCTCGTCGACCGAACCCGGCGCGAACGCCCCGGCAATCAATGGCGCCGCCAGCATGCCGATGCCCGAGACCACGAAGACTACCGCGAACAGCGCCCCGGCCATGCGGTCGATGAACTCCTTCAGCGCCGCCCGGTCTCCGCGCTCGCGGATCTCGTTGAGCACCGGCACGAACGCCATCTGCATCGAGCCCTCGGCGAAGATGCGCCGGAGGTAGTTCGGGATCCGGTAGGCGATGACGAAGGCGTCCATCGCCGCGGAGCTGCCGAACAGACGGGACTGCAGGGCGTCGCGGGCGAACCCGGCGATCCGCGACAGCAGAGTCATGGCGCTGAAGATCGAGGTCGAGCGCAGCAGGCCCGCCCGCGGGGCGGGATTCGCCCTTCCCTCCGGATCCGCCCCCGGGGCTTCGTCCGGCCGGCGGTCGCTCCCGTTATCGGCCATGGCCCGCCCCTTGCCCCCAACAGTTGACGCAACCCACTGAATCGCCCATAATTTTCTGTCTCACTGTCCGCATTGCGGCGGTCTGCCCCTTCAATTCAAGCGGCCGGGAGCGTTTCCGCCTTCCGGTTTCACCGATAACCCCAAAGATTTCACCCCAGGATTTCACCGTGGCCAACATCAAGTCCGCCAAGAAGCGCGCCAAGCAGACCGTCGTGCGCAACGCGCGCAACACCGCTCAGCGCTCCATGCTCCGCACCTCGGTCAAGAAGGTGCTGAAGGCCCTCGAGGCCAACGACGCCGCCGGCGCCGAAGCCGCCTTCGCCATCGCCCAGCCGATCCTCGATCGCTTCAGCGCCCGCGGCCTGATCCACAAGAACAAGGCCGCTCGCCACAAGAGCCGCCTGACCGCGCGCATCAAGGCCCTCAAGGCCGGCTGAGCCCTCAAGGCTGGCCGATCCCTCGGGAACGGCAGCGCCGCACGAAAACCCGGCTCCGGCCGGGTTTTTTGTTGCCCCAGGATCGCGGTCGGTGCCGGCGTGGCCGACCGCGAAAACGACATCAGGTCGCATCGGTGGGCTTGCCCGCCGACGCGGAAGCCTTCGCTTCGGCTTCCGCCTCCAACTGTTCCTCGCGCAGGCGATCGAAGAACTTCTGGATCTCCAGCATGATCGGCCACGTGCCTTCGCGCGAGATCGCCGACACCAGGAACCACGGCTGGGTCCAGCCGAGCTCGGCGACGATCTCCTCGGCGCGGGCCTTCGCCTCGTCCTCGAACATCAGGTCGGCCTTGTTCAGCACCAGCCAGCGCGGTTTTTCCAGCATCGCCGGATCGTGCTTGCGCAATTCATGTTCGATCGCGCGGACCTGTTCGGCCGGCGAAGCGTCGACGACGCCTTCCATGGGCGCCATGTCGACCAGATGCAGCAGCAGGCGCGTGCGCTGGACGTGGCGCAGGAACTGCGCGCCGAGGCCGGCGCCGTCGGCGGCGCCCTCGATCAGCCCGGGAATATCGGCGATCACGAAACTGCGGTGCGGCTCGACGCTGACCACGCCGAGATTCGGGTAGAGCGTCGTGAACGGATAATCCGCGACCTTCGGCGTGGCGGCCGACACCGCGCGGACGAAGGTGCTCTTGCCGGCGTTGGGGAAGCCGAGCAGGCCGACGTCGGCGAGCAGCTTCAATTCCAGCCTGAGCGTGCGCTCTTCGCCCGGCAGGCCCGGCAGCGCCTTGCGCGGCGCGCGGTTCACCGAACTCTTGAAGTGCATGTTGCCGAGACCGCCCTTGCCGCCCTGCGCGACCAGCAGGCGTTGGCCGTGGCGGGTGAGATCGCCGATGACTTCATCGGTCTCGACATTGGTCACCACCGTACCGACCGGCACGACCACGGTCAGATCCTCGCCGCCCTTGCCGTACATCTGACGGCCCATGCCGTTCTCGCCGCGCTGCGCGCGGAACGCGCGCTGGTGGCGGAAATCGACCAGGGTATTGAGGTTCTCGTCGGCCTCGAGATAGACGCTGCCGCCATCGCCGCCATCGCCGCCGTCCGGGCCGCCGAGCGGAATGAATTTTTCGCGCCGGAAACCGACGCAACCGTTGCCGCCGTTACCGGCGAACACCTGGATTTCGGCTTCGTCGACGAGTTTCATGGGAAAGGAGTTCCGGGAGGAGCGATGCGCTCGGGAGCGGCATCCTGGGGGACGATTCTGACAGGGTGCGGCGGAGGGATGGAGACCTCGGGCCGCAGAAACGAAAAACCCCGCCGGAGCGGGGCCTTTCGCGGAATGCGCGCAGCGGTCAGACGATGCTGACGGTGCGGCGCTTGTTCGGGCCCTTGACCGAGAACGCCACCTTGCCGTCGACCAGCGCGAACAGGGTGTGATCGCGACCGAGGCCGACGCCCGGACCCGGATGGAACTGGGTGCCGCGCTGACGGACGATGATGTTGCCGGCTTCGACGGCCTGACCGCCGAACAGCTTGACGCCGAGATATTTCGGGTTGGAGTCGCGGCCGTTGCGCGAGGAACCTACGCCCTTTTTGTGTGCCATGGCGGCTTCTCCTTACTTGTTGATGCCAGTGATCTGGACTTCGGTGTAGTGCTGCCGATGGCCCATCTGCTTGCGATGGTGCTTGCGGCGACGGAACTTGACGATGCGGACCTTGTCGGCGCGGCCGTGGCCGAGCACCTTCGCGGTGACGCTGGCGCCCTTCAGCGCGTCGCCGAGGGTCACGCCCTCGCCGTCGCCCAGCATCAGGACGTTGTCGAACGTGATCTCGCTGCCGGCGTCGGCTTCGAGCAGTTCGACGCGGAGCGTCTCGCCTTGCATCACGCGGTATTGCTTACCGCCGGTGACCAGAACTGCGTACATGAACGAATTCCTCTGTAGTTATTGGGTGTCGCTGTCGAACGGATGTCGCTGCCGGCGAAGCCGGCGGGTGTCGCGGTACCGCAAAAACCGCCCTCGCGGACGGAAAGAGGCGGGATTTTAATGACTTAGCCGAAGCGGCGCAAGTCTCCGGGCGCTTCCTCCCGTGCGGAAGCCGGAGCACGTCCGAGCACACGCCGTCGGGACGCGGCGCCCCTGCCGGGGAGACGGCACGGATCCGGAACGAACAAACGTGTCGCGATTTATTGAACGATTTGCACCGATATTTCGAACGATTATCGGCAAAGCGTCTCATTCTAACGGCTGATCCTCCGGGCAGCCGACCAACGGCGCCCGAGGGCACTTGCACCCGGCCAGAGGGGGTGGATAGGTTCGATTCACTTTCGCTGTCGATGCGAACGCGGCGCAGGGGGGAGGCCGCGACCGACCGGAGCGCGATCCGGGTTCGAGACCCGCGCGCGCCGGCAGGTGGAACCGCAACACGGTGCAGCCGGTACAAGGAGTCCGCGCACGATGTCCCCCGCCCCCACCGCTCCGCTCTCCGCTCTTTCGCGCGCCTCCCGCGCCCTGCCCTGCCCGCTCTGTGCGGTGCGCGGGCGCCCGGCACCGGTCGTCGCCGCACGCGACGTCCTGCTCGCCGCCGACCCCTGAATCCGCCTTCCCCGATCCGCGCTTCCGGACCCGATCCGGAGGCGCGCCCGTCCCTGTCTTCCGTCGGAGCCCCGGAAGACGGTTCCCCCCGTCGCCAGCCCATCGGCGACGGCGTTTCCCAGGTCCGCATCGCGGATACCGGCCCTCACACCCCGGCCCGATGCACAACAGGAGTTGTCGCAACATGATCAGACCGAACAAACAGCAGGCGCTCAGACTCACCGCACTCGCCGTCGCCGCCGCCGCCATCGTCGCCCCCGTGGCGTGGTCGGGCGGACGCGTTCCGATCGTCGACCGCAGCCAGACGCCGTTCCGTGCAGCGGCGCAGGAGGCGCAATACGACCGCTTCATCGTCACCTATCGCGACAGCGCGCGCGCGGCCAAGGCCGCTCCGCAGACCCGTTTCGCGAAAGCCGCCACAGACACCGGCATGGGCATCCGCGCCATGCGCACGCTGTCGACCGGCGCCGAAGTGATCCGCACCGACCGCAAGCTCGGCAAGGCCGAGAGCAAACGATTGATGGAAGCGATCCTGCAGGATCCCAACGTCCTGTCCGTCGAACCCGACGTGAGGATGACCCCGCGCTTCGTGCCCAACGATCCGCTCTACGCGCAGCAGTGGCATTACAAGAACGGCGCGGGCGGCATCAACCTCGAACCTGCCTGGGACATCACCCGGGGCGACGGCGTGGTCGTCGCGGTGATCGACACCGGCATCACGCCGCATACCGAGTTCGCCGGACAACTGGTGCCCGGCTACGACTTCATCGGCGACCTCGATACCGCCGTCGACGGCGACGGCCGCGACGCCGACCCCAACGACCCGGGCGATTGGCACGACGGCGAATGCAACATCTTCGGCATCCCCGAAGACAGCAGCTGGCACGGCACGCATGTGGCGGGCACGATCGCCGCGCTGACCGACAACGGCGCCGGCGTCGCCGGCGTCGCGCCGAACGCGAAGGTCCAGCCGGTCCGCGCGCTCGGCAAGTGCGGCGGCTTCCTCTCCGACATCATCGACGGCATCACGTGGAGCTCCGGCGGCACCGTCGCAGGCGTGCCCGCCAACGCCAATCCGGCCGAAGTGATCAACATGAGCCTCGGCGGCGGCGGCGCCTGCGGCGTCGCACTGCAGAGCGCGATCGACGCGGCGGTCGGCCGCGGCACCACGGTCGTGGTCGCGGCCGGCAATTCCGGCGGCGACGCCGCTGCCGAACAGCCGGCGAGCTGCAACAACGTGATCACCGTGTCCGCGGTCGGACCGACCGGCACCCTCGCCGACTACTCGAACTTCGGTCCGGTGGTCGATGTCGCCGGGCCCGGCGGCAGCGGCGTCGCGCCGGCGGCCGACAACGTGCTGTCGACGTTGAATCTCGGCACGACCGTGCAGGCCGGCGAAGGTTACGCCTGGTACGCGGGCACCTCGATGGCGTCGCCGCACGTCGCCGGCGTGGTCGCCCTGATGCAGGCGGCCGCGACGACGCCGAATACGCCGGCCCAGGTCAAGAAGATCCTCGAGAACACCGCCTACGCCAACGGCGGCTTCCCGGGCGGCTGTTCCTACGACCAGCCCTGCGGCACCGGCATCGTCGACGCCACCGCCGCGGTGCGGGTCGCCAACGGCACCGATCCGCTGCCGGCCGACCCGCCGCCGCCCCCGCCGCCGCCGCCGGCCACCGAGCTGTTCAACGGCGTGACCCTGACCGGCCTGGAAGTCCTGGAAGACGGCACCCTGCGCTATCAGCTGGTGGTGCCGAACGGCGCCAGCAATCTGCTGTTCGCGATGTTCGACGGCACCGGCGACGCCGACATCTACGTCAAGTACGGCACGCCGCCGACCGACAGCAGCTTCGACTGCCGTCCGTTCCGCTTCGGGAACAACGAAACCTGCTTCTTCCCGCATCCGGCGAGCGGCATCTGGTACGTCAACGTCAAGGGCTTCACCGACTCGGCCGGCTTCGCGCTGTACACGAGCTTCGTCGACGCCAACTACCCGTACAAGGAAGCGGCCGCGGTCGAGCAACTGACCAACCACCGCACCCGGGTGACGTTGACCTGGCAGCACGGCAAGCGCGACGTGGACATCTATCGCAACGGTTCGATCTACGCCACGCGCCGCAATCGCTTCACCTTCACCGACACGTTCCGCATCGTCGGCAGCGGCACCATGACCTACAAGATCTGCAACCAGGGCACGAGCGAGTGCTCGAACGAGGTCGCGGTGAACTACGTCTCGAAGAAGAACCGCTGAGTCTTCGCGATGCGCTCCATCCTCCCCCCGCAGCCGCGGGGGGAGGCCTGCGTCCCTTCCGCTCATTCCACGTCCACCCGATTCCGCACGAGATCGCCGATGTCCCTGTCCGCCATGCCGCTGCGCCCGTTGTTCCTGACCCTCGCCCTCCTCGCCGGCCTCGCCGGTTGCGGACGCGAGCCCACCCCGCCCGCCGCGAATACGGCACCGACCGCCGCCCGCGCGCAGTTCGACGCGACGCTGAGCGTCGCCGACAACAGCGGTGCGATCCGCTTCGATGGCGTCGTCGACGGCGCCGAGAGCAAGGCCGGCATCGAAGCCGCGCTGCTGGCCGC
This sequence comes from Pseudomonadota bacterium, assembly GCA_049324395.1. Classification (GTDB taxonomy): domain Bacteria; phylum Pseudomonadota; class Gammaproteobacteria; order Xanthomonadales; family Xanthomonadaceae; genus Lysobacter_I. The sequence continues at coordinate 142,026 of JBMOOY010000029.1, forward strand.
CTACGGCCGCGGCCGCGCCGCCGGGATCGTCGACGTCGACGCCGCAGCGCGCAGGCCGAAATGGCTGGCGGGTCTGCCGGAATTCCTGAAACGGTTCGCGACCGTCCCCGGCGGCAGCCTGACGTTCGAAGGCGACCGCGTGGTCCTGAACGGCAAACTCGATCTCGACCAGCGTCGCGCGCTGCGCACCGCGGCCGAACGCGCCTTCCCGGACGCGCGCCTGCAGGGGCTGTTCGAACTGCCCGCCGAACCGGCGCAGGGCGAGCGGCTCACGCCGGACGCGCTCGCCGGCACCCTCAACCGCATGCCGGTCGCCTTCAAGCCCGGCAGCGGCGAAGTCGCCGACGACAGTCTCGCGCTGGTGGCCGAGGCGGCGGACGCGATCCGACGGGCGCCCGCGGGCACCCGGCTGCTGATCGTCGGTCCGGTCGCGCCGAGCCGCGATGCCGGGCACGACGTATTTCTGTCCAAGCAGCGCGCCGAAGCGCTCAAGGTCCAATTGATCCTGAACGGAATCAGCCCGGCGGTCGTCGAGACCCGCGGCTGGGGCCAGAAGGCCGACGGCAGCGCCGACGACACCGCCACGCCTCCGCCGGAGGGCGCGGCCATGCGCTTCGAACTGCTGCGCTGAGCGCGAGGCCGAACGGCACGTCAGCGTTCCATCCGCGGATTTGCCCCGAACCGGCCGGCTCGGTAGGCTAGCGAGTTGGTTTCGCGTCGCCGTCCCGTCCCCCGGGACCCGACGCGGGCCTTCCCCCACAGCCCGCAGCCAGGACCTCCCCGCACCCATGGCGATGGACACCATCCGCATCCGCGGAGCGCGTACCCACAACCTCAAGAACGTCGATCTCGACCTGCCGCGAGACAAGCTGATCGTGATCACCGGCCTGTCCGGTTCCGGCAAGTCGTCGCTGGCGTTCGACACCATCTACGCCGAAGGCCAGCGCCGCTACGTCGAGTCGCTGTCGGCCTACGCGCGCCAGTTCCTGAGCGTGATGGAGAAGCCCGACGTCGATCACATCGAAGGCCTGAGCCCGGCGATCTCGATCGAGCAGAAGTCGACCAGCCACAACCCGCGCTCGACGGTCGGCACGATCACCGAGATCTACGACTATCTGCGTCTGCTGTACGCGCGGGTCGGCAACCCGCGCTGCCCCGACCATCATTTCCCGCTCGAAGCGCAGACCGTCAGCCAGATGGTCGACCAGGTGCTCGCGCTCGCGAACGACGCCAGGACCGCCGAGCAGCGCTGGATGCTGCTCGCGCCGGTCGTGCGCGAACGCAAGGGCGAGCACGCGCAGGTGTTCGAGCAACTGCGCGCCCAGGGCTACGTGCGCGTGCGCGTCGACGGCGCGCTGTACGAGATCGACGCGGTGCCGACGCTGGCGCTGCGCCAGAAACACACGATCGAAGCGGTCGTCGACCGCTTCAAGCCGCGCGAGGATCTCAAGCAGCGCCTGGCGGAGTCCTTCGAGACGGCGCTGAAGCTCGGCGACGGCATGGCGATGGTGCAGTCGCTGGACGACGCCGCGGCCGAACCGCTGCTGTTCTCTTCGAAGTACAGTTGCCCGGTCTGCGACTACTCGCTGCCCGAACTCGAACCGCGGCTGTTCTCGTTCAATTCGCCGATCGGCGCCTGCCCCGAGTGCGACGGCCTCGGCGTCACCCAGTTCTTCGATCCCGCCCGGGTGGTGGTCCATCCGGAACTGTCGATGGCGGCCGGCGCGATCCGCGGCTGGGACCGGCGCAACGTCTACTACTTCCAGCTGATCCAGTCGCTGGCCAAGCATTACGGTTTCAGCGTCGACACGCCGTGGGAAGAGTTGAAGGACGCCACCCGGCAGTCGATCCTTTTCGGCAGCGGCGACGAGGTGATCCCCTTCACCTACCTCACCGACGCCGGCGGCCGCACCCAGCGCAAACACAAGTTCGAGGGCATCATCCCCAACCTCGAGCGCCGCTATCGCGAGACGGAATCGCCGGCGGTGCGCGAGGAACTGGCGAAGTACATCAGCGAACGCCCCTGCCCCGAGTGCGACGGCGCGCGCCTGAACAAGGCCGCGCGGAACGTCTTCGTCGCCGATCGGCCGCTGCCGTCGATCGTCGTGCTGCCGATCGACGAAGCGCTGGCCTTCTTCAGCCATCTGCACCTCGCCGGCTGGCGCGGGGAAATCGCGGCCAAGATCGTCAAGGAAATCCGCGAACGCCTGAACTTCCTCGTCGACGTAGGCCTCGATTATCTGACGCTGGAACGCAAGGCCGACACGCTGTCCGGCGGCGAAGCGCAGCGGATCCGCCTGGCGTCGCAGATCGGCGCCGGTCTGGTCGGCGTGATGTACGTGCTCGACGAACCGTCGATCGGCCTGCATCAGCGCGACAACGAACGCCTGCTCGGCACCCTCACCCGCCTGCGCGACCTCGGCAACACCGTGATCGTGGTCGAACACGACGAGGACGCGATCCGTCTCGCCGACCATGTCGTCGACATCGGCCCCGGCGCCGGCGTGCACGGCGGCGAGGTGATCGCCCAGGGACGCCTGCAGGACGTGCTCGACGCGCCGCGTTCGCTGACCGGGCAATATCTGTCCGGCCGCAAGCGCATCGAGATCCCGGCGCACCGGCACAAACCGAACCCGAAGATGAAGCTGCAACTGCGCGGCGCCTCGGGGAACAACCTCAAGAACGTCGATCTCACCCTGCACGCGGGCCTGTTCACCGCGATCACCGGCGTGTCCGGTTCGGGCAAGTCGACGCTGATCAACGATACGCTCTACGCGCTCGCCGCGAACGAGATCAACGGCGCCTCGCACAAGCCGGCGCCCTATCGCGAAGTGAAAGGCCTCGACCTGTTCGACAAGGTCGTGGACATCGACCAGTCGCCGATCGGACGCACGCCGCGCAGCAATCCGGCGACCTACACCGGCCTGTTCACGCCGTTGCGCGAACTGTTCGCGCAGGTGCCCGAGGCGCGCGCGCGCGGCTACTCGCCCGGGCGCTTCAGTTTCAACGTCCGCGGCGGTCGCTGCGAGGCCTGCCAGGGCGACGGGCTGATCAAGGTCGAGATGCACTTCCTGCCGGACGTGTACGTGCCCTGCGATGTCTGCAGCGGCAAACGCTACAACCGCGAGACGCTGGATATCCTCTACAAGGGCTACAGCATCCACGACGTGCTGGAGATGACGGTCGAGGACGCGCTGCGGCTGTTCGAGCCGGTGCCGGCGATCGCGCGCAAGCTCGAAACGCTGATGGACGTGGGCCTGAGCTACATTCGGCTCGGCCAGCCGGCGACCACGCTCTCGGGCGGCGAGGCGCAGCGCGTCAAGCTGTCGAAGGAACTGTCGCGGCGCGACACCGGGCGCACGCTCTACATCCTCGACGAACCGACCACCGGCCTGCATTTCCACGACATCGAACACCTGCTCGCGGTGCTGCACAAACTGCGCGACGAAGGCAACACTATCGTGGTGATCGAGCACAACCTGGACGTCATCAAGACCGCCGACTGGGTGATCGACCTCGGCCCCGAGGGCGGCCATCGCGGCGGCGGCATCATCGGCGAGGGCACGCCGGAGGAGATCGCGGCGATGCCGCATTCGCATACCGGCCGCTTCCTCGCGAAACTGCTGAAACCCGACGCGCCGTCGCCTCCGGCGAAGAAGGCCGGCCGCAGGAAAACCGCCGCATGAGCGCAGACGCCGCCCGCACGCTGCTGACCCGCGTCCCGCTGGCGCTGCGCTGGCGCGATCTGGACGCGTTCGATCACGTCAACAACGCCAACTTCCTCACCTACCTCGAAGAAGCGCGCGTGCGCTGGTTCCGCGACCTGCCCGACGCCTGGGTGGACCAGCGCCGCATGCCGCTGCTCGCCGCGGTGCAGATCAATTACCGCCGCCCGATCCCCTACCCGGCCGAGATCGCGGTCGAGCTGTACGCCGACCGCGTCGGCAATACCAGCCTGACCATCGGCCACCGCATCGTCGGCGACGACGGCGTGCTGTACGCCGACGGCCATTCGGTGCTGGTATGGATCGAACGGGAGAACGGCCGACCGGTGCCATTGCCGGACGCCGTGCGCGCAGCGGCCGAAAAAGCCTGATCGCAGGTTTCAGTCGTCCGCCGACAGGAAAAAACTGTAGCCACGGGGACGGAATTTCAGCCAGGCGGTCGTCCAGTCGACCTGCCAACTGTCCTCGACGGTCAAGGTCGGCGCGCGCCCACGGTTCGCCCCCGAGAATCGGCCGTCCGGCGCCCACTCGGAGGCGATCGTGTCGACCACTTTGCGTTCCGCCTCTTCGATGGTTCGAGCGCTCACCTGCCTCGTCGCGAAAAAGCCGACAACGGGCGTCGCGGCGCCATAGAAGGGCATCTCGATGCCCCGCCCTTCGACCATGACGCGGAAGCAGGGCATCACATCGCCGGTTTGCGCACCTCGAACTCGCCCAGCAGGGTGCCGCCGCCGGCAAGTTCGAATTCGACCACGACCCGGCTGCCGGGCTTCAGTTCCGCAGCGGGCCGCATGAGCATCAGATGCAGGCCGCCCGGCTTGAGCACCACGGCGCCGTCCGGCGGAATCCGCAGTTCGGGCACCGGGCGCATGCGGTTGACGCCGTCGACCATGCGGGTCTCGTGCAGTTCGACGCTGCCGAAGGAGGGGCTGCGCGCGGCGACGATGACGACCGGCATCGCGCAACGGTTCACGATCCGGCCGAACCCCGCCATCATCGGCATCTTCGAGGGCGGCATCCGCACCCAGCCTTCCTTGATCTGAGGGCGGCAATCGCGGCCGGCGGCGGAGGCCGTCGCGGCGGGAAGGACGGACAGCGCCAGGATCAGCGCGGCAGCGAGACGGGCGGCATATGCGTTCATGGCTCTATGATAACGCTCCCTCCTTCGCACCGCCCATCGCCTCCATGAGCCCCTTGATCGAGACCCAGGATTTCGGCGCGATCCGCTGCATCCGGCTGGCGCGCCCGCCGGTCAACGCGCTCAACCCCGAGCTGTGCCGCGCCCTCATCGCTGCGCTGGAAACCGCCCTCAGCGACGACATCGCCGGCGTCGTCCTCTCCGGCAGTCCGAAGATCTTCTCCGCCGGGCTGGACGTGCCGTATCTCCTGTCGCTCGGCGACGACCGTCGTGCCGTGCTGGAGGCCTGGCAGGCCTTCTTCGGCGCGGCGCGGCTGCTGGCCTCGTCGCGGATCCCGGTGGTGGCGGCGCTGACCGGTCACTCGCCCGCCGGCGGCTGCGTGCTGGCGCTGTGCTGCGACTACCGGATCATGGCCCGCAGCGTCGATCCGGCCAAACCGTTCGCGATCGGACTCAACGAAACCCAGGTCGGCCTGGTCGTGCCCGACGGCGTGCAGCGCCTGCTCGCCCGCGTGGTCGGCGAGTATCGCGCCGAGCGCCTGCTGGTCGCCGGCGAGATGGTCCCGGCCGAACGCGCGGCGGAGATCGGATTGGTCGACGAACTGACCGATGTCGAGCAGGTCGAGGCGCGCGCCGTGACCTGGCTGGAGGCGCTGCTGAAACTGCCGCAGACGCCGATGCTCGCGACCCGCGCGATCGCGCGCCGCGGCGTGGTCGAGGCGATGTCGCCCGAGTCGATCTCGCTCGAAGCCTTCGTCGATCGCTGGTGGGAGCCCGACACCCAGGCCGCGCTCCACGCGCTGGTGGCGAAGCTCCGGAAGTGACGCCCCGCTCGCGTACGCGAGGCGGCGCCGGTCAGCGTACCCGCCGCCCCTGTTCGTCGATCACCACTTCGCCGTCTTCCTTGGCGAACGGCCTGTCGCAGGGCGGGAGCAGATCGAGCACCGCTTCCGAGGGACGGCACAGACGCACGCCGTCCGGCGCGAAGACGAACGGGCGATTGATGAGGACAGGGTGCGCGATCATCGCGTCCAGCAGGGCTTCGTCCGACAACGCGGGATCGTCGAGCCCCAGTTCGGCATGGATCGCCTCCTTGGCGCGGATCGCGTCGCGCACCCGCATGCCGGCGTCGGCGATGGCCCGCGCCAACCGGGCCTTGTCCGGCGGCGTTTTCAGATACTCGACGACGACGGGCTCGATGCCGGCGTGACGAATCAGCGCGAGCGTGTTGCGCGAGGTGCCGCAGGCGGGGTTGTGCCAGATTTCGATGGACATGCTCGTCGTTCTCAATGTTCGCCCGTCGCGATCGGACGCGCCGGATCCTCGATCCAGCCGCTCCACGAGCCGGTGAACAGTCGGGCGCCCGTCAACCCCGCATGGGCCATCGCCAGCAGGTGATGGCAGGCGGTGACGCCGGAGCCGCACATGGCGATCGCGCGCTGCGGCGGATGCCCGTCGAGCAGCGCGGCGAATTCGGCGGCGAGTTCCGACGACGGCTTGAAGCGACCGTCGCGCAGATTCATGGCGTACGGTCGATTGCGCGCGCCGGGCACGTGGCCGGCGACGCGGTCGATGGGCTCGACTTCGCCGCGGAAACGCTCCACCGCGCGGGCGTCGATCAACACGTCGCCTGCGACGAGCGCCTGCCGGACGGCATCGGCGTCGAGCAGACGCGATGCGTCGAAGGCGGCATCGTAACGGGCCGGGGGAAACGACGGCGTCTCGGCGGACACCGGCAGGCCGAGCGCGGTCCAGCGGGCGAAACCGCCGTCGAGCACCGCGACCTCGCGATGCCCGAAGCAACGCAAGAGCCACCACAGGCGTGCGGCATAGGCGCCATCGCCGGCGTCGTAGGCGACGACGCGGGTGTGCGGGGCGACACCGCAGCGTCCCAGCCACGCGCCGAACGCGGCGGCCTCGGGCCAGGGATGACGTCCGGCGCCGGGTCGGTGCGGCCCGGACAGATCGCGATCGAGATGCGCGTACTGCGCACCTGGAAGATGCGACTGCCGCCATGCCTGCTCGCCCGCGACAGGATCGTTCAGCGCGAAACGGCAATCGAAGATCCGCAGGTCGGCGGCATCGAGCGCCGCGGCCAGTGTTTCCGCGTCGATGAGAGTGGTCCAGTCCGTCGTGGCTGCGCTCATGCGTCTTCCGCCCGTGCGAGTCGTTCGCGCAGATTGTAGAGAATCGATGCGGTCACGCCCCAGATGCGCTGCTCCGGCGCCTGCGGCGGCCGACGGAACTGCAGCACATGCCGGGTACGCCCGCGATAGTCCATCCCGAAACTCTCGAGATTGTCGGGGTGCATCAGGAAGTCCAGGTCGACCTCGAAGACTTCGGCGACTTCGTTCGGATCCGGCGTGGGCACGAATCCGGGATCGACCCGCGCCACGACCGGCAACACGCGGAAACCGGTGATCGTGATCAAAGGATCGAGGAATCCGAGCGGTCGCGCGAACGTCGCGGCGAGGCCGATTTCCTCTTCCGCCTCGCGCAAGGCGGCGGCGACCGCGTCCGCATCGGCGTTTTCGATGCGGCCGCCGGGAAAACTCACCTGTCCGGCGTGATGACGCAGACTTTCGGTACGGCGGGTGAGCAGGACCTGCAGGCCATCGTCGCGCGGCACCAGACCCACCAGCACCGCAGCGTCCACCGTCGGCGCGTCGCCGATCAGGTCGATCAGCTCCTCGAGATTCCACGGCGCCCGCAGCGGCACCGCATTCAGCGGATGCAGGGCGACGGCGAGTTTCGCCAGCGGCGAATCGTGGCTCATGCCCGCGTTCCGAACGCGGGTTCCCCGACGATGCTCGCCTCGCGCGCCGGCAACTCGACGTCCATCAGATGCAGGCGTTCGGCATCGGACATCGACAGCCAGCGCGCGATCTCGTCGCCGGTGCGGAAACAGCCGTCGCAAAACCCCATGGGATCGAGCGTGCAGACACCGATGCAGGGCGTGAGGACGGCGCGGGGAGGAAGACTCATCGTCGGGTTACCGAAAGCATCACGCCGGCGCGAGGGCCGGCGTGACGGGATGACGCGATGTCGCCGGCGATCAGTTGCGCGGCGGAGCGGCGGCGGGTCGCTGCGGCGGCGGCAGGACCGGGCCGACGCTCAGCAGCTTGATGTCGAAGATCAGCACCTGGTTGGCCATCGGGCCGGCGCGTTCGATCGAAGTGCCGTGCGCGGCGGAGGCCGGCAGAACGACTTCCCAGCGCGCGCCGTTCTGCATCATCTGCAGCGCTTCGCGCAGACCCGACAGCGGGATCTCGCTGAGCCGGATGGTCACCGGACCCGGCGCCTGGCCGTTGACCGCCTTGTTGGTGTTCTCGATCTCGGTGCCGTCCGGCAGCAGGGTGCGGAACTCGACCGTGATCTGGTTTTCCTGGGTCGGCCTGGCGCCGCTGCCCGCCTCGACGACGCGATACTGCACGCCGCTGGGCGTCAGGACCTTCACGCCGGCCTTGCCGCGATTCTGGGCCAGGAAGGCCTCGCCCTTGGTCTTGTTGTCGGCCGCCCGCTTCTCGAGCTGAGCCTTGTTCTTGGCCGCGATGCGACCTTCGAGGGCCTGCAGCGCGGCGCCGAGCTGCTCGCCGGCCACCGCCGGATCCTTGCGGCCGGTGGCGTCCTGGAAGGCCTTCATGACGGTGGCCATGTCCAGTTGCTCGCCGCTGGCGAGCACGTTCGCGATTTCGATACCGGCACGATAGCCGAGCGCATAGCTGACCTTGCCCTTCTCGGACGTGGTGTCCTGGGCAGAAGCGGAACCCGCGGTCAGTGCCAGGGCCGCCAGGGTCGCGGCGGCGAGCAAACGCAACTTCATTCAGTAACTCTCCAGAGAGGGAACGTGCCGGGGTCCGGCATGGAATGGGGCGGCCCGGGCCGCCCCGCTGTGGACTCTGCAAACGACAGGCTAGGATACTGTCCGCCGCTCTTAACCGCCACTGACGGCGCCCCTCCGACCGCTCCGGGCACGCACAAGTTCCCGTCGCCCGACCGGAGGCGCGCCCGCTTCGCTTCCATTCACTCCCACCTTCCACGAATTCCGAACATGACCCAGGACACCCCGCCCAGCGCCCCCCTGTCGATCGAAGACCGCCCCGTCGGCGAACACGGCGTCGTCCGACGGATCGCCGTGGACCGCCCGGAGCGCCTGAACGCACTGGATTCGGCCACCCTCGACGCCCTGCACGCGGCCTTCGACGCGGCCGCGGCGGACCCCGCGGTGCGGGTCGTGGTGCTGACCGGCAGCGGCCCCAAGGCCTTCGTGGCCGGGGCCGATATCGCGGAAATGAGCGGGCTGAGCCCGGTCCAGGGCCGCGATTTCTCGCTCCGGGGCACCCGGATGATGCGCCGGATCGAAACCATGCCCAAACCGGTCATCGCGATGGTCAACGGTTTCGCTCTCGGCGGCGGCCTGGAACTGGCGATGTCCTGCCACCTGCGGATCGCGGCCGACACCGCGAAGGTCGGCCAGCCGGAAATCAACCTCGGCCTGATCCCGGGCTTCGGCGGCACCCAGCGCCTGCTGCGCCTGTGCGGCCGCGCCGCAACCCTCGAACTGTGCCTGCTCGGGACGCCCATCGACGCTACCCGGGCGCTGCAATTGGGCATCGTCAACCGCGTCGTGCCCGCCGCCGAACTGGAAGGCGAAACGATGAAGGTCGCCGAACAGCTCGCCGCCTCCGCCCCGCTCGCGCTGCGCGGCATGCTCGACTGCGTCAACGTCGGCGGCGAGTGCGGCATCGAGGAAGGTCTCGAATACGAAAGCGCGCAGTTCGGCCTGATCTTCTCGACCGAGGACATGCGCGAGGGCACGAAGGCGTTCCTGGAGCGTCGCAAGCCCTCTTTCGCCGGAAAATGAGCGGTTTCGCGCCCCTGCCCCAAACGACCGCAGCGCACGGTCCCGCTCCGCGAAACGTCTTCGCATCGCGCGCGCGATCGGAGCCATCCGCATGACGGACGCATGCCCGACCTGCCGGGATCGTGACGCGGACGCGTTGTACGCCGCGGTACGAGACGACGACCTCGACCGCGCCATCGCGCTGGGCCTGCTCGAATTCGCGTCGCCGGCATCGCGATGCGCGAACTGCGCGCCACGCATCGAGCGCATAGGCGCCGCGCGCGACGCGCGTCTGCGGGCGCTCGCAGCGCGCGAGCGCTTCCGCGCGCGCGAGGCGCGGCTGGCCGCACGCGCGGAAGCGCGTGCGCGCAGACGCGCGGCGGCGCAGCTCGCGACGCAGGCGCCGGAACGGTCGGCCGCATTGCCGCCCGCAGCCGCGGCCGCGCTCGCCCGCGCCAAGGCGAAGGCCGCGGCGAAGCGATCGGAGTGAACATGACGAAGACGAAGAACGCGGGACGCGCCCCGCGCTGCGGGATGCCGACGGACGATATCCGCACGATGTTCGAGCGTCTGCGCGAGCTGAATCCGCATCCGAAGACCGAACTGGAATATTCGACGCCGTTCGAACTGCTGGTGGCGGTGGTGTTGTCGGCGCAGGCGACCGATGTCGGCGTCAACAAGGCCACCCGTCGGCTGTATCCGGTCGCGAATACGCCGGCCGCGATCGCCGCGCTGGGCGTGGAGACCCTGAAGTCCTACATTTCGACCATCGGCCTGTTCAATACCAAGGCCGCGAACGTGATCGCGCTGTGCGAACGACTGTTGGCGGAACACGACGGCGAAGTGCCGCGCGAGCGGGCCGCGCTGGAAGCGCTCCCTGGCGTCGGCCGCAAGACCGCGAACGTGGTGCTCAACACCGCGTTCGGCGAACCGACGATGGCGGTCGACACCCACATCTTCCGCGTCGCCAACCGCACCGGACTCGCGCCGGGCAAGACCGTGCTCGCGGTCGAACGCGCGCTGCTGAAGCGCGTGCCCGCAGAGTTCCTGCAGGATGCGCATCACTGGCTGATCCTGCACGGCCGCTATACCTGCAAGGCGCGCAGACCCGAATGCTGGCGCTGTCCGATCCGGGATGTCTGCCGATTCAAGGAAAAGACGCCCGACGAAGCCGACCCGCGGGCGCGATAGCGCGATACTCGGCGTTCGGCCCTCCCTCGCCCACGGACGCTGAACAATCGGGCATTCCGGACCGCCATGAACGACGAAGGCCCGGCAGGGGCCGGGCCTTCGTTGACATCGCTTCGCGGGCGGCGAAGATCAGAACGCGAACTGCGTGCGCAGCGCGTACTGGCCGGTTTCGTCGCCGTTGACCTCGTTCTCGCCCTGCGTGTAGTTGAACATGAAGCGCAGGTTGGGATTGACGTAGTAGTTCACGCCGAACAGCCAGCTGTTGGCCTGGCGATTGGCGATGTCCTCGTTCTCGATCGTGTCGTAACGCGCGGTCAGCTCCCACAGGCCCTTGTCGCCGACCTTCGGCGAACCGAACACGCCGGTCGCGCCCTTGTAGGGCTTGTGGCCGCCGTTGAGGATCCAGCTGCCCTGCAGGTACCAGCTGTTCACGTCCTGGTCGGCGCCGATCGGCTGCTCGAACTTCGACTGCACGTACTCGCCCTGGAAGAAACCCGGGCCGAACGAGCCGGCGATTTCCGCGCCGTAGGCGGTGATCTTGTCGCCGCTGGCGCCGGAGACGCTGGCGATGGTCTGAGACGGGCCGCGACGACCGGCATAGGACACCGCAGCGGAGGTCGTGGCCGAGCCGTTGTTGAGGTCCTCGACGCTGAACCAGCCGCCCAGATGCAGGGTGCTGTTCTCGCGGTTGATCGGCGCATACGTGAAGCGGCCGGCCGTGCCGACGCCTTCGTTGCGGACGCCGGCGGCACCGCGCAGATTGAACACCGACAGGCTGGCCGTGTAATTGTCGCCGCTGCGCTGATAACCGACACCCTGCTGGAACTGGCGACCGTTGAACAGACCGCTGGCGGAAGCGAAAGGACGCTCCATCATCAGGATCTCGTTGGAGCTGGTCAGTTCCTCCATCGAGCGATAGGGCTTGAAGTGGCCGATGTAGAACTTGCCGCCCAACGCGCTCTTGGCGATGTAGAGGTCGCGCAGGCCGTCGAGATTGGTGCCGGCGCCGAAGTCCTGCTCCATCTTGTAATCCCAGCCCAGGGCCTTGCCGCTCAGGGTCAGGCGCGCGCGACGGAACTCGGTGGTCCCGGTGGTCGCGGCGACGTCGCGATCGAAGGCGTAGGCGTCGAAATGGATGCGGCCGCCGAGCTGGGCCTCGAACTTGCCGTCGGCCGAGGTCACCTTGATGCCGCCCTTGGTCTCGATCTTCGGCGTCTTCGTACTCATGTCGTCGAGCTTCTGGGCGGTGTCGACGTTGACGTCCGACTGCGCGTCGGTACGGGTTTCGAGTTCCTCGACCCGCTGCATCAGCGCGGCGATCTGCGCCTTGAGTTCGGCGACCTCGGCGTCGCGGGACTGGGCGGAAGCGGACAGACTGGAGCCGGCAAGCGCGGCGCCAACGGCGAGAGCGAGCAGAGTGTGACGCATGGTGGTGAACCCCGGAGATGTGAAGGAATACGGGCGGATCGCGCGGCGACCCGTTAAAAGCTCGTGAATCGGGGCGATAGGCTGCGCCCCGAATCTGACATCGGGATGTTCCAAAGATGACGGTATTGTGACAGCCGGGGGCGGGCATTGCGGCCGGATCCGCCCGCTGGGCGGGCGCCCGCGCACCGGAGGCCGGTGAGGTTCTCGCGCCGCAGGCCCCAGTCACATTTCCGTCATCAGGAGAACATATCGCTGTCATTCGCCTTCGCTCCAATGTGCCGCAAGCGGGGCCCGGCCCCGTTCGCATTCCCATCAGGAGCCCCTCCGTGTTCAAGTCGCTCAAACTTCAGGCGGCGGCGCTGGTCCTTGCCGGCGGCGCCATGTTCAACGCCCACGCCAACGACATCACCGGCGCCGGCGCGACCTTCGTCTTCCCGGTCATGACCAAATGGTCGGCCGAATACGCCAAGTCCAAGGGCGTGAAGGTCAACTACCAGTCCATCGGTTCGGGCGGCGGCATCGCCCAGATCAAGGCGGGCACGGTGGACTTCGGCTCGTCCGACGCCCCGCAGAAACCCGAAGACCTGGCCAAGGCCGGCCTCGCCCAGTTCCCGTCGGTCATCGGCGGCGTCGTGCCCGTGGTCAATATCCCGGGCGTCAAGGCCGGCGCGATGAAGTTCGACGGCCCGCTGCTGGCCGACATCTTCCTCGGCAAGATCACGATGTGGAACGATCCCCGGATCGTCGCGCTGAACGGCGGCGTCGAGCTGCCGGCCGTGAAAATCACGGTCGTTCGTCGCTCCGACGGCTCGGGCACCACCTTCAACTTCGTCAACTATCTGTCGAAGGTGAGCGCCGAGTGGAAGAGCAGCGTCGGCGAAGGCAACTCGGTCAAGTGGCCGGTCGGCGTCGGCGGCAAGGGCAACGAAGGCGTCGCCGCCTACGTCAAGCAGCTCAAGGGCGGCATCGGCTACGTCGAGTTTTCCTATGCGCTGCAGAACAAGCTCACCTTCGTGCGCATGAAGAACGCCGCCGGCAACTTCGTGCTGCCGAACGACGAGAGCTTCCAGGCCGCCGCCGCGAGCGCCGACTGGGCGAAGGCGAAGGATTTCTACCTCGTGATGACGAACGCCCCCGGCCAGGACGCCTGGCCGATCGCCGCGACCAACTTCATCCTGATGTACAAGAAGCCCAAGAACGCCGCCGGCGCCAAGGCCGCCAAGGAGTTCTTCCGCTGGGTCTACGCCAACGGCGACGCCGACGCCAAGTCGCTCGACTACGTGCCGTTGCCGGATGCGCTGGTCAAGCAGATCGAGGCTTACTGGTCGAAGACCATGCCGTACTGATCGACGTCTTTCCGTCGGCGCGCGACTCGACGAGCGCGCCTGCGGGAGCCGCAGGGAACGGGCCGCAAGGCCCGTTCTTTTTTGCGCTTGTCCGTCACGAAAATGTCATCTTTCGTTCACGATCGGACGCGGGACGCTGTCATACGGCGGTAACAGAAAAATCATCTGATACGCATGCGCCGCGGGTCCATCGCGGCGACCGACTTCCATGCGCCTCCTTCCGGATCCGGCATCGCGATGAGCACAGCCGCACTACCGACTTCCGTCAGCGACACCCGCGACCGCAAGGACGCGCGCAACGACCGTCTGTTCAAGGCGGCGATCACCGCGGTCGCGATCTTCGTCCTGTTCTCGCTCGCCGGCGCGGCGCTGTCGATGCTCTGGGGCGGGCGCAGCGTGCTCGAATCGCACGGCGCGGACTTCTTCTTCTCCGCCGACTGGAATCCGGTCGAGAACAGATACGGCGCCCTCGTGCCGATCTACGGCACCATCGTCACCGCCCTGATCGCGATGCTGATCTCGGTGCCGGTGAGCTTCGGGATCGCCTTCTTCCTCACCGAGGTGGCGCCGCGCTGGCTGCGCACGCCGATCGGCACCGCGATCGAACTGCTCGCCGGCATTCCCTCGATCATCTACGGCATGTGGGGCTTTTTCGTGCTCATGCCGGTGATGCGGGACAGCCTGATTCCGTGGATGAACGATCATCTGGGCCCGCTGCCCGTCGTCGGCGCGCTGTTCCAGGGGCCGCCGATCGGCGCGGGCATGCTCACCTCCGGCCTGGTGCTGGCGATCATGGTGATCCCGTTCATCAGTTCGGTGATGCGCGATGTGTTCCAGACCGTGCCCGGACGCCTGAAGGAATCCGCCTACGCGCTCGGCTCCACCCGTTGGGAAGTGGCCTGGGACATCGTCCTGCCCTACACCCGCTCGGCGGTCATCGGCGGCATCTTCCTCGGTCTCGGCCGCGCCCTCGGCGAAACCATGGCGGTGGCCTTCGTCATCGGCAACAACGTCGCCTTCACCAAATCGCTGCTCGAACCCAGCACCACCATCGCCGCGCTGATCGCGAACGATTTCGGCGAAGCCACCGCCGACTACCGCGCCGCCCTGCTGCTGCTCGGCTTCGTGCTGTTCCTCGTGACCTTCGTGGTATTGGCCATCGCCCGTCTGATGCTGATGCAACTCTCGCGGAAGGAGGGCAACCGATGAACGCCTCCGCCATGACCGCCCCGCGCGCTTCCACCGCTTCGCAGGGGCTCTACCGGCGACGCCGCGCGACCAACGCGATCGCGATCGGGCTGGCGTGCGCGGCCGCGGCGTTCGGCCTGTTGTTCCTGGGCTGGATCCTGTGGACGCTGATCGCGAAGGGCTTCGCCGGCCTGAACCTCGCGCTGTTCACCCAGGATCAGCCGCCGCCGCTGGAAGCCGGCGGTCTTCGCAACGCCTTCGTCGGCAGCATCCTGATGTGCGGCATGGGCATCCTGATCGGCACCCCGCTCGGCATCGCCGCCGGCACCTGGCTCGCCGAATACGGCCATGGACGCAAGCTCGGCACCACCGTCCGCTTCGTCAACGACATCCTGCTGTCGGCGCCGTCGATCGTCCTCGGCCTGTTCGTCTACGCGGTCTTCGTGATGGCGATCGGGCGCGGCGAATTCTCGGGGATCGCCGGCGCGATCGCCCTCGCCTTCATCGTGCTGCCGGTGGTCGTGCGCACCACCGACGAGATGCTGCGCCTCGTGCCGGCGCAGATGCGCGAGGCCGCGCTGTCGCTCGGCGTGCCGCAGTGGAAGGTGATCGTGCAGGTGCTGTACCGCTCGGCGATGCCCGGCATCGTGACCGGCGTGCTGCTGGCGCTGGCCCGCATTTCGGGCGAAACCGCGCCGCTGCTGTTCACCGCCTTCGGCAACAATTTCTTCAGCACCGACATGACAGGCGAGATGGCCGGCGTGCCGCTGGTCATGAACCAGTACGCCGCCAGCCCCTACGACAACTGGGTCGAGATCGCCTGGGCCGGCGCCCTGGTGCTGACCCTGTTCGTGCTGGCGGTGAGCCTCGTCGCCCGTACGATCCTGCTGCGCAAGAAGATCGCCCATGACTGAACTCGCCCGGAAATCCGACATGACCGCGGACACGAACATCATCGCGCCACAGCACGCGGCCCAGCCGCATCTCGGCATCGTCGCCGCGCATCGCGACGCGGCGCCGGCGGCGCCGGTCAAGCTGCGCGCCCGCGGCCTGGACTTCTACTACGACAAATTCCATGCGCTCAAGGGCATCGACCTGGACATCCCGGAGAAGCGCGTGACCGCGCTGATCGGCCCGTCCGGTTGCGGCAAGTCGACGCTGCTGCGCATCTTCAACCGGATCTACGCGCTGTATCCGAAGATGGAAGCGCGCGGCCACGTGTTGCTCGACGGCGAGAACATCCTGGATCCGAAGTATCCGATGAACCGGCTGCGCAGCAAGGTCGGCATGGTGTTCCAGAAGCCGGTGCCGTTCCCGATGACGATCTTCGAGAACGTCGCCTACGGCATCCGCCACCATGAGCGCCTGAACAAGGCCGACATGGCCGCGCGGGTCGAGGAAGCCCTGCGCCAGGCGGCGCTGTGGGACGAGGTCAAGGACAAGCTCGGCCAGAGCGCGCTCGGCCTCTCCGGCGGTCAGCAGCAGCGACTGTGCATCGCGCGCGCGGTGGCGCTGCGTCCGGACGTGCTGCTGCTCGACGAGCCGACGTCGGCGCTCGATCCGATCTCGACCGGTCGCATCGAACAGCTGATCGAGGAGCTCAAGCAGAACTACACGATCGCGATCGTCACCCACAACATGCAGCAGGCGGCCCGCGTCTCGGACTACACCGCCTTCATGTACCTGGGCGATCTGATCGAGCACGACTCGACCGAAAAGATCTTCTCGAAACCGTCGAAGCAACAGACCGAGGACTACATCACCGGTCGGTTCGGGTGAGGCAGGCCGCATGCGCGGCACTGCCGCGCGGCCTGCCGAACGACCGGCCAGGGATGGCCGGGCCGGACTCTCCGCAGACGCCGCCGCCCCGCCATGGACGGCATCGCTGAACCACGATCGCAGCGCGGCATCATCACGCCGACACCCAATACGCCCACGAGCACCGTCATGAACAGCAACCCCCATCATCACATCGTCAAGAGCCACGACGAAGAGCGTCGCGTGCTGCTCGAGGAAATCCTGCGCATGGGCGAGATGGCGGCCGCGCAGCTGGAAGCGGCGCTGGACGTCATCGACCGTCGCGACGGCAATGCCGCGGAGCGTGTGATCGCCAACGACGAAGCGATCGACGCGCTGGAGCTGCAGATCAGCCACGATGCGATGAAGCTGGCGCTGCGCGGCCCGCTCGCGCGCGACCTGCGCGAGATCCTGGCGGCCCTGCGCATCGCCTCGGACATCGAGCGCATCGGCGACTACGCTTCCAACGTGGCCAAGCGTTCCATGGCGCTGAATCTCGCACCGCCGCTGCCGCACACCCGCGGGCTCGGCAGTCTGGGACGGCTGGTGGTGCGCCAGGTCCGCAAGGTGCTGGCCGCCTATCGCGACGGCGATGTCGAAGTCGCGCAGCAGGTGCGCGCCGAGGACGCCGAGATCGACACCCAGTACACCGGCCTGTTCCGCGAGCTGCTGACCTACATGATGGAAGATCCGCGGGTCATCACGCCCTGCACCCATCTCCTGTTCATGGCCAAGAACCTCGAGCGCGTCGGCGATCACGCCACGAACATCGCCGAAAACATCTGGTTCCAGGAACACGGCGAGAACCCGATGCCGCCTCGCGAGAAGCGCGACGAATCCAGTTCCGCGACCTGATCCGCGGGGCGGCGCCCGCCCCGCCCCGACCCATGACTTCCGGCCTATGCGGCCGCGCCCGGTCTAAACGCAACCTGAATCCTGACGCCCCGACGTCGCCCGTCGCGCACCCCGTCGCGCCCGGGCTAACTCTTTGTGCACAAACGCCGACACCCATCGGCGTAGATTGCGCACTCGACAGGAGCAGGCCGTGCAACAGGATTCCGACTTCCAGCAGACACTCGACCGCGCCCGCCGCGGCGATCGCGCCGCGCTGGAGCGGGTGCTGATGCGTTCGCGCCAGGATCTGCGGCGTTACGCCGAATACCATTGCGCGGTGAACGACGTCGAGGACGCGGTGCAGGAAAGCCTGCTGCTCGTCTCGCGCAAACTGGCGATGCTGCGCGAACTCGACGCCTACGCCTCGTGGCTGTTCCGCATCGTCAAGCGCGAGTGCAACCGGATGAAGCGCGCCATGCGCCACATGCTGATGCAACCGACCGATCTGGAAGAACTGGACGGCCCGCACTACCCCGCACCGACCGGATTGGTTCGCGACGTCGCCAACGCCCTCGCCGCCCTTCCCGCGCATTACCGCGAAGCGATCCTGCTGCGCGATCTCGAAGGTCGCAGCATCGCCGAGATCGCCGCCGAACTTGCGTTGCATCCGGAAGCCGCCAAGGCGCGTATCCACCGGGCACGCAGTCTTGCGAGACAGTACCTGACCAATGACGACTGCTGTCCGGCGCCGGGCCTGCCGGCGCAAGGTTAGTATTCGAGCCCCGACCCACCACCAGGAGAGAAACCCCAATGTCCAGCAACAAGAAACCCGTCGCGCTCGCCGTGTCCACCGCCCTCGCCGGTGGCCTGCTCCTCGCCGGTTCCGCCTTCGCGTCCACGCATCTGAGCCAGGGCTACCAGCTCGGCGGCGACAATCTCGTCGACGCCAAGGCCGCCGAAGGCAATTGCGGCGGCAGCAAGGCCGAAGAAGGCAAATGCGGCGAAGGCAAGTGCGGCGGCGACAAGGCCGCCGAAGGCAAGTGCGGCGAAGGCAAGTGCGGCTTCGACAAGATGGACACCAACAAGGACGGCAAGATCTCGAAGGCCGAATACGACGCCGCGCACAAGGACGGCGGCGGTCACTTCGCCAAGCACGACACCAACAAGGACGGCTTCATCAGCCGCGACGAGATGAAGGCCGCGCACGAAGGCAAGTGCGGCGAGGGCAAGTGCGGCGAGGGCAAGTGCGGCGAAGGCAAGTGCGGCGGCGACAAGGGCGCCGAGGGCAAGTGCGGCGGCGACAAGGGCGCCGAAGGCAAGTGCGGCGAAGGCAAGTGCGGCGGCGCGATGTGATGCCGTCGGCGCCGGCGTCCTCCGGGAGGCCGGCGCCCATCCGCGGGCGGCCGCAGTGCGGCCGCCCGTCGTTCGAGGACGTCCGACTCCCGTTCGTCCGCTCCGCGTCTCCCCCGCTCCCGACACCCCCGCGATGAACGCCCCCAGCCCGTTGCACGATCGCGCCGCCGGACTCGGCCTGCGTCGCCCGCTGATGCCTGCGATGCGCGCGGCCGCCGCCGGCAGCTTCGATTTCCTCGAAGTCGCGCCCGAAAACTGGATCGGCGTCGGCGGCGCGCTCGGCGAGGGCTTCGCCGATCTCGCCGAGCGCTATCCGGTGGTCTGCCACGGCCTGTCGCTGTCGGTCGGCGGCACTGCGCCGCTCGACGAGACCTTCCTGCTCAAGCTGCGTCGCTTCATCGAAACGCATCGCTGTCCGCTCTACAGCGAACATCTCAGCGCCTGCGGCGACCGCCGCGGCCAACTCTACGATCTGTTGCCGCTGCCCTTCAGCGAAGCCTCCGTGCGTCACGTCGCGGCGCGCATCCGCCGGGTGCAGGACGCGATCGGACAGCGCATCGCCATCGAGAACATTTCGTACTACGCCGCGCCCTTCCAGGAAATGCGCGAGATCGACTTCGTCAACGCGGTCCTGTCCGAAGCCGATTGCCTGCTGCTGCTCGACGTCAACAACATCGTCGTGAACGCCACCAATCATCGCTACGACGCATCGGAATTCCTGTCCGCGCTGCCGGGCGAGCGCGTGGCCTACATCCATGTCGCCGGACACTACGACGAGGCCGACGACCTGAAGATCGACACCCACGGCAGCGCGGTCAACGCGCAGGTCTGGGCCCTGCTGGAAGAGGCGTATCGCCGGTTCGGGCCGCGCCCGACCCTGCTCGAACGCGATTTCAATCTGCCGCCTTTCGAGGACCTGCTGGACGAACTCGGTCAGGTTCGCCGTCGCATCGCCGGAGCGCCCGCGCATGAACGCCGCCACGCCGCCTGACCACGATGCGTTCGCGGCCCGGCAGGACGCGCTCGCCGCGCACATCCGCGATCCGGAACGCGCACCGCCGCCGCCCGGCATCGAGGAGCGCCGGCTGAAGATCTATCGCGACCTGTTCTTCAACAACGTCGACAACCTGCTCGCCGGCAACTTCCCGGTGATCCGCCGCATCCTCGGCGACGCGGGATGGCGGGCGATGATCCGCGGATTCCTGCGCGATCACGATTGCCAGACGCCGATGTTCACGGAACTGGCGCGGGAATTCCTCCGCTACCTCGACGAGCGCGCGACCGGCGACGCCGGCCGCGACGACCCGCCTTGGCTGCGCGAACTGGCGCACTACGAGTGGGTGGAGCTGGCGCTGCAGATCAGCGACGCGACCCTCGGCGACATCGCACACGATCCCGAAGGCGACCTGCTCGCGGGTCGTCCGCTGGTGTCGCCGCTGGCCTGGCCCCTGGCCTACGTCTGGCCGGTCCACCGGATCGGTCCGGATTTCCTGCCGGAAACGCCGCCGGACGCCCCGACGCTGCTGATGCTGCGCCGAGAACCCGACGGCAAGGTGAGCTTCCACGCGCTGACGCCGCTCACCTTCCGCCTGCTCCAGCGTCTGGACGAGGCCCCGGATCTCGTCGGGCGCGAGCAGTTGCGGGCGCTGGCCGCGGAAGCGGGCGCGACCGATATCGAGGCCTTCGTCGCCGACGGCGCGGCGATGCTGGCGACGCTGCGGGCCGAAGGCACGATCGCGGGCACCCGGCAAGACTGACCTCCGGCATGCCGGGACGGCCTCCCCCGTCTGCTAGGCTTGACGCATGAGCGAAGCCTCCGCCGCCCCGGCCCTGCGAAAAATGTCCGAACGCTTCCGGGGGTATCTCCCGGTGGTGGTGGACGTGGAAACCGGCGGGTTCGACTGGAACCGGCATGCCCTCCTGGAAATCGCGGTCCAGCCGGTCGACCTCGACGAGAACGGATTGCTGATCCCGGGCCAGATCGCCAGCGCCCATCTGATCCCCGCCCCCGGCACCGAGATCGACCCCAAGTCGCTGCAGGTCACCGGGATCAAGCTCGACCATCCGTTCCGGCTCGCCAAACCCGAACGCGAGGCGCTGGACCACGTGTTCGCCGCGGTCCGCCTCGCGGTACGCAAGCACGACTGCCAGCGCGCGATCCTGGTCGGGCACAACGCGCACTTCGACCTGAATTTCCTGAACGCCGCGGTCGCGCGCACCCAGCACAAGCGCAATCCGTTCCATCCCTTCAGCGTGTTCGACACGGTCACGCTGGCCGGCGTCGCCTACGGCCAGACCGTGCTCGCGCGGGCGGTGCTCGCCGCGGGACTCAGCTGGAACGGCGAGGAAGCGCATTCGGCGGTCTACGACACCGAACGCACCGCGGAACTGTTCTGCAAGATCGTCAACGGCTGGCCGCGAACGGTCTGATCGCCGCGGCGGATCGCGGGCCCGCTAGCGCTTCGCGTGCGCGCGTCGCGCCAAAAGCCCCCGCACGATCCCGTAGAGACTGATCGCGATCCAGGTGCACTGCAGCAGCGCCACCGAAAGATTGAATCCGCCGAACAGCGAGATCAGGATGCAGCTCGATCCGGCGATGTTGATGAGCTGATACGGCAGCCCGGTCCCGGACAGCCGCCCGCTCTGCAGCAGGAAATAGCTGCCGACCACCAGCGCGCTGCCGAGCAGGCCGACGACGTCGTACCACTGCAGGTTCATGCGCGCACCGGATTCATTGCCGCTGACGCACCGCCTCGAACAGGGCCACGCCGCTGGCGACCGAGACGTTGAGGCTTTCCACGCCCGGCGACGCTACGAGCCCCGGCATCGGGATCGTCACCAGTTGATCGCAATGCTCGCGGGTCAGGCGGCGCAGGCCGTCGGCCTCGCCGCCCAGCACCAGTGCGACGTTGCCGCGCAGGTCGATCGCATACAACGATGCCGTCGCCTCGCCCGCCAGGCCGTAAACCCACACGCCGAGTTGCTGGATCTCGCGCAGGGCGCGGGCGAGGTTCGTCACCCGCACCACCGGCACGCTGTCGGCGGCACCGGCCGATGTCTTGCGCACGGTCGCATTCACCTGCACCGCCTTGTCCTTCGGGATCACCACCGCGGTGACGCCGGCGGCGGCGGCGCTGCGCAGGCAGGCGCCGAGATTGTGCGGGTCCTGCACGCCGTCGAGCACCAGCAGCAGGGCCTTGCCCTCGGCGGCTTCGATCAGTCCGGGAAGATCGTCCTCGTTCCAGGTCTTCGCCGCCGCGTAACGCGCGACCACGCCCTGGTGGCGCAACCCGCCGGCGACGCCGTCGAGCGCGTTGGTCGCCACGCGGCGCACGTCGATGTCCTTGCGACGGGCGTTCTCTTCGATCTCGGTCAGGCGCGGATTCTTCGCGCCGGCCTCGATCATCACTTCGCGGACATGGTCGGCGTCGTGCTCGACCGCGGCGGCCACGGCATTGATGCCGGCGATCCATTGGGAAGTCTTGCTCATGACCGCTATTGTGCCCGTCCGGCCGGGAGTTTGCCCGCATCGCGCTATCATCCGCGGCCATCGCCGGACCTGCCCCATGACCGACCCGTCGCCCATCTCCACGCAGATCGCCATCGTCGGCGGCGGCCCCGCCGGGCTGATGGCGGCCGAGGTCGCGATCGCCGAGGGACTGCGGGTCGATCTGTTCGAGGCCAAGGGCTCGGTCGGGCGCAAGTTCCTCATCGCCGGCAAGGGCGGCCTCAACCTCACCCATGGCGAGCCCCGGCCCGCATTCGACGCCCGCTATCGCGAACGCACGCCGCAGGTCGCGCGCTGGCTCGACGACTTCGACGGCGAAGCGCTGCGCGCATGGGCGCGGGGCCTCGGCGTGGAAACCTACGTCGGAACCTCGGGGCGCGTCTTCCCGATGGACCGCAAGGCCGCACCGTTGCTGCGCGGCTGGGTGCGGCGTCTGCGCGAACAGGGCGTGCGCTTTCATGTTCATCATCGCTGGACCGGCTGGGCCGACGACGGCGCGTTGCGCTTCGCCACGCCCGAGGGCGAACGTCGCGTGCGCGCGGATGCGACCGTGCTCGCGCTCGGCGGCGCGAGCTGGCCGGAGCTCGGCTCCGACGGCGTCTGGGTCCCGCTGCTGGCCGAACGCGGCGTCGACATCGCTCCGCTGCGTCCGTCGAATTGCGGGTTCGATATCGGCTGGAGCGCGGTGCTGGCGGAGAAGCACGCCGGCGCACCGCTGAAGCCGGTGATCGCGCACTGGAACGACGACGGCAGCCCGCGATCGCTGCAGGGCGAATGCGTGCTGACCGCAACGGGCATCGAAGGCAGCCTGATCTACGCGCTGTCGTCGATGCTGCGCGAACGGCTCGCCCGCGATGGCGAAACGACGCTGTGGCTGGACCTCGCTCCCGGGCGTTCGCTCGAACGACTCGAAGCGCTGCTGTCGGCGCCGCGCGGCAAGCGCAGCGTCGGCGAACATCTGCGACGGCAGACCGGGCTCGATGCGGCCAAGATCGCGCTGCTGTTCGAAATACTGCCGCGCGAGGCGTTCGACACCCCGACCCGCGTGGCCGCGACCATCAAACGCCTGCCGCTGCGGCTGAAGGCCGCGCGTCCCATCGCCGAAGCGATCAGCAGCGCCGGCGGCGTGCGCCTCGAAGCGCTCGACGACGCGCTGCAGCTGAAGAGCATGCCCGGCGTGTTCTGCAGCGGCGAGATGCTCGACTGGGAAGCACCGACCGGCGGCTATCTGCTCACCGCTTGCTTCGCCAGCGGACTCATTGCCGGCCGTGGCGCCGTCGCGTCGATCGAATCGATGTCGTAGGGCGGGCCTTGGGCCCGCCATTGCAACGTATCCGATGAAGGCCGCAACGATCGAAACCGCTTCGATCATTCGACGGCGCGACCGAAACGGTCGCGATGGCGGGCCCAGGGCCCGCCCTATGGCGCTTCAATATTTCTGCTTCTGCCGCTTCGCCGGTTGCCCTCGCGGCGGTGGCGGTTTGACGCCGCGTTCCTCGGCCAGGCGGAAATCGATCTTGCGTTCTTCCAGACTGGCCTTGAGCACGACGATGCGCACGCGGTCGCCGAGGCGGAACACGCGTCCGACGCGCTCGCCGCTGAGCGTCTTTCGGATCGGATCGAAGTGGTAGAAGTCGTACGGCAGCTGCGTCACGTGAACCAGACCGTTCACCTTGGAGCCGTCGAGTTCCACGAACAACCCGAAGCTGGTCACGCCGCTGATGATGCCGTCGAATTCGCCGCCGACGTGCTTTTCCATCCATGCGGCGCGATAACGCTCGTCGACTTCGCGTTCGGCTTCATCGGCGCGACGCTCGCGTTCGGAGCACTGCAGCGCCAGCGCGGCCATGCCGTTCGTGGAGTAGGCGAACGTCTCCGGTTTCGCCCCGCCCAGCGCATGCTTGATCGCGCGATGCACGAGCAGGTCCGGATAGCGGCGGATCGGCGAGGTGAAATGCGCATAGGCATCGAGGGCCAAGCCGAAATGCCCGACGTTGTCCGGCGCGTACACCGCCAGCGATTGGGTGCGCAACAGGACCGATTCGAGCAGCGCCGCATCGGCGCGGTCCCGGATCTTGGTCAGCAGCGCGGTGAAGTCCCGCGGCTGCACGGCCGCCCAGGCCGGCATCCGCAGTTTGAATTCCTTGAGGAATTCGAGCAGATCGGCGTATTTGCTCTCCGGCGGTTTCTCGTGGATGCGGTACGGCGCCGGCACCTTCTTCTTCAACAGGAAGCGCGCGGCCTCGACGTTCGCCGCGATCATGCACTCCTCGATCAGCTTGTGCGCGTCGTTGCGCTGGAGCATCCCGGCCTGCACCACTTCGCCCTGCGGACCGAGCACGAAGCGCACTTCGCCGCTCTCGAACTCGATCGCGCCGCGCGCCTTCCGCGCCTTCGCCAGCAGCTGGTACAGCTGATGCAGACGCTGCACCTGCGGCAGCAGGGCTCCGATCTTCGCGATCGCTTCCGCATCGCCCGCGCCGACCGCCTGCCAGACCTGGGTGTAGGTCAGGCGCGCGTGGGAGTGCATCACCGCTTCGTAGAACTTCGACTTCGTCACCTCGCCGTCGAAATCCACCTGCATGTCGCAGACGAAACACAGGCGGTCGACCTTCGGATTCAGCGAACAGATGCCGTTGGACAGCGTCTCCGGCAGCATCGGGACCACGAAGCCGGGGAAATACACCGACGTCGCGCGCAATTGCGCCTCGTCGTCGAGCGGCGCGCCGGGGCGCACGTAATGCGAGACGTCGGCGATGGCGACGATCAGGCGGAACCCATTGCGGTTCGGTTCGCACCACACCGCATCGTCGAAATCCTTGGCGTCCTCGCCGTCGATGGTGACCAGCGGCAGCTTGCGCAGATCGACGCGACCGGCGATGTCGGCCTCGGTCACCCGCAGCGGCACCGCGGTGGCCTCGGCGAGCACCGCCGGCGGGAATTCGTGCGGCAGGTCGTGACCGTGGATCGCGGCCTCGACCACCAGCGACGGCGTGAGCTTGTCGCCCAGCACCGCCAGCACGCGGCCGATCGGCGGCCGGTAGGCGTCGGGCGCATGGACGATCTCGCAGACCACCAATTGCCCGTTGCGCGCGTCCATCCGCGCATCGGCGGGAATCTGCACGTTGCGCTGGATGCGGGCGTCGTCGGGCACGACGTAACTGATGCCGGCCTCGATCGTGAAGCGGCCGATCAGGCGGTTCAGGCGCCGCTCCAGCACTTCGACGATGGCGGCCTCGCGCCGTCCGCGACGATCGAGCCCGGTCACGGACACCATCACCCGGTCGCCGTGCAGCACCTTGCGCATTTCCAGCGGCGGCAGGAACAGATCGTCGCCCGGCCCGCTGTCGGGACGCAGGAAACCGAAACCGTCGGGGTTCGCGATGACGGTGCCGGGAATCAGGTCGAGCCGCTCCGCCGGACCGTAGCCGCCACGCCGGTTCTGCAGCACCTGCCCTTCGCGCAGCATCGCGGCGAGCCGCTTGCCCAGGGCCTCGCGGCGCTCGGGGGTCGCCAAGCCCAGGTGCATCGCCACGCTTTCGGCGGTCATCGGGCCTTCCGCTTCGGCCAGCAGGCGGAGGATGGCCTCGCGGCTGGGAATCGGATCGGCATAGCGCGCAGCTTCGCGCGCGGCGAAAGGATCCTGCGACGGCGAGTGCGCGGCGACCGGCTTCGTCGCGCGACGCTGGGGGGCGGCGAACGCATCGGGCATCCAGGGCGCAGCCTTGCCGGGCCTGCCGCGGGCGGCAGGCGCCGGGGGAGCGGATTTCTTCGGTTTGCCGGCCGGTTTGCCTGTCGATGGGCCGAAAGTCTTGCCGGCGGCGTCTGTGGCCTTGCCCGGTTTCGCGGCGCTGCGCGCGTTCTTCGGGGAGGCGGATTTCTGGGGGGCGCCGGCGGCGTTCTGCCGCGGGGCGCGCGTGGCGCGGGGGCCGGTACGCTTCTTGGTTGTTTTGGACATCGCGGACCAGTATACGCCCGCGACGCCGCCGCGCGACCGCCACGCCGCGGGAGGGCGCGGAAATATCGGCTACGGGATTCGACCGCCGCCCGTTGACATCGCGCGCGCCGCAACGCAACATACGCGCCCACCTGCCCAGGTGGCGGAATTGGTAGACGCACTAGTTTCAGGTACTAGCGGGTAAAACCGTGGAGGTTCGAGTCCTCTCCTGGGCACCAGATACCAAGCGAAAAGGCCGCGGAAACGCGGCCTTTTCGCTTTTTCGCGACGGGCAACCCGGGCCCCGCGCAGCGGGACCCGGGGCCGTACTCAACCGCCGGCCTTGCCGTCGATGTAGGCCCGGCTCAGCGCGTAGGCCTGGGCACCGATCTTGCGACCCAGCTTGCGACCTTCCTGATCGCCGTTGCGGAAATGAATGCCGCCGTACAGACGCGAGATGCCGGCTTCGTCGGCCGCGGCCGAGAAGGTCGGCCAGGAGAGCGTGATCGGCTGCGCCGGCACCGCGCCCGGTTCGACCAGCGAGAAGCCGGCCGGAACCACCGCCGAATTCGGGAAGCTGTCGCTGCCGGTGAACAGCTTCAGCACTTCGGCCGCGGACGAACTGAAGGTACTGTGGCCGGAGACGTGTTCGGAGAACGGCGGCGTGATGAAGGTCGCGACCTGGTACGGACGCCAGTTCTGGCCGAGGATCACTTTCGTGCCCTGCCCTTCGCCGCCCCAGGCCACGATCGGCCGGTTGTTGAACAGGTAGCGGATGGTGGTGATCGGGCGCGCGTAGTCGTACTGGCGCTTGTAACCCCAGACCGAGATCCCGGCATCGAACATCGCGTTCGACAGGGCGAAGTGCATGCGCATGTCCTGGCCGAGGTTGTGGCCCTTGCGATCCGACACCTGCTTCGCGAACAGGAGCCAGGTGCCCGGCGGCGTTTCCGAGCCCGGACCGTCCGCCCACCATTCGGCGATGGTCTTGGTGCGGTCGTTCAGCGTGGCGCTGTAACCGAGCACTTCCACCGACTGGCGCCAGAACTCGAAACTGCCCTGCCGCGCCGGCGCCGGGACGAAGAACTGGTTGTAGCGGCTGAGGCCGAAGCCCTTGACGTTGCCCCAGTGCGGCACGAGAAAGCTCTGGGTATTGAAGCCGCCGCTGCCGTTCGGCACCGACAGCGGCTGCCAGCGGGCCGGATCGAGGATCTGGGTCGGCGTATTCACGGCGACGTAGCCGGTGTAATCGCTGTAGGCCGCGCCGCCGTTGATGTCGCCGTACTGGTTCGAACCGTCGGTGCGACGGAACTGCAGCACGGCCGCCGCGGCGACGTTGCCGACGCCCTGCGGCGTCGACAGATCGCCGGTGAAGTCGTTCGGGTTGTAGCCCAGACGCGCCATCTCTGCGTCGAACTGCGCCTGGCGAGTCGGGAACAGGTTCACCAGCGTGCGGTAGGCGGCGTAGCTCATCGCCTTGCGGCGGTTCGCGTCGGTACGTTCGCTGGCCGGACGGCGCAGTTCGCCGCCGAGCTGGGTGCCGTTGGCCTTGTGGTCGTAGGCGGCCCAGGCGTCGTACATCGCGGTGTTCACGATCGCGGCCGCTCTCGCGAAGATCGGCGGCGCCATTCTGGTGGCGCGCACGGCCTGGAGGGCCTGATCGTTCCAATCGGTGACCAAAGTGGCGGAGTGGGCGACGCCCACGGTGCCGGAGAACAGCGCGCAAGCCAGAGCGAGCCTGGTGCGGATTCCATGTTTCATTCGTGTTTTCCCCATAGGGTTGGATGGGCTGGCGGAACGCGCCGCCGCGAATACGGCGGGGCGGGGGCCTCGTCGCATTCGCACAACCGGCAACGCTGACCGCGGGAGAGCCGCGGCCGTTCCCGGGACTTCCGGGCCCCAGCCGTGGCGGGAGCCGCCGGACCGGAGCCTCAATCCCCGGCCGAGCCATGCTCCGCTTCGCAAACGTAACAGGAAACGGTTGCAGGACATGAGACCTCCGCCCGGAGGCCGCGGTCCCTTCGACGAACCGATTAGAATGCCCCTTTCCCCTGTCGCGCCTTCCCATGCCAGACACGCTCCGCCCCGCTTTTCACGGATTCGAGCAGATTCCGCTGCGCGAATACGCCGAACGCGCCTATCTCGACTACTCGATGTACGTGGTCCTGGACCGCGCCCTGCCCTTCCTCGGCGATGGCCTGAAACCGGTACAGCGACGCATCGTCTACGCGATGAGCGAACTCGGCCTCAACGCGGGCGCGAAACCGAAGAAATCGGCGCGCACCGTCGGCGACGTGATCGGCAAGTACCACCCGCACGGCGACAGCGCGTGCTACGAGGCGCTGGTGTTGATGGCGCAGCCGTTTTCGTATCGCTATCCGCTGATCGACGGCCAGGGCAACTTCGGTTCCAGCGACGATCCGAAATCGTTCGCCGCGATGCGCTATACCGAATCCAAGCTCACGCCGATCGCCGAAGTGCTGCTCGGCGAACTCGGCCAGGGCACGGTCGACTGGGATCCGAACTTCGACGGAACCCTCGAGGAACCGACCTGGCTGCCGGCGCGCCTGCCGCACCTGTTGCTCAACGGCACCACCGGCATCGCGGTCGGCATGGCCACCGACGTGCCGCCGCACAACCTCAACGAGATCGTGAGCGCCTGCGTGCGGCTGCTCGACGACCCCGACGCGACCGTGCGCGATCTGTGCGAGCACGTCCGCGGCCCGGATTACCCGACCACCGCCGAAATCATCACGCCCGCGGCCGATCTCCTGTCGATCTACGAAACCGGCAACGGCAGCGTGCGCGCCCGCGCCACGTTCGCGAAGGAAGGCCAGAACATCGTCGTCACCGCGTTGCCCTACCAGGTCAGCCCGAGCAAGGTGATCGAGCAGATCGCGCAGCAGATGCGCGCGAAGAAACTGCCGTGGCTGGAGGATCTGCGCGACGAGTCCGATCACGCCAACCCGACCCGGATCGTGCTGATCCCGCGCAGCAACCGGGTCGACGTCGAACAGCTGATGGGCCATCTCTTCGCCACGACCGATCTGGAGAAGAGCTATCGCGTCAACATGAACGTGATCGGGCTCGACGGCCGCCCGCAGGTCAAGCATCTGAAGGCGCTGCTGTCGGAGTGGCTGGCCTTCCGCGCCGACACCGTCACCCGGCGCCTGAAGCACCGGCTGGAGAAGGTCGATCGTCGCCTGCATCTGCTCGCGGGCCTGCTGATCGCCTTCCTCAACCTCGACGAAGTGATCCGCATCATCCGTACCGAGGACGAACCCAAGGCCGCTTTGATCGCCCGTTTCGGGCTGACCGAAGACCAGGCCGAGTACATCCTCAACACCAAGCTGAAACAGCTCGCCCGCCTGGAGGAAATGAAGATCCGCGGCGAACAGAGCGAACTGGAAGCCGAACGCGAGAAGCTCGCGGGCATCCTCGACAGCAAGGCCAAACTGAAGAAGCTCATCAAGGACGAACTGATCGCCGACGCGAAGAAGTTCGGCGACGCGCGGATGTCTCCGCTGGTCGCCCGCGAGGCCGCGCAGGCCATCGACGAGACCGAACTGGTCGCCAGCGAACCGATGACCATCGTGCTCAGCGAAAAAGGCTGGGTGCGCGCCGCGAAGGGCCACGACATCGACGCCGCCGGTCTCAGCTATCGCGAAGGCGACGGCCTGCTGTGCGCGGTGCGCGGCCGCAGCACGCAACAGGTGGCGTTCCTCGACGCCACCGGGCGCAGCTACTCGGCGCTCGCGCACACCCTGCCCTCGGCGCGCGGCAACGGCGAACCCCTGACCGGTCGCTTCTCGCCGCCGGCCGGCGCCGGCTTCCAGGCCATGGCTTCCGGCGGCAGCGACGACCGTTTCGTGCTGGCGTCCTCGCACGGCTACGGCTTCGTCACCCGCTTCGAGAACCTCACCGGGCGCAACAAGGCCGGCAAGGCGATGCTGTCGCTCACGCCCGGTTCGGTCGTGCTGCAACCCGTACAGGCCGCGAACGTCCAGGCCGACCGCATCGTCGCGGTCACCAGCGCCGGCCATCTGCTGGCGTTCCCGCTGGCGGAGCTGCCGGAACTCGACAAGGGCAAGGGCAACAAGATCATCGAGATCCCCAAGGCCAAACGCGGCACCGAGAAGGTGGTCGCGATCGCGGTGGTGCCGCCCGGCGGCACGCTGTCGGTCAAGGCCGGCGCGCGCACGATGTCGCTGTCGTTCAAGGAACTCGAACCGTATCTCGGTGCCCGCGGCGGTCGCGGCGGTCTGTTGCCGCGCGGCTGGCAGAAAGTCGACGGCCTCTCGGTCGAGTGACGCCGATGGATCACGATTTCTGGCACCGGCGCTGGCAGGACAACCGCATCGGTTTCCACCAGTCCGAACCGACGCCGCTGCTGCAGAAGCACTGGCCGGCCGTCGGCGCCGCGTCCGGCGGCACCGTGTTCGTGCCGCTGGCCGGGAAATCGCTGGACATGGTGTGGCTCGCTTCGCAGGGATACCGCGTGCTCGGCGTCGAACTCTCTCCGCTGGCGGTGGCGCAGTTCTTCAACGAGCATGGGCTGCAGCCGGAGATCTTCGAAACCCGCTACGGCCTGCATCATCGCGCCGGCGACATCGAACTGATCCTCGGCGACGCCTTCGCGCTGGACGAGGCCGCACTGGCCGGGTGCGCGGCGGTGTTCGACCGCGCCGCCTTGATCGCGCTGCCGCAGGACCTGCGCGCACGCTACGTCGACGAACTGCAGGCCCGCCTGCCCGCGGGTTGCCGCGGCCTGCTCATCACCCTGGAATACCCGCAGCAGGAGAAGGAGGGTCCGCCGTTCGCGGTCCCCGAAACCGAGGTCCGCGAACGTTACGCCCGAGACTGGACGCTCGACCTGCTCGAAAGACGCGACATTCTGGCCAGCCAGCAGAGCTTCATCGACGAAGGCGTGACCGCGCTGGAGACCTGCGTGTATCGTCTCGAACGGCGCGCGGGGTAGGCGCGACCACCGCGTTCCCGACCGTTTTCCGCTACGACACGCTACGGCCCCATTCCGCACCAGGCGTGCGAACCGACAGGCGCTTTCCATGAAGAAGTGGCTCAAACGCATCGCCCTGCTGTTGCTCGCGTCGATCGTCGCCCTCGGCGGCGCCGCATGGTGGTCGCTGCGCGGCAGTCTCGCGGATCTCGAGGGCGAGATCGCGCTCGCCGGCCTGTCGGCGCCGGTGTCGGTGCAGCGGGACGCCAACGGCACCGTCACCATCCACGCGTCGAACGAAACCGACGCGATGCGCGCGCTGGGCTACGTGCATGCGCAGGAACGCTATTTCGAGATGGACCTGATGCGGCGGGTCGCCGCGGGCGAGTTGTCCGAACTGTTCGGCGCGATCGCGATCGAGAAGGACAAGGCGCAGCGCGTGCACCGCATGCGCGCCCGGGTCCAGGCCGACCTCGCGTCGATGAGCGACGGAAAGCGGCCGCAGCTGAAGGCGTACGCCGACGGCGTCAACGCCGGCCTCGCCGCCCTGCGCGTTCGCCCCTGGCCCTATCTGCTGCTGCGCCAGACCCCGGCGCCCTGGAAGGAAGAGGACTCCGCCCTCACCGGCTTCGCGATGTACTTCGACCTGCAGGACGCCCAGAACCGCAACGAACTGGCGCTGTGGCGGATCCGCCCGCATCTTCCGCCCGCGCTGTACGCGCTGCTGACCCGCGACGGCACGCGCTGGGACGCGCCGCTGCAGGGCGAGGCGCGCGGCGATGCGACGCTGCCGAGCGCCGCCGAGATCGATCTGCGCAAGCTCCCGGAGCCGCCCGGCGAGCGCCATGCCGTGGCCGCCGACGACATCGTGCCCGGCAGCAACAATTTCGCGGTCTCCGGCGCGCTCGGTGCGGACGGCCGCGCGATCGTCGCGAACGACATGCATCTGGGCCTGCGCGCGCCGAACATCTGGTTCCGCGCGCGACTGCGCTACCCCGATCCGCGCGCCCCCGACGGCAAGGTCGACGCGACCGGCTTCACCCTGCCCGGCCTGCCCGCGATCGTGGTCGGCAGCAATACGCACGTCGCCTGGGCGTTCACCAACGGCTATGTCGACAGTGCCGACTGGCGCATCGACGCCGCCTGCGCCGAGGAGGCGAACGCCGCCGCGGACTGCGCGAAGACCGCGACCCGCACCGAGACCATCCGGGTCGCCGGCGGAACGCCGGTGGCGTTCGAGATCGAGGAGACCGACTGGGGCCCGGTGATGCATCGCGAAGGCCGCCGTCTGTTCTCGCTTCGCTGGAACGCGCACGTGCGGCACGCGCTGAATTTCGGACTGACCGACTTCGCGATCGCGCGCGATGTCGATCATGCGTTCGCGCTCGCGGACCGCAGCGCGATGCCGGCGCAGAACCTGCTGGTGGGCGACCGCAGCGGCCGCATCGCCTGGCGCCTGATCGGCCCGCTGGCGATGCGCGGCCCCGGCTGCGAACCGGCGCGACCCGAGGAAGACGGCGACTGTACGGCGTGGGGCATCGCCACCGACCGTTCGCCGCGCGTCGTCGATCCCGTGGACGGTCGGTTGTGGACCGCGAACCACCGCACCACCGACGCCGCGGACCTCGCGCGGGTCGGCGATGGCGGCTACGCCTTCGCTGCGCGCGCGAAGCAGATCCGCGACGACCTCCGGAGACGCGGCCACTTCGGCGAGCGCGATCTGCTGGCGGTTCAGCTCGACGACCGCGCCGTGTTCCTCGGCGAATGGCATACCCTGCTGCGCACCACCGCCGCGCGCGCGAACACGCCCGCGTTGACCGCGCTCGCCGACGCCGCGCAGCGCTGGGAGGGGCGTGCGAGTCCGGAATCGGTCAGCTACCGCATCGTCCGCGCCTGGCGGCTCGCGGTGCACGAACGCATCGCCGAAGGCCTCACCGCACCGGCGCACGCGGCGCTGGGCGACGGGTTCGAAATGCCCGCGTTCCAGCAGCTCGAAGGCGTGGTCTGGCCGCTGCTGCAACAGCGTCCGGCGCACCTGCTGTCGCGCAAATACGCCAGCTGGGACGCGCTGCTGGAGGACGCAGCGCAGCAGGTCCGCGACGATCTGCAGGCGCGCGGCCCACTGTCCGAACGCACCTGGGGCGAGCGCAACACCGCCGCGATCTGTCATCCGCTCGCCAAGGCCATCCCGCTGGTCGGCCGGCGGCTGCTGTGCATGGCGCCCGACCGTCTCGCCGGCGATGGCGGCATGCCGCGCGTCGTCGGCCCGGATTTCGGGGCGTCCGAGCGCATGGTCGTTTCGCCCGGCCGCGAAACCGATGGGATCGCGCACATGCCCGGCGGCCAGAGCGGCCACTTCCTCTCGCCGTTCTGGGGCGCCGGGCACGACGACTGGGTCCATGGCCGTCCGACGCCGTTCCTGCCGGGCAAAACGGCCTACACGCTGGAGATGCGTCCGTCGCGGTAGGGGCGGCCCCGCCCCACTCTGCGACATCGGCGGATCATGCCTCCGACAACGCCGCCTGATGCACCCCGGCGACGGCACGACCCGACGGGTCCGCGGCGTTCGCGAAGGCCGCGTCCCAGGCGATCGCCGCCGGAGACGAACACGCGATCGACTTGCCGCCCGGCACCGTGCGCGCGCAGGCGTCGCCGGGGAAGGCGTCCTCGAAGATCCGCCGGTAGACATAGGCTTCCTTGGTCTGCGGCGTGTTGATCGGGAACCGGCGTTCGGCGTCGGCGAAATCGGCGTCGCTCACCTGCGCCTCGGCATGCGCCTTGAGGCCGTCGATCCAGCCGTAGCCGACGCCGTCGCTGAACTGCTCCTTCTGTCGCCACAGGATCTCGTCCGGCAGGTAGCCCTGGAAGGCTTCGCGCAGCACCGCCTTCTCGATCGGACGGCCGCCGTTCGGGCCGGGACGCACCATTTTCGCCCGCGCGTCCATCTTCATCGCGACATCCAGGAATTCGGTGTCGAGGAAAGGCACCCGCGGCTCCACGCCCCAGGCCATCATCGACTTGTTCGCGCGCAGGCAATCGTAGTTGTGCAACGCATCGAGTTTGCGCACGGTCTCGGCGTGGAATTCGCGCGCGTCCGGTGCCTTGTGGAAATAGAGATAGCCGCCGAAGACCTCGTCGCTGCCCTCGCCGGAGAGCACCATCTTCACGCCCATGGCCTTGATCCGCCGCGCCAGCAGGAACATCGGCGTCGACGCGCGGATCGTGGTGACGTCGTAGGTCTCGATGTGCCGGATCACCTCCGGCAACGCGTCGAGACCTTCCTCGAAGCTGTAGGTGAAGCCGTGATGCACCGTGCCGAGCGCCTTCGCCGCGATCTCGGCGGCGGCGAGATCGGGCGAGCCCGTCAATCCGATGGCGAACGAGTGCAGCCGCGGCCACCACGCCTCGGTCTGGTCGCCGTCCTCCACGCGGCGACGGGCGAAACGCGCGGCGCAGGCTGCGACCAGCGAGGAATCGAGGCCTCCCGACAGCAGTACGCCGTAGGGCACATCGCTCATGAGCTGGCGATGCACCGCCGCCTCGAAGGCGTCGCGCAGTTCTCGCGCGCCGGTCTGCACGCCTTCGGTGGCGGCGTAGTCGCGCCAGGCGCGTTCGTAGTAACGGTGCAGTTCGCCGGTCGCACTGTCGAAATAATGCCCCGGCGGAAACTGGGCGACATCGTCGCAGACCCGCACCAGCGCCTTCATCTCCGACGCCACCCAGACCCGACCGTCGGCGTCGTGCCCCCAATACAGCGGACAGACGCCGATCGGATCGCGGGCGATAAGATAGCGGCCTGCGGCGCGGTCCCAGAGCACGAAGGCGAAGATGCCGTTGAGGCGGTCGAGCCAGGCGCCGATCTCGCCGCCATCCCGATACAGCGCGTTGATCACCTCGCAATCGGAACCGGTCTGGAAGGCGTAGGGCCTGCGCAGGGCGCCTTCGAGCGCGCGATGGTTGTAGATCTCGCCGTTGACCGCCAGCGCGAGATCGCCGTCGGCGGACAGCAGCGGCTGCGCGCCACCGGCGGGATCGACGATCGCCAGACGCTCGTGCACCAGCAGCGCACGCGGTTCGACGTACACGCCGGACCAGTCGGGTCCGCGATGACGCTGACGCGCCGAGAGAGACAACGCGAGCGGGCGAAGCGGACCGAGATCGGCGCCGGCACGGAGATCGAATACACCGAGAATCGAACACATGGGAATGGCTCCTGGGGAATGTCGGGAGCCGGAAGCGCGAAACCCGCGCTTTCGGCGCGGGTTTCGGGGACTGGGCGGGTCTTGCTGGAACTTATGCCTGGTCGCCGTTTCGCCTCGCGCGCACGGTGTTTCCGCAATTGTTGTTGCGGTTGTTCAGGCCGTTGCGATTGAGGGTGCGGCGGGTCATGGGTCCACCCTAACCCGGCGCTCGCGGCGATTGCAAGCCCCGCGAGCGGCCCATGCCGTCCACGCACCGGCGCGTGCCGGCCCGGGTGCGACCGGGATCACAGCGCAGCCAGCGCCGCGCGTACCGCCGCGAGCGCGCGTTGCACCTGCGCGGGATCCTCCGGGGCATGCCCCTGCCCGGGCAGTTCGACCAGCGTGCAGGCGTTGCCGAGCGTCCGCAACGCGTCGCAGGCGCGGCGCGATTGCTCGACGGGCACGATGTCGTCGTCGGCGCCGTGCACGATCAGCGTCGGCGGCATGTCGGGGACGAGATGATGCAGCGGCGAGGCATCGCGCGCCGGCTGGCCGTCGAGAAGTCTGGCGACCGTCGGCCGAACCCAGTCCGGGCCATGTTCCGGCAGCGGCCCGAGGTCCCACGGCCCCCAGAGCACGATCAATCCGGCAGGCCGTTTCGCGGGATCGGGATCGCGCGCGATCCATGCGGCCAGATGCCCGCCCGCGGAACCGCCGAGCAATCCGATGCGGGTCGGATCGATCCGCAAGCGCTTCGCATCGGCGCGCAGCCAGGCGAGCACCGTCGCGACATCCTCGGCGGGCATCGGCCAGCGCACGCCGGCCTGCGACGTCAGGCGATAGTCCATGCTGAAGGCGACCACGCCGTCGGCCGCGGCCATCGCCGCCAGATCGCGCAATTCGCCGCGATCGCCCGCGGCCCAGCCGCCGCCATGCACCATCAGCACCGCGCGACGCCCGACGCCGCGCACATCGCCGTCGGCTTCGTACACGTCGACCGCCAGTCGGTGCGGGCCGACGAATTCGGTCCGCTGGCGGGCGTCGGCGGAATGGCCGTCCGCGGCGCGCCCGCAGCCCGCGAGCATCATCAGGCACAGCGCCGCAAGGCCTGCGCGGAATGCGCTCATCGCGACGTCATCAGCCGTTCGACGATCATGAAATAGAGGTCGGGGAGCCGCTCGAGATCGTCCACCGACACGTGCTCGTCAACCTTGTGGATGCTGGCGTTGACCGGACCGATCTCGACGCAATGCGCGCCGAGCGGCGCGATGAAACGCGCATCCGACGTTCCGCCGGCGGTGTTCTCTTCCGGCGGCGCGCCGGAGAAGCGCGTCAGCACCTCGCGCGCGGCCGCACGGAGCGGCCCTTCCGGGGTGTAGAACGGCTCGCCGCCGCGATGCCAGCGGATCCGGTATTCGAGCCCATGCCTGCGCAGGATCGCATCGCACTGGGCTTCGAGCCGTTCCGCGGTCCAGGTCGGGTTGTAGCGCAGGTTGAACAGCACCTCCAGCTCGCCCGGGATCACGTTGTTCGCGCCGGTGCCGGCATGCACATTGCTGATCTGCAGGCTCGTCGGCGGGAAGTTCTCGTAGCCGTCGTCCCAGCGCCACGCGGCCAGTTCGGCCAGCGCCGGCATCGCCTGATGGATCGGATTGCGTGCCTTCTCCGGGTAGGCGACATGGCCCTGGATGCCTTTCACCGTCATCGTCGCCGACAGCGTGCCGCGACGGCCGACGCGCAGCAGGTCGCCGAGCGCTTCCTTCGACGACGGCTCGCCGGTGATGCACCAGTCGATGCGCTGGCCGCGTTCGCGGAACAGGTTCGCGACCTTCGGCACGCCGTCGATGGCGTCGCCCTCCTCGTCCGAGGTCAACAGCAGACCCACGGTGCCCGGATGGTCCGGATGCGCGGCGACGAAACGCTCCAGCGCGATCGCGAACGCGGCGACGCTGCCCTTCATGTCCGCGGCGCCGCGGCCGTAGAGCCTGCCGTCGCGGATCGTCGGCACGAACGGATCGCTGGTCCATTGTTCGACCGGGCCCGGCGGCACCACGTCGGTGTGACCCAGCAGCATGAGCACGGGACCGCCCTCGCCGTGCGTGGCCCAGAGGTTGTCGGTCTGTCCGAAGCGGAGATGTTCGCAGCGGAAACCCGCGCGCTGCAGCCGCGCGGCGATCAGCGCCTGGCAACCGGCATCCTCGGTGGTGATCGAACGACGGGCGATCAGATCGCGGGTGAGGTCGAGGACGGCGGACATCAACCGACCCCGAACCGCTTCTTGAAGCCGTTGTCGCTGAATCCCTGGCTCACGACACCGTCACCGGTGACGACCACCGGCCGACGGATCAGTTGCGGGTATTCCTTCAGCAACAGTTTCCATTCGGCATCGGAACCGGGCGACTTGCGCGCGTCGGGCAATTGGCGCCACGTGGTCGAGGATTTGTTGATCATCGCCTCCCAGCCGCCGAGCGCGTCCTTCCACGCGATGAGGGTTTCCGGCGACTGACGTTCGTCGCGGTAATCGACGAACGCGTGCTCGATTCCGAAGCGCTTGAGCCAGTTGCGGGCTTTCTTGCAGGTGTCGCAGTTGTTGAGGCCGTAGAGTGTGGTCATGAAATTGCGGATCCCGGAACGATGGCAGGGCGCACGGATCGGATGCGACTATAACCCGGTCGTCGACGGTCGCGCCGCGTCGCCCACCCGCCCGTCGCGTCCCCGGGCCTCGGCCGCCAACGCGGACAGCTCCTCGCAAAGCGGATTCCGATCCTCCGCGTCGAAACGGTACTTCGGGCACGGCACGAATTCGAGCTGACGCCCGGGTTCGCCGGGGCGCATATAGTCGATGCGGATACACAGGACCGTCCCACGGGGACCGGCTCGGGCGACCGATACGCGATGGACATGACGCAACCGGAGTCGCTCGAATTCCTCGCTGCCATAGTGCCTGAACAACAGATCGCGATCGAGGAGCACCACCCGGGTCTTCGGCCCCTCGTATTCGCCACTGTCGCGCAGGTAGCGCAGCGCGGCATAGACGATCGCGAACACGAATACCGTTCCCTTGATCCCCGAGCCCTCACGCAGACCGCCCAGCGTCGCGAACAACAGGAATGCCAACGCCGCACAGACGACAGCGCTCCAGAGGCAGGGTCGACAGATCGAATCCTGAGGCGGCACGGAGGAAATTTCCCGCCCGGTGCGGGCCATGGCTTCAAGTCTGCGCGGGTCGTCGGCAACGTCACCGCGCACGGTCACGCCCCTCGGCGAACCCGTCGCATCCGACCGGACGAACGCCCCGTCGAAGCGGTGCCACGGGCTGCGTTCATGTCGACGACAGTCTGCGACGCGCCTGTCCGATCAGCGTATCGAGCCGCCTCGCGGTGTGATTGCGATTCCAGTTCAGGGCGAAATACGCGTTCGCCGGCAGGAAACGGACCCGGTCGCCGAACGGGCCGGGCTCGGACAGTACCAGAGTGATGCCGGGCTGG
Organism: Pseudomonadota bacterium; assembly: GCA_049324395.1. GTDB lineage: Bacteria > Pseudomonadota > Gammaproteobacteria > Xanthomonadales > Xanthomonadaceae > Lysobacter_I. The sequence continues at coordinate 180,940 of JBMOOY010000029.1, forward strand.
AGCAACAGATCGCGGCGCACGTCGACGATCCCGACGAGCGGAATCCGTTGTTCGATCCCGCGCCTGCGGACAATCAGGGCGTCGTCGACGACATCCACCTCTTCCGCAAGTCCGGCGACGGTACGGCGAACCCAGACGAGCGCCACCGCCAAGGCCACGGGAACGAGGATCGCGACAGCGAGCGACAGTCCGGAGAATCCGTCCCAGGCGAAAAAAACCGCCAGCAGAACGCACGCGGCGAATACGACGAACAGCGTCGGCACGCCCTCGCGGAAGAACTGCAGATCCGCGGACAGTCTTTCTGCGCTCATTCGGCCAATCCTCTCAGCAATTCGTTGATCGAGGTCTTGCCGCGCGTTTTCTCGTCGACCTGCTTGACGATCACCGCGCAGTACAGCGAATGCGAACCGTCGGCGGCCGGCAACTGGCCGGAGACCACCACGCTGCCCGGCGGCACCGATCCGTAGGAGATTTCGCCGGTGGCGCGGTTGTAGACGCGGGTGCTCTGGCCGAGGAACACGCCCATGCCGATCACGCTGTGATGGCCGACGACGAAGCCTTCGACGACCTCAGAACGCGCGCCGATGAAGCAATGGTCCTCGATGATCGTCGGCGAGGCCTGCAGCGGTTCGAGCACGCCGCCGATGCCGGCGCCGCCGGAGAGATGGCAGTGCTTTCCGATCTGCGCGCAGCTGCCGACCGTGGCCCAGGTGTCGACCATGGTGCCTTCGCCGACGTAGGCGCCGATGTTCACGAAACTCGGCATCAGCACGACGTCCCTGGCGATGTGCGCGCCGCGGCGCGCGATCGCGCCCGGAACGACGCGCGCGCCGAGGGCACGGAATTTCGCTTCGTCGAAGCCTTCGAACCGCGCCGGCACCTTGTCCCAGAACGGCGCCGGCTGCGCGTCGATCACCTGCATCTCCTGGGTGCGGAAGAACAGCAGCACCGCCTTTTTCAGCCATTCGTTCACCTTCCAGCCGCCCGCGCCGGGTTCGGCGACGCGCAGATCGCCCGCTTCGAGGCCGGCGATGGCGCGATCCACGGCCGGGCGGACGTGCTCGCGGAGTTCGTCGGCGCCGAGTTCCGCGCGGCGATCCCAGGCGCTGTCGATGAGGGCTTGCAGGGCGTCGAAGGAAGTGTCGTTCATGGGATGGATAGCGGATTCCGGGGGGAGTGGGGATCAGGGCGGCAAGGCTTCAGCCGGCGCCCGCATCGAGCGCCGCGCGCAACGCGGCCGAGAGGGCCTCGCATCGGGCTTCGTCGAGCGGCCGATCGTCCGCCCGCGAGATCAGGAACAGGTCTTCGGCGCGCTCGCCGAAGGTCGCGATGCGCGCATCGTGTACGCGCAGACGCTGCTGGCGCAGGACATGGGTCACATCGGCGAGCAGGCCCGGACGATCGGTGCAGATCAGGCTCATGCGCGTGCGCAGGCCGTCGCCGGCGGGCTCGAGTCCGATCCGCGGCGCGATCCTGAAATGCTTGAGATGCCGGGGTTGCGTGCGCCGCGAAGGCAGCAGCCGATCGAGATCGCCGGCCAGCGCGCGCTGCAGCGTCGCTTCGATATGCGCCGCTTCGGGCGGATGCTGCGGGTCGCCGGGCAACACGTGGAACGTGTCGAAGATCGTGTCCTGCGGCCCATCCAGCGCGCGCGCCTGCTGGATCGCCAATCCCAGACGATCCAGCGCGATGACGATCGCCGCGAACAGGCCGTCGCGATCGGGCGTATGCACGAAGACCTCGTAACCCCCGCCGGCGTCGCGCAGCAGGCGGGCGCGGATCACGGTCGCCCCCGGCCCGGCGTCGCGCAGCGCCGCAGCCTGCCAGGCGATCTGGTCGGGACGGCTGCGCAGGAAATTCTCTTCGGGCATGCGCGCGAACAGCGCGTCGATCCGCGCGTCGTCGTAACCGTCGCCGGCGAGCAGGGCGCGCGCCGCCATCTGGTTCTCGGCGATGCGTTCGTCCGCGGCGACCGGATGCTCCAGACCGCGGCGCAGCGCGAAGCGGGTCGCGGTGTGAAGGTCGGCGAGCAACCGGTCCTTCCACGCGTTCCAGAGTTTCGGCGACGTGCCGGCGATGTCGGCGCAGGTCAGCAGATAGAGGTGATCGAGGCGCTGGCGATCCGCGACTTCGGCCGCGAAACGATGGATCACCTCCGGATCGGTGATGTCCTGTTTCTGCGCGGTCACCGACATGAGCAGGTGCTTGCGCACCAGCCATTCGATCAGCGCGGTGTCGGCCTCGGACAGGCCGTGCGCGAGGCAGAACGCGCGCGCGTCGACGGCGCCGAGTTCGGAATGATCGCCGCCGCGCCCCTTGCCGATGTCGTGGAACAATCCGGCCAGCAACAGCAGTTCCGGTTTGCGCAGCGAGGGCCAGACGGTGTGCGCGGTCGAGAACCGCTCGTCCTGCGCGCCCGAAGCGAAGATCGCGAGATTGCGCAGCACCGCGAGCGTGTGCTGGTCGACGGTGTAGACGTGGAACAGGTCGAACTGCATCCGCCCCGAGACCTGCGCGAACGCCGGAATCCAGCGGCCCAGCACGCCGAGCCGGGCCATGCGCTCGAGCACCTTCACCGGCTGCGGGCCGCGCAGCAGCGCGAGGAACTGCTGACGCAGCAGGTGATCGGCGTCCTGGTAGGCGGGAATCCGGGTCAGGGTCTCGGCCAACGTCCACGCGGTCATCGAATGCAGGCCGCGGCTCTCCGGATGCGCGGCCCAGGCGGCGAACAGTTCGAACACTTCGGCCACGCCGCGCTGCAGCCAGGCGCGATCGCGCACCGCGAGGTAGCCGCGACGGAGCTCGAAATGCTCGTCCAGCGGCACGATATCGCCCTCGCCTTCGAGCTGTTCCTCGAAGCGCTGCAGCAGGCGGTCGTTGATCCGCAGCACGCGTCCGGCGCTGCGGTAGAAGCCCTGCATCATCTGTTCGACCGCGAGGGTGTCGGCCTCGTCGGTGTGGCCGAGGCGCGCGGCCAGGAGCTTCTGGTAATCGAATCGCAGCCGCTCCTCGCGTCGCCTGGCGACGAGGTGCAGACCGAACCGCAGCCGCGAGAGCGCCTTGCGCTCGCGCTCGAGGGTGTCGAATTCGACCGCGCCGATCTGGCCGAAAGCGAGCATGGATTCGAGATCGCCGCTGCCCAGCAGACGTTGGGCCATCCAGCGCAGGGTCTGGATATCGCGCAGGCCGCCGGGCCCGTCCTTGAGATTGGGTTCGAGATTGTCGGAGGTGTCGCCGAAGCGTGCGTGGCGCTGGCGCTGTTCTTCGGTCTTGACCCGGAAGAACGCTTGCGGCGGCCAGACCTTGTCGGGCGCGATCGCGTCCCGCAGCGCCCGGTGCGCGGCCTCGTCGGCGACCAGGCCGCGGGCTTCCATCAGGGCGGTCAGGACGGTCTGGTCGGCGGCGGCCTCGGTGCACTGCGCGACCGAGCGCACCGCCTGACTGGCCTGCAGGCCGGCATCCCACAGCAGCGCGAGGAATCGCGCCAGCGCGTCGCGCTGCGCGTGCTGGGCGGATTCGTCCGCCAACACCAGCAGGTCGATGTCGGATTGCGGAAACAGCTCGCCGCGGCCGTAGCCGCCGACCGCGAACAGCGCCAGCCCGGCCTCGGCCGGCAGGCAGCGCGCCCAGGCCGCGCGCAACTGCGCATCGACCGCCGCGGCGCGCGCCGCGACCAGCGCATCGACGTCGTCGCCGCGATCGAACCGCGCCGCCAGCTCGGCGTCTCCGCGCGCCAGCGCAGCGCGCGCCGCGGTCGCCCAGGCCGCATCGCCGTCGGGCGTCGAAGGAATCGGACTGCCGGCCTCGGGGGCGGGGGCGGCATGCATGCGGTCAGAGCTCGTTGTCGTCGCCGGGCAGGCGGGTGAGGATCTCGACGCCGGTGTCGGTCACGGCGACCGTGTGTTCCCACTGCGCGGACAGCTTCCGGTCCTTGGTGACCACGGTCCAGCCGTCCGGCATCAGCCGGGTGTGGCGACTGCCCTCGTTGATCATCGGTTCGATGGTGAAGGTCATGCCCGGCTTCAGCACGATCGCATCGCTGTGCGGCGTGTAGTAGTGCAGCACCTGCGGGTCTTCGTGATACACGCGACCGATGCCGTGACCGCAGTATTCGCGCACCACCGAGAACCGTTCGGCCTCGGCGTAGGTCTGGATCGCGCGACCGATGTCGCCGAGCGTCGCGCCCGGTTTCACCGTACGGATGCCGCGGAACATCGCCTCGCGGGTCACTTCGACCAGCCGCTTCGCCATCACCGACGGCGCGCCGACGAAATACATCCGGCTGGTGTCGCCGTGCCAGCCGTCCTTGATGACGGTGACGTCGATGTTGATGATGTCGCCGTCCTTCAGCACCTTGGTCGGCCCGGGGATGCCGTGGCAGATGACGTTGTTGACGGACGTGCAGATCGAGGCCGGGAAACCGCGGTAGCCGACGTTGGCCGGGATCGCCTGCTGCACCTTGACGATGTGCTCGTGGCAAATCCGGTCGAGGTCGGCGGTGGTCGCGCCGGGCTTCACGTGCGGAGCGACGATCTGCAGCACCTCGGCGGCCAGACGGCCGGCGACGCGCATGCCTTCGATGTCCTGTGGGGTCTTGATGGTCATGGCCATCCGCCCATTATGGACGATTCGCGGCCGATCCTGCCGCCCCGCCGGGGCCCGACTTGCTCCCAAGTGCCTGTTCCGGCTAGAATCCCGCGGCTCGGCCGGGGGGAACACCCCGTCCGGGTCGTCCACGGCGAACGCCATCGCCGAATCCACACCCGCCGCACACTCCCGTTCCGGGGTGTCTCTCGCGGTCCGGAGTCCAGGCTCCGGTACCGATCGAGCGAGAGATCTGGAAACGGCGCGTCGGGGAGGCCCAACCCCGGAACCCCGCGTCCCGCATCGCCGGACGCACCGCCCACATCGACCGCGGCGGCGGGTTCCTCTTTCAGGAGTCGTCAGCAATGCCCCAGATCACCATGCGCCAGATGCTGGAAGCCGGTGTCCATTTCGGCCACCAGACCCGCTACTGGAACCCGAAGATGGGTCCGTACATCTTCGGCGCCCGCGGCAAGATCCACATCATCAACCTCGAGAAGACCGTTCCGCTGTTCAACGACGCGATGAACTTCATCTCGGGCATCGCCCAGAAGCGCGGCGTCATCCTCTTCGTCGGCACCAAGCGCAGCGCGCGCGACACCGTGAAGGAAGAAGCCGAGCGCTGCGGCATGCCGTACATGACCCAGCGCTGGCTGGGCGGCACGCTGACCAACTTCCGCACCGTCAAGCAGTCGGTCGCCCGTCTGAAGGAGCTGGAAGCCGGCGAAACCGACGGCACCTTCCAGAAGCTGGTCAAGCACGAAGTGCTGAACCTGCGCCGCGAGCGCGACAAGCTGCTGGCCTCGCTGGGCGGCATCAAGGAAATGAACCGTCTGCCCGACGCCCTGTTCGTGATCGACATCGGCCACGAAGACATCGCGATCCAGGAAGCCAAGAAGCTCGGCATCCCGGTGATCGCGGTGGTCGACACCAACTACGATCCGGCCCTGGTCGACTACGCCATTCCGGGCAACGACGACGCGATCCGCGCCGTGCAGTTGTACGCCCGCGCCGCCGCCGACGCGGTGCTCGAAGGCAAGGCCGCCGCTCCGTCGGCCGCCTCGGTCCGCGAGGAAGACTTCGGCGACGCCGAAGGCGACGCCAAGGCCGACAAGCGCGGCCCGCGCCCGCCGCGCGGCGCCGGCAAGGGCAAGAAGGCCGAAGGCGACGCCCCGGCCGCCGAGTAACCGGCGCGCGGGGTCATCGCCCCGTCACGCGGCCGCGCGATCCTGCGCGGCCGCGGAGACCGCACTCGCTTTCCATCCGTTTTCCGCAGGGGCGGCCCGAGCCGCGCCTGCCCCACTTTTCATTCAGAGGTATCCCATGGCTGAAATCACCGCCTCCCTCGTCAAGGAACTGCGCGAGCGCACCGGCGCCGGCATGATGGAGTGCAAGAAGGCGCTCACCGAGAACAACGGCGACATCGACGTCGCCGCCGAGTGGCTGCGCAAGCAGGGTCTGGCCAAGGCCGACAAGAAGGCCGGCCGCGTGGCCGCCGAAGGCCGGATCGCGGTCGCCCAGGACGGCGGCAAGGCCGTGCTGGTCGAAATCAACTCCGAGACCGACTTCGTCGCCAAGGACGAGAACTTCCTGGCCTTCGCCAACGCCGTCGCCCAGGCCGCCCTGGCCTCCGGCGCCGCCGACGTCGAAGCGCTGAAGGGCGCGAAGACCGCCACGGGCGAAACCGTCGAGGAAACCCGCGCCGCGGCCGTCGCCAAGCTCGGCGAGAACATCCAGGTCCGTCGTCTGGCCCGCCTCGACACCGCCAACAACGTCGCGGCCTACGTCCACGGCGGCAAGATCGGCGTGCTGGTCGAACTGGCCGGCGGCGACGCCGACCTCGCCCGCGGCATCGCCATGCACGTGGCCGCGATGAACCCGCCGCACAACAAGGCCTCGGACGTCCCGGCCGAATTCATCGCCAAGGAAAAGGAAATCGAACTGGCGAAGATGTCGGAGAAGGACAAGGCCAAGCCGGCCGAGATCCTCGAGAAGATCATCGGCGGCAAGATCGCCAAGATCGTCAACGAGAACACCCTGTACGGCCAAGCCTACGTGCTGAACACCGACCAGACCGTCGAGCAGGCGGTGAAGGCCGCCGGCGCCGACGTGGTCGGCTTCCAGCGCCTCGCGGTCGGCGAAGGCATCGAGAAGGTGGTGGAAGACTACGCCGCCGAAGTCGCCAAGGCGATGCAGGTCTGATTCGCCGCCGGACTGCCTCGGCAGCCGCTGCAGGATCGAGAAACCCGCGGGAAACCGCGGGTTTTTCTTTGCGCGCGTTTCGTGCCTCCCGGCGCGTGCCTCCCGGCGCGCGCGGCCCGGGGGCTTCCGCCTCCGCGACCCGGATGCTATTGATAGCGCTGCAGGCGTCGCCACGGAACGGATGTCCCGTCGGACGGGCGACACGGATCGAACGGACCAGGCGGGGGGAGCCATGTCGCAGCGCGCTCGGAAAGGGATGTTGTTGGTGTTGGTGGCGTCGACGGCAACGGCACTGTCCGGTTGCGCGGCCCTGAAGTCCACGCGCCACGACGATGCGAGCCTCGCGCCGGGGCTCGGCTATTACCTGCCGAACGGCGACTTCAAGGTCACCCTCACCGTCGCTCAGGGCGAGAGCGGACCGACCCGCACCTTCAAGGTCGAAACGCTCTACTACCCCGACGTGACGGAGCGCTACAGCGTCACCGTGCCGAAGAATCCCCTCGGCGCCACCGAAGCGGACATCCAGGTGTCGGAAGCCGGCCTGCTGGAATCGGTCACCTACACCTACGAGCCGAAGATCCTGCAGGCGATCGAGGCGATCCCCGCTCCGCCGCCGGCGGATCCCCTGAGATCGCTCGAAGCCGACAACGGCTGCGCCGCGCCCGGCGACTACGTCACCGTGCTCGCTCCGGAAGACGGCACCGGCATGCTCTGCGGCTATGCGATCCAGGTCACCGCGCTCGGCACGGATCCGGCGACCCGCGCCAGGACCACGCCCGTGACCGCGCAACCCGATGCCTCGTACGGCCGCGTCTACGCCGCGACCGGCAAGCGCATGCCCACGAACGGCCTGTTCTTCCGCATGAATCTGCCCTATCGCGTGGACATCCGCACCGGTGCCGGCAACAAGGCGCAGACCGTGTACTCGGACATCGCCCTGAGCCCCACCGGCGCCTCGACCCTGTTCGTGCAGACCCATCGCAGCCTGTTCTCGACGGTCAGCGGCTCGATCGTGTTCGACAACGGCGTGCTGGTGTCCTTCGCGCCGAAGAGCAGCAGCGAGATCGAAACCGCCTTCCAGTTGCCGGCGGCGATCCTCAAGGCCTATTTCGACTCGGTGAACGCGCTGTTCGTGCTGCGCAAGGGCGCCGCCGACAGCGAAGCCCAATATCTGGGCGCTCTGGAGAACATGCGCAAGGCGAAGGCCGATCTGGACGCATGCAAGGCGGCGCACGCCAGCGGCGATCAGACGAAGATCGACGCCGCCTGCGGAACCGCCGGGAACGACTGATCGCATCCGATCGCGCCACCGAAGGACGCGATCGGGTGCGATGCTTCGGCCCGGGCCTCAGCTCAGCGCGCCGAGAATCCCGCCGGAACCGCCGCCCTGCTGGAAGTACACCTCTTCGTAGGGCTGCACCACTACCCAGCCTTCGCCGGCGAACTTGAGCTGGATGCTCTCGCCGGAGCCGCGGCCGATCAGGGTCTTGATGTTGATGTCGGTGACGATTTCCGGCGACAGGCCGCCCGACCAGGCCACCGTCGCATTGGGATCGGTGAACACCGGCCCGGTGGTCGCGTTGACCGGCAGGGTCAGCGGTTCGTAATGCGAGGTGATCGCGACCAGACCGTGGCCGCTGAGCTTCACGTTGAACAATCCGCCGGTCATCATGCCTGCGGCCTTGCGCATCATCTTGATCTCGTTGCCGATCGTCGACTCGGTCGCGAGCACGTCGTTGCCGTTGACGAAGATCGATTCGCCCTGCAGGCGCAGCACGGTGATCTTCTTGCCGACGTCGGCGAGATAGACGCGGCCCTGGCCCTCGACCTTCATCAAGGTCATGCCCTCGCCGCTCACCGCCTTCTTCAGCAGATTGCCGAGCCCCTGTTCGAGCATGCCCTGGCGGGTGAACTTCACGTTGCCCTTGCGCGCGATCATCGAGCCGGCCTTGGCCCAGATCAGACCGTCGACGCGGGCTTCGAGCATGTGCGAGCTTTCCAGCTCGAACGCGTCGCCGGAGAGATCCTTCTCCTTGGTGCTGGACAGGAATTCCTGAAGGGTTTTGGCGGCCATGGCGGTCCTCTCGATGTGTCTGGATGGAAGCGGGACGAAGCCCGTGCCGACATTGTCGCCGCAAGCCGCGTCCGGCACCATGCCGGAAAGTCACATCGGAGCCGGCCGTGCCCACCATCGTCCGTATTCCCCACAGCGCCGGCGGCGAACCGCGCACGCCGGTGGCCGAGGACCGGCTGGTCTCCGGGCGACCGACGCAGGCGGTCGCCAATGCCTGGTCGGACCCGACCGGCGTGTTCCATAGCGGGGTCTGGGAAGGCGATGTCGGCGCCTGGCGCGTGCATTACACCGAGCACGAGTTCTGCCACATGCTCGCCGGCAGGGTGCGGATGCGCGGCGACGACGGGATCGAAACCGTGGTGAAGGCCGGCGACAGCTTCGTGATTCCAGCGGGATTCAGCGGCGTGTGGGAAGTGCTGGAGCCGGCGCGCAAGCTCTATGCGGTCTACGAGCCCGGGCAGGCGCCGCCCGACTAGCCGGCGCGCCGATGGGGCGCTGGCGGCGCCATTTTCCTGAACCGGGACGCGGGCTTCGGCTAGAATGCGCGCACTCCGTACCGCCAGGGTTTCCCATGTCCGACCTCGCCTATCGCCGCGTCCTGCTCAAATTGTCCGGCGAGGCCCTGATGGGCGACGAGGATTACGGCATCGACCCCAAGGTCATCGGCCGCCTCGCGCGCGAAGTCATCGAAGCCCGGGACGCGGGCGCCGAAGTCGCCCTGGTGATCGGCGGCGGCAACATCTTTCGCGGCGCGGGCCTGGCCGCCGGCGGCATGGACCGGGTGACCGGCGACCAGATGGGCATGCTGGCCACCGTCATCAATGCGTTGGCGATGCAGGACGCGCTGGAAAAACTCGGCGCCAAGTGCCGGGTGATGAGCGCGATCAAGATCAACGACGTGTGCGAGGACTACATCCGTCGCCGCGCCGTGCGCCATCTGGAAAAGGGCCGCATCACCATCTTCGCGGCCGGCACCGGCAACCCCTTCTTCACTACCGATTCCGGCGCCGCCCTGCGCGCGATCGAGATCGGTGCCGACCTCCTGCTGAAGGCGACCAAGGTCGACGGGGTCTACGACAAGGACCCGAAGAAACACGCGGACGCCGTCCGCTACGACACCCTCACCTACGACGAGGTCATCGCCCGCGATCTGCAGGTGATGGACACCGCCGCCTTCGCGCTCTGCCGCGACAGCCACCTGCCGCTGCGCATCTTCGACATGAGCCAGCCCGGCGTGCTGCTGAAGATCCTGCGCGGCGAGCACATCGGCACGCTGGTCACCGCGGGACGCTGAGCCCCGCACCGCACCGAAAGAAACGGCGCCCTTCGGCGCCGTTTCCGTCTGCGCGACCGCGTCCTGCCGTCATTTCTTCTCGGGCGGCGTCGCCACGACCACCGGCGCGCGTCCGCCGATGTGCCTGTGCAGGAAGTTCAGCAACTGCGCATAGAACTGGCGCTTGTGCTCCAGCTTGTAGATGCCGTGACCTTCGGTCTTGAAATAGAGCGTCTCCACCGGCACGCCGGCTTTCTTCAGCGCGGCTTCCATCATCTCGGTGTGCTGATAGGGAACGCGCGCGTCTTCCTTGCCCGTGGTCAGGAAGACAGGGACCTTGATCCTGTCCGCAAGCCGCGCCGGCGACACCGGATCGAGGTCCCCGTCGTTCGTCGCCGTTTCGTGATAGCGGCGGAAGAAGTCGCCCCGCATCGCGTCGTCCTGCTTGAACTTGCCCAGATCGTAGACGCCGACCTGACCGACCGCGCATCGGTAGAGATCGGGCTCCTTGGCGACGCCCATGAGCGAGGCATAGCCACCATAACTCGCCCCGAAGATGCAGATACGGTCGCGCTCGGCGATGCCCTCGGCGATCGCCCAGCGGGTGGCGTCGGTGAGGTCGTCCTGCATCTTCAAGCCCCACTGCTTGTATCCCGATTCTTCGTGCTCGCGCCCGAAGCCGCCGGAACCGCGGAAATTCACCTGCAGCACGGCATACCCATGGCTCGCCAAGATCTGCACGGTCGTGTCGTATCCCCAGGCATCCTCGACGTCGAACGGACCGCCGTGCGGATGCACCACCATGGGCAAATGCTTGCCGTCGCTGCCGGCGGGAATGGTCAGGAGCGCCGGGATCGTCCGGCCATCGCGCGCCGTGAACGTAACGTTCCGCATCGATGCGAGGCGATTGGGATCGAGCCAGTCGGCAGAGAACATCATGGGCGAGACCTTGCGCGTCTCGCGATTCATCACGTAGTAGCCTCCCGGCTCGCGATCGCCGTAGACGTAGACCAGCACATCGTTGTTGGAGGTCGTGTAGCCCGCAGTGTCCACGATCATCCCCGGGAACGCCTTCTGCAGACTCCGATGGGCCTTGGCTTCGGCCGAATCCGGGTCGAAGTATTCGTACCGCGGCGTCGAACCGGCGTAGAGAACGCCGATGATCTCGCGCTTGCCGATGGCGTTGATCAGGTTCGCGGGATTGGCCAGCGCATCCCGGCTGATCCGTTTCGACGTCGCGGTCGCGATATCGAAAGCGAGGATCGAATCGGGTCCGGTCTTCTCCTGCGTCTTCAAGTATGCGGTTTTTCCGTCGATGGAAAAACCGACCGGAAAGACCAACTTTCCGCTGACCGCTTCGTTGTTGATCAGTTCCCAGGAATCTTGTCCGGGCTTCTGGAAATAGAGTCTCGCCTTGTCCTGTTCATCGAATCCGCCCGCAAAACGAGGCTGACCGTTGGCATCGGCCGAAAACCAGCCGTAGCGGATCGGGGCGCGGGCGACGATCTTGCTCGCCCCGCCGTAGACATTGACGCGCTGCAGCGTCGTGAAACCGTCGCCGCCGCTGTAGATGGTAGCGAGGACATAGTCGTCTTCGTTCACCAGGGTGTCGACGATGTTGCCGGAAAACGGTCTGCGCTTGCCGCCATCCGCGTCGATCGCCCACGCTTCGCCTGTAGGCACCGGACGCTCGTCCAGCTGATCCTTGACCGCGACCGAGTAGATGAGCCTATGGTCGCTGATCCAGGTGACGCCACCGATGTGGCTCTTCCTGCCGCCGACATCGACCCGCGTGAGCGGCTTGGTTTCGCCGGTCTTCAGGATGTACATGACGGTCTTGTCGCCTTCGAGACGAGTCATGGCGACGTAGGTGCCCTTCTGCGAAACCGACACGCTTTCGAACTTGTCCTCGCGGATGAAGTCCTCGATGTCGTGCGGTTTGGGGGTCTGGGCGGAAATCGGACCCGTCGCAGCGAGCAGTGTGGCGAAAACGAGCGATACGCAACGGTTCATGGTGTTCCTTGACGGGATTCGTCGGATGGTCGATGGATAACGCGAAGATATTGCAGGCGGAGGATCATACCGTCGTTCGACCGGCGGATCGCCGCTCATTTCTTCGTGGGCGGGGCGGTCACGACCGGAGCGCGGCCGCCGAGATGATTGCGGAAGAAGTTCAGCAGCTTGCCGTAGTAGTCGCGCTCGTTCTCCGGCTTGTAGAAACCGTGGCCTTCGGTCGGGTAGTAATGCGCCTCGACGGTCTTGCCCGCGGCCCGCAGCGCCTTCTCCATCATCTCGGTATGCTGGATCGGCGCGCGATCGTCCTCGCCGCCACCGGCCAGGAACACCGGCACGTTGATCCTGTCGGCGAGGCGATTCGGCGAGACCCGGGCGACGTCCTCGCGAGAACCGATCCATTCCTCGATGTAGGTCTTGCCCGATGCGCGGTCGCGGATGTCGCCGTCGGTGTGCATCGTCGGCAGATCGTAGACGCCGACATACCCGGCGACGCAGCGGTAGAGCGTCGGTTCGCGCACTGCGCCCATCAGCGACGCATAGCCGCCGTAGCTGGCGCCGTAGAGACAGATGCGCTGCGGGTCGGCGATGCCCTGCTCGATCGCCCAACGGGTCGCGTCGGTGATGTCGTCCTGCATCTTGCCGCCCCATTCGCGCCGACCGGCGGCGACGAACGATCTTCCGCGACCGCCGGAGCCCCGGAAGTTCACCTGCAGCACCGCATAGCCGTGCGCGGCGAGGATCTGGACCTCGCGATCGTAGCTCCAGACATCGCGGACGTTGTACGGACCGCCGTGGATATAGACGATCGTCGGCGCATTGCGCGCGACGCCGCCGACGGGCGCGGTGAGATAGCCGTGCAGGGTCAGACCATCGCGCGCCTTCAAGGTCACCGGTCTGGTCTCGGCGCCGCGCGCGGGATCGATCCACTCCTTCACGCTGAGCAGGCGGTCGGCCTTGTTGGCGACGGCGTCGAAGAGGAAGAAATCGCCGGGATTGCGATCGCTCTCCGTGTAGACCAGGGCGACGCCGGCATCGGCGGTCATCGAGGTAATGAACACCCGCTCGCCCGCGAACGCACGGTCGAGCTTGGCGTACAGTCTGGCCATCTTCGACTGCGGATCGAAGTAGACCTTGCGCGGCAGTCCGTCCATGACTTCGACGCCGACGGGAACGCCGTCAAGGTAGAGCGCGCGCGGATCGGCGTCGTCGTCGCGGAACACCTCCTTGCGCTCGCCGGTGGCGGGGTCCCAGGACACGATCGCATCCGGACCCTCCGCCATTTCGACGCGAAAATAGGCGAGTTTGTCGTCGGACGAAAAGCCGAGGGGCAGATGAGCGCTACCGGACGCCTTGTCGTCGTTGATCAGCTTCCATTCCTTGCCGTCGATCTCGCGGTGATACACGCGCTGGCTGAGGTCGGTGTCCTCGCCGTAGGCGAAGCGGACGTTGCCGGCGTTGTCGGTGACGTAATCGGCGTTGCGGATCGGCGCCTGGCTGATCGGCATCCGCCGGCCGGTATAGACGTCCATGCGCTCGACCCGCACGAACGGATCGCCGGAGAACGGGCGCACGGAGATGATGACGTTCTTGTCGTCGGCGCGGAGGTCGTCGACCAGATCGGCGGCGACCTGCTCCTCTTTCTTCGGCTGCACGCGCGTTCCCGTGCGATCGACCTGCAATCCCTGGCCGACCAGCATCTCGCCGCGGCTGCCGTCGGCATTGATCGCGAACAATTCGCCGGTCAATTCCGGCTCCTCCTGGTCGCCGATCTTCTCGGCCGCGCTGAGCAGGACGCGTTCGTTGTTCACCCACCAGAAGTCCGCGACGTGGATGTAGTCGCCCGGCAGGGTCATGTTGGCCACGACCTTGTTGTCGGAACGACGCAGGATCACCAGCGCCGTCTTGCGACCGACCGGAACCGTTGCCGCCAGGAACTCGCCCGTCGGCGATATCTTGACGTCGTTGAACTTGGGCTTGCGGATGAAATCCTCGATGTCGTGCGGCACGGGCGCCTGGGCGAAAACGGCGCCGGCTGCTGCGAGCAGTGCGGCGAAAACGAGCGGCGATATGCGTTTCATGGAGCTCCTGGCCGGGCCACGTCTGAGGGTCGAATGATATAGCGAAGAAGGCGGCCAGCCAGGATCGCGACCCCCTTCCCGGCGGCTCCGGACACCGGGGGCCGATGGACGGCCGTGCGTCGTCGTTCAGGCGTCGGCGGGACCGCCGCGGAGCGTGTCGAGCACCGCCGACAGGGCGTCCGACCAGAGCGGCAGGTCGACGCCGAAATCGGCGCGCAGCCGCGCGGTATCGAGGACGGACCATGCGGGGCGTTTCGCGGGCGTCGGATAGTCGGCGGTGGCGATCGGCGTCACTCGGGGCGAACGGGCGAGCAACCCGCGGGCATGGGCCCCCGCGACGATGGCCTCGGCGAAGCCGTGCCAACTCGTGCGTCCGGCGGCGGTCAGATGCCACAGACCGGACACCGCCGGAGCGTGGGCGAGCGCGGCCGCGGTCACGTCGGCGATCAGCGCAGCGGGCGTGGGCGTGCCGATCTGGTCGGCGACCACCCGCAGCTCGTCGCGTTCGGCCGCAAGACGCAGCATCGTGCGCATGAAATTGTGGCCGTGCGCGGCGTACACCCAGGCGGTGCGGAACATCAGGTGTCGCGCTTCGCTGCCGCGGATCGCCTCTTCGCCGGCGAGCTTGCTGGCGCCATAGACGCCGAGCGGCGCGGTGGCGTCGCTCTCTCGATAGGGGCGGTCGCCACGGCCGTCGAAGACGTAATCGGTGGAGTAATGCACGAGCAGCGCTTCGCGCGCGGCGCAGGCCGCGGCGATCCGCGACGGCGCTTCGGCGTTCGCGCGGAACGCGGCCTCGCGCTCCGCTTCGGCGCGATCGACCGCGGTGAAGGCGGCGGCGTTGACGACGATGCCGGGCGCGACGCGTTCGATCAGCGCCGGGAGGCTCTCGGGTGCGTCGAAATCGGCGCGTTCGCAGGGCCGACCGTCTTCGAGCGCGCCGCTGCGGGTGGCCGGGACGACCTCGCCGAGCGCGGCGAGACTCCGGCGCAATTCGCGCCCGACCTGACCGTTCGCGCCGAGCAGCAGGATCGTCATGCGCGGCGCCTCAGGGGGAATACACCGGCAGCCGCTCCTGCGGCACATCGGCCAGGAACGGCGCGCGGGCATCCTTGTCGGAGAGGATCGGCGCCGAGACCGGCCAGTCGATCGTCAGCGCGGCATCGTTCCAGCGGATCGCGGCGTCGGCTTCGCGATCGTAGGTTTCGGTGCACAGATAGGCGAAGGTCGCGCGCTCGCTGAGCGCGACGAACCCGTGTGCGAAGCCTTCCGGAATCCAGAACTGGCGTTTGTTCTCGGCGCTGAGCACGACAGCGGTCCAGCGGCCGAAGGTCGGCGAACCGCGGCGGATGTCCACCGCGACGTCCCAGACCTCGCCTTCGATCACCGAGACGTACTTGCCCTGCGGCTTCGGCCACTGATAGTGAAGACCGCGCAGGACGCCGCGCTGCGACGAGGAGACGTTGCCCTGCACGAACCGCGGGTTCAGGCCGTGCGCGGCCAGCTTGTCGCAATTGAACGACTCGTAGAAGACACCGCGGCTGTCGCCGAACACCTGCGGTTCGACGATGAGGCAGCCGGGGAGATCGGTTTCGATGACTTTCATCGTCGCTCCGGCCTCAGGGGACGAAGCCGCGTTCGGCGAGGCCCAGCAGATACTGGCCGTAGCCGTTCTTCGCGAGCGGTTTCGCCAGCGCCTCCAACTGCGCGGCGTCGATCCAGCCGTTGTGCCAGGCGATCTCTTCCGGACAGCACACGCGCAACCCCTGCCGCGCCTCGATCGTCTCGATGTAGTTCGAGGCTTCCAGCAGCGACTGGTGCGTGCCGGTATCGAGCCAGGCGTAACCCCTTCCGAGCCGCTGCAGATGCAGTTCGCCGAGTTCGAGATAACGCCGGTTGAGATCGGTGATCTCCAGTTCGCCGCGTGCCGACGGTTTCAGCTCCGCGGCGAAATCGCTGGCGCGGCCGTCGTAGAAATAAAGACCGGTGACGGCGTAGTGCGATTTCGGCTTCGCGGGTTTTTCCTCGATGCCGACCACGCGGCCGGAGGCGTCGAATTCGGCCACGCCGTAACGCTCGGGGTCGCCGACCCAGTAGCCGAACACGGTCGCGCCCTGGCGCTGCGCATCGGCCTCGCGAAGCATCGCGGTCAGGCCCGGGCCGTGGAAAATGTTGTCGCCCAGCACCAGACAACTCGGACGACCGTCGACGAACTCGCGGCCGATCAGATAGGCCTGCGCGAGCCCGTCCGGGCTCGGCTGCGCGGCGTATTCGATGCGCATGCCCCACTGCGAGCCGTCGCCGAGCAGCGTCCTGAACAGCGGCTGCTCGTGCGGCGTGTTGATCACCAGCACTTCGCGGATCCCGGCCAGCATGAGCACGCTGAGCGGGTAATAGATCATCGGTTTGTCGTACACCGGCAGCAGTTGCTTGCTCACCGCCTGGGTGATCGGATACAGCCGGGTACCGGAGCCGCCGGCGAGGACGATGCCGCGACGATCGCTCATGCCGCGCCTCCGATGCGTTCCAGTCGATAACTGCCGTCGAGCACGCGTTTCACCCAGTCCTGATGATCGAGATACCAGTCGACGGTCCGTGCGATGCCCTGTTCGAAGGTCAGCGAGGGCGCCCAACCCAATTCCGATTTCAGCTTCGACGCGTCGATCGCATAGCGGCGGTCGTGCCCCGGACGATCCTTCACGAAGGCGATCAGCGATTCGCGGGCGCGGCCGTCGGCGAGCGGACGGCGCGCGTCGAGCAGCGCGCAGATCGTTTTCACCACGACGATGTTCTCGCGCTCGGCGTCGCCGCCGACGTTGTAGACCTCGCCCACCCGACCGCGTTCGAGCACCGCGCGGATCGCGCTGCAGTGGTCGCCGACGTAGAGCCAGTCGCGGACGTTGCGGCCGTCGCCGTAGACCGGCAGCGTTTCGCCGGCCAGCGCGCGCGCGATGATCAGCGGGATGAGTTTTTCCGGAAACTGGTACGGGCCGTAGTTGTTCGAGCAGTTGGTCGTCAGCGTCGGCAGGCCGTAGGTGTGGTGGAAGGCGCGGACCAGATGGTCGGACGCGGCCTTCGACGCGGAGTACGGCGAATTCGGCGCATACGGCGTGGTTTCGGTGAATTTGCCGGTGTCGCCGAGCGAGCCGTAGACCTCGTCGGTCGAGACGTGCAGGAAACGGAAGGCGTCGCGGGCCTCGCCTTCGAGCGATTTCCAGTGGTCGCGGGCGCATTCGAGCAGGGCGAGCGTGCCGACGACATTGGTCTGCACGAAGGCGGCCGGGCCGTCGATCGAACGATCGACGTGGCTCTCGGCCGCGAAATTCACGATCGCATCCGGCCGATGCTCGGCGAGCAGCCGCGACACCAGGGCGCGGTCGCCGATGTCGCCGTGGACGAAGACATGACCGGGATGTCCCTCCAGCGAGGCCAGCGTGTCGCGGTTTCCGGCGTAGGTCAGCGCATCCAGATTCACGACCCGGGCGCCGCCGGCGACGGCCTCAAGAACGAAATTCCCCCCGATGAAACCGGCACCGCCGGTCACCAGCCATGTCGGCATCGGCACTCGCGAACTCCTCTTGGGCTGTCGACCGTCGAATTGTACCTTCCGGGGCGGTATCGGCGCCCTCGAAGCTGAACGCGCTGTCGGGCCGGAAGGGGACGCGGCGCGATCAGGCGCTCTCCCAGAGGTTGCGGCCGGACTTCTTGAGCAGGACTTCCAGCCGCGCCGCATGGGCGGCCAATTCGGCCTCGTCCGGGCGTACGCGCGGCCGGAGCGCGGGGTCGACGGGCGCGATCGGGAACGCCGACGTCGTGGATTTCGCCCCGGCTTCGGCGCCGTTGCCCGCGCCGAAGCCGATCTCGCCCTGCCCCGAGGTCAGCGCGAGATAGACCTCCGCCAGCAACTGCGCGTCGAGCAGCGCGCCGTGCAACTGACGGTGCGCGTTGTCGACGCCGAGGCGCTTGCACAGCGCGTCCAGCGAATTGCGCTGCCCGGGATAGCGCTGACGGGCCAGGTCGAGCGAGTCCTCGATCCCGCTGACGCGATCGCGCAGGCGGCCGTACCCGGGACCGAGCATCGACAGTTCGTTGTCGAGGAAGCCCACGTCGAACGCCGCGTTGTGGATGATCAGCTCGGCGCCGTCGATGAATTCGAGGAAAGCGTCCGCGATCGCGGCGAATTTCGGCTTGTCGGCGAGGAATTCCAGGGTCAGGCCGGTGACTTCCTGCGCCCCGGGTTCGAACTCGCGCTCGGGATGGATGTACTGCTGCCAGGTGCGCCCGGTCGGCCGCCGCTCCAGCAGTTCGACGCAGCCGATTTCGACCACGCGATTGCCCTTCTTCCACTCCAGGCCCGTGGTTTCGGTATCGAGCACGATCTGTCTCATGCGCCGGTCGCCTCCTGCTTGAAGGCCAGGGCCTGGTCGCGTGCGAGCGTGTCGACGCGCTCGTTGTCGGGGTTCCCGGAGTGCCCTTTCACCCAATGCCAGTCGATGCGATGACGCAGGGTCGCGGCGTGCAGGCGCTCCCACAGGTCGCGGTTCTTCACCGGATCGCCGCCGGAGGTCTTCCACTGCCGACGCACCCATCCCGGCATCCATTCGGTGATGCCCTGACGCACGTACTGCGAGTCGGTGTACAGCGCGATCACGCACTCCTCGCGCAGCGCCTCCAGGGCCATGATCGCCGCCATCAGTTCCATCCGGTTGTTGGTGGTGTGGGCTTCGCCGCCGGCGAGCTCGCGCTCGGTGCGGTTGTAGCGCAGCAGCGCGGCCCAGCCGCCGGGGCCGGGATTGCCGAGGCAGGCGCCGTCGGTGTGGATTTCGATGAATTTCCGGGTGGACAGATTCAAGCGGCGGGAACTCCGTCGGCGAGCGCCAGCGGGAGACGCTGACGGATGGGGGTCATGGGGATGGCGCGTTTCTCGGCGCGCTGGAGGTAGGCGGCGCGCAGCCCGGGACCGGACTGCAGACTCGGCGAGGCGGTCGGCGACCACTGCGGACCCACGCCACGGGCGGCGGGTTCGGGATGCAGGCCGGCTTCGGCCAGCATCCGACGCCACGTGGACGGGTCGTGCGCGGACAGGCCGCGGCCGCGCCAGCGGAACCGGTAGGGCGACAGCGGATTGAGGGCCAGCAGGGCGAGCCGCCCGCCCGGCACGAGCACCCGCGCGCATTCCTCGATCAACGCCGCATCGGCATCGCGATCGACGCCGAGGACGTGCTGCAGGACCACCGAACCGAGCGATTCGCTGGCCAGCGGAAACGGCAGGCGACAGTGCACGCCACCGCGCCAGCGATCGATGTCCGGGCCCAGGCGCAGCCCGCGGCCCTCGGGCGCTTCGGCCGCGAAGGCCGGCGCCAGCCAAAGCCAGGGCAGCCCCACCACCGGATGCGCCGCCAGAGCGTCGGCGACGACGGTCTCCTCGCTCTCGAGCACCGCCTGTCCGGCGGGAAGCAGGAACCACTGCATCGCGACGGCGGGCTGGGCTTGGTGGGACAATGCGGGCATCGCCACATTGTAAGCCGCCACCCGCTCGCGCCCGCCATGCGTCTGCTCGCTCTGCCCGCCTTCGAGGACAACTACATCTGGGCGCTGACCGGCGAGGACGGCCGCGCGATCATCGTCGATCCCGGCGACGCCGGGCCGGTGCTCGCGGCCGCTGCGGACGGCCTGCGTCCGGTCGCGGTGCTGATCACCCACCATCACGGCGACCACATCGGCGGTCTCGCGGGCCTGCTGGAACGCTGGCCGGACCTGACCATCGTCGCGCCCGACGACCCGCGGATCGCGCCCGCCACGAGACGCGTGAACGACGGCGAGACGGTGGCCCTGAACGCGCTGCCCGACCCGATCTCCTTCACCGTGCTGGCCGTGCCCGGCCACACGCGCAGCCACATCGCCTTTCACACGGAGGCGGGTGCCGGCATCGGCGCAGGCGTGCTGTTCTGCGGCGACACCCTGTTCAGCCTCGGCTGCGGACGTCTGTTCGAAGGCACGGCGGCACAGATGCTGGCCTCGCTCGACCGCCTCGCCGCCCTGCCCGGCCAGACCCGGATCTGCTGCGCCCACGAGTACACCGCCGCGAACGCCGCGTTCGCGCTCGCGGTCGAACCCGGCAATCCGGCGCTGCGGGCGCGCGTGGAGAACGTGCGCGCGCTGCGCGCAGCCGGCGCGTCGACGCTGCCCTCCGACATCGACCTGGAGCGCGCGACCAACCCCTTCCTGCGCTGCGACAGCGCGGAAGTCCGCACGACCATCGCCGCGCGGCTCGGCGTAGCCGCGCTCGACCGGCTGCAGACCTTCGCCGAACTGCGTCGCTGGAAGGACGGCTTCCGCGCCTGAGACGCCGCCCGCGCACCATACGGCAGCCGATGGCCGGTCCCGCATGGCACACTTGCGGACCCGACCGAATCGCGAGATCACCATGGGTTTTCTGCAAGGCAAGCGCGCGCTCATCACCGGCATCGCCAGCGAACGCTCCATCGCCAGCGGCATCGCCGAGGCCATGCGCCGGGAAGGCGCGGAGCTGGCGTTCACCTACCAGAACGACAAACTCAAGCCGCGCGTCGAAAGCGCCGCCGCCGAATACGGCTCGAACATCGTGCTGCCGCTGGACGTCAGCGACGACGCCCAGATCGCCGCCTGTTTCGAGGCGCTCGGCAAGCACTGGGACGGTTTCGACATCCTCGTTCACGCCATCGCCTTCGCGCCGCGCGAAGCGATCGCCGGACAGTTCCTCGACGGCCTGACGCGCGAGAACTTCGCGATCGCCCACGACGTGTCGGCGTACTCGCTCGCCGCGATGGCCAAGGCCGCGCGCCCGATGATGCAGGGCCGCAGGGGCGCGATCCTGACCCTCAGCTACCTCGGCGCCGAACGCGCGCTCGCCGGCTACAACGTCATGGGCGTGGCCAAGGCCAGCCTCGAATCCACCGTGCGCTATCTGGCCTACAACCTCGGCCCGGAAGGCACCCGCGTCAACGCGATCTCCGCCGGCCCGATCAAGACCCTGGCCGCGGCGGGCATCGCCGGGTTCCGCAAGATCCTCGGCCATGTCGAGGAGAACGCCCCGCTCCGCCGCACGGTGACCATCGAGGACGTGGGCAACGTCGCCGCGTTCCTGTGCTCGGATCTGGCCTCCGGCGTCACGGGCGAGATCACCTACGTCGATTCCGGGTACAACATCCTCGGCATGACCGGCATCGACAAGGAATGATCGCGTGCGGCCGGCCGACGGCCGCGACCCCATGAAAAAAGCCCGGCGGAAACGCCGGGCTTTTTCGTGAACGCGAGGCTGCGGAGCGACCGCGAGGCGGCCCGGGATCGATCCCTCAGAGGCGATCCTCGGCGATGTCCACCTTCATGCCCTTGCGCATCGCCTTGCCGACCGCGACCGCGTCCTGCTCGCCGATGCGGGGTGCGAGTTCGCGCAGGAAACCGGCGCGCATTTCCGGCGTGATCTCGTTGTCGTCGCCCTGACCGACCTTTCCGACCTCGAACACGATCCACTGGCCGCCTGCGGTCTGCGCCTTGCCCGGCGAGACCTTGCCCGCCGCCGGCGCCGGCACCTGGAAATAGGCCTCGACCGCCTGCGCGTCCGGAGCCGGCGCGCCGCGGGGAACGCCGGGGAAGTTGGTGACGACCCACTTCTTCTCGGTCGCGATGGTCGCCAGCGATTCGCCCTTCTTCAACCGGGCGAGCACCGCGTCCGCTTCCGCCTCGACGGCCTTGCGCGCGCGATCGGCGCGCACCGCGGCCACCACCTGGGCGCCGACCTTGTCGAGCGGCTGCACGCGCTCCGGCGTGTGTTCGATCACGCGGATGAGGGCGCCATGATTCGGCGCGATCTCGATCAGATCGCTGGTCATGCGGTTCTGGACCATGTCCTCGGAGAACGCGACCCGCTGCACGGCCGGGCTCGCGGCGATGCCGCTGCCCTGTCCGCGCGCGAAGGGACCGACCTTCTGCACGGTCAGCTTGAGCGCCCGCGCGGCCGGAGCCAGCGAATTCGTGGTCTTGGAGGCCTCGTCGACCAGCGCGCCGGCGAGATCGTTGTAGGCGCGCTCGATCGCGGTCTCGGCGAGCGAGCGTTCGAGTTCCGGACGCGCCTGCTCGAAGGTCATCGCGCGACCGGCCTTCACTTCGCGGACCTGCACCAGATGCCAGCCGAATTCGGTCTTCACCGGACCGGTGATCTGGCCGGCCGCGGTCGCGAACACCGCATCCTCGAACGGCTTGACCATCTGCCCGTTCTTCGCAACCCAACCGAGGTCGCCGCCGGCCTCCTTCGAGGAATCGTCCGAATGCTGGCGCGCGAGCGCGGCGAAATCGGCGCCGCCCCTGGCCTGCTTCAGCAGATCCAGGGCCTTGGTCTCCGCCGCCTTCTGCGCGGCGGCGTCCGCGCCGGCGTCGACGCGGATCAGGATGTGCGAGGTGAGACGCTGTTCGGGTTCGACGAAACGGCTCTTTTCCTGCTCGAAACGGTCGCGCAGGGCCTTCTCGTCGGCCGGCGCCGGCGGCGCCATCGCGGCGGCGTCGATCTCGACGTACTCGATCGTCACCATTTCCGGCGCGCGGAAATCGTCGGGATGCGCCTTGTACCAGGCGGCGATTTCGGCCGCGGACACCGGCGCGGTATCCGGCGCCGGCGGGGGCAGCAGCGCGAACGACACGTCGCGCTTCTCGCCGAGGATCGAAATCAGGCGCTTGCCTTCGGACGCGGTCACGAACGCCGAACCGCTGAGGCGCGCCGCGAGCAGCTGACGTTTGAGCGTGTCGCGCACCTCGCGATCGAATTCGAGCGGGGTACGCGGCGGCTGGCCGGACGCCAACAACAGGCGGTAACGCTGCGGATCGAACTTGCCTTCGACCTGGAAGTCGGGAATCGCCTCGATCGCCTTGCGCACCTGGGCGTCGCCGATGGCGAGGCCTTCGCGCTCGGTGCCCATGCGCATCACGCGCTCGTCGATCATCCGCTCGAGGATCTGCCGCTTGTTGTCGACGCTCTCGAACTCGCGGACATCGAAACTCTCGCCGAGCGCCGCGCGCTGCTGCTGGCGCGCCTGCTCGAAACGGGTGCGGAATTCGTCGACGGCGATCTCTTCCTGTTGCCAGACCGCCTTGCGCACCAGCCACCAGTCCGGAGCCGAGGGCCACCAGGTCGGCGGCGCCTGGATGCGGGCGGCGAAGGTCTCGGTCCGCTGGAACAGGTACTGCTCCATGCCGAAGAAGGCGAACGGGATGATCAGCAACCCGAGGATGACGGTGGCGATCCAGCCGGATGATTTGTCGCGAAGGGCCTGCAGCATTGGCGAGCGTTGCCGGAAGAGGAGCCGCCTAGTGTAGCGGCTGCGACGAGCGGCGACAGCCTCCCGCGCCGGCCGCGGCGGCCCCGGACCGGGCCCCCGGGCCGACTGCAACGGGGGGACGGGATTCCGGCGGGGCCCGATGCCGGACCCGGAAACGCGAAAGGCACCGTCTCCGGTGCCTTTGCGAGGCCTTCGACTGGGCGAAGACCGAATCGGGGGGATTGGCGGAGTGGACGGGACTCGAACCCGCGACCTCCGGCGTGACAGGCCAGCATTCTAACCGACTGAACTACCACTCCGCATTGTCATCCCACGCTCTTGCGAGCGGCGCGCATTCTAGCGCAGATCGGCGGCGGAACGGAATACCTCGAAGATGAACTTCGACGACACCGATCCGGTCGCCCAGCCTCCCTGGTGGGTGCTGAGGGGATCGAACCCCCGACCCTCTCCGTGTAAAGGAGACGCTCTACCGCTGAGCTAAGCACCCGAACGGGAAGAGTCGGTCAGTTTACGGCATCCTTCAGCGCTTTGCCAGCCTTGAACACCGGCGTCTTCGAAGCCGGGATCTGGATTTCTTCCTTGGTCTTCGGGTTGCGGCCGGTGCGCGCGGCGCGCTCGCGGACCACGAAGGAACCGAAGCCGATCACGGTCACGGTGTCGCCCTTCTTGAGGGCCTTGGTGATGGCGGAGACCGTGGCATCGAGCGCGCGCCCGGCATCGGCCTTGGACAGCTCGGCGGCGGCGGCGATCGCGTCGATAAGCTCGGCTTTGTTCATGTGATGACTCCCGTTCTGTTGTC
This sequence comes from Pseudomonadota bacterium, assembly GCA_049324395.1. Taxonomy (GTDB): domain Bacteria; phylum Pseudomonadota; class Gammaproteobacteria; order Xanthomonadales; family Xanthomonadaceae; genus Lysobacter_I. Next base: position 205,277 of record JBMOOY010000029.1, read on the forward strand.
GTGGGTGGAATGAATGGAGGAGGAAAAACGGCGTTCGTTCCGATCGCGGGGCGCCCTGCGTTGCGCGTCGGTGCGGATCCGGACGAACCGGATGTTTTCGGACTGGATCGCTTCTTCGAATGGCTGAGTCGTGCGGCCCGGCCGTCGCGGACGTGACGTCTGCGATCGGAATCGCGCTGCAAACGGAATGATCGAGAATCTGTAGGCCGAAAACGTCGTGGGTGGTGCCGGAGAAATCGGGTGTGGATCTGATGCGGATCTGATATGGCTCGGGTGCCGGCGTTCCGTGCGAGCGGGCGGTCGGCGCAACGGACGCCGACGGGGGTCCGTTATACCAGCGCGAACCGGGGGGCGCAACCGAAAAACGCGGAAAAACAACGGGAAAAGCCCGAAATCCGCGATCCTCGTCGCAACCCGACGGCGCGTCGTCGTGCGACGCGCCTTTCGTCGGAGCGCTCAGTGTCTGCGTACGTCGCGACGCGAGGTCGAAGCGGGCTTCGCCGGCTTCGTCGACTTGCGGGCAGCAGAACGCGCGTCCTTCTTTTGCGCATTCGGCGCGATCGGATGCTCGAGCGCGAGATCGAGCACTTCGTCGATCCAGCGCACCGGTACGATCTTCACCGCATCGGTCACGCTCTTCGGAATGTCGGCGAGATCCTTGCGGTTCTCCTCGGGGATCAGCACGGTGCGGATGCCGCCGCGCAGCGCGGCGAGCAGTTTCTCCTTGAGTCCGCCGATCGCGGTGACCTTGCCGCGCAGCGTGATCTCGCCGGTCATCGCGACGTCCGCGCGCACCGGCACCTTGGTCAACGCGGACACCAGCGCGGTGGTCATGGCGATGCCCGCGCTCGGGCCGTCCTTCGGCGTGGCGCCGTCGGGCACGTGCAGATGCACGTCGAGCTTCTGCAGGAAGTCGATGTCGATGCCGAGCCGTTCGGTGCGCGCGCGCACCACCGACAGCGCCGCCGACGCCGACTCCTTCATCACGTCGCCCAGCTGGCCGGTGAGGATCAGCTGGCCCTTGCCGGGCATCAGCGTCGATTCGATCTGCAGCAGATCGCCGCCGACCTCGGTCCAGGCGAGTCCGGTGACCATGCCGACTTCGTTGTCGCGCTCGGCGCGTCCGAAATCGAACTTGCGCACGCCCAGATATCGGTCGAGCGTCTTCGCGGTCACGGCGACCGCCTTCGCGGCCTTGGCGGACTTCTTCGGCCCGGCGAGCGCGATCTCCTTCACCACCTTGCGACAGATCTTGGAAATCTCCCGCTCGAGATTGCGCACGCCGGACTCGCGGGTGTAATAGCGGACGATGTCGCGCACCGCGTCTTCGGACACCTTCAGTTCGGCGGGCTTGAGGCCGTTCGCCTTCAACTGCTTGGGCAGCAGATAACGCTCGGCGATGTTGAGCTTCTCTTCCTCGGTGTAACCCGGGATGCGGATCACTTCCATGCGGTCGAGCAAGGGACCGGGAATGTTGAGCGAATTCGAGGTCGCGATGAACATCACCTCGGACAGATCGAGGTCGACTTCCAGGTAATGGTCGTTGAAGGCGTTGTTCTGCTCGGGATCCAGCACTTCGAGCAGCGCCGCAGAGGGATCGCCGCGGAAATCCATCGACATCTTGTCGATCTCGTCCAGCACGAACAGCGGGTTGCGGCTGCCGGCCTTGTTGAGATTCTGCACGATCCGGCCCGGCATCGAGCCGACGTAGGTGCGCCGGTGCCCGCGGATCTCGGCCTCGTCGCGCACGCCGCCCAGCGACATGCGCACGAACTTGCGGTTGGTGGCCTTGGCGATGCTCTGTCCGAGCGAGGTCTTGCCCACGCCCGGCGGTCCGACGAGGCAAAGGATCGCGCCCTTCATCTGCTTCACGCGGGTCTGCACCGCGAGATATTCGAGGATGCGTTCCTTGACCTTCTCCAGGCCGTAATGGTCGGCGTCGAGGGTTTCCTGCGCCACCTTCAGATCCTTGCGGACCTTGGTGCGCTTCTTCCACGGCACGCCGAGCAGCCAGTCGAGATAGTTGCGCACGACCGCGGCCTCGGCCGACATCGGCGACATCTGCTTGAGCTTGTTGAGTTCGGACTTCGCCTTGGCTTCCACCGGTTTCGGCATGCCGGCCTCGGCGATGCGGCGGGCCAGATCCTCGATGTCGTTCGGCGCATCGTCGAGCTCGCCGAGTTCCTTCTGGATCGCCTTCATCTGTTCGTTGAGGTAGTACTCGCGCTGGCTCTTCTCCATCTGCGACTTCACGCGGCCGCGGATGCGCTTCTCCAACTGCTGCACGTCGATCTCGCCGTCGACGAGGCCGACCAGCAACTCGAGGCGACGGGCGACGTCGACGGTTTCCAGCAGACGCTGTTTCTCAGCGAGGCGCACGCTGAGATGCGCGGCGATGTGGTCGGCGAGTTTCGACGGCTCATCGATCCCGGACAGACTCTGCATCAGCTCCGGCGGCAATTTGCGATTGGTCTTGACGTACTGTTCGAACAATCCCTTCAGCGAACGCACGATGGCTTCGACTTCGCGCGGATCCTCCGGCTCGGCGGACTCCAGCGGATCGCCGCCGCCGGCCAGCGCGCCGTCGACTTCGCGCACGTCCTTCAGACGCACGCGGGACACGCCCTCGACCAGCACCTTGATCGTGCCGTCGGGCAATTTGAGCAGTTGCAGGACCTGCGCGAGGGTCCCGATGCCGTAGAGATCGGCGGCGGCGGGATCGTCGGTCTCAGGCGATTTCTGCGCGACCAGCAGGATGCGCTTGTCGCGATCCATCGCCTGATCGAGCGCCTTGATCGACTTCTCGCGGCCGACGAAGAGCGGAATCACCATGTTCGGGAACACGACGACGTCGCGCAGCGGCAGCACGGGCAGATCGGCGAGTGGGCTGGCGGGATGGTCGTTCATGGGGGCTCCTGTCGGGACTGCGGTCGCGGCGTCGGGCAAGGCGACCAATGCGCCCGTTATGGGGTCTCGCGCGCGCGGATGCAAGCGCGCGCCCCCCGACGGAAACCGGCGGCGCATCCGGGAGAACGGCGGCATCGCGATCGGCCGGCCGCGGCCTTCACGGGGCCGAAAACGAAACGGGCATCCCGATTCGATCAGGATGCCCGCGAACTTCCGCGCGAAGCGCGGAAGGCGACGTCGGAATCACTCCGCGCCGGCGGCCTTGTTCGGCGGCGTCTGATAGATCAGATACGGCTCGGACTTGTGCTCGATCACCGATTCGTCGACCACCACCTTGCTGACGTTCTCCAGCGACGGCAGGTCGTACATCGTGTCGAGCAGCACCGATTCGACGATGGTGCGCAGGCCGCGGGCGCCGGTCCTGCGCTTGAGCGCCTTGCGCGCGATGGCGGACAGCGCATCGGGGCGGAATTCGAGCTCGACGCCCTCCATCTCGAACAGCTTCCGGAACTGCTTGCTGATCGCGTTCTTCGGCTCGGTGAGGATTTTCACCAGCGCCGTTTCGTCCAGCTCCTCGAGCGTGGCGACGACCGGCAGCCGGCCGACGAACTCCGGGATCAGGCCGAACTTGATCAGGTCTTCGGGTTCGACATCGAACAGCACCTTGCTCACGTCGGCCTTGCGTTCGGCGCTCTTCAGCTTGGCGCCGAAGCCGATGCCGCCGGCCACGGTGCTGCGCTGCTGGATGATCTTGTCCAGGCCGGCGAAGGCGCCGCCGACGATGAACAGGATATTGCGGGTGTCGACCTGCAGGAATTCCTGCTGCGGATGCTTGCGCCCGCCCTGCGGCGGCACGCTGGCGACGGTGCCTTCGATCAGCTTGAGCAGCGCCTGCTGCACGCCTTCGCCGGACACGTCACGGGTGATCGAGGGGTTCTCGCTCTTGCGCGAGATCTTGTCGATCTCGTCGATGTAGACGATGCCCTGCTGCGCCTTCTCGACGTCGTAGTCGCACTTCTGCAGCAGCTTCTGGATGATGTTCTCGACGTCCTCGCCCACGTAACCGGCTTCGGTCAGCGTGGTCGCGTCGGCGATCGTGAACGGCACGTTGAGCAGGCGGGCCAGGGTCTCGGCCAGCAGGGTCTTGCCCGAACCGGTCGGACCGATCAGCAGGATGTTCGACTTGGCCAACTCGATGTCGTCGTTCTTCTGACGGCTCTCGATGCGCTTGTAGTGGTTGTAGACCGCCACTGCGAGGGTCTTCTTCGCACGCGACTGCCCGATCACGTACTGGTCGAGGACCTCGAGGATCTCGCGCGGCTTGGGCAGGTGGCTGCGGGTTGCCTGCGCCTTCTCCTCGAGTTCCTCGCGGATGATGTCGTTGCACAGCTCGACGCATTCGTCGCAAATGAACACGCTGGGGCCCGCAATGAGCTTGCGGACTTCATGCTGGCTCTTCCCGCAGAACGAGCAGTACAGGATCTTGTTGCTGTCGCCGCTGCGGCCTTGCCGGTCGTCGCTCATGCTGCTTTCGTTACCTGGCGCTGATGGGGGGAGGATAGCATTCGGGCTCCCGGCCGCAAGCGGGTCGCGGCGGGATCCCGGATTCTGTTCGGAATCAGCGGCTTACGCCGGCTGAATGGACTCTTCGGGCCTGCGCTCGAGGACATGGTCGACCAGACCGTAGTCGCGCGAGGCTTCGGCGCTCTTGAAATTGTCGCGTTCGGTGTCGCGGGCGATGGTCTCCAGCGACTGGCCGGTGTGGCGCGACAGGACCTCGTTGAGGCGCTGGCGAAGGGTCAGGATCTCGCGGGCGTGGATGTCGATGTCCGTCGCCTGTCCCTGGAAGCCGCCGAGCGGCTGATGGATCATCACGCGGGCGTTCGGCAGGGCGTAGCGCTTGCCCTTGGCGCCGGAGGCGAGCAGCAGCGCGCCCATGCTGGCGGCCTGGCCGACGCAGATCGTGCTCACGTCCGGCTTGATGAACTGCATGGTGTCGTAGATCGCCATGCCGGCGGTGACGATGCCGCCGGGGGAGTTGATGTAGAGGCTGATGTCCTTTTCGGGATTTTCCGCTTCCAGGAACAGCAGCTGGGCGACGACCACATTGGCCATGTAGTCGTCGATGCCGCCGACGAGGAAGATCACCCGCTCCTTCAGCAGCCGGGAGTAGATGTCGTAGGCGCGCTCGCCGCGGCTGGTCTGTTCGACCACCATCGGCACGAGGTTCAGGGCTTTGGTCTCGAGGCTGTTCATGGCGTCACTGCACCTGGGTGGGGGTGGGTCGCGCCGTCGCGCGACCCCGGGGGGCGGACCCGCAGGTTACTGCGGGGAGATCGCTTCCTGGAAGCTGAGCGGCTTGTCGGTGTGTTCGGCACGCTCGGCGATCCAGTCGATGACCTGCTCCTCCATGACGCGATTCTGCAGGCCGGCCATGAGCTGGCGGTCGTTGCGGTACAAATCAATGACCTGCTGCGGCTCTTCGTAGGTGGAAGCGATGAGACGCAGCGTTTCGTTCAGGCGTTTCGGATCCAGGCTGAGCGCATTGCGGCGGGCGACCTCGCCGACCAGCAGCGCCACGGTAATGCGCTTGCGGGCCGGATCGAGGAATTCGCGCCACGCATCGACCGGCGCATCGGCGGAACGGCCCTGGCGGCGCGCCTGTTCCATGGCCTGGGCCAGCATCGCGCGGGCCTCGTTCTCGACCACGCGCGGCGGCATTTCGACGTGCGCATAGGCCGCGATCAACTGCTCTCCGACTTCGCGGCGCAGGCGGCTCATCAGCGCGCCCTTCAGCTCGCGCTCGAGGTTGTTGCGGATTTCGACCCGGAACTGGCCCATGTCGCCCGACTTCACGCCGAAGCTGCGGATGAATTCGGCGTCGACTTCCGGCAACACCGGCTCGGAGACGCCTTCGATCTTCACGTTCACCACCGCCTGCTTGCCGGCCAGCTGCGGCACGCGCCAGTTCGCGGGAAACTCGACGGTGAGAGTCTTGTCCTCGCCGGCGCTCATGCCGACCAGGGCGTTCTCGATATCGGGGAACATCGCACCCGAGCCGATCATGGTGACGCCGCGCTCGGCGCCTTCGGCCGGCAGGCGCTCGCCATCGACGATCGACCAGGTCTCCACGTCGACCGCATCGCCGGCCTGGGCCGGACGGTTGACGAGGGTCCAGCTGCGGCGCTGCAGGCGCAGGTTCTCGATCATCCGGTCGATGTCGTCCTCGGTCACTTCGGCGGTGTGGCGCACCACCTGCAGCTTGGCGACGTCGATCTCGCCGAAATCCGGAACGATCTCGAACGTGGCGACGTAGGCCAGTTCGCCCTCGCCGGCGTCGGCGGACGGCTCGATCATCGGATTACCGGCCAGACGGAGCTCGTTCTCGCGGACCGCCTGATCGAAGCCCTGCTGCAGCAGTTCGTCGACGACTTCGCTGCGGACCTGGGCGCCGTAACGCTGCTCGATGACCTTCGCCGGCACCTTGCCGGGACGGAACCCCTTGATTCGGGCGGTACGGGCGATTTCGCGCAGGCGGCCGCCGATCTGGTTCTCGACGCGCTCGGTCGGCACGCGCAGGGTCATGCGGCGTTCGAGATTGCCCACGGATTCGACTGAAACTTGCATTGCTGGCGACTCCTGCTGCCGCGCCGTCGCGCGCGGCCCGTGTTGAGGTTGGGATTGGAGGCTGGGCGGCCGGAACGGCCGGTCGGGCTCACCCATGGCGGGCCGCCCCAGCGGAACGGACTAGTTTCGCCGATTACGGGCCGGCCCGCCAGTTTCCGGCGGGACTCGGGCTGACGGACGGCCCCGGAACACGGGCGTCGCCGGAGAGCGTGAGACGGATCCAGGCGGGATCCCAGCGGCCCACGGGCACCGGAATGGGTGCCGCAAGCGATGGCGCGTTGTGCCATGGCAGCGTGCGTGTCCGCTGCGACATGGTGCGAGAGGGGGGACTCGAACCCCCACACCTTGCGGCGACAGAACCTAAATCTGTTGCGTCTACCAATTTCGCCACTCTCGCGTCCGCTCTTCCCGCGACGGGAGAGCCGAAAACAAGAACGCCCGGCGCGTGCCGGGCGTTCTCTGGAACTGGTGGGCCGTCAAGGATTCGAACCTTGGACCTATTGATTAAGAGTCAACTGCTCTACCAACTGAGCTAACGGCCCGATCAGAAAAGGATAACGCATTCCCCGGCGATCAGACAACCGTCGCCGGAAGACACTCCGGAACCGCCCGGAAAAACGGCGACTCCGTCGAAGGTGGGGTGGCTGAGGGGACTCGAACCCCCGACAACCGGAATCACAATCCGGTACTCTAACCAACTGAGCTACAGCCACCATATTGAAACTTCGCAGGAACTCCGTGTCCCGGAACCCTGCCATCCCGCAGCCCGGCATTCCGCCTCGCCGCACTGGCGCGCCCGGCAGGACTCGAACCTGCAACCACCGGCTTAGAAGGCCGGTGCTCTATCCGGTTGAGCTACGGGCGCGTACGCGCATGATAGCCGGAGCGGACGGAGGCGGTGGAACGAACCGCGGGAGCGTTGGAGTGGTCGGGGTAGAGGGATTCGAACCCCCGACATCCTGCTCCCAAAGCAGGCGCGCTACCAGACTGCGCTATACCCCGCCGGTGAAGGCGGTTCGGGCGAAGACGCATCCAGGCCCGAAGCCGGTCGGCTATTGTCCGAAGCCGCGGGCGCCGTGTCAACGCGCACAACGCCGACCGCCGACGGTATGCTTGCGCTTCGAAATTCCTCCCGACGACAGAACGATCTCCAAGGAGACACCATGCGCAGCGGCAATCCGGTCCTGAAGGACTCCACTTTCCTCGATCTCAGCAGCGGTTCGGTGGTGGCGGGACGCGACGGCACCATGACCCTCAACGGCACGGTCAACAAGACCGGCATCCTGCTGCTGCTCACCGTGCTGACCGCGGCCTTCGCCTGGTCGCAGTCGATGATCGACACCCCCGACGGCCCGCAGATCGCCCCGGGCGCCGGCATCTACATGATCGGCGGCGCGATCGGCGGCTTCGTGCTCGCCCTGGTCACCGTGTTCAAGAAGGAGTGGTCCGCGGTCACCGCGCCGCTGTACGCCCTGGTCGAAGGTTTCTTCCTGGGCTCGATCTCGGCGATGTACAACCATGTCTACGAAGGCATCGTGATGCAGGCGGTGATGCTGACCTTCGGCACCCTGTTCGCGCTGCTCTTCGCCTATCGCTCGGGCCTGATCAAGGCGACCGAGAACTTCAAGCTCGGCGTGACCGCCGCCACCGGCGGCATCTTCCTGATCTACCTGGCCTCCTTCCTGCTGCGCCTGTTCGGCATCAACGTCCCCTACATCCACGACTCGGGCATCATCGGCATCGGCTTCAGCCTGTTCGTGGTCGTGGTCGCGGCGCTGAACCTCGTGCTGGACTTCGACTTCATCGAGTCGGGCGTCGAAGCCGGCGCGCCGAAATACATGGAGTGGTACGGCGCCTTCGGCCTGATGGTCACGCTGGTGTGGTTGTACATCGAGTTCCTGCGCCTACTGTCGAAGCTGCGCCGCTGATCGGGCGGACGCCGCCGCGGCAGAAGACGAAAACGGGCGCCGAGGGCGCCCGTTTTCGTTGCAGCGACCGCCGATCGGGTCAGAGGCGGCTGGCGATCGCCTTCGCGAAGGACATCGTGGTGCCGGTGCCGCCGAGGTCCGGAGTCATCGAATCCTTCGCTTCCAGCGTCGCGACGATGGCGTTGCGGAGGCGGATGGCGTTCTCGGGTTGGCCGATGTGGTCGAGCATCTGCCCCACCGCCAGCAGCAGCGCGCAGGGATTGGCGACGCCCTTCCCGGCGATGTCCGGGGCCGAACCGTGGACGGCCTCGAAGATCGCGGCTTCGGTGCCGATGTTGGCGCCCGGCGCGAGGCCGAGACCGCCGACGAGACCCGCGCAGAGGTCGGAGATGATGTCGCCGAAAAGGTTGGTGGTGACGATGATGTCGAACTGTTCCGGACGCATCACCAGTTGCATGCAGGTGTTGTCCACGATCATCTCGTTGCACTCGATATCGGGATATTCCGCGGCGACGATGCGCGCGGTGCGCAGGAACAGGCCCGAGGTCGACTTGAGGATGTTGGCCTTGTGGACGACGGTGACCTTCCTGCGGCCGGTCTTGCGGGCCAGTTCGAAGGCGTAGCGGACGATGCGCTCGGAGCCGCGACGGGTGATCTTCTGGGTCAACACCGCGGTCTCGCCGTCTTCCGACAGGGCCTGGCCTTCGCCGATGTACGCGCCTTCGGTGTTCTCGCGGACGGTGATCAGGTCGACGCCGCTGGGAAAGCGCGACTTGGTGTTCGGGAAGGATTTCGCCGGGCGGACGTTGGCGTAGAGGTCGAAACGCTTGCGCAGTTCGACGTTGATCGAACTGAAGCCCTCGCCCACCGGCGTGGTCAGCGGGCTCTTGAGCGCGATCCGGTTGTGGCGGATCGAATCGAGGGTCGCCTGCGGCAGCAGTTCGCCGTGCTTCTCGAGCGCGACCATGCCGGCATCGGCTTCTTCGTAGGTGAGGCCGGCGTTCATGGCGTCGAGCACGAACAGGGCGGCCTCCATGATCTCGGGGCCGATGCCATCGCCGCGGATGACGGTAATCGTTTGGGTCATGGGGTCGTTTCCAGGCAGACCCGCCGCTTGCGCGGGGGCCGGACTCTTGGGAGAGCGGGTCGGAGGGACTGGCTGCGCGCCGTCGCAGGACCGCGAAACGGCGCGCACAGTCGGCAATTATGCCGGAAACGCGTTGATTTTGCTGAAAAAGTCGTTCAGACGATGGTCGAAAGGGCGATCCGACCGATCAGCCGTGGTCATGGGCAGGGGCCGCGACGGGCTCGCCCTGCTCCAGGCGGTCGAGGAAATCGACCGCGCGCCGCAGATGCGGGATGACGATCGAACCACCGACCACCAGACCGACCGAGAACGCCTCGAACATCTCGTCCCGATTCACGCCGGCCTCCCGGCACTGGGCCACGTGGTAGCTGATGCAGTCGTCGCAGCGCAGCACCAGCGAGGCGACCAGGCCCAGCAGTTCCTTGGTCTTCACGTCGAGCGCCCCGGCCTGGTAGGTCTGGGTGTCGAGGGCGAAGAACCGGCGGACGACCTGATTCGGTTCGGCCAGGATCCGCTCGTTCATGCGCTTGCGGAACGCCGTGAACTCGGCGACCCGGTCCTTCTCGCTGCCGGCGCCGCTCATGCGCTCTCCCCTCTCAGCAGGGGCTCGAACTTCCCGGCGCGATGGAGCGCCATCATGTCGTCGAATCCGCCGACGTGGACGTCGCCGACGAAGATCTGCGGGACGCTGGTGCGGTTGGCGCGGGCGATCATGCGCTCGCGTTCGCCCGGATCGGTGTCGATCCGGACCTCGGTCCAGTCCAGGCCCTTGCTCTTCAGGAAATTCTTGGCCGAGATGCAATACGGGCAGATCGCGGTGGTGTACATCGTGATCGGCGGATGGTTCGGAAAGTCGCTCAAGACGGGCTCCTCGCAACGCTGCGCGCGTCGGATCTTGCGGTAAGTGGACAGGCTGGACGGCATGATGGGGGGGCGCGTCCGGGTTTTCCACCCGCCCGACGTTCCCGGGACGGCAACACAGCGGTGCGCGGAACGAAAAGGTACGGAACGAAAAGTCGCGGATCGGGTCGAAGACCCGTCGCACGGGTGCGACTTAACCATGCGTTCACGCCTCCGACGCCGGCAACCGTCATCCTGTCCCGTCGTCGCTCCCCGGAATTCCGTCCCATGCGCCTGTCGGTCGCCATCGCCGCCCTCACCTTCTCCCTCGCCGCGGCCGTCGCGCCGGCCCAGGAGAACCGGTTGCCCGATATCGGCTCGTCGGCCAACGAACTGCTCAATCCGACCCGCCAGGCCGAGTACGGCAGCATGATGCTCAGCCAGCTCCGCCACTACGATCTGGTCATGGACGACCCGCTGATCGACGGCTGGCTGCAGTCGGTGGGCCATCGTCTCGCCGCGGCCAGCGACAAGCCGCAGCAGTCCTTCACCTTCTTCATGCTGAAGGACCGTTCCTTCAACGCCTTCGCCACCCTCGGCGGCTACATCGGCGCCAACGCCGGCATGATCCTGGCGGCCGAGAGCGAGGACGAGGCGGCCAGCGTGCTCGCCCACGAAGTCGCGCATGTCACCCAGACACACGTCCTGCGCAGCGTGGAACGCGCGCAGAAGGACAGCGTGCCGATCCTGCTGGCGATGCTCGGCGCGATCGCCATCGCCCAGTCTTCCGGCGGCAACTCCTCGGACGACGCGTCGATGGCGGCGCTGGCGTCCGCGCAGGCGCTGATGGCGCAGCGGCAGATCAATTACACCCGATCCAACGAATCCGAAGCGGACCGGCTGGGCATCAAGACCCTCTCCCGGGCAGGCTACGACCCGCAGGCGATGGTCAGCATGTTCGGCCGCATGCAGTCGATCTCGCGCGTGAACCAGGGCGGCGAACGCGAACGCGCACCCGACTACCTGCGCACGCACCCGGTCAACACCACCCGCGTCAGCGAAGCCCGGGCCCGCGCCGACGAACTGGCGTCGAAGCCGCAGGCCTTCGACGCCGGTTCGAGCGTCACCGGCGAGAACCCGCTGCTGCCGTCCGGACTGCGCATGTCCGGCCCGATGCGCGCGACCGACAGCGTCCAGTTCGGCTGGGTGCGGGAAAGGATCCGTGTGTTCAGCGCCAACACCGCGCAGGAAGCGGTCCACGAATACGAGCGCGCGCGCCAGGCCAGGCCGCTGACCGACGCCCAGCGCTACGGTCTGGCCATCGCTCGTCAGCGCAACGGCGATTACGCGATCGCCGCGAAGGAACTGGCGCCGCTGCTCGCGAAATACCCGGCCGACCCGTGGATCGCGATCGCGATGGCCGAAACCGAGGCCCGCGCCGGCGACCTGGCCGGCGCCGACAACCGCATGGAGGCCCTCCTCGCGCGGATGCCGCAGCACCGCGCGGCGAGCCTGAGCTACGCCGCCCTGTTGGCCGAACGCAACGATCCGACCGCCGGACGCCGCGCTCAGGCGGTGCTCCGGCCGCTGCTGGTCTCGGCCAAGGAGGACCCGGTCTTCCAGAGGACCTTCGCCCGCGCCAGCGAAGTCGCCGGCGACCCGATCCGGGCCGGCGAGGCCTATGCCGAAGCCGAATTCCTCAACGGTCGCCCGGAGCGCGCGCTGATCCAGCTCAACACCCTGCTCAAGCGCCCCGAACTGGACTACTACGCCCGCGCCCGCATCGAGGCGCGGGTGGCGGCGATCACCCCGACCGTGCTCGAACTGCGCAGCCAGGGGGTCGAGGACGACGTCCTCAAACGGCGCTGAGCCGGCGCCCGGATCGGCGGAATCGAGCCGCCACCGCCGTCACGGATCGGTCACAAAAATGTCGTCTACTGTGCCGGCGTCCTGGCCTCGGCCGACGCCTCCCCCGCAGCGGCCACGTGCTCCCGACCCATGCAGAAGCGCATCCTCATCGTCGACGACGAACCCGCGATCCGCGACATGGTCGCCTTCGCCCTGCGCAAGGGCGAATACGATCCCGTCCACGCCGGCGACGCCCGCGAGGCCCAGGCGGCCATCGCCGAACGCGTGCCCGATCTGATCCTGCTCGACTGGATGCTTCCCGGCACCAGCGGTCTGGAACTGGCCCGGCGCTGGCGCCGCGACGCGCTGACCCGCGACATCCCGATCATCATGCTCACCGCCCGCGGCGAGGAGAACGACCGCGTCGGGGGACTCGAAGCGGGCGTCGACGATTACGTGGTGAAACCCTTCTCGGCCCGCGAACTGCTGGCGCGGATCCGGGCGGTGCTGCGCCGTTCCCGCGAGGACGACGAGGACGGCAGCGTACAGGTCGGCGCGCTGCGCATCGACGGCGCTTCGCACCGGGTCTTCGCCGGCGATGCGCAGATCCAGATCGGTCCGACCGAATACCGTCTGCTGCACTTCTTCATGACCCACGCCGAGCGCGTGTACACCCGCAACCAGTTGCTCGACCACGTCTGGGGCGGGAACACCTACGTCGAGGAGCGCACGGTCGACGTGCACATCCGGCGTCTGCGTCGTGCGCTGGAACCGGTGCTACTGGACGGCATGGTGCAGACCGTGCGCGGCGCCGGTTACCGGTTCTCGGCGACGCTCTGAGTCCGGGCGAGACCGGCGGGCGCCCTCGGCGCGATTCCCGCTAGACTGCAACGATGCCGAACGACGCCCGCTCCGCCTGGTTCCGCACGCTCGGCCTGCTCGGCCTGGCGCTGGTTGCGGCGCTCGCGCTGGGTCTGGTCATCGACCAGCCGTGGCCGGTACTCACCGCGGCAGCGCTTGGCGTGGTCGCATGGCATTACTGGAAACTCCGCAGCGTCCTGCTGCGTCTGACCGCACGACAGCGGCATGCGCCGCCGATCGGAAACGGCGTCTGGAACGAACTGGACCGGCTGCTGTATCGCAGTCAGCGCGAGATGCGCGCGCGCAAGCGCCGCCTGATCGACATGCTGCGGGCCTACCGCGCCGCCGCCGCCGCGCTGCCGGACGCGATCGTCGTCGTCGAGCGCAACAGCCAGCGCATCCAGTGGTTCAACCAGGCGGCGACCGGCCTGCTCGGACTGCGCTATCCCCGCGACATCGGCGCCGCGCTCGGCGAGCGCCTGCAGCCGTTGCCGGTCGCGCACTGGCTGGCCGCGGGCCGTCACGCCGAACCGATGCTGGACGTCGCGTCGCCGGCGCGTCCCGAACTGCGCCTGAGCCTGCGTCTGATCCCCTATTCCGACGAGTTGTGGCTGCTGGTGGCGCGCGACGTCAGCAAACTGATGCGCCTCGAACAGATGCGCCGCGACTTCGTCGCCAACGTCTCGCACGAACTGCGCACGCCGCTCACCGTGGTCCACGGCTATCTCGACATGCTCGACCCCGCCGAACATCCGGCCTGGGCGCCGATGCTGACCGAAATGCAGCGGCAGTCGCAGCGCATGACCCAGCTCGTCGAGGACCTGCTCACGCTGTCGCGGCTGGAAGCGCAGGAAGCCTTGCCCGAAGAGACGGTGGCGATGGCGCCGATGCTGCACGCGCTGCGGCGCGAAGCCGAAGCGCTCAGCCAGAAGCGGCATACCATCGACGTCGAGGACGCGGCCGGGGTCGATCTGCTCGGATCGACCAAGGAACTGCACAGCGCGTTCTCCAACCTGGTCAGCAACGCGATCCGCTACACGCCGTCGGGCGGCAGCATCCGGGTCCGCTTCCTGCCCGAACGCGACGGCGGCGTGTCGTTGGCGGTGGAGGACACCGGCTACGGCATTCCCGCCGCGCATCTGCCGCGGATCACCGAGCGGTTCTACCGCGTCTCGACCAGCCGCTCGCGCGAAAGCGGCGGCACCGGTCTCGGCCTGTCGATCGTCAAGCACGTGCTGAACCTGCACCAGGCGCGGCTCGAGATCGAGAGCGAAGTCGGCCGCGGCAGCCGTTTCGCCTGCCGTTTCGGACGCGAACGCGTGTCCGCTCGCATCGACGCCGACGCGCTCCTCGAAGACCAGCGCGAAGCCCCCCTTCACGAGGACCACGCGGATCCCGCATGAGCCCACGCACGCCCTCCCGCCCGACCGCCCGTCAGATCGCACGTCAGACGTCTGCACCGGAACATCCGCAGGACACGGACCCGCTGCGCGATTCCTCGCTCTATCTCAATCGCGAACTCTCGCAGCTCGACTTCAACTTCCGGGTGCTGGCGCAGGCTCAGGACCCCGCGGTACCGCTGCTCGAACGGTTGCGATACCTGTGCATTTCGTGCACCAATCTCGACGAGTTCTTCGAGATCCGCGCGGCCACCGTGCGCCAGGCCCAGGATTTCGGCATGCCCCTGGCGGCCGACGGCATCCCGCACGCCACCCTGCTCAAGCGCATCCACGATCGCGCCGCCGAGCTGGTGGACGCGCAGTACCGCTGCTGGAACGAGGTGCTCCGCCCTGCGCTCAGCGATGTCGGCGTGCGCGTGTTGCACCGCCAGCACTGGACCGCGCGCCAGTCGCGTTGGCTCCGCGCCTATTTCCGCGACGAGATCCTCCCGGTGCTGTCGCCGCTGGGACTGGACCCTGCGCACCCGTTCCCGAAGATCCTCAACAAATCGCTGAACATCGTCGTGGTGCTCAAGGGCCGCGACGCCTTCGGCCGCGCCGGACATCTGGCCGTGGTGCGTGCGCCGCGCTCGCTGCCGCGCATCATCCAGTTGCCGGAGAAGGTGTCGGGCGGCGAGAACGATTTCGTGTTCCTGTCCGCGGTGCTGTCGGCGTTCGTCGACGAATTGTTCCCGGGCATGGAAGTCAAGGGCGCGTACCAGTTCCGGGTCACGCGCAATTCCGAATTGATCCTCGACGAAGAGGAAGTCGAGAACCTGGCGCTGGCGCTGCGCGACGAACTCGCGGGACGCGGCTATCTCCGCGCCATGCGGCTGGAGATCGCCGCCGACTGCCCCAAGCCCATCGTCCGCACGCTGCTGGAGAATTTCGAACTGCCCGAGAATGCGGTCTACCGCATCCAGGGGCCGGTCAACCTCAACCGCGCCGCGCAGATCTACGACATGGTCCAGCGCCCGGACCTGAAGTATCCGCCGTACCAATCGCGGCAGATGCAGGACATGGAAACGATCTTCGAACGCGCCACCGCCGGCGACGTGCTGCTGCACCATCCCTTCGACGCGTTCACGCCGGTGCTGGAGCTGATCAAGCAGGCGGCCGAGGATCCGAACGTGCTCGCGGTGAAACAGACCCTGTACCGCGCCGGCAAGGATTCGCCGATCGTCGAACACCTGATCCAGGCCGCGCGCAACGGCAAGGACGTGACCGTGGTGATCGAACTGCGCGCGCGTTTCGACGAGGAAGCGAACCTGCGTCTGGCCGATCGCCTGCAGGAGGCCGGCGTGCAGGTCGTTTACGGCGTGGTCGGTTACAAGACGCACGCCAAGATGCTGCTGATCGTGCGCCGGGAAGGCCGCAAACTGCAGCGCTACGTGCACCTGGGCACCGGCAACTACCACGCCGGCACCTCGCGGGCCTATACCGACTTCGGACTGATCACCGCCAACCCCGACATCGGCAGCGACGTGCATCAGATCTTCCAGCAGATCTCCGGCCTGGCGCCGGCGATCAAGCTCAAATGCCTCCTGCAATCGCCGTTCACCCTGCACGCCGGCGTGCTCAAGCGGATCGAACGCGAAACGAAACATGCGAAGGCCGGCCGCCCCGGCCGGATCGTGGCCAAGATGAACGCGCTCAACGAACCTGCGGTGGTGCGCGCGCTGTATCTCGCCTCGCAGGCCGGCGTGTCGATCGACCTGATCGTCCGCGGCGCCTGCACCCTGCGCCCCGGCATGCCCGGCGTCTCGGACAACATCCGGGTGCGCTCGATCGTCGGTCGATTCCTCGAACACAGCCGGGTGTGGTGGTTCGGGAACGACGGCGAACCGGACCTCTTCTGCTCGAGCGCCGACTGGCTCGAACGCAATCTGCTGCGACGCGTGGAGATCGGCTTCCCGATCCTCGATCCGGCGCTGGCGGCTCGGGTCAAGGAGGAGTCGCTCGACAATTACCTGCTCGACAACCTCAACGCCTGGGAGCTCCAGCCCGACGGCGGCTACCGCCGGACCGAGCCGGAGGCCGACGCGATGCCGCATTCGGCGCAGTCCACTCTCCTCGCCAAACTCTGCGGCTGAAGCGCCCGAACGGGGGCCGGCGGTCCGGTCGCGACCGCGCAGCGCCTACTCCGGGATCGCACGGTCCGCAAGCCGTTCCGTTCCGCCGGTCATGTTGGTAGGCTGCGCGGCATTCGTCCCCGTATCGTCCGTCGCAGGATCCGCCGCTTGAACCGATCCATGCCTTCCGGTCGCGCGTCCGCCGGCCGCGCGTCCGCCGCTCCGTTGGAGGACGGCGATGCGTTGGCCGCCATCGACCTGGGGTCGAACAGCTTCCACATGGTCGTGGCGAGGACCGTGCTCGGCCAGCTGCGGATCATCGACCGGCTGCGCGAGACCGTCCGCCTAGCGGATGGTCTGGACGGCCGCGGCGGACTCGGCGCGGATGCGCGGCAGCGCGCGCTCGACTGTCTCTCGCGCTTCGGCGAACGCATCCGCGATTTTCCGCAGCACAACGTCCGCGCGATCGCCACGAACACGGTGCGCGCGCTGCGCGAGCCGCAGGTCTTCCTCTCCGACGCCGAGGGCGCGCTCGGCCACGGCATCGAAGTCGTGTCCGGCCGCGAGGAAGCCCGTCTGATCTACCTCGGCGTCGCTCACGCGCAACCGCCGAAACCGCAGCAGCGCCGGCTCGTGATCGACATCGGCGGCGGCTCCACCGAATGCATCATCGGCTCCGGTTTCGACACCATCGAGCGCGAGAGCCTGCAGGTGGGCTGCGTCGCCAGTACCCGCCGCTTCTTCGCCAACGGCAAGCTCTCCAGGAAGCGCTGGAAGGAAGCGTTGACCGAGGTCGAGGCCGAGTTCCAGCAGTTCGCGGGCCTCTACCGCGCGCTCGGTTGGCAGGAAGCGATCGGTTCGTCCGGCACCAACAAGGCGATCGGCGAGATCTGCGCGGCGATGAAGCTCACCAAGGGCGCGGTGACCGCCGAGGCGCTGCCGGTGGTGCGCGACCGCCTGCTCGCCGCCGACCGCATCGAGGACATTTCGCTTCCCGGCCTCTCCGACGACCGCAAGCCGATCATCGCCGGCGGCATCCTCGTGCTCGAGGCCGCGTTCGAGACGCTCGGCCTGCAACGCATGCTGGTGAGCAAGGCGGCGATGCGCGAGGGCGTGCTCTACGACATGCTCGGCCGCGGCGGCGTCGACGATCCGCGCGATGCCTCGATCGACGCGCTGATGCACCGCTACGGCATCGACCGCGCCCAGGCGCAACGCGTCGAAGAAACCGCGCTGCGCCTGTTCGACCAGGTCGACGCGCGCTGGAACCTCGGCGACGACGAGCGCCGCATGCTGGTCTGGGCCGCGCGCGTGCACGAGCTCGGCCTCGCCATCGCGCACAGCCAGTACCACGTCCACGGCGCGTACGTGCTCGAACATTCCGACATCGCCGGTTTCTCGCGACAGGAGCAGTTGTTCCTCGCCGCACTGGTCCGCAACCATCGCCGCAACGTCTCGAACAAATCGCTGGAAGCGCTGCCGGACCGCCTGCTGGCGCCGGCGCGTCGTTGCGCCGCATTGCTGCGTCTTGCGGTGCTGCTGCACCGTTCGCACGAGGCCGAGTCCATCCCGAGGCTCGAAGCGCGCGCCTCCGGAAACGCCATCGCGCTGTCGCTGCCCCGCGGCTGGCTGGACGAGCGTCCGCTGCTGCGCTCCGATCTCGAACACGAGCCCGAGGGCATCGCCGGGCTCGCGATCGAGTTGCAGATCGACGACTGAAGGTCGCCTCCGGGCGATCGGTCGCATCCACGCATCTTCCTCCGCATCTTCCTCCGCGCCGTCATCGCGCGGTCATCACCACGACATCGCCGAGACATCGCTCCGCGCCAGACTTTCCGAAACCGGAGTCGCGGATGCGCTACGCCATCGTCACCGAAACCTGGGCGCCTGAAATCAACGGCGTCGCGCTGACCGTACAGAGCCTGACCCAGGGCCTGCGCGAACGCGGACACGACGTCGAAGTGGTACGCCCGAGACAGCGACGAGAGCAACAGGCCGAGTCGAAGGAACGCCTCGTCGCCAGCCTGCCGTTGCCGCGCTATCCGGGACTGCGCTTCGGGATGCCGGCGACCCGCCGCTTGATCTCCTCGTGGAACAGACACCGCCCGGATGCGATCTACGTGGCCACGGAAGGCCCGCTCGGGTGGTCGGCGCTGCGCGCGGCACGCGCCCTGCGGATTCCGGCCGCGACAGGATTCCACACCCGTTTCGACCGCTACATGCGGGATTACGGCGCCCCTTTCCTGGAACCGATGGCGCTGGCATGGATGCGCCGCTTCCACAACGGCGCGCAAGCCACGCTGGTGCCGACCGAGTCGTTGCGCAGCGAACTGCACGATCTCGGCTTCCTTCATCCGGTACGGCTGTCGCGCGCGGTGGATACGGATCTGTTCCGGCCGCAGCGCCGCGACGATGCGCTGCGGGCCGCATGGGGGCTGTCCGCCGAGGATACCGCGGTGATCCACCTCGGACGGATCGCTCCGGAGAAGAACCTCGACCTGGCGGTGCGCGCGTTCCGCGACATCCAGCGCGACGCTCCCCGCGCCCGGTTCGTCTGGGTCGGCGACGGCCCGACCCGCGATCGCCTGCAGCGCGAGCATCCGGACTTCGTGTTCTGCGGCATCCAGCGCGGCGAGGCGTTGGCGCGTCATTTCGCGAGCGCCGACCTGTTTCTCTTCCCGAGCCGCAGCGAGACCTACGGCAACGTCACGCTCGAAGCGATGGCGAGCGGCGTGCCGACCGTCGCGTTCGACTACGGCGCGGCCCGGGAATGCCTGCGCGACGGCATCCACGGCGCAGCGGTAGGCAACGCCGACACCAAGGACGCCGACGACGCCTTCGTGGACGCGGCCGTGCGCATCGCCCGCGATCCGGACCTGCGCATGCGCATGCGTCTCGCGGCGCGCGATGCGGTAGCCGCGCTGCGGCCGCAGCAGGTCGCGGCCGATTTCGACGCCCTCCTGCAACGACTCGCCCGCCGTGAGACGCCCCATGAACACCCATCGCCTGCGGCGCCGCTGGCGCGCGAATGAATCGGCGCTGTGCCTGCGCGCCAATGCGCTGTGCGGACGGCGCATGGCGTTCCTGTTCTTCGCCGCGATCAGCCGGCTTGGAGACGGTGCGTTCTGGTACGCGCTGATGGCGGCGTTGGCGGTGTTCGGCGGCGCCCCCGGACGGGCGGCGGCGCTGCATCTCGCGCTGGTCGGACTCGTTTCCCTGGGCCTGTACAAGACGCTCAAGCGCTGGACGCGACGCCCGCGCCCCTGCGCTGCCGACCTGCGCATCCGCGCCTGGGTCGCGCCGCTGGACGAATTCAGCTTCCCTTCCGGGCATACCCTGCACGCGATCGCCTTCACCATCGTCGCGCTGTTCCATCTGCCCGCGCTCGCCTGGATGTTGATCCCGTTCGCCGCGAGCGTCGCCGCCTCGCGCGTGGTCCTGGGCCTGCACTATCCGAGCGACGTGCTCGCGGCCACCGGCATCGGCAGCGTCCTGGCGCTGGCGTCGATCCGGCTGTGGCAAGCGTCGACGTGGGCGCTGGCGCCATAGAGGGCGTATCGCCCGCGCGGACGCTACGCGAGGGTTTCGAGTTTCGCCTGCCGCAATCCCGGCGCGCATTGCGCCGGCCAGTCGCGGTCGTTCGCGACCTGGGCTTGTTCGCGACTGTCGCGCAATCGCACCGGGTCGACCTCGGCGTAAGCCCACCGCTGTCGATCCGCGGTCGCGACGAGGATGCCGTCCGCAGGCAACCCGACGTCCATCGGCGCGTAGACGGTGGCCTCGCCGGTGTTCACGTCCAGCGCGGGGCTCCACGGCGCTTCGCCCGCGGTCACCGCCTGGGCGACGAAACAGCGGTTCTCGAGGGCGCGCGCCAGACCGCCCACGCGCACGCGGGTCGCGCCGGCCGCGGTATCGGTGCAGCTCGGAACCAGCAGCAGCGACGCGCCCGCCTCGCACTGCGCGCGCACCGGCAGCGGGAATTCGATGTCGTAGCACACTGCGATTCCCGCGCGGAGATCGTCGAGCGCGAAGACCTTCAGGGCATCGCCGCCTTCGATCGCGCCGATCTTCTTCTCGAACCCCGTGAGCTGCAGCTTGTCCTGCCAGCCATGCGCGCCGTCGGGAGAAAACAGGTCGGCGCGATTGCGATAACGACCCCGGCCGACATCGAGCAGGAAGGTGCCCGCGACGATCCAGAGATTCCGCTCACGGGCGATCTGCCCGAACAGCGACAGCCAGGCCGCGCGATGACGCTGGATCGCCGCCAGCGACGCACGCAGATCGGCGCGGACCTCTGCGTCGAAAGTGGCGGCCAATTCGAGCGACAGATATTCCGGCAACACCGCGATCCGCGCGCCTGTGGCGGCGGCTTCGCCCAGCCATGCAAGCTGCTTGTCGGCGAAGTCCTCGAACGTCGTCGGGGCGTCGATCGGGTATTTCGCGACCGCGACCTTCATCGCGCCGCCTCCGGTTCGAGCGCGCGCGTCCAGAACGTGAGCGCGTGCTCGATTTCGCCGTGGCCGATCTCGTTCCAGCGCAGACGCATGGTCATCCCCGGCTGCCGCGCGTATCCGCGGCCGCGCCAGAAGGCTTCGTTGCCGCGATGCCCGGGCGGGCGGCGCGGGTCGTCGTCCTCGCGATCCACCGCGCAGAACGCGGTGAGGTCGAACCTGCGCAGCGCGCGCGCATGCGCCTCGCGGTGGTCGAAGAAGGCGTGGCCGAGACCGCGTCCGCGCCAGGCCGGCAGCAGTACCGATTCGCCGAAATAGAACACGCGCGCTGCATCGATGCCGCGCGCGTCGAAGGGCGCGCGGAACTCGGCGCTGTCGTCGGCCAACGGCAGGCCGGTCGATGCGCCGACGACCGTTTCGCCGACGAAGGCGAGCACGAACACGCTGTCGGCGGAGCGCGCGTAGGCGTCGAGGTACTCGCGTTCGTAGGCGATATCGCCGTCGTAGAGATAGGGCCAATCGCGGAACACCGCGATGCGCAATGCGGCGACGGCATCGAGATGTCGATGCACGTCGGGACCGGAATAACGCCGGAGGGTGACGACGGAAGTCATCGCCGGATTCTAGCCAAAGCGAACGCCGCGGACACCGGGCCCGCGGCGTTCGCATCGCGGCGACTCAGCGGTGGCCTTCGCGTTCCAGCCGTACCACCGTCACGCCCCGCAGCCAGTCGTTCCCGACCGCGTACCGCGCCTCGTCGCCGTAGGCGAAGGTGTAGCGGCAGGGTCCGGCGTCCGTTCCGACCAGATCCTGCACCGGGAGCCCCCGTTCGCGCAGGTCCTCCACCACCATCGCCCTCGCCTGCCGCGCCTGCAGGCCGCAATCCTGGCGTTGCAGCTGGCGATACAGCACGACGCTGGACGCCGCCGAAGAGACGAGGAAGATGGCGACCAGGGGCATCATCCCCGGCGCCCGCATGCCCGACGACCGCATGCCCGACGACGGCATGCCGGAGAACAGCCGGAAAGCCTTGCTGCGCTTCATGGCCGACTCCCGGTCACTGGCCGTTCGAAGCCGCGGGCGCGGCAGGCATCGGCGGAGGGACGGTCTTCGTCGGCGCCCCGAGGTTGCCGATCGCGTACCAGTCGACCTTGCGGGTGACCACCATGATCGCGGTGAGGATCAGGAACAGCAGGCCGGCACCGAGGACCATCGCATTGTCTTCCGAGATCAGCAGACCGTAGAGCACGCCGTACAGGGTCGCGATCATCGCCGCGAAGCCGAGCCCGCGGGACCACGACTTCAGCACGTGGCTGACGTAATAACCGAGCAGTCCGATGCAGGCGGCGCTGGCGGCGAGGTAGGCCCATCCGAACGCGATGCGCTCCGACAGCGCCACCAGCAGCAGGAAGAAGATCGCCAGCGCGAGTCCGACCAGACCGTACTGGATCGGATGGATCCGCAGTTGCTTGATCAGTTCGAACATGAAGAAGCCGACGAAGGTCAGCAGCACGAACAGGATGCCGTACTTGGTCGCGCGATCGGCCTGCGAATAGACGTTGACCGGATCGACCAGCGAGACCGCGACCACGTCCAACCCGCCCGCGTTCGTCGCGCTCGCCTCGTACGCAGCGGCAGCCGCGGCATCGGCGGCGGCTCGCGCGGCCGAATCGGCGCCCGAGGGGGCCGCGGCCGGGCGAAGGTTGCCGGCGAGATACTGCGCCTGCGCGTTGGTCGCCAGCGACGAGACCTCCCACTCCGCGTGGAAGCCCTTGTCGTCGATACGCTTGTTGCGCGCGGTGAACGAACCGTTGAACTGCGGATGACGCCATTTCGAGTCGATCTCGATCCGGTTGCGCTGCGCGAGCGGCGCGATCGCCAGCGATTCGGTGCCTTCCAGCGCGAACTTCAGGTCGGTCGCGATCGCGATCTCCGAACCGGCCTTCGGCGCGGCGAGACGCGCATGCAGGCCGCTGCCGGAGACGCCACCGAGCCCGCGTTCGAGCTTCGCGTCGGCGTCGCCGATCCGCAGTTTCGGCACACCGGCGAGGCCACGGACGTCGGCGATCCCGTAATTCAACCAGGGCTGTCCGATCTTCCGGGGCAGTTCCGGATTCTCGTCGGCGGGAATCCTGGCCTGGAACGCGGCGATCGTCCGGCTCTCGAATTCGTAGCTGCGGACCTCGTGCAGTCCGAGGAACTTGCTCCGCGGCTTGATCTCGCCGCGCACCTCCATCGTCGTCGGGAAGAACACCCACTGGCCGGATTCGCCGTCGCGCTTGACCTTGCGGATCACTTCGCCGTTGGCGTTCTTTTCCTCGACCTCGACGGTCTCGACATAGGGCACCACCAACACCGGACCGGTGAGCGCCTGTTCGCCGGCGGTGCTGCGCGCGATCGTGCGCACGGCCTCGTCGCGATAGGACTGCCGCTCCTGGATCGTGCCGCGGATCATCATCAGCGGAACCAGCAACAGAATGGTCATGCCGACCACCATCAGGATCTTCAACAGCAAACGCATGGCCGCCTCCGGCGTGTTTGGACGGGGGCAGTCTCGGCCCCGCCTGCGGGGCGGCGATGGGGCTTGTGTGAAGTCGGGGTGAATTCCGGCCGGGTCGCTCGGCTCGGCGGGGTGCGGCGGCAGCGCCCTTCCGACCGATCGACGCCAGCGTACCTACGCGAACGTACCTACGCGAACGTACCTACGCGAACGTACCTACGCGAACGTACCTACGCGAACGTACCAACGCGAACGTGCCTACGCGAACGTGGCCGGCAACACGATCGAGGCCAACGCCCCGCCCCCGTCGCGATTGCCGATCCCGACGCTGCCGCCGTGCAGTTCGACGGCCTCGGCGACGAGACACAAGCCCAGACCGCTGCTGCGGCTGCCGCCTTCCGGACGCGGCAGCGAATAGAAGCGTTCGAACACGCGGTCGATGGCGTAATCCGGCAGACCCGGTCCGCGGTCCGCGACCTCGATCGCGATCCGGCCGCCGTCGCGACGCAGATGCAGCGTCACCTCGCTGTCCGCCGGCGCGAAATCCGCGGCATTTTCGAGCAGGTTCAGCAGCGACTGCCGGAGCAGGAACGCGTCGCCCGACACCCGCGCGCCGCGCGTTTCGGGCGACGGGTCGATGCGCAGCCGCAGCGATTTCTGCGCGAATTTGGGCGCGATGCGCTCGGCGGCTTCCCCGGCCAGCGCGAGCGGATCCAGCGACTGCGGCTGCTCGATGCGTTGCCGATGTTCGACCGCCGCCAGCGCCAGCAGCTTGTCGATCATCTCCGCCATCCGCTCGCTCTGGGCGCGGATGGTGGCGACGAAGCGGGCGCGGTCGGCCTCGGGCATCGTCCCCGCGGAGGATTCCAGCAGTTCGGCGCTGCCGCGGATCGCGGCCAGCGGGCTTTTCAACTCGTGGGTCAGCGCATGCACATACTGTTCGACGTACTGCTTGCCTTCGAGCCTGGCGCGCATGGTCTCGAGCGCGCGACCGAGATCGCCGAACTCGCCGGCGCTGTCCGGCGGCGTCGCGCGTTCGCCGGCCGTCACCGCATCGGCATAGCGGCGCAGGGCGCCGAGCTGGCGCGACAGCCACCACGCCGCGAGCAGACCGATCGCCAGCGCCACGCCCAGCAGCACGAAACCCCAGCGCAGGATCACGCCCTGACTGCGGGCGATGAACGGCGCGATGGTCTGGTTGGGTTTGGCGACGGTCAGCACCCCGACGATCCGCTCGCGGCCGCCCTCGCGGACCTTGATCGGCGCGGCGACGTGCATCACCGAGCTGCCTTCGTCGCCGGGATCGCTGCGCGAGGAACGCGCGCCGTAGCGACCGCGCAGGGTCAGGTACACGTCGTTCCAGCGCGAGTAGTCCTTGCCGACGTCGGCGCCGCTGGAATCGAAAACCACGATGCCGCGCGCGTCGGTGATGTAGATGCGGGTGCTGAGCTTGCGCTTGCTGAAGCCCCAGATTTCGGCGCCGATGTCGCGGTCGGTCAGGGTGCGGACGTGGGCGGCGAAGCGTCCGTCGTCGATGCGTCCGGACAGCAGATCGTCGCGAGCCTGTTCCGCCAGCAGATTGGCGGTATCGACGAGCGTGTCCTCCATCGCCTGGCGCACGCCGGGTTTCACTTCCTGCAGAAACACCCGACCCAGCAGCAGCGCGGCGACGGCCACGATCACGAAGTAACCGAGCAGGATGCGCAGGCCGATCTTCATGTCGGTTCCGTCTTCACGTCGATGCCGTCTTCATGCCGATGCGGTGTTCACGATGCGCCTCGGCCGTCGCATTCGAGCGAATAGCCGAGCCCGCGATGGGTGCGGATCGGGTCGCCGTCGTTGCCCGACGCATCGTCGATCGCCCTCAGTTTGGCGCGCAGGGTCTTGATGTGGGTGTCGACGGTGCGATCGCCGCTGTCCAGCGCGTCGGACCAGACCCGGTCCATCAGCTGCGACCGGGACAGCACCGCGCCCGGCCGCTGCAGCAGGGCATCGAGCAGGCCGTATTCGTAGCGGGTGAGATCGAGCGCGCGACCGCGATAGCGGATCCGGCGCCCCTCGCGGTCGATCTCGAACGTGCCGTGCGTGCGCCAGCTCGCCTGTTCGGCCTGCACGCGTCGACGCAGCCGCGCGCGGACCCGGGCGACCAGTTCGCGCGGCGAAAAGGGCTTGACGACGTAATCGTCGGCGCCGAGCTCCAGGCCGACGACGCGATCGATCTCGCCGTCGCGCGCGGTGAGGAAGATCACCGGCACTTCGCTGAAGGTGCGGATCGCGCGGCAGACCTCGAATCCGGTGATGTCCGGCAATCCCACATCCAGCACGACCAGCTCGACGCCGCCGGCGCGCAATCGAGGCGCCACCTCCCCGCCGAGCAGGACGTGTTCCGCGACGAAGCCCTCGGCGCGCAACGCGTAGACGACGGTCTCGGCGATCGCGGTTTCGTCTTCGGCGATGAGGATGATCGGGGCGGCGGTCATGGTGGGCGAAGGCGGGCGAAGACAGGCGATCGCCGCATTGTAGGACGCCGCGGACCGGAGTTTGTCCTACCATGACGCGGTGCCCGCACCGGGCGACCGCCCCGCCCGCCTCCCGCACCGCACGGCCCGCTCCGCATGAATTACCGTCACGCCTTCCACGCCGGCAACCACGCCGATGCGCTCAAGCACGTGCTGCTGCTGGCGTTGTGCGACGCACTGACCGCGAAACCGGCGCCGCTGTTCGCGCTCGACACCCACGCCGGCGCCGGGGTCTATGCGCTGGACGGCGACGAGGCGCAGCGCACCGGCGAGGCCGCCGAAGGCATCGGTCGCCTGCTGGCCTCCCCGCCCGCGGAGCCGGCCGTCCGACGATATCTCGATGCCGTCGCGGCCTGCCGCGTCCTCTGCGGCGCCACCGCCTACCCGGGTTCGCCTTGGCTGCTGGCGCATGCGCTGCGCGCGCAGGACCGGATCGCCTGCTGCGAACTGCGCGAGGAAGAGGCGGCGGCGCTGAAACGCGCCCTCGGCGGCGACGCCCGAATCGCCGTCCACGCCCGCGACGGCTATGCCGCGATGCGGGCGCTGCTACCGCCGAAGGCCGACGGCCAGCGGATCGCCCGCGGCCTGGTGCTGATCGACCCGCCCTACGAGGCCCAGCTCGACGAATTCGACACCGCGCTCGCCGGCATCCGCGAAGGGCTGGCGCGCTGGCCGCAGGCGGTCATGGCCTTGTGGTACCCGATCAAGCGCCGGACCGCGCTGATGCCGTTCTACCGCGCGGCGGCGGCGCTGGACGCGAAGTCCGCCCTGCTGTGCGAGCTGCTGGTCCGGCCCGACGATTCCCCATTGCGGATGAACGGCAGCGGCCTGCTGGTGCTGAACGCCCCCTGGCGCTTCGACGAGACCGCCCGCGCTGCCGTCGACGCGCTGCGCGATGCGCTGGGAGAGGCCGGCGCTTCCGCACGGGTCGAATGGCTCCGCGCGCCCGCCTGAGAGCCGCCCGCGGCGGTATGCGACAATCCGCCGCCCGCCCGCAAGACCGAAGACGCCCATGGCCGGTTCCAGCCTGTTCGCCCTGATCGACGACATCGCCACGCTGCTCGACGATGTGTCGGTGATGACCAAGGTCGCCACCCAGAAGACCGCCGGCGTGCTCGGCGACGACCTCGCACTGAACGCGCAGCAGGTCTCGGGCATCGACGCCGACCGCGAACTGCCCGTGGTCTGGGCGGTGGCCAAGGGCTCGATGATCAACAAGGTCATCCTGGTCCCCGCAGCGCTGGCGATCAGCGCGCTGGAACACTGGCTGCACGGGCGCGGGATCGATGTTCCGCTGATCCTGCCGCTGCTGATGATCGGCGGCGCGTTCCTCTGCTACGAAGGCGTGGAGAAACTCGCGCACAAGTTCCTGCACAGCAAGGCCGAGGACGACCGGCACCACAAGGAACTCGTGCAGGCGGTGGTCGACGAGAAGGTCGACATGGTCCAGTTCGAGAAGGACAAGATCAAGGGCGCGATCCGCACCGACTTCATCCTCTCCGCCGAGATCATCGTGATCTCGCTCGGCACCGTCGCCGACGCGGATTTCACGCGTCAGCTGGCCGTGCTGGCCGCGATCTCGGTGATCATGACCGTGGGCGTGTACGGCCTGGTCGGCGGCATCGTCAAGCTCGACGACCTCGGACTCGCGCTGAATCGCGACACTGCGGCGAGCGCCTGGGCCGGGTTCAAGCGCCGGCTCGGCGGCCTGATCCTGCGCGGCGCCCCGCTGCTGATGAAATTCCTGTCGATCGCGGGCACCGCGGCGATGTTCCTGGTCGGCGGCAGCATCCTCGTCCACGGCATCCCCGCCGCGCACCACTTCATCGAGCCCTGGACGCACGGCACGATGGGCTGGCTGGTGCAGATGTTGTTCGACGCCGCGGTCGGCATCGTCGCCGGCGCGATCATCGTCGGTGCACTGACGCTGGTGTCGAAGCTGCGCGGCAAACCGAAGGCCGCGTGAGTCCGGCTCAGCCGTCGCCGAGCGTGCGCTGCACGGTCCTGGTGAGCTTCGCCCGCACCAGTTCGTAGCTGCGTCGGATCAGCGCATCGCGCTCCGGGGCCGGCAGGGCGTCCGGCTCGACCAGACTGATCCAGTGCGCCCGGGCCATGTACGGCGCCGGGACGATGCCGGGACGATCGGTGTATTCGAGGAATCGGGCATCCTCGACCTTGAAGCTCAGGCGCCCGCTGCCGCCCTGTGCGACGGGCGCGGCGTCGATCACGCAGAACATCTTGCCGGCCACCGAAAACACGAGATCGCTGCCCCATTTGATGTCTTCGGTCACCCCGGGCCAGCGGGCGACCAGTCTGCGGAGGGCGTCGGGCGTCATGGGCCGAGGATAACGCGGGTGGACGCCTCGCGGCGCCGTCCGGCGGGTTCGGGGGCCTTCAGCCGCCCGCCATCGCGCTGTGCGAAGATGCCCCACGTGAGACGCGACCGGCTCCCCCCCTGGTACGAGTACAAGCGGCTGCTGGACGGCCGCGAGGTGCTGATCCGTCCGATCCGGCCGGAAGACGCGGAGCCGCTGCGCGCCGGATTCAGCCTGCTGCGACCGGACGAGATCCGCCAGCGCTTCCTGTATGCGATCAAGGAACTGACTCCGGAAACCGCCGCTCGCCTGACCCGCCCCGACCCCGAACGCGAATTCGCCCTGGTCGCCGCGGAACCGATGCCGCCCGGAGAAGCCCTGATCGGCGCGGTCGCGCGCATCGCGATCGACCCCGGGACCCGCGAGGCCGAATTCGCGATCCTCGTCAGTCACTTCATCGGCGGCATGGGGCTGGGTCGGCTGCTGATGCTGCGCCTAGTGCGCTGGGCGCGGCGCAAGCAGCTCGTACGCCTGTACGGCGACGTGCTCGAACACAATACCGCCATGCTCGGGCTAGCGCAGTCGCTGGGGTTCCATCGCGAAGCCTCGGACACGCCGGGCCTGGTGCGCGTGGCGCTCGATCTGCGCGATCCCAAGGCCGCCGTCGAGGACGCGCCCGCGGAGGCATGACCGCGACACGCGGTCCTGCCGACGACGCCCGCCGGAAGGCGGCCTGATAAAATCCGCGGTTCCATGTCCGACGCCTCCTTCTCCGCCCGGCTGCTGCCGAAACCGGGACAATCGCGCGCCTGGTGGCGCAACCCGGCCAGCGCCAGCGCACTGGCGTGGACGCTGGCGCGTCTCGCCCGCGCGCACGACGCACCGCTGCTGGCGGTGACCCGCGACAACCAGTCCGCGCATCAACTCGAGCACGACCTGCGCACCCTGATCGGCGCCGACGCCTCGCTGCCGGTCCTGCATTTCCCGGACTGGGAAACCCTGCCCTACGACCGCTTCAGCCCGCATCCGGACATCGTCTCGCAGCGACTGGCCGCGCTGCATCGACTGCCTTCGCTGCGCCGCGGCGTGGTGGTGGTACCGGTGCAGACGCTGATGCAGCGACTGGCGCCGCTGTCGCACATCGTCGGCGGCAGCTTCGACGTGAAGACCGGACAGACCCTCGATCTCGACGCCGAGAAGCGTCGGCTGGAGAGCGCCGGTTACCGCAACGTGCCGCAGGTGTTCGATCCCGGCGATTTCGCGGTGCGCGGCGGCCTGCTCGACGTCTATCCGATGGGCGCGGACGCGCCTTACCGCGTCGAACTGCTCGACGACGAAATCGAATCGATCCGCACCTTCGATCCCGAGTCGCAGCGGTCGCTCGACAGGTTCGACTCGGTCCGCCTGCTGCCCGGCCGCGAAGTGCCGCTGGAAGGCGATGCGCTGAAACGCGCGATGAATGCGCTGCGCGACCGCTTCGACATCGACACGCGACGCAGCGGCCTGTTCCAGGATCTCAAGGCCGGATTGACGCCGGCCGGCATCGAGTACTACCTGCCGCTGTTCTTCGCCGAAACCGCGACCCTGTTCGATTATCTCGACGCTACCGTCCTCCCGGTGCTGGGCGAGGGCGCGCAGGAGGCCAGCGACGCGTTCTGGCGGAGCACCGGCGAACGCCACGAACAGCGTCGCCACGACATCGAACATCCGGTGCTGCCGCCGGAGACGCTGTATCTTTCCCCGGACGCGCTGCGCGAGCGACTCAATCGCGGACGCCGCATCGAACTCTGCGGCGAAGGCCACCCGCGGCGCGGCGACGCCATCGACATCGGCGTCCAACCGGCGCCCGACCTGCCGCTGATGGCGAAGGACGCGGAACCGGCCGCGGCGATGAAATCCTTCCTCTCCGCGTATCCGGGGCGCCTGCTGATCGCCGCCGACTCCGCGGGCAGACGCGAAGCCCTGCTCGAAACGCTGCACGGCGCCGGCCTCCATCCGCGCACGCTGTCGGGCTTCGACGAGTTCTTCTCGCTGCGCGACGACGCGGAGCGCGCCTTCGTCGCGGTCGCGCCGCTGGACAACGGCTTCGCGGTGGACGCCGACGCGGCCGACGGCGCACGGCCCTGGATCGTCGTCACCGAGCGTCAGTTGTTCCCCGACCGCGCCGCGCAGCCGCGCCGGCGCAAGCGCGTCGGGCGCGAACCCGAAGCCATCATCCGCGACCTCGGCGAGCTCAGCGAAGGCGCGCCGGTGGTACACGAGGACCACGGCGTCGGACGCTATCGCGGGCTGGTGACGCTGGAGGCCGGAGGCCAGACCGGCGAGTATCTCGACATCGAGTACGCCAAGGGCGACCGGCTCTACGTGCCGGTCACCCAACTGCATCTGGTCAGCCGCTATTCCGGCGCATCCCCGGAAACGGCGCCGCTGCATTCGCTGGGCGGCGAAGCCTGGGCCAAGGCAAAGAAGAAAGCCGCGGAAAAGGTCCGCGACGTCGCCGCGGAGTTGCTCGAGATCCAGGCCAAGCGGCACGCCCGCCCCGGGCTGGCGCTCGACATCGACCGGAGTCTCTACGAACCGTTCGCGGCGACGTTTCCCTTCGAGGAAACGCCCGATCAGCTCGCCGCGATCGAAGCGGTGCTGCGCGATCTGGGCTCGGCGCGCCCGATGGACCGCGTGGTCTGCGGCGACGTGGGTTTCGGCAAGACCGAAGTCGCGGTGCGCGCGGCCTTCGCCGCCGCGATCGCCGGCAAGCAGGTCGCGGTGCTGGTGCCCACCACCCTGCTCGCCGAGCAGCATTACCGGAATTTCCGCGACCGTTTCGCCGATTGGCCGCTGAAGGTCGAGGTGCTGTCGCGATTCAAGACCGCCAAGGAAATCAAGGTCGAACTGGAGAAGGTCGCCGCCGGCGGGATCGACGTGATCGTCGGTACCCATCGCCTGCTGCAGCCCGACGTGAAATTCAAGGATCTCGGCCTGGTCATCGTCGACGAGGAGCAGCGTTTCGGCGTACGCCAGAAGGAAGCGCTCAAGGCGCTGCGCGCCGACGTGCATCTGCTCACGCTGACCGCGACCCCGATCCCGCGCACCCTCAACATGGCGATGACCGGCCTGCGCGATCTGTCGATCATCGCGACGCCGCCGGCGCATCGGCTGGCGGTGCAGACTTTCGTGGTGCCCTGGGACGACGCGCAGTTGCGCGAGGCCTTCCAGCGCGAACTGTCGCGCGGCGGCCAGGTCTACTTCCTGCACAACGACGTCGAAAGCATCGGGCGCATGCAGCGCGAGCTCGAAGCGCTGGTACCGGAAGCGCGGATCGGCATCGCGCACGGCCAGATGCCCGAGCGCGACCTCGAGCGGGTGATGCTCGACTTCCACAAGCAGCGCTTCAACGTGCTGCTCTGCTCGACGATCATCGAGTCCGGCATCGACATCCCCAACGCCAACACCATCGTCATCAACCGCGCCGACAAATTCGGCCTGGCGCAGCTGCACCAGTTGCGCGGACGCGTCGGCCGCTCGCACCATCGCGCCTACGCCTACCTCGTGATACCGGACGGACGCAGCATCACCGCCGACGCGCGCAAGCGCCTGGACGCGATCGCCTCGATGGACGAACTCGGCGCCGGCTTCACCCTCTCGACGCACGACCTGGAAATCCGCGGCGCCGGCGAACTGCTCGGCGAGGACCAGAGCGGGCAGATGGCCGAGGTCGGATTCTCGCTCTACACCGAACTGCTCGAACGCGCCGTGCGCAGCATCCGCCAGGGGCGCATGCCGGGCGTCGATGCGCTGGGCATGGAACTCGACGAACAGCGCGGCGCCGAGGTCGAATTGAACCTGCCGACGCTGATTCCCGACGATTACCTGCCCGACGTGCATACGCGGCTGACGCTCTACAAGCGGATCAGCGGCGCGCGCGATGCGGAGCGGTTGCGCGAATTGCAGGTGGAGATGATCGACCGCTTCGGCCTGTTGCCGGACCCGGCGAAACATCTGTTCGCCACCGCCGAACTCAAGCTCGACGCCACCGCGCTCGGCATCCGCAAACTCGATCTTGGCGTCGGCGGCGGACGCATCCAGTTCGTCGAGAAACCCAACGTCGATCCGATGTCGGTGATCCGTCTGATCCAGGGTCAGCCGAAGCACTACCGGATGGACGGCCCCGACAAAATGCGGATCACGCTCGATCTTCCCGACGCGGAGACCCGCATCCGCGCAGCGCGCGCGCTGCTCACGACCCTGAGGCCCGGCGCATGACCCGTCGATTCCCGCCGTTCGCATGCCTGCTGTCGCTCGCGCTCGCGGGTTGCGCATCGTTGAACCCGGCGTCGCCTCCGCTCACGGTCGTCGTCCTGCGGCATGCCGAAAAGGCCGTCGACGACCCGAAGGATCCATCGCTCAGCGATGCCGGCCGCGCGCGCGCGGAACGCGTCGCGGACACGCTCGCCGATGCGCCGCTGCGCGCGACCTACGCCACCGCCTATCGGCGCACCCGGGCGACAGCCGCCCCCGCCGCCGGCAGGCACGGCATCGCCGTCGCGACCTACGACGCGGCGATGCCGGCCGCAGAATTCGCTGCGACCCTGCGCCGCACCCATCCTGACGGCACGGTGCTGGTCGTCGGCCACAGCAATACCGCACCCGCGATCGCCGCGGCGCTGTGCGCGTGTCCGGTCGCGCCGATGCGCGAAGACGAATTCGACCGCTGGATGGAGATCCGGATCGGACCCGACGGCGTCGCGTCGCTGCGCGAACGCCGCTATTGAATCGACCGCGTGCGGCTCATTCGCCGCCGGCGAGACCGAGCGATCGCCGCGGATCGTAGTCGATGCCGGTGATGTAGCGTCGGCCCGCGTGCGCCTTGATGTGCACGACGATGTCGATGGTGAGCATGAGCAGCCGCTTGATGACCGAGAATTCGAGGCCCGAACCTTCGTTCGACGCCTTCACCATCAGCGCGAGCTGATCCCAGGTCTGGGCGGTGCTGCCGGCGTGGCAACTGGTGATCGAACCGGGGTGACCCGACGCGCAGTTGCGGATGAAGTAGAAGGCCTCGTCGCCGCGCAACTCGGCCAGGATGATGCGGTCCGGTTTCATGCGGAGGCACGCCTCCATGCAGCTCTTCGCGGTGACGTTGCTCGCGCTCTGTCCGCCCTTCGAATACAGCAGGTGGACGATGTTCGGTTGCTCGATGAACAGTTCGCGGGCGTCTTCGATGGTCACCAGCCGCTCTTCGTGCGGGATGTGGCCGACCAGCGACTTCATGAACGTGGTCTTGCCGCTGCCGGTGGCGCCGGCGACGACGACGTTCTTCTTGTAGAGCACCGCTTTCTTGAAGAACTCGGCGTAGTTGCGCTCGGCGCGCAGTTCCAGCAATTCCTTGTCGTGATCGCCGATCTCCGGCGCGCCTTCGAGGATCTGCTTGAAGAAGCCGCTTTCCTCGTAGCTCTGCAGGGTGAAATTCTTCTTGGCGGGCAGACGGATCGTGATCGAGACCTTGCCGGCGTCGCAGGCGGGCGGGATCACGAACTGTGCGCGCTGTCCGGTCGGGAAGGTCAACGACACCACCGGATCGACGTCGGTGATCCGCTGGCCGGTGTTGCTCTCGTTCACCACCGCGGTGCAGAACTGCCGTGCGCGATCGAAGGTGAGCGACGGCACTTCGATGTGCTGCCAGCCCTTGGTCGTTTCCAGGTACAGCTCCCCCGGCCGGTTGATGCAGATTTCGGTGACTTCCGGCGAGGTCATGTACTCGAGGATGCCGAGCACCGCGTACTGGTATTCCAGGAAGTCGTTGGAAACGTTGGCGATGGGTGAATTGTCGATATCCATGGAGAGCGGGACTCGTGGCTGGAAGCGGGCGGCGTCGCCGCCAAGACGAGACGGACCGCGCCTGCGCGCGATCCGTCGGGGAAGGCCCGGCCATCGGCCGGACCCTGTGCCGGAACGGGCCCGAAGGACCGCATTCCGGCTGGCGTCGGGTCGATCAGCGGCGCGCGATCACGCCGGAGAAATCGACGTCCTGCGCGACGTAGATGTTCAGTACCGTACCCTGGTTGATGGTGACGGTGGCCGGACGCGACATCGCCTTGTTCAACGCCTGATTGGCCAGACGCTCCATCGTCTTCGCGGTGTTGCTCTCGAACGGCTGGGTCACGATGTTGCCGCCGGTCGTCACCGAGTCGGTCTGGGGACCTTCCTCGGCCGCGTAGTATTTGAAGGCGTCGCTGATGAGACTGATCATCAGGGCCGAGCTCATCTTGCTGAACCAGTGGCCGTTGTAATCGCCCGGATGGCCGGCCCCGCCGAGGTTGTCGACGCCCGGACCTTCCAGCACCACATCCAGACCGGTCGGCGTGGTGATGCGGTCCCAGACGACGGCGACGCGCGGGCCCTTCGGCTCGCCCTGATAGCGGCCCAGCGCCTTCGAGCCCTTCGGCAGCAGCAGGCGGCGGCCGTTGATCGAGTACACCGGTTCGGTGACGATGCAGGACGTGAACCCGTCGACGTCGGTGATGATGCGGGTTTCGAGCACGCAGCGGATGTAGGTGCCGCGGACCAGCAGCGTGTCGGGATTGCGCAGGTACTGCGCGATGCTGACCTTGCTGCCGCCGTCTCGGGCCTGACCCGCCTGCTGGGCGGGAGCGCCGCCCTGCTGCGCGGCGCGCATGTTCTCGAGCATTGCGTTCAGGACCGGATCGTCCGGGCCGCCGGCACCCGAGCCGCGGCTGCCGCCGCGTCCGCTGTCGGTCATGCCCATGCGGCGCTCGACCAGGGTCGGGCCCTGGGGTTCGGGCGGCCCCATGTCGCGGGTGTCGTCGCGGTCGGAACGCCGATCGGCCTGACGCTGGGTATCTTCCGGCGGCGGCAGCGGCGGCAGTTCCTGCACGGGAACCGGTTGCGGCTCGGGCGGAAGCTCGGCGAAGTCCGGACCGCCGGGCTGGCCTGCGCCCTTCGGCAGATCGGGGATGACGACCTTTTCCTCGCGCGGCTTCTTGACCTCGTCTTCCTTGTCGGAAGACGCGTTCTTCAGCACGAGCAGGGTCATCAGGATCAGGATGCCGACGATCGCCGCCAGCATCAGCACGACCTTGCGGTTGATCTTCTGCGATTCGGCCGATTTCAGGTGCGGCGCGCCAGCGTCGAGATTCGGCTGCGACTGCGGCTGTTGCTGTTGCGCGGCGTAGTAGGGGTTGTTCCCCTGGGCGTTGGGATCGTAGCCCTGACCAGAGGAGTAGTCGCCGGACTGTCCCGGCGGATTCGGCGGGAGATTCTGGTTCACTTTTGCTTGTTCCTACGCAGGCCGACGACGTTCTTCCCGTGACGGATGACCAGGAAGGGATAGGTACCGTGCACGACGAGGGTGTTCTCCTCGACGGTGGTGTTCACCAGGAAGTCCTCCCCGCCTTCGCGCTGGCGGCCGAACACGGCCGGAAAGTCGCCGGTGGGGAAACGATTGACGTTGGCGAACCGGATGTAGGTGAACTGGCCGTCGTCGTAGACGTTCACCGGCACCAGCCACTTGTTCTTGGTGCGTGTCGAGTAGGAATAGTCGAAGTAATACGCGCGATCCTTGTCCAGCTCGGTGTCGATCTCGCTCTGACGCGGTTTGGGACCGCCCTTCGCCTCGGCGGCCGCGGCGGCCGAGAACACCGTGTTGTTGGGATAGCTGAAGGCGATCTTGTAGTGGACGCCGGCGCGCTTGGCCTGTTCCAGCGCGGTCCAATCGGTGGCCACGACCTTCAGTTCGAACAGATACGAATGGGTAGCCGTGCGCACCATCATGTTGGTGTCCACGTCCACGTTCTTCGGCTTCAGATAGAAGACGTTGTCGCGACGGTTGAGTTCCCAACCGGAATTGAAGCCGGTGCTGTAGTCGAGGATCTCCTCGCTCGGACTCAGCTCGATCTGGGTGGTGATGCCCAGACCGGTGCGGACTTCATAGATGCGGTCGGGTTCGTATTCGTACTCGACGATGACCTGCGCGAACGCCGGCACGACGGGCGCCAGGGACGCCAGTGCGCACAGCAGGACCGCATAGCAAGAGCGTTGCAAACGACTCATCTGTTGCCTACTCCATTGACTTGATTGGGGGCCTGCTGGGCCGGAACCTGCGGTTGGGCCGGAACGGTGCCGGCGGGGTACTGGGCCGGCGCGGCGGTGCCGGGCGGACCGAAGTTGGGGGCCGCCGGATAGACCTGACCCGCCGGCGCCGCGCCCTGAACGGGTTGGCCGGGGACGGGCTGCCCGGGAATCGCCTGGCCCGGAACCGCTTGTCCCGGCACGGCCTGGCCCGGAAGGACCTGACCCGGCACCGCCTGACCCGGCACGACCTGACCCGGATAGGGCTGGGCGCCCGGCTGCACCGGATAACCCGCCTGCGGCTGCGCCGATACCGGGTTCTCGACCGGCGGCGACGCCGCGAAGTCGTTGTCCACGGTGTATTCGGTGACCTGGAAGCCGAGCGGGTTGTTGTACCGCTGCTTCTCGTCCATCGCCAGGTTCGCCTTGTAGGTGTACTCGAGGCGGGCGATCTTGCTGTCGATCGGCTTGGTGTCGCCGGTCTTCTTGTCGTACTCGACGCGCTGGAAGCGTACGGTGGCGCTGTTGCGTGCCGTTTCGCCCTGTCCCGTGCGGTCGAGCTGCACGCTGAGGATCTTCACCCGCACCGCGCGCTCCTTGCCGTATTTCTTGAACGGGCTGTCGGGGTTGTTGCCGGCGTGGATGGCGGCATACCCGTTGCGCACGTTGGGCGAGGACATCACGTTGACCAGATCCCAGTCGCGCAGGTTCATCATCGCGACGTCGAACGACTCGCGCGCGGTGATGTACTGGGCGACGTTGGCGCGGTTGAGCGCCTCGCTCTGGGTGATGCTGTTGGGGCTGCTGAAATCGCCGCGAAGGGTCGCGACCGTGGCCTGACCGGTGAACGCATCGGCCATGATCAGGTAGGGCACTTCCTTCTTCAGCGGAAGGATGTAGACGAAGCCGCCGAGCATGACCAGGACGATGAAGATGCAGGTCCACGCGATCATCCACGCGCGCTTTTCGCTGCGACGCGCGATATCGGCGATCGTGACCTCGAAGTTGATGCCCTTCGCGGCGGTGTTTTCGATCTGTGGCGAGTCTTTCTTCTTGCCGAACATTCTGGAGCCGTATCCCGAAAGAGGAGGAGGTTTGCGGTTTGTCGCATCCCGGCGACGGACCTGCGCGTGCAGGTTCGTCGCGCGGCGCGGGGACGGTCAGCGACCGGTGCCCCCGGCGGCTTCGCCGGACGCGATGCGGACGACGATCTCGTTGCCGCTGACGCCGATCGACACCTGCTGCGAGGAGTACGCCGCGTTGAGCTGCGACAGCGCCTCCTGCAGGCTCGGCGTGCGGATGTCCGCGACCGCGGCGTAGAGGGTGTAGTCCATCGGGTGACGGTAGGTCAGGACCATGTTGGAGTCGTCGGCCCAGCGCTCGAGCATGTTCTTGAGCGTGCCGTCCATCGGCGAAGCGTAGAAGAGGTACGCCTCCTGCAGCGGGATCGCCTGGGTCTCTTCGGAGAAGCGGTTGACGTTTTTCCAGCGACCGCCGAAATCGGGGGCGGGTCGCGTGGCGCAGGCGGACAGGACGACCGCGAGCGCGGCTGCGAACAGGAACTTGGACAGGATCGAGATTGGATATTTCACGCGCCACCCGGAAAGAGATCGGAGGAAGAGAGTGAAGCTTGGGCTTCATGCATTGCGGCGGCCGCGAAGTCGCGGCAGGCGGGACGAGCCCGCATGCGAGAAGACCTCGCGGCGAAGACCGCCGATCGCACGCGATGCGGC
The DNA here is from genome assembly GCA_049324395.1 of Pseudomonadota bacterium. GTDB lineage: Bacteria > Pseudomonadota > Gammaproteobacteria > Xanthomonadales > Xanthomonadaceae > Lysobacter_I. Next base: position 243,489 of record JBMOOY010000029.1, read on the forward strand.
GACTCCGGCGGGGAGATCACTGGAATTGGGCACCGGACACGGATCGGCCGGCCACGACTTGACGGATTCCCTGTTGTCACGACAGATCAGGCCCCCTCCTCGCGCCGATCATCGCCGTCGGCCGTTGCAATGCTGCGAACCGCTGCGGCGTCCTTGATTGTTTCAACCCGGTGTTACAACTCCCCCGGCGTCCGCGTACCGATACGGGGTCCGCAGGGCCGACAGCCCGGAACTGGTCCCTAGGCTGCGTTTGGGGAACATAGCCCGATCCGCCACGACTGGTCAAGGAATCCCAGTCTCCGCATCCGGAAAGTCCCGAATGGTGCGCTTCGGGGGCCCGTTCATCCACGAGGAATCGCCGAACCGTGCGCGATGTCGCACGGATGCCCGCCGCGAGGCGGCCTTTCCGCGTCGCGTCTCTCGACGCTCAGGCCAGCGGCCGCAGGCGACCGTCGTGCAGTTCGAGCACCCGATCCAGTCGGCGGGCCAGGCGCATGTCGTGGGTGACCAGCACCAGACTCGTCCGATGCTCCCGATTGAGGCCGAGCATCAACTCGAACACGGCCGACGCGGTCTTCTCGTCGAGATTGCCGGTGGGCTCGTCGCCGAGCACGCAGGCCGGGCGGTTGACCAGCGCGCGCGCGACCGCGGCACGCTGTCGTTCGCCGCCGGACAACTCGCCGGGTTTGTGCTCCAGGCGGTGGCCGAGCCCCACCGATTCGAGCAAGGTCCCGGCGCGGCGCGCGGCGTCCGCGGTGCTCGCGCCATTGAGCAGCACCGGCAGCATCACGTTCTCGAGCGCGGTGAATTCGGGGAGCAGATGGTGGAACTGGTAGACGAATCCGAGCGCAGCGTTGCGCAATCGACCGCGATCGGCGTCCGAGAGGGCGCTCATCATCCGGCCGGCGACGTAGACCTCTCCGGCCGTCGGCCGATCGAGACCGCCGAGCAGATGCAGCAACGTGCTCTTGCCCGCGCCGGAAGCGCCGACGATGGCGACGGTCTCGCCGGCACGGACCTCAAGATCCAGTCCTTCGAAGACCGGCGTGCGCAGGCGACCCTCCGCATAGGTCATCGCCAGACCCTCCGCGCGGAGCACCGCCTCGTCCTGCGCGGGTTCGCGATCGCGCTCGCCGAGGCCGTCGCGAATGCGGGTGTCATTCATAGCGCAAAGCCTCCGCCGGTGCGGTCCTCGCCGCCCGCCAGGCCGGATAGAGCGTGGCCAGAAAGGCCAAGATCAGCGCGGCCGACGCGATCGCGCCGACATCGAACGCCTTGAGTTCGGTCGGCAGCCCGGTGATGTAGTACACGTCCTCGGGCAAGAGCACCACTTCGAACGTGCGCTCGATCAGTTTCAGCAAACGCTCGAGGTTGAGCGTGAGCAGCACCCCGGCGACGACGCCGGAGACCGTGCCGATGATGCCGATCATCGAACCCTGGACCATGAACACCTGCATCACCCCGCGCGGCGTGAGCCCCAGGGTGCGCAGGATCGCGATGTCGGCCTGTTTGTCGGTGACCAGCATCACCTGCGAATTCACCAGCGTGAAGGCGCCCATCAGGATGATCAGCGACAGCAGGATCGCCATCATCGTCTTCTCCAGCTTGAGGGCACGGAACATGTTGGCGTTCTCGCGCGACCAGTCGCTGACCCGGTAGAACTGGTGCTCCAGCGACAACAGGCGACCGGCGAGATCGCGCGACACCGCGGAGGCGTCGTCCATGTCGTGCATCTTCAGGCGTACGCCGGTGACGCCCTCGCCCATGCGCAGCAGGCGCTGGGCGTCGGCGAGATGGATCACGGCGAGGCCCCGGTCGAATTCCTGATGCCCCGCCTCGAACAGCCCGGTCACCGTGAACCGCTTCATCTGCGGGACCGCGCCGAGCGGCGTGCTCTGGAACTCCGGGGTATAGACGATCACCGTGTCGCCGACGCTCACGCCGAGCCAGAGCGCGAGTTCGCGGCCGAGCACGATGTTGAAGGCGCCGGGCGTCAGGGAATCGAGCGAGGTGCCGTCGACCATCTTGTCGGCGAGCAACGACACCTCGCGTTCGCGCGCGGGGTCGACGCCGCGCAGCAGCGCGCCCTCCTCGCGCGGCCCCTGCAGCATCACCGGGCGTTCGATGTACGGCGCGGCGCCGGCGATCCGAGGATCGCGCCGGGCCTCGACGATGGCGCCCGCCCAGCCCTGCAGCGGCTCGCCGTCGGCGATCACCGTGGCGTGCGCGGCCATCTGCAGCATGCGGTCGCGGATTTCGCGCTGGAAGCCGCTCATCACGGCGAGCGTGGTGATCAGCGCGGCGACGCCGAGCGCGATGCCCAGCATCGACGCCAGCGAAATGAAGGAAATGAAGCCGTTGCGGCGTTTGGCGCGCAGATAACGCAGGCCGATGGCGACGGGGAGCGGTTTGAACATGGGAACCTGCGGCGCGGACCGGGTTATGGTGCCATCGGGCCGGGCCGGCGCCCAGCATCGTCGCGGGATGCGGCCAGCCTCAATTCACGCCGGAGCGCGGGTGCGAGGGTATCCGGCCACAGGCTGCGCCGATGCGCCCTGCCCTCGCGGTCGCGCCAGGACAGGAAGGCCAGCGGCCCGCGCCAATCGACGTCGAACTCGTCCACCGGCGCTCCGTCCACCGTCGCCGCACCCGCACTATCGATCACGATCGCGCACGGCGGCTGCAGGGCTTCGCGTCGCGCCAGCCAGAACCCCACGCAGAATGCCGCCACGGCCACCGGCCAGGCCGCGATGCCGGGCATGTCCGAGAGCAGGACCGCGCACGGCGCGAACGCCGCCAGCGCCGACAAGCCGGCGATCGGCCAGCGCGACGGGCGCCACTCAAACCGGCAGGGCGCGGATGCGTTCGACGAGCGCATGCAGTTCGGAATCGTCGGGGACGTCGTAGCCGAGGAACCAGCGCCACAGGCGGTCGTCCTCGCAGGCCAGCAGGCGTTCGAAGGTGTCGCGTTCGGCGGCGGACGCCCCCGGCCAGACGCGGTCGAGATAGCGGCCGAACAACTGGTCCAGTTCGCGCATGCCGCGCCGGCTGCGCCAGCGCAATCGTTGCAGGGTCGCGGCTTCGGCTTCGCTCATCCGGCGATCAACCCGTAGCCGAGGACCGCCCACAGCGCGAGCAGCGCGACCACGCTGAGCACGTAGGCGCGGAAGCGATGCATCACCCGGTTGTAGGTGCAATGGATCCAGCTGTGCGCGACGCGCGCGGCGACGTAGGCCCAGGCCAGGCCGAGCACGAGCGCGCCGGTCTGTCCGGTCTGCGCCGCGACCAGCAGCGCGAGGTAGAACAGCACCGGCATTTCGAACAGATTGCGGAAATTGTCCGCCGGCGCGACGTCGGTGAAATGGGTCGCGGCGTCGATGGAGGTCGCGACCGTCTGCGGGCGGATCCGGTCGCGCTTCATCTGCGCGACGCGGCGGCGGAACATCACGATGAGCACCACGAAGGTCAGCGCGACCATCGCGAGCGCGGGCAGGAAGATCCGGGTGTCGGTCATGGTGGGGGATTCCGAAGGAACGACGGTTTCGTTGCGATCAGGGCGCAGGCTCGCCGCCCGGTGAGGAGGGCAGCGCGGAGCAGACCGGCAGTCGAGCGCGCCGCCGGCACATCGTCGCGACGTCCGCGGCGAGCGCGGGGTCCTCGGTCAGCGTCCGGCGCAGGGCCACCGGCATCAGCAGATCGACGATCTCGGTCATGCCGCGCTTGAATGCGCCCCCTTCCTCGGAACGCATGTACTCGGCGATCGCCCCGGCATGCGGGCCTTCGACGCCGTTCTCGCAGTCGATCATCTCGCCCGGCGTTCGTGCCGCGTCGAAACAGCGCTGGAGCGCGCTCCCGGCATCGCTGCGATAGAACGCGACGATCGCCTTGGCCTGCCGCGGCGAGATCCGTTCCGCGAGCGCCTTGCGCCACTCGTCGCCGATGCGACGCCACGGCGACCGCTCGAACACCCGGCGCAGCAGTTGCTGATCGGCGAACGCATCGGAGCCGGCACCCGCCGGCAGCGGCTCCGCGAACAGCAATCCGAAGAACTTGTCGTAATGCTCGCCGACCCGGGTCGCAGCCAGCAGCTCGTCGATCGGCGCCATCGACGCTTCCTCGGTATCGACGGACGCCGGCGCATCCTGCGCGCGCGCCGACGCGGCGAAGGCCGCCACGCACAGCGCGAGGATCGGGAGCGCTGCGCGCATCAGACCTGGCGCGCCAGCATCAGTCGCTTGATTTCGCCGATGGCCTGCGCGGGATTCAGGCCCTTCGGACAGGTGCGCGCGCAGTTCATGATCGTGTGGCAGCGATAGAGCTTGAACGGATCTTCCAGGTCGTCCAGTCGCGCGCCGGTGTCTTCGTCGCGGCTGTCGATGATCCAGCGATAGGCCTGGAGCAGGATCGCCGGACCGAGGTAGCGGTCGCCGTTCCACCAGTAGCTCGGGCAGCTGGTGCTGCAGCAGGCGCAGAGAATGCATTCGTACAGGCCGTCGAGCTTCGCGCGGTCTTCCTTGGACTGCAGCCGCTCCTTGTCCGGCGGCGGCGGGGTCTGGGTGCGGATCCAAGGCTTGATCGACGCGTACTGCGCGTAGAAGTGCGTCAGGTCCGGCACCAGATCCTTGATCACCGGCATGTGCGGCAGCGGATAGATCGGCACTTCCCGCTTGCCGCAGTCGTCGATCGCCTTCGTGCAGGCCAGCGTGTTGGTGCCGTCGATGTTCATCGCGCACGAACCGCAGATGCCTTCGCGACAGGAGCGGCGGAAGGTCAGCGTCGGGTCGATCTCGTTCTTGATCTTGATGAGCGCGTCCAGAACCATCGGACCGCAGGTATCCAGATCGACCTCGTAGGTATCGGTGCGCGGATTCTCGCCGTCGTCCGGATTCCAGCGATAGATCTTGAATTCGCGGACGCGCTTCGCGCCCGACGGCGCGGAGAAGCGCTTGCCCTTGTGGACCTTGGAATTCTTGGGAAGGGTGAACTCGGCCATGATCTGATCCGGATTGCGTGCGGAGCCGCAGGGCCCCGCGCGCGGGTTAGTAAGTGCGCTTCTTCGGCGGGACCGCTTCGACGTCGCCGCTCAGCGTGTACAGATGCACGGGGCGGTAATCGAGGCGGGTATTGCCCGCTTCGTCCGCCCAGCACAGCGTGTGCTTGAGCCAGTTCTGGTCGTCGCGCAGACCGTTCTCGGCCAGGTTGCCCTGCTCGTCCTTCTCCCAGAAGTCCTCGCGGGCCTGGGCGCCGCGGGATTCCTTGCGGTTTTCGGCCGAGACGATGGTGACGAGCGCCTGACCGAGCAGGTTCTGCAGTTCGAGCGTCTCGATCAGGTCGGAATTCCAGACCAGCGAACGATCGCTGACGCGGATGTCCTCGAACCCCTTCACGCACTCGCGGATGCGGTCGACGCCGCGCGCGAGGCCGTCCGGCGTGCGGAACACCGCCGCGTCCTCCTGCATCGTGCGCTGCATGCGCAGGCGCAGGTCCGCGGTCGCCGTGCCGCCATTGGCATGGCGCAGCTTGTCGAGGTTGGCCAGCGACTTGTCGCAGACGTCGGCGGCCAGGGTCTTGTGCGGCGCGCCCGGGCGGATGGTCTCGGCGCAACGGTTGGCGACCGCGCGGCCGAAGACCACGAGGTCGAGCAGCGAATTGGAGCCGAGGCGGTTCGCGCCGTGCACCGAGACGCAGGCGGCCTCGCCGATCGCGTACAGGCCCGGGACGACCGCGTCCGGATCGCCGTTCTTCAACTGCACGACTTCGCCGTGATAATTGGTCGGGATGCCGCCCATGTTGTAGTGAACGGTCGGGATCACCGGGATCGGCTGCTTGGTCACGTCGACGCCGGCGAAAATGCGCGCGCTTTCGGCGATGCCGGGCAGCTTCTCGTGGATGTCGGCGGGATTGAGATGGGTCAGGTCGAGGTGGATATGATCGCCATGCTCGCCGACGCCGCGACCTTCGCGGATTTCCAGGGTCATCGAACGCGAAACGACATCGCGCGAGGCGAGGTCCTTGGCGTTCGGCGCGTAGCGCTCCATGAAACGCTCGCCCTTGTTGTTGCGCAGGATGCCGCCTTCGCCGCGCACGCCTTCGGTGATCAGACAGCCCGCGCCGTAGATGCCGGTCGGGTGGAACTGCACGAATTCCATGTCCTGCATGCCGAGGCCGGCGCGCAGGGCCATGCCGCCGCCGTCGCCGGTGCAGGTGTGCGCCGAGGTCGCCGAGAAATAGGCGCGGCCGTAGCCGCCGGTGGCCAGCACCACGCCCTGGGCGCGGAACAGGTGCAGCGTGCCTTCGGCCATGTCCAGCGCGAGCACGCCGCGGCAGACGCCCTCCTCGTCCATGATCAGGTCGAGCGCGAAGTATTCGATGAAGAAGCGCGCGTCGTGCTTCAGCGACTGCTGGTACAGCGTGTGCAGGATCGCGTGGCCGGTACGGTCGGCGGCGGCGCAGGTACGCTGGGCGATGCCCTTGCCGTAGTGCGTGGTCATGCCGCCGAACGGGCGCTGATAGATCTTGCCGTCCTCGGTGCGCGAGAAGGGGACGCCCTGGTGCTCGAGTTCGATGATCGCCGGGATGGCCTCGCGGCACATGTACTCGATCGCGTCCTGGTCGCCCAGCCAGTCCGACCCCTTGATGGTGTCGTAGAAGTGGAAGCGCCAGTCGTCTTCGCCCATGTTGCCCAGCGCGGCCGAAATGCCGCCCTGCGCGGCGACGGTGTGCGAACGGGTCGGGAAGACCTTGGTCAGGCACGCCGTCTGCAGGCCCTTGTGGGCGAGGCCGAAGGTCGCGCGCAGGCCGGCGCCGCCGGCGCCGACCACGACCATGTCGTACTTGTGTTCGGTGATTTTGTAAGCGTCGGACTTGTAGGCAGTCATGAGACTCAGGCCAGAAGCGCGATCCGGCCGATCGCGTAGAGGGAAGCGAGCACGCCGGCGGCGCAGGCGAAGGTGACCAGCAACTGCAGCAGCAGTTCGGTCGGACGATGATGGAAGTAATCCTCGATCACCACCTGCAGGCCGAGCTTCGCGTGCCAGAACAGGCTGATCGCGAACAGCGCGAGCGCGATCGCATTGACGGGCTTGGCGAGGGTCGCCTGGACGTGGGCATGGTCGGCGCCGACCAGCGCCACCAGCATGCCGAGGATCCAGGGCGCCAGAAGGGCGAGGAACACGGCGGTGACGCGCTGCCACCAGAAATGGCCGGTGCCGGATTTGGCGGAACCGAGGCCGCGGGCGCGGCCGACGGGCGTACGGAAATCGCGGGTGGGCGAAGTGCTCATGCGCCACCCCGCAATGCGAAGAACCAGATCGCAACCGTGAACACGAAGGTCAACGCGACCACCGTATAGCCTGAGCGGTAGACCTGCGGGATCTGGAAGCCCCAGCCCGCGTCCCACAGCAGGTGGCGGATGCCGTTGAGCAGGTGGTAGACCAGCGCGAGCGAGAACCCGAACAACGCGAGCTTGCCCAACGGCGAAGCCAGGCATTCGGCGGCACGGGCGTAGGCGTCGCCGCCCTGCGCCACCGCCAACAGCCACCAGGCCAGCACGAACGCGCCGAAGGAAAGGACGATGCCGCTGATGCGATGCAGGATCGACATCACGCTGGTGATCTGTTTGCGATAGATCTGCAGATGCGGCGACAGGGGACGTGCGCGTTGGGTCATGCTCTTGCGCCTGGGATTCGGAGTGGGACCGCGGGAGAAAACCGGAGGGGCGTGGGTTTCAAGCGTGCGTTTCAGAAGTCGATGCAGCGACCGTTCTTTTCCCAATCGCCGTAGCGCGTGGGATCCGGGCCGTCGCGACCGCCGATCTCGCGCGGCGCGGGCGTCGGCGTCGCGGCCGGCGCCGGGCCCTGCCCGTCTTCGGTCTTCGACGGTTCCGGAAGCGACTCCCGATACGACTCCGAGGAGGCTTTCGGATGCAGTTCCGGACGCGGTTCGGGAATGAGAACGGTTTCGCCTATCATGGTGTGATTCCTGAACCCACAAGTTTAAGTCCCGCCCCCATGCCGGACAACCCGCAACCGCCCTTCGCGCACTGGTTTTCGCTCTCAGACCATCGTCTGATCTCGCTGGAGGGCCGCGACGCGGTGGCCTTCGCCCAGGCCCAGACGATGAACGACGTGGCCGCGCTCGCCGATGGTCGCTGGCACCGGAACGGCTGGCTGACGCCCAAGGGCCGCGTGATCGCGCTGTTCCTGGTACTCCGGGTGGACGCGCAGACCCTCTGGCTGGTCGTGCCCGATGCCGACGCCGGGGCGCTGGTCGAACGGCTGCGACGCTTCGTGTTCCGCAGCAAGGTCGCGATCGCGGCGCGCGACGATCTGCGCATCGCCGGGCGCCTGCGCGCCTCCGACCTCGCGTCCGGCGACCATTGGGCCGGCGATCCGGGAACGGCGATCGAACTGGATCTGGGCGAACTCGGCCCCTCCGACAGCGCGGACGCCGGTCGTGCCGGTCGCAGCCTGCGGATCGGCCCGACGGCGGATGCCCCGACGGATGCGGACGCGTTGACGCACTGGCGACGCGCGGATCTCGAACGCGGCTGGCCCCGGCTGGACGCGTCCCAAGCGGAACAGTGGACTCCGCAGCAGCTGTCGCTGGAGCGGCTCGGCGCCTACAGCGTCCGCAAGGGCTGCTACCCCGGGCAGGAAATCGTCGCCCGGACGCATTTCCTCGGCCAGGCCAAGCGCGGACTCGCCCTGGTGCGCAGCGCCGCACCGCTCGGTCCGGGCGAAACGCTGGCGATGGCCGACGGCACCGAGGCCGGGACCGTGGTGTCGACCGCCGGCGACACCGCCCTGGCGGTAGTCCCGCTCGAACTGCGCGATACCGCCCTCCGCAACGACGAAAGCCCCGCCGGGGGCGGGGCTTTCTGGCGCTTCGCGTCGTTTCGGGACGACCGGATCGACTGAGACCGGCCGCCCCCCGACTCAGAGCAGCGAGCGCGAGCCGCGATCCATCGACTCCTGGTCGCGGGTCGCCTGCTGCGTCTGTTGCTGGGTCTGCTGCCGCTGCAGGTCGAACTGCTGCTGGCGATCGAGCTCGATGGTGCGCTCGAAACTCACGTGCTGGGGGGTCGCGATCAGATCCGCGGAGCGGCCGTGGAACGTCTGGTTGGCCGGGTCGTTGCGGTCGCCGACGACGCCGATGATGTTCTCGCCGTTCTTGACGTAGGCGTTGGCCTGGCTGAGATAAACCCCGCTGACGTCGCCCTTGAGCCCGGCGGCCTTGTAGCGTTCGAGCAGGCCGGCGGCCACGCGCTCGCCGTTGCCGTCGTAGTCCTGGCCGATCTGGGCGTGCAGTTCGCGCACCTTGGCCTCGATCTGCGAATGCTTGAACTGATCCTGGGGCGAAAGGTCGTTGACCGTCGCCGGTTTGTTCTCGTTGCTCATCCGTCCATCCTCCTCGGAAGACCCTGTCCGGCAGGGGCGCGGCGAACCGGCCCCGTACGTCCCGCGAACATAGCCCGAACCGCCTCCGGCGACAACTCACCCGGCCTGGGCCACCGGTCAGGCCAGGGCATCGGCCGCCGCGACGATGTCCTCGTCCGACGGGATCACCAGGAAGGCCGCGCCGGCCAGCGGGGTGAAGGTATCGGCACCGACCACCCGCCGGAGCGGCGTATCGCCATGGCCGCCCTCGACCACCGCGGTGATGATGCCCTCGCCCACCCCGGCGCTGCGGCGGCCCTCGTCGACGACCAGGATGCGTCTGGCGCTCGCGGCCTGTGCGCGGATGAAGGCGTCGTTGAGCGGGACCAGCCAGCGCAGGTCGATCACGCGCACCTTCCAGCCGTGTTTCTTCTCGATGGCCCGGGCGGCGCGCAGACTCATCGGCACGCCATTGCCGAAGGTGAAGATCGCGAGATCGTCCCCCTCCCCGTACACGCGGCCCTCGCCCAGCGTCATCGCCTGCTCCGGCGACGGGTATTCGGTCAGCCACAGACCGTCGCCGGCCTCGTACAGATCCTTGGTCATGTACAGCGCGATCGGCTCGAGAAAGGCGCAGACGCGGCCGTCGACCTTCGCGAGCGCCATCAGCGTACGCAGCATCGTCGCCGCGTCGTCGCCGCGCGACGGGCAACCGACGACCAGGCCCGGGATATCGCGCAGCGCGGTGATCGAGTTGTCGTTGTGGAAATGGCCGCCGAAACCGCGCTGGTAGCCGAGGGAGGCGATGCGCATCACCATCGGATTGCGGTACTGGCCGTTGCTGAAGAACTGCAGCGATGCGGCTTCGCCGCGGATCTGATCGCAGGCGTTGTGGAAATACGCGAGGTACTGGATCTCGGGGAGCGGCAACATGCCCATGTTGGCGTAGCCCTGCGCGAGACCGAGGATCACGGTCTCGTCGAGCAGGGTGTTGAAGATCCGTTTCGGCCCGAACGCCTTGTGCAGGCCCTTGGTGACCGTGTACACGCCGCCCTTCTGCGCGACGTCCTCGCCGAACAGCATCGACTCGGGATATTTGACGAACAGGTCGTGCAACGCCTGATTGATCTGGATCGCGAGATGCTTGGCCGGCTGCTTCTCCGGCAGTTTCGCGTCGCCGCCGAAGATCTCGGCGCGCCTGTCCGCGTAGTCGAAACGCTCGGCTTCGGCCTTGACCTTGTCCGGCGTGTACGGCGCCAGCGGCTTCATCACGTCCTCGAGCGTGGTCAGGCGCGGACGCTTGTCGGCGTCTTCGGCGGCCTCGAAACACTTCTTCCGCGTGGCCTCGTAGAGCGCGAGCACCTCGTCCTTCGACATCAGCCCGGATTCGAGCGCGATCGCTGCGCTGCGCAGCAGCGGATCGGTCGCTTCGACGGCGCACAGCTCCTCGATGTTGCGCCATTCGATCTCGAAGTCGGTGCCGGCGTGGCCCATGATGCGCGTGGTGCGCAGATGCAGGAAGGTCGGACGACGGGTGCGGCGGCAGTGCTCCACCGCGGCCTGCACCTGCGCGTAACCGCCGGCCAGATCGAGGCCGTCGGCGTAGAAATAGTCGAGATCCTCGCGATGCTTGTAATTGCGCGCGACCCAGCCGTCCGGCGTCTTCACCGAAATGCCGATGCCGTTGTCCTCGCACACGTACAGCACCGGGGCCGGCAGCTTCTGATAGGCGGTCCAGGCCGCAGCGTTGAACGCGGTCTGCGCGGTGGCATGGTTGCTGGACGCATCGCCGAACGAGCAGATCGCGATGCTGTCGTCCGGAATCGGCAGCTGATGGCCGATGCGGCGCGCGTGCTCGATCGCGATCGCGGTGCCCAGCGCCTTCGGCAGGTGCGAGGCGATCGTCGAGGTCTGCGGCAACACCCACAGCGGTTTGCTGCCCCAGACCTTGTGGCGACCGCCGCTGGCCGGATCTTCCGCGCTGGCCGCGAACGACAGCGCCGAGTCCATGATCGGATCCATGCCGGGGAGCTTGCGGAAGCGCTCGGCCATGAAACCGCCGGAACGATAGTGCAGGAACGCCGGATCGGTATGACGGGTCAGGCGCGCGACCATCGCGTTGCCCTCATGGCCCGACGAACCGATGGTGTAGAAAACCTTGTTCTGGACACGCAGCACCCGCGCCATCAGGTCGAGGTGGCGCGAAATCAATTGCGACTCGAACAGTTCGCGGAAACCCTGCGCGTCGAGCGCGCTGCCGTCGAGGACGGCTTCGCCCGGCGCCGGCTTCGGCTGCGCGACGCCGTTCCAGCCCTTCACGAACTCCTGGAAATTGACGTCGCAGATTTCGGCGCGATTGAGGCCCTTCATGCGGGCGGGGATGGGCGTGGGAACCTGGGCGAACATGGAATGGACTCTCATGCCCCCGCGCGCGGGAGCCGGTTGCGTGAAGAGGGATTCAATCGGCCTGCGGGGCGCGCATCGGCACGAAGCGCGGCTGCTGCATCACGCGCTTGATCCAGCGCTCGACGCGCGGATAGGCGGCGAGATCGAAACCGCCGTCCTCCGCCACGTGGGTGTAGGCGAACAGGGCGATGTCGGCGATGGTGTAGCGCTCGCCGCCGAACCACGGCAGGCGCGCGAGGTGACGCTCCATCGCGGCCAGGGCCTCGTGCCCGGAGTTGCGCAGCGCATCGAGCGTCGCCCGACGCGGATGATCGACGGGCAGATAGCGGCAAATGAAGCGCGCGACCGCGATGTAGGGTTCGTGGCTGTACTGCTCGAAGAACATCCACTGCAGGGTCTTGGCGCGCTCCCACGGATCGACCGGCAACAGCTCGCTGCCCTCGGCGAGGTAATTGAGGATCGCGTTGGACTCCGACATCGTGCGGCCGTCGTCGAGCCTGAGCACCGGCACTTTGCCGCGGTCGTTCATCGCCAGGAATTCGGGCGAGAGATTCTCGCCGCGGGTGACGTCGATCTCTTCCCAGACGTGCTCGCGGCCCAGCTGCGCCATCAGCAATTGCAGCTTGTAGCAGTTGCCGGAATCGGACATGCCGTACAGCGTGATCATGCGAAGCGACTCCGGTGGATGCGCCATTCGTCGCGGGTCTGGCCCCAGATGTCGATGGCGTGGACGTCCAGCGGCTTCGGCAGCGCGCCGCGTCCGCGATTGCGCGACCCCAGCCGCCGGGCGACGTTCTGCGAAGCGATGTTCTTCTCGTCGATGCAATGGATGACGTCTTCCCAGCCCAGCGCATCGAACGCGAAATCGATGGCCGCGACGCACGCTTCCGTGCAGTATCCCTTGCCGCGCGCGTCCTGGTGGAACGCGTAGCCCACCTCGGTCCCCGGCCAGCCGTCCGGCCGCCAGGGGCCGGCCTGCCCGACCCACAGGCCGCTGGATTTTTCGATCACCGAGAACATCCCGAAACCCTGCACCAGCCAGGCGCCCGGCATCTGCAGGAAGCGACGCCAGGCATCGCCCCGGGGATGGGGGCCGCCGATGGTCCGCGAGGACTCGTCGCCGAAGAACCCGGCGTAGCGCTCGAAATCCTCGATTCGCGGCACCCGCAGGATCAGACGTTCGGTTTCAAGCTGGATACCGCTCATGTCCTCTCCCGGTCAGCCGTCGGCGCTGAAACACGCCGGTTTGCGGATCCCGTACAAGCCGGTATCCGCCAGGTATTCCGCAGCGTTTCTTGCCGCAAGGGAAGCGATCATGCCGTTGAATGGAACCAGGTGCGAACCCGTGATCTGCTCCGAAGATTCCACGCCGAGCGACGAAAAATCGATCCTGATCCGACAGATTCGGCCGGCGGAGTAGGAATGCGCATCGAGCGCATCCCCATGCAACGCAACCGCGCCGACATTGGCCACAAGATAAGCATGCGCGGGCGGCTCGCCAGAGGGCGTGATGACGCCATAGGTGTGATCGTAGGTCGTGTAGAAGATAACGACCGACGTCGCGCCGTGCTTCTGCATCTGTTCACGGAACCATGGCAGATACTTCGGTTTCACCTTGTTGCCGGACCAGCCGATGCTCAGATAGGACCAGCGCTGGAAAGGCCTGACGAACTGCTCGGGAACGGTCTCCCAGGCAGTCTTGTACCCGGCATCGGTCAACACCTCCGAGAGGCGAGAACGGATCGCGCCAACCAGTTCATCGTCGCCGTCCAGAGTGTCCGCAATCCAGCCTCCCGTATCGCGGTGAAACGGCTTCGACTCGATCACGTCGAGAAGCAGAACGGTCTGCCCTGCTTCCACTGCCGCATGCGACTCTTTTCCCGCAAAAGCATTCGCCGGCGTCAATGCCGCACACAGCGCCAGCATCATCCAGGCATAGATGAAAGAAATGCGCATTGGGCAGCCGAAGCGATCAGAACGCGTTGATACCGGTCAGCTCGCGACCGATCACGAGCTGGTGCACGGTTTCCGTGCCCTCGTAGGTGATGACCGATTCGAGATTCAGCGCGTGCCGGATCGCGTGATGTTCGGTGGTGATGCCGGCGCCGCCGAGAAGGTCGCGGCATTCGCGCGCGATGTCGATGGCGATGCGGCAGTTGTTCCACTTCGCCAGCGACACCTGCGCCGGTTGCATGTTGCCGGCGTCCTTGAGGCGGCCGAGCTGCAGCGACAGCAATTGCGCGAGCGTGATGCGACGGGACATTTCGGCCATCTTGATCTGCGCCGACTGCGTCGCCGCGACCGGACGGCCGAACAGGATGCGTTCCTTGGTGTAGCCCAGGGCCTCGTGGAGGCAGCCGATGGCGGCGCCGATCGGGCCCCAGGTGATGCCGTAGCGGGCCTGGGTGAGACAGCCCAGCGGGCCCTTGAGGCCCTTCACGTTCGGCAGGCGGTTGCCCTCCGGCACGCGTACGTTGTCGAAGAACAGCGCGCTGGTGACCGAGGCGCGCAGGCTCATCTTGTGCTTGATTTCCTGAGCGGTGAAACCGGGCATGCCCTTCTCGACGACGAAGCCCTGGATGCCGTCGTCGGTCTGCGCCCAGACGATCGCGATGTCGGCGAGGTTGCCGTTGGTGATCCACATCTTCGAGCCGTTGAGGACCCAGTCCGCGCCGTCGCGTCTGGCGTTCGTCTTCATGTTGGCCGGATCGGAACCACCGTGCGGTTCGGTCAGGCCGAAGCAACCGATGACCTTGCCCGCGGCCATGTCGGGCAGCCAGCGCATGCGCTGTTCTTCCGACCCGTAGGCGTAGATCGGATACATGCACAGCGACGACTGCACGCTGACGAAGCTGCGGATGCCGGAATCGCCGCGCTCAAGTTCCTGGCAGATCAGGCCGTAGCTGACCGCGTTGAGGCCAGCGCAGCCGTATTTTTCGGGAAGCGAGGAACCGAGGAGGCCGAGTTCGGCGATTTCGGGGACCAGCTCGCGCGGGAACCGCGCTTCGTCGAAAGCCTTGCCGATGATCGGCAGCACCCGTTCGTCGGTGAAGCGGGCCACGGTGTCCTGCACCGCGCGCTCCTCTTCGGTGAGCATGGAACGGACGTCGTACAGGTCGTAGGGATGCAGGGCCATGGTATCGAGGTCGTTTCTGGCAAAACGCCATTGTAAGGGGGCATCCTGCACAAACGATACCTTCATATCGACAAGCGAGATCCGTCGGAACGACGATTTCTGACCCAAAGGACGCGATTTCGACAAACCGAGCCGATGCGGGCATGTCGGAGCGGGCCCCGCGCGCCGGATTCGATCGCGAAAGCGTCGATCGCGCGGACCGGGGCGACGTCATCTCCGCCCCGGCCCGCTTGCGGGCGACTCTGTGCGCGATGTCCGTCAGCCCCGTTCGGGAGCCGCCGCGGCCACCGCCGTCACCACGTGGCCGTCGATGACCGGGAGACGATCGCCCGGGGCGTCCGCCATGCGCAGACGGTGGGTTTCGCCCCGGTAGCGGTAGGTCACGTCGTAGCCCAGCACCTGTTCCTCGGTACCCAGACGGATGCGCTGGCCCGGCTTGCTGTCGGTGCGCATGGTGGCGACGGTGCCGTCGGGCTGGCGGTAGGTGACATTCCAGGCCACCGTCCGACGGGACGTCGTGGTATCGCTCACGGTCCGACACTGACGCTCGGTGCGGGTCACCACCTGGCCGCCTTCGTGCTTGCGGTCGATGCGATTGCCGATGTAACCGCCGGCGGCGGCACCGGCCACGGTGGCGGCCTTGCGGCCGTTGCCGTCGCCGACCTGATTGCCCACCAGTCCGCCGATGAGCGCGCCGGCGACGGTGCCGCCGACATTGCCGTCGCGCTCCGGCAGTCGTTCCTGCACCGCGACGTCTTCGCAGATCTCGCGCGGCGCGGTGCCGGTCACGGTTTCGCGGATCGGTTCGGTGCCGATCACCGTCGCGTACAACGGTTCGCGCTCGGTGACCGGGGCGACCGCGACCACTTCGGCGAATTCGAGCTGCGGCCGGGGCGGAATGCGCCCATCGTCGAGCGGACGGTCGTCGATCGACGACGGCGCGGGTCGGGCAAGATCGGCGTCCGACAGCGCGTCCGACGATGCGGGGCTGCGATTGCCGAGATACGCGGCTGCGGCCACGCCGCCCGCCAGCAGCGAAACGAGTGCGATGGTCAGCGTGTTCTTGTTCATTCGGACCTCCGGGAACATGCGATGAATCCCCCCGCTGTCGGCGCCGATTGCAGCACCGCGAACCTGAACCTCCGCAGGATTCGACCGCCCGCGGATGACGAAAGCCTGAATGCGCCCCGCAGATCGCCGAAGGCGTGCTAGCGTTCGCACATTCTTCATCGCCGGAGCCGCCGTCATGGCCAATCCCCTCGTCGCGCCGATTCTCGGTTTCCTGAGCCGACTCAGCTTTCCGCGGCTGTTCGTGCTGATGGCGGCGCTGTTCCTCGTCGACACGTTGATCCCGGATTTCATTCCGTTCTTCGACGAACTGATCCTCGGCATGGGCACCCTGCTGCTGGCCAGTTTCCGCAAGCGCAAGGAACCGGCGACGCAGGCGCCGAAGCCGCCGATCGAAGGCGAGCGCGTCGGCTGACGCGCACGTCGACTGACGCTCGCACAGGCCGGTCGACCGCATGCTGTTCGACAGCCACTCGCACATCGACGCGCCCGAATTCGAGGCCGACCGCGACGCGGCGATCGCTCGTGCGCGCGCCGCGGGCGTCCACAAACAACTCGTGCCGGCGGTGAGCGCGGCGGGCTGGGACGCGCTGCGCGCGCTGTGCGCGCGCGAGGCGGGACTCTACCCGGCCTACGGTCTGCATCCGATGTATCTCGACGAGCATCGCGAGGCGCATCTGGCCGCGCTGCGCGATCTGATCGAGCGCGAACGCCCGGTCGCGATCGGCGAGTGCGGCCTCGATTTCTTCGTCGAAGGCCTCGATCCGGCGCGCCAGGCGTTGTTCTTCGACGGCCAGTTGCGGCTCGCCCGCGACTTCGATCTCCCGGTGATCGTGCATGCGCGGCGCGCGGTGGACGCGACGATGGCCGCGATCCGGCGTTTCGGCCCGCTGCGCGGCGCGATCCACAGTTTCCCGGGCAGCGCCGATCAGGCGAAGCGCCTGTACGACCTCGGCTTCCTCGTCGGCATCGGCGGTCCGGTCACCTACGAACGGGCCAACCGCCTGCGTTCGCTGGCGGCGACGCTGCCGATCGAATGCCTGCTGCTGGAGACCGATTCGCCCGACCAACCGGACAGCGCGCATCGCGGGCAACGCAACGAGCCGGCGCGGCTGACGATCGTGCGCGACACCGTGGCCGCCCTGCGCGGGATGTCGCCGGACGATCTGGCGCGGGCGACGACCGCGAACGCCGAGCGCCTGTTCCGTCTTTGACCGGCGCAGGGGCGGAAGCGCGCCTACGACGATTTCGGTTCGGGCCGCTTCGGTTTCAGCAGCATCTCCAGCGCCTTCCCCGCCGCGGCGAAGGCGAAGGCGCCAGTGATGTGGGTGGCCGCGCCGAGTCCTGCGCCGCAATCGAGCTTCAAGGCCGCGTCGGCGCCGAGTTTCGGGCGCAGGCCGCACACGCTGCCGTCGGCCTGCGGATAGCGGACGTTCTCGAGCGAATAGATCGCGGGGACGCCGAAATAGCGCTGCGGATTTTTCGGGAAATTGAATTCGCCGCGCAGTTTCTTGCGGATGAGCGCGAGCATCGCGTCGTGCTCGGTGCGGGACAGGTCGCGGACCCGGACCAGGGTGGGATCGAGCCGCCCGCCCGCCGCGCCGACGGTGATCATCGGGATCTTGCGGCGACGGCACCAGGCGATCGCCTCGACCTTGGTCCGGAAGCTGTCGCAGGCGTCGATCACCAGGTCGTAACCCCGACCGAGGAGTTCTTCCAGATTCGACGGCGTGAGGAAGCTCAATACCGGGTCGATCTCGATCCCGGGATTGATCGCCCGACATCGTTCGGCCATCGCTTCGGCCTTGCTGCGGCCGTACTGGCCTTCGAGCGCCGGCAATTGTCGATTGGCATTGGAGACGCACAGATCGTCGGCGTCGATCAGCGTCAGCCGGCCGACGCCGCTGCGCGCCAGCGCCTCCACGACCCACGAACCGACGCCTCCAAGCCCCACGACGGCGACGTGGCAGCGCGCGAACCTGGCGAGCGCGCCGGCGCCGTAGAGGCGATCGATGCCGGCGAAACGATCGGTCCAGCGCGCGTCGACCGGTTCGGTGCCGGCATCGGTTTCGGCGTCGGTTCGGGGGTGGGTCGCGGTACGGTTCATCGCGACATTCTAGCCAACCGCCGGACCGCCCTCTCGGGGCGGCGTGCTATCGTGCGGCCCAGCCGCACAGCCATGGAGCCCGTCGATGTCCGCCAGTCCCGATCCCGCCCGTCCGCCGTCCTCCGCCTTCAGCCGCTACTTCTTCGTGTTCCTGCTCGGCCTGGCGCTGGGCGGCGTCGCCACGGTGATGCTGATCAACGCCTGGAACGAGCGCCAGGATCACTTCGACGACAGCGTCATGCAGGTGCAGGCCTGGCACATGAAGCAGCTCGGCGGCAAGGTCCAGGAGAATCGTTGCGCCGCGACCGACGTGATTCCGCACCTGAAGGCGCTGCGCACGATGGCGGACGATCTGGAACCGGCGTTCCCGGGACTCAGCGACGACGAGCGCTTCGTGAAGCAGGCCAGCGCGATGCGCGCCACGCTCGATGGCGCGTTGTCGTCGCCGCCGATCAACTGCGAAGGCGTGCGCGCCGTCGCCGGGAAGATCGAGGAGTCCTGCAAGGGCTGCCACCAGGATTTCAAGTGATCGCAGCCCGCGTCGCCCGCCGCGACGCATGAGATCGTCGGATACGGCCCCGTCCGGTACGGGGCCGTATCTTTTTCTGCCTTCGCTCGCCATCGCGGCTGCTGCGCAGCAGCATGCATTCGTCCGCTCGCGCCGCTTATGATCGGTTCGCCCGCATCCGCGGGCTTTCTCATGACTCCGGGGGCAACGGAATGAAGTTCAACGTGATCGGTACCATCGGCGCAGCCACCGCGCTCGCCGTCAGCATCGCCGGCGTACTCTCTTCGGCGGAAGCCGCACCCATCCGCGCGCAGGCCAATCCGCTGCGCGTCAGCGTCATGTCGCTCGGCGACGGCTACGTCGAAGTCGCGGTGACCAACACCAGCCGCAAGACCGCACGCATTCCGAAGTGGCAGCTGCCGACGGCCGCGCTCGACGCCAATCTGTTCGACGTCAGCCACGACGGCGCGCCCCTGCGCTACCACGGCGCGATGATCAAGCGCACGGTGCCGACCGCCGCCGATTTCGCGATCCTGCGACCGGGCCAGACCCACCGCGCGGTGGTCGATCTCGGCGAAGGCTACGATCTGTCCTCGGTCGGCGATTACACGGTGACCTTCAAGTCCTCGCTGCAGTTCGCCTCGATGTCGGGCGGCGAGCGCCTGAATCAGGCGAACGGTCTGCCGATGGTCGCCCGGGGCGCGCCGGTGCGGGTCTGGGTGGGCGATGCCGCGGCGCGCAAGGCGCGCATGGCCAACATCACCAAGGCGAAGCCCAGCGCGGGCGGCAGCGTGGTCAACGGCGTCAGCTACGTCGGCTGCTCCAGCACCCAGATCAACGGCGCCGGCAACGCCGTCGTCGCGGCGCGCAACTATTCCGAGAACGCCAAGGGCTACCTCAACACCGGAAGCACCGGCCCGCGCTACACGACCTGGTTCGGCGCCTATACCTCGACCCGCTACAACACCGCGAAGCAGCATTTCGCGGCGATCGACACCGCGATCGACCAGAGCGGCGGCCAGGTGAAGATCAACTGCGGTTGCAACCAGAACTACTACGCCTATG
Organism: Pseudomonadota bacterium; assembly: GCA_049324395.1. Classification (GTDB taxonomy): domain Bacteria; phylum Pseudomonadota; class Gammaproteobacteria; order Xanthomonadales; family Xanthomonadaceae; genus Lysobacter_I. The sequence goes on from JBMOOY010000029.1 coordinate 263,156, forward strand.
TCTATCCGACCCGGCCGTACGAGATCTTCGTCTGCAGGGCGTTCTGGAGCGCCTCGAACACCGGCACCGACTCGCGCGCCGGCACGCTGATCCACGAAATGAGCCACTTCAACGTGGTGGCGGCCACCGACGACCACGCCTACGGCCAGAGCGCGGCCAAGAGCCTGGCGTCCAGCGACCCGACCCGTGCGCTGGACAACGCCGACAACCACGAGTACTTCGCGGAAAACACTCCGTCGCAGAACTGACCGGACAGGCCCCGCCCGGCACCGCCCGGGCGGGGTTCGGTAGCACGACGGCCCGCACATGCGGGCCGTTCATGTTCGCACCGGCCCCGAACCGCCGACCGGACATGCGCCCGGCCGTCCGGGCCGATATGATGGACGATCCGATCACCCAGCACGCACGGTTTTCCCATGCCCTCGAACACCTTCCGGATTCCCGGCACCGGTCTGATCCTCGGCGCCCTCGTCGTTGGCGGTTTCGCTGCAGGCACCCTCGCCCTCGCCGCCTCCGGGCCATCCCTGCGCGCGACCCAGAATCCGTTGCGCGTCGGCGTGCTCTCGCTCGGCGACGACAGGGTCGAAGTCACGATCACCAACACGAGCCGCAAGACCCTGCGCATCCCGAAATGGCAGTTGCCTTCGGAAGCGCACGTCTCCGATCTGTTCCGCGTCGCCCGCGACGGCGACGAAGTCGGATACCGCGGCGCCATGGTCAAGCGCGGCGTGCCGACCCCGGAGGATTTCGCGATCCTGCGCGCCGGCCGCAGCATCCGCAGCGTGGTCCGTCTGGGCGAGGTCTACGATCTGTCGCAGCCCGGCCACTACACCGTGACCTACGCCGCCCCGCTGCAGTACGCGTCGCTGTCCGGCCGCATTCGCCTGCAACTGGGCAACGGCCGGCCGATGGTCGCGCAGGGCGCGCCGATCCGCATGGCGCTGGACCAGCCCGCGACCTTCCCCAACGGCAGCCGCCGTCGCCCCGTGCAGCCTGTCAATCCGGTGCTGTCGGACGTGCTCGGCATCACCACCGTCGGCTGCAATGCCAACCAGACCTCCACCATCAATCAGGCCGTGCTCTCGGCGCGCTCGTACTCGGAACGCGCGAAGGGCTATCTCAACGCCAACACCACCGGTCCGCGCTACACGAGCTGGTTCGGCGCATACAACTCCACCCGCTACGCCACCGCGAAGCAGCATTTCGCGGCGATCGACAGCGCGCTCGACCAGACCGGCGGCCAGGTGAAGATCAACTGCGGCTGCACCCAGAATTACTACGCCTACGTCTTCAAGGGCGACCACTACCAGATCTACGTCTGCAATTTGTTCTGGAGCGCGCCGCTGGCCGGCACCGACTCCAAGGCCGGAACGCTGATCCACGAGATGAGCCACTTCACCATCGTGGCCGACACCGACGATCACGCCTATGGCCAGAGCCTCGCCGCGAATCTGGCGAACACCGATCCGATCCAGGCGCTGGACAACGCGGACAATCACGAATACTTCGCGGAAAACACCCCGTTCCAGAACTGAGCCGCGACGTTTCCGCGCTCGCTCGACGGCCCGCTTCGGCGGGCCGTCGCCGTGTGAGGGCAACGTTTCCGCGAACGCGTTTCCGCCGCCCCCCGGACCGCGTGGACAGGACCTCCGACGCATGCGCCGTCCGGTGCCTCGTGCCATGATGCCGCGGACGCGCGCCCCCCGCCGCGCGCCCGGACGCTCCATGGAAGCCCAGACCCTGCTCTACATCCTCGCCTCCGTGCTGATCGTGGTCGGCATCCTCGGCACCATCCTTCCCGCCCTGCCGGGCCTGCCGCTGGTCTTCGCCGGCATGCTGATGGCGGCATGGGTCAACGATTTCCAGAACATCAGCGTGTGGACGGTCGCGGTGCTGGCCTTCCTGACCCTGCTGTCGTTCGTGATCGACTTCGCGGCGACCGCCATGGGCGCGAAACGCGTCGGGGCCAGCCGCACCGCCACCATCGGCACCGTGCTCGGCATGATCGTGGGCCTGTTCTTCGGCCTGCCGGGCCTGTTCCTCGGGCCGTTCGTCGGTGCGGCGATCGGCGAAACGATCCATCTGCGCAAGCTGCGCCGCGAGGACATCGGCCATGTCGCCAAGGTCGGTCTCGGCACCTGGCTCGGCGTGGTCTTCGGCGTGGTGCTGAAGCTCGCGCTCGCCTTCACGATGCTCGGCATTTTCGTTCTGGCCTGGTATGTCTGATCGCATGTCCGCATCGGGACGTTTCCGGATCGCGCGCACGACGGCCTCGCGTGCCCCGGCATTCGCGTTGGCGACGGTGCTGACGCTCGTTCTCGCCCTGTGCGCCGCCCTGCCGTTGTCCGCCGCCGTGCAGGATGCCGCTTCGCCGCAGCCCGCGATCGCGGCCTCGAATCCGGCCGCTCCCGCCACGACGCCGGCCGCGCAGCCCGGACGCATCGCATCGCGCTGCGATGCCACGCATCTCGGTCGCTGCCTGGACTCGATGGCCGACAGCGCCAACGACGCCTTCGCGCGCCTCCTGCAGCGCGTGCCGCAGCTGGTGCTGGCGCTGCTGGTGGTGCTGCTCGCGCGCTGGCTGTCGCGATTCGTCGGCAACCGCCTGCACCTGCTGAAGATCCGTTCGCAGAACCCGTACATGAGCGGGCTGGTGCGGATGGTGGTGCGCGGCGCGATCCTGCTGGTCGGCGTACTGATCGCGCTCGATCTGCTGGGCCTGACCGCGGTCGTCGGCGCCGTGCTCGGCTCCGCCGGCGTGGTCGGCCTGGTGCTGGGGTTCGCGTTCCGCGACATCGCCGAAAACTACATCGCGGGCATCCTGCTCAGCGTGCGCCGGCCCTTCGAGCCCGGCGACCACGTGTCGATCGAGAATCGCGAAGGCAAGGTGATCTCGGTGAACTCGCGGACCACCGTGCTGATGACGATGGACGGCAGCCATCTGCAATTGCCGAACAGCCTCGTCTTCAAGTCGGTGGTGCTGAACCACAGCCGCAATCCGAAGCGACGCTTCGACTTCTCGATGCTGATCGACGGCAGCCAGTCGATCCGTCGGGCGCAGACGCAGGCGATGGCCGCGATCGCGGAGATCGAAGGCGTTCTCGAAGAGCCCGCGCCGTCCTGGACCGTCGCGGAGTACGGCGCCGCCGGCATCCAATTGCGCTTCTTCGGCTGGGTCGATCAGCGCAGCAGCGACCTCGGCAAGGTTCGCAGCGAAGCGATCCGCAGGGTGAAGTCGGCGTTCGCGCAGGCCGGCATCGAAGCGCCGCGCACGGTCTATCACATCGTCGCGTCGCGCACGCGGGATGCGCAGGCGGTCGATGCGGTGCTGGAGCCGGAGAACGGCGCCGATATCTCGGTCAACCGCGACATCGACGCGCAGGTGGTCGCGGCGCGCGCGGCCAGCGCCGCCCAGAACCTGTTGCAGACCGAGACCCGGAAGCCCGACGCCGACACCGGCGCCGATCCCGCACCTCCCTGACCGCAGCGCGGAAACCGCTCGCCCACGCGGCCCCGCGATGGGCCGTTCGCTCAACCGTTCGACGGCCCCTTCGATCCCCCCGCCTGCGGCCGGTCCCAGGTCGAAAGGGTACGTTTGGCGCCCATGCAGTACGTCGGTTGCGATGGCGACAGCGTCTTGAAGTCGAACTCGCGATGCAGGAACAACGACGTGGTCGACGCATGCGACTCGTTGACCTTGAAGCCCGAGAAATCGACCTGGATCAGCCCCGAGGCCTTCAGCCGGGCCGCGCTCTCGGGATGCCAGTCGGCGTTGTCGAGCACGATCATGCCGCCGGGCGCGAGCTTGCCGGGCGCGATCGCTGCGCAGTCGTAGCGATAGCCGGCGCCGTCGATCACGATGATGTCGAACAGGCCTTCCCGGCGCAGGATCTGTCCGGGGTAGCCGTCGCCGCGGTCGAGGATCAGTTCGACGTTGTCCGCCTTGGTGCGCAGCATGCGCTCGTACCACTCGGGATCGTTCTCGACGCTGACCACCGAACCCGCGCGCGCCATCCAGTACATCGTCGATGCGCCGGCTCCCCACTCGAACACGCGCTTGTCGCGGAGGTCGAACTGGGAGATGTACTCGATGCACGGGTAGGTGAACATCGGAATCCACGCGCCGTCGGCGTCGCGCGGGGCGTCGGCGTCGGCGGCGGCGACGACGCCGTAATCGTGGCGCAGGATGTTGGCGAGCGCCGCGAGGAACATCTCGCCGCGCGACATCGCGATCACATCGGGGCGCTGCGCGAGATCGCCGTGCTCGGGGCGGGGCTTGAATTGCCCCCAGAAAGCGTTCCTGGCCATGCGTCGTCCGCCGTTTTCGGGGCCGGCAGGATAACAAACGCCCCGGCTTCGAGGCGCCGCGTCGCCCGGCACGACCGCCGGCGCATCCCGGGGCCCTCGAAGCGGGGCGGCCTTACGCCACCACGACCGGAATCTTCCCGATCTTCGCCTGCCACTCGCGCGGGCCGGTCTGGTGCACCGATTCGCCGGTCGAATCGACCGCGACCGTGACCGGCATGTCCCGGACCTCGAATTCGTAGATCGCCTCCATGCCGAGGTCGGCGAAACCGACGACCTTCGCGGCCTTGATCGCCTTCGAGACGAGGTAGGCGGCGCCGCCGACGGCCATCAGGTAGACCGACTTGTGCCTGCGGATCGCCTCGATCGCCGCCGGGCCGCGCTCGGCCTTGCCGACCATGCCCATCAGGCCGGTCTGGGCCAGCACCTGCTCGGTGAACTTGTCCATGCGCGTGGCGGTGGTCGGGCCGGCGGGACCGACGACTTCGTCGCGCACCGGATCGACCGGGCCGACGTAGTAGATGAACTTGCCGCGCAGATCGACCGGCAGTTCCTCTCCCTTGTTGAGCATGTCGACCATGCGCTTGTGCGCGGCGTCGCGGCCGGTGAGCAGCTTGCCGTTGAGCAGCAGCACTTCGCCGGGCTTCCAGGACGCGACCTCTTCCTGCGTCACCGTGTCGAGATCCACGCGGCGGCCCTTCGACGCGTCGTAGGTCAGCTGCGGCCAATCTTCCAGCGACGGCGGGTCGAGCATGACCGGACCGCTGCCGTCCAGCGTGAAATGCGCGTGGCGGGTGGCGGCGCAGTTCGGGATCATCGCGACCGGCAGGTTCGCGGCGTGGGTCGGATAATCCTTGATCTTGATGTCGAGCACGGTGGTCAGGCCGCCCAGGCCCTGCGCACCGATGCCGAGCGCGTTGACCTTCTCGTAGAGTTCCAGACGCAGTTCTTCGGCGCGATTGGACGGGCCGCGCGCCTGCAGTTCGACGATGTCGATCGGCTCCATCAGCGCTTCCTTCGCCAGCAGCATCGCCTTCTCGGCGGTGCCGCCGATGCCGATGCCGAGCATGCCCGGCGGGCACCAGCCGGCACCCATCGTCGGCACGGTCTTGAGCACCCAGTCGACGATGGAATCGGACGGGTTGAGCATCGCGAATTTCGACTTGGCCTCGGAACCGCCGCCCTTCGCGGCGACGATCACCTCGACCGTGTTGCCCGGAACGATCTTCACGTTGACCACGCCGGGCGTGTTGTCCTTCGTGTTGGTGCGCTTGCCGGCCGGATCGGCCAGCACGCTGGCGCGCAGCTTGTTGTCCGGATGGTTGTAGGCGCGGCGCACGCCTTCGTGGACCATGTCCTCGACGCCCATCGTGGCGTCGTCCCAGCGCACGTCCATGCCGATCTCGAGGAAAACGGTGACGATGCCGGTGTCCTGGCAGATCGGGCGGTGGCCCTCGGCGCACATCCGCGAGTTGATCAGGATCTGGGCGATGGCGTCCTTCGCCGCCGGGGAGGCCTCGCGCTCGTAGGCGGCGGCGAGGTTCCGGATGTAATCGACCGGGTGGTAGTAGCTGATGTACTGCAGGGCGTCGGCGATCGACCGGATCAGGTCTTCCTGACGGATGGACACCGGACGGCGTTCGGCGGGCATGGCGGACGGAGAGGCTGCGGACACGGACGGGTCTTCGGGACGTGTGGGGCCGCGATTTTAGCGTGCGCCATCGCCCCGGGTCCGCACTTGCGGCCCCCGACCATCGGCGGAGAATGCCGGGATCCGATGCCCGGGGAAGGCCATGTCGAAGAAACTCCTGTTCAGATTCGCGATGCTGCTGGCCATTCTGGTGGCCGGGGTGCTGATCCGCGCCGCGATGAAGCCGGACCAGTTCGCGGTCGTGCGACGCACCGTGATCTCCGCGCCGCCGGAGAAAATCTATCCGCTGCTCCAGGATTTCCACCGCTGGGCCGAATGGTCGCCCTGGGAGAAGCTCGACCCGGCGATGGTGCGGACCTTCGGCGGCGCGCAGGCCGGCAAGGGCGCGACCTACGCATGGAAAGGCAACAAGGACCTCGGCGAAGGGCGGATGGAGATCGTGGGCACCGACGCGCCGCAGACATTGGACATCAAGCTCGACTTCATCGAACCGATGCAGGCCACCAACGCCACGCGCTTCATCCTCCGGCATGCCCCCTCCGGCGGGACCGAGGTCATCTGGATCATGCGCGGGCCGGCCGATTTCCCGACCAAGCTGATGGACACCGTCGTCGGCATGGACCGGATGGTCGGCAAGGACTTCGAGGCCGGGCTGGCGAACCTGAAGGTCGCGGCCGAGCGCTGAACCCGTCCCTCCTCGCCGCGACAGGACTTCCGGACACCGTTCGTCGCAGGCCGGCGACAGCGCCCGGGCAAACTGATCCGGATCAGAAAATCCGCGGTTGTTGCAGCGCAGCATGGCGGCATCCCCAACCGGAGCCGCGCCATGAACGATGTCTCGCCCCGTCCCGCCCCCGACAGCTTCCTGCCCTACGCCTTCGAGACCCTCTCCGACGGACGGAAGGTGATGGTCCGCCCGATGAATCCGGGCGACGCGGAGGCCGAGCGCGACTTCATCGTCGCCCTGTCGCCGCAGTCGCGGCGCTACCGGTTCCAGGAACAGATCCGGGAGCCCAGCCCCGAAATGGTCGCCAGGCTGGTCGATGTCGATCATGTCAACGACGAGGCGTTCGTCGCCCTGTCCGAGGAGAGCGACTTCCGCGCCATCGTCGGCGTGTCCCGCTATGCCGTCGGCACGGATCCGCTCGAGTGCGAGATCGCGGTGACCGTCCGCGACGATTGGCAGGGCCACGGGCTCGGGACGCTCTTGATGCAACGCCTGATCGACTCCGCCCGCGAACGCGGACTGCGGCGGATGATCTCGCTCGATTTCGCCGAGAACCGCGAGATGGCGCATCTCGCGCATCACCTGGGTTTCACGACCACGCCCGACCCGGACGACCGCACGCAGGTCCTGCACGCCCTGACGCTGTGAACGCCCGCCTGCGCCCGTCGCGAGCCGGGCCCGCGGCGTTTCTGAGCGCGATCAAAACCCCGAATTCGGGCGCTCCGGTACAATTCGCGCCCGGCAATCCCTTTCGCAGCGAGCGCATGGCCTCCCCCTACGGCACCGAAACCGTGCTGGACGTCCGTCACTGGACCGACGCCTATTTCAGCTTCACCACCACCCGCGACGACGGTTTCCGGTTCGACAACGGCCAGTTCGTGATGATCGGGTTGGAAGTGCCGCAGGAAGACGGCTCGACGAAGCCGCTGATGCGCGCCTATTCCATCGCCAGCGCCAACTGGGAAGAGCAGCTCGAATTCTTCAGCATCAAGGTCCAGAACGGGCCGTTGACCTCGCGCCTGCAGCACATCAAACCGGGCGACACGATCCTGATCGGGCGCAAGCCGACCGGCACGCTCCTGATCTCGGACGTGCATCCGGGCCGGAATCTCTATCTGCTGGCCACCGGCACCGGACTGGCGCCGTGGCTGGCGGTGGTCAAGGATCCGGCGACCTACGAGCGTTTCGAGAAGGTGATCGTCGTCCACGGCGTGCGCGGCGAGCCGGATCTGGCCTACCGCGATTACATCGTCAACGAACTGCCGCGGCACGAGTTCCTGGGCGACGAGATCTCGGCCAAGCTGCTCTACTACCCCGCGGTGAGCCGCGAGGACTTCTACTGGCACGGCAAACTGCGGCGCGGCCGCATCACCGACCTGCTCGAGGACGGGCGGATGGCGGAGGAGCTGGGGCTCGATCCGCTGGATCCGGAGCACGACCGCGCGATGATCTGCGGCAGTCCGCAGATGCTGGCCGATTTCCGTCGCATCCTCGACGCCCGCGGCTTCACCGCCTCGCCGCGCATCGGCACCGCCGGCGAATACGTGTTCGAACGCGCCTTCGTCGAAAAATAAACCGTCGGGAAGCGAGCGGACAAAGCCCGTACACTGCGGCATCGCCCTCGACCGGACACGACCGATGCCCCGACCGCTCCGCCCCGCCTTCCGCATGTTCCGACGGGCCTGCGCCGTCGTCCTGCTGCTCGCCGCCGGCCTGTCCTTCGCCGCCGATGCGCCGGCCCGGCCCGCCATCGGCGAATTCCCGCCGGACATGCTGGGTCGCGCGCGGGACGGCAGCGACCAGACCGTCGGCATGCATCGCGGCAAGGTGGTGATCGTCACCTTCTGGGCCTCGTGGTGCGGCCCCTGCCGCAAGGAACTGCCGATCCTCGGCAAGTTCCAGCGCATCGTCGGCCGCGATCATCTCGAAGTGATCGCGGTGAACGTCAAGGAACCGCTCCGCGATTACCAGTCGGTGATCCGCGCCAACCAGGACATCGACCTGACCTGGGTACACGACGCCAACGGCATCACCAGCAAGCGCTACGGCGTGGATTCGCTGCCGAACATGTTCATCATCGACCGCGAGGGCAAGGTCGCCCACGTGCATCGCGGCTACAGCGAGGAAAGCATCCAGACGTTCGTCCGCGAAATCGCGGCGCTGCTGCCGCCCGACGTCCTGAACCGACCCGCCGGCGGCCGTTGAGCGACGCGAGGCTCAGTTCTCGCCGTAGTGCAGCCAGATCCTCGCGCGCGGCTCGTTGTCGAACACGCGGCATTCGTAGCCGTGTTCGCGCCCGATGATCTCGCCCACTTCCATCCGGCTGATCGCGGTGCCGCGGGCGTCGACGTAGGCCACGCGCACGCTGGCGAAGCCCTGCCCTTCCATCGCCGACACCAGCTTGCGCAACTGGTCTTCCGGCGGCACCACGCCGAAGGTGTGGTCGATCACCAGCAACTGGCGCACGCCCGTGCGCCGGACTTCGCCCGCGATCGCGAGGAACATCGCGATCAGCGCCTCGACGGTGTCGATGCGGCCCGCGACCCTCGCCACCAGGCCGCTGCTCTCGGTTTCCAGACTCAGCTCGAAGCCGGGATTCGCCGGGTCGAATTCGGGTGCCATGCCCGCCCCGCTCAACCGAGCGCCGCTTCGATGTCCTTCGCGATCGACGCCGGCGCGTCGGTCGGCGCGTAGCGCTTGATCACCTTGCCGTCTCGACCGACGAGGAACTTGCTGAAGTTCCATTTGATCGCGCCGATGCCGAGCAGACCGCTCTTCTGTTCCTTCAGCCACTTCCACAGCGGATGCGCGCCGCCGCCGTTGACCTCGATCTTCGAGAACATCGGGAAGTCGACGTCGTAGGTCAGCGAGCAGAAATTCATGATCTCGGCTTCGTCGCCGGGCTCCTGATGGCCGAACTGGTCGCAGGGAAAACCGAGCACGATCAGGCCGCGGTCGCGGTATTTCTCCCACAGTTCCTGCAGCCCCGCGTACTGCGGCGTGAAGCCGCACTTGGAGGCGACGTTGACGACCAGCAGGACCTTGCCGGCGTAGTCGGAAAGCGCCTTGTCGTGGCCGTCGATGTCGATCGCGGAAAAATCGTAGGCGGTGGTCATGGAGACTCCTGTCGGCGGTCGCGTGCGTCCAGTGTAGGGCATCCGGCAGCGGTCGGCGCGGAAGGCGCCGGCCGCGTCCGATCTCAGCGCGCCGGGTCCGCGTTCACCCGGACCGGCTCGGCGAACGGCCGGATCCCGAAGGCCTCGTGGAGCTCGGCCGGATAGTAGGCCGTGCCGTTCTTGACCACGAGCGCGACCTTGCGGACATCGGCGATGTCGCGCGTCGGATCGCCGTCGAACAGGACGAGATCGGCGCGCTTGCCGACCGCGATCGAGCCGCGATCGTCCAGCGTCCGGGTGTACTTCGCACCGTTCCAGGTCGCGATCTGCAGCGCCTGCGCCGGGGTCATCCCGGCCGCGACGTACAGTTCCAGCTCGCGCTGCAGGGTGAAGCCCGGAAGACCGTCGGTGCCGGCAAGGATCGGCACGCCGGCGCGGTACATCCGACCGACGAACTCGACCATCTTGTCGTAGGAACGCTCGTAGCGCGCTGCGGTGGCGTCGTCGGGAATGTCGAACTCCGCGGTCTTCAGCCCGCGCTGCACGTCCGGAGGCATGTGGTCGGCGACCGCGGCGAACGCCTTCGACATCTGGCCCGGGCGTTGGCGGATGAAATCGAAGGTCGCCAGCGTGGGGTCGATCGCGATCTGGTCGCGCGCCAGGCGGGCGACGAAATCGCGCACCGGCGCGGAATCGAAGTCGAGGTCGGCGACCCGCTTCGCCGGCAGATAGAAGCGTTCGAGCGTGCGGGTGTCGGTGGTGTCGTCGACCAGGAAGTTCAACAGCACCTGATTGATGTGCTGGATCTCGTCGTAGCCGGCGTCGAGCGCATCGCGCGCGCGCAGGAACACGGGGATGTGGCCGCTCACGCGCAGATCGCGACTGTGGGCGTAAGCCACGGTCTCGCGCAGGATGTCCTTCGGGAAGGAGTTGTAGATCTTGATCTGCGGATAGCCGTTGGCCGCGTACCAATCGATCGCGCGCTTCGCGCCGGCGAGGTCCGAGACCACGAAACCGTTGCGCGCCGACATCGGGCTCTCGCCCTCGATGAAGCCTGCGGCCACCACGCTCGGCGACAGCAGGGTCCCGGCGCGTTCCGCGGCCATCAACTGCTGCAGGGTGGCGTTGTCGTTGCCCATGTCGCGCACGGTGGTGACGCCCGCGGCCAGATGCAGCACGCCCTGCCATTCGCCGATGTGGCCGTGCATGTCGAAGAGGCCGGGGAGCAGCACGCGACCGCCCGCGTCGATATCGCGATCCGCGGCGGCGAGATTCGCGCCGGCGGCGGAAATGGAGACGATGCGGCCACTGCGGATCAGCACATCGGAGGCCGGGCCGAGGGTGGCCGACTCGCTGTCGAAGATGCGGGCGTTGCGGATCAGGGTCGTGCCGGGCAGCCCATGCGACAGGCGCCGCTGCAGATCGGACAGGGCCTCGGCCTCGGCCTGTTTCTGGCGAGCCTCGAGCGCGTCGCCGTTGACCTGCCAGCCCTCCTCGATCAACTGCAGATACCCGGGCACGATCTGCGCGAACAGCCGCGGCGTTTCGTCGGCCGTCGTCCACAGGAACATCGGCGTGAAACCGACCCCGGAGACCTGCATCAACCGGACCCGTCGCCGGTCCTCGCCGCGGGCCACGTCGACTTCGGCCACGGTGCGCATGCTCAGGGTACCGCTGGGAATCAAGGGCAGCTTGCCGTCGGGACGACGCGCGAGCGCTGCCAGCACGTCGACGGTGCTCTGGGTGGTGCCGCCCAGCGACCAGTAGGCCGCGCCGGCGCTGACGGGTTGCTCGCCCGCGTCCGAGGTCGACGTCCAGCGGGCGACGCCGTTCTCGATCGCGAAGCGTTCGTCGACCGGCGCGCCGAACGTCGACGTGCCCTTCACCGCATAGGTGCGGAACGTGCCGTCGTCGGCGAGGGTGTACTCCTCCTTCAGTTCCGGGCCGCGGCCGTTGTCCTTGAAGAGGAAGTCGACCCGGGTCGTGCCGTCGTCGCCGCGTTCGACGATCTGGTGGCCGGCCTGCTTGCCGCCGTCGACCAGCACGACGTAGCGGGTGGTTTCCGCGGCCGAGGCGGGAACCGCCGACAGGGCCAGAAGGAAGCTCAGGAACAGGTTGCGCGTCATCTCGGTCTCCAGTCCGGAAGGATCACACGGTGTTCGATAGTTGCCCCCTGTCGGTCCGCCGGCACCGCGAGCGGGACGGCCGTCCATCGTCCGAAGTCTAACGCCGCACGGCCGGGGGCGCACAATGTCGCCGCAACCGCTTGACCCTCACGCGGCGTCAGCCCGGAGGATCCCCATCGCATCGCCCGCACACAGGAATCCGCCATGTCCGCCCGCGAACGCACCGTCGGCCGGGTCGCAGCGCTCACCGGACTCACCGTCCGCGCCCTGCACCACTACGACGCCATCGGCCTCGTGTCGCCGTCGTTCCGCAGCGCCGCCGGATATCGGCTGTATAGCGACGGCGACCTGCGCCGGCTGCAGCAGGTGCTGCTGTTCCGCGAACTGGGTTTCGCGCTGGACGCGGTGCGCGAACTGCTCGACGCGCCGGCCGACCGTCGCCGCCTCGCATTGCTCGCGCAGCGCGATGCGATCGAACGGCAGCGCAGCCGCGCGGACGCGGTCCTGCGCGCGGTCGATGCGACCCTCCATTCGCTCGATACGGACACTCCGATGAACACCGAAAAAAGCTTCGACGACTACCGCCAATTCACGCACGGCGAATACGCAGACGAGACGCGCGAGCGCTGGGGCGACACCGACGCCTGGGCCGTTTCGCGACGGCGCACCCGCGACTACACCGCGGACGACTGGGCGCGCATCCGCGCCGAAGGCGATGCGCTGACCGAGGATTTCCTCGACGCCATGCGCCACGGCGAAGCCGCCGACGGCGACACGGCGATGGCCCTCGCCGAGCGCCACCGCGAATACATCGAGCGTCACTTCTATCCGTGCAGCCACGCGATGCACGCGAACGTGGCCGCGATGTACACCGCGGACGAACGTTTCCGTGCGCACTACGACCGCCACGCCGATGGGCTCGCCGCATGGATCGAAGCCGCGGTGCGCGCGAACGCATCGGCGCGCGCGCCGGGCTGATCCCGAACGTCCCGGCAAGGCAGGACGCAGCACGATTCGATACCACGCGATGCGGCGCGGTGCGGCGCGATCTCGCGCGCCGAGCGCCGGGCGATCGCGCCCGGGATTGCTGCACGGCAGCATTTTTTCCCTGCGTGTAAACGATTGCAGGCGCTCGCGTTCCTCGACGCGACGCTCCAATAATCCGCAGGCCGACCGTGCGGCATGGAACGCCCGCACGATTCGCGCATCGTCGCCCGACCGGACGGCGATGCGAAGGGGACGAACGGCACGACGATCCGGAGCGGTGCGACACGACGACAGCGTTCGAAGCACAGGGAGAGACCGACGATGGCGATGCACAAGACGTCGATCGCGCTGGCGATCGGCATGGCGATCTGTTGCTCCGCGATTTCCGGCGCGCCGGCGGCGGTGCCTGCGGCGCACGTTTATCACAATCACATGCCGAATTTCTGGCCCTTCTACGCGGTGAACGTGGGCAACGCCTACAACGCCACGCCGGTAGGCGCGCCGATCCGCTACGCCTACGACGGCGACGTGATCGCACTGAAGAACAACCCGCCGCCCGGATACAGTTACTACCTGCCGGCCGCGCTCGGCGGCACGATCATGCCGCACGACGATCTGGTGGCCTACTACAGCCACGACGCGAAAACCGGTGCCTATCAATACTGGCCGCAGCAGGTGGCGGGCGAACTGCGCGCCTGGTCCGCGGCGAAAGGGCAGATCCATGTCACGATGTCCGGCGCGCTGGTCAACAACGTCGACAGCCTGCAGCGACTGCAGAACGTGCCCGGCTACGCCAACGTCAACTGGGGCGCCTCCTGGCGCAACGCCTACGGCGGACTGCCGACAGAGAACGGCCATCGCACGCTCGACCTGATCCACTTCACCGGCCATCACACGATGGGGCCACTGGTCGGCCCCGACTATTTCCTCAAGGATCTGATCCATCAGAACGCGACGCTCGCGCAACCGTTCTTCCTCGGCGGCAACTTCCGCTCCTCGCGCGGATTCTTCCCGACCGAACTCGGCTTCTCCGATCGCCTCATCCCGACCCTCGCGAAACTCGGCATCCAGTGGTCGGTGATCGGTAACAATCATTTCTCGCGCACGCTGAAGGATTATCCCTACGCGACCTACGACGCCAACGGCGACACGCTCACCTCGCCGCCCAACCGCGCGGATCTGCGCAACACGTCGGCATCGGGGTCGTGGGTGGCGCAGCAGATGGCCCACGAGCAGCAGGTCGTCGTCAACAAGTATCCGTTCGCCTCGACCCCGCACTGGGTCCGACACGTCGATCCTGCGACCGGCGAAGCGACGCGGATCGCCGGCATTCCGGTGACCCAGAACGGATCATGGCTGGAAGGCTGGGAAGGTGCGGTTACGGTGGACGAATACGTGCCGTACAGCGCGATCGAACCGCGCCAGTTCCACGTGGTCGCGCACGATGGCGACAACTCGAGCGGACGCGCCGGCTCGCTGTCGACCTGGCAGAACGGTTACGGCACCACCTGCAGCGGCAGCGGCTATTGCCTCGGTATCGACGAGTATCTGCAGCGGTTCCCGATTCCCGCGAACGACGTGCAGCATGTCCAGGACGGATCGTGGATCGACACCCGCGATTCGTCGTCGGATCCGACGTGGTACCACTGGCGACTGCCGTTCCTGATCTGGAAAGGTCAGTTCCCCGCGTTCAACGCCGCGACCGGCATGAACCTCGCGCCGAAGACGAATCTGGCGGGCCAGGAAGAAGGCGCCACCGTCTCGTTCGAGCACGGCTGGCATTACCTCGAGCGCAATTTCGCGCTGCTGCAGGCGGCGCTCAACTACGCGAAGACCGCGGAGCAGATCTGGCTGGACGATCATCCCGCGCACTGGTCGCCGACGACGATGCTGGACCAGCAGATCACCCATGCGGGCAACCAGCTCAATCCGTGGATGATGGCGTATCCGGTCAAGGGCAATCCCGCGAACGACTACGCCGGCGGCGCCAATCCGGCGGAGCTCGCCTGGTACTTCCTGCTGCCGGCGATGGATTCCGGTTTCGGCTACTACGACGAGAACAAGGACGACAACGTCAAACCGACGCTGGCCTTCAACAATTCGCTGTATTTCTCGAAGCTGCTGGTGCAGCCGAACCTCGCGAAGGACCGTACCGGGCCCTCGCTGTGGTGGCCGCAACGCTATCCCTACAACCCCGGTTCGGTGAACGCCTCGAAAGCCGAAGGCTGGACCGTGCAGCACTACAACCACGAGTTCGCGATCTACACCTACGCCTTCGACGTCTCCGACATCGCGAGCATCCAGGTGAAGGTGCGACCGCACGCATCGACGAACATCGACGCGACCGACGATACCTACAAGCTTTACGATCCCGCGGCGCACGTCGGCAAACCGGGCCTGTCGGTGACGCCTTCCAACGTCGGCGCCTGGACGTCGTATCCGATGCAGGTGCGCGACCTGCGGCCGACGATGAACGGCGTCTCGTGGATGCCGGTCACCCAGCAGACGATGCAGGTATTGCCCGCTCAGGAGATCGGGAATCTCTACTACGCCTATTTCGGCAACTACCGGAATCAACTGCTGGACTACTACATCGAAGCCACCGACAGCCGCGGCAACGTCACCCGCAGCGAGATCCAGCAGGTCCATGTCGGCGCCGGCACCTATCGCAAGACCACGACCGGCTCCGGCCATGTCGAGGACGTCAACGGCACGGTGCCGGGCGTGCGTCCGTTCCTGACCATCGACACCGCACCGCCGGTGTTCCAGGGCTCGCTGACGTCGAGCAATCTCACCGACCGTTCGGTGACCATCTCCTGGCAGCCCGCCACCGACAACCTGCGCGTAGCCGGTTATCAGATCTTCCGCAATGGCACGCTCGTGGGCACCGGCAGCGGCACGCAGTTCAACGATACCGGTCTCGCGGCATCCACCAGCTACGGCTATCAGGTCCTGGCCTACGACGCCGCGGGCAACCAGTCCGCGCGCAGCGCGACGCTGACGATCACCACGCGCGCACCGGACACGGTGGCGCCTTCGACACCCGGCGCGCCGGTGGCGGGCACGATCACCGCCAGCACGATCGCATTGACGTGGGCCGCGGCGACCGACAACTACGGCGTGGCCGAATACCAGATCCTGCGCAACGGCGCGCTCGCGGGCATCTCGACCACGACCGGTTACACCGACACCGGCCTGCAGCCGTCCACCGCCTACAGCTACACGATCCGCGCGAAGGACGCCGCCGGAAATCTGTCGACGGCTTCGCCTGCGACATCGGCCACGACCGCCTTCGGCAACGTCGCCACGGTCTACTACCGCACTCCGAGCGGCTGGACCACGGTGAATCTGCACTACTCGCCCAACGGCGGCAGTTGGACCGCGGTCCCCGGCGTGGCGATGAGCGTCGCCTGCGCCGGCTGGCATCGTTACACCGCGAACCTCGGCAGCGCCACCGGACTCGCGGCCACGTTCAACAACGGCAGCGGCGTGTGGGACAACCGCGGCGGACAGAATTACGCGCTCGGCACCGGAATTTCGGTGGTGCAGAACGGCGCGTCCAGCAGCGGCACCGATCCCTGCGCGGTCGACACGCAGGCGCCGTCGACGCCCGCAGGGTTGACCGCGAACGCCATCGACGCGAACTCCGTGAACCTCTCGTGGAGCGCGGCCAGCGACAATGTCGGCGTCGCGGGTTATCGCGTGTACCGCGGTGCGACCCAGATCGGCACCGCGACCACCGGCACCGGATACGTCGACAACACCGTCGCGGCATCGACGAGCTACAGCTATACCGTCCGCGCCTACGACGCCGCCGGCAATCTCTCCGCCGCCAGCATCGCCGCCTCGGTGACCACGCCCGCGCCCAGCGACACCCAGGCGCCGAGCGTCCCGACCGGACTGGTCGCGCAGAACCCGACCTCGACCTCGCTCACCCTCGCCTGGACCGCGTCCACCGACAATGTCGGGGTCGCCACGTATCTCGTGTACCGCAACGGCAGCCAGATCGGCACGACCTCCGCCACCAGCTTCGCCAACAGCGGGCTCGCGGCCGGCACCGCCTACAGCTACACCGTGCGCGCGCAGGATGCGGTCGGCAATCTCTCCGCGGCGAGCACCGCGCTCAACGTGACCACACCGCCGCTGGTGAACAACACCGCGACCGTCTACTACAAGCCATCGACCGCCTGGACCACGGTCAATATCCACTACGCGCCGAACGGCGGCAGTTGGACCGCGGTGCCCGGCGTGACCATGAATGCGGCTTGCACCGGCTGGCGGGTGAAGGTGATCGACCTCGGTGCGGCGACCGGCGCGCAGGTCACCTTCAACAACGGCAGCGGCACGTGGGACAGCCGCAACGGCGCGAACTATCCGGTGGGCACCGGTCTCTCGCGGGTCGAGAACGGCACGATCGCGACCACCGACCCCTGCCTCAACGACGACGCGTCCGCACCGAGCGTACCGACGGGACTCGCCGCGAGCGCGATCGCGGCGTCCTCCGCCACGCTGTCGTGGTCCGCCTCCACCGACAACGTCGGCGTCGCCGGTTACCGCGTGTATCGCAATGGCAATCAGATCGGCACCACGACCTCGACCGGCTACAGCGATGCCGGGCTGTCCGAATCCACCGCGTACGCCTACACCGTGCGCGCCTACGACGCCGCCGGCAACCTGTCGGCCGCCAGCGCCACGCTCAACGTGACCACGCAGGCGCCCGGCAGCTGCGCCGTCGCCTTCACCATCGCCAATGCCAACACGGTCGTCGGCCAGAACCTCTACGTGGTCGGCAACGTCGCCGCGCTCGGCAACTGGTCGCCCGGGGCCGGCTTCGCGCTCACGATCCAGGGCAGCGGCGCCAACGTGCCATGGACCGGAACCGTGAACCTGCCCGCAGGCGCCGCGATCCAGTACAAGTACGTGAAATGGAACGGCAGCACCGCCGCATGGGAGAGCAACCAGGCCACCGCCTCGGGCAACCGCGAATTCACGGTGCCCTCGAACTGCAGCGGCACCCTCGCGCGCAACGACGGCAACTTCAGGTTCTGATGCCGCAAACGAAACGCCGGACGGTCTCCCGTCCGGCGTTTCGCGTTTCAGGCGATGTCGCGACTCAGAACCGCGCCTTGAACTCCACGCCCCAGGTGCGCGGTTCGTTGAGGAAGCCGGTGAGGTTGTTGAAGTCGATACCGCCGACGATCGCGGTTTCGTCGGTGATGTTGCGGCCGTACAGCGCCATTTCGTAATCGCCGTCGTTCCACTGGTAGCCGACGCGCAGGCCGCCTTCCAGCAGCGGGTCGCCGGTGAACTCGGTCGATTCGTAGAGGAAGAAGTTGACCTCGCTGCGGTACGACCAGTCGGTGTAGGCGAAGAACTCGCCGTCGCCGGCCGGAATGCCGTAGCGCGCGGTGAGGTTGTAGACGTGCTTCGGCGCCTGCGGCAGCGGGTTGCCGTCGATCAGCCGGGTGCCCGGCAGCGGACCGGCGGGGTCGCGCGGCGTACAACCGCCTCCGCACTCGAAGACCGTCAGCGTGCCGTCCTGGATCTCGGTGTCGTTGTAGCTGGCGCCGAACGTGACGAACAGGCGATCGGTCAGCCAGGCCTGCAGGTCGAGTTCGGCGCCCTGGCCGACGGTCTTGTCGGCATTGACCAGGCGCGCGACGTTGCTGGTGCCGCCGACCGCGGTCAACTGCTGGTCGTCGACGGTGTAGCGATACAGCGCGAAGCCCAGACGCAGGCGGTTGTCCCACACCTGCGCCTTCACGCCGGCCTCGAACGACAAGACGGTTTCGCTGTCCGCGACCGTCACCAGCTGATCCGCCGGCAGCAGCGCGTCGGCGAACATCAGGCGGCCCTGCACGCTGGGCGCACGGAAGCCGGTGGCGATGCGACCGTAGAGGTTCACGCGATCGCTGGCCTCGAACACGCCGCTGAGATCCCAGCTGACGTTGGTGTCGCTGGGGCTGACCGCGATCGGCGCGATCGGCGGGCCGAACGGGCCGACCACGCGCTGCGCGACGAAGTCCTTGCTGTCGTCGGTGTAACGCAGGCCGCCGCGGAGCTTGAAGCGGTCGGTGACGTCGAAATCGCCCGAGGCGAAGACCGCCCAGGCGGTGTTGTCCTGACGCTGGACGGCGTACCCGTTCTGCGGGTTGCCCGGCGCCAGGGTGTCGTAACTGAAGCTGTCGACGTCGATGCTCTCGTCGAACCAGAACACGCCGGCCTGCCAGTCGAAGCGGCCCCACTCGTTCGACTCGATGCGGAATTCCTGGCTGTACTGGCGATGATTGGGCAGACCGTCGGCGGATTCGGCCGGGAACGGAATGAAGCCGGGACCGAAATTGCCCGGGCCGAGGAAGGCGGCGCCGAAACCGCCGTCGATGTCGCCGCGACTGAAGGCGTCGACGCTCTCGTAGCCGGTGATCGAATACAGGCTGACCTTGCCCAGATCCCAGCGCATGCGCAGATTGGCGCCGAGCTGGTCGAGCTGCTGTTCGTTGCGGCCGTCGATCGACACGCGGTCGCGATCGAAGCCGGACACCAGTTCGTTGGTGCCGAGGCGGATGATATTGGCGCGGAACAGCCGCGCGGTGCCTTCCAGCTTGCGCGCATGCAGATTGAAGAGCGCCTCGAAGGTGTCGCTGGGCTGGAACAGGAACTGCACGCGGCCAGCGGTTTCCTCGTAGCCTTCGAGATCGTCGCCGGAGCCGTTGAAGGTGTTGTCGACGTAATCGTCGCGCTGCTGGTGCAGCACCGACACGCGCGCCGAGACCGTCTCGCTCAGGCCACCGGTGATCGCGCCTTCCAGGTTCAGGGTGTTGTGCGAACCGTAGCCGATGCGGCCGTAGCCGCCGAATTCCTGTTCGGGACGGGCCGATTCGAACTTGATCACGCCGGCCGGCGAGTTGCGGCCGAACAGGGTCCCCTGCGGACCGCGGGCCATTTCGATCTGGTCCAGATCGAACATCGGGAAGCCCTTGAGGATCGGATTCTCCTGGACCACGCCGTCGTAGACCAGCGACACCGGCTGCGAGGCGTTGAGGTCGAAGTCGGTGTTGCCGAGCCCGCGGATGTAGAACCGCGGGAAGGCGCGACCGAAGGAGGACTCGATGTTCAGACTGGGCAACCGACCCGAGAGCAGGCGGACATCGTCGCCGCTGGCGGCGAGGACTTCGAGTTTTTCGCGATCGACGGTGGTGACCGCCATCGGCACGTCCTGGATGTTCTCGACCCGGCGCTGGGCGGTGACCGAAATGGTGTCGAGCTCGGGCGCATCGGGGGCCGGCGCGTCCTGGGCCATGGCCGGCAGGGCGAGACCGATGGCGACGGCGAGTCCGCCGATGCGCAGCGCGCGGCGGTCGTGACGGAAGGAACGGGTCATGGGGATGTCCTTGCGGATGGGGGGAAGGCGCACCTGGCGCGGGCGGAACGAACGGGCGGAACGTGCAGGCGGGAAGTCGGTCGGACCGGACCGGACGGTGCCGGACGGGGCGAATTGTAAACAATTCGTGATACCGGCGACCCGCCGGCCGCCAGAGTCGGCAAAGGCCCCCGGGCCGGAACCGGGCCGGCGCATGTCTTTCGTCATGGGCCGCCGCGCCGGCGGTCGGCTACCCTGTGCGCCGCAATTCCGCAGTTTCCGCACCCGCCGAGGACCGCCTCATGAATCGCCCGCTCGCCTGCGCCCTGGCGCTGGCCATCTCCGCCACCGCGCTCGTGGCCTGCGACAAGGACAAGAGCCCCACTCCGCCCGACTCCGACAAGGCCGCCATGTCCGCAGACGCCTCCCAGGACAACCCGTTCTTCGCCGAAAGCCCGCTGCCGCTCAAGTTCCCGCAGTTCGACAAGATCAAGGACAGCCATTTCGCGCCGGCCTTCGATCGCGGCATGGCCGAGCAGGTCAAGGAAATCGCGGCGATCGCCGACAGCGCCGAGCCGGCGACGTTCGAGAACACCATCCTCGCGATGGAGCGGACCGGCCAGTTGCTGTCCCGCGCGACCAAGGTCTTCGGCAACCTCACCAGCGCCAACACCAACGACGCCCTCGACAAGATCGACGAGGAGTACTCGCCCAAGTTCGCCGCGCACTACGACAGCATCTACCTCAACGCGAAGCTGTTCGAGCGGATCAAGTCGCTGTACGAGAAGCGCGACACGCTCGGCCTCGACCCGCAGGGCGTGCGCCTGATCGAGCGCTACTACACCGACTTCGTCCGCGCCGGCGCAAACCTGACCGAAGAGCAGAAGGCGCGCGTCAAGGCGATCAACGCCGAGATGGCGACGCTGTCGACCAAGTTCGGCCAGAACGTGCTCGACGAGGTCAACGACTCGGCCGTGATCGTCGATTCGAAGGACGAGCTGAAGGGCCTGACCGACGAACAGATCGAAGGCCTCGCCGCCGCCGCGAAGGAGAAGAAGCAGGACGGCAAGTACCTCATCGCCCTGCTCAACACCACGATCCAGCCGCTGACCGCGCAGCTCGAGAACCGCGCCCTGCGCGAGCGCATCTACAAGGCGTCGATGAACCGCGGCAGCCGCGGCAATCAGTGGGACACCACCGCGATCGTCGCCCAGGTCGCCAAGCTGCGCGCCGAACGCGCCAAGATCATGGGCTATCCGAACTACGCCGCGTTCGGCCTCGCCGAGGAAACCGCGAAGTCGCCGGACGCCGTCAACGCCATGCTCGCCAAGCTCGCGCCCGCCGCGGTCGCCAACGCGAAGAAGGAAGCGGCCGAACTGCAGGCGATGATCGACAGCGAACAGAAGGCCAAGGGCGAGCCCACCTTCCAGCTGCAGCCCTGGGATTGGGCCTTCTACAGCGAGAAGGTGCGCCAGGCGAAGTACGACTTCGACGAAGCCCAGCTCAAGCCCTATCTCGAGATGAACAACGTGCTCGAGAAGGGCATGTTCTTCATGGCCGAGAAGCTCTACGGCCTGAGCTTCAAGCGCCGCAGCGACCTGCCGACCTACCACCCCGACGTCAGCGTCTACGAGATCTTCAACGAGGACGGCTCGCAGCTCGGCATGGTGCTGGTCGACCCGTACGCCCGCTCGTCGAAGCGCGGCGGCGCCTGGATGAGCTCCTACGTCGACCAGTCCGAACTGATGGGCACCAAGCCCGTCGTCGCCCTGCACCTGAACGTCACCAAGCCGGCCGCCGGCAAACCCGCGCTGATGACCTGGGACGACGTCAACACCACGTTCCACGAATTCGGCCACGTGCTGCACGGCCTGTTCTCCGACGTGAAGTATCCGTACTTCAGCGGCACCAACGTCCCGCGCGATTTCGTCGAATACCCGTCGCAGGTCCACGAAATGTGGTCGACCTGGCCGGAAGTGCTCGCGAACTACGCCAAGCACCACCAGACCGGCGAACCGATGCCGCAGGCGCTGCTGGACAAGGTGCTCGCCGCCGACAAGTTCAACCAGGGCTTCGCGACCACCGAATACCTCGGCGCGGCCATGCTCGACCAGCGCTGGCACCAGGTCACGATGGACCAGTTGCCCGACGCCGCCGGCGTGATGGCCTACGAGGCGAAGGCGCTCAAGGACATCGGTCTCGACTACGCCCCGGTGCCGCCGCGCTACCGCACGCCCTACTTCAGCCACATCATGGGCGGCTACGCGGCCGGCTACTACGCGTACATCTGGTCGGAAGTGATGGACGCCGACAGCGTGGAATGGTTCAAGGAGAACGGCGGCCTGACCCGCAAGAACGGCGATCACTTCCGCAACACGCTGCTCAGCCGCGGCGGGTCGAAGGATGCGATGGCGCTGTTCCGCGACTTCCGCGGCCGCGACCCGCAGATCGCCCCACTGTTGAACCGTCGCGGCCTGACCGCGAAGTAAGCGCGTCCCGCTCCGCGTCGCACCGACACCGCCCGGCTCGTCCGGGCGGTGTCGTTTCCGGCCTCGCTCCGAAGCGATCCGCCCGGGATCGGATTAAGCTGGGCCGATGCAGCAGATCGTTCCCGAGACCGCATCGCCCGCGTCGATCGCGGCCGCGCTCCACGCATGGATGGGCGCGCGCGAACGCGTCTTCGTCCTCACCGGCGCCGGGGTCAGCACCGCGTCGGGCATCCCCGACTACCGCGACCGCGACGGCGCCTGGAAACGCTCGCCGCCGGTGACCTGGCAGGCCTTCACCGGCGATGCGGCGATCTATCGCCGGTACTGGGCACGCAGTTTCGTCGGCTGGCCGCGCTTTTCGTCGGCGCAGCCCAATGCCGCGCATCGCGCGCTCGCCGCACTGGAAACCTCCGGACGGATCGCGGCGCTGGTCACCCAGAACGTCGACGCCCTGCACCAGCGCGCCGGCAGCCGCGAGGTGATCGACCTGCACGGCCGTCTCGACGGCGTGGTCTGCCTGGGATGCGGCGACGAGAGCCCGCGCGCGGGATTGCAGGCGCGGATGGACGCGGCGAATCCCGACTGGCGCCCGCGGATCGCAGCGACCGCTCCCGACGGCGACGCCGACATCGACGCCGACGCCGCGATCCGTTTCGCTCCACCGTACTGCGCGCTCTGCGGCGGTGCGCTCAAACCCGACGTGGTGTTCTTCGGCGAGAACGTGCCGCGGGCGCGGTATGCGCGCGCGATCGCGGCGCTGGAGGCGTCCGATGCGATGCTGGTCGTCGGTTCCTCGCTGATGGTCTATTCCGGCTTCCGTTTCGCGCGGGTGGCGCACGAACGCGGGCTGCCCCTGGCGATCCTCAATCGCGGCCGCACCCGCGCCGACGCCCTCGCCGGATTGAAGCTCGAAGGCGATTGCGGCGCGGTGCTCGAGGCCTTCCTCTGCGAAGCCTGACCCTCAGGGGCTCGGCTGCAACTGCGGCGGCGCATCCGTCGGGGGCGTCGCTGCAACCGGCGGCGGCTGCACGACCACGAACATCGACCGCAGCTCAGGCGCCAGCAACGGGGCCAACACCGTCGTCGGCACTTCGACGGTCCGCACGCCATCGACATAGGGGCCGACCTGATACGGAGGGAACACGAAGCGCAGGCCCATCAGCTTCTCGCCGTCCGGCGCCAGCACCGGTTCGAAGGCGGCGAACGACGCCGGTGCGGGCCGGGTGCCCTCGTCGATCATCCGGCCGACCGAACGCATGACCTCGGCGCGCTCGGTCGGCGGCAGTTCGTCCGCATCCACCCGTTGCGACAGGGTCGCGTGCAACTGTTCGCGGGCGAAATCGGAAATCGTGTTCCAGCCGGCCGGGTCGGCGAACAGTTCGTTCGCGGTCAGCAGCCGGTTCTGCTTCGGCAACCAGACGAAACGCGCCACCAGCGGCACGCCGTGGGCGCCGCCGGTGTAGCTGGCGCCGTCCGCGGCGACCGCGACCACATCGGGCGTGTCCGCGAGCAGCGTCATGTTGAGGCTCAGTTCGTAGGGCGTCGTCTGCTTCTCGGCATCTGCGCCCTGCACCGCCTTGAGCAGTTCGGCGCGCGCGCCCTCGGCGTAGCGATGCAGGGCCTCGGCGAGCCCGGGATATCGCTTCGCGGCCGGCGGATAGCTGATGCCGACGATATAGCGCGCATCCTGTTCGATCACGTCCTTGAGCTCGATCGCGGCGGGCGGTGCGGGCGGTTTGTCGGTCGCCGTGGCCTGCGGGGGCTGCGGCGCCTCATCGCGATCCCGGCAGGCGGACAGCGACACGGCGAAACAGATCGCGATCAGAGGGACGAGGGGGAGCGGCGCGACGCGCCGGCCCGGCATGGGCGCCGGGAGAGTCTGGATGTCGATGGGCATGGGGAAGCGCATGTGGGGGATGCGTTCCGGGGCGGCAGCCCCGGGGCTGTGGGGAGAACCGGCTTCAGCATAGCGGAACGACCGCCGAAGCGCCGAAGACAGGGCGGCTCGAACGCCGGACAGCAAAAAGCCCCGGGCGCGAACGCCCGGGGCTTCGGTCTTGCTGGCGCGGGATTACAGCGCCTGGACTTCGTCGGCCTGCAGGCCCTTCTGGCCCTGCACGACCTTGAAGGTGACCTTCTGGCCTTCCTTCAGCGACTTGAAGCCGGTGCCCTGGATCGAGCGGAAGTGGACGAAGAGATCCTGGCCGCTTTCCGGGGTGATGAAGCCATAGCCCTTGGCATCGTTGAACCACTTGACGGTGCCGGTCTGACGATCGGACATGGGTGTTACTCCTCACATTCAACAGTTGGGTGGATACACGGGGCCTTGCGGGCGCCGCGACTGTCTAGCCAGGGGTAACGCGAACGATGAGCGGATCGTCTGGGGCCGACCGTAGAACGGCTGCTGCCTTGGATCTACCACATCGGGCCACGATGTACCGTGATCCCGCTTGGAACAGTAAGCGCACCTTACACCACAACACAGGGGCTTTGTGAAGTGGGGACGGGAACTTTTTTTCGCTCCGGCGGTCCGCGCTCCGCACGGCGTCCCGCCCCATGGATACGGAAAACGATTCCGCCTCGAATTCCCCGGGATTTTTCGCAGGGCGTCCGCCGCGAGCGTCGACGCATCTTCGGATCGCCCGCGGTCGCCGCCCTGCGTCAACCGCGCCCCGAGCCGGTCGAAAGTGACGCACTGCGGCATGTTTCCGCGTGACGCGCGGCCGCCAACGATTGGCACGATTCCTGCTTTTTCATTCTTCGAAACACCCGTGCAGCGTGCCCCCCCGCCCTCCGTGGCGCCCCAGCGACACCGATCCGCAAGACCGATGCAGACCGAGGAGTCAGCGATGCAGAACGAAACGCCCGCCCTCAACGTCGGCGACGACGTCATCGTCGCCCGCATGTTCGATCTCTCCCGCCAGGGCGAGACCGATACGCGCGAGTACCAGTTGCTCGATTACGTGATCCAGAAGCGTCTCACGCAGACCTACGGCGGCGAGTTCGCCCGTACCGCCTACGCCGCGTAAGCGCCCCGGGCGCGGTCAGTCCCCGGCCATGCCGGGGTCGACCAATCGCCGCAGGAAATGCCCGGCCAGTTCCGGGTGCTGCAGCAGCGTGAACATGACGCCGTAGAGCGCGCCCCACAGGTGGGCGCTGTGGTTGATCCGGTCGCCGCCGCGGCGATCCATCCAGATGCTGTACCAGACGTACAGTCCGGCGAACACGAAGGCCGGGATCGGGATCGGAATGAAGAACAGATAGATCCCCGACCACGGGTCGAGCAGGATCGACGCGAACAGCACCGCCGACACCGCGCCCGATGCGCCGAGGCTCCGGTATTGCGCATCGCGGCGATGCCGCGTGTAGGTGGGCAGGATCGCGACCACCACGGCCGACAGATAGAACAGCAGATAGCCGACCGGGGTGATGCGGTCGCCGAAATACGCCTCCATCACGCCGCCGAACGAATACAGCGTGATCATGTTGAACGCCAGATGCATCACGTCGGCGTGGATGAAGCCGTGCGTGAGCAGGCGGTCGTATTCCCGCCGGCGGTCGATCGCCGGCGGCCACAGGATCAAGCGATCGAACAGGCGCGGGCGTTCCCAGGCCTGCCACGACACGATGGCCGTCACCACGATCAGCGCAAGGGTGATCGGCGCGTTCAAGGCCGCATCCTCCCCGATTTCGCCGCGTCAGACCGCACGGTAGTGATCCTGCATCGGATAGCGCATGGCGTAGACGGCGAAGATCAACGAGGCCACGAACGCGAAACCGGCGAAGAAGAACATCAGGAACGCGTTCTCGCTCAATCCGGTGGCGGCGATCTGCGCCTGCATCGCCTCGCTCTTGACGCCCGCGTTGGTCAGCAGCACCCAGACGTTGCCGAAGGTGACCGACAGCATCCAGAAACTCATGATCACGCCCTTCATCCGCGCCGGCGACTGGCTGTAGGCGAACTCGAGGCCGGTCGCGGATACCAGCACTTCGCCGAAGGTCAGCAGCGCGTACGGCAGGATCTGCCAGGCCAGCGACACCGGGTCTCCGCCGTCGATCCACAACTGGATCACGCCGGCCACCACCCAGGCCAGGCCCGAGAACGCGATGCCGAAGCCCATCCGACGCAGCGCGGTGACCTCGAATCCCAGTTTGCGCACCAGCGGATACAGCACGAGATTGTTGAACGGGATCAGGATCATCACCAGCAGCGGGTTGAGCGCCTGCATCTGGCCGGCATCCTTCACCAGCCAGCCCGGCCACCACCACAGGTCGGTCGGCATCGCCATTTCCTTGCCCTGCAGCACCCATGTCGACGCCTTCTGGTCGAACAGCGACCAGAACGGGCTCACGATCGCGAACACGATCAGGATCCGCAGCACCGCGCGAACGCCGTCGACCGCGGCATCCGGATGCTGGCCGCGCGCGCGCTCCAACTGCAGGGACGCGCCGACGCCGCCGAACAGCAGGATCGCGCCGAGCGCGAGGCAGAACGTCGGCACGAAACCGACGTCCTTCGGCCACCAGCCGGCCGAGGTCGCCCAGCCGGCGAGCATCGCGATCGCCAGCGCGATCCCGGCGATCGCGACCGCGGTGCCCGCGCCCTTGTCGCCGCGCGCGCCGCCGCGCAGGGCGGTGCGGACCACGTTCATGAAGGAATCCGGATCGTGCGCCGCGGGCGGCACGTTGACGTATTTGTCGCGTCCGGCCCAGAAGATCACCGTGGCGACGAACATCAGCAGACCCGGCACGCCGAACGCGATCGCGGGGCCGAAATCCTTCAGCAGCAGCGGCATCAGCAGCGAAGCGAAGAACGAACCGAAATTGATCGTCCAGTAGAACGCGTCGTAGACGATCTTCGCCAGATGCTTGTTCGACTGCGTGAACTGATCGCCCACGAACGACGAGACCAGCGGCTTGATGCCGCCCGACCCGAGGGCGATCAGGAACAGACCGGTGTAGAACCCGGTGCGATCGCTCTCGAACAGCGCGAGGCAGGCGTGGCCGGCGCAATACAGCAGCGACAGCCAGAGGATCGTGTGGTACTTGCCGAAGAATCGGTCGGACAGCCATCCGCCGAGCAGCGGAAAGAAGTACACGCCGATCACGAAACTGTGGAAGACCTCCTTGGCCATGCCCTGGCGTTCCGCCTCGGGCAGATACGCGAGGATCACGCTGCTGGTCAGGAACGACACCAGGATGTTGCGCATCCCGTAGAAACTGAAGCGCTCGCAGGCCTCGTTGCCGATGATGTAGGGGATCTGGCGGGGCATCCGGGCCGACGGATCGGCGTGCGCGGCGGGCGTCTGGGTGCTCATCGGGTCTCCTGCGGAATGGAATGCGGCATGCGGCTCAGATCGTCGGCTCGCCGACGTCGAGCACGTATTCGAAGTTCTGCACCATGCTGCCATACCCGTCGTCTCCGGGGACGGCGTAGTTGGCGCCGATGCTCAGCACGTGTCGTCCGGGCGGCAACGGGGACAGCAGCAGCCAGTAACCGTCGGCCGCGGCGTGCATCCCGGACTTTCCCGGTGCGTCCCCGGGGCCGGCGTACGGATCGAAACAACGCTCGGTCCGCAGCCGCCGTACGACGGTCGACGCCAACCGTTCGCCATCGAGCACCACCACCGCGCTGGCCAGATGTTCGTTGTTCACCGCGACCAGTCGCTGCAGGCGGTCGCAGGCGAACGCGCGCGGGCCCTCGATCGGCGCGTACTGGATCATGTTGATCACCGGCACCAGCAGATGGCGTCCTTCGGGAACGCGGCAACTGCGCCTCGCATCGAAGCTGCCGTCGGTGCCCGCGAGGAACCAGACCGGACCGCGCTGGCCGTGGTCGCACACACGTCCGTCGGGGTCGCGGTACGGCTCCAGTCCATCGGGGAACGAGAACGCCCACTGCCACCAGCGCCCGGTCCACTCGGCGATGGTCAACCCTTCGATCGTCGCCGTCGCCGCGCCGGCCGGCCCGGAGGCCTGCGCGGCGACGGACGCCGGGCCCACAACGCCGACGGCGAGCGCCAGCGCCGCGCATGCCGACCACGCGCCGCCCCGGCGGCGCGGCCTCATGCCCACTCGGTGAGCCCCTCGCGCTCGTACAGGCGCGCGAACGACGGCCTCGCCTTCAGACGCGCGGCGAGCGCGGCCAGGTGCGGCCATTCGGTGGCGGGTTTCGGCATGTTCCGCGACCAGCGCATCAACATCGTCAGATAGAAATCGGCGGCGCTGAGCCGCTCGCCGAGCAGGTGCGGGCCATGCGCCGCGAGATGACCGTCGATCCGCGTCCACTGCGCTTCGATCCGCGGCCGCACGTGCGTCAGCACGAGCTCGGCATTGCCCTCTCCCGCCGGCTCGTGCGGATACCACCACTGGCGGAACAGCGGCTGCACCATATTGGCGAGATTGAACATCCACTGCATGTAGTCGATCCGCTGCGGATCCTGCAGCGCGGGCGCGAAGCCCTTGGCCGGATGGGCGTCGGCCAGGTGCACCAGCAACGCGGCGGCCTCGTAGTGCGGCCGGCCGTCGATCACCAGCGTCGGCACCACGCCGTTCGGATTCAGGGCGAGGTATTCCGGGCTTTTCTGGGCCCCGGCCTTGGTGTCGACGACCTCGAGCGCATGCGGAACGTCCAGTTCGAGCAGGAGCCAGTGCACGACCAGACTGGCCGCGCCGGGAGCGTAGTAGAGGGTGTGGGTGGCCTGGGACATGGCGGATGGCGTCCGGACGGAAGTGGTGGGGGATGCGGGTGCGGAGGATGACGTCGCCGGGCACGGCGTCGAGGCGAACGGCTCGTCGAAGACCGGGCCGACAAGTGTGGCACAGCCCTTCCCCCCGCCATGCATGACCATCGCCATGTCCCCGAGTGCGCCGGTGCGGGCACAATGTTCGGTCGCTTCCCTTCCCGGCCCGCCATGCGCACGTCCCTGCTCCCGGCTCCGCTGTTGCTCGCTCTCGTCGCCCCTCTGGCTGCCGTCGTCGCGCCCGCATCCGCCGCGTCCGCCGGCCCCGCGCTCGCCACCGTGGCCGAACGCAGCGGCTACACCCGGACCGGCCGCTACGACGAAGTCGTGTCGCTCTGCGACGCCTTCGCCCGACGCCATCCGGAACGCGTGGACTGCATCGACTTCGGTACCACGCCCGAGGGGCGGCCGATGAAAGCGCTGATCGCCGGCCCTGCGGGCGTGCGCACGCCGGCGCAGGCGCGCGCGGCCGGGTTGCCGGTGGTCCTGATCCAGGGCGGGATCCACGCCGGCGAAATCGACGGCAAGGACGCGGGGTTCCTGGCCCTGCGCGAAGCGCTGGAGGGCAAGGCCGCCCGCGGCACGCTGGACAAGCTGGTGCTGGTGTTCGTGCCGGTCTTCAACATCGACGGCCACGAGCGTTTCGCGGCGTGGAACCGCCCGAACCAGAACGGCCCCGCGGAGATGGGCTGGCGCACGACGGGTCGCAACTTCAACCTCAACCGCGACTACGCCAAGGCCGATGCGCCGGAAATGCAAGCGATGCTGGCGCTGGTCGAGGCCTGGGACCCCATCGCCGCCATCGACCTCCATGTCACCGACGGCGCGAAATTCGAACACGATGTCTCGATCCAGGTCGAACCGGTGCATGCCGGCGACGACGCACTGCGCGGTGCCGGCCTGCAACTGCGCGACGGCGTCATCGGGCGGCTGGCGAAACAGGGTTCGCTGCCGCTGCCGTTCTACCCATCGTTCGTCGAAAGCGACGATCCCGCCTCGGGATTCGTCGACGGCGTGGCGCCGCCGCGATTCTCCACCGGCTATTTCCACCTGCGGAATCGTCTGGGCATGCTGGTGGAGACGCACTCCTGGAAGGATTACCCGACGCGCGTACGGGTCACCCGGAACACTGTGATCGCGGTGCTGGAACTCGCCGCAGCGCACGGCGCGGAGTGGCGCCGCATCGCCTACGCGGCCGATGCCCGCGCCGCCGCGCTGGGCGGCACCGAGGTGCCGCTGACCTGGACCGCGACCGAGAAAGTCCGCACGATCGACTTCCGCGGCTACGCCTACACCCGCACGCCCTCCGACGTGTCCGGCGGCACGATGACCCGTTACGACGACCGCACCCCGCAAATCTGGAAGGTGCCGCTGCGCGACGAGATCGTTCCGGCGCTGCGCGTCGCGGCGCCGAAGGGCGGCTACGTCGTGTCGCCGGCCTACGCCGAACCGATCGCGGCGAAACTGCGCCAGCACGGCATCGCGTTCTCACGTCTCGAATCGCCGATCGGGAACGCCGCGGTGCAGGCCTTCCGCGACGAAACCCCGAGCTTCGCGGCCGCGCCCGTCGAAGGCCGCCAACGCCTGACCGTGGAAGGCGCGTGGGCGAACGAAACCCACGACATCGCGCCCGGCGCCCTGTTCGTGCCGATCGCCCAGCCCAAGGCGCGGCTGCTGATGTCGCTGCTCGAACCGCTGGCGCCGGATTCCCTGCTCGCCTGGGGCCATTTCAACAACGCCTTCGAACGCAAGGAATACATGGAGGATTACGTCGCCGAGGACGTGGCGCGCGACATGCTGGCGCGCGATCCGACGCTGCGCGCAGCGTTCGAGAAGAAGCTGAAGGACGACGCGAAGTTCGCCGCCGACCCGGCCGCGCGACTCGACTTCTTCTACCGCCGCCACAGCGCATGGGACGAACGCTACGGCCTGTATCCGGTGCTGCGGACCGATCAGCGCCTGCGCTGATCCACCGCGGGACGACGCCGCCGAAGGAACGCCGTTGCCGGGCGCTGCAAGGCGGGCGATACTCGACCCATGAACCGACGGATCCGCGAACGAACGTGAAGCGATCCCGGCGTGCCCGACCAGGGGCGTGCCGGTGTTGCGCATTTCGCTTCCCTTCGTCTGGAATCATCGTCGATGAAAATGTACATCCTCGTCCGGGACGACATCCCGCTCGGCTTCGCCATGGTCGCCGTCGCTCACGCATCCCTCGCGGGCTACCTCGCATTCCGGGAGTCGCCCGAAGTGCGCGAGTGGTTGTCCGGACCGTTCTTCAAGGCGGTCTGCAAGGTCAACGCCAAGGAATTCGAGAACGCGAAACAGGTCGCGGACCATGTCCTGCTGACCGAGTCCGCGCTCGGACACCAGGAAGTGGCGATCGCGTTCAAGCCGCGGGAAGAATGGCCGAAGATGTTCAAATATCTTCGTCTGTACAAGGATGCGCCCGCCGCTGCCTGATCCCGGGCCTCGACAGGCTCAGCAGCGCTCGTACTTCCAGTTCCGCGACTTGCCTTCGGCTAACCACGTCAGCGTCCGGGCGATGCGTCGCGCGCGGGTGTCGGGACGTTTCGCCTCGACGATCCATTCGAGATATTCGCGACGATGGCTCGGCGCGAACGCCTCGAACGTCGCTAGGGCCTTCGGCACCGCGCGCAACGCGGCGGCGAAATCGGCCGGCATCTCCGGCAACGGCTTGGCCTTGGCCGCACGCATCGGTCCGGCGCCCGCCGCATGGAGTGCCGTCGCCTTCTTCACCAGCGCCAGCAGTCGACGTTTCGGCGGCAGATCGCGCACCGAGGTCAGCTTGCCGAAACTGCCAATCCCCTCGGCCGGCGGATCGCCGCCGATCACCTCGGCGTGCCGCCAGAACCCGAACGCGGCATGCCGCTTGAACGCGGCCATGGTGCACAGGATCGCGCCGCCGTACACGAAGGCCGGCATCCGCCATTTCAGGGTTTCCTCGACATCGGGACAGGCGTCGTGCACCAACGCGCGCAGGTGTTCGAGGATGGGCCTGGCGAACTCGGCGGATCCGGCGATGTAGGCGTCGATCCGCGGGTCGTGCGAAGTCATCGAAGGCCTCCTGTCGGGCGCGCCCGGGCGCCCTTCGCCGTGTCTGGTCGGATCAGCCGAACGGCCGCGGCAGGCCCAGCATCGGCGCGAGGAACCAGTAGGCGCCGAACAGCACAGCGCCCCACCAGAACAGCTTGAACACGAACTTCACCACCTTGATCGCGAAATACGCCGCGACGATGGCCAGCACCAGCCCGATCCAGCTCAGATTCGCGAGGGCCAACTCAGCCATCGTTGCGGTCTCCTCCGGCGCGTGCGCGCGTCTGCGGCTGCGATTCTGCACCGTCGGCGGCCGGAATGGGAGCCAGCGAGGGCGCGAGCGCGACCCGTTCGTCGAACACGAAGCAGGCGCCGTCGTAGCCGGTGCCGCCGACGGCTTCGAAGTGGCCGAGGATGCCGCCCTCGAGCTGGAGCACGTTGTCCATGCCCTGCGCCCGCATCCACAGCGCGGCTTTCTCGCAGCGGATGCCGCCGGTGCAGAAGCTCACGATCGTCGCATCCGACCAGCCTTCGCGGCGCGCGAGCACGGCGTGCGGCAGGTCGGTGAAGTTGTCGATCGGAAGGGTTTCCGCGCCGAGGAAGGTGCCGTAGGCCACTTCCTCGCGATTGCGCGTGTCGAGCAGCACGAGCCGATGCCCTGCGTCGTCCCGGCCGCGCACGATCCAACGGGCGAGATCCTGCGGCAGGACGGTCGGCGCGCGCCCTTCCCGCGGCGCCGAATCGGGCATGCGGAAACTGATGATCTCGGGCTTGACCTTCACCTTCAGCCTCGCGAACGGCAGCGCCTCGGAATCGCTCGATTTCACGCCGATGTCCGCGAATCGCGGATCGTCGCGCAACGCGGCGACGAAGGCATCGACGTCGTCCGGCGCGCCGGCCAGGAACAGGTTCAATCCCTCGGGCGCCACCAGCACGGTCCCGCGCAACCCGCCCGCCTCCGCGCGGGCGCGCAGGGTCGCGGCGAGCGCATCGGGATCGGCGATGTCGACGAAACGATAGGCGGCGATGTTGCGGATCATCCGCGCATTCTAATGTCTGCCGGCGACCGCAGCCTCGAGATTGCGCCGCGCCGCCGCCTCCAGGCGATCGCGGAAGAAATCGCTGAGGAAAATGCGCTCGGTCGCCAGCAGCGCGCGGAAGAAGGCGCGGCGCTTGCGCCGGTACAGCCAGCGCGGGACCGCCCGGTATTCTTCCGCGATGGCCCGATCGTAGGCCGAGAAGACGTCTTCCGGCGCGCCGAGGATCGCCATGTCGCAATCCAGGAAACGGCGCATGTCCTCGCCGTCAGCATCGTCGGCGAAATCGGCGCGACGCCAGCCGCCGTGGCGCGCGGTGGCGAGAATCAGCGTCGTCGCCCGCACGACATCGAGATCGATCGCCGGCGGCCATTGCGCGAAATGCGTCTCGGCGAGTCGGGCGGATGCGGCTTCGTTGTCGCCGCGACCCGGGACATAGACGGCATCGTGATAGAGCGTCGCGCACCACACTTCGTTCGGCCGATGCCAGCCGGGCCCGTCGGCCACGGACCGATAGTGCGCGAGCACATCGCGCACATGTCCGAAATGATGATAGGCCCGGGGCGGCGCGGCGTAGGCGTCGCGAAGCGCCTGCCACTGCGCCGCGGGCAACGCGAACGGTCCGGACGGCGTCTCGCCGGAGGCACTGCGCAGTTCCGGACCGCGCGATTCGGGAGCGCGCGCTTCGTCGCTCATTCCCGAAGCGCTGTCGATGGCGTCATCCGTTGACGATGGTCAGGTTCGGCGAACGTTTCGGCGACTTCTGGTCCGCGGCCGCCTCGGCGGTGTACAGGCAGACACGGTTGCGGCCTTCGTTCTTGGCGCGATAGAGCATCTGATCGGCATGCGACAGCAACCGCGACAGATCGTAGCCGGACTGCGCGGTCGAACTGACGCCGAAGCTGGCGGTCACCACGAAGCTGTAGCCGCTCTCCCGGGTGTCGATCTGCGCCAATTGCGCGCGGCAATCCTCGGCCAGACGCGCGGCGGACACCAGGTCCATGCCCGGCAGCAGCACCGCGAATTCCTCGCCGCCGATGCGACCGAGATAGTCGACCTTGCGGCAATGCGCGGCGCAGGTCCTGCCGACCTGCTTGAGGACCCAATCGCCAGCACCGTGGCCGTAGGTGTCATTGATCGCCTTGAAGTGGTCCAGGTCGAACATGACCAGCGCGGCGCTGTCGCCGGCGCGCGCCGCATCGACGAGCGCCCGCTCGGACTTCTGGGTGAAGAAATGGCGGTTGCCGAGGCCCGTGAGCGTATCGGTCTGCGCGAGGCGCTGCAGCTGGCTCTGGTGGCGCTTGATCAGGATCGCCCAGAAGATGATGCCGGCCAGCACCAGCATCAGGAACACCATCGCCAGCCGCGCCTTCTGCGCGCTCTCGCGTTCGAGTTTCTGCTGCAGCTGCAGGACCTGGTTCTTGCGTTCGGCTTCGGCGAGACGCTGCGACTGCAGCTGGGTTTCGTGCTTGACGATCTCGTACGCCAGTTCGCGCGCCTTGACGTCGTCCTGATGCGCCATCTGCGCTTCGGCGTAGCGCTTGTAGAGCCCCATCGCGACCGACGGCTTCTCGCGGTCGGCGGCGATCTGGTAGAGGGTGTTGTAGGCGCTGACCAGCGTCGCGGACGACTTGATCTGCTCGCCGAGCGCGACCGTGGCCTGGGCGTGGGATTCGGCCGCGCGCGCGTCGCCGAGATCGAGCTTGATTTCGGCGAGCACCGACTGGATGCCGGCGATCAGGCGCGGATAACGGGTGGCCTGGACTTCGGGCAGCGCGTCCTCGAGCAGTTTCGCGGCTTCGAGGTGCCGCTTCTCGAGCACCATCTTCCGGGCCAGCACCGAGCGCGCGATGTTCGCGAAGATCCGCTCGTTGAGCGCGGCGCAATCGTCCACCACCGCCGCGATCGCGGCGTCTTCCTTGGGCAGTTCGTTCAGTTCGTACTGCGACTGCAGCTTGAACGTGGCGGCGACGCAGCGCGCGCGCGGCGTGGGCTTTTCGCGCAGCACTTCGTCCGCGTACCGCATCGCGATGCGGTACTGGCCGACTTCGTTGTAGAGCATCGCCGCGACGCTGGCGCCGTCGTGGCGAACCGCGGCGTTGCGGATCTTGGCGCGCATCGCCAGGCTTTCTTCGAGGTAATGCAGGCCTTCCTTGAAATCGCGACTGACGGCCGAGTAGTTCGCGACCAGCGCGCCGGCCCGGTATCTCACCTCGAGATCGTTGGACTTGGCGAACAGCGCCTTGGCCTGCTGGGCGCCGTCCTTCAACCGATCCTGGTAGACGCCGACGGCATAGGCTTCGAGGTATTGCAGTCGCTGGAGCTGACGCTTGGTCGCGCCGCGCTTGTCGCTGCGCAGCTGGTCGAGCAGCTCCAGGAATTTCTCGGGCTGGGAACTCCTGGCCTCGTCCGCGGCCTGCAGCCTGGCCTCGAACGACGACGGCACCGACTGGACGTCGGCGGCCGATGCGGCCGCCGACAAAGTCAGCAAGAAAGTCAGGAGCATCCTTCTCATGTTCGGCTCAACCTGCGACTGTTGCGTTGTTGGAACGACTATTGGGACGGAGTTTCTTCGTCCGGAGTCGGCCGATCTTCGTCGGGACTCTGCGGGCTTTCCGGTCGGTCGGGCTGTTCTTCCGGCGCCACGATCCCGCAGACCATCATCGGACGGCCGTTGAGGATCTCGATCAGCTTCGTACGATCGCGGAGCCGCAACGCTTCGCGCGAAGGCTCTTCCGCGTCGAGCATGGCGATGGCGGCTTCGTAATCGGCGGCGGTCATGCGGGACATTGCGGCGCTGGCGCCCATGGACTCGAGAAACCGGATCACATTCGACATTGACTCCCCCTATTCTGCTTGTTGTGCGAACGCGGTTCCGACCGTTCGTCGGCCAGTCCCGCATCATTTTTCTGCGCGAGACGGCGATCGGCGTGCCGACCTCCGATGGACCGGTTTCCTCCCCTGAGGCGACCTGTCCCCACACGCGTCCGCAGGCTATGCCAAAAATCCATTCGGATCAATCACTTCGCCGAAAAAGCGATAAATGGCATCAGCGGGCGCCGCTTCTCAGCGCACCTTGAGACCAGGAATGGAAAAGTGATGCCGGTCGGATTCCGTGCGGGATCAGGCTTCGAGGCTTTCCAGCTTCCTCAGCATGTCCTCGTTGCGCGCCATCCGCGCGGCGGGCGGAATCACCAGGGTGCTGTGCATGTGCAGTTCGGCTTCGACCAGCGCCGACAGCGGCATGCGCTCCATCCGCGGGTGCATGATCGGCAGGGTCGCCGCCTCGTAGACGATCGCCTCGTGGTCGGCGGGATAGCCGGCCTCCGCCAGGACTTCGAGCAGCAGGCGTCGATATGGGGCGCCGGTACTGAACCGGGCGAAGCTGCGATCCCCCGCCATCCCGATCTGCCAGAGGATCAGATAGGCGGAGGTGTCGACCCGGCGCCGATAGAACATCAGTTGGCTGGTTTCGTAGTGCTGGCAGCCGAAGGTCGCGGGGTCGATGCCGAGATCGGCGTAGAGGCAGTCTTCGGCGGAGATGCCCGGGTGCATCGTCGCATCGAACCCTTCCGCCTGCGCACGGGCGACGACGTGATGGGGAACCTGCGCGAAGACGCCCGGGTGTCCGTAGAACACGCCGCAGACGCGGCGACCGGCCCGGACCTCGGCCATCATCGCCTCGACCATCTCGCGATAGCTCTCGGTCCGCGGCTTGCCCTCGCGGTAGAAGGGCTGAAGGCTGCGCGCGTCGGGACGCATCTCCTGCACCCACAGTTCGACGATCGCATCGGAGACCAGCACGAACACGACGTCCGCTTCCTGGATCTCGCTGCGGCAACGCGGGCTGAGGTGGGCACCGAGCATCATCCCCAGGCCGACGCAGGCCAGACTGCCGGTCTTCGGAGGGGCGTTCGTTGCGTCTGCTTCTGGATTCATGCGGCTCGGATTCGGGACTGGCGACCATGCGCGAGGCGCCATTCTTCACGGGTGATGCGCCACCCGCAAGGATAGCCCTGCGGCGAATCGAACGGCCGGAAGCCGAAGAAGGCGCCGATCCTGCCGATCACGGAATTGCCGGGCGCATGGCGGCCGATCAGCGAATCGAGACCATCGCCCCAGCGCCCCGACATCGCAGCCTCGATGCTCGCGCGGAGCACCAGCGGCGCGATGCCGCGCGCCGACCACGACGGCAACAGCATGATGCCGAGTTCGCAATCGGGGTCGGCGGGGGTCTTCCGCACGAGCGCGAACACGCCGACCGCTTCGTCGGTCCTGCGATGGACGAGGCACCAGTAGCGCGCGCGCATCGTCGATTCCGCGTTGTAGCGGCAGACCCTGGCGAACACCTCGTCGGCAGCCGCGACATCGAGCACCGGACCCACGAACGCCATCACCTCGGGCGACGTGTAGAGCTGTCGATACAGGTCGCGATCGCGTTCGTCGACCAGTCGCGCACGCACGCGCGGGGTTTCGAAGGACCAGTCGATACGGGCACCGCGATCGGACGTCGGGATCATAGGAAACTCGCGTATTCGTCGAGCGGAAGCCGGTGGATGTCGGGCACCCTGCAGTCCGCTGCCGGATGGCCGACCACCAGCAGGAGGTAGGCCATTTCGTTCCTCGGACGGCCCAGGATGTCGTTGAGGAAGCCCATCGGGCTCGGCGTGTGGGTCAGGGTCGCGAGGCCGGCGCGGTGCAGCGCGGCGATGAGCAGACCGGTCGCGATGCCCACGGATTCGTGGGGGTAGTAGCGTTTGACCTTGTCGCCCGCGGCGTCGAGCCCGAAGCGCTCGTAGAAGATGCCGATCAGCCAGGGGGCGGTTTCGAGAAAGGGTTTGTCGGCATCGGTACCCAGCGGCGCCAATGCCTGCAGCCATTCCTCCGGGGCGCGGCGCGCGTAGAACTCCCGCTCTTCGACCTCGGCGGCTTCGCGGATACGGCGCTTGATCCCGGGGGCCTGCACGGCCACGAACCGCCAGGGCTGCTGGTTCGCCCCGCTCGGCGCGGAGCCGGCGGCGCGCAGACAGTGTTCGACGACCTCGCGCGGGACGGGAGTCGACGCGTAATCGCGGACGGTTCGGCGGCGGGCGAGTTCGTCGGCGAATTCGCGCGCGCGCTCGACGCGCGCCTCGTCGGACATGGCCGGCATCGGCGGCAAGGCGATGGTCTGGGCGGACTGCATCGTCGCAGGTCTTCCGGGAGCGCGGCCCCTCCGCGCAGGGGAAAGATAGCAGGCTTCCGCGGAAATGCGCGGTCGCGATGCGCCCGTCGCGCCGATTTTCAGGGGCACCGATTTTCAGGGGCACCGATTGTCCGGGCGAAGATTGAGCGCCTTCCGGGCGACGACTACACTGAGGCGGTCGCGGGTTCGCCCGCTCCGGCCGGGGGCCGCGGATGCATCCTTTGCTCGTCCTGTCCGGCCTCCTGCAGATCGGCTGTATCGTCCATGCGGTGCGCACCCATCGGCCGTATTACTGGATCTTCATCCTGCTGGCGGGCTCGTTCATCGGGATCGTCGCCTACTTCCTCGCGGAACTGCTGCCGGAACTGCGCCACAACCGCGCCGCGCGCCGGGCCCTGGGCAACGTTCACGACCGCATCGACCCCGAACGCCGCAAGCGCGCGGCCGCGCGCCAGCTCGATGTCGCCGACACCCTCGACAACCGTCGCCGGCTGGCCGAGGAGAGTTACGACAGCGGCGACTACCAGCAGGCGGCCGAGTTGTACGAGTCCGGTCTGCGCGGGCTGTACAAGACCGATCCGACGCTGATGCTCGGGCTCGCCCGCGCCCGGTTCGCGCTGAACCTGCATGCGGAAGCGCGGCGCACCCTCGACGAGCTGATCGCCGCCAATCCCGATTTCCGTTCGCCCGAAGGCCACCTGCTCTACGCGCGGTGCCTGGAGGCGCTGGGCGAGATCGCCGGCGCGCTGCACGAATACGAGGCGTTGGTGGAGGAGTTCACCGGCGAGGAAGCGCGCGTGCGTTACGGCCTGCTGCTCAAGCGCGAGGGCCGCGTCGCGGAGGCCGGCGAGGTCTTCCGCACGGTGCTCAAACGTTCCGGGCTCGCGCCCAGGTACTACCAGCGCGAGCAACGGGAGTGGATCGACATCGCAAAACGCGAATCCACGCCCGCCTGAAACCCGCCTTCGACCATCGGCGAAGGACACGGGTGCCCTCGGGCGTATAGCATCGGGGCATGTCCGAGGCCCCCGCTCCGACGCCCATCGCGACGCTGCTCCCGCCCGAAACTGCAACGCCGGTGCTCGTGGCGCTCAGCGGCGGCCTCGATTCCGTGGTCCTGCTCGACCTGCTCGCCGGCGACGACGCGTGTCGCGCCCGCGGCCTGCGCGCGCTGCATGTGCATCACGGCCTGCATCCCGACGCCGACGCCTGGATCGCGCATTGCCGCGACCTGTGCGAATCGCTGGGCATCGCACTGGAGGTGCGCCGGGTCGATGTGCCCCGCGAGAGCGGGCTCGGCCCCGAAGCGGCGGCGCGACAGGCGCGACGCGCCGCATTCGCCGAGGTCCTGCGACCGGGCGAGTCCATCGCGCTCGCGCAGCATCGGGACGATCAGGCGGAGACGTTCCTGCTGCGCGCGCTGCGGGCGTCCGGACCCGACGGCCTGGCCTCGATCCGCCCGTGGCGCCGCTTCGCCGGCGGATGGATGTGGCGGCCGCTGCTGAACACGCCGCGCGCGGCCCTGCATCGCCATGCCGAATCGCGGGCGCTGCGTTGGATCGAGGATCCCGCCAACGCCGACCCGTCGCTGGATCGCAATTTCCTCCGCCATCGGGTCCTGCCCCTGCTGCGCGAACGCTGGCCGCACGCCGACGCCGCGTTCGCGCGCGCCGCGGCCCTGTCCGCCGAGGCCAGCGATCTGTTGGTCGCGCAGGAAGAAGAGCTGCTCGCCGGGGTTCGCGAGGAAATCGGGTCCGGGCTTTCGATCCCGGCCCTGTGCACCCTGCCCGCGGCACGTCGCGCCCGACTGCTGCGCCATTGGATCGCGGCGCGCGGATGGCCGCCGCTGCCGGCGGGCGGTGTCGCACGGATCGAAGCCGACCTGCTCTCCGTGCACGACGGGGACGGCCGCACGCCCGCCTTCGCATGGCATGGGGTCGAGGTTCGCCGCTGGCGCGACGGACTGCATGCGGTGGATCCGCGTCACGCTCTGCCCGGGGACTGGTCCTGCCACTGGGACGGTCGATCGCCGCTGAGGCTGCCGAACGGAGATCGGCTGGAACTGCGCGGCGCCGATGGTTTCCCCACGCCGCTGCTCGCGCATGCGCGGCGCGGCGGCGAGCGCATCCTGCTGCCGGATCGCGATCACCACCACAGCCTCAAGCATGTATTGCAGGAACAGGACGTCCCGCCCTGGGAGCGCGAACGGATGCCCCTGCTGAGCACCGACGAGGGCCATCTGCTGGCCGCCGGCGACCGCATCCGCTCGGCCGGGTTCGAGCACTGGCTGCAACACGTGGATGCGCGGCTGGTCTGGGCCCGCGACTGACTCCGGCGCACGACCGGCCATGGACCGGTCGCGCCCTTCGGAACCGACGACGGGCCGCCGCATCGATTCCGCGACGTGGAGCCACGCCGCACGTGCGTGCGGCGCATGAAAAAGGCGATGACACGCTCTACACTTCCGCCATGGCCCGAAAGACTCCGTCCGACCCCGCATCCGGCCCCGAGGCCGAGGTTTCCGCAGATGCCGCGACCAGCTCGCCGGTCGCCGATTTCGAGCAGTCGCTCGATGCGCTCGAGCGCCTGGTCGAGAAGATGGAACAGGGCCAGATGAGCCTGGAGGATTCCCTCGCCGCCTACGAGCGCGGCGTCGGTCTCTACCGTCGCTGCCAGCAGGCGCTGGAACAGGCCGAACTGCGCGTGCGACTGCTGAGCGATCCCGAACAGCCCGACGCCGCGGAACCCTTCGCGGATGGTTGACGCGGCCCGGTCCGCGTCGGCCGCCACGTTGGCGGACTGGCGCCGGCGCGTCGACGACGCGCTCGAATCCGCGCTGCGCGACCATGCCGTCGCCGGTTCGCGACTGCAGGCGGCGATGCGCCATGCGACGCTGCTGGGCGGCAAGCGCGTGCGGCCGCTGCTGACCTATGCCACCGGCGATCTGCTCGGCGTCGCGGCCTCGGCGCTCGATGCTCCCGCGACCGCGGTCGAGCTGATCCACGCGTATTCCCTCGTCCACGACGATCTGCCGGCGATGGACGACGACGCCCTCCGCCGCGGCCAACCGACCGTCCACGTCGCCTTCGACGAAGCGACCGCTGTGCTCGCCGGCGACGCCTTGCAGGCGCTGGCGTTCCGGCAATTGGCCGATGCGCCGCTGCCCGCCGATGCGCGGATCGCCATGGTGCGCGAGCTGGCGACCGCCTCCGGTGCGGTCGGCATGTGCGGCGGTCAGGCCTTCGACATCGACGCCACCGGGCGAGGCGGCGACATCGCGCTCGACGAACTGCGCCGCCTGCACGCCCTGAAGACCGGCGCGC
The DNA here is from genome assembly GCA_049324395.1 of Pseudomonadota bacterium. Lineage (GTDB taxonomy): Bacteria > Pseudomonadota > Gammaproteobacteria > Xanthomonadales > Xanthomonadaceae > Lysobacter_I. The sequence goes on from JBMOOY010000029.1 coordinate 305,262, forward strand.
TGTTGCGCTGCGCGGTGCGGCTGGGCGCGATCGCCGGCGCCGCCGACGGCGACGCGGCCGACGCGCTCGATCGCTATGCCGACGCGCTCGGTCTCGCGTTCCAGATCCGCGACGACCTGCTCGACATCGAAAGCGACAGCGCGACGCTCGGCAAGACCGCCGGCAAGGATCTGGTCCAGAACAAGGCCACCTTCCCCGCCCTGCTCGGCATCGACGGCGCGCGCGCCGCGTTGGAAGAACAGGCCGCTTCGATGCGCGATGCGCTCGCGCCGTTCGGCGAACGCGCCGCGCTGCTGGGCGCCCTCGCGCGGCAGGTGGTCGAGCGCCGGCACTGAGGCCGGCGCGCGCCGGCGCACATCTCAGCGCCGCGCGCGATCCTCGCGAGCCGGACGCGCCGTGGCCGGGGCCGCCGTCGAGCGGCCTGCGCGCTTCGACGCGCTCCCGGAGAACAGATCGGCGTCGTCGACATAGATGCGGATGTCGCGGACGTTCGGACTCAGCACCCGCCCCCAGTCGATCGCGGCCACGACATCGGTCGCGCCCAGCGGGCTCACCATCTCGAACACGACCGGCAATCCGGCCTCGCACATGATCTTGCCGTGGCCCTGCGCGCAGGTCGGATACGCCGGCTGCAGGTTCTCGATGAAGATGCCGACGTCGCCTGCGCTACGCGCCCAGTCGAGCGCCGGCGCGACCAGCGAGCCGTCGGCGTCGCCGACCTCGTAGAATTCGTGCAATTGCAGCGGCGCGATGCCGCGGGCATTGGCGTAGCCGGCCTTCACCGTCGCTTCGAGCGCGGACCGCGAATAGCCCTGCACCGCGGTGGGATCGTTTTCGCCGGCGATCGTACGCAGGTAGCGCATGCCGGGCAACGGCGAATGGACGAAGTAGGACAGCCGGCTCGCGACCCGCGGGCTCTGCGCCGGCCGACAGAGGCGTTTGCCTTCGATCGCGTAGCATGCGCCCGGTGCGCCGGGGATCTCGTACCGCACGAGCTCGCGGATCGCCGCATAGATCTCGCGTTGCGCGCGCATCGCGGTCGGCGACCACGGCGCCAATCGCGTCACCGGCACACCGTAACCGGGGTGCCGCGGATTGGGATCGGTGTAGATCCAGGTCGGCTCGCCCTGCGCGACGCCGTAGTCCACCACTGCCGGCGGCAGGCCGCTGAACAGGGTCAGGCTGGCCGGCAGATCCAGCGCCTCGGCCTTGCGCAGCGCGCTGTCGAGCGCGTCGAGACAAAGAGTGAAGCGCCCGGACGCGTCGACGGCGACGATCAGGCTCTCCATCGGCAACCGGATGTCGTAACCCTTGGACACGGTCCACGTCGCCGTCGCCCAGGGCCGGGACAGATTCCATGTCCGGTCGTTGCCGCAGGGCGTCTGAGTCCCGCGTTCGGTGTCCAGCACCGAGATGGACTGCGCCTGCGCCGCGCAGGCGAAGAGCGACAGACCCAGCGACAGCAGGCAGGAATGGATCGAAACGTTCACGGCCAGGCTCCCTCGCATGCGCGACACGCAAGAAGCCGTAACGCAACGGTGAGGGCCCGGTTGACGGGCCCGCACCGCAGATCACGATGTCCTCCATCTGGACATCCTCGACCGGGACCCTGCCGATCGGCTCGGCCGCGATCAGAACAGCCGGATCGTCAGCGGATAACGGTAGGTCTCGCCGTCCCAGGCCTTTACCGCGGCGACGATGGTGAACACCAGCCACGCCAGGGCCAACGCGATCCACAGCGGCACCGCGACCAGGAGGCCGAGGCCGAGCGTGAACACCACGACGAGCAGACTGGCGATGGCGTACAGGAACATGCTGACGTTGAAGTTCAGGGCCTCCTTGGCGTGCGCGGCCGCGAACGGGGAGCGATCGCGGACCACCAGCCACACCACGAGCGCGGCGACGGCACCGGCGACGCCGGCGAACCACGAGGTCGCGAGCGCGGCGACCAAGGCGGCCACATGCGCGGTGGCGGCCCAGCCGCGATCGTTGTTGACGGCGCTGCCGGGCTGGACGTCGGCGGCGGGCGTGCCATGGTCGAGCGTGTCGTTCATATCGGTCTTCCTGGCGGAGGCTGCCTCCGCCGTGCGCGCCGGAAACGTCCGGCACGCGAACAAGATGGGGCAAGCGTCGGCGCACGCAAGCCAACCAAAGACATATCCGCCCGTGCGCGGCACTCAGCCGCGCAGCAGCCCGTCCATCGCGCGAACCATGCGACTGTCCGGAAAGACCCGAGTCTCCAGCGCGTTCTCCGGCACATCCAGATGCCCGGCGAGCAATCCCTTGAACACCGCACGCAGATCGGTGGTCGGGAAGAGGTCGCGCCCCTCGAACAGGGCGCCTGACGACAATCCGCGCCAGTCGCCGGCGATCCTGCCACCGCGCACCGCGCCTCCGGCCAACAGCGCCATGCCGCCGACGCCGTGATCCGTCCCGGCGCTGCCGTTGGCCGCGACGGTCCTGCCGAATTCGGTCACCACCGCGACCACCGTGCGCGGCCAGGCGTCCACCATGCCATCGCGGAAGGCGCGCAGGCCTGCATCGAGTTCGGCGAATTTCCGCTCCAGCGCCGCCTGCTGGCCCCGATGCGTATCCCACCCGCTGTCCTCGACGAATCCGATCGTTGCGCCCTCGGCGCCGCGCATGCGCATCGCCGCCGCTTCCATCGCCTGCGGCAGGCGGAAGGCACCGCGCGCGCCGCCCATCTCGTCCATCGCGGCGGCCTCCACCGCATCGGCGAACATCGGCGCGAGCCGCGGATCGGCGGCGTACAGCGGCTGCAGTTGCTGCATCAGGGCATCGGGAATGGCGCGCGGCAACGGCGGCGACCAGATTTCCGCGCGTTCGGAACCGCGCATCGCCAGCGGCATCACCTGAGCGACCGCCACACCCTCGTCGCCGGTCATCGCCTCGATGCAACGTCCGATCCAACCGTCGCGGGCGCCGCCGGGCGCGGCGGTGCCGTTCTCCAGACAGTCCTGGGCGTCGAAGTGCGAACGCTGGCGATACGGCGGCGCCACCGCCACCAGCGGCAACAGTTCGCGCTTCGCGTACAGCTCGTACGCGAACGGCAGCTTCGGATGCAGGCCGAAAACGCCGTCGAGCGGCCGCGCGTCGCGCACCGCGAGCGCGCCGCGGAGGCGCAGGTAGTCGGGATCGTCGCGCGGCGGCAGCAGATGCAGGCCGTCCATCGCGCCGCGCAGGAACACGACCAGCAGCCGCGTCTGCGCGCCGCCGCTCGCCGCCGGCGACACGCCGGGCCACAGGGTCAACATCGCGCTGCCGCCGAGCGCGGCGAGGAAACGACGTCGGGTCAGACCACGGATGCAGCGCTCGTCGGACATCACACCCTCCACTGGAACGCGGGGCTGGAAAACAACAGCGCGAAGCCTTCCTGCGCCGATCCGGCACGGCGCAGCGCGTCGGCGAACGGACCGCGCACCGCGTCGGCGCCGAGCGTTTCGATCGCCAGATCGAGCGGCCGGCGCGCGGCCGACACCTGGTCGGCCAGCGCGGCGGCGGCCTGGAGGCGTTTGCGCAGCGCATCGCCGCTGGCCCAGTCGGCGGCGGTATCGGGAAAGCCCGCGGGCGAGCGCGGCGTGAACGCGGGTTGCCCGAGGCTCTGCAGCAGCCGCAAAAGAACGCGCGGCTGACGATCCAGCGGCAGTCCCCCGGCGCGCATCGTCGACACGACGAAATCCTCCGGGGTCTTGAACTTGCGCGCCTCGGGCGACCACGCCGCGTCGTCGTCGATCATCGCGCGGTAGAGCGCGGTCAGCTCGCCGTCGCTGCGAAGGTAGGCCGCGGCCATGCGTTCGACCAACGCCGGCGGCGGTGCGTCGGCGACGAAATGCCGCGCCAGCTTGAAGGCCAGGTGCCGCGCGGTCGACGGATGCAGGGCGAGATCGCGCAGGATCGCTTCGCCCTGGGCCAGACCGCCTTCGGCATAGCGTCGACCGAGCACGGTGCGCGCGCCGGGCTCGTGCGCGCCGGCCCGGAAGACGAACGCAGAGGCGGCACCGCCCTGCCGGAATTCGCGCGGCAGCGGCGTACCCCAGCCGGTGATCGCGCGCGCCAGTTCGATCACGTCCTGCTGCGTGTAGCCGCCGTCGACGCCGAGGGTGTGCAATTCGAGGATCTCGCGCGCCAGATTCTCGTTGAGGCCGAGCCTGCGCCCGCCCTCGCGACGCTGCAGCCGGCGCACCAGCATCGAACCGTCGCCGACCGATGCGGTGTTGTCCAGGTACAGCAGCATGGCCGGATGGGTCTCGACCGCGCGCAGCAGATCGCGGAAATTGCCGAGCGCGTGCGGACGGATCGCTTCGCGCTCCATCGGCGCGGCGAGCAATCGCGCGCTGTTCTTGTCGATCGAGACCGCGAAATGATTGGACCAGAACCGCACCAGACGTTCGACGAACGGGGCGTCGGTCGTGGCCGCGACGCGGTAACGCAGGGCGAGATCGTCGCCGGCGTCGCGGCGGATGTCGCGTTGCAGCGCGGTGGGCCGGACGCCCTCGCCGGCGGTCTCAGGCGTGCGTGGCGGCGCGCCTGGAGACGGTGCATCCTTCGCCTGCAGCCGCTGTTCCCGGAACGCGTACTGCCGGCGGAGGATCGCGAGGCTGTCCGGCAGCGCCGCGAACGGCGCGAGCGCCGGCGGCGATCGCAACTGCGACTGCAGCCAGCCGCGCGGGTCGCGCGCCCGGGCCAGTTCGCCCGGCCGCGCACCGAGCCCGAAACGGTTGACCGCCGCGGTCGCCTGCACATCGGCCATGTCGTGCTCCATCGCCCGGAAGACACGGACGGGAACGCGCGGGGCGGCGGCGGGTTGACGCCGGGCCGCAAAAAAACGAACCCCCGGCGTCGGGGACGCCGGGGGTCGTGACTGCGCGCGACGCCGGATTACTTGATCAGGCGGATCGCGAACGGATAGCGGTAGGCCTCGCCCTGATGGGCCTTCACGCCGGCCAGGATGCTGAGCACGATGCAGGCGACCCAGGCGAGCAGGTTGATCAGCGCGCCGATCAGGATGATGCTGAGCACGATGCCGACGATGTAGACGAACAGCAGCGTGATCTGGAAATTCAGCGCTTCCTTCGCCTGGTCGTTGATGAAGCCCTTGTCGGGCTGATCCTTGTTGACCAGCCAGATGATCAGCGGAACGATGAAACCCAGGACGATCCCCGACAGATGGGTGATCAGCGCCAGGGTCTTCTGGTCGTCGGAGGGAGCGCCGGAGGGCGCCGGCGGCGGCGAGGTGAAGTCGTTTCCGTCAGTCATTGTAGGTTTCCCCGTTGCGTTCGATTGGAGAGCGGTGATGGCCCGCGGTTGCCGGTCCGGACGCGCCGGAGAGGCGTCCCCGGACCTGGGGCCTATTATTGCGGCCTTGCGTGTCTACAACGTCAAACGCCGCCGGCAACGGTCATCCGGCCGACCAGGATCGAGCCGGTGCGAATGTGTGACCGCGTGTCCACATCGTCGCCGATGGCCTCGATCGACGCCAGCATCGGGCGCAGATTGCCGGCGATGGTGATGCCGTCCACCGGGTACGCGATCTCGCCGTTCTCGACGTAGAAACCCGCCGCACCCCGGGAGTAGTCGCCGGTGGTCGCGTTGACGCCCTGCCCCATCAGCTCGGTGACCAGCAGGCCGGTCCCCATGCCGCGCACGAGCTCACGCAGCCCGCCCGCGTTCGCCAGGACCTCCAGATTGAAGACGCCGCCGGCGTTGCCGGTGGTCTGCATGCCCAGCCGGCGCGCCGAATAGCTGCTCAGCAGATAGCGCTGCAGGACCCCGTCGCGGACCAGATCGGCCTCGCGGGTCGCGACGCCCTCGGCGTCGAACGCGCAGGAGCGCAGGCCGCGGGGCAGGAACGGGCGTTCGCGCAGTACGCACCAGTCGGGCATCACCCGGGTGCCGAGACTGTCGAGCAGGAAGCTGTTGCCGCGATACAGCGCGCTGCCGGAGACGGCACCTAACAGGTGCCCGATCAGGGTGCGCGCGGCCTCGGCCTCGAACAGCACCGGCATCGCGCCGGTCGCCAGGGCGCGCGGCGACATCCGTGCGAGCACCCGTTCCGCGGTCCTGCGACCGACCGCTTCCGGCGTCTCCAGATCCTCGCGGGCCAGCGCGAAGCTGTACCAATGATCGCGCTGCATCGCGTCGCCCTCGCCGGCGATGAGTCCGCAGGTGATCGAATGGTGCGTGTCGCGCTCGCTGCCGAGGAAGCCGTGGGAATTGGCGTAGACGCCGATCGACTCGCCGCTCGACACGGATGCGCCGTCTGAATTGGCGATGCGCGGATCGGCGTCGCGACCGGCGGCCTCGCAGGCGAGCGCCAGGTCGACCGCCGCGTCGGCGTCCAGCGCCCAGGGGTGCCAGCTGTCGAACTCGCGCAGATCGGTCGCCATCCGTTCCGCGTCGGCCAGACCAGCGGCCGGGTCGTCCTCGGTGTGGCGGGCGATGGCGCAGGCCTGGGCTACGGTCGCGGCCAGGCTCTCGGGCCGCAGGTCGGCGGTGCTCGCGCTGCCCTTGCGCTGGCCGAAATAGACGGTGATGGCGATGGACCGGTCGCGGGTGGACTCGACGCTTTCCACCGCGCCCATGCGCACGTTGACGTTCAGGCCGCGATCCTCGTCGCAGCTGACTTCGGCCTGGCTGGCGCCCTGGGCGCGGGCCCGGGCCAACAGGTCCCGGGCGAGTTCGGACAGCCGATCCAGCCGTTCCCGGCTGTCGTCGACGGCGCCCTGCGAAAGATCGGAAGCGATGACGTTCAATGCTTTATCCTGTAACGACCATGCGTGGAAAAGACCCCGAAACCGGCGAATACCTGTCCCCGAGCCGCAGCCAGCAGCGGCGCGAGGCCCTGGAAGTGCTCGAACTGGCCCGGCAGCTGTCGGAACTGACGCCGCAGCAGGTGGCGCGGCTGCCGGTGCCGGACCATCTGGTGCCGCACATCGACGAGACCCGTCGCATCACCTCGCACGTCGCGCACAAGCGGCAACTGCAGTATCTGGCGAAACAGATGCGCCGGGAAGACGACGAGACGCTGGAAGCGATCCGCGACGCGCTGGACGCGAACGGCAATGCGGCGCGCGAAGAGGCCGCGATGCTGCACCGCGCCGAGGCCTGGCGCGAACGCCTGATCGCCGACGGCGACGCGGCGCTCGCCGAACTGCTCGACGCCTGGCCGCATGCCGACCGCCAGCATCTGCGCCGGCTCGCCCGCAACGCGCACGAGGAACGGCTCAAGAACAAGCCGCCGCATGCCTACCGCGAGTTGTTCCGCGAATTGCGCGAATTGTTCGCGACCGCGGAGGATGCCGTCGACGGGGAAGACGGACTCGACGCCGAGCGCTGACGCGATGGGACGCTCCGGCAGGATCGACCCCGAACAGCTGCACGCGGTGCATTGGCGCGAACGGTTGAGCGCCGAAGGTTTCGACGCGATCGACGCGTTCCTGGTCGAATTTCCCGAAGCGGATCCACGCGAACTGAAGCGGCTGATCCAGAAGGCGCGCGCGATGCGCCACCGGCACGGCACGCCGCGGTTCCTGGTGGCGTACATCCGCGGACTCGAAGCCGCGAAACGCGCGAAGGCCGACATCACGGACGATCAGGCCCGCGTCCCGCCCACCGTCAGCTGATCGATCAGCAGCGACGGCTGGCCGACGCCGACCGGCACGCTCTGCCCGTCCTTGCCGCAGGTGCCGACGCCCTCGTCGAGGGCGAGGTCGTGGCCGATCATCTTCACCCGCTGCATGGTTTCGGGACCGTTGCCGATCAGGGTCGCGCCCTTCACCGGCGCGGTGACCCTGCCGTCCTCGATGAGATAGGCCTCGGTGGCCGAGAATACGTATTTGCCGCTGGTGATGTCGACCTGGCCGCCGCCGAAGTTCACCGCGTAGAGGCCGCGCTTGACCGAGCGGATCATCTCCTCGGGCGCATCCTGGCCGGCGAGCATGTAGGTGTTGGTCATGCGCGGCATCACCAGATGCGCGAAGGACTCGCGTCGACCGTTGCCGGTGACGGGCATGCCCATCAGCCGCGCGTTGTGCGTGTCCTGCATGTAGCCGACCAGAATGCCGTCCTCGATCAGCGTGGTGCAGCGGGTGGGCGTGCCCTCGTCGTCGACGGTCAGCGAACCCCGTCGTCCCGGCAGCGTGCCGTCGTCGACGATGGTCACTCCGGGCGCGGCCACGCGCTGACCCATGCGGCCAGCGTAGGTCGAGGTGCCCTTGCGGTTGAAGTCGCCTTCCAGGCCGTGACCGACCGCCTCGTGCAACAGTACGCCCGGCCAGCCGCTGCCGAGCACGACCGGCATCGCGCCGGCGGGCGCGTCCACCGCTTCGAGATTCACCAACGCCTGGCGCAGGGCCTCGCGCGCGCAGCGCTCGGGACGGTCGTCGGCCAGCAGTTCCGCGTAGCCGTAGCGCCCGCCGTAGCCGGACATGGCCGATTCGCGGCGTCCGTTCTGCTCGACGAGCACCTGCACGTTCATCCGCACCAGCGGCCGCACGTCGCCCGCCACGACGCCGTCGCTGCGCGCGACGAACACGGTATCCAACGCCGCCGACAGCGACACCGTCACCTGGCGCACGCGCGGATCGGCGGCGCGCAGCAGACGATCCACCCGGCGCATCGCGTCGAGCTTGTCGGCGTTGGCGTAGGCGTCGATCGGGTCGATCGCCTCGTAGAGCGCAGCGGGCCGCTCCTCGCCGCTGCGCACGAGGGCCGGCGGCGCATGGCGGTCGCCGTCGCGGGAAATGGCTCTCGCGGTCCGGGCCGCGGCGAGCAGCGCCTCCGCATTGATCTCGTCGGAATACGCGAAGCCGGTCTTTTCGCCGGAGATCGCGCGCACGCCGACGCCCTGATCGATGGCGTGCGAGCCGTCCTTGACGATCCCGTCCTCCATCGTCCACCCCTCGCGACGCGCGTGCTGGAAATACAGGTCGCCGAAGTCGATGCCCGGACCGAGCAACTGGCCAAAGGCGCGTTCGAGGCCGGCGTGATCGAGGCCGGCGGGCACGAGCAGGCGCGATTCGGAGAGGGTCGGCATCGAGGGCATGAGCGGTCCGTGAAGAAAGGGAGCTGGCGGAAGAGATGGCGACGACGGACGGCGGTCTCAACCGGCGCCGGGCTTGTCGCGGGCGGAGGCGGCGGCGCGGTCGATCACTTCCACTTTCGGATCCTTCCACGGGCCGGTGACGCGGTAATTCTTCGCCGCCGCCTGGCCCAGCGGCTTCTGCAGCACGGCATTGGCCATCGCACCGACCGCGGCGCCCACCGGGCCGCCGGCGATCGCGCCGACCGCGGTCAGGAGATTGCCGGCCTTGGGCTGCACCTCGATGGTCTGATCGAAGGTTTGCGCACGCAGATTGGCCGCGCCGCGGATGTTGATCCGCGCCGCCGGGCCATCGATGGCCAGATCGTCGCTGCGCGCGCTGCCGCCGGCGAAGCGGACATTGCCGGCGAGCGTGTTGAACGCGAACCCCTTGGAGAAGAAATCGCGGAAATCGAGGGTCAACCGACGCGGCAACTGGGCGAGGCTGAGCAGGCCGAGCACGCGACCGGTGCCGCCGGGTTCGACTTCGACCAGACGACCGTCGCGGACGTCGATCTTCAGCGTGCCGTCGAGCGAACCCAACTGGAACGCCATCGGGCTGCCCGGCCACGACGCGTCGAATCGGACGTCGCCCTTGCCGCCGGCGATCCGGCCGCCGACGCCGAAATCGGACAGCAGCGCGCCGAAATCCTCGCTGCCGGCGGTCGCGTTCAGCCGCGTGCGCGCGCCGGCGCCGCGTCCGCTCCATTCGCCGGAGATGTCGAACCGACGCTGCGGCGCGCGCGTCTGCAATTGCAGGATCTCCATCCCGTTCGCGGTCGGCCGCGAACGGAACTGCGCTTCGCCGAGCGCGGCATCGGCGATGCGCAGATCGTCGACGCGAAGGTTGAACGCGGGGATCTTCGCCGGATCGAAACCATCGTCGCGCGCAGGAGCGGGTGCGGGCGCGGCGGCGACCGAGGCCGAACCCGCGCCGCGCCAGTGCAGGCGCTGCAGGCGACCGGCGATGGCGCCGCCATCGCCTTCGGGCAACAGCAACGCGCCGGCGAGCGCGGCGCCGTCGAACTGCGCCGCGAGCCCGCCATTGGCGGGCGCGATCTGCAATCGCGTCTCCGGGAACGCCGCGCCGAGCAGCAACAGGCGGTCGGCGACGACATCGACCCGGCGCAGCGCCAGCGCGCCTTCGCCGTCGCCGCGCATCAGACCGACCCACGACAGCGCGTCGAGCGAGGATGCACGGCCGCCGAGGATCAGCCCGGACGCCGGCGGCGGCTCGGCGATGCGATCGGTGCCGAAGGCGGCGCGGATACCGAGCTGTCCCTGCCCCTGGCGGGCGCGCAGCGCGAGGCGCTGGCCGAACGCGAGCGCGATCTCGCCCTTGCCCAGCGGCAGTTGCAGATCGAGCGTGGTCGGAAGCGCCGCGCCGGCGGCCTTGTCCATCGGCGCCGGCAGATCGAGCGCGGTGCCGACCAGATCGGAGCGCAACTGCAGGCGGGTGACCTGAGGCGTCGCGGCCGCGCGACCGCCGCGCGGGGTCGCCGATGGGATCGCGATGCCCGCGATCCAGCGCGAGCGGCCGCGCATGTGCGGCTTCAGCCAAGCGAGATCGGCGCTGCGATCGAGCAGGTCGTCGCTGGTCATCGACGCTTCGAGTTCGGCCTCGAAGCCTTGGCGCGGATCGCGGACATGCCCCGGACCGGCGCGCAACGACAACAGTCCTTCCTGGCGGTCGTACTGCGCGCGCAATCCGTTCGCGGTGAACCCGTCCTGATCGTAGCGCGCGCGACCGGTCACGCCGGTGAAGGCGAGCTTCCATTCGTTTTCGGCCAGGCGCGCGCCGCGCAGTTCGACTTCGCCGTCGATCTTCGCGCGCTGCGATGCGCCCGCATGCAACGGCAGTTCGAGCGCGAAATCGGCCCGCGCCGGGCCGCTGGCCGCCAGCGTCTTCAGGGTGTCGCCATGGTCCTTGCGCAGCGGACTCTGCCGCACCAGCCCCAGGAACTTCGCGGCATCGGCCTCGGCATGCGCCTCGATCCCGAGTTCGCCGTCCCCGAAATCGGGAATCCCGGCGTCGAAATCGCGGATGCCGACCTCCGCCAGCACCGCATTGCCACCGACCGAGAAACCGTTGCCGACGAAGGCGATCGCCGCGTCCATGTCGGCAGTGGGCGGCCAGTCGCCGTGGAACTTCACCCGCATGTCCTGCAATTCGGCGCGGGCGTCGAAGACGCCCTTCGGCGGCGCCCCCGCGATCGACTTGTAGGGCCAATCCTCCAGCTCGCCGGAAACCACCGCGCGACCGTCGCGCACGCGGCCGGCGATCAGGGCGTCGTCGAGCCAGCGCACCAGCGCCGGCGACATCGCGAACTTCGGCCAGAAACGCTTCGCTACCGGCGCCAAGGCATCGTCGAGATCGGCGGCGATGTCGATCCGCGGCCGAGTGCCATCGCCCTGGAACCACAGCCCGCCGCGGAGATCGGCGCCGTAACCTTCGCCGTCGATCCGCAGCGCCGGCGTTTCCACCCGCCAACCATCGCCCTCGCGCCAGGCGATGGCTTCGCCGCGCAGGCCGACGACATGGGGCGGCCCGAATCCGGACGGCCAGTCGAAACGCATGCGGCTCTCGGGATCGAAAGCGAAGACCAGTCCTTCGCCGTCGCCGTGCAGCGTGCCGGCGAGATCGGCGATGCCCGGCGCTTTGCCGACCGGCGCGAAGCGCAGGGCGCGAACCGTGGCCTGCGCGCGCATCGTGCCGCCGCGGAATCCGCCGACGCGCACCCGCTCCAGCACGGCGCCGGGCGCGGCCGCGACCAGCCAGCGGCGCAGCTTCGGATCCAACCGGTCGCTCAGCGCGAGCACCGCGAACAGCGGGCCGGCGTCGATACGCTCCGCGCGCAGTCCGTAGCGCTTGCCGCCGGCGACGACGAGACCATCGAGCACCTGCGGCGCGCTGTCGGCGCCCGCATGCACCTGCATGCTCGGCGCATCTAGTCGCCAGCCGCCGTCCTCGACCCTCCAGTGCGCGATCGCCTGCAGACGCGCGAACGCGACCACAGGCGGAGCGCCGACTTCCTGCGCCTTCGCCGCATCGGCGGCCGCATGCTGCGCGAACGGGGCGCCGCGCAGACGCACATCCTCGAGATCGCCGTCGACGCTGACCGCGACGACCTGGTGCTTGCGCAGATGCGCCCAGAGTTCGGCGCGACCGCGACCGCCAACCACGGTCGCGCCGCTGAGCCGCAGCAGCGGCGACCACGCGGACAGATCGGCGTCCTTCGCCGACGCGTACATGCGCCCGTCGCCGCGGGCGCGATCGAAATCCAGGACCACGTCGACCGGGGACGCGTCGCGCCGGATCCTCGCATGCAGCCCGCTGCGCACCCGATCGCCATCGACCTGCAGACGCAGGTCGACCTCGGGCAATGCGGTCTCGATTCCCAGCGACGGCGCGGAAATGCCCAGGCGCGCGTCGATCACCTGCAGTTCGCCGAGGCCTTCGAGCGCGCCCAGCGGATCGCCGCCCTGCGCCTGCCCGGGCAGTCCGCGCACCTGCCAGCGGCCGTCGTCGCCGCGTTCGAGGGTCAGCGCGAGATTGCGCACGCGCAGTTCGGTGAACGAGCGCCCGGGCAACAGGCCGGCGTATTGCGACACCAGGATCTCCGCCGCGCCGATGGTCACCGCGCCCGCACCTTCGCCGACGCGCAGCCCGTCGAGCCGCAGCAACGGGCCGCGTCGCGTCCACTCGGTTTCGAGGCGATCGAAGCTCACCGGGCGGCCGGCGCGCGCGCTGAGCCATTCCGCGATCCGTTCCGGATTGCGCTCGGCCAGCGGCAACAACTGGCTGACGATGCCTGCGCCCAGCGCCAGCAACACCAGCGAGACCGCGGTGACGTACCACAGCCCGCGACGCGCCAGACGCAGACGGCGACGCAGCGACGTCGGCATCAGGAAGACGCTCCGCTCCGTGCGCGCCGCGGCGCGCCGGACTCAGAGCAGGACCACATCGAACTGCTCCTGGGTGTACTGCTCGTCCGCCTGGAAGCGGATCGACTTGCCGAGGAATTCCTCCAGTTCGGCGACCGCGGGCGACTCCTCCTCGGTGATGCGGGCCACGACCTTGGGCGAAGCGATGACCAGCAGCCGCGCGGCCTCGAACTGGCGCACCGCGCGGGTGATCTCGCGGAAGATCTCGTAGGTCACGGTTTCGGCGGTCTTGAGCGTGCCGCGCCCGCCGCATTCGTGGCAGGGCTCGGACAACTGTCGCTGCAGGCTTTCGATCGTGCGCTTGCGGGTCATTTCGACCAGACCCAGCGGCGAGAAATCGTAGACCGTGGTCTTGGCGTGATCGCGCGCGAGCGATTTTTCCAGAGTGCGCAGCACCTGGCGGCGGTGCTCCGGATCGATCATGTCGATGAAGTCGATGATGATGATCCCGCCGAGATTGCGCAGGCGCAGCTGGCGCGCCACCGCCTGCGCCGCTTCGAGGTTGGTACGGTAGACCGTCTCTTCCAGGTTGCGCTGGCCGAGGAACGATCCGGTGTTGACGTCGACCGTGGTCATCGCCTCGGTCTGGTCGATGACCAGATAGCCGCCGGATTTGAGCGGTACTTCCTTGTCGAGCGCACGCTGGATCTCGTCCTCGACGCCGTAGAGGTCGAACACCGGGCGGGCGCCGCCGTAGTGTTCGATCTTCTCGGCCAGTCCGGGCATGTACTGCGCGGCGAACGTGCGCAGCTTCTCGCAGGTCTCGCGCGAATCGACCTTGACCTTCTCGACGTCGCGGCGGATCAGGTCGCGCACCGCCCGCATCGGCAGGGTCAGGTCTTCGTACACGCACTCGCCGACCCGGGCGCTGCGCACGTTGCGTTCGATCAGCGCCCAGGCGCGACCGAGGTAGGCGACGTCCTCCGCCAGCGCTTCGGCCGGCTGGCCCTCGGCGTTGGTACGGACGATGTACCCGTGCTGCGCGCCGCCGTTGCCCTGACCGGCGCCGCCGTGGCCGGCCACCAGCGCCTTCAACCGCTGGCGTTCGCCTTCGTCCTCGATCCTCGACGACACGCCGATGACCTTCGACTGCGGCAACAGCACCAGATAGCGCGAGGGAATGCTGATCTGCGTGGTGAGGCGCGCGCCCTTGCTGCCGATCGGGTCCTTCACCACCTGGACCACGATCTCCTGGCCTTCGCGCAACAGTTCGGTGATCGACGGCACCGTCTGCGGGACCGTCGCCGGAGGCGCCGCGGGCGGCGCGACGGCGACTGCGGCCTCGCCCTCGATCGCGCCGTCGATGGTTTTCTCGAGCGCGGTCTCCAGTGCGGTCTCGCTGGCCTGGGCGACGCTGGCGCGGAAGATGTCGTTCGCGTGCAGGAAGGCCGCGCGGTCCAGACCGATCTCGATGAAAGCCGCCTGCATACCGGGCATCACCCGCTGCACTCTGCCCTTGTAGATGTTGCCGACGACGCCGCGGCGCCAGCCGCGCTCGATGTGCAACTCCTGCAGCATGCCGTTCTCGACCACCGCGACGCGCGTCTCGCGCGGGGTGACGTTGACCAGGATCTCCTCGCTCATCGCGCGCGCTCCGGTGGGACGCCTGCGGCGGGCGGAGAAATTCGGGAGGGGAAGAGGCCGAACCCGCGGAGCAGACCAGCGGTCTCGTGGAGCGGCAACCCCATCACGCCGGAATGGCTGCCGTCGAGACGGGAGACGAAGGCCTGGGCCATGCCCTGGATCGCGTACGCACCGGCCTTGCCGTCCCATTCGCCGGTCGCGAGATAGGCGGCGATGTCGTCCTCGCCCAATGGCGCGAAAGCGACCTCCGATACCGAGACGGCCTGCGCCTCGCGTCCGGCGGACACCATCGAGACCGCGGAAATCACCCGGTGCGTGCGACCCGACAGGCTGCGCAGCATCGCTGCGGCATCGGCGACATCGACCGGTTTGCCATAGATGCGGCCATCGAGGATCACCTCGGTGTCCGCGCCCAGCACCACGGCGTCCGCCTGGCCGATCACCCGCAGCAAGCCGGCGCCGGCCTTCTCGCGAGCGACGCGACGGACATAGTCTTCGGGAGGCTCGCCCGGCGCAGGCGCTTCGGGCAGATCGAGATCGAGGATGCCGAAGTCGAGGCCGAGCATGCTCAGCAGTTCGCGACGGCGCGGGGATTTCGAGGCAAGATGCAGCATCGGGCTAGGATACCTTGCTGAACGCCGCCGCCCCCAGTGAATCGCCATGAACCCCGACCGGGCTCACAATGCGTTCACCCGCCGGCACCGGCAGACGCCGGCCCTTCCCCCGGAGACACCCTGGAGCCTCGCATGGAGTCACGCATGGAGTCACTCGTCGCAACACGCTCGCATCGTCCCCGTCCCCGCGGCGGACTGTTCGCAGCCGCCCTCGTCACCCTTCTCGCCTCGGGCCTCGCCATGACCGCCTCCGCACAGTCGTCCCAGACCGCCAACGACGGCACGCTGCTGTCGATCTCCGCCGACGCCCAGGCGACCCGGGTTCCCGACATCGCCACCCTCTCGAGCGGCGTGGTCACCCAGGCCGCCGACGCCAACACTGCGCTGCGCGCCAACGCCGATCAGATGACGAAGGTGATGGCCGCGATCAAGGCCGCCGGTATCGCCGAACGGGACGTGCAGACCGCCGGCATCAGCATCTACCCGCAATACCGCTACACCGAGAACCAGCCCCCGACGATCACCGGCTATCAGGCCAGCAACACCGTCAACGTGAAGGTGCGGGACATTTCCAAGCTGGGCAAGGTGCTCGACGCGCTGGTCGCCAGCGGTTCCAACCAGATCAACGGACCGAGCTTCGAGATCGACGAACCCGAAGCCGCCTACGACGAGGCCCGTCGCAACGCGCTCAAGAAGGCCCAGGCGCGCGCCGAGATGTACGCCGCCGCGCTCGGTCTGCGCGTACGCCGGATCGTCAGCATCAACGAAGGCGGCGGCTACAACCCGCCGGGACCGATCCCGATGATGAAGATGGCCGCGATGGAAGCCCGGGACACGCCGGTGTCCCCGGGCGAGACCTCGCTCACCGCCAGCCTCAACGTGGTCTTCGAACTGGGCAAATGACCGCTGCGGCTTGTCCGCGCAGGCCCGCATCCCCGACACCCGCCTCCCGGCGGGTGTCGTCGTTTCCGGGTCCGGAAAAAAATTTCCGAGGACGTAACCCCGCCCGAATCCGCGCCGCGTTTGCATCGCTGTCCCCAGCCGACGGAGGTGCCCCATGGTCCTGATCCAGCGTCATCCTCACGCCCTGCCCCAGGCGATCGCCGACATCCAGCCCGTGCGCATCCTCGGTCTCGCCGGCGCGATCGCGCTCAACATCGCGGCGCTGATGCTGTTGCTGGTGCCGGTGTCGGCGCCGATGCAGATCGAGAAGGAAGACGATCCCTGGTATATGCCCGAAGATCGCCGCATCGAACCGCCGAAGCCGCCGGAGCCGGTCGAAGTGCCGATCGTGCGACCGCAGCCGCGGACGCAGACGCCGGTGCCGATCGTCCAGCCGCAGCCGCAACCGCAGCCGGCGGTCGACAACGAGGTGATCGTGCCCGATGGCAGCGAGTACGTGCCGCCGACCGAGACGACCGACACCATCGCGCCGCCGACCCTGCCTGCTTCCGATCCCTTGCCCAGCACGCGTCTGGAATACGCCTCCGCACCGGCGCCGAGCTATCCGCGCGAAGCCATCCTCGACGGCATCGAGGGCACGGTGGTGCTGAAGGTGCTGGTCGACGTCGACGGCAAGCCGCTGTCGGTGGAGATCGAACGCAGCAGCGGCAATCGCCATCTCGACGCGGCCGCGCGCCGGCAGGTGCTGCGCAAGTGGCTGTTCAAGCCGGCGGTGCGCGACGGCCGTGCGGTGCAGGTCTACGGCATGGTGCCGGTGAACTTCAGTCTCACGCGCGATTGACGTCCGCGCGCCACGCGCTTCGCGACCGGCCTCGGGCACCCGTCCGGAGCCGATTCCCCGTCGCGGGGTCCCTGCCGGACATCCCCATGTCCGGCAGGGTATTTCTTCCGTCCGCGGGTCGACGGCGGCCTGCAGACACGGTTCGCTCCGCTCCCGCGGAGCGTCCACCGCCGGTCGTCGACGAGCGGCCGGCGTTGCTCCGGCGCCATTCCGCAACATCGCGATGGCGGCTCCGCAATGCGCCGCATCGTTCCATCCGCGCGATCAATCGCGCATGGCTGCCGACGGATCGGTCTGACACACTCTGGCGCCCACCACGCCGGATTCCATCCCGATGAAGCATCTGTTCGCGCCGCTGCAGGCCGGCGATCTCGCTCTGCCGAACCGCATCCTGATGGCGCCCCTCACGCGCTGCCGCGCCGAAGACGATCACGTGCCCGGCGCGCTGATCGCCGAGTACTACGCGCAGCGCGCCGGCGCCGGCCTGATCGTCGCGGAGGCGACGATGGCGATGGCCGGCAATTCCGCGTTCTGGCGCGAACCCGGCATCCACAGCGAGGCCCAGGTGGCCGGCTGGAAACGCGCCACCGACGCCGTACATGCCGCCGGCGGTCGCATCGTCCTGCAACTCTGGCACGGCGGCCGCGCCTGCCATCCCGACCTCAACGACGGGGCGCAGCCGGTGGCGCCGAGCGCGATCGCCATCACCGGCGATCAGGTGTACACGCCGAAGGGCAAGGTCGATTACGTGGTTCCGCGCGCGCTGGCCGACGAAGAATTGCCGGGCATCGTCGCCGGGTTCGCGCAGGCCGCGCGCAACGCCAGGGCCGCGGGGTTCGACGGCGTGGAAGTGCACGGCGCGAACGGTTACCTGCTCGACGAATTCCTCCGCGACGGCAGCAATCTGCGCAGCGGCCCGTACGGCGGTCCGATCGAACATCGGGCGCGGCTGATGCTGGAAGTGCTGGAAGCGGTCTGCGATGTCTGGGGCAGCGGCCGGGTCGGCCTGCGCGTCTCGCCGCTGAACAGCTACAACGCGATGCGCGACAGCGATCCGGTCGGTCTGATGCGCTGGCTCGGCAAGCGGTTGAACGACTACGGCCTCGCGTACTGGCACGTGATGCGCGGCGATTTCTTCGGCCAGCAGCACGGCGACGTGATGACCCCTGCGCGGGAAGTCTTCGACGGCATCCTGATCGGCAACATGGGCTACGACGCGGAAGAAGCCGAAGCCGCGATCGCGGACGGCAAAGTCGACGCGGTGGCGTTCGGCGTTCCGTTCATCGCCAACCCCGATCTGCCGGAACGCCTGCGCATCGGCGCGCCGCTGGCCGAGGCCGACCGCAGCACCTTCTACACATGGGACGCGAAGGGCTATACCGATTACCCGCGCTACGCGTGATGAGTCGCCATCCGGCGGCCTGCACGCGACAGGCCGCCGGTATTCGCGTCATGGCGCGACCGCTTCCGTTTTCAGTTCGCGACCCAGCGCACGTCCGAGAGACACCACGAGAGACTGCCGCTGGTCTTGTACGTCCAGTTGTAGCGGCGCCATGGCGTATTGCGGTACGCGCTCAAGCCGCTGGCCGGAGCGCTCGGCCGCGTCCACGCGTTCGTCTCGTAGTCGTAGGTGCGATACAGCTCGTTCGCCGCGACCCGCAGGGTATCGTCGCGCTGACCGGTCAATTTGCTGAAGTAGTAGGCCCAGGCCATCGCCCCGGCCACCGACAGCGCGTGCTCCGGTCCGGCGCCGTCGGCGGCGTAGGTCGAACCGTCGATCAGGGTCACGTAGTCGACCAGGCGCAGCGTCTCCGGGACGTCGGTGCGATAACTCCGCTGCGCAGGCGTGTAGGCCTTGCCGCCGAACTTCAGCGCATTGCCGGTGCGGCGGATGAAATGCGCGATCTCGACGTTGTCGGTGAGGACGTAGGCGCGCACCATCGGGTCGATCACGAACGGCGTCTGCCAGAAGCTGACGAGCAGCGAGGTCTCCGGACCGTTGCCCTCCTGGCTGCCGTATTTCCACAGGCCGCCGTCGACGCGGTTCGCCGGCAGCGCGCCGCCGGCGCCGTTCTGGTGCCAGACGAGATTGGACGTGAGCGTCAGCAGACGTTCGCGATAGGTCAGACTGGAACCGGTCTTGTAGGGCACGTCGCCGAACAACTCGTAGCCGACGATCAGACCCATCAGCTTGATGCCCATGTGGCGCTCGGTGTAGCTGCTCGTCGGCGACCAGCGATCGGGTTCGTCGTTGGCGTCCTGCTGCGCCTTCGCCGCCAGTTTCGCGCCGTCCTTCGACAACTCGTCGCCGGTGGTCCAATGGGTGTAGGCGAGGCCTTCGGAATAGCTGTACATCGCGCCGTTGGCGCCGATGTAGGCGGCGGGATTCGGGTTCTTGAGCCGGAACGTGCCGACCGCGAGATCGGGCGTCGTGCCCTGCGGATAGAGATTCACGCGGTAGTACTCGGAAGCGCGCACCGATTCGCGCAGCGCCTTGAAGAAACCGCTGCGGAAATACAGGCTGTAGAACGCGGACACGCGGTCGTACAGCCACGGCTCGCCTTCGGCGGCCTTGTAGGGCGTCTGGTTGGCGGTCGTGACCCGCGGGTCGTCCTCGTTGATGTGCGCGTAGAAGAAATTCTTCGATGCGTACATCTGTTCGGTGTATTCCGGATAGTGCTCGGTCGCGGCCATCGTCGACGGATCGTCGCGGGTGGCGGGGATGTTCGGCGCGAACGGCCGCATCGGGCCGAGTTTCAGCAGGCCCTTGCTGAGTGTCGACGAGGGCAGCACCGCGTAGACGCGCGGCTCCGAGACGCCGTCGCCCGCGACGAAACTGCCGCTGGCGACCGCCTGCCAGCCATTGCGCGGGTTTTCCAGCGACGGCAGCGACTGGCTGCGGTCGGTGAATCCCCACTCGACCCGGATCCTTTCCGAGTTGGGATGGGTCACGGTGAAGCTGTAACGCAACTGGATGCGCGCGACCCGCACCGATGTGCCGTCGAGCGCGGGATTGCTGGCGTGGCGCCAGGGCGTGAGCTGTTCGACGAACGCCGGGATCTCGAGGCCGCGGGCATCGAGCACCCGCAGTCTGGCGAGACCGGCCTGGGTGATCGAACCGCGCGGGAACGGCACGCCGAAGGTCACCAACTGCGGCGAGCCGGTGGGGACGCCCTCGATCGGATGCAGGCGCACGTCGATCACGCCGGCCAGTTCGGCGTCGGCCATCAGCGGCTTGTAGAGCACCGGGCTGATGGTCCCGCCGACGGCGGGGAGATCCGGCGCGGCCGCCGGCGCGGTCTGCGCCGTGCGGCGCCGGGCCAGACCCGTGCGCGTTTCCCGGGGTTCGGCCTCCGCGACCCGCTGCGCGGCGACGGAGGTCTGGGCCTTGCCGGTGTCGCAGGCGTTCAGGGCCAGCGTCAACACGAGCAGCGAGAGGATGCGGGCGGTACGCGAGACGGGCAGGGAGGCCTCGGACCGGAGCGGGAACGACTTGAACGATTCGAACATGCGGATCACCTGCTGCGCGGCGCGCGCGGGGGAACGCGCGCCGGCCGAACGCCGACGGGGGAAGTCGCATGCGCCGTCGGCGAGCGGCGCATGGGCGTGCACTGGCCCAGGGCCCGGCACGGCTGCATCAAGGTTCCCGAGTTCATCGAAATGAACTGTGACGGGGTTCGTTAATATCAGTTCGGCCGCCGAATTGCATGTTTTTGTTGCGCACGCTCACAGAATGCGGGTGATCGTTCCGCGGACACGAACCGACGACGGCATCACGGCAACCGCGAATGGCGCACGGTCGGGCTCGGGGATGCGCGGGCCTTCGCGGTCCGTTCGCGGCGAACGCCTCGTCAGGCCCGGTGATAGGGATGGTTCGCGAGCAGCGCCGCGGCGCGATAGAGCTGCTCGGCCAGGACCAGCCGCACCAGCATGTGCGGCAGGGTCAACGGGCCCAGCGACCAGGATTCGTCGGCGCGGGCCAGGACATCGGGGGCATGGCCCTCCGGGCCGCCGATCAGGAAGGCCAGGTCGCGGCCGCCATTGCGCCAATGTTCGAGCCGCTGCGCGAGTTGTTCGGAGGAATGCATCCGGCCGCGACCGTCGAGCGCGACGATCTGCGCCGATTTCGGCAACGTCGCGATCACGCGCGCGCCCTCCTCCGCGGTCGCGCGCGCGGGGTCGCGCCCCTTGCCGCGCAATCCGGGCTCGATCTCGACCAGGTCCAGCGGCAACCAGTGCGAGAGGCGCTTGCGGTATTCGGCGAAGCCTTCCGCGACCCAGGCGGGTGCGCGTTCGCCGACGGCGATGAGACGGGCTTTCATGCCGGCATGGTAAGGCAAGCCCCGCGGGGTCGGAGGCGATGTCGCGGCCTGTACCATGGCCGCCGACACCGCGAATCCCGGAACCGCGCATGGATCCACAGGCATCGAGACCCGCATCGACGATGGAGGAAGGCGCCGCCGCAGGCACGCCGGCCGCGCGCATCGGTCTCTGGCTCGGCCCGGGACTCGCGCTGGCGATGCTCGCGCTCGATCCGCCCGCGGGGCTCGGCGCACCCGGTTGGCAGACGCTCGCGCTGCTGGCGTGGATGGTGGCGTGGTGGGTGACGGAACCGGTGCCGATCGCGGCGACCTCGCTGCTGCCGATCGTCTGGCTTCCGATGGGCGGCATCCTTTCCGCGGCCGACGCCACCGCCGCCTATGCCGATCCGATCATCTTCCTGTTCATCGGCGGCTTCATCGTCGCGGTCGCGATCGAACGCTGGCGACTGCACCAGCGCATCGCGCTCGGCATGATCGCGGCGGTCGGGACCCGGCCGGTGGCGCTGGTCGGCAGTTTCGCGCTCGCCTCGGGGTTGTTGTCGATGTGGATCTCGAACACCGCCACGACCCTGATGCTGATACCCACCGCGCTGGGCGTGGCGCATGCGATCGGCCGCAGCGGCGGGCTGTCGCCGGAGGCGCGGGCCTCGCTGACCGCGGCGCTCGCGCTCGTCGTGGCCTACGGCGCCTCGATCGGCGGCATCGGCACGCCGGTCGGCTCGCCGACCAATCTGGTGGCGATGCGCTATCTGCAGGAACAGGGGCTGAGCCTCGGCTTCGCGCAATGGACGACGATCGCCCTCCCGCTGATGGCGGTCATGCTGTTCGCGGCATGGGCCGTGCTGTCGCGACCGCTGCGCGGACACGGCGCGAATCCCGAAGTCGCGGCGCTGCTGGCCGCCGAGCGTCGCGCGCTGGGGCCGATCACGCGCCCGGAACGCCGCGTGCTGGCGGTGTTCGCGCTGGTCGCGCTGGCGTGGATGTTCAATCCGCTGCTGAAGAAGCTCCCGGCGCTGTCGGGCCTCAACGACACCGCGGTCGCGATCTGCGGAGCCCTGCTGCTGTTCGCGTTGCCGTCGGGCGATGCCGCCGCGCCGCGCGCCCGGCTGCTCGAATGGAAACACGCCGAACGCATTCCCTGGGGCGTGGCGCTGTTGTTCGGCGGCGGTCTCAGCGTCGCCGCGGCGATGGAGGCGCACGGCGTCAGCGGATGGCTGGGCGGCGCGTTGTCCGGCATGCGCACGCTGTCGCCGCTGCTCGTGCTGTTGGCGCTGGCGGCGTTGACCGTGCTGGCCTCGGAATTCATGTCCAACGTCGCCACGCTCGCCGCGTTCCTGCCGGTGGTCGGCGCCGTTTCCGTGGCCACCGGCCTGCCGCCGCTGGTGCTGGTGTTCTGCGCTTCGATGGCGGCGAGTCTGGCCTTCATGATGCCCGCCGGCACCGCGCCGAACGCGATCGCCTACGGCACCGGCGAAGTGAAGATCCGCTACATGCTCCGCGTCGGCCTGTGGCTGAACCTGATCGGGATCGTCGCGATCGCCGCGATCAGCGAATGGTGGGCGCCGCGGGTGTTGGGGTGATCGGTCGCCGCCGACCGTCGCAGGCTCAGCGCGGGATGCGCTCGACGATCACCGCGGTGCCGTAACACAGCACTTCGGTGAGTCCGGGCATCACTTCGGTGGCGTCGTAACGCATGCCGATGATGGCGTTCGCGCGCTTCTGGCGCGCATGCGCGAGCATGTCGCGATAGGTGTCGGCGCGCGTCTGTTCGCACAGCTCGGTGTAGATCGTGATGTTGCCGCCGAACAGGGTCTGCAGGCCGCCGATGAAGCTGCCCACGACCGAACGCGAGCGGACCGCGAGGCCGCGCACGATGCCGAGGTTCTCGACGATACGGTAACCGGGCAGCTCCTGCGCGGTGGTCACCATCGCGTCGTTCAGCGCCGGCGCGCCGGTCGGCGGGCTGCGCGGAACCGACGGCGCCTGCGGGGCGCCGCCGGAGGGCGTGCTGTTGTAGGGATCGCTCACGGCGCGGTTCCGCGCGTGGATCAGGCGCCGTCGTCGACGCCCGGCGGCTGGTCGCCGACGGTCCACAGGCGCTCGAGCGCATAGAACTCGCGCACGCGCGGCAGCATGACGTGGACGACGACGTCGCCGAGGTCGACGAGCACCCACTCGGCTTCGCGTTCGCCCTCGACGCCGAGCGGCAGGACGTCGAGGTCCTTGACCTTGCGGACCACCTCGTCGGCGATCGACTTCACGTGCCGGGTCGAGGTGCCGGAGGCGATCATCAGGTAATCGCACACGCTGGTCTTGCCGCGGACGTCGATCTCGACCACGTCCTTGGCCTTGAGGTCCTCCACCGCCGCGCGCACCTGGGCGAGCAGCGCCTGGGCCGGCGGGGGGGGCTTGGGCAGCACGGTCTTGATCACGTGCGCATTGCTGGAACTGGACAAGAGCGGTCCTCGCGTGGAATGGCGGGATTATACCCCCGTCGCCGGGGGCGCCCCGGACGGGCGCGGCGCGGCGACCGGCGCGCTGCCGTACAGCCCGTGGTCGACGATGTAGCGGGCCACGGGCAGCGGCAGGAGGTGATGCCAGGTCTCGCCGGCCGCGATCCTGCGGCGGATCTGGGTGGCGGATTCGGGCTGCAGGGGTTGGCGGAGGCGCAGCAGCCGTCCGCCGGGGCTGGTCCGGAGCCCGGCGGCATCGAGAGTCCAGCGACCACCGACCAGCCGGGCCACCGCCGGCGGCAGATGTTCGTCGAGCGCGCTGCCCGGACGTTCGGCCACGACCCAGTGCGCGCCGGCGATCAGCGCTTCGGGCTCCTTCCAGTCGACGAAACCGTGCAGGCTGTCGGCGCCGATCACGAACGCCAGCGGCGCCTGTTCGCCGAACTTCGCGCGCAGTTCGCGCAGGGTGTCGATGGTGTAGCTGCGGGTCTCCCGCGCGAGTTCGCGACGGTCCACGCGCAGCCCGGCCTGCCCCTCGACGGCGAGGTCGAGCATCGCCGAGCGGTGCTCTGCGCTGGCGCCGGGGACCGCACGATGCGGTGGATCCGCGGCGGGCATCAACCAGACCGTGGTGCCGAGCGCGTCGCGCGCGGCGCGGGCGATCGCCAGATGCCCGTTGTGCACGGGGTCGAAGGTGCCGCCGTAGAACGCGCGCAGCAGCATGACGCCCTCAACCGGCGGCGCGTTTCGACAACAGACGGGCGCCGCGCGGTTCGGCCATGGCCAGCAGCAGTCGCTCCAGCGCCAGCCAGGCATCGGTCGGCTCCTCGCCCACCCGTGGCCGCCCCTTGGCGATGCGATCGACCCGCCCCGCTTCGACGACCAGTCGCTCCCAGCGCGCGGCGTCGTGGCGCTGCAGCGCGCGGCGGTAGACCGCCTGCTTGGAATCCCACACCCGCTGCGTCTTGAATTCCGCGGCGAGGTTGCCGCCCTTCGCCGCGACCCGCGCGAGCGCGGCGACGCGCTGCAGTTCCATCACCAGCATGCCCATCAACGCCGGCACCGCCTCGCCCTCGGCGCGCAGGCCGTGCAGCATGCGCAGCGCCTGCGCGCCCTGCCCGTTCAACGCGGCATCGAGCAGGCGGAAGATGTCGAACCTCGCGGCATCGGCGACGTAGGACTCCATCCGCGCCAGATCGATCGGCTGACCGTCGGACAGCAGCAGCAATTTGTCGATCTCCTGGGCCGCGGCGAGCAGATTGCCCTCGACGCGCTCGACCAGACGCTCCACCGCATCGCGATCCGCCCGCAGGCCGCGCGCGCGCAGGCGGCGTTCGACCCAATCGGTCAGTTCGTGGGGCTTCAACGCCCAGGCGATGACGTGATGCCCGACCCGGGCGACCGCCTCGCTCCACTTGCCGCCGTGCTGGCGACTCCAGTCGTCGCCGGTGATCAGCAGGATCACGTCCGGCGGCGGATCCGCGCAGAACGCGGAAATGGCCTCGGCGCCCTCCTTGCCCGGCTTGCCCGAAGGCATGCGCAGTTCGATCAGGCGGCGCGAGGCGAACAGGCTCATCGCCCCGAAACTCTGCGCGAGCAGGTTCCAGTCGAATTCGCGGCCGTCGGCGTCGAACACCTCTCGCTCCGAAATCCCCTCGCCGCGGGCCTTCGCGCGCACCGCGTCCGCCGCTTCGAGCACGCGCAGCGGTTCCGGTCCGGCGATCAGATAGACCGGCCGCAGGGGCTCGCTGTCGAGCTGCGCGACCAGACGTTCCGGAGTGAGTTCCATCGCGCGGAACGCCGGCGCCCCGGTCAGGGCGTCTTGCCGGAGGCGCGCAGCGCGGCGTCGATACGACGGAGGATCGACGCGCTCATGTCGCGGCGCATTTCGCCGACCAGCAGTTCGCGTTCGCTGTTGCGGCCGATCGAATCGGCCGGCGGCGCGATGTAGTCGCGCGACAGTTCCACCGCCTGCTGCGGCACGATCATGGTGTCGTCGGCCTTGCGCAGGCGGAACACGACCGCGTAGCGCAGGCTGTATTCCTGGGCGCGGCCCTGGGCATCGACCGCGATCGGCAGGTCCGCCCATTTCTCGGAGAGGATTTCCAGCCGGGTCGCGCCGTCGAGTGCGCCCGTCGCCGCCGGAGTGGTCCCGGCGCGTTCCATGGCGCGCGCCAGGGTGTCCGCCAGCGGACTGTAGGGATCGACGGCGGTTACCGCGACCGGTCCCAGGTCCGCCGGCAACTGCAGGGCGCTGCGCAGATGGAAACCGCAGCCGGACAGCAGGGCGACGAGCACGAGCGCGGGAACGAGGCGGGCGATCTTGGTGGGCGCAGTCTTCATGGGCGCAGTCTGGCGGAGGCGGAGTCGGGGGGCAAGCGGGCCGCGGCGTCGACCGGCGAAGCCGGTCGGATCGAACGCGACCTCAGCCGACGACGATGTTCACGATCTTGCCGGGCACGACGATCACCTTCTTCACGGTCATGCCCTCCATGAACTTCGCGACGTTCGGCTCGGCCAGCGCCAGGGCCTCGATCTCGTCCTTCGGCGTCTGCACGCCGACCTCGATCGTGCCGCGCAGCTTGCCGTTGACCTGGACCGCCAGGGTCACCGCATCGCGCACCAGCGCGGCCGGATCGGCCTTCGGGAAGGGCACGTCCTCCAGCAGCGTTTCCGGATTGCCCAGCACCTGCCACAGGTGATGGCAGATGTGCGGCGTGACCGGGTTCAGCAACAGGACCATGGTCTGCAGGACCTCGTGGCGCACCGCGCGACCCTGCTCGCTCGTGTCGTCGAACTTCGAGACGTGGTTCAGCAGTTCCATCAGCGCCGCGATCGCGGTGTTGAAGCTGTAGCGGCGGCCGTAGTCGTCGCCGATCTTCTGGATCGCCTCGTGCAACTGACGACGCATCGTCTTCTGCGCGGCGTTCAGCGCGGCGGCATCGACCTCCGGATGATCGGGCTGCGCCGCGTGCGCGGTCGTCTCGCGCCAGAAGCGGCGCAGGAAGCGCGACATCCCCTCGACGCCGGCCTCGTTCCATTCCAGCGACTGTTCCGGCGGCGCGGCGAACATCGAGAACAGACGCACGGTGTCGGCGCCGTACTTGTCGACCATCGCCTGCGGATCGACGCCGTTGTTCTTCGACTTCGACATCTTCTCGACGTGACCGATGTTCACCGGAGCGCCGTCGGCCTTCGACCTGGCGCCGACGATGCGACCCTTCTCGTCGCGCTCGATCTCGACATCGGCCGGATTGATCCAGTCCTTCGAACCGTCGGCGTTGTCGCGATAGAACGTCTCCGCGATCACCATGCCCTGGCACAGCAGATTGGTCGCCGGCTCGTCGCTCGCGACCAGGCCCGCGTCGCGCAGCAGCTTGTGATAGAAGCGGAAGTACAGCAGGTGCAGGATCGCGTGTTCGATGCCGCCGATGTACTGGTCGACGGGCGTCCAGTACTTCGCGCGCGCGTCGACCATGTCGGCCGCGCCCGGCGAGGTGTAGCGCGCGTAGTACCAGCTCGACTCCATGAAGGTGTCGAAGGTGTCGGTCTCGCGCTCGGCCGCGCCGCCGCATTGCGGGCAGGCCGTCTTGCGCCATTCGGGATCGGCCTTGATCGGCGAGATCACCGCGCCGGCCGCGAACGCGTCCTGCACGTCCTCCGGCAGGACCACGGGCAACTGGTCTTCCGGTACCGGCAGCGAACCGCAAGCGGCGCAGTGGATCACCGGGATCGGACAGCCCCAGTAGCGCTGGCGGCTCACGCCCCAGTCGCGCAGGCGGAAATTGACCTTGCGGGCGCCGCGGCCTTCGGCCTCGAACTTCGCGACCAGATGCTCGAACGCCTGCTTGCAGGTCTTTCCGTCGAGTTCGCCGGAATTGACGCAGACCAGATCGTCTCGGGTCTTGTCGCCGTACCAGTCCTGCCAACGGGTCGCATCGTACGCCGGATCGCTGCCGGCTTCGCGCGGCGCGATGACCTGCACGATCGGCAGCGAATATTTCGTAGCGAACTCGAAATCGCGCTCGTCGTGACCCGGCACCGCCATCACCGCGCCGGTGCCGTAGCCCATCAGCACGAAATTGGCCACCCAGATCGGCACCTGCTGGCCGCTGATCGGATGCACCGCGAACAGGCCGGTCGGCATGCCGCGTTTTTCCTGGGTTTCCAGTTCGGCCTCGGACACGCCGCCCTTGCGCAGTTCGGCGATGAAGGCGGCCAGTTCCGGGTGCCTCTCCGCGGCGCGCAGCGCGAGCGGATGCTCGGCGGCGATGCTGACGAAGGTCACGCCCATGATCGTGTCGGGACGCGTCGTGTATACCGACAGGCGATCGTCGGTGCCGGCGACGTCGAAGGCGAACTCGAGCCCTTCGCTGCGACCGATCCAGTTGCGCTGCATGGTCTTGACCGAATCAGGCCAGCCCGGCAGCGCGTCCAGACCGTCCAGCAGTTCCTGCGCGTAATCCGTGATCTTCAGGAACCACTGCGGAATCTCGCGCTTCTCGACGATCGCACCGGTGCGCCAGCCGCGGCCGTCGATCACCTGCTCGTTGGCGAGAACGGTCTTGTCGACCGGATCCCAGTTGACCACCGCGCTCTTGCGGTACGCCAGCCCCTTCTTCATCAGGCGGACGAACATGCGCTGTTCGTGGACGTAGTAGTCCGGACGACAAGTAGCGAATTCGCGCGACCAGTCGATGGCGTAGCCCAGCGCCTGCAGCTGGCTGCGCATGTGGTCGATGTTGGCGTAGGTCCACTTGGCCGGCGCGGTCTTGTTCTTGATCGCGGCGTTCTCGGCCGGCAGACCGAAGGCGTCCCAGCCCATCGGCTGGAGGACGTTGTGGCCGGTCATCCGCCGGAAACGGCTGACGACGTCGCCGATGGTGTAGTTGCGCACGTGGCCCATGTGCAGCGCGCCCGAGGGGTACGGCAGCATCGAAAGGCAGAAATACTTGGGCTTGTCCGAAGTCTCGTCGACCTCGAAGGCGCGGGAATCGCGCCAGAAGGCCTGGGCGGCGGTTTCGACGGATCGAGGGGCGTACTGAGCGGGCTCAGCGGAGACGGACTCAGTGGGGAAGGACTCGGCGGACACGGGCGGCAGGTGGGCGTAACGGACAGCCTGCTACCTTACCGCATCCCCCCCCTCGCTGCCGAGCGAGCGCCCCGAAAACCGCCCCGGACACCGCATCGGAACGGCCTCCGCACGGGGTTCAGGACCGGCGGATGATCTCGAAATGGCAGCGTTCGGCGCCGTAATGCATGCACTGGGTCTCGCGGACCTCGATGTCCTCCCCGTACTTCTTCGACAGGCCGCGGACGATGCCCTTGGCCACGAAGCACAGGCGGCGCTCCGAATGGTAGGTCAGCAGCATCCGATTTTCGCCCTGGCGGATGGTCCGCAGCTCCGGCGGGTTGCGCTTCGGATTGTGCTTGTGGATGGCGTCGTGGATCTTGTAGCTGGCGTTCTCCAGCACCTCGAACGTGCGCCATTCCGGTCGCACGAACATCTCGTAGTAGGTCACCAGCGACGGGCCGACGAAGTCGCCGAAGTCCTCCAGCACCGCGGGCAGCGGCACCTTGAGCATGCGCGAGGCGGTGGTCGCGAGATTGACGATCTCCTCGTCCGGGTACTGCGCCACCGGGAAATAAACCTTGTAACCGATGCCGGCTTCCTGGAGCAGGGCGTCCCAGGTCGCACGGCCGCCATGACGCTCGATGACGTAGCTGCGCAGGAAATCGAAAATGACGCCGTACATGAGTCCCCTTCACGTCCTTGCGGGGATCGCGGCCCTGTCGGTGACGGCCGCGCACTGGCGGAACCGTCGACCGGCTGCAATCGTCCCTGATTGATGAAGCCCCAATTAATCACACAAGGCAACACAGGACAAGTCCTTCCTGGACTTGTCTTGTGGTCGCGAGTCCGAAGTGAATTCGGACTCGCTCCCGCGAATCAATCACTTGCATGATTGATTCGCGAGCGGCACTTCCCTGTGCCGCGGCAACGCCGCCTTTTGCAGCGTTGCCACAAGCGCACCATGCCGCAGGCGGCAGCGGCGCGGGGCGTCAACGGATCAGGTCGGCCTGGAAGACCGGGGTGCCGGTCAGCAGACCGAAATGTCCGGTGGCGAAGCTGTAGCTGGCGGTTTCGCCCACGATCTGTGAACTGTGCACGCCCCCGACGGTGCAGACGCCGGTCGCGCACACGACCTGATCGGTCCACGATTTCATCGAGTACATCCGCCCGCCGAAGCGACGACCGGACAGGCCGTTGAGCAACGGACTGTTCACCGACAGCCCCCAGTAACCGCAGGTGCTGGTGGCGACGTTGAAGGGATACGTGCCGCAGGACCACAGCCCCCGGAATGCGCCGGCGATGCCGACGTAGGCGTCGACATAGCCGCGCGCGGCGATCCGGTCGATCACGCGCGCCGACAGCGTGGCGCCCATCGAATGGCCGATCACGTCGATGCGGCCGGTGCACGAGGTCGCGATGGCGTCGACGATCGCGTTCTCGACCGGCGTTTCCTCGCTGCCGCTGTGGTCGTTGCAGGCGGCGCAGACCTTGCTGCCCCAGTTCGGCCGGAAGATCTGTCCGGCGGTGTAGCCGCGACGGATCAGTTCGTTGTAGGTGTTGTCGAAATCCGCGGGCTTGCCGGTGTTGCCGTGCACCAGCACCACGTTGTCGACGCAGGCCGCCTGCACCGCGCCGGCGATACAGAACGACGCCGCCAGCGCCATCGCGCAACGCAGGACAAGCGCATTCCATTTGCCGGCTTTCCATGCGCCGACTTTCCACGCGCCGGCTTTCCATCCGCTGGCGCTCGATTCGCTCGCTGTCCATTCGCGTTTCATGCCGCATCCTCCCTTTCGACGATACGGCGATGCTGCGACGCGCATCCGCCGACGGCCAGTGGACTTTGGGGCATCGTGCAGTGCAACAGACGCGGGATGCGCGTCGCCGGAGCGTGGAGCGCTCAGGGGGCCATCGAATCAGGGGTCGATCAGGATGGGCGTGCCCACCGGCACCAGCCGCCACACTTCCTCGATCTCGCGGTTGGTCAGGGCGATGCAACCGTCGGTCCAGTCGCGCCCGTAACCCGGCGGCGTTCCGCCGTGGATCATGATGTCGCCGCCCGGATCGACGCCGCGACGCCGCGCCTGCGCGCGATCCGCATCGTTCGGATACGACACGCGCAGCGAGAGATGGAAGCGGCTCTTGTCGTTGCGGAAGGTGATGCGATAGCGACCCTCGGGCGTGCGCTCGTCGCCCTGCTGCGTCTTGTGCCCGAGCGGCGCATCGCCGAGCAGGATGCGATAGGTCTTGAGCACGCGGCCATCGCGCAGCAGTTGCATGCGGCGTTCGGACTTGTCGACGCGGATCTCGTCGGCGCGCTCGGAGGTCGGAGCCAGCGACGGCGGCCAATCGGCCCGGGACTGCCCGGCGCGAGGCAAGACGGGGAGCGCGACGAACAGCGCGATCGAACTCGCGCATGCGGCGAGCACCAGAAGCGGGCGCAACGGCGGTCGTTTCATCGGCTCAGCTCCATGCGCGCGCGAGCGCGGGTTCGACGTCGATCGCGGCATCCAGCGTGCCGTAGGTCGCGCCGCGCGCGCCATCCAGTCGGCTTCGACAGAACGCATCGGCCAGCGGGTTGTCCGCGCGCAGCAGAACCGCCGCCTGCAGCGCCAGCGCGAGCCGTTCGACCAGCATGCGCGCGCGTGTCTGCGTCG
Source organism: Pseudomonadota bacterium (assembly GCA_049324395.1). Lineage (GTDB taxonomy): Bacteria > Pseudomonadota > Gammaproteobacteria > Xanthomonadales > Xanthomonadaceae > Lysobacter_I. Next base: position 336,755 of record JBMOOY010000029.1, read on the forward strand.
CATCCGCATCGAGCCCGGACAACGCCGCCGTGTCGGTCGCCACCGCCATCGCCCAGGCATCGTAGGCCGGATGCCGACCGCTCGCCGACATCAGCTCGGCACGCAGGGCATGCACCGCGTGCGGTTCGCGCTGCAGCGCGCGCAGCACGTCCAGACACTGGATGTTGCCGCTGCCTTCCCAGATCGAATTCAGCGGCGCCTGCCGGTAGAGTCGCGGCAGGATCGATTCTTCGACGTAACCCGCACCGCCGAGGCATTCCTGCGCTTCGTTGACGAAGGCGGGCGCGCGCTTGCAGATCCAGTACTTGCCGATGGCGGTCGCCAGGCGCGCGAATCCGGCCTCGAGCGCGTCCCTCGGCGCGCGGTCCACCGCGCCGGCAAGCCGCAGCGCGAACGCGGTGGCGGCCTCGGACTCGATCGCGAGATCCGCGAGCACGTTGCGCATCAGCGGCTGCTCGATCAGACGCCGTCCGAACGCGACCCGATGACGACAGTGATGCAGGGCCTGGATCAGGGCCATGCGCATCTCCGCGGCGGAGCCGAGCATGCAGTCGAGCCGGGTCAGCATCACCATCTCGATGATGACCGACACGCCGCGTCCCTCCTCGCCCACGCGCCAGGCGCACGCGCCGGCGAACTCGACCTCCGAGGACGCGTTCGACCAGTCGCCGAGCTTGTCCTTGAGCCGCATGAGGCGGAAAGCGTTCTTCGCGCCGTCGTCGAGCCGACGCGGCATCAGGAAACAGCTCAATCCACCGGGCGCCTGCGCCAGCACCAGAAAGCCGTCGCTCATCGGCGCAGAGAAGAAGAACTTGTGGCCGGCGAGCGCGTACGACACGCCGTCGGCCAGCGGCGTCGCGACGGTCTCGTTGCTGCGCACGTCGCTGCCGCCCTGTTTCTCGGTCATGCCCATGCCGAGAGTGATGCCGGACTTTTCCGCCATCGGCGCGTCGCGGCGGTCGTACGCCGACGCGGCGGCCTTGTCGGCCCAGTCGCGCAACGCGGGTTCGCGCCGCAGCGCCGGGACCGCGGCGTGGGTCATGGTCAACGGGCAACTGCTGCCGGGTTCGACCTGGTGATGCAGGAAACTCAGCGCCGCGCGGGCGACGTGCGCGCCCTCGGCGGGCAAGCCCCAGCGCTGCGGGGCCCAGGACAGACCGGCGACGCCGTTCGCGATCGCCGCGCCCATGATCTCGTGATAGGCGGGATGGAATTCGACCGCATCGATGCGATGGCCGAAACGGTCGTGGGTGCGCAATCGCGGCCGGTCGCGATGCGCGTCGAAGCTCGCCCGGTACAGCGCATCGCCGGCGAGTCGCGCGTATCCGTGCAGATGCGCGGCGAAGGCCTCGCCGCCCTCGCGGACCACCGCCTCGCGCAGCGCTGGATCGGTCGCCCACAGATCGCAGGGCCCGAATTCGGGCGGCTGGTTGCGCACCGCGTGGGTTTCGCCATGGACGGGATCGGTCATGGGCGTCGTGCGCTCCGTGCGGGCGGCGTCGGGAGCCCGACTTTACCGCTCAGCGAGGTCGCGCAGAAACGCGTCCGGCAACGGCCAGGCCCCGAACCAGCCATGCCGGGTCCCGGTCAGCACGCGCAACGACTGCCCGCGTCCGCCGGGGATGCGCGACAGCGGATGGAAAAGCGCATCGCGCAGCGCGGCGATCCGGTCGTGTTCCGATTGGAACAGCGGCGTCAGCCAACGGCTCCAGAGATGGTACATGCGCAGATGTCGGCGTCGGTTGCGCTGATAGGTCGCGAGCGCCGCGGGCAGGTCTTCCGCATCGCGCAGGGCATCGCGCAAGGCCAGCGCATCGACCAGGGCCATGTTCGCGCCCTGACCCAACTGCGGGCTCATCGCATGCGCGGCGTCGCCGACCAGGACCGCGCGGCCGCGATACCACTGTCGCAACACACTGTCCCGATAGCGAGCACGCGCCAGACCGTCCGGGATCGCCACATCGCCCAGCCGCGACAGGGCTTCGGGCCAGATCTCGGCGACATCGGCGCGCCAGCGTCCGGCATCGCGACCGGACTCCGCGAGTTCGGCGACCGGGAGGCTCCAGAAGAAACTCAATCGCGGCACCGGATCGTCCGGACGCGTGCCTACCGGCAGCATCCCGACCATCCGCCGTGCCCGGCGGTAGCGCTGTCGCAATTCGTCGTACCAGGGCCAATCGCCGGCGTCGACGAGGCACCACTGCGCTCCCCAGGGGTACGGACGATCGAGCGCGACATCGCCGACCGATGCGCGCAACTGCGAGGCCGCGCCGTCGGCGATCGCGACCAGATCGAAGGCGCCGTGCTCGTCTCCGCGATCGTCGCGCAGCACGCCGCGCGCATGATCGACGGCGAGGATTTCGCGGCCGCAATGCAGCGTGCGCCCTTCGCGCCAGGCGGCGTCGAGCAGCCGGAAGATCGTGCCGCGCTGCATCCCGAGGCCGAAGAAGCCCGGATGCAGTTCGCGGTAACGCATGTCCATCACCGGCCGCGCATCGACGGTCTCGCCGAAGAGACGGCGCACCACGGCGCCGTGCGCGAGCGCCTGCGGCAGCAGCTCCAGCGCCCACAGCGCGCAGAGGCCGGTCGGTTGCAGCAGGAAACCCGCACCGACCGGTCCGGGTTCGGGCACGCGTTCGAAGGTCTCGACGCGATGTCCGTCGCGGGACAGCGCCAGGGACAGCGCCTGTCCTGCGGTCCCGTATCCGACGATGGCGATGCGCAGCGTTCGTTGCATGGCACTCCACTCGGGCGTCATGCGCCCCGGGAACGAAAAAGCCCCGCCGAAGCGGGGCCTGGAATGGGTTGCGACGCGAGTCGCCGACCTCAGGCGACGGGCGTGACGCCAGCGGCCTGGGCGCCTTTCGGCCCCGTCGTCACTTCGTAACTCACGCGCTGGCCTTCCTGGAGACTGCGAAAACCTTTGGCGTTGATCGCCGAAAAATGCACGAACACATCGGCACTGCCATCCTCGGGAGCGATAAAGCCAAATCCCTTGGCGTCGTTGAACCATTTCACTGTTCCGTACGGCATATTCCTGATGACCTCGATTGGGATGCGGTGTCGTGCGTCGCCATGGTGCGGGTCGGCGCACAGGCGCGAGTATGCCTGAGCCGGCCCGGTACGCAAGAGGATGCCGGCGCGCGCGCCGCTGCCCCGCGACCGCCGCACGGCACGACGCCGGGCATCGGCGCGGCGCGATTCGCCGCATCAATCGAAGCGCGGGAAACGCGCCCCACGATGCCCCGCGCGTCGCGGGCATCCGATGCGAGCATCGGCGCGGCATTCGGTGCGATGCGCCGCACGATACCGACCAGATACCGACCGATTCCGCTCAAGCGCGCGCGAGCAAAGCCGTCAGCAGCGGGCCGAGACCGGCGCTCGCAGCGTCGACGTTCGCGAGCACTTCCTCCAGCGTGATCTGTTCGTCGGGGTCGGGGCCGGCGCCTGCGGCCCAGTTGGCGACGATCGCCAGACATGCGTATTCGAGACGGAGTTCACGCGCCAGACCCGCCTCGGGCATCCCGGTCATGCCGACCAGATCGCAGCCGTCGCGACGCATACGCGCGATCTCGGCCTTCGTTTCGAGACGCGGCCCCTGGGTCGCACCGTAGCAACCGCCATCGACCACCGCCACGCCCGCGGTCGCGGCCGCGTCCAGCACCGCACGGCGCAGGGACGGCGTGTAGGGATCGCCGAAATCGACGTGCAGAACGTCGGTGCCGGGCTCCTCGCAGAGCGTCGAGATGCGACCCCATGTGTAGTCGATCAGCTGATCGGGACAGCCCAGCGCACGCGGCCCGAACCGCTCGGTGATGCCGCCGACGGTGTTGAGCGCGAGCACGCGTCGCGCACCGACCGCCTGCAGCGCGGCGAGATTGGCGCGGTAGTTGATCCGGTGCGGCGGCACCGAATGGCCTTCGCCGTGCCTGGCGAGGAAGGCGACGCGGCGACCGGCGAACGTACCGAGGCGCACCGGTCCCGACGGCGCGCCGTAGGGCGTGTCCGGCTGCACGGTGTCGATGTCCTGCAGTTCGGCGAGCCGGTACAGCCCGGTGCCGCCGATCACCGCGAGCGCGGGCGCATCGCTCATGCCTCAGTCCTTCAATGCGTAGATCGCGGACAGGTTGCGGCCCTGCTCGCGATAGTCCATGCCGTAGCCGAACACGTAGCGGTCCGGCACCTCGACGCCGACGTAATCGGCGGCGATGCCTTCGACACAGCGGTCGTGGCGCTTCACCGCCAACACGGCGACGCGGACGTCGGTCGCGCCCTGATCCTCGCACCAGCGCTTCACCGCGAGCAGCGTGTGGCCCTCGTCGAGGATGTCGTCGGCGAGCAGCACGCGACGGCCGCGCATCTGCGTCGCCGGGCGGTGCAGCCACGCCAGACCGGAACCGGACGTATTGCCGCGATAGCGGGTCGCGTGCAGGTAGTCGAATTCGAGATCGAGCCCGCGATCGCCCAGCGCGAACGCCAGCTGCGACGCGAACGGCATGCCGCCGTGCATGATGGTGACGAACAACGGCGGCGTCGCGTCCGTCGCATCGGTCGCGTAATCGACGCGGATCGCATCGGCCATCCGCTGGATCGCGGCTTCGAGCGCGGCGCGGTCGTGGATCACGTCCGCGGCGGGCAGCACCTCGGCGAGGGTCGGCGCGCTCATGCCGTCGCTCCCAGCGCCTCGGCCAAGCGCGCCTGCGCGTCGGCGTAGCGACGATCGGCCTGCAGCGCGCTCCAGTCGGTCGCGCCGCGCCCCATCAGACCGGCGACCGCGTCGACATCGAGCGCGCGATCCCGCACCGCGGCCAGCGATTCCTCGACCAGTTCCGGATGGCAGACCAGCACCACGTCGCAGCCGGCGTCGAGGTGCGCGTCGATGCGCTGCTTGACGCCGCCGGCGGAGAACGCCGCAGCCATGCCGATGTCGTCGGAGAACACGACGCCCCGGAAGCCCATCTCGCGCCGCAGGATGGTGTCGATCCAGTACGGCGAATACCCCGCCGGTTCCGGCGCGACCTGCGGATAGGTCACGTGGGCGAGCATCACCGCCTCGGCCTGCGCCTCGATGCCGGCGACGAAGGGAACGAGATCGTTCGCGCGGATGACGTCGAGCGGACGATCGTCGACCGCGACGTCGAAATGCGTGTCTTCGAGCACCGATCCGTGCCCCGGGAAATGCTTGAGCGTCGCCGCCATGCCCGCACCGTGCATGCCGCGGACGTAGGCGCGGGCGAATTCGGCGACGACCTGCGGATCCGCCGAGAACGCGCGATCGCCGATCGCGAGATTGCCGCGCCCCAGATCGACTACCGGCGCGAAACTCAGATCGACGCCGGTCGCCCGGATCTCGCTGGCCATCAGCCATGCGTGTTCCTCGGCCAGCGCCAGCGCGCGCACCGGATCGACGGCGTACAGACGATGGAAGCCTTCGAGCGGCGGCAGCGCGCTGTAGCCTTCCTGGAAGCGTTGCACGCGGCCGCCTTCCTGGTCGACGCAGATCAGCTGCGGCCGCGTCGCCGCTTCGCGGATCGCCGCGGACAGTTCGGCCACCTGCGTCTTCGACGCGAAATTGCGCTTGAACAGGATCACGCCGGCGCAGGCGTCGTGCCGCAGCCAGTCGCGCTCCTGCGCCGTGAGTTCGGTACCGGCGACGCCGATTACGAGCATGAGGGGGACTCCAGGTCGCTGCCCGCACGCTCCGCTTCGCTCCATCGCGAAAACGGACGCATGGCCAGGGCGAGATTGTAGTAACGCTGCGCGTCGGTGACTTCGGTGCCGAGCCAGGCCGGACGCGCGAAGGTTTCGTCGTGATCGTCGAGTTCGACCTCGGCGACGACGAGGCCGGCATTGTCGCCGAGGAATTCGTCGACCTCCCAGACATGGCCGGCGTGCTCGACGTAGTGCCGGCGTTTGTCGACCAGTCCGCCGACGCAGCGGTCGAGCATCGCGCGGGCGTCCTCGGCGGGAATCGCGTAATCGAACTCCAGGCGGCTGCGTCCGGCCTCGCGGGACTTGAGGTTCAACCGCGCCTCGTCGCCCTCCAGCCGGACACGCACCGAGATCTTCAGCGGGCTGCCGTCGGCCGCGACCTCGTCGTTGAGATAACCCTGGGCCATCGGCACCACGCGCTGCGCCTGCGCGCGCCAGCTGTCGTCGAGGACGAGGAATTTGCGTTCGATTTCGATGGGCATGCGACCGGATCCTGGTGAACCGCGCGGGGCGCGTCGCCGAACGGGAGCCGCTCGGGGCCGGTATTGTAGGCGCCCACCCCGCCCGGGATGCGATTCCCGGATCGTGGCATGGGCTTGACTTTTTCCTGTGGCACCCATGCTAGGATGATTGCGGTTGCCTGGCGATTAGCGAATTTTTAACAATTCATCGGCCTGCCGGGCGAAACTGACGAACGCCGATCGTCCACCGACAATCAGGATCCACGCCATGCGCAGCGGCATTCCAAAGGACGGCGCCCCTTCTCCCGCCGACGACCTGCTCGGCAGATCCGGCGTACGCTCCGGCACCGATTCCCCATTCCTCCGGGACGAAGACGACGCCTCCCGGGAGTTCCTCGTCGAGCCCGACAACGAGGACGGCATCCTCGAAAACAACGATCCGGACGATGCCGATGGCAGCATCGGCCATGCCTTTCTCATGCCGCACGAGCGCAAGCTGCCGCGCGCCGAGCAGCGCCGCATCCTGGCGATGCGCAGGACGAACGGCGACGGCATCATCGACGACGACGACGACGAACTGGAAGGTTTCACGACGCCCGGTCGCCGTCCGGGCCGACGCGCGCAGACGCAGCGGACCCAGGACGATCCCCAGAGCACGCTGCGGACGCCGCTGCGCAGCGACAGCGACAGCGAATCCGGCACCAGCGGCACCGGCACTTCCGGCGGCGTGCGGATCGAGAAGATCGACCCCACGGTCGCGACCGCCGCCTCCGCGCAGACGGCGCGCGCCGACACGGGCACCGCCACCGACGGCAACAACGCCAGCGGCAACAACAGCACCGGCGGCGGCATCCGCATCGAGAAAGTCGATCCGACCGTCGCCGCGAATGCCAACGCGCAGAACGCCGCGCGCTTCGATCCGAACAAGACCACGACCGATACTTCCGGCAACAACGCCAGCGGCAACAACAGCACCGGCGGCGGCATCCGCATCGAGAAAGTCGATCCGACCGTCGCCGCGAATGCCAACGCGCAGAACGCCGCGCGCTTCGATCCGAACAAGACC
>JBMOOY010000030.1:0-1649 GCA_049324395.1 Pseudomonadota bacterium
CGAGAAGACCTACCGGGACGTCCTCGACATCGAGTTCACGGTTCAGGAGGGCGTGCTCTACCTGCTGCAGGTGCGTCCGGGCAAGCGCACCGCCGAGGCGGCGATCAGGATCGCGGGGGATCTGTACAAGGAGGGTCTCGTCGACCGCGAGACCGTGCTGCAGCGCGTGACGGCCGATCATCTGCGCCAGGTGCTCCGCCCCCGGTTCCTCGTGGAGGCCGTCGAGGCGGCGCGCGCCGGCGGTGCGAGGTTGGCACAGGGTACGGGCGCCTCACCGGGGCAGGTCAGCGGACGCATCGTTTTCGACCCGGATCGGGCCGAGCAGGTGGCCTCAGGAGGAGACCCGGTCGTCCTGATGCGGCTGTTCACGAGCCCGCGGGACTTGCACGGGATGCTCGCCGCGCGCGGGATCGTGACGGCCCGAGGAGGCTCGACTAGTCACGCGGCGGTCGTGGCGCGCGCTCTCGACAAGCCGTGCATCGTCGGCTGCGAGTCGCTCGACATCGACGCCGAACGACGCGTGGTTCGCGTGGCCGACCGCGAACTACCGGAAGGTACTCTCGTTTCGCTGGACGGCTCTACTGGAGAGGTGTTCGAGGGGACGTTGTCGACCGGCGCCCTCAGCACCGACTCTGTGAGCCACATCGGCGCCATCCTGGGGCTGGCCGACGACCTCAGCGGCTGCACCGTCTTCAACCGGGTCTCCACGCCGGACATGGCGCGTCAGGCCATCGCTGCCGGCGCCCACGCCATTGGCACCCGCATCGACGAGACACTGGCCGCGACTGCGGGATTCGAAACGCTGGTCGATGCCGTGTCGGCCTACAAGCGCGGAGTGACGTCGGCGGACTCCAACTCCAACGCGCTGGCCGCGCTTGAGGAGGTGATCGCGGAGGCGTTGACCGACGTCATGCGGGCCGTCTATCCGAAGCCGTTCGCGGCGCGGATCGCCAACCTGTCCAGCGGGGTCGCTGGCGAAGCGGTGTCGGATTTCACTGACGTCGCACCCTCGCCGGCCATCTGGCTGCCGCTAGGTTCGCCGCAGTTGCTGCGCGCGCAGATCCGAGGACTGGTGCGCGCGAAGGAGACCACCGGCTACCCGGACAACGTGATCTTAATGGTCGGCGGCATCAACACGGAAGCCGAGGCGATCGCGTTGAGGGCCGCCTGCCGCGAGGCGGGCGGCGCCAAGCTTAGGCTCGGCGTGGCCGCGCGCAGCCCGCACGGGCTGCTGGAGTTGCCCCGCATCGCCCGCCACGTCGACATGGCCTGGATCGACTACCGGTCACTGTGTGCCGCGATCTACCGCTATCCCGACGACCTGATGCTCGCGCAGGACGCATGGAAGTCGTACATCGCCGACGGTTTCATGCCGCTGGACCCTGCCAATGAAGTAGACGAGGCGATCAAACTGTTGATGCCCACCCTGACGCCGGACACACACGCCTGCGAGTTCGGCGTCACCTTTTATGGCTGGGGGGTCAGCGAGAAGGTGGTGCGCTTCTTCACCGAGCGCGGTTTCAGGAACTTCGGCGTCGAGATGAACGGACTCGCGGCCACCCGGCTGCTGCTGGGCCGCCTGGCATCGCAAGAGGGTGCATTCGGCCCGCCCGCCTGAGGCGCTCCGGTTTGGTCGCCGCCACGAGCAA
>JBMOOY010000031.1:0-1649 GCA_049324395.1 Pseudomonadota bacterium
CGAGAAGACCTACCGGGACGTCCTCGACATCGAGTTCACGGTTCAGGAGGGCGTGCTCTACCTGCTGCAGGTGCGTCCGGGCAAGCGCACCGCCGAGGCGGCGATCAGGATCGCGGGGGATCTGTACGAGGAGGGTCTCGTCGACCGCGAGACCGTGCTGCAGCGCGTGACGGCCGATCATCTGCGCCAGGTGCTTCGCCCCCGGTTCCTCGTGGAGGCCGTCGAGGCGGCGCGCGCCGGCGGTGCGAGGTTGGCGCAGGGTACGGGCGCGTCACCGGGGCAGGTCAGCGGACGCATCGTTTTCGACCCGGATCGGGCCGAGCAGGTGGCCTCTGGAGGAGACCCGGTCGTCCTGATGCGGCTGTTCACGAGCCCACGGGACTTGCACGGGATGCTCGCCGCGCGGGGGATCGTGACGGCCCGAGGAGGCTCGACCAGTCACGCGGCGGTCGTGGCGCGCGCCCTCGACAAGCCGTGCATCGTCGGCTGCGAGTCGCTCGACATCGACGCCGAACGTCGCGTGGTCCGCGTGGCTGACCGCGAACTGCCGGAAGGTACTCTCGTTTCGCTCGACGGCTCCACTGGAGAGGTGTTCGAGGGGGCGTTGTCGACCGGCGCCCGCAGCACCGAGTCGGTGAGCCACATCGGCGCCATCCTGGGTCTGGCCGACGACCTCAGTGGCTGCACCGTCTTCAATCGGGTCTCCACGCCGGACATGGCGCGTCAGGCCATCGCTGCCGGCGCCCACGGCATCGGCACCCGCATCGACGAGACGCTGGCCGCGACCGCGGGATTCGAAATGCTGGTCGATGCGGTGTCCGCTTACAAGCGCGGTGTGACGTCGGCGGACTCCGACTCCAACGCGCTGGCCGCGCTCGAGGAGGTGATCGCGGAGGCACTGGCCGACGTCATGCGGGCCGTCTATCCGAAGCCGTTCGCGGCGCGGATCGCCAACCTGTCCAGCGGGGTCGCTGGCGAGGCCGTGTCGGATTTCACCGATGTCGCGCCGTCGCCGGCCATCTGGCTGCCGCTGGGCTCGCCGCGGTTGCTGCGCGCGCAGATTCGCGGACTGGTGCGCGCGAAGGAGACCGCCGGCTACCCGGACAACGTGATCCTGATGGTCGGCGGCATCAACACGGAAGCCGAGGCGATCGCGCTGAGGGCCGCTTGCCGCGAGGCAGGCGGCGCCAAGCTCAGGCTCGGCGTGGCCGCGCGCAGCCCGCACGGGCTGCTGGAGTTGCCCCGCATCGCGCGCCACGTCGACATGGTCTGGATCGACTACCGCTCGCTGTGCGCCGCGATCTACCGTTACCCGGACGACCTGATGCTCGCTCAGGACGCGTGGAAGTCGTACATCGCGGGCGGCTTCTTGCCGCGGGATCCGGCCGATGAAGTGGACGAGGTGATCGAGCGGTTGATGCCCCCCGTGACGCCGCACGAGCAAGCCTGCGAGTTCGGCGTCACCTTCTACGGTTGGGGGGTCAGCGAGAAGGTGGTGCGCTTCTTCACCGAGCGCGGCTTTAGGAACTTCGGCGTCGAGATGAACGGACTCGCGGCCACCCGGCTGCTGCTGGGCCGCCTGGCATCGCAAGAGGGTGCATTCGGCCCGCCCGCCTGAGGCGCTCCGGTTTGGTCGCCGCCACGAGCAA
>JBMOOY010000032.1:0-1619 GCA_049324395.1 Pseudomonadota bacterium
TCTGTTGTAACCCACCTCGAACGTCCGCGGAAGCGGACACGTTCGCTGTTTCCATCGAATTTTCATTCCTCCCCATGACCACGACCTCCACGCAGGTCGGTGGCGGCGCGTTCGCGCTGCACGCCGACCTCGACGGCCTGCTGTCCGCCTCCCGCAACCTGAGCGCGCTGGCCTCGCGCCTGCCGACCCTGCACACGCGCGCGATCGGCACCTTGGCGCGGCGTCTGCCGGTCCAAGCGCGCCGCGATATCCAGGCCGAGTACCAGATCGGTGCGCGCCGTCTCACGCAAGACCTGTCATCGCGCACCACCGACGAGGGCGTGCGCCTGGTCGGCCGCTTCCGCGGCATCGGCCTGCGCAATTTCGCGGCGCGTCCGACATCGCGCGGTGTCACCGCCGCGATCGTCCGCGGCAAACGCAGCCTGCGCGAACACGCCTTCATCCGACGGGGCCTCGCGGGCAACGAACACGTCTTCCGCCGCGAAGGCCCCAAACGCCCGATGCAGCAGGGCCGGTACGCCGGCAAGCAGCGTCAACCGCTGGTCGTCGAGTACGGCGCCACCGCCGCGCAAATGCTCGCCAAGGGCCGTCGCCCCGAGCGCCTCGTCGACTACGCCCGCGGCGTGCTCGCCGCCGAATCCGAACGTCTCCTGCGGCTCGCCGCCGGAGCGTCCATCCCGTCTTCCCCCCACGCACCACGCACATGAAAACCATCCGTCTGTACCACCCGCACACCCACGAAGGCATCGCCTACGACCCGCCGCCCGAAGGCATCGAACTCAGTGTCAACGACGCCGATGCCGCCGTGCTCGAGGCGTGGGGTCTGACCACGCCGCCACCCGCGCTCGCGGACGCGGACGCACCGACCGCGTCCGACGCCGACGCCCCCGTTTCCGTCGCCGATGGGGCGGGAAACGATGCGACAGCTGCCGAAGCGACCCCGCCGCACATACACGTGGCGAACGCCACTGACCGCCGCGCGCGTGTCGCGGTCGATCTTTCCTCCACCGAACCGACCGCCGACACGACGGCCAGGAGCGCGTAATGCAGGACTTTTCGTTTCAGGGAAAACTCTATCTGGGCAACCGGCTGCCCGGCGGTCGGCCCGGCGCGCTGCGCTGGGTCGGCGATGCCCCCAAGTGCGATCTCACCCTCAAAACCGAGACGGAAACGCGCAAGGAGAGCTACTCGGGCAATCGCCTGACCTCGGCCGTGCTGCAGAAGGGCAAGGAGGCCGAACTCACCGTCGCGATCAACTGGGCCGACATCGACAACCTGCTGCTGGGCCTCTACGCGAGCAAGGCGTCGATCGCCGCCGGCACGGTGACGGGCGAAGCGTTTCCGGCGGGGCTCGCCGCGAACGACGTGATCGCGCTCGATCACACCACGATCAGCCAGTTCGTGTTGACCGACGGCAACGCCGCGCCGGCCACGCTGGTGGCGAACACCCACTACCGCATCGAGAGCGTGCGTGCGGGCCTGATCAAGCTGTTGAACCTCGCGGCGTTCACCCAGCCGCTGCGCGCGGCCTACCGCTATGGCGCACGCACCAGCGTGGCGATGCTCACCACCTCGGCGCCCGAACGCTTCCTGTATCTGGACGGCACCAACTCGATCGA
>JBMOOY010000033.1:0-1598 GCA_049324395.1 Pseudomonadota bacterium
CGTGCCAGCCGTTCTCGGTCGCGGGCAAGCGCGGTGGGACCCACGATCCACGGCATCTATGGCCCGACGTGTTTCGGCTCGTCCGACAGCGTCGCCCCGCCGCACTCGTGGGCGAGCAGGTTGCAGCGGCGACTGGCCAGGGTTGGCTCGACGGAGTGTTCGCTGATCTGGAGGGTCTCGGTTACACCTGCGAAGCGGCGGTTGTTCCGGCTTGTGCCGTCAATGCGCCCCATCGACGCGATCGACTGTGGTTTGTGGCTTACGCCGACGACGCGCGACTACAAGGATTCGTGGGGGATGTCGCTGGCGCCGAGGAAGGATGGCGCGTCACGGACGGATCTGCTGCCGCGTCAGGTGTACGCGACGGTGCGCGCGCTGTGGGCGACGCCGACGGCCTCGGCGGACAAGTCGATCCGCACGCCGGAAGGCGCGCGCCGGGAAGTCGAGCGCGACCGCTCGCCGGATCTGGCGGCGCAGACGCTGGCGTTGTGGCCGACGCCGACGAGTCTGGCGCCGCCGAAGGACGGCTACAACGGGGCCGGGAATTCGGCGGGGCTGGTGGCGATCCGGCAGATCGCGCTGGGACTGTATCCGACCCCGACCAGCGCCTGCGCGAGCGGCGGCCAGACCTCGCGCAGCGGCACGCGCAGGCACGAGCCGCTGCTGCGCGGGATCGCGATGGACGTGAGCGCGGCGCTTGGGACGACGTCGAGTGGATCGTCGGCCACGACGGCAAGGCGCGCCGGGTCCCTCGCACCGGAATTCGTCTTCTGGCTGATGGGATACCCGCGCGCATTCCTCGACTGCGCGCCGCCGGCAATGCGATCGTCCCGGTCCTCGGCGCGGAAGTCATCCGCGCGCTGATGGAAACGTTGTCGGATCGCTGAAGTGGATCGCGACGCGGGACCGGGCGATGCCCGATCCCGCAGAGGTGTCGTTCGGTGGGTGCATCATAGCTTCGCGACGCTGAATTCGTCGTCTTCGTAGATGCGTTTCGACATGCGTGCATCGGCGCTGGCGCGCGACCCGTCCTCGCCGTACCGGCTGAGGGCGGCGCAGCGCGCGAGGGTGTCGTTGCGTTCGTGGACGGTGCCGATGCAGCCGACGCCGGTGACGTGGATCTGCCATTCGTGCATGACGTGCTCCGTTGTCGTGTGAAGAGGCAGGACCAGACGCAATCCGGTCCCGCTGCGGTCAGGCGTCTTCGTTGAACATGAAGCTGCCGGGGCCGTTGCCCTCGTCGTCGCTGAGCAGGATGAGCGTGCGTTCCTTGCCGTCGCGACACTTGACGACGAAGCCATAGAGTTCTTCGTCGAGGGGATCGTCGCTGGCGCCGCTGCGGGCGAGTGCGGTGATGGTGCCGCCGACCAGCGGCGCGAGTTGCTTCAGGTAGAAATCGATCGAGGAGGACATCGGAAACTCCAGTGGTGGTGGGTGAGGGTTCGATCGTCGAGGCGCGGTCAACCGCGCTCGGTGGTCTCGTCGTGGATCGCGGCGTGCATCACGAAGCCGGTGAGGTAAGGCAATCCCTGCGGGATGCCGTAGTCGATGGCGGTGCGCCGCTTGATGGTCATGCGCATCCATGCCGCGACGGTAGT
>JBMOOY010000034.1:0-13853 GCA_049324395.1 Pseudomonadota bacterium
CATCCGCCGAGGACGACCGGATCCGTACAGCAACCGCCAGTCCACCTCCAGCCCCTTCGTCCACAACTCCACCAGACGACCCAACTTCCCGCCCGCGATCCACTTCTCCACCGCCTCGCGCAGATCGCCGTCGCTGCCGAACAACGACAGCGCCTCCCGATTGCGACGCGCCTGTCCCCGGTAGCCGTCCTCCAGCGCCTCACCGTCCGCCGCGAACGCCGCCAACCGCGCCGACAGTTCCGACACCGTCGACACCACCCAGCCCACCCGCTCGTCCATCGCCTCCCGGCCCACCTGCAGCGTGTACCCCATCGCCGTCAGGTCCGCTTCCGGATGCTCGCCCACGAACGCCAGCAGGTCCGACGCCTTCTGCCGCAGCTGCTCCGACGTCCGCGCCGACAGCACCACCGCCACCTGCGCATGCGCCACCGGCACCGTCTCCGGCGCCACGTATTCCTCCACCAGCAGATGCGCGTTCGAGCCTCCCGCACCGAACGACGACAGCCCCGCCAGCCGCGGCCACGTCCGACCGTCCACCTCCGGCGCCGGCCATTCCCGCAGCGTCTGGTTCACCACGAACGGCGTCTTCTCGAAGTCGATGTGCGGATTCAGCCGCGCCGAGTGCAGCGACGGCACGATCTGTCGGTGCTTCAACTGCAGCAGCACCTTGGTCAGGCCCGCGATGCCCGCCGCCGATTCGCAGTGGCCGATGTTCGACTTCGCCGAGCCGATCGGGCAGAACCCGGTCGCGTCGGTGTACTTCGCGAACGCCTTGCCCAGCGCGGCGATCTCGATCGGGTCGCCCAGCTTCGTGCCCGTTCCGTGCGCCTCGACGTAGCCGATCCGGCGCGCGTCGATCCCGGCCTCGGCCAGTGCGCGGCCGATGACCGCGGCCTGGGCCTGCGGGTTGGGCACGGTGTAGCCGTTGGTCTTGCCGCCGTGGTTCAGCGCGCTGCCGCGGATCAGGCCGTAGATCCGGTCGCCGTCGCGCTCGGCGTCGGAGAGACGCTTGAGCACGACCACGCCGACGCCTTCGCCCGGGATGTAGCCGTCGCCGCCTTCGCCGAAGCTCTGGCAGTGACCGTCGCTGGAGATGAACTGGCCCGAACTGAGGATGAGATATTTGCTCGGGTGGATACTGACGTTCACGCCACCCGCGATCGCGAACCGCGTGCGGCCGGCCTGCAGATCCTGACAGGCGAGATGGATGGCGGTGAGCGAGGACGAGCACATCGTGTCCACCGTCATGCTCGGACCGTGCAGGTTCAACGCGTAGGAGACCCGATTGGCGATGCTCGATGCGCTCACCGCGATGCCGGTCGGCTCGCCGCGCGCGGTGAGTTCCGGGCCGAACAGCTGGTACTCGGTGTACATCAGGCCGACGTAGACGCCGACCTGGCCGGGGAGATCGTGTTCCTCGGGCACGCGGAGGCCGTCGCGGGTATAGCCGGCGTCCTCGACCGCCATCCACGCGTGCTGCAGGAACAGGCGTTCCTGCGGGTCGATCAGTTCGGCCTCGCGCGGCGAGATGTTGAAGAACAGCGGATCGAATTCGTCGACGCCGGCGATGAAGCCGCCCCATTTGCTGAAATGACGGCCCGACGCGGTGCGATCCTCGCTGTACCAGCGGCGCCAGTCCCAGCGTTCCTCCGGCACTTCGACGATGCAGTCGCGGCCATCGCGCAGATTGCGCCAGAACGCGGCGATGTCGATCGCCTCCGGATAGCGTCCGCTCAGACCGACGATCGCGATGGGCTCGTCGCGTTTCGATCCGGAAAGACTGGCCGGCTCGTCGATGCCGCCGAAGCGACGGCGACGCCGGGCGCTGCGCCCGACGGGCGCGGACGATGCCTGCAGGGCCGCGACCCGTGGCGCCGAAACCACGGTCGCGGCCGGCTTCACGCTGCGTCCGGCGAACAGCTTCCGAAGCGCGCGCGCATGCTGCGCAACGAAATAGCCGGCGAGATCGTGCAGCGTCTGGTATTCGAAGAACAGGGTCTTCGGCAGCGAACCGAACGTTTCCTCGAGCCGATTGGTGAGGCGCATCACCAGGATCGAATCGATGCCGTATTCCTCCAGCGCGGCGCGCGACTCGATGCTCTCCACGGGCAGCTTCAGCAGCCCGGCGAACTCCCGGCGCAACCAATCCGCGGTCCGCTCGGCAAGATCGTCGGCGGCGGTTTCGATCGCGTCGGTCTCGACGGCGTCGTCTTCGCGATTGGGGATATCGGTATCCGCGCGCTCGTCCGTGGATGCATCGGCATCGACCGTTTCGCGGGATGCGCCGAAGAAGGTCGCGCGCATCCGCGCGAGATCGCCTTCCATCGCCAGCAGGCGGCCGGCTTCGGGCGTCTGCAGGGCGTCGCGCGCGCGTTCGAGCGCGCGGTCGAAGGCCTGCAGTCCGATCTCGCCGCGCATCGGACGCATGCCGGACATCGCATGCAAGCGTTCCTGCGCGGCGGCGTCCACGGCCATGCCGCCGTCCTGCCACAACGGCCAGTCGATCGCGACCGTGCGCCCGCGGCGCGCCCCCGCGGCGACCAGCGCATTGCGATGGAGGGCATAGGCATCCATGAACGCGTTCGCGGCGGCATAGTCCGCCTGGCCGAGGTTGCCCATCGCGCCGGCGACCGCGGAGAACAGCACGAAACAGTCGAGATCGACGGTGCGGGTCGCATGATCGAGATGTCGGGTGCCCAGCACTTTCGGACCGAGCACGCGCGCGAATTCGTCGTCGGTCTTCCTGAGCAGGAAGCCGTCCGCGGTCGTGCCGGCCGCGTGCAGCACGCCATCGAGACGGCCGTGTTCGGCAAGGATCGACGCCACCAGCGCATCGACCGACGCCGCGTCCTCGAGATCGACCGGGCGATAGCACGCGCGCCCGTCGCCGACCGACAGCGACCGCAACGCAGCTTCGCGCCGCGCGTCGAGCGCCCCGCGACCGGCGAGCACCACGGTCGCACCGCGCGCCCGACCCAGGATGTCCTGCGCGAACAGCCGGCCCAGACCGCCGAGTCCGCCGGTGATGAGATAGACCCCGCCGTCGCGCCACGCCGACGGCACGGTCGAAGTCGCGGGCTCGATCTCCTGCCAGCGCGCCACCGCGCGCACGTCGCCGCGATACCGGATTTCGGCCTCGTCGGGACGACCGGCGTCACGACGCAGCAGCTTCGCCAGCGCATCGGTCGCGATGCCGGCGGGCACGCGGATCAGTTGCCCGACGAACTGCGGATTCTCCAGTGCCGCGGTCCTGAGCAGGCCGGACAGGCCGGCGAACAGCGCGGTCTCGCCGCCGTCGCCATCGTCGGGAACGACGATCCGGAACAGGATGCGACCCTGCGGACGCGATGCGAGCAACGCCTTGATCCGGTCGAAACAGGCCAATGCGAGCGCACGATAGCGCCAGGCGATATCGCCGCCGGCCATCGGCATGGCCGTGCACGACGCACCGTCCAACGTCGCGGCGAGTTCGGCCGCATCGGCGTTCGGCAGTTCGCAGAGCACGACATGATGCCCGGCGAACGCCTGCGCTTCGGCATCGTCCGCCACCGCTTCGACCACCCACGACGGCGACGCCAGCAGCAGGCCTTCGCGCACCGGCACGGGTGCGGCCGACGATCTCTCCGACGGCGCCGCGACGGACGCAGCGACGACCGCATCGGCACGCGCCGGCCCTTCGCCGCGCACCAGCGCCCGCGACGAGAACCCGCGCAACTGCGCACGGACGGCACCCGTCGCATCGCACAGGTCGATGTCGAGCCGGATCACGCTCTCGCCCGCGCCGCTGCCGGGGGCGTACCGCACCCAGGCGAACATCTCGGCGACGCAGGGCGCCAGCACCCGCAGGCGGTCCAGCGCGAACGGCAGCCAGGGCGTGTCCCCGGCGTCGTCGAGCAGGCCGACGGCCGCTTGCAGCGCGCCGTCCATCAGGCTCGGATGCAGCACGTAGACGTCGCTCTCGACGTCCGCCGGCAGCGCGAGACGCGCCAGCAATTCGTCCTCGCCGCGTTCGATCCCCGTCACCGCGCGCATCCGCGGCCCATAGAGCAGCCCCATCCGCGCGCAGTGCGCGTACAGCGCGTCCGCCGCGAGACCGCCGCGGCCCATCCGCGCCCGCAGGGCATCGAGCTCCAGCGACGGCGCGTCGCCCGCATCGATCGGCGCGAAGGTCGCGACGCCCTGGCCATGGATGATCTCCGCCTCGCCGACGCCGCTGTAGATCTCGTAGTCGATCGCGTCGCCGTCGCCCGGAATCAGCGCGACATGCACCCGGGTCGCGCCCTCCGCGATCACCGGCTGCGCCCACACGGTGTTGCGCAATTCCAGCGCGGTGGCCTCCGGACGTTCCGACACGGCCTGCGCCATCGCCGCACGCACCATTTCCAGATAGGCGACGCCCGGCAACACCCTGCGTTCGCCTTCGCCGCTGCGGACGCGATGATCCGCGAGGAAGAACTCGTCGCCGCCGAAATGCGAGGAATAGCGCTGCTCGCCGAGATCCGACGTATTGACGTGCAGCAACGGATGCAGGACCGATCCGGTCGCGGGACCCGGCGCGCGGCGCGAGAACTGCCTGACGAGCGAGACGGCATGGTCCTTCGACAGGCGCTTGCTCTTCAGTTCCGCGACCACGTACTCGATGAAATCGATCATTGACTGCTCCGTATGTCCTGCATTTCCATGAACCGCAATACCTGCCGACGGCGCACCGCCGGCCCTACACCAGCATCTTCAACATGCGCACCGCCTGCGCGGTGCCGATCGCATCGCTTTCGAGCCGGGCGACGATGTCCTCGATCGAACGCGCGTCGGCGTCGGACGCGGGGGCGTCGGCGACCGGCGCGGACGCGCTCGCCGGGGCATCGGCCGCCGGCACCCAGTAGCGTTCGCGGGCGAACGGATATCCGGGCAGGGAGATGCGTCGCGGCGTGCGGCCGCGATGCAGTCGGTTCCAGTCGAATGCCATTCCCTTGACCCAGAATTCCAGGAGTTTCCCGAACTTGTCCCGGGAGACCCATTTGTCGATCGCTTCCTGCATGTCCTCGTCCCTGTCGATCAGCGCCATGCCTTCCTGACCGCGATCGACCCGACCGCGCACGACGCCGTCGACATTGTTGCCGGACTGCAGCCACGCTTCCAGCCGTTCCGCCGCCTCGGCGACCGATCCGGCGACCAGCCCCAGCCGTTCTTCCATGGCATCGCGGCCGAGCTGCAGCGTGCAGGCCACCTCGGCCGGATCGGCCTCGGCTCCGGGCCCGCGCAGGAAAGCCGCGAGATCGGCCGCCTTGCGCCGCAGCTGGGCTTCGGTCCGGGCCGAGAGCGGGAACGGGAACCGCGCGCCCGCCGGCGTCGCGACCCGCGGCGGCGCCGGGTATTCCTCGATGACCAGGTGGGCGTTGGTCCCGCTGAAGCCGAAGGAACTGACCGCGGCGCGGCGGCGCGCACCCGGCGCCACCGTCCACGCGCGGGCTTCGCGGGAGAGGACGAACGGCGAAGCGGCGAAGTCGAACCGCGAGGTCGGCGTGTCCGCGTGCAGGGTCGGCACCAGGGTGCGATGGCGCATCGACAGCAGCACCTTCTGCACACCGGCGACGCCGGCGGCGGAGGTGGTGTGACCGAGATTGCTCTTGACCGAGCCGATCGCGCAGAAGCCGACGCGATCGGTCTTCTCGCGGAACACCGTCGCCAGCGCCTCCAGTTCGATCGGATCGCCGAGCCGGGTGCCGGTGCCATGGGCCTCGACGTAGCCGATCGTGGACGGATCGACGCCGCAGCGTGCGTAGACCGACCGCTCCAGCTCGATCTGGCTGGCGACGCTGGGCGCGGTGATGCCGTTGGTCTTGCCGTCCTGGTTGATGCCCGAACCGAGGATGACGCCATGGATGCGGTCGCCGTCGCGTTCGGCGTCGGCGAGGCGCTTGAGCACCAGCGCGCCGACGCCGTCGCCGTTGACGATGCCGTCGGCGCCGTCGGAGAACGTGCGGCATTGGCCGCTCGGCGAGAACATCCCGGCCGCGCTCATCGCCAGATACGACTCCGGCGCGAGCCACAGGGTGGCGCCGCCGGCGAGGGCCAGGTCGGTTTCGCCGCGCAACAGGCCCTGACAGGCCAGATGCACCGCGACCAGCGAGGACGAGCAGGCGGTGTCCACCGAGATCGCCGGCCCCTTGAGGTTGAGGTAGTACGCGATCCGCGCCGCGCCGATGGCGTAGCTGTTGCTGGTGACCGTGGCCGAAGACAGCGCCCCGTGCTGCGCCAACAACAGCGCGTACTCGTTGGTCGACATGCCCAGGTACACGCCGCAGCGCCGATCGCTCAGCGACCGACCGGCATACCCCGCATCCTCGAAGGCGCGATAGGCCTCCTGCAGGAACAACCGGTGCTGCGGATCCATCCGCTCGGCTTCCTGCGGCGAAATGCGGAAGAACAGCGGGTCGAAGCAGTCGACGTCGCTCACCGCACCGAGCCACTTCGACACGGTCCGCCCGGGTTTCGAGGGGTCCGGATCGTAGTACCGCGACGCGTCCCACCGCGATGCGGGCACTTCGACCACCGCATTGCGGCCCGCGACCAGGTTGGCCCAGAAGGTGTCGAGATCGTCCGCCTGCGGATAGCGGCCGGCCATGCCGACGATCGCGATCCGCTCGTCCGCGACCCTGTCGTCTCCCGCCGCCGCGCTTCGCGCCGCCAGCGGAGCGCGCTTGCCATGCGTGCGCGGCATCAGTGCGTCCGCGGACGGCATCGCCGGAACGAACGTCGGCGCCACGACGGGCATCGCTTCGACCGCCGATGCGGCCGGGCGACGCGCCGCGATCTCCTCCGCCAGCAGCCCGGCGAGCGCACGCACGGTCGGATAGTCGTAGACGCGATTGCTGGAGAGTTCGATGCCGTAATCGCGGTTGAGGGCGACGATCAGTTCGGTGCCCAGGAAGGAGTCGAGCCCGATCTCCGAGAACGACTGATCCGGATCGATGCGGGTCGCGTCGATGCGGAGCACGTCCGACAGCCTTCGCTTCAGCGCCTCCTGCAGCGCGTTGTCGTCGACCGTCGGCGCGACCGCGACGGACGCGGCTCGCATGCCCGGTTGGGCCGCAGGCGCCGGATCGAACAGACGCGCGCGTTCGAGATGCGCGCGCAGCCGTTGCGCATCGCCGGCGAGCACGAGGCTGCGTTCCGTTCCGAGCGCGAGACTGCGATGGAAGGCCTCGAATCCGGTCGCCGCGCGGATCGGACGCATGCCGGTGGTCTGGCGCACGAGTTCGATCTTCGCGTCGTCGACCGCCATGCCGCCCTCGCGCCACAACGGCCAGGCGATCGAGAGACTGCGGCCCTTGCGTTCGCCGGCGGCGACGCGTCGCGCGCGATGGGTCGCGAACGCATCCATGAAACCGTTCGCGGCCGCATAGTCGGTCTGACCCATGAACCCCATGCTCGCCGCAACCGACGAGAACAGGACGAAGAAGTCGAGATCGCAGTCGCGGCTGGCCTCGTCCAGATGCACGGCACCCGCCACCTTCGGCGCCAGGACCCGCGCGAACTCGTCCGCGCTCTTCCTGGTCGCGAGGTTGTCCGCGATCATGCCCGCGCTGTGCAGGATGCCGTCGATCCGACCGTAGTCGGCGCGAATCCCGGCGACGACCTCGCAGGTCCGGGCAGCGTCGACGGGATCCATGCGTCGATACTCGACGCGCCCCCCGACCGCGAGCGCATCGAGCCGCGCGCGCTGCGGCCCGTCGATCTCTCCGCGTCCGGTCAGCACGATCCGGGCGCCCGCGGCCCGCGCGAGGATCTCGCGCGCGAAGAGCAGACCGAGGCCGCCGAGGCCGCCGGTGATCAGATACACGCCGTCCTCGCGGAATGCGGGCGTCGCCGCGTTCTGCGCTTTGTCTCCTGCCTCGACGTCGACCGTCCGCCAGCGCGACACCTCGCGACCGGCCGGACCGAAGCGCAGCAACGGTTCGCACGCACCGTCCTCGCGCTCGGCGCGGAGTTGCGCGGCGAGGGCGTCGGCCCGCATCTCCGCCGGCACCCGGATCAATTGGGCGACGAACTGCGACGATTCGAGCGCCGCGGAGCGCAGCAGCCCCGAGAGCCCGGCGAAGAGCGTCCCATCGCCCGCGTCCGGGACCACCACCTGCAACAGCGACCGCCCCTGCGCGGCCTCGGCCAGCATCGCGCCGACCCGCGCGAAACAGGTCTGCGCCTGGACGGCGTAGCGGCTCGCGATCGGCATCGAGACATCGTCCGCCGACACCTCGCACGCGCTGCGCGGCAGCGCGGCCTGCAACTCGGCCGCGTCGATTCCGGACAGGCCGCACAGCAGCACGCGATGTCGCGCGAAAGTCGGTTGCGCCGCGTCCGCGGGCGCGACCGCGCGCGCCTGCCACGACGGCACCGCGAGCAAACGATCCGGATCCGGAGCCGCTGCGTCCTGCGCGGCCCGATCGACGACGTCGACCGGAGCATCCAGGGTCAATCCACGCAGGGCGATGCAGACGCGTCCCTGCGCATCGCACAGATCGACCTCGATCGCGCCGCCGTCCGCGGCCCGCCGCGCGAGTACCATGCCCGCCTCCGGACAGGGCGCCGACATGCGCAGCGAGGACAGCGACGCCGGCAGCGCAGGCGCGCCGACCAAGCGCTCGACGAGACGCAGCGCGGCCTGCAGCACGCTCGGATCGAAACCGTCCGCCGCCCGCGGAGCGGGCCGCAACGTCGCCAACGCCCGGTCGTCGCCGACATGCAGCGCGACGAAGACATCCGCCGCTTCCGGGTCGACCGCGACCTCGCGCAATCCGTCGCGTACCGACGCGGGATCCAGCGTCTGCGCCGCCGCCTCCACGGCGCAGGCGACGCGCCCCTGGCAGAGCACCGGCGCATCCGCACCGGTCCCGCGCAGGATGTCGAATGCGATGCCGCCGGCATCATCCTGCGATAGGGCGATCTCGACCGCGGGCTCGCCGACGGCGGCGATCGGCCGCGCGCTCCAGCGCACCGCCTGCCATTCGAACGCGACGCCGCGATCGTCGCCGCCCCCGTGCGGGTCGGCATGGACGACCGCCGCGCGCGCCATCGCCAGACAGGCCATCGGCGACAGCGTCCGAACCCCGTCGCGTTCGAGCAGCACGGATTCGTCGCCGACGAACCGCGTGCGATAGGCCTGACGCGCGAAATCGGAGACGTTGACATGCAGCAGCGGATGCAGCGCGGCCGCCGGCGCGGGCGAGGTTTCGTCCCTGCGCGCGGCCGAGGTCGATGCGATCCAGTAGCGTTCGCGCGCGAACGGATAGCCGGGCAGGGCCACGCGCCGCGGCCGGACGTCGCCGTACAGGCGATGCCAATCGAACTCCAGCCCGCGGACCCACAGGTCCATCAACTTGCCCAGCCTGCGGCGCGTCACCCAGCGATCGACGATCGCGGACTTCATGTCCTCGTCGCGGCTGAGCAGGCTGATGCTCTCGCGACCGCGACGCAGCTGCCCCTGATGGCAATCCTCGATCCGCGAGGCGCCGTCGAGCCAGGCCTGCAGCCGTTCGCACAGCATCGGCACCGAATCGACCAGGAAGGCGAGACGCTCTTCCATCGGCTCGCGGCCGACCTGCAGCGTGTAGGCGATCTCCAGCGGATCGAGCGTCGCGCCGTCGCCGCGGAGAAACGCGAGCAGCGCTTCGACGAGCGCGCGCAGCCGCTCCGGGGTTTTCGCCGACAGCGGGATCGCGATCCGGCCCGCCTCGGTGACCGGCGACACGGGCGGTCGAACCCGCGACGGCGTCGCCGGTTCGGCGAGGACGAGATGCGCATTCGTGCCGCTGAAACCGAAGGAACTGACCGCCGCCCGACGGCGTGCGCCGCCCGACAGCGTCCACGGCCGCAGACGGTCGTTGACGTAGAACGGGCTGCCGTCGAGTGCAATGTGCTCGTTGAGCTGCTCGAAATGGATGCTCGGCGGCAGTTGCCGGTGACGGAAGGCGAGCAGCAACTTGATGGTGCCCGCGACGCCGGCGGCGGTCAGGCAGTGACCGATATTGCTCTTGACCGATCCGAGCGCGCAGAAGCCGACGTCGCGGGTGTAGTGCGCGAACGCCTGCTTCAACGCCTCGACCTCGATCGGATCGCCGAGCTTGGTGCCGGTCCCGTGGGCCTCGATGAGCTGGATGCCTGCCGGGTCGATGGCGAAGCGATCGTAGACCTCGCGCTCGAGGCGCGTCTGCGATTCCGGGTTCGGCGCCGTGATGCCGTTGGTGCGACCGTCCTGGTTGACGCCCCAGCCTTCGATCACGCCCAGGATCATGTCGTCGTCGCGTTCGGCATCGGCCAGCCGCTTGAGCAGGATCGCGCCGACGCCCTCGCCCAGCGCGAACCCGTCCGCGCGCCGGTCGAAGGTGAAACAACGCCCCTCCGGCGACAGCATGCCGCCCTGCGAGGTCTTGACGTGCATGTCGGGACCGCACATGACGTAGACGCCGCCGGCGAGCGCGAGATCGCTCGCGCCCGAGACGAGGCTGTCGCAGGCGGTCGCGATGGCCACGAGCGACGAGGAGCACGCGGTGTCGATCGAGACGCAAGGACCCTGCAGATCGAGGAAATAGGCGATGCGCGCGGCGAGGATCGACGTCGCGTCGCCGGTGAAGCCGAGCGCGCTGAGCTGCTGTTCGCGCGACAACAGGCGATAGTCGCCGGCGGCGACGCCGACGAACACGCCGCAGCGCGTTCCGGACAGCGCACGGGCGTCGTAACCGGCATGTTCGATCGCGTGCCAGCAGGTTTCGAGGAACAGCCGCTGTTGCGGATCCATGCTCTCGGCTTCGCGCGGCGACAGGCCGAAGAACAGCGGATCGAAGCGGTCGTAGTCCTCCAGCGCGCCGAGCCAGCGACAATAGGTCTTGCCGGCCGTCGGCGCGCCGGGGCGGTAGTAGCGTTCGGGATCCCAGCGATCCGCCGGGACCTCGGACATGCAATCGCGACCTTCGGCGATGTTGCGCCAGAAGGCGTCGACGTTCCCCGCCTGCGGGAAACGGCCGGCCATGCCGATCACCGCGACGGGCGATCCGGCCGATGCCGCGCGCGCAGCCGACGACGGCGCCCGGATCGCGCGGGACCGAAGCGCGCGAGGTTCCAGTGCCGGGAAGGCGAACGCCGGATGGACGGTCGCCGCGGATGTCGCGGACGCATGCGACGATGCCGATGCGGCGACCGTCTGGACGGCGGTCGCCGCAGCGATGGGCGTCCTGCCGTCGGCGGATGCGTCGGCCGTCGCGTCCTGTCCGGCGCCCGCGAGGCGCGCGACTTCCTCGGCGACATGGCGGGACAGCTGCGCGAGCGTCGGATACGCGTAGACCTTGGTCGCCTCGATCGACGTGCCGTAGCGCGCATTGATCCGGCGCACCCAGGTCACGCCGCTGATCGAATCCATGCCGAGATCGACGAATTGCGCATGCGCGTCGATGTCGTTCTCGGCCAGGTGCAGTTCCTGCGCGAGCAGCGCACGCAGGGTCGCCTGCGTGTCCTCCAGCGCGTCGGCAGATCCTGCTGCGACGGACATCGTCTGCGACTGCGGCTCCGGACGCGCCTGCATCGGGGCCGCGACCGGCGCTGCATCCGTCGCAGGCCGCAGTTCCTCTCGCAGATGCCGGGACAGTCGCGCCAGGGTCGGATAGGCGTAGACCTTGGTCGCCTCGATCGACGTGCCGTAACGCGCATTGATCCGGCGCACCCAGGTGACGCCGCTGATCGAATCCATGCCGAGATCGACGAACTGCGCGTGTTCGTCGATGTCGCCGACGGCCAGATGCAGCTCCTGCGCGAGCAACTCGCGCAGCGTCGCCATGATCTCGTTCGATCCGAGATCGTTGGGACCAACAGCGTCCGGCACGACGCCCGTCGGCGCGACACGCTCCCGCCCCGCGACCGGCTGGACGAACGCGTGCGCGGCAGTTTCGGCAGCGATCTGCCCGGCGGCCGCGGGAACGACCGTCTCGGCCCCGTCCTGGAACGCCCGCTCGATCCTGTCGAGCGTGTCGGACTGTCCGACGAACGTCCGCGCATGCATCGCGAGTTCGGCCTCGTAGGCGTGCTCGCGCGCCTCGCGCTGCGCATCGGTCCACCATCGCTTGAGCGCGACCAGCCGCGCCCGCGGCATGCGGGCCATCGCGTGCGCCAGCGACAATGCCGCCGCCGTCGTTTCGGCGCGCGGCAACACGCGCATGCGCAGGCCGCGCTCGCGCAGCGCCGTTCCGGTCAGGGGCTGCGCCGTCAGCAGGCCTTCCGTCGCGAGATCGCGGCCCATGCGGTCGGCGAGCACCCAGGTCGCGCCGGCGCCCGGGGTGAACCCGTAGTTCATGTAGGGGCTGAGATAGCGGCTTTCGTCGCTCATCAGCGCCGCGTCGGCGAACATGCCGAGGGTCCAGCCGGCGCCGATGCCATGGCCCTGCATCGCCGCGACCACCGGCAACGCACAGCGCGTCGCGATCTCGAACACGCGATGATCGGCGAAGGTGGTCTCGCCGCGCTGGATCGCGAGCAGGTTCTCCCGGGTACCGCCCGAGGAGAAATAGCCGTCGTATCCAGTCAGCACCACGACGCGGCAGTGCGGCGTGGCAGCGACATGGGCGAACGCTTCCTCGACGCCGGCCATGAAGGCATCGGAGAACATGTTGCGCGCATCGCGATCGGCCAGTTCCACCAGCACGACGCCATCGGACCATGCCTTCGCCGACACGACCGTCGAACGCAGCGCGATCGGCGTCGGAATCTCATCGGCATCCACGACGTCGGTTCGAACGGAGTCGACCGACTCCGGGATGGTTTCGGGCAGTGCCGCCGACCGTGCCCGCACGGCCGCCTCGCGCCATGTTTTCCACATCGCCAGCGTCTCCGCCGGCAGCGTCGTCCAGTGCGCAGCCAGCGAGGCCGCCTCGGCACGCACGTCCGCAACGGGGACGGCGCGAATACCGGGCGCACGCGAACGCAGCGCCGCGCCGGTCGCTTCCGCACCGCCCAACAGCAGCTCGCGCGCGGCGTCGTCGCCGAAACGCAGGGCGGCGAACGCAACGGCCGCACGCAGTGACGCACCATCGATGCCGGCGCTCGCATAGCGCGCCTCCTCGGCATGCACGACGGCATCGCAGGCGGCGAGCAGCAGCCACGCCGAGCCGCGGGCATCGCCTTCCGCCGCGGCCACGACGGGAACGCGCAGGGCCGCGATGCGTTCGCAGAGCGCGGTCGCCGTGTTCTCCGGCAGCGCCATCGCCGCGGGAGACAGGAATCCGGGATCTTCCGACGATAGCACCAGCGCACGCAGCTGCGGCGCGGATTGCGCGCGCATCAACACCGTGGAAAGGTCCGCGATCTGCTCCTTCGCGGCCGACTTGCGTTGCGTCGCGCGCAAGCGGATCGACAGCACGCCGTCGTCGGTCGCGACCATGTGCAGATGCCGCGAGGACGGCAAGGGTTTGGGGGCGCGCTTCGGCGCGTGCATCGCCGTCTCGCCGGCGGGAACCAGCGCCTCGACCGCCGCCGACAGATCGCGCGACAGATGCCGCTTCAACAGAGCGAGCGACAGCGACGACTTCGAACGCAGCGCCTCCACCCACGATGCGACCTGCACCGTCGCGTCCGCGGCCACCGCGCACGTCCATCCGCGCGCGCGCAGCGCAGCGCCGGTCGCCGTCGTCGTCGCGTACAGCAGATCCTCCGCCAGCGGCACGCCCAGACGCGTCGCGCACAACGACAGCTCGCCCGCGCTCGGCCACAGCCCGGCCCCGGCATCCGTGAAACCGTACGAACCGCCCTCGCCCAGCACCAGCAGATCGCACAGCAGCGCCGCCAGCAGGCCCGCGCCCAGCGCATCGCCC
>JBMOOY010000035.1:0-108542 GCA_049324395.1 Pseudomonadota bacterium
TCGAACTCTCCGCGCCGCTGCACGACATCGGCAAGATCGCGATCCCCGACGACGTCCTGCTCAAGCCCGGCCCGCTCGACGAGCACCAGCTCGGGATCATGCGCCGTCATCCGCAGATCGGCCACGAACTGCTCAGCGGCAGCCAGAATCGCTTCATCCAGGCCGGCGCGACCATCGCGCTGCGCCATCACGAGCGCTACGACGGCAGCGGCTATCCCGACGGCCTCAGCGGCGCGCAGATCCCGATCGAGGCCCGCATCGTCGCGGTTGCCGACGTGTTCGACGCGCTGATCTCGCCGCGGCCCTACAAGGCGCCGTGGAGCTTCGACAACGCCCTCGACTTCCTCCAGGAGCAGAGCGGCAAGCTGTTCGACCCGCAGTGCGTCCAGGCCCTGGTCCAGAACCGGGCGAGACTGGAAGACATCTGCGAACGCTATTCCACGGGTTCGCAACGTCCGGGTTTCGAGTGACTCCCGCCCACGACATCGTCGGGATGATCCGGGCGAGGCTGGCCAACCGGGCCGACAGCGAGCACAAGCAGGTGCTCGTGCGCATCGTGATCACGGCGCTGTTCTCGACCTACCTCGGTTGGTTGGTCGGCATCGGCGGCAGCACGCGCGCGCTGTTCGTGGTCTGGCTGATCCTTCTGGGCGAACTGGTGGTGTCGCTGCTGCTGTTCGCCGCCATCCTGCACCGCCCGGGCGTTTCGCATTGGCGGCGGTGGGTCGGCATGCTGTCCGACTATGCCGCGATCGGCGCGGTGATGGCGCTGCTGGGCGAAATCGCCTCGCCGCTGTACAGCATCTATCTTTGGGTCACGATCGGCAACGGCTTGCGGTTCGGCAGTCGCTATCTGTACTTCGCGACCGCTCTGTCGGCGCTTTCGTTCCTCGCGATGAGCCAGATCACGCCTTACTGGCGCGCAAGCCCCTACCTGTCGTGGGGCCTGCTCATCGGCGCGGCCGCCGTCCCGCTGTATTTCGCCTCGTTGCTCCAGGCGCTCACCAGGGCCATCGAGGAGGCGCGTCGCGCCAACGAGGCCAAGTCCCGGTTCCTGGCCAACATGAGCCACGAACTGCGCACGCCCCTGAACGGCATCCTGGCGATGGCGGAACTGCTCGCGGCCAGCAAACTGCAGAAGGACCAGCGCGAATCCGCCGACATGATCCACACGTCGGCGCAGACCCTGCTCCTGCTGATCGACGAAGTACTCGATATCTCCGCGATCGAAGCGGGCAAGATGCGCCGCTACGAAGAGGACTTCGATCTCACCCAGTTGCTGTCGCGGGTGCATCGCATGCTGCACCCGCAGGCGCAGGCCAAGAACCTCGAACTCAACATCGACACCGACATCCGGGTGCCGCATGTCCTGCACGGCGACGCCAGCCACCTCACGCAGATCCTGTTGAACCTGCTGCAGAACGCGGTGAAATTCACGCCCCGCGGCAGCGTCGGCCTGCATGTGCGCGAGTTGTCGCGCGAAGGCGCGCGGATCCTGCTCAGGATATCGGTACGCGATACCGGCATCGGCATTCCCGAAGAAGCGCGGTCTCGGATATTCCGCCCGTTCGAGCAGGTCGACAGCGGTCGCGATCGGCGGTTCGGCGGCAGCGGACTGGGAACCACCATCGCCAAGAGCCTCACCGAGTTGATGGGCGGCCGTATCGGCGTGGAACCCAATCCCGGCGGCGGCACCCATTTCTGGGTCGAGCTGCCGTTCGGGCTGGTCGATGCCGCGCGCGCCGCGCAGGAAGCGTTCGATCCGTCCCATGACACCTACGAAACGGCGCAGGAAGGCGAGGGCGAACGGCGGCGGATCGACGGAAGCGGCAACGTCATCGACTTCGAGGACCCGTTCCTGCGCCACCGCGTCCGCGTGCGCTCGATGCGCGTGCTCGTGGCGGACGATCAGCCGACCAACCGCGTCGTCCTGCAACGCCTGCTCGAGAAGGCAGGCCACCGCACCGTTTTCGCAGAGGACGGCGAGCGCGTCCTCGACATCATGGCCGAGGAAACGCCGGATCTTGTGCTGCTGGACCTGCATATGCCCGGGCTCAGCGGCCTCGAGGTCATCCGTCAGGCCCGCGTGATGCAGGCGGGACAATCGCGACGGACCCCGATCGTCGTGCTGTCGGCGGATGCCACCGTGGAGTCCATGCGCGAGGCGGAACGCGCCGGCGCGCGCGTGTACCTCACCAAGCCGATTTCGGTGCCCAAGCTGCTCGACACGATCGCTGGCATCGCCGCCGCCACCGAGGGGGGCACCGCGATCGCCGCCGCTCAGCCCGAAAACGGCGAGTTCGCGCCGCAAGCGTCGGCCACGCCCGCGGTGGACAGCGACACGCCGATCCTGGAGGAACTGGCCGCGATGGGGCTCGGTCTCGATTTCCTGCAGGATTTCGTCGAACAGTGCCTGCGCGACATCGGACGTTCGATGTCGAACCTGCAGCAGGGGGCCGCGAACGCGGATTACGAAGCGATGCGGGAAGCCGCGCACGCCATGCGCGGCGTGGCGGAGAACATCGGGGCGGCGCGTCTGGTCGAGCGCTGTCGCATTGTCATGCGACTGGACAGCGTCCAGTTGGCGAAACAGTCGGTCAATCTGACGCGCGATCTGGACCAGATGGTGGAACAGACGGCGCGCGAAGTCCGCGCCCAGTTGCCCTCGCTTCTGGGATCCGGCCGTTTGCGCCAGGATCCCATGCCGGGATCGGATCCGGGTTGATCCGGATCCGTGCCGTTCCGCCTTCGTGCGGACGGCGCTCCGCGCGGCGGCGCAACGATCGCCCGCGCCGCCGTCCTCCGACGCCGATCAGGCCGTCGCGGCGTCCGCATGCGCGTTGCGCTTGAACTGCGCGCGCACCAGGCGCTCCATCGTGCGCAGGGAACGCTCGCCGAGCTGCAGGGCGGTATCGACCCAGACTTCGGTGATCGCCATCATTTCTTCCATCGTGACGGGCTGCGCCATCGCGCGGACGCGATGCATCGCGGCGCGGGCATGGGGAATCCGGCGATTGTTGCGGATGATCTCATCGACCGCCTGGCGGCCTTCGCCCTTGCCGACGAGGACATCGACCAGGCCCATCTTGTAGAGCTCCTCGCTGCGATAGACGTTGCCTTCGAGCATCAGCTTCTCGGCCTGGTGCGGGGCGATGCGCTTGCACAGGAACGAATAGGCGCCCATGCCGGGGAAGAGGTCGAACAGGACTTCGGGGAGACCCATGTCGACGCCTTCTTCGGCGACGATGGTGTGGCAGCTCAGCGCCGCTTCGAAGCCGCCGCCGAGGGCGTCGCCCTGGACGAGCGCGATGCTGTGTGCGCCGACGCCGAGGCCGTTGTGGAAGGCATGCACGCCGCGGACGCATTGACGGGCGTAGTTGAGCAGTGTGGTGCGATCCTTGTTGCGGATGGCGTTGCAGAACAGCTGCAGATCGCCGCCGAGGTTGAACACGTCGGCATGGTCGGACGCCAGCACGACGTGCGCGAGATGATGCGAACCGCGGCTCTGCTCGATGCGGACGCGATCGGACAGCCCGTGCTGCCAATGCAGGATGTCGTCGACGAGTTCGCTCTTGAAACAGGCTCGGTCGCTGCGATAGGCCGTATCGGCATGCATGTGGCACCAATACACCTCGCGTTCCAGATCCTCTTCGATGCGCAGGGTGGAGAAGCGGGGGGCGAGGTGCAGTTTTTCGACGTTGTTCATGGAAGTTCCCCAAGGGTAAGGCCGCGCTCCGGCCGGGCGGCCCGGTGCGCGTGACGGAGGGTTCAGAAGAGCCCGGTTGCCGCCTGTATGCGCCGAAAAATTGGAAACTTCAAGCGCAAGACAACCCTGCAAAAACAAACAGGTCGGCCCGAAGGCCGACCTGCTGGACTCAAAAATGCGACTTCGGTCGCTATATCACGCGGGTGCTTGGTCCCGCAACTCCCGGCGCAGGATCTTGCCCACGTTGGTCTTCGGCAGTTCGGTGCGGAACTCCACGTACCTCGGCTGCTTGTAACCGGTGAGGTTCTCGCGCGCATGCGCCTTGACCTGTTCGGCGGTCAGGTTCGGATCCTTCTTCACGATCACGACCTTCACCGCTTCGCCGGACTTGTCGTCGGGAACGCCGACCGCGGCGACTTCGAGCACGCCCGGCATCATCGCGATCACGTCCTCGACTTCGTTCGGATACACGTTGAAGCCGGAGACGAGGATCATGTCCTTCTTGCGATCGACGATGTAGAAGAAACCGCGCTCGTCCATCTTCGCCATGTCGCCGGTATGCAGCCATCCGTCGTCGTCGATGACCTTCGCGGTCTCTTCCGGACGCTGCCAGTAACCCTTCATCACCTGCGGGCCCTTGATGCAGAGTTCGCCGACTTCGCCGGTGGCCAGGATGCGGCCTTCCTCGTCCTTCACGCAGGCGTCCGTGGAGGGAATGGGGAGGCCGATCGCGCCGTTGTATTCCGCGAGATCCATCGGATTCATGCACGCGGCCGGCGAAGTTTCGGTCAGGCCGTAGGCCTCGACCAGGGTGCAGCCGGTGACCTGCTTCCAGCGTTCGGCGACCGCGCGCTGCACGGCCATGCCGCCGCCGAGGGTGAGCCGCAGATGCGAGAAGTCGATCTTGTCGAAGCCCGGCGTGTTGAGCAGGCCGTTGAACAGCGTGTTCACGCCGGTGATGGCGGTGAACGGGATCGCGCTCAGCTCCTTCACGAAGTTGGGCATGTCGCGCGGGTTGGTGATCATGTAGTTCTGCGCGCCGATCTTCATGAAGACCAGCCCGTTCGCGGTCAGCGCGAAGATGTGATACAGCGGCAGCGCGGTGACGATGAGCTCCTGGCCTTCGCTGGTGACGCCGGACACCCAGGCCGACGCCTGCTGCATGTTCGCCACGAGGTTGCGATGGGTGAGCATGGCGCCCTTGGCGACGCCGGTGGTGCCGCCGGTGTACTGCAGGAAGGCGATGTCCTGGGGAGCGATCTCGATCGCCGGCAGGGTATGCATCTGGCCGAGGGTCAGCGCGTTCTTGAAGCGGACGGCGCCCGGGATGTCGTACTCGGGCACCATCTTCTTCACGTATTTCAGGACGAAATTGACGATCGCGCCCTTCGGGAAGGGCAGCAGGTCGCCGAGTCCGGTGGTGATCACCTGCTTCACCGGCGTATCCGCGACCACGTCCTGCACGGTCTTGCCGAAATTGTCGAGGACCAGGATCGCGCTCGCGCCGGAGTCGACCAGCTGGTGCTTGAGCTCGCGCGCGGTGTACATCGGATTGGTGTTCACCACCGTGAGCCCGGCGCGCAGGATGCCGAAGGTGGCGATCGGATACTGCAGGCAGTTGGGCAACATGATCGCGACGCGGTCGCCCTTCTTCAGCTTCAGTTCGCCCAGCAGGTAGGCGGCGAACTGTTTGCTGAGTCGATCGACGTCGGCGTAGGTCAACGACTGACCCATGTTCGTGAACGCCTTGCGGTCGCGATACTTTTCCAGCGACGACTGGAGTACCGAAACGATCGAGGGGTATTCCTCGGCATCGATCTGTTGAGGCACGCCTGCGGGATAACTCGCATACCACGGACGCTCGAGATTCATCAGTCCCCTCCGACTGTGTTTTTGCGGCCGCTGGATTGCGGCTCTGGCGATTCCCCCGGATTGGAGCATAGGCCCCAAACGGCCGCAAGACGCCGTCGTATGGTCGCGCCCGCCCGCCCAGCCGGGCCGGGCGGGCGGGGGGCGGCTCCGGCGGCCCGTTCAGGCGGCCGCTTCAGTCGGCGGGTTTCGCCGCGAGCTGGCGGAGGACGTAGTGGAGGATGCCGCCGTGCCTGAAATACTCGACTTCCTTCGGCGTCAGCAGCAGGACGCGGACCTGGAAGCGCGTCTCGCGGCCGTCCGGCCGGCGTGCGACGACCCGCGCGACCTTGGCGGCGCCATCGTCGAGTCCTTCGATGTCGAACGTTTCCGATCCATCGAGACCGAGGATCTGCGCGTTCTCGCCCTCGGCGAACTGCAGCGGCAGTACGCCCATGCCGACCAGATTCGATCGATGGATGCGTTCGAAACTCTCCGCGATCACCGCCTTCACGCCGAGCAGCAGGGTGCCCTTGGCGGCCCAGTCGCGACTGGAGCCCGTGCCGTATTCCTTGCCGGCGAGCACCACGAGCGGCACGCCTTCGGTCTTGTAGCGCATCGCCGCGTCGTAGATCGACAGCCGTTCGCCCGAGGGCCGGTGCAGGGTGTCGCCGCCTTCCTCGCCGCCCAGCATCAGGTTGCGGATGCGGATGTTGGCGAAGGTGCCGCGGACCATCACGTCGTCGTTGCCGCGGCGCGAACCGTAGCTGTTGAAGTCGGCCGGCTGCACGCCGCGCGACTGCAGGTAGCGTCCCGCGGGCGATGCGGCCTTGATGTTGCCGGCGGGCGAGATGTGATCGGTCGTGATCGAATCGCCGAACACGCCGAGCGCGCGCGCGCCGTGGATGTCGGCGATCGTCGCGACCGACATGCGCATGCCTTCGAAGTAGGGCGGATGTTTGATGTAGGTCGAGTCCGTGTCCCAGGCATAGGCTTCGCCGCCGGCGGATTCGATCGCGTTCCAGCGACTGTCGCCGCGGAACACGTCGGCATAGTTGCGCGCGAACATCTCCGGGCCGACGCTGGCGGCGATGAAGTCGCCGATTTCCTTGTTGGTCGGCCAGATGTCGCGCAGGAACACCGCTGCGCCGTCGTTGCCGGTGCCGAGCGGATCGCGGGTGAGGTCGATGTCGACCGTCCCGGCCAGTGCATAGGCCACCACCAGCGGCGGCGAAGCGAGGTAGTTCATCTTCACTTCGGGGTGCACGCGGCCCTCGAAATTGCGGTTGCCCGACAGCACCGAGGCCACGACCAGATCGCCCTCGACGATGCCCTTCGAAACCTCGTCCGGCAACGGCCCGGAGTTGCCGATGCAGGTGGTGCAGCCGTAGCCGACGACGTGGAAACCCAGGGCTTCCAGATCGTCGAGCAGACCGGCCTTCTTCAGGTAATCGGTCACCACCAGCGAACCCGGGCCGAGCGAGGTCTTGACCCAGGGCGCGGTCTTCAGCCCCTTCGCGACCGCATTGCGCGCGAGCAGGCCCGCGCCCAGCATCACCGCGGGGTTGGACGTATTGGTGCAGGACGTGATCGCCGCGATCACCACCGAGCCGTCGGCGAGTTCGCAGTCCCGGTCGCGGATGCGGATCCTGGCCTTCGGCGCGACCACCGGATGCGCGGCCTGCGGTTGGCCGCCGCCTTCCTCGATGAAATCCGAAACCTGCGCCGCGGCGGCCTTCGCCGCGCGCGCGGCGGTCAGCCCGGAGAGATGGGTGCGGAAATCGGCCTGGACCGCCTCCAGGAGGACGCGATCCTGCGGCCGCTTCGGCCCGGCGAGAGAGGGTTTCACCGTCGCCAGATCGAGTTCGAGGACCGAGGTATAGGTCGCCGGCGGCGTCTCGGCGTCGTGCCACAGTCCCTGGGCGCGCGCGTAGGCCTCGACCAGCGCGATCTGCGCCTCGTCGCGACCGGACAGGCGCAGGTAGGCGATCGCTTCGGCGTCGATCGGGAAAATGCCGCAGGTGGCGCCGTATTCCGGCGCCATGTTGGCGATCGTCGCGCGATCGGCGAGCGGCAGATGGTGCAGGCCGTCGCCGAAGAATTCGACGAACTTGCCGACGACCCCGTGCCTGCGCAGCATCTGGGTGACGGTCAGGACGAGATCGGTGGCGGTGCTGCCTTCGGGCAGGCGACCGCTCAGGCGGAAGCCGACCACCTGCGGGATGAGCATCGACGAGGGCTGGCCGAGCATCGCCGCTTCGGCCTCGATCCCGCCGACGCCCCAGCCGAGCACGCCGATGCCGTTGATCATGGTGGTGTGGCTGTCGGTGCCGAACACGGTGTCCGGGAACGCGTAGGTGTCGACGCTGCCGTCGTCGAGCGCGATCTCGCGGGTCATCACCACCCGCGCCAGATGCTCCAGATTCACCTGATGCACGATGCCGGTGTTCGGCGGCACCACCCTGAAATTGTCGAAGGCCTTCTGGCCCCAGCGCAGGAAGCCGTAGCGCTCGCGGTTGCGCTCGAACTCGATGCGGCCGTTGAGATCGAGCGCCTCCGGGCGACCGAACACGTCGACCTGCACCGAATGGTCGATCACCAGCTCGGACGGGATCAGCGGATTGATCCGCTTCGGATCGCCGCCGAGCCGGGCCATCGCGTCGCGCATCGCCGCCAGGTCGACCACGCAGGGCACGCCGGTGAAGTCCTGCAGGACGACCCGGGCCGGCATGAAGGCGATTTCGGTGTCCGGCTCGGCGGTCGCGTCCCAACGGGCGACGGCCTCGATGTGCGCGGGCAGGACGGCGACGCCGTCCTCGTGGCGAAGCAGGTTCTCGAGCAGGATCTTCATCGAGTAGGGCAGACGGGCCAGGCTGCCGAACCGGGCTTCGAGGCGGGGCAGGCTGAAGTACCGCAGGCTGCGTCCGCCGACGTCGAGGCGGTCGCGGGTGCCGAAGGAATCGTGCACGGCGGGTCTCCGAGGGTGGGGGCGGGACGATTATCCGCCGGAACCATGACCTTGCGCGGTTCGGGCGGCCCGCCGCCCGTCGCCGTGCGATCCGCAACCCGTCCGCTGGGGTATGCATGGAAAAGTATGTATAATTCGCGCATACCGAACGAGGGTCCGATCCATGGAAGCCACCGTCGCCGAACGCGGCCAGATCACCCTTCCCAAGGCCGTCCGCGATGCCCTGGGGCTGACCAAGGGCACCGTGCTCAAGGTCGAGCTGGAAGGCAGCCGGATCGTGCTGCGCAAATCGGTCGACGACGCCATTTCCCGCGCCCGCGGCCGTTTCCGGCTGGACGGCTTCGCCTCGACCGACGAGGCGGTGCAGGCCGTGCGCGGACATGCGGCCGACGACGGCGCCGAGGCCGGCGCGTGATCGCCATCGACTCCCCGGTCCTGATCGACCTGCTGGCCGACGGGCCGCACGCCGATGCCGCGGAGGCCTGCCTGCGGCAGTGCCTCAGCGCGGGCCCGGTGGTGGTCTGCGACGTGGCCCTGGCCGAGGTCTGCGGCGCCCTGCGTGACGGTGCCGAGGCGATGGCCGTCCTGGAGGAGATGAGCATCCGCTTCAGCCCGCTCGAAGCCAAGTCGGCCCTGCGCGCCGGCGAGATGCAGCGCCGCCATCGCCAGCGCAGCGGCGCGCACCTGCGCGCGGCCCCGGATTTCCTGATCGGCGCCCATGCGCTGCTTCAGTGCAATGGACTGATCACCCGCGACGACCGATTCTTCCGCGAGTACTTCAAGGGACTCAAGCTGATCGTCCCGACGGTTTGATTCCCCGCCGCATCGCCCCATTTCAACGCACGCCCGCTTCGACGCACCCCACTTCAACGCACGCCCGACACCAGGAGTCATCAGATGCTCGCCGCCTACCGCCAACATGTCGCCGAACGCGCCGCTCTCGGCATTCCGCCGCTGCCGCTGACCGCGCAGCAGACCGCCGACGTCATCGAGCTGCTCAAGGCTCCGCCGGCCGGAGAGGAAGCGACGCTGGTCGACCTGATCTCCAACCGCGTGCCCGCCGGCGTCGACGATGCCGCGAAGGTCAAGGCGTCCTACCTGGCCGCGGTCGCCTTCGGCAAGGAACTCTGCCCGCTGATCTCCCGCGAGCGCGCGACCGAACTGCTCGGCACCATGCTCGGCGGCTACAACATCCATCCGCTGGTCGAACTGCTCGACGACCCCGTCGTCGGCGCCATCGCCGCCGATGCGCTGAAGCACACCCTGCTGATGTTCGACGCCTTCCACGACGTGGAAGAGAAGGCGAAGGCCGGCAACGCCAATGCGAAGGCCGTGCTGCAGAGCTGGGCCGATGCCGAATGGTTCACCAGCCGTCCGGAAGTGCCGGCGTCGCTGACCATCACCGTGTTCAAGGTGCCGGGCGAGACCAATACCGACGATCTCTCGCCTGCGCCGGACGCGACCACGCGCCCGGACATCCCGATGCACGCGCTGGCGATGCTCAAGAACAAGCGCGAGGGCGCGCCGTTCGTGCCGGAAGAGGACGGCAGGCGCGGTCCGATCCAGCAGATCCTCGACCTCAAGAACAAGGGCCATCTGGTCGCCTACGTCGGCGACGTGGTCGGTACCGGTTCCAGCCGCAAGTCCGCGACCAACAGCGTGCTGTGGTGGACCGGCGAAGACATCCCGTTCATCCCGAACAAGCGTTTCGGCGGCGTCTGCCTGGGCTCGAAGATCGCGCCGATCTTCTACAACACGATGGAAGACGCCGGTGCGCTGCCGATCGAACTCGACGTGTCGAAGATGGACATGGGCGACGTGATCGAGCTGCGTCCCTACGAGGGCAAGGCGCTGAAGAACGGCGAAGTCGTGGCCGAGTTCCAGGTCAAGTCGGAAGTGCTGTTCGACGAAGTCCGCGCCGGCGGCCGCATTCCGCTGATCGTGGGCCGTGGCCTGACCGCGAAGGCGCGCGAGGCGCTGGGTCTGCCGGCCTCGACCCTGTTCCGCCTGCCGCAGCAGCCCGCCGACAGCGGCAAGGGCTTCTCGCTGGCGCAGAAGATGGTCGGCCGCGCCTGCGGCCTGCCGGAAGGGCAGGGCGTGCGTCCGGGCGCGTACTGCGAGCCGAAGATGACCTCGGTCGGCTCGCAGGACACCACCGGCCCGATGACCCGCGACGAGCTGAAGGATCTGGCCTGCCTCGGCTTTTCCGCCGACTTGGTCATGCAGTCGTTCTGCCACACCGCCGCCTATCCCAAGCCGGTGGACGTGAAGACCCACCACACGCTGCCGGAATTCATCTCCACCCGCGGCGGCATCTCCCTGCGTCCGGGCGATGGCGTGATCCACAGCTGGCTCAACCGCATGCTGCTGCCCGACACCGTCGGCACCGGCGGCGACTCGCACACCCGCTTCCCGGTGGGCATCTCGTTCCCGGCGGGCTCGGGCCTCGTGGCCTTCGCCGCGGCCACCGGCGTGATGCCGCTCGACATGCCGGAGTCGGTGCTGGTCCGCTTCAAGGGCGAGATGCAGCCGGGCGTGACCCTGCGCGATCTGGTCAACGCGATCCCGCTGTACGCGATCAAGCAGGGCCTGCTCACCGTCGCCAAGCAGGGCAAGAAGAACATCTTCTCCGGCCGCATCCTCGAAATCGAAGGCCTGCCGAACCTGAAGGTGGAACAGGCGTTCGAACTGTCCGACGCCTCGGCCGAGCGCTCGGCCGCCGGCTGCACCGTGCGCCTCGACAAGGCGCCGATCATCGAATACCTCAACAGCAACATCACGCTGCTGAAGTGGATGATCGCGGAGGGTTACCAGGACGCCCGCTCGCTGGCCCGCCGCATCGCCAAGATGGAGGCCTGGCTCGCCGATCCGCAACTGCTCGAACCCGACGCCGACGCCGAATACGCCGCGGTCATCGAGATCGATCTGGCCGACGTCCACGAACCCATCGTCGCCTGCCCGAACGACCCGGACGACGTGAAGACGCTGTCCGACGTCGCCGGCGCGAAGATCGACGAAGTGTTCATCGGTTCGTGCATGACCAACATCGGCCACTTCCGCGCCGCCGCCAAGCTGCTGGAAGGCAAGCGCGACATCCCGACCCGCCTGTGGGTCGCGCCGCCGACCAAGATGGACGCCTCGGAACTCACGAAGGAAGGCCACTACGGCACCTTCGGCACCGCCGGCGCGCGGATGGAAATGCCGGGCTGCTCGCTGTGCATGGGCAACCAGGCGCAGGTGCGCGAGGGCGCGACCGTGTTCTCGACCTCGACCCGCAACTTCCCGAACCGTCTCGGCAAGAACTCGAACGTCTACCTCGGTTCGGCGGAACTGGCCGCGATCTGCTCGCGTCTGGGCCGCATTCCGACGAAGGCGGAATACATGGCGGACATCGGCGTCATCAACGAGAAAGGCGCCGAGATCTACCGCTACATGAACTTCGACCAGATCGAGGACTACAAGGCGGTGGCGGATACCGTCGCGGCCTGACCCGCACGACGGCGCATCCGATCGGATGACGCGATCCACGGAAGGGCGGCCCACGGGTCGCCCTTCCGCGTTTGCGGTCGGCGCGCGGCCTCAGCAGCGGGCGATGCGATCGGGCGTGCGCAGACAGACGCCGAGCCCGCGACCGTCCAGGCCCTCGCCCAGCGCGAGCGCGCCGCCTGCGACCTGCGCGATGCGGGCGACGATCGCCAGACCGAGGCCCGCACCCGAGGCCGCATCCGCGCCCGACGGCGTTTCGAGGCGCCGGAAACGCTGCAGCGCATCGTCGCGACGTTCCTCGGGAATGCCCGGTCCGTCGTCGCGCACGCACAGACGCGTGGCGTCGCCGTCGCGCCGGCCCTCGATGCGCACGCGCACGCCCGGGCCGCCGTGACGCAGGGCGTTGCCGACGAGATTGCGCAATACGATCTGGACGAGCAGCGGGCTGCAGTCGATCCGCAGATCGCCTGGGGCATCCACCGCCACCTCGGCGGCGGTCAGCCGGATCGCCGGCCCCAGTTCGATCAGGACATCGTCGATGCAGGCCCGCAGCGACGCCTCGGCGACCGCGGCGTCGAGCACCCCGGCTTCGATCCGCGAGAGCGTCAGCAGTTGTTCGCTCAACGCGGCGATGCGGTCGCAACCGGCGATCACGCCCGCGAGCGCGCGCCGACGCTCGTCGTCGTCGCGCGCGCCCAGCGCGACCTGCGCCTGCGCGCGGATGCCGGCCACCGGGGTGCGCAGTTCGTGCGACGCATCGTCGATGAAACGGCGTTCGCGGGCGATGCTCTCGCCGGTACGCGAGAACAGGGCGTTCAGTCGGTCGAGGAGCGGGCGGATTTCGCGCGGCGCGCGCGCGTCCGCGATCGGGGCGGTGTCCAGCGGCGCACGCGCCTCGACCGCCTGCGCGATCCGTTGCAGCGGCGCGAGACCGCGTCCGACGACGATCCAGAGTCCGAGGCCGAGCAGCGGCAGCGCGAGCATCAAGGGCAGCGCCTGACGCAGCAGCGCTTCGTCGAGAATGTCGGTCCGCGCCGAGAGCGGTTCCCCGACCTGCACCCAGAGGCCTTCGCGGCTGCGCGTGGTGTAGACGCGCAGCGGATTGCCCTCGATCGACACGTCGGCGAAGCCTTGCCGGAACGGCGCCAGCGGCGCGTCGGGCGCGTTCGCGCTGTGCACGCCGAGACGGCCGTCGCTCCAGACCTGCAGGGTCAACCGCTGATGCGCGTCGCCGAGGTCCGGCAGGTGCTCCAGTTCGATCTC
Source organism: Pseudomonadota bacterium (assembly GCA_049324395.1). Lineage (GTDB taxonomy): Bacteria > Pseudomonadota > Gammaproteobacteria > Xanthomonadales > Xanthomonadaceae > Lysobacter_I. The sequence goes on from JBMOOY010000035.1 coordinate 13,272, forward strand.
CTCCAGTTCCTCTGACGCCTGCGCGACGAGCAGCGCCGCGGACGTGGCGAGGTGGGCATCGAGCAATTCGTCCAGTTCGTGCCGGGCCTGCGCGTAGCTGGCCAGCGACGCGACCAGCCACACCGCCGCCACGGTGGTGAGCATCGCGGCGAGCAGGCGGGTCCGCAGCGAGAACGGACGACTCACGTCGGATCCATCGGCCGCAGCATGTAGCCGACGCCGCGCTGGGTGACGATCAGGGCCGGGTCGAGCTTGCGCCGCAGGTGATGCACGTGGACTTCCAGCGCGTTCGATTCCACATCCTCGTCCCACCCGTACAGCCGCTGGGCGAGCTGTTCCTTGCTGAGCCAACGCCCGGCGGAGCGGGCGAATTCCAGCAGCAGATCGAACTCGCGCGGCGACAGATCGACCCGCGCGCCGCGCCAGACCGCGGAGCGCGCCGCGGGATCGAGGCGCAGCGCGCCGACCTGCAGGCACGGGCGGGGGTCGCCGTCGCTGCGCCGGACGAGGGCGCGCAGACGCGCGGCGAGTTCGTCCAGATCGACCGGTTTGACCACGTAATCGTCCGCGCCGGCATCGAGCCCGCGGACGCGCTCCTCGACGGCATCGCGCGCGGTGAGGATGAGGACCGGCGTGCGATCGTGCGCCTCGCGACGCTGGCGCAGCAGTTGGAGACCGCCCAGTCGCGGCAGGCCGAGATCGAGGACGACCGCGGAGAACGTTTCCGATTTCAGCGCGTTCTCGGCGGCGATGCCGTCGCGGACCCAGTCCGCGGCGAATCCGCGCTGGCGCATGCCGACGCCGAGGGCCTCGCCGAGCAGCGGATCGTCTTCCACCACGAGCAGTCGCATCGTCGCTCTCCGTCCCGGATCGTCATTGTCGGCAGCGGGCTCGTCCGCATCAATCGTCTTCGTCGCCATCCTCGTCGTTTCCGCCGCGCATGCCGTTCCCGCCATGCTCGCCCGTGTCGGTCGCGCTTTCCTCCGACGCGCCGCCGGGCAGGCCCAGCGGCGGTCGGCCCGAGGACAGGCCCAGGCCCCAGAAGGCGCCGAGCGCCAGCAGCAGGACGAGGCCGATCGCCGTCGCAGCGCTGCCGATGCCATCGTCGGGCGACAGTCCACGCTTGCGACCGGTGACCATCGCCCGCGGGAGATTCTCGTGATGCAGGACGCTGCCCACGATCACGCCGAGCAGATGCAGCCCGACCACGACCAGCATCGCCGTCGCGAGCGCTTCGTGGATGTCTTCGAAGGCCTCGCCGCCGCCGGCGACCATGGTCACGCCGACGCCGGCGGTGGCCAGACCGAGCCCCAGCAGCAGCCAGATCGCGATCGCCCCGGCCGGGTTGTGACCGACATGCGGCGCGGGACGGCCACGCAGCATCGACCTCACGTAGGCCCAGGTCGCGATGGGGCCGCGCGCGAATTGCGAGAACCGTGCGTAGCGACTGCCGACGACGCCCCAGGCGATCCGGAACAAGATCAGACCGAAGAGGCTGTAGCCGAACAGCAGATGCAGCAGATGCTGGCGCTCGCTGTCGGAGGTCAACCAGGCGCCGGCGAAGCAGACGGCGAGGCTCCAGTGGAACAGACGGGTGGGCAGGTCCCACACCAGCGCGGAGCGCTTGCGATCCGCTTCGATCGCGGGCGCGTCGGCCCGGGGGGACGCCTCGTTCACGGATGTCGTCATGGGTTCGGTTCTCCTGCGGGAAAGCGGGTGGGGGAAGGTCGGGGATTGGAAGAGGTCGTGCGCGGCAGACGCACGTCGTGTTCGGAGTACACGCCGCTTTCGGCGCCGCGATGACAGGCGCCGCAGTTCGCAGGCGACTTCACTGCGGGCGAGCGCCAGAGCGCAGCGGGCACCTCGTCGTGCTCGTGCCGGAACCACGGCGTGCGGGTGATCCGCAGGGGCGCGGCCCGGTCCGCCGGTCGCGTTCCGGCGTTGGCGATCAGCCAGCCGCGGATCGTCGCGGCCTGGGCGGGTTCGAGCGACGCATCGCTTCCGAAGTGGCGATCGAGGCCGTCCATCAGCCCGCGCCAGGCATCGGCAGGCAATCCGTAGGCGGGATAGGGCGCGTGGCAACCGCCGCATTCCTCGACATGGACTGCAGGCATCGGAGCGCGACGCGTGCCGCGCGTTTCGTCGTCGTCCGCGCCAGCGGGCGGGAGCGGCAGCAAGAGCAGGCAGAGCGTCGCGACATGCGCGGGTCGTAGCTTCACGGCGCACCTCCCGCAGGCAGCGAGACCAGCCAGGCGAGCACATCGCCTTTCTCCAGCGCCGTGCATTCGCGATCGAGGACGTCGCGGCAGTTGCGGCGGAACCATTTCTCGACCTTCGCAGCATCGGCGAAGCGCGCGGGATTCGAGGACGGCGCGAGCGGACGCAACGCCCGTCCGGTGACCGCGTGCTTGCCGGCGCGCGTCGGATCCGCGGTATGACACGTCGTGCAGCGCCAGTCGTTGCCGTGCGCCTCGGCGAAGAATCGGCGCCCGCGTTCGGCGGAAAAGCCGCGGAACCCGGGCTGACGTCTCTCGGCTTCGGCCGCATAGTCGCGCTGGAGCGACGCCGGTGTCGCCGCCGTCGCGGCTGACAGGCCGACGAAGAGGGTGAAGAAGAGGGTGACGAACAGGGCGGCTTTTGCCGCCATCGCGTGGCGTCTTCGCATGTCCAAGCCTCGTGTGGTCCGGATGCGTCCACCATGCCGGTTCGGGCTTAAGCGCGTCTTACGGCCGGAGCGAAAGGCGTTCGCGAGGGCATCGCATCGAGCGGAAGCGCCAACCGGCACGCGACCGCCCGCGGAGGCGACGCCGCGGGCGGTTCGGGACCGCGCATCCGCTCAGGTGCCGGTCGGCTTCGGCGTGGCGTCGTCGCGTTCCGGCAATTCCGGGTAATCGATCTTCGGAATCGGCGCGGTCAGCGCATGCAGGAACAGATGGATCTTCTCGGCCTCGTCGGGAGACAGCGCGGCGCCGAGCTGGGTATCGCCCATGATCGCGACCGCGTCCTGCAGCTTCCAGACGTTGCCGGAATGGAAGTAGGGGGCGGTCGTCGCGACGTTGCGCAGCGGCGCGGCGCGGAAGACGTAATCGTCGCCCTGCGCCTTCGTCACCGCGAAGCGACCATGGTCGCCGGCGGGGCGAACCGCGTCGGCGGGCGCACGTACCACGCCGAACGGGAAGTACGCCTGCCCCCCGAGATTGATGCCGTTGTGGCAGCTGGCGCAGCCCTTGTCCATGAACAGCTTCAGCCCGGCCTGCTGGTCGGCGGTGAGCGCGCGCGCATCGCCCTTCAGGAAAGCGTCGAATGGCGCCCCGGGCGTGATCAGTGTGGTTTCGAACGCTTCGATCGCCTTCGCCATGTTGTCGAAGCTGATCGGCGCCGCTTCGTCCGGGAAGGCCGAGCGGAAGGCCGCCACATAGCCCGGCATCGACCTGAGCGTGGCCTCCACCGCATCGGGCGTGTTGTTCATTTCGACCCCCGCCTGCACGGGCCCCTTGGCCTGGGCTTTCAGGTCTGCGGCGCGGCCGTCCCAGAACTGGGCGACATTGAACACCGCGTTGTAGACGGTCGGCGCATTCCGCGGCCCTTTCCGGAAGCCGTGGCCGATCGACGTGGGCACGCCGTCGATACCGCCCATGCCGACGTTGTGGCAGGAATTGCAGCTGATGACGCCGCTGGACGAGAGCCGGCCGTCGAAGTACAGCATTTTCCCGAGCGCGATCTTGGATGGCGTCGCCGGATTGTCGGCCGGGTCTGGCGCGTTGTCGGGAATCGGTTCGAACAGGGACTGTGCCCGGGCCAGCAGCGCGGGGTCGGCCGCCGGACCGGCCGGGGCCCGTCCGGCGGCGTCGATCGTGGCGGACGGTGGCGGTGCAGGCGGTGGCGGGTCCTGACGACCGCAGGCGGCCAGGAGCATGCATGCGGACAATGCGACGCGGGCGGGGAGGGCGCGGGACATCGAACATCTCCTGTCGATGGGGATTCCACGCTCCTCCGCGAAACTTAAGCCGGTCTTAAGACGAAGGCTGCGACCGCGCTCAGCCGAGTTCGTCCTCCACCGCCGCCATCATCGCCCGGCGGCGGAACAGGAAATCCCACATCGTCCCGCCCATCTGCCGCCAGAGCACGGCCGAACGCAGGGCGGCGAGGAGCAGGGCACGGATCTCGGCGACGACCTCGGATTGCTGCAGGTAATGCGGGTTGCCCTGGACGATGACCTTGGGTCGCAGATGGCTGATGGTGTCGGCATACAGCTGGCCGAGGCGCGCGATCACGTCGGGGTGGATGCTGCCCTGGCGTGCGGCGGCGTCTTCCAGCGATCGCAGGCCTTCCAGCACGCGGCCGGCCATGGCGGCATCGGCGACGAACCGGCGTTCGATCTGGAGGATCGCCATGCCCAGCTTCGGCAGACCCTCGTCTCCGCTGCGATCGACAAGATAGGCGCGCAACTCCCGCAATCCTGTGCGCAGTGCGAGCGGGCCGCCATAGACCTCGTCGACCGAGCCGGCGTCGATGCGGAACACGCTGTCGAGCGCCTGACGCTCGGCGGTGGCGTCGGCATGGCCGGTGTCGGCGATCTGTCTGACGAGTTTGAGCGCCTGCACCATGCCGGCGAGGGCGAGCATTCGGGAACGCATATCCATGGCGACAGGATACCGGGACCGCGGCCCGCGGTCAGGTCCGGTCAGATCGCATCGTCGAATGCCGCGCGCTCGAGCGGCGCGTCCGTGGCCGCGATCACCGCGCCGCCGAGGCAGACGTCGTCGTCGTACAGCACCAGCGACTGCCCGGGCGTGACCGCCCGCTGCGGGCGATCGAAGGCGACCGCGAGCGTGCCGTCGTCGCGAACCTCGACCGCGCAGGCTTCGTCCTGCTGGCGATACCGCGTCTGCGCGGTGCAGGCGAAGCGGGCCGCCGGCGGCGTACCGGCGATCCAGTGCGCGGCCTCGGTCCGCAACCGCTGCGAGAACAGATACGGCGAGTCGGTGCCCTGATCGACGATCAGGGTGTTGTCGTGCACGCGCTTGCCGACCACGAACCACGGCGCGGCCGCGAAGCCCTTCACGCCGCCGATGTGCAGGCCCTCGCGCTGCCCGAGCGTGAAATAGAAGACGCCGGGGTGTTCGCCGATGCAGCGGCCGTCCGGCACGATCATCGGCCCCGGCTTCGCCGGCAGATACCGCCCGAGGAACTCGCGGAAATCGCGCTCGCCGATGAAGCAGATTCCGGTGGAATCCTTCTTGGCCGCGGTCGGCAACCCCGCCTCGGCGGCGATCCTGCGCACATCGGTCTTGACCATGTCCCCGAGGGGAAACAGGGTCGCCGACAACTGCGCCTGTCCGAGCTGGTGCAGGAAATAACTCTGGTCCTTGCCGCGATCGGCCGCACGCAGCAGTTGCCAACGGCCATGGGCCTCGTGGACCCGCGCGTAGTGCCCGGTGGCGATGAACTCGGCGCCGAGCGCGCGCGCGGCGTCGAGGAAATACTTGAACTTGATCTCGCGGTTGCACAGCACGTCCGGGTTGGGCGTGCGCCCGGCCGCGTATTCGGCCAGGAAGTGCTCGAACACGCCGGCCCAGTATTCCTTCGAGAAATCGCGGAAATGGATCGGAATGCCAAGCCGGCCGCAGACCGCGACCGCGTCGCGGCGGTCGTCTTCGGCGCGACAGTCGCCGCTGCCGTCGTCGGCCCAGTTGGTCATGAACAGCCCCGCCACCGAACGCGACGGATCCGCGAGCGCGCGATCGCGCAGCAGCAGCGCGGCGACGGAGGAGTCGACGCCGCCGGACACGCCGACGATGATGCGGGGAGCGCTCACGATCGCGCGGTCAGGGCAGGTGCTGCAGCAGGCTCAGCGACGAGCGATGCCCTGCGAGGTGATCGGCCACCACCCGCCAGACCAGCGGACTGCGGTGGCGTTCCCGTGCGTCCTCCAGCTCCTGCGGCGTCATCCACAGGGCGCGGACGATGCCTTCGTCCAGCGAGCGCCCCGGATCGTGCCGTTCCGGCTCGGCGACGAACGCGAATCGGAGGTAATGCCGACCGGTCTCGGGCGCCTTCCATTGGTAGGCGCCGAGGAAAGCGGTCAGACGTACGTCCCAACCGGTCTCCTCGCGGGTCTCGCGCAGCGCGGCGTCGGCCAGGGTTTCGTCGGGTTCGAGGTGTCCGGCAGGCTGGTTGAGCACCAGCCTGCCGTTCACGCGTTCCTCGACGCAGAGCAGGCGACCCTCGGATACGACCACCGTGGCGACGGTGACGTCCGGTTGCCAGAAGCGCCCTTCGCGATAGGTCATGCGATGCGGTCCGGCTTACAGATCGTCGCGATCGCCGCTGATCTCGATTTCCATGTCGTCGGCGGTCTCGGCGGCGATGTCCATGGCCGCTTCCAGTTGCTTGGCATTGACCGTGTCGGGCAGCTTGATCACGAAGTAGACCACGTCGCCGCCGATTTCCCAGCTGCCGAACTTGTTCTTGCGGCTCTCCGCCAGCAGCTCCAGCGCCTTGGCGCCGTTGATGCCGTCCTTCGCGACGCGGGCGGCCGGCGAGAACACTTCGCGGATCGTGAAGCCGCCGACCGATTCGGTCTTGCCGCTGACGAAGACCAGCTGGGTGCGACCTTCCTTCGAATAGTTGTAGGTCACCTTGAAGTCGCCGTCGCCGTCGACCTCGTACTTGATGCCCTGGGCATCGAGACGCGACTTGACGGAGGCGTCCTCGGCCTGTGCGACCGGAGCGAGGGCGGCGAAGCCGAGCAGGCCGGCGCAGAACACGAGACGAACGGATTTCGACATGGATTGCCCCTGGGTTGAACGGCCGGGATGACCGTTTGCACGACGCATTGTGTGCCGGTGGACACGTCGTCGTCCACGGGACGGAAGTCGAATCCGGAACCGGCCACGCAACCGGGCGGGTGCCGGAGCCGTACCGACTCGGTCCTCTGCGTATGCCGGCGTTGCCGGGCCGCCCGGCGACCTTCCATCCGGATCGGCAGCGGCCTAGCGTCGTTTCGGGGGATCCGCAGGACCGTTTCCCATCCGGGAGCGGACGCATGGGCAGGACACGAAGGAGCATTCTCATGAACAACATCCGTTTGCAGACGCTGTCGCTGGCCGCAGGACTCGCGCTCGTGCTGAGCGCCCCGGGCGAAGCACGCGCGGCGGCCTCCGCGAACTTCCAGGGACTGTGCAACTGGAACGCGGGTTTCACCCAGTACAGCTGTACGTTCGACGCCGCACGGCCGGCCTCCAGTCCGTCCGCCTGTCCCGGATCGTACATCTGGAAGTACTTCTGGGACTTCGACGACGGCTCGACCGCCTTCACCGGCAGTCCGGTCGTCGGCCACACCTTCCCCGACCGCACCGACCGCGTGGTGTCGTTGCGGGTGATCTGCTGGAACGGCGACATCGCGGACCGCCTCCGTCACGTCTGCTCCACGGTGGGCACGCCGGGTTGCCTGAAGGTCAACGGCACCTGGAACTGACGCGCGCCGGCGCCGGGTCCCGGACGACACGGGGCCCGGCGAGTCGCCGCAGGCCCGTCCCGCGCGGCCTCCCCGTATAATTCCCGGATGGCCCACGAGCATCAACACGATCACGAGCATGGCGTCGCCGTCGAAACCGGCAAGCCCGAATTGGCGCGCCCGCCGCTGTACTCGGTGCTGCTGCTGAACGACGATTACACGCCGATGGATTTCGTGGTCGAGGTGCTGATGCGTTTCTTCAGCATGAACCTCGAGAAGGCCACGCAGGTCATGCTCCACGTCCATACCCGCGGCCGCGGCGTGTGCGGGGTGTTCACCCGCGAAATCGCCGAGTCCAAGGTCGCCCAGGTGAACGAATACGCGCGACTGAACCAGCATCCGCTGCTGTGCACCATGGAAAAGGCCTGACGCCGCCCCCAGTTCCGTCGCAACGGAATGCCGCGATGGCCCGGAACTTGCGTCTCCCCTTGCATCCAGCCGCGACTTGAGCGCATTGTCATGTCGCATGGACGGTTCGCCTGCCCGCAGGCTGCCGGGTACGACGCAGTGTTCCAGATCCTCGGTATTTCGCGGCAGGGTGAGGGCATCCATCCTGCGTCAACGGAGCCGGACGACGTCCGCACCATGTGACCCGGTGCGACAGACTTGGCCCCGATCGTCAGAATCTTCCGGAGGGCGGCAGCGACCATGTTCAGCAAAGATCTCGAATACGCCATCGGTCAGTGCTACAAGCACGCCCGCGAGGCGCGGCACGAGTACATGACCGTCGAGCACCTGCTGCTCGCCCTGCTCGACAATCCGTCCGCGGAGACCGTGCTCAAGGCCTGCGGCGCCGATTTCCAGCGCCTGCGCAGCGACCTCGAACACGCCATCGCCACCTCGGTCGCGACCCTGTCCGAGGACGACACGCGGGACACCCAGGCGACCCTCGGCTTCCAGCGCGTCCTGCAGCGGGCCGTCTATCACGTCCAGTCCTCGGGCAAGAGCGAAGTCACCGGCGCGAACGTGCTGGTCGCGATCTTCGGCGAGAAGGACTCCTACGCCGTCTACTACCTCAACCAGCAGGGCATCACCCGGCTGGACGTGGTCAATTTCCTGTCCCATGGCATCGCCAAGACCGGCGACGGCCAGGAAGGGCAGAGCCAGGAACCCTCCGAGCAGACCGGCGAGGGCGAGGGCGGCGAAGGCAAGAACGACCCGCTGACCGAATTCACCACCAATCTCAACATCATGGCCCGTGAAGGCCGGATCGACCCGCTCGTCGGCCGCGCTGAGGAAATCGAGCGCACCATCCAGGTGCTGTGCCGTCGCCGCAAGAACAATCCGCTGTACGTCGGCGAGGCCGGCGTCGGCAAGACCGCGCTGGCCGAAGGCCTGGCGCGTCGGATCGTCGACGGCGAGGTTCCCGACGTGCTGGCCGGCGCGACCATCTTCTCGCTCGACCTCGGCGCCCTGGTCGCCGGCACCAAGTACCGCGGCGATTTCGAGAAGCGCCTGAAGTCGGTACTGGGCGCGCTGAAGAAGATCCCGCAGGCGGTGCTCTTCATCGACGAGATCCACACCATCATCGGCGCCGGTTCCGCCAGCGGCGGCACCATGGACGCCAGCAACCTGATCAAGCCGGCGCTGGCGTCCGGCGATCTGCGCTGCATCGGCTCGACCACCTTCCAGGAATACCGCGGCATCTTCGAGAAGGACCGGGCGCTCGCGCGCCGCTTCCAGAAGATCGACGTGGTCGAACCGACCATCGGCGAAGCCGTGGAGATCCTGCGCGGCCTGCGTCCGAAGTACGAGGCCCACCACAACGTCACCTACAACGACGACGCGATCCAGGCGGCCGTCGACCTGTCGGTGAAGCACATCAACGACCGTCTCCTGCCGGACAAGGCCATCGACGTGATCGACGAGGCCGGCGCGCGCCAGCAGTTGCTCGCGCCCGAGCAGCGCAAGCATCGGATCGACGTCGAGGAAGTGGAGATCATCGTCGCCAAGATGGCGCGGATCCCGGCCAAGCAGGTCAGCGCCTCCGACAAGGACGTGCTGCAGCACCTCGAGCGCAACCTCAAGATGGTGATCTTCGGGCAGGACCCGGCGATCGAGACGCTCACCTCCGCGATCAAGCTCGCCCGTTCCGGCCTGGGCAACCCGGACAAGCCGATCGGCAGCTTCCTGTTCGCCGGTCCGACCGGCGTGGGCAAGACCGAGGTCACGCGGCAGCTGGCGCTGCAGCTCGGCATCGAGCTGGTCCGCTTCGACATGAGCGAATACATGGAGCCGCATTCGGTGAGCCGCCTGATCGGCGCGCCTCCGGGTTACGTCGGCTTCGACCAGGGCGGCCTGCTGACCGAGAAGATCGTGAAGACCCCGCACTGCGTGCTGCTGCTGGACGAAGTGGAGAAGGCGCACCCGGACATCTTCAACATCCTGCTGCAGGTGATGGACCGCGGCATCCTGACCGATACCAACGGTCGCGAGGCGAATTTCCGCAACGTCATCCTGGTGATGACCACGAATGCCGGCGCGGCCCAGGCCGCACGGCGCTCGATCGGCTTCACCAAGCAGGACCACAGCACCGATGCGATGGAGGTGATCCGCCGCAGCTTCAGCCCGGAATTCCGCAATCGCCTCGACGCGGTGGTGCAGTTCCAGGCGCTGGGCTTCGACCACATCCTGCGCGTGGTGGACAAATTCCTCATCGAGCTCGAGGCCCTGCTGCACGAGAAGAACGTTTCGCTGTCCGCAACGCCGGCGGCGCGCGACTGGCTGGCCGAGCACGGCTTCGACCCGCTGATGGGCGCACGGCCGATGGCGCGGGTGATCCAGGACAGGATCAAGCGTCCGCTGGCCGACGAACTGCTGTTCGGGAAGCTCATCAACGGCGGCCGGGTGTCGATCGACGTGCGCGACGACGAACTGCTGGTCGAAGCGCAGGCCGAGCCCGAGAAGCTGCTGCCGGCGGTCGTCGAATGACGCCGCCGCGAGCGGATACGAAAAAGGCGGCCCATGGCCGCCTTTTTCATTCAACGACTTGCGTCGATTATTTCATGCGATACGTGATGCGGCCCTTGGTGAGGTCGTAGGGGGTCATTTCGACCTTGACCTTGTCGCCGGTGAGGATGCGGATGTAGTTCTTGCGCATCCGCCCGGAGATGTGGGCGATGATCTCGTGGCCGTTCTCCAGCTTCACCCGGAACATGGTGTTCGGGAGGGTTTCCGAGACCGTACCTTCAAATTCGATGACGTCGTCTTTCGCCATGCGCCCTGGGCTGCCGTGGTGGGGTCGGGCCGAGGCCCGACGAAGCCGCGCATTCTGCCACGCCCGGCCGCAGATCGCAAAAAAATCGTTAGCCACCGCCTCTCAATCGGCGATCAGGTCCGCCACCGGCACCGTCCCGAAGGTGGCGCTCCAGGGACCGGGACGTCCCGGATCGGCGACGAGCGGGGCGATCTCCGCCAGAAACCGCCGCCGTGGCCAGGACTCCGCCCCGAGCCGCAGCAGATGATCGTTCTCGACCTGGGCGTCGATCAGGGGCCAGCCCCAGGCGTGGAGGGTGCGGGCGAGGGCGAGGAGGGCGGCCTTCGACCCGCCCGGAACGGGACTGACCATGCTCTCGCCGAAGAACATGCGACCCACGGCGATGCCGTAGATGCCGCCCGCCAGTCGGGGCGCTCCGGGCCCGGTCTCGTCGAGAATCTCGACGCTGTGGGCATGGCCGAGCCGGTGCAGCAGGCCATAGGCCGCCCGCATGTCGGCGCCGATCCAGGTGCCGTCCTGACCGCGCCGCGGCGCCTCCGCGCAGGCGGCGATCACCGCATCGAAGGCGGTGTCGGCCCGTGCCGTCCAGCCGCTGCCGCGCAGCAGGCGACGATCGCGACGCGACAGGCGAAGCCCGTCGGTGCGGAAGACGGTCCGCGGATCGGGCGACCACCACAGGATCGGCTGGTCATCCGAGTACCACGGAAAAATGCCCTGGCGGTAGGCGTTGAGCAGCCGCAGCGGATGCAGGTCGCCGCCGGCGGCGAGCAGACCGTCGGGCTCGCGCAGCGCCGACGACACCGGCGGAAACGGGCTGCCGGGGTCGTATCCCAGCCAGGGCAGGCGCAGGCTCACCCGGCGTCGCCTGCGCAACGGTCGGCCCGGAACGGCGAATGCGTCGCCAGGCGCGCCGCATAGCCGCGGACGACCTCGGCCTCCTCGGCGCACCAACGGCCGAGCGCGTCGGCGAAATCGGGATCGGCGAGGCGGTGCCGGCTGCGGACGAACGCAGGCAGGAAGCCGCGGTCGATCTTGTGTTCGCCCTGCGCGCCGGGCTCGAAGCGGGTCAGCCCTTCGCGCAGGCAGTAGTCGATCCCCTGGTAATAGCAGGTCTCGAAATGCAGACCGGGCAGGGCTTGCGACGCGCCCCAGTAGCGTCCGTACAGCGTGTCGCCGCCGCGCAGGCACAGCGCGCCGGCGATCGCATCGTCCTCGCGCTCGGCGAGGATCAGCACCAGCGACCGCGGCATCGTCCGCGCCAGATGGCGGAGGAAATCGAGAGTCAGCGCCGGCGAATTGCCGTAGTCCGCGAAGGTGCGCAGATAGAACCCGTGCATGGCCGCGAGGTCGGATTCGGCCGCTTCGTCGCCATGGACGACCCGGAACGAGACCCCGGCGCGAGCGACCCTGGCCCGCTCCTGACGGATGTTCTTGCGATGCTTGTGGTCCATCGCCGCGAGGAAATCGCCGAACTCGCGCCAGCCGACGTCGTTGCGCCAGTGGTACTGGACGTCGATCCGCCGCAGCCAGCCATCGCGACGACCGAACGCGTCGTCATCGGTCTCGTCCAGAAAATTCGCATGCGCCGACGAGACGCCGAGCGATCCGATCGCATCGGCGATCGCGTCGACGAGCGCCTCGCGCGCAGACGCGTCGCGCGCCAGCAGTCGCGGCCCGGTCACCGGGGAATACGGCACGGCGCACAACCATTTCGGGTAGTAGTCGCGACCGTAATGCGCATAGGCGCGGGCCCAGGCGTGGTCGAACACGAATTCGCCGTGGGAATTGGTCTTCTGATACCCCGGTGCGGCCGCGACCAGCGAATCGCCGTCCCAGAGGGTCAGGTGTCGCGGCGTCCAGCCCCAGCCTTCGCGCAGGCAGCCGTGGACTTCGAGCCCCGACAGGAATGCGTGCGATACGAACGGATTGGCGCCGTCGTGGAGGGCGTCCCAGTTGTCCCGCGGCACATCATCCAGCGTCGAGAGGTGCTCGATCCGTGAAGTCACGACAGCGAATATCGCAACTTGCCATCTTCTATGGCGATGAGCTTGTGCTGGACCAGAGCGGTGACGATGCGGTCAATGTCCTTCTCGGCGAGTTTGTTGCCGAACCAGGCGGCGATCATGGCGCGCAGCGTGCGTTCCTTCTGCGGCTTGTTCGTGGCCATACCTTGAAGGTTCCGTTTCACCGCATCAACCTGCTCGTCCTTGGGCGCTTCGGTCAGGCTCCGCAGGACCGGGATACCGTCAATAGCTGAGGAACGTTTGGAGAAGATCCCCAGTTCCTTCAGGTGTGCGATCAAAGGATCGAAACCGGTGTCCTTGGAAATGATATGGAAGAACGCATCTGGTTCCTCGACCGATATCCGGCCGATGTAGCAAGCGATGTGGAAGTCCAATGCATTGGGGCCATTACCGGATATCTGTACGTACTTGCCGCGATGCCCAAGGGCCTGCATCGCCTTGGCGAGTTCGACGGGAACTTTACTCAGGGACTGTCCGATGAAGAGCCAGATGCGGAAGTGCTCGGCCGCGAGCAGGCTCAAGTTCTTCGGTTGGACATTCTCGTAGTCGATCATTACGTGGTTCGCGCGCACCGAATCCCTCCTAATCCATGGGCGTCCCGCATCTTCGATATAGATATCATGCAGGGTCGCCGAGCCGCCGGTATACATCCGGATCGTGCTTCTGCATATGGCGCTCCGGCTGGCCCAGCGGTTCGAACCCGAGCTTCGCGTACAGCGGCTGCATGTCGCGGGTGACCAGGTGCCAGCGGCGCAGGCCCTGCAGGCGCGGATCGGCCATCAGCGCCTCCACCACCGCGCGGCCATGGCCTTGGCCACGATGCTCGGAAAGTACGAAGACATCGGCGAGATAGGCGAAGGTCGCCTGATCGGTGACCGCCCGTGCGAAGGCGACCTGGCCGACGCCGTCGAGAAAGCCTCCGCAGCACACCGAATGCCGCAACGCGCGTTCGAGCGTGTCGCGCGGGATGCCCGCGGCCCAGTAGGACTCGCCCGACAGATAACGATGGATCAGCGCGAGATCGAGATCGTCGAAGTTCGCGCTGATCGTCAGCATTGCGGTCTCCCGGTCATTCGCTCTTGTCGAGGAACTTCTCGGCGTCCAGCGCGGCCATGCAGCCGAAACCGGCCGAGGTGATGGCCTGCCGGTAGACCTGGTCGGCGACGTCGCCCGCGGCGAACACGCCCTGCACCGAGGTCTGGGTGGCGTTGCCGTCGAGGCCGGTGTTGATGGTCAGGTAACCGTTCTTCATCGCCAGTTGACCCTCGAACAGGGCGGTGTTCGGCGTATGGCCGATGGCCACGAAGAAGCCGTGAACGGCGATGTCGCGGGTGCTGCCGTCGAGCACCGACTTCACGCGCATCCCGGTGACGCCGGAGTCGTCGCCCAGGACTTCGTCGACCGTATGGTGCCAGACCGTCTCGATCTTGCCCGCCTGCACCTTCGCGAACAGCTTGTCCTGCATGATCTTCTCGGCGCGTAGGGTGTCGCGCCGGTGCACGATATAGACCTTGCGCGCGATGTTGGACAGGTACAGGGCCTCTTCGACCGCGGTGTTGCCGCCGCCGATCACCGCCACATCCTGATCCTTGTAGAAGAAGCCGTCGCAGGTCGCGCAGGCGGAGACGCCGCGGCCCTTGAATCTTTCCTCGGAGGGAATGCCGAGGTACTTCGCGGTGGCGCCGGTCGCGACGATGAGCGCATCGCAGGTGTACTCGCCGCTGTCGCCCTTGAGCCGGAACGGGCGCTGGGACAGATCGGCGGTGTGGATATGGTCGAACACGACCTCGGTGTCGAAACGCTCCGCATGCGCCTGCATCCGCGCCATCAGATCCGGGCCCATCAGGCCGTGGGCGTCGCCCGGCCAGTTGTCGACCTCGGTCGTGGTCATCAGCTGCCCGCCCATCTGCAGCCCGGTGATCACGACCGGCTTGAGGTTGGCGCGGGCGGCGTAGACGGCGGCGGTCCAGCCCGCCGGACCGGAACCGAGGATGACCAGCTTGGAATGCTTGGAAGTGCTCATGGGGAGAAAGGCTCGAGGGGGCTCGCGACGGAGAAAAGGAACGGCCCGGACATGCCGGGCCGGCAGAGAACCGTATTGTAGACAAGGGAGCCGGGATCAAGGCGCCGCGTTGCGCCCGGCGTGGAACGCTGTATCGCCGCCGCCGGCCTCACCAGTCCGGGTGTTCCGGCAACAGCCCGCGCAGTTCGGCGTCGGTCAGGTTGCGCCATTGCCCGGGCTTGAGATGCCCCAGTTTGATGTTGCCGATCCGCACCCGGAGGAGTTGCTTCACCCGGTAGCCGAAATGCGCGGCCATCAGCCGGATCTGGCGGTTCAGGCCCTGGGTCAGGACGATCCGGAAACCGACCGGTCCGAGCTTGCCGGTCCTGCAGGGCAGGGTGGTCTGGCCGTGGATCGGTACGCCGCGACTCATCCCGCGCAGGAATTCGTCGGTGACCCGATGGTTCACCACCACCAGATATTCCTTCTCCAGCTTGTTCTCGGCGCGCAGGATCGCGTTGACGATGTCGCCGTTGCTGGTGAGCAGGATCAATCCCTCGGAATCCTTGTCCAGTCGACCGATCGGGAAGATCCGCTCCTGATGGCCCACGAAGTCGACGATGTTGCCCTTGACCTGCTCCTCGGTGGTGCAGGTGACCCCGACCGGTTTGTTCAACGCGATGTAGACGTGGCGACGTTTGCCCTTGGCGGCGGTCCGCGGCCGCAGGATCTCGCCGTCGATCCGCACCTCGTCGCCCTCGGCCAACTCCTCGCCGATCCGCGCCCGCTGCCCGTTGACCGTCACCCGCCCTTCGCCGATCAACCGATCGGCCTCGCGGCGGGAGCAGTACCCGGTGTCGCTGATGTGTTTGTTGAGGCGCATGGGCGAAACCGCATTCGAACGGCCGCACAGTGTAATGAAACCCGACCTGGGCTGTTCCGGCCCCGTCCCGCGCGGCTTCAGCCCTGCCGGGCCGGGTCGCTGATCTCAAGTTCGCGCAGGATCACGCTGGCCTGGGTGCGGTTGCGGGCGCCGAGTTTTTCGAAGATCGCGCTGAGATGGGCCTTGATCGTGCGCTCCTGGACATCGAGGCGATCGGCGATCTGTTTGTTGAGCAGGCCTTCGGCGACGAGGGCGAGAACGCGGAACTGCTGGGGCGTCAGGCTGGCGAGGCGGGCGGCGAGGTCGGCGTCGCCCGGGGCGGAGCGGGCGCGGGCGACGGCGGGTCGCAGTGCCGGCGGCAGCCATTCCTCGCAGGCGAGCACGGCGCGGATGGCGTCGCGGAGGTCGTCGAGGCCGGCGCTTTTCGGGATGTAGCCGGCGGCGCCGTGATCGAGGGCGCGCCGGACGATCTGCGGGTCCTCGTTCGCGGACACCAGTGCGACCGCGACCGCCGGGTATTGCGCCCGGATCGCGGCCAGTCCGGCCAGTCCGTGATTGCCGGGCATATGCAGGTCGAGCAGGACCAGGTCGATGTCCGGACGGGCTTCCAGCGTGGCCAGCACTTCGTCGAGCGATGCCGCTTCGCAGGTTTCGATGTCGTCGGCGACCTCCGCGGCCGCGCCGCGGAGAGCGGCCCGGAACAGCGGGTGGTCGTCGGCGATCAGCAACTGCGGCATGGCGGAAACGACGCGCGGGAGAGAACGATGCACAAGCCTAGCAGGCCCCCGGGGACACGACCCGTCGCAGGACTTGGACGAAAGTACGATGCCGCCCTCGTTCCGGGCTGATAGCGTGGAGAGTCATGACTTTCGTCACATCCATGTCCCCGATCCGCGCCGCTCTATCGCTGTGCGTGCTGTTCTGCGTGGCCGCATGCGTCGGTGGTCCCCGTACTGCGAGGGTGACGAATGCCACCGCGGCCGGTTCCGCGGATCACCGGGAGCCAGCCATGTTCAGCGCCGAGCGCGCGACCCTCCATCGCGACGGCGACGATCTGCTCACGGCGGGGTTGGGATTGTCCGGTCTGCGCAGTCTGGCGCCGCCGGCTTTCGCCGATGCCGCGCAACCTACGGCCGCGGAACTGCGGCGCCGCGCCATCTGGAGCAACTGGCGCGGGATCGCCGATCTCGCGCCCGGGGGCGGTTACGGCGACATCTACGGCAGCACCGCGACGGTGCCGGGACGCGAGTACTCGGCGTTCGCGACCGTCGCCGGCGCGCGGCATCCGCATCGCGTGCTGACGCAGGTGCCCGATGCGTTCGATCGCAAGCGTCGCTGCCTGTTGGTGGCGCCGTCGTCCGGTTCGCGCGGCGTCTACGGCGCGATCGCGGTCGCCGGCGCCTGGGGCTTGCCCAAGGGCTGTGCGGTCGCCTACACCGACAAGGGCACCGGCACCGACTATTTCGATCTCGACGTCCGCAAGGGGGCGCGTGCCGACGGCTCCCCGGGCACGACGGAAGCGGGCGGTCTCGCATTCGCGCCGGACGCGCCTGCAGGGGCTTCAGGCGTGGCGTTCAAGCACGCCCATTCGCAGGACAACCCGGAAGCGGACTGGGGCCGTCACGTGCGTCAGGCCGCGGACTTCGGGCTGGCGTCGCTGGATCGCGCCTTCCCGGAAGACGCGCCGTTCACCTACGCGAACACCCGCATCGTCGCGGTCGGCATTTCCAACGGCGGCGGCGCGGTCCTGCGCGCGGCGGAACTGGAAGGCGACTGGCTGGATGCGGTGGTCGCGGGCGAGCCGAGCGTGCTGGCGGAGGGCGCGGGCGCGCGGGCGCTCTACGACTACTCGACCGAAGCCGCGCTGCTGATGCCCTGCGCGCTGCTGGCGATGGAGCATCTGCCGCAACCGCCGCTGCAGGCGCAGGCGCGCCCGCAGTGGATCGGCCGCTGCGAGTCGCTGCGCGACGCGGGCCTGCTCGAAGGCGCCGATACGGACGCGCTCGCGCGCGATGCGCTGGCGAAGATGCGCGCGGACGGTTGGACCGAGGAGGCCCTGCGGGCCGGCGCGCTGAGCGTCGGTTTCGATCTGTGGCGCGCGGTCGCGGTGACCTACGCCTCGGCCTACGGTCGCTATGGCGTCGGCGAACATCCCTGCGGCTATCGCTGGTCGATGCAACAACCCGACGGCACCCCGCGCGCGGCCACCGCACAGGAGCGCGCCGCCTGGTGGAGCGACGCCAGCGGCATTCCGCCGGGCGCCGGCGTCGGCATCGTCGACGAAATCGCCCGGGTCGATCCGGCGTCGATCCGACTGCATTGCCTCCGCGATCTCTGGCGCGGCGCGTCGATCGACGCGGAACGCGTCCGCCGGGGCGTCGCCGAAACCCGCGCCGGGCTGCCGCGCGCCGGGTTGCCGGTGACCGTGATCCACGGGGTCGACGACGGCCTGATCCCGATGGCGTTCACCAGCGCGCCGTACGTCGCACGGGCACGCGCCTCGGGCCGCGACGTCCGCTTCTGGCGGATCCGCAACGCCCAGCATTTCGATGCCTTCCTCGGGCTGCCCGATTACGGCGCGCGCTATCTGCCGATGCTGCCGTACGTCTACGCCGCCCTGGATCGCACGCTTGCGGCGCTGGAAGGCAAGGGGGCGTGGCCCGACGACGCGCTCGTCGCCACCGTGCCCCGCGCCGGCAAGCCGCTGGCGGTCGAACATCTCGCCATGCCCTGAGTCGCGCGTCCGGCGTTCCAACAGTGCGAACGCGGACGCTTCCCTTGTGAGCCCCTGCCATCGCTGGCAAGCTGGAACCGCAGCGAGGAGGGCGCGTGATCGTGGGCACACCGAAGCGATGGACCAGGACGATGCCCGGCGCCCTCGTGTCGTCCGCGGTCGTTGCGTTGTCGGCCTGTGTCCCCTCCACGCCCGCGTCTTCCGCTTCCGCTGCGTCTTCGCGGGTGGAAGCGAAGCCCGCGATTGTTTCCGCGTCTTTCGATCCCTTCCCGCAACGCGAGACGGTCAGCGTCGCCGAATTGTTCGCTGCGGTCGCCGCCGAGGCGACCGCCATCGCGGATTCGCCGGTCGTCCGCGAGGAATACGCGCAGCTCCGCACGCGGCACGCGCTGCCCGACGACGCCGGACTCTACGCGGATTACGTACGCATCCGCATCGCCTTCGAAGCGACCCGCGCCGGCGGACTGTGGGGGCTCGAATGGCGGGTCACCGACCGGCTGCCGCAATCGGACCGCATCTGGGCGCAATGGCGGTCGACGCCGGTCCACGCCGCGGCGTTGCCGACGACCACCGCGATCGCCGAATGCGACGAACTGTCCGCCCTGTTCGCCGTGGTCGCCCGCGGGATCGGGTTGTCGCGACGGTCTCAGGTCGGTCTGTTCTGGCCGACGTCGAACCACACGGTCGCGGTGTGGGTCGTCGAGGCGCAGGGGCGAGCGCCGGCGAGGATCGTGGTGCCGACCTCGCAGATCTTCCTCGATAGCGCGCAGAGCCTGGATACCGATCGCTTCGACCCTTGGGGACAGAAGCGGATCTTCGACTACACGCGCCGCGACGTCGCGGCCGACGTCCGGTTGCCCGCCGCGCTCGCGCGGCATTTCGTCGCACGCGTGCGCGCGCACGGCGCCGAATCGCGCGGCGCGCTGCAGACGCGTCGCAACCGACAGGAATACGAGCAGCGGATGGCCGCCGCGCGGGAGAGCGCATCACGATGATCCGACGTCATTTCTCGATGTTGCGGGACTTCCATCTCGCCGACTGGTTGACCCTCGCCAACGCCTTCTGCGGCGTGAGCGCGGTGTTCTGCGCGCTGCGCTACATGCGCTCCGACGACCCGCGCGACCTGATCTGGGGCCTCGCCCTGGTGCCGCTGGCGTTCGTGTTCGACGCGCTCGACGGCCGGATCGCGCGCTGGCGCCAGTCGTCGAGCTCGCTCGGTCGCGAACTCGACTCGCTGGCGGACGTGATCTCCTTCGGCGTCGCGCCCGCAGCGCTCGGCTATGCCGCCGGCCTGCAGGGCGGCTGGGACTGGCTGGTGCTGGGATATTTCGTCTGCTGTGGCGTAAGTCGTCTGGCGCGTTTCAACGTCAGCGCCGAACGCTTGTCCGAAGGCGGCGACAAGGTCAAGTATTTCGAGGGCACGCCCATCCCGACCAGTCTCGCGCTGGTGGTGATGCTGGTGGTCGCGACCGACGCCGGCCGCATCGGCCCGCATTTCTGGTTCGGCGCGTATTGGATCGGCCCCTGGCTGCTGCATCCGCTGACGCTGGCCTACGCGGTCTCCGGATCGCTGATGATCAGCAAGACCTTGCGCATTCCGAAGTGGTGAAGCGGGACCGGGCGTCCATGTCCTGAACCGGCGAGTCGCCGCCGTCATCGATGCGCCGTCGCGTTGGTATCATGGCCGCCTCTGACCGGGAGCGAGGCGATGCGGACTGCAGGCGGCACGGGAGGTTCGGGATTCGGGGGAGCCGGGTTCGGGACCCCGGACGATTTCGGCGCGCTGGCGCAACGCTACTGGACGGCACTGGGCGACGCCATGCGCTCTGCCGGCGGTTCCGGCGCCCGCGATCCCTGGCGGGCCGCGATCGACGGCTGGACGCAGATGCTCGGCGGCGCACCGCGCAACGACGCGACCGATGCCATCGAACGGTTCTCGGCCCAGGCGAGGCAATGGCTGGGCGCGATGCAGCAGGTGGCCGGCCAGTTCGCCGGACACGGCGCGAGCGCCGGCGATATCGTCGCCGCCTGGAAGCAGGCGCTGGGCGACAATCCTTTCGGCGATCTGTTCTCGACGACGGCCGCCGGGCTCTCCGGGCGTGGACAGTCCGGCTTCGAACAGTGGTTCGCCGAAGTGGCGCCGTTTCTCGGCGGGTTGCGACGGGAAGGCATGGACTGGATGCGGCTACCGGCGTTCGGTCCCGCCCGGGAGCATCAGGAACGCTGGCAGGCGCTGGCCGAGGCCCAGCTCGAACTGCAGCGCAGGAACGACGAATACGCTGCGCTCCTCCTCGAAGCGAACAACGATGCCTTCGAACGTTTCGAGCGCAAGCTCGCCGAACGCAGCGAACCCGGGCGCCAGCTGCAGTCCGCCCGCGCGCTGTTCGATCTGTGGATCGACGCTGCCGAGGAGGCCTATGCCGAAATCGCGCTGTCCGCGCGGTTCCGCAGGATCTACGGCGATCTCGTGAACGCGCAGATGCGGGTCCGCGCCGGCATCCAGGGCGAAGTCGAGCGGCTCGGCAATCTGTTCGGCATGCCCGGACGTACCGAAGTCGACGCCGCGCATCGCAGGATCGCCGAACTCGAACGTCAGGTGCGACGCCTGTCGGTCGCGGCGCGCACCGGCGGCGACGCGCGCAGGCCCGCCGCGACCCGCGCCGTGCGCGAGAGCGACGCGCCGGCGCCGTCCAAACCCTCGGTCAAGCGGACGTCTTCGAAGCCCGCTCCGGCGAAGAAGACCGTTGCGGAAAAGGCCGCGGCGAAGAAGCCCGGCGAGAAAACGTCCACCGGAAAGAAGACGGCCGCTCCCGCACGCGCCGCCGCTGGTGCCGCGAGCCGTCGCGCGCCGCGCCCGGCGATCGCTGTGATCGCGATGCCCGATCCGCTGAAGCCGATGCCGAAACAGGCGCCATCCTCCAGCCGCACCGCGAACAGGAAGCGCTGACATGTACCGGACCCCGTTCGATGTATCCCCCGACAAGCTGGCCGAGGAAGCGGCCACCCTGCAGCAGAAACTCGGCGCAGGCCTGGCCACGCTGCACGAACTCGACGACGTCCACTACGGCGTCACCGAAAAGGAAGAGGTCTGGCGAGACGGCAAGGTCGTGCTCTATCGCTTCAGGGGCGAACGCGCGCCGACCGCGAAAATCCCACTCCTGATCTGCTATGCGCTGGTCAATCGGCCGTACATGGTCGACCTGCAGGACGATCGTTCGCTGGTGAAGAATCTGCTGGCGCTGGGCGAGGACGTGTATCTCATCGACTGGGGCTACACCGATCGTTCCGATCGCTTCCTCACGCTCGAGGATTACATCGAGCGCTTCATCGACGGCGCGATCGATCATCTGCGCGAGACCCATGGCCTGGACGCGATCAATCTGCTCGGCATCTGCCAGGGCGGGGCCTTCTCGCTGACCTACACGGCGCTGCATCCGGACAAGGTGAAGAATCTCATCGCCATGGTCACGCCCGTGGATTTCCACACCGACGACAACATGCTGTCGAACTGGACCCGCGGGCTGGATATCGACGCTTTCGTCGACACCCTCGGCAACGTGCCGGCCGACCTGATGAACCTCTGCTATCTCACGCTCAAGCCCTGGCGGCTGTTCGTGCAGAAGTACGTCGGCATGGTCGACATCCTCGACGACAGGAAGGCGATGGAAGACTTCCTGCGCATGGAGAAATGGATCTTCGATTCGCCCGACCAGGCCGGCGAAGCGTTCCGCCAGTTCATCAAGCAGTACTACCAGGGCAACGGCTTCGTGAACGGCGGCATCGAGATCGGCGGCCGCGAGGTCGACCTGGGGTTCGTCGACATGCCGGTGCTCAACATCTATGCCGAGCAGGACCATCTGGTGCCGCCTTCGGCGTCGAAGCCGCTGGGCGGACTGATCGGCAGCCGAGACTACTCGGAAGTCTCGTTCCGCGGCGGCCATATCGGCATCTACGTCTCGGGGCGCGCGCAGAAGGAAGTGCCGTCGGCCATCCACGACTGGCTGGCGAAGCGGGCGAAATGATGCGCGTCCTCGCAGCGACCCTTCTGCTCCTCGCGGCCTGCGTACCGACGGCGCAGGCCGCACCGGACGCGCGCGCGCAGCGCGAGATCGTCGCGCTGATCGACGGCCTTGGCACGTCCGGTTGCAGGTTCGAGCGCAACGGCAGCTGGTACGACGCCGCGGCCGCGAAGACACATCTGCGGAAGAAATACGATTACCTGCGCAAGCGCGGCATGGCCGACACCGCCGAGTTGTTCATCGAACGCGCCGCGAGCGAAAGCAGCATGAGCGGCAAGCCCTACCACGTCCAATGCCCGGGGCACGCGTCCGAGACGTCCGCGCAGTGGTTCCGGCAGAAGTTGCAGACGCTGCGCGCCGCGCCCGTGCGCTAGACCGACGACCCGCCGTCTTCCACCGGAGATGCCATGACCGCCACCCGCACCCTCGTCCGCGTCCGCAACGACCGCGTGCTCGCGGGCGTCGTCGGGGGCATCGCCGCGCGCTTCGGCTGGAACGCCACGCTGTTGCGCGTCGTCTACGTGCTCGTCTCGGCGTTCTCCGCCGCCTTTCCGGGCATTCTGGTCTACCTGATCCTGTGGCTGCTGATCCCGGAGGAGGGCGCGGCGTGAATGCGCGCTGGCGGATTCCGGTGCTGGTCCTCGGCATGTTGTGGACCGCGCCGAACACGCTGCTCGGCCTGATCGCCGGCGCGCTGGCGGTCCCGTTCGGTGCGCGTCCGAAACTGCGGCGCGACGAGCTTGCGCTGGTGTTCCACGGATTCCCGCTCGGCCCGGGCGGGGCGTTGACCCTCGGCAACGTCATGCTGAGCACCCATCGCGACCTCGACATCCTCTGCACGACCTACGCGCATCGCGCGAAGTGGTGCGTGCAGCCGAAGACCCGCATCGGCGATCACGAACGCGCCCACGTGCTGCAGTACATGGCGCTGGGGCCGCTGTTCCTGCCGCTCTATCTCCTGTTCGGCGGCGTCAGCGTGCGCAATCGTTTCGAACGCGCCGCCGACCGTTACGCGCTCACCGGCCGCGGCTGGTGGCCATGGCTGAAGGCGAATTCGAAGGCGGAAACGCTGAAGCTCGGCGAACCCGTCGCGCCGGCCGCTCAGTAGTCGGGCCGCAGTCGGACCGATTCCAGTTCGCGCCGGATGCTGCGTTCGAAGATGGCCGGAGCCGACCAGGTGTAGACGCAGAACCCGAGCCACACCACCGAGAGCCAGCTCGCGCCATCCTTGAGGCCGTGGTCGAGCAGCGCGATGCCCGCGGCGCGATAGACGAGGTAGAGGCCGACGAGCAGCGCGATCGCGCGTCTGTTCGATCCCGCCGTGATCCAGGTCTGGAAACGCCACCACACGCCCAGCAGCCAGCTCTGTCGAGCCTTGACCGCCGCCAGCAGCGTGAGCGCGCCGACGTCGCTCGGGGCGTTCTGCAAGGCCCAGACCGCGTGCGCGCGCGCGTCCTCGACGCGGCCGGCGGCAAGATCGCAATGGCCGAGCAGGGTCAGCGCATCGACATGCTCGGGGTCGATTTCGAGCGCGCGTTCGGCGTAACCGCGAGCGATCTCCCGGCGACCGGCGGCGAATTCGAGATTGCCGTATTGCGCGAGGATCGACGGATCGTCCGGCGCCATGGCGTGCGCCCGCCGGATGAATGCCATGGCCTGTTCGCGTTTGCCCCAGGCCGTGTACATCGCGGCCGACATCGCATGGAGGTCGGGGTCTTCGGGCGACAGGGCGTGCGCCGCTTCCAGATGCGCCTCGGCATCGGCGAAGCGGCGATGCGCGATCGACACCGAGGCCATCGCCATGTGCGCGAATTCGGAATCCGGATCCAGGACGAGCGCCTGCGCGGCTTCGAGTTTGGCGGCGTGCAGCCGGCGGCGCGAGACCAGACACAGCGCCAGGTACGCATGCGCCTGCGAAACATCCGGCGCCTCGCCGAGCACGCGCGCGAACACGTCGATGGCCTGGTCCGTATGCCCGCCGTGCATCAGGCGGACGCCGTGCATCAGCATCTGCGACAGGCGCAGGTCGTTCATCGCAGCGCCTCCGCGACCAGCCACGGCAGCTCGAGTCCGTCGATGACGCTGCGCGCGAACATGAAGCAGAGCAGCAGGCCGAACAACCCGTTGCGCAGCCGGCCGCCGAAATGGACGACCAGTTCGGCGCTGCGCGCCTGTTCGATGTAGAGCGCGTACCCCAGCGACAGCTTGAGCGCGGCGAACGCCAGCGCCGCGTACTCGAACGACGCCTTGTCGGGAAGCCAGCCCGACAGGACGGCCGTGCGGATCAGGAAGGCGATCGCGACGCAGCCGAGCAGACTGCCCGCGATGTACGCCCATTCGCGCATCGCGGACACGCTGCCGAGGGCACGACTGTTGAACGCGAACCAGGCGAGGCCGAGCGCGTTGCCGGACATCATGATCGCCAGCAGCGGCCACAACGGATCGACCGCGTAGCGGATCAGGCCGGTGGGGCGGGGTTCGTCGGGGATGCGATAACGCGCGACGGCCACCGGACTCAGCCCTGCCTGTCGAGGAACTTCAGCACGTCGTCGTACTGTCCGCCCTGGTTGGCGTAGCGCGCGTGGTTGCGGGCGCTGGTCAACCATTCGAGCGTGGTCGGACGCACCTGCGCGAGCGCATCGCGCAGGTGCCGCATCGCGATCGCGGTTTCGCGCCCGGATTCGATCGAGCTTTCGATCGCTTCGTCGGCCGCGGTGTCGATCAGGTGACGCAGATCGGCGCCGGAAAATCCGGACGTGCGGCGCACGACTTCGCGCAGATCGAGATCGTCGGCGACCGGCCGGCCTTCGAGCTGCAGCCCGAGGATCGCCAGACGCGCCTCGGCGTCCGGCGGCGGCACGAACAGCACCCGGTCGAAGCGCCCCGGACGCCGGAACGCCGGATCGACCGCCCACGGCACGTTGGTCGCGCCCAGCACCAGCACGTGCTTGTTGTTCTGGGCGAACCCGTCGAGCTCGGTGAGGAACTGGCTGACGATCTTCGCCGAGGTCGCCTCGCGCGCATGCTGCCGCTTGCCGCCGATCGCCTCGATCTCGTCGAAGAAGATCACCGCCGGCGCGTTGCGGCGGGCCTGTTCGAAGATCTCGTGCAGCTTGCGCTCCGACTCCCCGATGTACATGTCGAGCACGTCGGTGATCGATACGTTGAAGAACTTCGCGCCGCACTCGCCGGCGGTCGCGCGCGCGAGCAGGGTCTTGCCGCAACCCGGCGGACCGTAGAGCAGGATGCCGCCGCCGGACTGGCGCCGGAACCGTTCGAACAGCGACGGCTTGAGGAACGGGGTGATGATGCGGCGACGGATCTCGCGCTTGACCTCGTCGAGCCCGCCGACGTCGGCGAACACGACCCGCGTCGTCGCCGGCTCCAGATAGCGCGCGACATCGTAGGCGGCGGTGTCGTCGTTGGCGATGCTCGTCACCGCGTCGCCGAGACCGCGGTTGCGCGCGTCGGCGAGCGAGACGATCTTGCCGCTCAGCAGCGAAGCGAAGGTCGCGTCCTCGATCGCCGGATTGGCCGCGATCGCGGCGCGATACGCCTCCTGCGCCTCGCCGCGCCGGCCCTCGGCGAACAGCAGCCGCGCCCGGGCCATGGACGCTTCCGCCGAATCCGGCGACGCGAACCGCAGCAGGGCCGCGTGTTCGCCGCTGGCGGCGAGCAACCGCATCGCCCGGTCGCGCCTGGCGGGATCGTCGAGCAGGGCAGGGCCGCACAGTTCCAGCGCTTCGAGCAGGGCCGCGGCGTCGTCGTGTTCGAGACAGCCGTCCGTGACCAGCGCGCGCAGCGGACCGTTGTCCGGCGACGCACGCAGCGCGTCCAGCAGCGCCGCGAGCCGGGGATTCCGGGATTCCGACGTCATGCGGAGGCCAGCCTCAGCGCCAGATGGAAAGGCGATCCGCGTCCGGCAACAGCATGGCGTTGCCCGCCTTGCAGCCGAACGCGGCGCCGAAGGCCGGCAACTGCATCAACGGTGCGTTGGTGCGCCACACGCCGGGCGGATGCAGCGATGCGGCCGCATGGTTCGCGGTCGCGGTCGGCGAGAGCTGCTGCGACCACAGTCGCGCCCAGCCGCGGAAGAAATGCTGCTGATCGACGGGCTTGGCGTCGGGTTCGACCTTGGCATAGGCCGCCCACGCCAGTTCGAGGCCGGAGAGATCGGCGGCGTTGCTGTCGCGGGTGCGCGCGCCGTCGATCTTCGGCGCGTTGTTGCCCGGGTAGGCGAATCGCGAATAGAACGCCGACAGCGGCGCGGTGCGCGCGTCCCAACCGGCCGCGGTCTCCGGCGACCACCAGTCGCGCAGCGCGCCGGCGGCGTCGATGCGGCGTCCCTTGGCGTCGACGACGCTGCTCAGTTCGTGGCCGACCATCGCTCCGAAACCGCCGAAATGCGCGGCGGACGGCTGCTTCATGTCCAGTACGGGCGCCTGCAGCAGCGCGGCGGTGGCGTAGAGCCGGTTGTGGGCGAGGTCGTAGGTCAGCGCCGGGTATTGCGGCAGCACGTCCCAACGGCGATCGGCGTTCCCGCGGCCGATGCGCCTCATCTCTTCGCGGTGATGCCAGGTCGACGCGATCAGGATGTTGCCCCCGAAACTGCCGCGTCCCATCGGCTGGGTCGCGAAATCCAGTTCGCTCCGCGGCGCGCCGATCTCGATCTTGACCCGATCGAGTTTGGCGCGGGCTTCGGTCCTGGCCTGCGCGTCCATCCAGGTGTTGCGATCGATCGCGGTGCCCATCGCTTCCTTGACCGCGCGCGCCACCGTATCGGCGCGTTCGCGCGTCGCATCGGGCAGATGTCGGGCGACGTATTCCTGCGCCAGCATCGCGCCGGCCGAAGCGTTGATGGCATCGAGGGTCAGGCGCCAGCGCTCCGGCGCTTCGTCCTCGCCGCGCAGCAGGCGGCCGCGGAAATCGTGCTCGACCTCGCGCCAGCTCTTGCTCAGATAGGGCGCCATCGCGTTGCCCACCTGGAAGCGCAGATAGGCCTGCCACTGCGCGGGCTTCAGGCTGCCGACCAGCTTGTCGATCTGCGCGAACAGCGCGGGATCGGCCATCGACACCTGCTCGGCGGTCACGCCCTGGGCCTTGAGGAAGGCGGCCAGCTGCAGGTTGCGGTATTTCTTCGCGAAATCCTTGGTCGGCACCGGGTTGTAGCTGGCGCGCAGGCTGCGCAGCGCCTCCTGCGACTTGGAGACGCGCGCGATCCGGGTTTCCAGGTCGATCACCAGCTGCGCCTCGGACGCGAGCTTCGCCTGCGGCGTGCCCGACAGCGCGAGGATCTTCTGCACGTAGCCGTTGTAGCGCCCGAGCAGCGAACGCGCCTCGGCGTCGCCGCGGGTATAGAAAGTCGCGTCCGGCAGACCGAGCCCGCCCTGCGCGAAGTAGCCGAGATAGGTGTCGAGTTTGTTGAGGTCGATGTCGGCGGTGAAGTGGAACGCCACCGGAATGCCGACCTGGTGCAGCGCGGCGATCGCCGGCGCCACATCCTGGGGTTTCTTGATCGCGTCGATGCGCGCCAGCAGCGGGGCGATCGGCGCGGCGCCGTCGCGCTCGACCGCGGCCTCGTCCAGGCCGCTCGCCCAGAAATCGCCGAGCAGCTTCTGTACCCCGTTCTTCGGCGACGTCATCGCGTCGTCGAGCAGGTCGCGCTGCTGTTGCTGCGCGCGCTCGGCCAGTTCGCCCAGCGCGCTGACGCCGCCCTGGCCGGGGACGGGATGCGCCTTCAGCCAGTCGGCGTTCGCGAAGGCGTAGAAATCGCCGCACGCGGCGGGTGCGGGCGCGGCCTTCGGCGGGGCGGCCGCGGGCTTGCGCTTCTTCGCGGCGTCGGCCTGCGGCGCGGCGACCAGGATGGCGAGCGAGAAGGCGAGGGCGGCGGGGCGCAGGGCGTGCAGGGCGTGCGGTTTTTGCATCGCAGCGTCGGTCCGTTCGGGGGAAAGGCTGGAGTGTAACAAGGCATCGGAGACCGTCCCGGCGCCGCTGCGTGATGCCGTTCACGGATGCGTCCATCCCCGGCGAACCCGTCCCTCGGGGCGATCCGCACCACCGATGGCGACCGCGGCCCACACGAACCGGGAGGCGGCCGCATAATAGCGGCGCCGGTCCACCGGCCAGGGCCGAAACTCGCCCCGGCGGTTTTCCCCTGCAAGCGATTTTTCCCTGTAAGATCAGCCCTCTGGACGCACTTTTTCAGGTAACCCGACACGGTGGCACGCGAGCTTTCCGACCGCAGCAGCAAACCCCGTCGCGCCGCCGCGGCCGAGGCCCCGAAGTCCAGCCCGGGCCGGCAGCGGCTGATGCGCGACATCGCGCTGATCATGATCGCGCCGTTCCTGCTGTATCTGCTGGTCTGCCTGTTCACCTTTTCGCCGCAGGACCCCGGCTGGTCGCATTCCGGCAGCCTGACCGCGCCGCTGCAGAACGCAGGCGGACGCGTCGGCGCCTGGTTGGCGGACGTGCTGCTGTATCTCTGCGGCTATGTCGCGTTCCTGCTGCCGCCGATCCTCGGCGCGATCGCCTGGATCGCCCTGTTCGGCATGGACGCGGACGGCGACGGCGATGCCGATCTCGGCCCGGCGCTGCGGTTGGTGGGCATCGTCGGTTTCGTCGTCGCGGCGACCGGGCTGCTGACCCTCAAGATCGGCGCCGCGCCGGATTTCTCGGCCGGGGCCGGCGGCATCCTCGGTCGGCTGGTCGGCGACTCGCTGCTGCGCGGCTTCGGCATGGTCGGGGCCAATCTCTTCCTGATCGCCCTGCTGTTGATTTCGATCACCCTCGCCACCGGCCTGTCCTGGCTCGCGGTGATGGACCGGATCGGCGCTCTGGTGCTGAAGCTGCCGCCGCTGGTGTCCGGCTATCTGCGCAAGGGCACCCAGCAGGCCAGCGAATGGCAGGCGGCGCGGGCCATGCGCGAGGAGCGCGAAGAGGTCCGCAAGGTCGAAACCGAGAAGCGCGCCAAGCGCGAACCGGTGAAGATCGAGCCTCCGGCCCCCGCGGTGGTGGAGAAGAGCGAGCGCGCCAAGCGCGAGCAGCAGATCCCGCTGTTCCACGTCCCCGACGGCAGCGGTCTGCCGCCGTTGTCGCTGCTGGACGATCCCAAGCCGCAGCCCAAGGGCTACGACGAAACCACGCTCGAAACCCTGTCGCGGCAGATCGAATTCAAGCTCAAGGACTTCCGCATCGACGCCCAGGTGGTCGGCGCCTATCCGGGCCCGGTCATCACGCGCTTCGAGATCGAGCCGGCACCGGGCGTGAAGGTCAGCTCGATCAGTTCGCTGGACAAGGACATCGCCCGCGGCCTCAGCGTGAAATCGGTGCGCGTGGTCGACGTGATCCCGGGCAAGTCGGTGATCGGCCTGGAAACGCCGAACACCAAGCGCGAGATGATCTACCTCAGCGAACTGCTGCGCTCGAAGGAATACGACAAGTCCGCTAGCCCGCTCACGCTCGCGCTGGGCAAGGACATCGCCGGCCGTCCGACCGTGGCCGATCTGGCGCGCATGCCGCATCTGCTGGTCGCCGGCACCACCGGCTCGGGCAAATCGGTCGCGGTCAATGCGATGGTGCTGTCGCTGCTGTACAAGGCGTCGGCCAAGGACGTGCGGATGCTGATGATCGACCCGAAGATGCTGGAACTCAGCGTCTACCAGGGCATTCCGCACCTGCTCGCGCCGGTGGTCACCGACATGAAGGAGGCCGCCAACGGCCTGCGCTGGTGCGTGGCCGAGATGGAGCGCCGCTACAAACTGATGAGCGCGGTCGGCGTGCGCAACCTCGCCGGCTTCAACAAGAAGGTCAAGGACGCCCAGGACGCCGGGCAGCCGATGCTCGATCCGCTGTTCCGGCCGAACCCCGACCTGCAGGAAGCGCCGCCGGCGCTGGAGCCGATGCCCTTCATCGTCGTGTTCATCGACGAATTCGCCGACATGATGATGATCGTCGGCAAGAAGGTCGAGGAACTCATCGCCCGCCTGGCGCAGAAGGCCCGCGCCGCCGGCATCCATCTCATCCTCGCCACGCAGCGGCCGTCGGTGGACGTCATCACCGGCCTGATCAAGGCCAACATCCCGACCCGGATCGCCTTCCAGGTCTCGAGCAAGATCGACTCGCGCACCATCCTCGACCAGTCCGGCGCCGAGACGTTGCTCGGTCACGGCGACATGTTGTACCTGCCTCCGGGGACGGCGATGCCCGAGCGCGTGCACGGCGCATTCGTCAGCGACGAGGAAGTGCATCGTGTGGTCGAGCATCTGAAACAGACCAGCGGCACACCGGACTACATCGAAGGCGTGCTCGAGGAAGTGCAGACGCTCGGCGACGGCGTGGTCGTCGGCCCGACCGGTCTGCCCGAATCCGGCGGCGGGGCGGGGGACGAAAGCGATCCGCTGTACGACGAGGCGGTCAAGATCGTCACCGAGAGCCGGCGCGCTTCGATCTCCGGCGTCCAACGCCGGCTCAAGATCGGCTACAACCGCGCCGCGCGCCTGATCGAGGCCATGGAAGCGGCAGGGATCGTGTCGGCGCCCGAGCACAACGGCGACCGCACGGTGATCGCGCCGCCGCCTCCGCGCTGACGCGTCGCACCGAGGCCGTGGGCCAAATCCCGTTCAGCCACGGCCGTTCAGACTTCTCCCGTCGCTCACCGGACTCCCGCGTCGCCATGACTGCCCGACTGTTCGCCCGCATCCTCGTCCCGTTGCTCGCCCTGGGCGTCTTCGCCGGCGTCGCCCACGCCGGCGCCCGCGAATCGCTCGATGCCTTCACCCGCGGTCTGAAAGGACTGGACGGCCGCTTCAGCCAGGAGGTCTTCGACAGCAAGGGCAAGCGCAAGGAAAGCGCGTCCGGACGGGTGGCGCTGTCGGCGCCCCGATTGTTCCGCTGGGAATACGTCAAACCCTATCCGCAGTTGATCGTCGCCGACGGCGCCAAGGTCTGGGTCTACGATCCGGACCTCAAGCAGGCCACCGTCCGCCCGCAGGGCGTCGAGGAACAGAACAGCCCGCTCGCGGCCCTGATCGACCCGAAGAAACTCGATCGCGATTTCATCGTCCGCGAGGCCGGCAGCGAGGGCGGCCTCGACTGGCTCGAACTGCTGCCCAAACAGACCGAGAACGCGGCGTTCCAACACGCCCGCCTCGGATTCGACGCCAAGGGGCTCGTACGCATGCGGATCGTCGACAGTCTCGGGCAACGCACCGAGATCGCCTTCACCGGCTGGAAGCGCAATCCGGCGTTCGCTCCGCAGACCTTCCGCTTCGCCCCGCCGAAGGGCGTCGATGTCGTCGGCGAATGACCCGCCGTCCTGCACCCTCCGTTTTCCGCGTTGACCGCGACATGATCGCGGCGCATGCGCATCTCTCGGCGATACGGCAGTGGCGATGGCTCGTCTGCGCGACGCTGCTGTGGGCCGCGACGACGCAAGCGGCGCAGCCCGCCCGCGTGCCGTCGCCCAGCCCGCAGGCGCGCAGCGCGATGGCGCAGGAACGCGAAACGCTCGACGGCGTGGTCGCCGCCGCTCTCGTCGGCGCGCTCTCGGAACAGCTCGGCGGACGTGCGGTGAAGATCCGGCTCGATCGCGTCGAGGTGCAGACGACCAGTCTGCGCGACCGGCTCGTGAGCGGGCAGGGCGCGCTGCAGATCGAGAACGCGCCGGACTGGATCGGTTTCCGTTTCACCACCCTCTACGACGCGCTGCTCGAAAGCGCCGGCTATCCGGAACTCAGCATCGGTACGGTCGGCCCCGAGGGCCGCGCGGTGCCCAACGACGCCGGACTGGTGCGCGAACTCGACGACCGGGTGGTCGGCATGCTCGGCGAGGAATTCGGCACCCAGCAGGTCCGGCTGCAACTGGATCGCATCGCGACGATGGAGACCGGTACCCGCTACCTGCGGATCGACGCGAGCGGCATCGCCGATTTCGGTCTCGACGGGACCGCGCCGGCCCGGGTGGAGGCCCTGTACGACCGTCAGGACAGCACCTGGCTGCGCGTGGCCTACGTACTGGAAGGCACGCCGCCGGTCACGCCCGCGCCGGCCGTCAGCGGCGGCTGAGTCCAGCGCGGCAGCGTTCCGCCTGATAAGGTGGCGGTCCCTTTTCCGCAGCCCGGTCTTCGTTTTCCGCCCATGGCACGGCCACGCCCGCCCGCTCCGGATGCTTCGCCGTTCGGCGATCGCGACCTGCTGGCGGTCGACAACGAAGCCCTGCGTCCGTTGGCCGAGCGCATGCGGCCGCGCACGCTCGACGACATGGTCGGCCAGCGCCGGCTGCTCGCGCCCGGCACCGCCCTGCGGCGTTCGATCGAATCCGGCCATGTCCACTCGATGGTGTTGTGGGGCCCGCCGGGCTGCGGCAAGACCACCCTCGCGCTGCTGCTGGCGAAATACGCCGATGCCGATTTCCGCGCGATCTCCGCGGTACTGAGCGGCCTGTCCGAGGTCCGGCAGGTTCTCGCCGAAGCCGGACAACGCTTCGCCGAAGGCCGGCGGACGGTGTTGTTCGTCGACGAGGTGCACCGGTTCAACAAGGCGCAGCAGGATGCCTTCCTCCCGCACATCGAACGCGGCACCATCCTGTTCGTCGGCGCCACTACCGAGAATCCCTCGTTCGAGCTGAATTCCGCGCTGCTCTCGCGTTGCCGCGTGCACGTGATGGAAGCGGTCTCGGCCGACGACATCGCGGTCGCGCTGCAACGGGCGCTCGACGACGACACGCATGGCCTGGGCGGACGCGGCCTGCGGATCGGCGATGCGCAGCTGCGCATGATCGCCACCGCCGCCGACGGCGACGTCCGCCGCGGATTGACCCTCCTCGAAATCGCCGCCGAGTTGGCCGGCGAAGGCACGGCGGGGGAGGGCGGCACGACCGTCAGCACAACCGTCAACACGATTACCGACGCGATCCTCGAGCAGGTGCTCGCCGACCGCACCCGGCGTTTCGACAAGGGCGGCGAACAGTTCTACGACCAGATCTCGGCGCTGCACAAATCCGTCCGCAGTTCCAATCCCGATGCCGCACTCTACTGGCTGGCGCGGATGCTCGATGGCGGATGCGATCCGACCTATCTCGCGCGGCGCATGACCCGGATGGCGGTCGAGGACGTGGGCCTGGCCGATCCGCGCGCACTGCAGATGGCGATCGATGCCTGGGAAACGTACGACCGTCTGGGCAGCCCCGAAGGCGATCTGGCCTTGGCGCAACTCGTGATCTATCTCGCCGGCACCGCGAAATCGAATGCCGGCTACATGGCCTTCGGCGCGGCGAAACGCGACGTCGCCGAATACGGCACCCAGGACGTGCCGCTGCATCTGCGCAACGCGCCGACGAAGCTGATGAAGGAAATCGGTTACGGCAAGGGGTATCGCTACGATCACGACAGTGCGGGAGGTGTGGCGTTGGAGCAGACCTGCTTCCCGGATGCCATGGGCGAGCGCATCTACTATCGGCCGGTGGACCGCGGACTGGAGATCAAGCTGAAGGAAAAACTCGACCGCCTGCGCGCCGAGCGCGCGCGGGCTCAGGCCGAGGCCGGTCGGGAAGGCGCGCCTGAATGAGTCTGTGGTGGCAGCAACTGCTCCTCGTGGCGCTGGGCGGCGCGCTCGGCGCGATCGGGCGGTTCTGGCTCGGCGGCACGCTGCTGCGGCAGTTCGGCGACGGTCTGCCCTGGGGCACGCTGGCCGCGAATCTGATCGGCGCGTTCGCCGCCGGATTCATCGCCGTCTGGCTGGAGGGCAGGGGGCCGTCCGCGCTGTACTGGCGCGCCTTCCTGATCGTCGGCGTGCTCGGCGCGCTCACCACCTACTCGGCGCTGATGCTCGAATGCCTGCTGTTCGCGAAATCGCAGCGGGTCGGGGCGATGGCGGGCTATCTGTCGCTGACCCTGATCGCGGGTTTCGCGCTGGTCTGGGCAGGTGCCCGCGTCGCGGCGCTCATGAAGGGCGGCTGACGCTCCCCGGGATCCGGATTTTTTTCCGATCGGATTTTTCCGACATCGCGATGCGCGTGCGTCCGGGGGCGATCCGTGGCGATGCCCGACGGCGTCCGATCCGTCCGGGCTCGAACATGCCGACACGCCGATCCGGCGTTCTTCGGAGCCTCCCATGCGATTCCCCGCCTTCCTGCCGCTGTCGCCCATCGCACCGCTCGTCGCGGGTCTGTTCGTCTCCGCCGCATGCATCGCCGCGCCGCGCGACGATGCGACCGCCGCAGCGGGCACGCTCCACGTCTGCGTCGATGCGCGCGGCGTGAAGTCCTACCAGGACATGCCCTGCGCGGGCAGCGCGCGCAGCCTCGGCAGTCGCGATTTCGTCCGCACCGCGATCGACCCCGCGCTGAGCGCGCGCACCCGCGCGATCGAAGCCGAAATGGATCGACGCAACCACGGCGGCGGTCGCACCGTCGCGATCCGCGGGGCGGCCCGCAAACCCGTCGGACCTTCGCCGTGCGAAGCGGCCAAGGCCAGACGCAAGGCCACGCTCGACAAGGTGGGCCTGAAACGGACCTTCGATCTGCTCAGCCGACTCGACAACGAGGTGTGGGCGGCGTGCAAGGGATTCTGACGGGATGAGCCATCAATCCCCCGCAAGCTCGCTCTCTTGCGGAGGAAAAGCCGGCTCGAGTGCTTCCTGTTCGATCCGCAATGGCATTCCCTGCAACGCTTCGGCGATGTGCGGCCAGCCGGCGCGATCCGCCCAGAGCTGCATCCGTCGCGCCAACACCGGCGACACTGGGGTATCGCGCAAATCGGCCGGAATGTCTTCGGGCGACATCAGCCACGGTCGCAAAATGCGGCCAGCGTCGCTGGCGGTGGCTGCGAGTACCGCCGCGATACGGAAGCCGCCTTCATCGATATCGCCCCAGTGATACAGCGCGATTCGATCCGGCAACGACCCGAGCAGGCGCGTATAGGCCGCACGCCAGGCCGGAGAGGGCATGCCTCCGGTGTAGAGCAACAGGAGACCGTCGCCTGGTCGGATGCGCGCTGCTTCGTGGAAACTGGCGAGGTTCTCGATACTGAGGAGAATCCGCGCCGGACTGTCGATGGCGAGCACGGCATCCGCTGGCGCACCGAGATAGGGCCGACACAGCGGAACGTCGATCTCTCCGACACGTAATGTGCCGCGACCGGCGATGAGCAACGGAGATGGCTCGCGACGCAGTCCCAATCCGGCCAGAATTTGGGCATCGTCGAGCCCTGATCGCACGAGTTCGCCCGTTTGCAGCAGATCGAGCCAGTCGGTCAGCGCTTCCAGTCGCTTGCTGTCGCGAAACAGACGGACGCTCTCGCGGCGCAGCAGACTTTCCTGCAGACCATCTTCGCGACGACGATCCATCGCATGGGCCGCGTCAGCGAGATCCTGGGCCTTGTCGGGACCGTTGCCAAGCACTTTCTCGCCGCGCCGCCACGCGTCGAGGGCGTTCACGATGGCCGGATGTCGCGCGGCGTGTTCCGCCAATAGGGCTTCCGCCGCCGCGAATCGTGCAACGAGAGTGGTTTCGCCGAGGTGCGCACCGAG
The DNA here is from genome assembly GCA_049324395.1 of Pseudomonadota bacterium. GTDB lineage: Bacteria > Pseudomonadota > Gammaproteobacteria > Xanthomonadales > Xanthomonadaceae > Lysobacter_I. The sequence goes on from JBMOOY010000035.1 coordinate 49,194, forward strand.
TCTGGCGAGATCGCGCAATCGGATCCGTTCGATCCGCGGATCATCAGTGAACCGCTGGCGCTGGATGTCGATCGCGCCGTCGCGTGCGGCGATTTCGAGTTCCGCTTCGTAGGCTAGCGTTTCGCTCAAGGTACGCAGGCTGCAATACTCCGGACAGCTGGACGGCGTCATCGGCAATTCCGTCGACTTGTCCGATCCGCGCGCCCACGCTCGCTCGCCGGCGGCAAGCAGACGCTGCAGGGTCTTGCGCGCAACGCTCACGATGACGCCCGTTCCGCCTCGATCCGCGCGACTTCCTCCGCAAGCAGTTCCGGATGCAGCGCGAACTGGTCGCTGTGCAGCAGGGCCCGGCCGGCGTCGGTGACCTGGATGCGTTCGACCTGCAGCAGCGGCCCGTCGCGGAACAGTTCGATGTAGCTGTCGAGCACGCCCGTGAGCGTGCCCTGGGCGGTGTCGGGTGCGGCGAGGATCAGCTGCAGCCCGAGCGATCGCAGGTATTCGGTGGTCGCGCGGGCGTTCTGCGCGTCGATCTTGTCGCCGAATTCGTCGAGCATGATCAGACCGAGGCCGCCGAGTTCGCCGTCGCGCTTGCCGTAGGCCGCAGCCAGTGCGGCGCCGGCGATCACGTACATCGGCGCGCGGTGCTCGCCGCCGGAGCCGGAACGCATGCGTTCGCTGAGCGTGCCGATGACGCGCTGCTCCTGATGGATGTTGACCTCGAAATTGAAGAACCGGCGATAGTCGTCGAGCGGCGAGGGCGCGCTGCCGCGGCCGCCGACGCGGTCCTCGACGATATCGCGGAACGCGGCGGGCACTTCGCCGGCGCTCCCGAACAACGTATCGGTGTCGCCGATGTCGGCGACCTTGTGGATGAAGCGGTGCAGGTCCTTGAATTCCGGCGCCACTTCGCAGCGGAACTGGTAGCGCTCGTTGTTCGAGAACGCCGGACTCTGCTTCAGGGTCCGGTTCAGGCGATGGATCTGCTGCTCCAGACGCTTGAAATTGTCGTACAGGGCCGACGCGACGTTGCTGCGGAAGGTCGACACCGCGGTGGCGTAGGCCTCGTCGGCCCTGGCCTGATGCTGCACCAGTTCCGTGTCCTTCAGATATGCGATCTCGGCCTGCAACAGGCTGCCGGCCCGGCGCCAATCCTGCGGCTCGGCGTCGAAGGCGACGCCATGATCCTTGGCGTACTGCGCCAATCCGGACCAGGCTTCCGGCAGGACGCCGTTGAGCGCCTTGTCGGCGTCGTCGGCGCGGCTCTGCGCGCGGGCGATGCGATCGGACAGCTCCGGCAGTTTTTCGTCGAGTTCGTCGCGATGCTGCTCGACCAGATTCGGATCGACATCGGCATGGCGGAACGCCTCGACCGCGGCGCGGGCGATCGCGTCGCTTTCGGCGGCGAGTCGATCGAGCGCCTGCTGCGCCTTGGCGATGTCGTTGCGGGCGATGGCTTCGCGACCGGACAGCGATTCGACCAGATCGTCGAGCTCGCGGCAGCGCGCGTCGAGCGCATGCGCCTGCTCGCTGAGTCGCACCAGATCCGGATCGGCCATCGCCGCGTGGGTCTCGCGCAGGGCGGCATAGCGGGCTTCGGCTTCGCGATGCCGCAGCAGCACGCCGTGCACGGTCTGCGCCGCGTGCTCGGCGTCGCCGATCCGGGCCCAGTCCGCGACCCGGGCCTGCAGCGCTTCGTACACGGTCTCGAGCCGGCGAATCTCGCGCGTCGCGCGCTCGCCTTCCTCGCGCAGCAGCTTCAACCGCTCGCGGTTGTCGGATGCGCCGATCTTCAGTTCGCTCGCGGCCGGCAGGCGCAATCGCTCCACGCCGCCGCCCTTCGCCACCAGCCCATCGCGGGTGAGCCCCTGTTTCGAGCGCACCACCTCGGCTTCGGTGTCGATGCAACGCAATTCGCCGAGCTGGCGGCGCAGATAGGCCACCGCCTGGGCGTCGCCCCGGAGCAGGGCGGCGACCTGGCCGTCCTCGCCGCGCGATTCGCGGCCCGGGCGGGCCTGCCCGCCGAGCGCGAGCTTCACACCGTAGACCGCCCGCCCGCCCTGCAGCGAGCGATACAGTTTCACCGCGCGTTCCTCGTGTTCGGCCGGCACCAGCAGCGCTTCGACGTGCGTGCGCAGGTAGGCTTCGATCGCGGGCTGCCAATCGGGATCGCTCACCTGCACGAGGTCGCAGACCGGACGACAGGGGATGTCGGCCTCCTGCAGGTAGGCCATCAGCCGGATCACGTCCGCGCGCAGCTCGGCCTGACCGGCCTGCAACCGCGCCTGGTTCTGCGTCGCGTGCTTCGCGCGCTGGCGCGCCTGTTCGAGTTCGCTGCGCGCTTCGTGCGCGCGCGCGGCGACATGCGCCATCGCCGGTGCGGCCGCACGCAGCGCGTCCAGAAGCTGCGCGTGCAGCGCTTCGGGCGCGTGGGCGATGCCGGCGTCCGGCGCGGATTCCGCAAGCTGCGCGTACAGCGCGCCCCAGGGTGCGGCGGCGCGGACGAGGGCGTCGGCATCGAGGCCGGGCAGGTCGAGTTTCGACGCGTTCGCCAGCAGGTCGCGCACGAAACCCGCGTTGCGCATCAGTTCGCGCTTGAGCTGGGCCAGTTCCTCGCGGTCGCGGCCGGCGATCTCGTCGAACGAGGACTGCTCCTGATAGCCGCGCGTCCCCTGCAGTCGTCGATGCGCTTCTTCCGCCTGCTGCCGCGCGCTCCCGCGATCGCTGCGGGCCTGTTCCAGGGCGCGCGCGGTGCGCGTGGCGGCGTCCTGCAATCCGGCCAACGCCTCCTCGGCGGCATCGACCTGCTCGGCATGCGCGTCGCGGCGATACTCGGCGGCCAGCGCGCGATAGGACGCGGCACGGGTCGCATGGCCGGCGACCTTGCGATAAAGCTGTTCCACCGTTTCCGCAGCGGAAATGCGCTGCGCGACCTGTTCGATCTTTTCCTTGATCAGACGGAATCCTTCGAGCAGCGCGCGGAATCGGGTGATGTCGGTCGGCCGCTCTTCGGCGACCAGCGTGCGCACGAAGTGATCGACATCGTTGACCCGCTGCAGGTTCAGCGCGTTCTGGAACGCCTTGCGATAGGCGGTCGGGTCGATGTGCGCGTTGTCGCCGGGACGCAGTTGCAGCAGCAGATCGCGCAGGAAGCGATCGCTGGTCGAGTGCAGTTCCGGTTTGCTGCCGGCGGCCTTGCAGCGCGCGGCGATGGCGGCGCGGAACTGCGGCCAGGTCAGCGGAAGCTCGCGCCCCTTTTTCGTCTCGACGTGGTCTTCGAGCGTCAACGCCACGCGCGGCAGGAGATACAGGCCGTGGATGCGATGCTCGGGCTCGTCCTCGGAAGCGCCGAGCGCGATCCCGGCGGTGAGCGGTTCACCGGTGCGGGTGTCCTCGAATACCAGACTGATGTAGGTGGTCGCGGTCTTGCGCACGCGGCCGTCGTCGCCCGCACGGTACACGCCGAGGCAGTAGTCGCGGATGCTGCGCGCGCGATGGCTGCCGCCGGCCTGGGCGTTGAAACGGATCGTGTTGCGGTCGGCGCCGAGCATCACGATCTGCAGGGCGTCGAGCAGGGCGCTTTTGCCCGCGCCGTTCGGGGCGATGACCGCAGTGGTCGGGTCCAGCTCGAGGGTTTCGGCCTCGAACAGGAAGAACTGCACGAGATGGGCGCGCTTAAGCAGTCGCATCGTCGGTGTCCGCCCCTTCGTTGTCGGCATCGTCGTCGAGGCCCTCGTCGTCGTCGCGGTTGTGCTGATCCAGTCGCTGCAACCATTGCGCGCCGACGATCTCGACGATCGCAGGGCGGACCACGATCCGGAACGGCTGCGGGTCGTCGGGCTCGCAGTCGATCTGTTTCGCCACCGACCAGCGACGCAGGGCGCGCAGCGTCTCGCGCAGCACGCCGACCTCGGGCATCGGCCGGCCGGCGAGGGTCTGATAGGCCTCCTGCAACTCGGGCAGTTCCACGATCACCTCGCCCTGATCCTCGATCAGCCCCTGCCGCATGGCCGCGTCGTAGCGCTGGCGCAGCACCAGCATCAACAGGGTCTGTTCGAGCGACACCGCGGTGCCTTCGCCGTGGGCGGGCAGGGCGACGATGTAGCGATAGTGCGCGTTGCGCTCGAGGCGGATGCCGAGCGGCTCGACCGCGGCGACGAAATCGGCGAACCAGGTTTCGACCAGGTGGTAGGCGTTCTTCGAGCCGCGATCGCTGGCGTAGAGCACCTGTTCGGTGACCAGCCGGTAGGCGGCGCGTTCGAAATCCTGCGGCACGTACAGGCCGCCGGAGAGTTGGCCGAGAGTGGCCCAGGAGCGTTTCATGCGGAGGTCGCCTTGCGGGGCCTGCGTGGGCCGGTCGAGTCGTCGGTGCGGCGCAGTACGAAGCGCGGCGCGTGGAGGTAGCCGTTGCCGCCGTGTTCGCCTTCGAGCAGTTCGACGCTGAACCCGCGCAGCAGACGCTGCAGGGGGTCGTCGCGGCGGAGGCCGCCCTTGCGCCGGCTGCGCAGGGCGAGGGTGATCAGGGTCTGGTAGGCGCGGAAATCCTCGATGGTGGCGATGTCCAGCGCCCTCGAATCGAGCACCGCGCGCCCCTGCCAGTGACGCTCGAGATAACGGCCGAGATCCTCGGGCAGCACCAGCCGCGCCCGCTTGATCCGGCGCAGCAGGTTCAGTCGCGCGAGTTGCTCCGGCGAGGGTTCGGCCTGCAGGTTCGCGGTGCGCGGGATCGGCCTCGGCTTGGCCTTCGGCGGGCGCAGACGCTGTTCGTCCATCAGCCCGCCCGGCCCGACCGGCATGCGCAGCGCGTCCTCGGGCGCCGCGAGCGCGCCGCGGCAGGCGCGCCGGAGCAGGGCGTCCAGGTGGTCCGGTGCGCGCAGGCGGTAATCGAGAAAGGCCAGCGCACGTCGATTGGCCTGGCGGATATCGTCGTCCAAACGACCGAGATATTCGTCGATCCGGTCGATTTCCTGCAGCCTTCGCAGGCTGCGGCCGAAGCGCTGCTCGGCCCGGGCGGGATCGCCGCCGGGCGTATGCGCGGTGTACCAGGCCAACAGCGACTCGCGGATCGGACCGTGTTCCAGTCCGCGCGCCATGGCCAGGATGCTCGTCCGCCGCGCCAGCGGATGATCGGCGTTGTGCAGTTCCGCGTAATCGCCGACGAACAGTTCGCCGACGTAACGCTCGAAGAGATGACGCGCGAAGACCGCGGTGGACTCGGCCCGGCTCAGCTCCGGCATCAGTTCGCGGACCTGCACGCCGAGCGAGGCGACGTGGGTCAGCAGTTGCCGGGCCTGATCGGCGGCCTCGTCGAGGGCATCGCCTTGGGCTGCGCCGTCGGCGACCTGTCGCAACAGCAGTTCGATCGAGCGCACCTTGGCGCCGAGAAAGGCCGGACCGCGCTCGGCGAAATCGACCAGCAGGCCGAGCAGGCGCGCCACCGCATGCGGCATCGACACCATCTCGCGGGCGCCGATGCGTTCCTGGCGCAGCCAGCCGGCCTGACGGAAACGGTCATAGACCGTGGCCGCGCGGACGGCCAGCGGACTGTCGGGGGCTTCGCCGTCGTCGGCATCCCAGGGGTCGTCGGTCAGCAGATAGCGCTCGATCGCGGACACGATCTCGCGTCGCGGAAAGCCGGCGCTGGGCGGCAATGGCGCGTCCGGGCCGAAAAACTCGTCGAACACGCGGCACAGCAGCCGCCAGTAATGTCTGCGGTTGGGCGACGCCAGCGGCCCGAATACGCCTTCGGGGAGCACGGAGAACAAGGCGGTCTCCGCGGGTACGACGCTCAAATCCGGACACTCCAGGGCTGGGCCGCGACAGGCGGCAAGCCCTTGATTATCCCAGAAAGGTGAGGCTGCCGCGGTGGTCTGGAATCGCCACGAGGGCGGTGGGGCGTGGCCGATTCGGCTCATCCATAATTTCGCATAATGCATATTATGTAAAAGACGAAATACCGCCGGTCGGGATCAGGCCTCGCTTCCGGCCAGCAGCCGCACGACCGCTTCGTCTTCGACCGGGTCGAAATTCCGGTAGTAACTGCCTACCGACAGGAACGGTTCGAGCGTCGCCAGACAGACGACCTCGTCCGCGTGGCGCGCGGCCTCATCCAGGCTATCGCGCGCCGCCACCGGAACCGCGCAGATCAATCGTTGCGGACGACGCGCCCGCACGGCATCGAGGGCCGCGATCATCGTCGCCCCGGTCGCCAAGCCGTCGTCGACCACGATCGTCGGTCGACCGGCGATGTCGACGGCCGGACGATCCGACCGGTACAGCGCTCGCCGGCGCTCCAGCAAGGCCCGCTGTCGTTCCGCTTCATGGCGGATGTAGGCACGGTCCGCGCCGACCCGTTCGGCGGTCGCGTTGAGATGGATGGCGCCGGTGTCGTCGATGGCGCCGATGGCCAACTCCGGGTCGCCCGGGGCTCCGAGTTTGCGCACCAGGACCAGGTCGAAGTCGCCGCCCAGCGCGTCGACGAGGACCCGTCCCAGCGGCGCGCCGCCGCGCGGAATGGCCAGGATCAGGGGCCACTGGCCGCGATAGCGCAGGAGGGCTTCGGCCAGCCGCTGCGCGGCCTCGCGTCGGTCGAGGAACGGCAGTTGCGCCTCGGGGTGTCCGTCGCGCCGCCTCATCGTGCGCCTCCGATGCGATGCGGCCGGATGCCTTTCGGGACCGGCCCTCAGGTCGCCAGATTGATCCAGGTCGCCTTGACTTCGGTGTATTTCTCGAACGCGTGCAGGGACTTGTCGCGTCCATTGCCCGACTGCTTGTAGCCGCCGAACGGCGCGGTCATGTCGCCGCCGTCCCAGTAGTTGACCCAGACGCTGCCCGCGCGCAGTTTCCGCGCCATGCGGTGGGCCTTGGCGATGTCGCGGGTCCACACGCCGGCGGCGAGGCCGTAATCGGTGTCGTTGGCCAGGCGCAGGGCCTCGGCTTCGTCGTCGAAAGCGATCACCGACAGCACCGGCCCGAAGATCTCCTCGCGGGAAATGGTGTGGCCGTGCTCGACCCCGTCGAAGATCGTCGGTTCGATGTAACAACCGCCGGGGACGGTGTCCGCGCGGCGGCCGCCCAGGACCAGACGGGCGCCGTCGGCCTGGCCTCGGGCGATGTAATCCAGCACCCGGGCGGTCTGGGATTCGTCGACCATCGCGCCCATCGGCGCGCCGGGCTCGAACGGATGTCGCGGCTGCATGGCCCTGCCCGCCTCGACCACCGCGGCGACGAACGCGTCCTTGACCGAACGTTCGACCAGCAGTCGCGACGCGGCGGTACAGACTTCGCCCTGGTTGAAGAAGATCCCGCCGGCCGCGGCCTGCGCGGCCTGTTCCAGATCCGGCGCATCGGCGAACACGATGTTCGGGCTCTTGCCGCCGCACTCCATGTAGGCGCGCTTCATGTTCGAGCGCCCGGCGCATTGCAGGAGATGCTTGCCGACGGCGGTCGAACCGGTGAAGACCAGACCGTCGACGTCCATGTGCAGCGCCAGCGGTTCGCCCGCGCCCTTGCCGAAGCCGGGCACGACGTTGAGCACGCCGGCCGGGATGCCCGCCTCAAGGGCGATTTCCGCCAGCCGGAGCGCGGTCAGCGGCGACTTCTCCGACGGTTTGAGCACCACGGAATTGCCGGTGGCCAGCGCCGGCGCGATCTTCCACGTCGCCATCAGCATCGGGAAATTCCAGGGCACGATCGCGCCGACGACGCCGAGCGGTTCGCGGGTGATCAGGCCGAGTTCGTCCGGGCCGGTAGCGGCGACTTCGCCGTAGACCTTGTCGATCGCCTCCCCCGTCCAGGCCATGCAGCGGATCGTGGCGGCCACATCCACCGCGCGGGCGTCGCCGACCGGCTTGCCCATGTCGATGGACTCGAGCGCGGCCAACTCATCGCCATATTTTTCAATCAGTTGTGAAAACTTGATGAGAACTTTCTTTCGATGCGTGGGCTTGGTATTCGCCCAGACGCCGGCTTCGAAACTGCGCCGCGCCGCGGCCACGGCGCGCTCGATGTCCTCGGATTCGCATTCCGCGACCCGGCCGAGCGAACGCCCGTCGATCGGGCTGAGGCAGTCGAAGGTCTTGCCGCTGGCGGCATCGACGTAGCGACCATCGATGAAGGCCTGGGTCCGGATATGCAGGCCGTCGGCCAGCGCCTGCCAGTCGTCGCGGGTGCGGGGTGCGTTCAAGCGGATGTCCTCAGAACGTGGCGGGCGTGTTGGCGCTGACGATCACCGCATCGCCGTCGCCGACGTTGCGGAACCGGTGCGGGATGCGGCTTTCGAAGTAATAGGCCTCGCCGGGGCCAAGCACGCGGACGCGGTCGCCCACGGTGATCTCGACCTGTCCCGCCACGATCACGCCGCCCTCCTCGCCTTCATGCACCAGCATGCTCTCGCCGGTATCGGTGCCCGGCGGCATCACCTCGCGGAGGATGCACATCTGGCGCTGCGGCCGACGCTGGCCGACCAGGAAATAATGGATGTCGTTGTTGCCGACGTCCGGCTGCTCCCCGGGTTCGTAGAACGGGCTGTCGACCGGGCCGGCGTCGAGGTCGAGGGTGAAGAAATCGGCCAGCGAGATCGGGATGCCGTCGAGCACCTTCTTCAGCGAACTGACCGAAGGGCTGACCTTGTTCTGTTCGATCAGCGAGATCGTGCTGTTGGTGACGCCGACACGTTTCGCCAGCTCGCGCTGACTGAGGCCCTTGGTCTTGCGGACGAGCTGGAGGCGTGCACCGATATCCATCGAAATCCGTCGACTTTGCTGTAGCGGTATACTTTACACCTATTCCGCACCGCAGCAGAATCGGCCGAATTTTCGCATCGGTTGTAAAGTTTTTTCAACGCGGTAAGCTTCTCCCATCGACCTCTGCCGGCACATGTCCGGCCCGGAGCATCAGATGAGCGACACTGCTTCCGACTCGCCCGGCGACGGTTACGCCGAACATTACGCCCGCCAGGCCACGCGGGCGCCGGATGCGATGGACGCGTTCTGGATGCCCTTCTCGGCCAACCGCCAGTTCAAGGCCGAACCCCGCCTGCTCGCCAGCGCGTCCGGCATGTTCTATCGCTCGGTCGACGGGCGCGAGATCCTCGACGGGACCGGTGGCCTGTGGTGCTGCAATGCCGGCCACGCGCGCCCGCGCATCGTCGAGGCCGTGCAGCAGCAGATCGCCACCCTCGATTTCGCGCCGACTTTCCAGATGGGACACCCGCTGCCGTTCGCGCTCGCCGAACGTCTGGCCGCCATCGCCCCGCCGCATCTCAACCGGGTGTTCTTCACCAACTCCGGTTCGGAGTCCGTCGATACCGCGCTCAAGATCGCCCTCGCCTACCACCGCGCCCGTGGCGAGGGCCATCGCACCCGACTGATCGGCCGCGAGAAGGGCTACCACGGCGTCGGCTTCGGCGGCATCTCGGTCGGCGGCCTGCCCAACAACCGCAAGTTCTTCGGCAGCCTGCTGCCGGGCGTGGACCATCTGCGCCACACGCTCGATCTCGAACGCAACGCCTTCAGCCGCGGCCTGCCGGAACACGGCCTCGAACTGGCGGAGGACCTGGAACGCATGGTTGCGTTGCACGACGCCAGCACGATCGCCGCGGTCATCATCGAACCGGTGGCGGGATCCGCCGGCGTGGTGCTGCCGCCGAAGGGCTACCTGCAGCGCATCCGCGAGATCTGCGACAAACACGGCATTCTGCTGATCTTCGACGAAGTCATCACCGGCTTCGGCCGCGTCGGCAAGGCCTTCGCCGCCCAGCGCTTCGACGTGATGCCGGACATCATCACCACCGCCAAGGGTCTGACCAACGGTTGCGTCCCGATGGGCGCCGTGTTCGTGGCCGATCGCATCCACGACGCCTTCATGAACGGCCCGGACAACATGATCGAGCTGTTCCACGGCTATACCTATTCCGGTCATCCGCTGGCCTGCGCGGCGGCCCTGGCGACGCTCGACACCTACCTCGAGGAGAACCTGTTCGAGAAGGCGATCGAGCTGGAGGACCACTGGGCCGACGCGATCCATGCCCTGCGCGGGCTGCCGAACGTGGTCGACATCCGCAACATCGGCCTGATCGGCGCGATCGAGCTGGCGCCGCGTCCGGGCGCGCCCGGCACCCGCGCCTATGATGTGTTCACCCGCTGCTTCCATCGCGAGAATCTGCTGATCCGGGTGACCGGCGACGTCATCGCCCTGTCCCCGCCGCTGATCCTGGAACGCGAGCACATCGACCGTATCTTCCGGACCCTTGCGCATGTGATCGCCGAAACGGCCTAATGCGCGCCTCCCAACTCCTCATCCACGGTACACGGCCATGCTGATCGGCGTCCCCAAGGAAATCAAGAATCACGAATACCGCATCGGCCTCACGCCGGCCGGTGCGCGCGAACTGGTCGGCCATGGCCACAAGGTCATGATCCAGCGCGACGGCGGCAAGGCGATCGGCCTGACCAACGAGATGTACCAGAAGGCGGGCGCCGAGATCGTCGACACCGCGGAGGACATCTTCCGCCGCGCCGAAATGATCATCAAGGTGAAGGAACCGCAGCCGGTCGAATACGCGATGCTGCGCGAAGGCCAGGTGCTCTATACGTATCTGCACCTCGCGCCCGATCCGGACCAGACCGCCGGCCTCGTCAAATCCGGTTGCACCGCGATCGCCTACGAAACCGTCACCGACCGCAAGGGCGGCCTGCCGCTGCTGGCGCCGATGTCGGAAGTCGCCGGACGCATGTCGATCCAGGCCGGCGCGCATGCGCTGGAAAAGGCGCAGGGCGGTTCCGGCGTGCTGCTCGGAGGCGTCCCCGGCGTGAAGCCCGCGGAAGTGCTGGTGATCGGCGGCGGCGTGGTCGGCATCAACGCCGCGCGCATGGCGATGGGCATGAACGCGCACGTCACCATCCTCGACCGCTCGCTCGACCGCCTGAAGTATCTCGATGAACTGTACGGTCACCAGCTGACCACGATCTACTCGACCCACGACGCCATCGAGGAACGCCTGCCCGAGACCGACCTGGTGATCGGCGCGGTGCTGATCCCCGGCGCCGCGGCGCCGAAGCTGGTCTCGCGCGAACAGCTCAAGCTGATGCGCCCGGGCTCGGTGCTGGTCGACGTGGCCATCGACCAGGGCGGCTGCTTCGAGACCTCGAAGGCCACCACCCATCAGGCGCCGACGTACGAAGTGGACGGCGTGATCCACTATTGCGTCGCCAACATGCCCGGCGGCGTCGCCCGCACCTCGACCTTCGCGCTGACCAACGCCACCCTGCCCTTCGCGGTGCAGCTGGCGAACAAGGGCGCGAAGAAGGCGATGCTCGACGACGAGCACCTGCTCAACGGCCTCAACGTGCACGCCGGCAAGATCACCTACAAGGCGGTCGCCGACGATCTGGGCTACGAGTACGTCCCGGCGGCGAAAGCGCTGGGCTGATCGTTCGGCGCGGTCGAGCGGCTTCCGGGCCGCGGCGCCGATCCCGACGGACAAGACGCGGCGGGCCGAGGCCCGCTCTGCGCGGCAGGTGACAGGCATGAACACGATTCCGCATCACATCGCCGGGCATTCGCACGAACGCGCCGATCGCTACGCCGACGTGTTCGATCCCGCTACCGGCGCGATCGCGAAACGCGTCCCGCTGGCGTCCGTCGACGACGTCCGCGCGGCGGTCGACGCCGCGCAGGCCGCGTTTCCGGCCTGGGCCGCGACCACGCCGCTCAACCGTGCGCGGGTGATGTTCCGGTTCAAGGAGCTCCTCGAACGCCACGCCGGCGATCTCGCGGCGATCATCACCTCCGAGCACGGCAAGGTCCTCTCCGACGCCCGCGGCGAAGTGACCCGCGGCCTGGAAGTCGTCGAATTCGCGTGCGGCATTCCGCATCTGCTCAAGGGCGAGCATTCGATGAACGTGGGCCGCGACGTCGACTCGTGGACCGAGTACGCGCCGCTGGGCGTGGTCGCCGGCATCACGCCGTTCAACTTCCCGGCGATGGTGCCGCTGTGGATGTTCCCGGTCGCCCTCGCCTGTGGCAACACGTTCGTGCTCAAGCCCTCCGAACGCGACCCGTCCGCGTCGATCTTCATGGCCGATCTGCTGAAACAGGCCGGTCTGCCCGACGGCGCGTTCAACGTCGTCCACGGCGACAAGGTCGCGGTCGACGCGCTGCTCGACGAATCGCGGGTGCAGGCGATCAGTTTCGTCGGCTCCACGCCGATCGCCGAGTACATCTACGCCCGCGGCAGCGCCAACGGCAAGCGTGTGCAGGCGCTGGGCGGCGCCAAGAACCACATGGTCGTGCTGCCCGACGCGGACATCGACGGCGCGGTGTCGGCGCTGCTCGGCGCCGGCTACGGCTCCGCCGGCGAACGCTGCATGGCGATCTCCGTGGCCGTGTGCGTCGGCAACGCCACCGCCGATGCGCTGGTCGAACAGCTCGCGCCCAAGGTCGCCGCGCTGAAGGTCGGTCCCGGCTGTCTCGATCCCGAAATGGGTCCGCTGGTCACCGCCGCGCATCGCGACAAGGTGCGCGGCTATGTCGATACCGGCGTGGCCGAAGGCGCCACGCTGGTCGTCGACGGTCGCGGGCATGCGGTCGACGGCCACCCCGACGGCTTCTTCCTCGGCGGCTGCCTGTTCGATCGGGTGACCCCGGCGATGTCGATCTACCGCGAGGAAATCTTCGGCCCGGTGCTGTGCGTGGTGCGCGTGCCGGACTTCGACACCGCGCTGCGCCTGGTGAACGAACACGAATACGGCAACGGCACCGCGATCTTCACCCGCGACGGCGGCGCCGCGCGCGAGTTCGCCCATCGTGTGCAGGCCGGCATGGTCGGCGTGAACGTGCCGATCCCGGTACCGATGGCCTTCCACAGCTTCGGCGGCTGGAAGCGCTCGATCTTCGGCCCGCTGCACGTCCACGGCCCGGACGGCGTGCGCTTCTACACGCGTCTGAAGACCGTGACGGCGCGTTGGCCGGACACGCACCATGCGGAATTCGTGATGCCGACGATGAAATGACCGTCGCCCGCACTCCTGGTCGTTCGCATGCGAGGTCGCCCGATGCGGCATGGCGGCCATCGGTTGCGTTGGCGACGGCCCTGCTCGCATCCATCCCGCCCGTGTCCGGTGCGCCTCCGGTATCGGCGCGGGCCATCGATCGCGATTCCGATCCGATCGCCCGCACGCGCAGTTTCATCGAAACCTACCGCAGCGTCGGCCTGCCGGACTTGAGGGAACTGGAAGCGTTGCGCACGATCCTCGGTCGTGCGTTCCACCGCTCGCTCCTCGAAGCGTCCGTCGAGAGCGGAATCAGCAGCCTGCGCTATCCGAACGACAAACCTCCCCATGTCGAATTCAGTTTCATCTGCTCGGATGGCTCGTACGATGACTACGAAGTCGCGCCCGAGCGGTTCGTCGGCCCGATGGTCGCAGATGTCGTCGTCTCGTTTCTCGATCGCTACGATGGCGGCACGTATCGTTGGAAGGACCGCTATCGCTGGGTCCGCGAGGGCGGCGATTGGCGCCTGGCCGACATCCAGTGCGAGATCGACGACCCGCAGCGCAGCTACAGCCTTCGCGCCTCGACCGGGCATTGATGCCGAGAGGAAACGAACCGCATGCAAAAGGCCAAGATCGTCGTTCTCTCCGGCTCCGGCATCAGCGCCGAGAGCGGTTTGCCGACCTTCCGCGACGCGAACGGCCTGTGGCGCAATCACGACTGGCGCCAGCTCGCGAGTCCGGAAGGCTGGCGCAAGCATCCGGAACTCGTGCTGGAGTTCTACAACGAACGCCGTGCGCTGGCAGCACAGGCACAGCCCAACGCAGCCCATCGCGCGCTGGCCGATCTGGAATCGAAGTACGAGGTCGTGATCGTCACCCAGAACGTCGACGACCTGCACGAACGCGCGGGCTCGACCCGCGTCGTCCATCTGCATGGACAATTGACCTGGGCGCGGGGCACATCGCCTCGGCGCCTGCGCAGCCACATCGGCGCGTCGCCGATCCGTATCGGCGACGTGTGCGAGGACGGTTTTCAACTGCGCCCCGACATCGTCTGGTTCGGCGAAGCCGTACCCGCGATGGACGAGGCCGCCGACGAGGCGGCCACCGCCGACAAGGTATTGGTCGTCGGTACCTCGCTGACCGTGTATCCGGCCGCGTCGCTCACCGGATACGCCCGGAGGGAGGCCGAGAAAGTGCTGTGCTCGCCCGAGATGGAAACGCTTCCGCAGGGCTACGAATGGCTGCGCGGTCCCGCGGCCACCATGATTCCCGGACTGGTCCTCCGCTGGATGAAGCAGGCGCAGTCACGCTGATTCGATACCGGTATCGCGCGTCCCGGCGAACGACGAGCGACTCTGCACCGGTGTTGTCATGACGCGCACGAACGATTCCATCCGCTCCGCCACCGCCGTCGATCCGAATGCGATCGACCAGGCGTTCACCCGTATTTCGCCCTACGGCACGCATGCCGAACCCACCTACTCCGGTGCACTGAGTTTCCTGCGCCGGACGTACACGAAGGACCTCGCCGGCGTCGATGTCGCCGTGGTCGGCGTGCCCTTCGATCTGGCCACGACCAACCGTCCGGGCACGCGACTGGGGCCACGGTCGATCCGCACGGCCTCCGCCTCGCTGGCCTGGTGCGCGCCGTACGCGTGGGGCTTCGATCCCTGCGAACGACTGAACGTCATCGACTGGGGCGATGTCTATTTCGATCACGGCCGCCCTGAGCGCGTTCCCGATGCGCTGCGCGAGACGTTCCGCGGCTTCGTCGAGGCGGGCACGACCGCGCTCGCGCTGGGCGGCGACCACTTCATCACTTATCCCATCCTGCAGGCGCTGCATGAGCGCCACGGTCCGCTGTCGCTGATCCATTTCGACGCCCACAGCGACACGTGGGAAGACCGCGACGAGCGCGTCGACCACGGCACGATGTTCTGGCACGCGGCGAGGACCGGCATCGTCGATCCGACGCATTCGATCCAGGTCGGCATGCGCACGCTCAATCCGGACACGCACGGCTATCGCGTGCTCGACGCGCGCTGGCTGCACGCCCACGGCGTCGACGCCTGCATCGCCGCGATCCGCGAGCGCGTCGGCGACCGCAAGTGCTACGTGAGTTTCGATATCGACTTCCTCGACCCTGCGTTCGCCCCCGGCACCGGAACGCCGGTGGTCGGCGGCTTCGACACCCACACCGCCCTGCGTCTGATCCGCGGGCTCGCCGGGTTGCGGATCGTGGGCATGGACGTGGTCGAGGTCTCGCCGCCGTTCGATCACGCCGACATCACGGCGCTGGCCGGCGCCTCGATCGCGCAGGAATTGCTGGCGGCGTATGCGAGTCGGTTTCCCGATCGCGCCTGACCCCGGCGTCGCGCGGTTCGCGCGGTTTTGTCGCACAATCGAGCACGACGGAGACGCCGGACAGCGGAGCACGCGCACGCCATGACCCAGCCCCACGACGAGACCCGCACCGCGCAGCGGATCTGCCCGTTCTGCGAAGCCGCCTGCGGCCTGAGCGTGCAACTGCGCGGGGACGAGGTCGTCGCCGTTCGCGGCGACAGGGACGATGTCTTCAGCCGGGGTTACCTCTGCCCCAAGGGCGTCGCGCTGAAGGATCTGCACGACGACCCGGATCGTCTGCGCACGCCGATGATCCGGCGCGGACGCGGCGCGGAGGCGCGCTGGGACGCCTGCAGTTGGGAGGAGGCGTTCGCCGAGATCGAACGTCGCCTGCCGCCGCTGCTCGAAGCGCACGGCCGCCGCACCCTGGCGCTGAGCTTCGGCAATCCGGTCGTGCACAAGCTCGGGCTGCAGTTCTATATGCCGCGACTGACGCGCGCCGCCGGCACGCCAAACGTGTTCAGCGCCTCGACCCTCGACCAGATGCCCAAGCATGTCGCCTGCGGCCTGATGTACGGGCACTGGATGAGCATTCCGGTGCCCGACATCGAGCGCACGGATCTGTTGATCGTGCTCGGCGCCAATCCGATCGCGAGCAACGGCAGCCTGTGGACCGTCCCCGATTTCCGCGGCAAGGCGCGCGCGCTGCGCGACCGCGGCGGCAGGCTGATCGTGATCGATCCGCGGCGCAGCGAAACCGCCCAGGTCGCCGACGAACATCACGCGATCCGCCCGGGCGGCGACGCCTTCCTGCTGCTCGGCATGCTGCAGCATCTTCTGGCGGAGGGCGCGCCGCGCCTCGGCGCCGCCGACGGGCTCGTCGCCGGTCTCGCCGAGCTGCAGGCGGCCGTGGCCGGGTTCACGCCCGAGCGCACGGCTGCGGGCGCAGGACTGGAGGCGTCGACGATCCGCCGGCTCGCCGAGGCGCTGCGCGATGCGCCGCGCGCGGCGCTGTACGGCCGCATCGGCACCTGCACCCAACCGTTCGGCACGCTGTGCAGTTGGCTGATCGAGGCGCTGAACCTGATCACCGGACGGATCGACGCCGAAGGCGGCATGCGCTGGCCGCTGGCCCCCGCCCTGCAGGCGAACAGCACCGGCGCGGGCGGCCGCGGACGGGGCGTGACCCTGGGCCGGCGCCATTCCCGGGTCGGCGGCGCGCCGGAAGTGATGGGCGAATTTCCGATGGGCTGTCTCGCCGAGGAAATCGACACGCCCGACAACGCCGACGGGCCGAAAGTCCGCGCCCTGATCACCATCGCGAGCAATCCGGTGCTGTCGGCGCCGAACGGCGGGCGCCTCGCCGCCGCGCTCGACGGGCTGGATTTCATGCTCAGCCTCGACATCTACCTCAACGAAACCACGCGCCACGCCGACGTGATATTGCCCGCGTTGTCGCCGCTGCAGGAACCGCACTACGACGTCGCATTCGCGCAGTTGGCGTGGACCCACGCGGCGCGCTTCAGCCCGCCGGTCCTGCCCGTGCCCGAAGGTGCGTGGCCCGAATGGCGGGTGCTGACGCGGCTCGCGGCGATCCTGGAAGGTCGCGACCCGGCATCCGCGGCCGATGTCGACGCCCGCGACGAAGAGGCCTTGGAGAAGGAGCTCGCCGGCATGCTGTCCGCCGCCGGCGTGCCGCCCGAACGGCACGCCGCACAGGTCGCCGCCCTGCTCCAGGCCAGCGCGCATCTCTCCGGGCCGGAACGCCAGCTCGATCTGGCCCTGCGCGCCGGCCCCTGGGGCGATCGTTTCGGCGCGCGTCCCGGGGGACTGTCGCTGGAGACCCTGCGCGCGGCGCCGCACGGCATCGATCTCGGCCCGCTGCAGGCGCGACTGCCCGACGTGCTGCGCACGCCCGACGGCCGCATCCAGGCCGCACCGCCGGCCCTGCTCTCCGATCTCGCCCGCGTCGAAGCGGCGCTGTCGCAGTCCGACGCGCAGGTGCCGGGCGAAGGGCATCCGCTGATCGTGATCGGCCGCCGCGACGTGCGCTCCAACAACAGTTGGATGCACAACCTGCCGACGCTGGCCAAGGGCCCGGAGCGCTGCCTCGCATTGATCCACCCGCAGGATGCCGCGGCCGCCGGCATCGCCGATGGCGCGCTCGCGCGCCTGCAGGGCGCCGGTGCGCGCGAAATCACGGTCCGGGTGAAATACAGCGAGGATATGCGTCCCGGCGTGGTCAGCCTGCCGCATGGGTGGGGCCACGATCTTCCGGGCACGTCGCAGCGATTGGCGAGCGAGCGGCCCGGCGCGAATCTCAACGCTCTGCTCGACGAAACCCTGCGCGACCCCCTGTCGGGCACGTCGGTCCTCAGTGGACTGCCGGTGCGCTTGCGGGCGGTGGATGCAGGTCACGGATAGCGCGCGAAACGAGGCGGAACGCCAACAGGCATGCGTCCGAACGCATCATCGCCTGCTGAAGTGATGATTGATGGAGCGGACTGCCGCCTCGATGGAACGGCCATCGGACCGCGGATGCGCATCCGGCAATTCAGCGACCCGAAGGCCGCGCTACCGGGATCGACAAACGATCCTGCGGCAGACAAACCCGCGGACGCGATTACGCCACATACACCGTCTTGATGTTCATGAACTCGTGAATGCCGTGCTCCGCGAGTTCGCGACCGAAGCCCGAGGTCTTGGTGCCGCCGAACGGCAGGCGCACATCGCTGCGGACGATGGCGTTGACGAAGGTGGCGCCGGCCTGCAGGCGGCGGGCGACGGCTTCGCCGCGGGCGACATCGCGGGTCCAGACGCTCGCGCCGAGACCGAAGTCGGTGTCGTTCGCCAGGCGCACCGCATCCTCGTCGTCGCGGGCGCGGAGGATCGCCGCGACCGGGCCGAACAGTTCCTCGCCGTAGGCCGGCATGCCGGGCGCGACCCGGTCCAGGATCGTCGCGGGATAGTGCGCCGCCGCGCTGCCCTGCCCCGGCGCGCCGCCGAGCAATTGCACCGCCCCGGCATCGAGACTGGCGCGGGTCTGGCGTTGCAGCTCGACGCAGAGATCGGCGCGCGCCATCGGCGCCAGCGTGGTCGCATCGGCCAACGGATCGCCGACGGCGAGTTTCGAAGCCGCTTCGACGAATCGGTCGACGAACGCGTCGGCGATGCCCGGCGTCACCACGAAACGCTTCGCGGCGATGCACGTCTGGCCGGCGTTGCCGAAGCGCGAGGCGATCGCCGCAGGCACGGTCAGGTCGAGATCCGCGTCGTCGAGGACCACGAACGGATCGCTGCCGCCCAGTTCCATCACGCATTTCTTGAGATGCCGACCGGCGGTCGCGGCGACCGAACTGCCGGCGCGCTCGCTGCCGGTCAGGGTCACGGCCTTGACCCGCGGATCGGCGATGACCCTTGCCGCCATCGCGTTGTCGATATGCAGGACGCCGAAGAGCCCCTCGGGGGCGCCGCCTTCGCGCAGCGCATCCGCGATGGCGTCGGCGCAGCGCGGCACGTTGGTCGCATGCTTTAGCACGGCGACGTTGCCGGCCATCAGCGCCGGCGCCAGGAAGCGGAATACCTGCCAGATCGGGAAATTCCACGGCATCACCGCGAACACGCAGCCGATCGGTTCGTAGGTCACGTAGCTGCGCTGCGCTTCGGTCGCGACGGGGCCATCGCGCAGGTAATCCCCGGCGTGCGCGGCGTAGTACTCGCAGGCGGCAGCGGACTTCTCGATCTCGGCCAGCGATTCGCGACGCAGCTTGCCCATGTCGGCCGCCATCAGCGCGGCGATGGTTTCGCGCCTCGCGCGCAGCGCGCCCGCGACCGCGCGCAGCAGCGCGCCGCGCTCGTCGAGGCTGCGCGAGGCCCACATCGGCGCGGCGGACGCCGACGCCTGCAGGATGCGCTCGACCTCGGCCTCGCCGACGTAGTCGTAGCGATAGTCCACGGCCCCGGTCCAGGGGTGAATCAGTTCGACCGTCATATCCGGATCCTCGTTGCGGCGACGCGTTGCCCGTCAGCCGTTGTCCTGGGCCGCCAATTGCATGTCGCGCTGGCGGCGCAGCTCCTCGCGACGCATCCACCACCATCCGATCACCGAGACCAGCGCGACGATCGTGACCATGATCGTCGCCAGCGCGTTGATCTTCGGATTGAGGCCAAGTCGAACGGAAGAGAACACCTTGATCGGCAGCGTCGTCGAACCCGGGCCGGTCACGAAACTCGAGATCACCACGTCGTCGAGCGACAGGGTGAAGGCCAGCAGCCAGCCGGAGACGAGCGCCGGAGCGATGATCGGCAACGTGATCTGGAAGAACACCTTCACCCGGTTGGCGCCCAGATCCATCGCCGCCTCTTCGAGGGACTTGTCCAGTTCGGCCATGCGCGAGGAGATCACGACGGTGACGAACGCCAGCGTGAACGTGACGTGCGCGATCCAGATCGTGAGCACGCCCTTGGGCTGGAAATCCTCCACGCCCATGCCCTTGAGGACGTTGCCCATCGACACGAACAGCAGCAGCAGCGAGAGGCCGAGGATGACCTCGGGCATCACCAGCGGCGCGGTGATCAGCGCACCGAACAGGGTGCGACTGCGGAAATGCCGCATGCGGGTCATCACCAGCGATGCGAGTGTGCCCAGGACCACGGCGCCGCATGCGGTGAAGAACGCGATCTTCAGGCTGAGCAGGGCCGCATTGATCATGTCGTCGTCGCGGAACAGCTCGCCGTACCACTTGAACGAGAACCCCGACCAGACGGTGGCCAACCGGCTCTCGTTGAAGGAATAGACCATCAGGATCAGGATCGGCACGTACAGGAAGGCGAAGCCGAGCCCGAGCACCGGCCACGCGAACCAGTTCCTGCGGGAGGACGCGCTCATGTCAGCCTCCCTTCCATCTCGCGCTGCTGGACCCGGTTGAAGATCAGGATCGGCACCAGCAACAGCAGCAGCATCGAGATCGCCACGGCGGAAGCGCGCGGCCAGTCGGTCGCGGCGCTGAAGTCGTTGACCAGTTGGCGGCCGATCATCAGCGTATCCGGACCGCCGAGCATTTCGGGGATGACGTACTCGCCGACCGCCGGGATCATCACCAGCATGCAACCCGCGATGATGCCTGCCCGCGACAGCGGCAGGGTCACGGTGAGGAACGCCCGCCACGGCTTGGCGCCGAGGTCGTAGGCGGCTTCGAGCAGACGCTGGTCGTGCTTGAGCAGGTTCGTGTACAGCGGCAGGATCATGAACGGCAGATAGCAGTAGACGATGCCGATGTAGGCCGCGAGCGGCGTGTAGAGGATCTTCATCGGCTCGTCGATCAGGCCGATCTTCATCAGCAGATTGTTGAGCAGGCCGTTGTTCTTGAGGATGCCGACCCATGCGTAGATGCGGATCAGGAACGAGGTCCACGACGGCAGCACGACCAGCATCAGCGCGACGTTGCGCGCCGCAGGCGAGAGTCGGGAGATCGCGTAGGCCATCGGATAACCGATCAGCAAGGCCAGCAGCGTCGAGACGGCCGCGATCCACAGCGAGCTGCCGAAGGCCTCGATGTACAGCGAGTCGGTCACCAGGGTCACGTAGTGACTCAGGTTGAGCTTCATCGTGACCGCGTTGTCGATGTACTCCAGGATCGGCGTGTACGGCGGCGAGCGGGTCTGGTCGCGCATCGAGAACGAAATGCGCAGCACGATCAGGAACGGTACCGCGAACAACAGCAGCATCCAGAGATAGGGCAGCGCGATCACGCCCCAGCGCTTGCCCGGCAGCCACGCGGAGAGGAGCTTGCCGATGCGCGCGTTCATGAGGTCAGCACCACGCCTTCGTTTTCGCCCCAGGAAACCCAGACCTCGTCGCCCCAGGTCATGCCCTCGCTGGCCCAGCGCTCCTGGTTCGCGAAGTTGGCCATGAACTTGTAGCCGGTCGGCAGGCGCACGTGGAAGACCGAATGGCTGCCGAAATAAGCGATGTCCTCGATCTTGCCGTGCGCCTTGTTGTACGGCTGCGCGGGCTCTTCCTTGCTGATCTGCACCTTCTCGGGACGCACGGCGAAGGCGACGTCCTGTCCTTCGTAGCCGGAGATGCCGTGACCAACGTAGATCGCGAGCGGCAGCTGCGGCGAACGGATGGTGACGTAATCGGCCTTGTCCTCGTCGATCTTGCCTTCGATCATGTTCACCGAACCGATGAACTCGGCGGCGAAACGGCTGGTCGGGGACTCGTAGATCTCGTCCGGTGTCGCGACCTGACGGATGCGCCCGGTCTCCATCAGCGCGATCCGGGTGGCCATCGTCATGGCCTCTTCCTGGTCGTGGGTGACCATCACGCAGGTCACGCCCGACTTCTCGATGATGTTGACCAGTTCGAGCTGCATCTGCGAGCGCAGCTTCTTGTCGAGGGCGCCCATCGGCTCGTCGAGCAGCAGCAGTTTAGGCCCTTTCGCCAGCGAGCGCGCCAGGGCGACGCGCTGCTGTTGGCCGCCGGAGAGCTGGTGCGGTTTGCGTTTGGCGTACTTCTCCATCTGCACCAGTTTCAGCATTTCGGCGACGCGCTCCTCGATCTTGTCCTTCGGCATGCCGTCCTGCTTCGGCCCGAACGCGATGTTCTGGGCCACGGTCATGTGCGGGAACAGCGCGTACGACTGGAACATCATGTTGATCGGCCGCTCGTAGGGCGGCAGATCGTTCATCAGCTGTCCGTCGAGGTAGATCTTGCCGGAGGTCGGACGCTCGAAACCCGCGAGGCAGCGCAGCAGCGTCGATTTGCCGCAACCCGAGCCGCCGAGCAGGGCGAAGATCTCGCCCTTGCGGATGGCGAGGTTGGTGTCCTCGACCGCGACGAATCCGTCGAATTCCTTGCGGACGTCGACGATGCGGAGGTAGCCCTCCGCATCCTTGCCGTTGCCGCCCTGACCGCTGCCGGTGAACTCGCTGCCCATGGAGGCTCCCGTGTTGATGCCGTCGGTTCGATCGCGACGATTCGATCGCGGCGGTGTCGGTCAGCGACCGGTCTTGAGGTCGGTCCAGATCCGCGTGTACTGCTCGGCCGCTTTCGGCGACGAGATCTTGAAGGTCCAGAGCTTCGCGGCGACCTCCGGCGGCGGATACAGGGTCGGATCGCCGGTGATCTCGGGATCGATCATCGCCTTGGTCGACGGGATCGCGTTCGGATAGCTGATGAAGTTGGAGTTGTTGGCCATCACCTTCGGATCGAGCAGGTAATTGATGTAGGCGTGGGCCTCGTCGAGGTGTTTGGCGTCCTTCGGGATCGCCAGCATGTCGAACCACTGCGGCGCGCCTTCCTTCGGGATCGAATAGGCGATATTGACGCCGTTGCCGGCTTCGGCGGCGCGGTCGCGCGCCTGGATGATGTCGCCGGACCAGGCCAGCACCAGGCAGGTGTCGCCGTTGGCCAGCGCGTCGATGTACGAGGAAGAGTGGAAGGTGGTGATGTAGGGGCGGATGGACTTCAGCAGCGGCACCGCCTTCTCGATGACCTTCGGGTCTTCGCTGTTGGGATCCTCGCCGAGGTAGTGCAGCGCGATCTTGATGATGTCCACCGGGGCGTCGAGCACGGTGACGCCGCAATCCTTCATCTTCGAGATGTTCTCGGGCTTGAAGATCAGGTCCAGGCTGTTGGCGACGTCGGTGGTGCCGAACGCGGCCTTGAGCTTGTCGACGTTGTAGCCGATGCCGGTCGTGCCGATCATGTACGGGATGCCGTACTGGTTGCCCGGGTCGAGGTTCTCCAGGCGTTTCATGATCTCGGGATCGAGATTGGAATAGTTCGGGATCTTGCTCTTGTCCAGCGGATGGAACACGCCGGCGAGGATCTGGCGGCCGAGGAAGTCGGAGGACGGCACCACCACGTCGTAGCCGCTGGAGCCGGCCAGCAGCTTGGTCTCGAGGACTTCGTTGCTGTCGAACACGTCGTAGACCACCTTGATGCCGGAGGCCTTCTCGAAATTGGCGTTGGTGTCCTCGGCGATGTAGTCGGACCAGTTGATGACGTTGACGACCTTGTCGCCGCCCTTGCCTTCCGGCTTGGCGTCGCCCTTGCCGCCGTCGGCGGCCTTGTCGGAACCGCCGCCGCAGGCGACGAGCGTGGAGACGACGACGGACAGACCCAGCATTCGCAGTTTCATGGCTTTCCTCTCGGCCCGATCGGGCATGGGTGGCGTGGCGGCGGGATTCGTTGGTGACGGAGGTCGTTGATGGCGGAATTCGTGGAAAGCGGGAACGGTGATCGACGGGAGAGTGTCGCGCAGCGCGAGCGGAGCCGCCAGCGGTCCCGCGACTCAGGCCATCCCGAGCGCGGCGGCGGTCTCGTCGAGGGACTTCCATGCCTTCTCGAACAACTCGTCGACCTGCTCCCGGGTCAGGATCAGCGGCGGGGACAGCAGCATTGAATCATAGGTCGCGCGCAGGATCAGCCCGTTCCGGAGCGCGGTGTCGCGGCACAGCACGCCGACCTTGCCGCGCTCCTCGAAGAAGGCGCGGCGTCCCTTGTCCGGCACCAGTTCCAATGCGCCGACCATGCCGGCGATCCGGGCCTCGCCGACCAGACGGTGCTCGCCGAGTTCGGCCCAGCGCTCGGCCAGATACGGGGCGATTTCAGTCCGGGCGCGGTCGACGATGCCGTCTTCCTGCAGGATGCGGATGTTCTCCAGCGCCACGGCCGTGCAGACCGGATGACCGGAGTAGGTGCAACCGTGGGCCAGTTCCCCGCCCTGGTGCTTGAGCACGCCGGCGACGCGATCGTTGAACATGGCCGCGCCCAGCGGGATGTAGCCCGAGGTGATGCCCTTGGCCAGGGTCATCACGTCCGGGGTGATGCCGAAATACTGCGAACCGAACCACTTGCCGGTGCGACCGAAGCCGCAGATCACCTCGTCGGCGACCAGCAGCACGTCGTACTGTCGGCAGATGCGCTCGATTTCCTTCCAGTAGGTCATCGGCGGGATGTAGACGCCGATCGCGCCCATGATCGGTTCGCCGATGAAGGCGGCGACGCGATCGGGACCGAGTTCGAGGATCTTCTGCTCCAGGCGACGTGCGGCGACGAGCCCGTACTCGTCCGGCGACAGATCGCCGCCGTCGGCGAACCAGAACGGCGGGTCGATGTGGTGGATGTCCGGGATGGGCAGCCCGCCCTGCCGGTGCATGCCGGCCATGCCGCCGAGGCTGGCGCCGGCCATCGTGGTTCCGTGATAGCCGTTGTGGCGGCCGATGAAGATGTTCTTCCGCGGTTTGTCCTGCACCGCCCAGAAGTGGCGGACGAGGCGCAGGATGGTGTCGTTGGCCTCGGAGCCGGAATTGGTGAAGAAGGCGTGGTTCAGATCGGCCGGGGTCAGTTCGGCCAGCTTGGCCGACAGTTGGATCGTCGGCTCGACGGTGCACTGGAAGAAGCTGTTGTAGTAGGCCAACTGGTCCATCTGCCTGCGCGCGGCCTCGCCCAGTTCCCTGCGGCCGTAGCCGAGGTTGACGCACCACAGTCCGGCGAAGGCGTCGAGCAGCTTGTTGCCCTCCGCATCCCAGACGTACACGCCCTCGCCCCGGGTCAGGATGCGCGTGCCCTTCTTCGCCAGCGCGGCGTTGTCGTTGAACGGATGCAGGTGATGCTCGGCGTCGAGCTGCTGCAGGCGGGCGATGTCGGTGCGATCCATGATCTCTCCGGAGATGATGTCGCGGCAGCGGCGCAGGCGCAGCTGCCGCGGAAACGGCAGGTCAGACGTTCAGCAGCAGGAACTCGCGCTCCCACGAGCTGATGACGCGGAAAAAGGTCTCGTACTCCTTGCGCTTGACCGAGATGTAGGCGCGCACGAACCGCGCGCCCAGCAGGTCGTGCAGTTCGCTGCAGGTTTCCAGCCGGTCCAGCGCCTCGCCCAGCGAGCGCGGCAACTCGAAGCCGCTGTCGTGCGCGCTGCTCGACAACGGCGGGGTCGCCTCGCGCTTCTCGCGGATGCCGAGCAGGCCGCAGGCCAGGGTCGCGGCCATCGCCAGGTAGGGATTGGCGTCGGAACCGGCGAAACGGCTTTCGACCCGGGTGTTCTCGAGCGTATCGAGCGGCACGCGCAGGCCGCAGGTCCGGTTGTCGTAGCCCCATTGCACGTTCTTGGGCGACACTTCGCCGAACGCCAGCCGTCGGTAGGAATTCACGTTCGGCCCGAGCAGGGCCATGGCCGCGGGCACGTAGGTCTGCAGACCGCCCAGATAATGCGAGAACACCCGGCTGTGCTCGCCCTGGCGACGGCCGGCGAACACGTTGCGGCCGCTCTTCGCGTCGAGCAGGCTCTGGTGGATGTGCATCGCGCTGCCGGGTTCGTTCTCCATCGGTTTGGCGAGGAAGGTGGCGTACACGCCGTGGCGCAGCGCCGCCTCGCGCATGGTGCGTTTGAACAGGAACACCTGGTCGGCGCGCGACATCGCGTCGGCATGGGTGAAATTGACCTCCAGCTGCGCCGCGCCGGACTCGTGGATCAGCGTGTCCACGTCCAGCTTCATGGCGTCGCTGTAGTCGTACATCAGGTCGAGGATCGGGTCGAACTCGTTGACCGCGTCGATGGAATACGACTGGCGGGCGGTCTCGGGCCGACCGGAGCGCCCGGCCGGCGGTTGCAGCGGGAAATCCGGATCGGTGTTCTTCTGCACGAGGAAGAATTCGACTTCCGGCGCCACCACCGGACGCAGTCCCTCGGCCTCGTAGGCGTCGAGCACCCGTTTGAGCACGTTGCGCGGCGCCAGATCGTGCCGCTCGCCGTCCTTGGTGAAACAGTCGTGGATGACCTGCGCGGTCGGATCGGTCGCCCACGGCACCAGGCGGACGGTCTCGGGATCCGGCCGCAGCAGCATGTCGGCGTCGGAGGGCGTGGTCAGGTCGTAATAGTCGTCGGGATACTCGCCGGTGACGGTGGTGGCGAAGATGCCCTCGGGAAGCCGCGTGCCGTAATCGTGGGAGAACTTGTCGGCCGGGATGATCTTGCCGCGGGCATTGCCGGTCATGTCCGGCACGAGGCATTCGACCTCGGTGATGCGCCGTTCCTTCAACCAGCGCAGCAGGGCGTGTTCGCCCGGTTGCGCGACGTGCTGCGAGCCGCGTTTCGAGGCGCTCGCGCGTTTTCGCGTCGCGGTCTTGCGGGTGGGTTTTCGCGGGCTCATGCGTTCATCGTATCCGTTGCGCCGCGCGTTGTCGGCAGGCGTCGCCGAATGCGCGGAAAATGCCGTGATAGAAAGGATTCTCGAGCACCTTCCACTCGGGGTGCCACTGCACCGCGAGCAGGAAGGCGCCGTTCCGCGACCCGTCCTCGTGCGTCCCGCCGCCGTCGAACCGATAGGCTTCGATCAGCCCGTCGGGCGCGGTCGCTTCCACGATCAACCCTTCTCCCAGTCTCGCGATGCCCTGCCCGTGCAGCGAATTCACCCGCGCCCGCTCGCCGCCGGCAATCCCGGCCAGCAGCCCCCCGGGCGCAAGGGCGATCTCGTGCACCGGCGCGTACTGCGTGTCGAGCGGATCGTCGGTGTTCTCGCGGTGATCCATGAAACCGTCGACGTCGTGGACCTTCTGGTGCAGTCGCCCGCCGAAGGCGACGTTGATCTCCTGGAAGCCGCGGCAGATCGCGAGGATCGGCAATCCCTTCCGGATCGCCAGCGGAATCAGCGCCAGATTGGTCGCGTCGCGGGCCGGATCGTGGAGATTACCTTCGTAGCTCGGTTCGTCGGAATAATGATGCGGCTCGATGTTGCTCACGGCACCGCTCAGGAGGATGCCGTCCAGCCCGTCCAGCACCTCGCCCAGCGCGATCGGCGGCTGCAGGCCGGGGATCAGGACCGGCAGACATTCCGCGCCGTCGAGGACCGCACGCACGTATTTCTCGCCGGCCGCCAGGAACGGGTGCGGGCCGATCATCTTGCGGTCGGTGGGAATCCCCACCAGCGGCGATCTCGCCGGCGCTGCGGCCGGGGTTGGACTCATGCGGAACGCTCCGGTCGGACGTTCGTGGGCGTCGCGGCCAACTTACCCGCCATGTTCGATTTCTGCAACACCGCTTCGCCAAGGAGCGCACGTCTATCCTGATTGCTGCGGCGCAGCAGCTCTGTTTTCACCACGATGCGGAAAATGCTGGCATGATCCATGTTGAGTATTCTTGACGCCTTCCCGGCCGAAACGCCAACTGTCACACTGTCGCAGAGATCATGAACAGCGCCGCCGACATGCCCGCGAGCCTCACCCCCGAAGATCTTCTTGCGTTGCAGCATACGCCCGACTGCGAGCTGGTCGATCTGATCCTGCCCGACATGAACGGCCTGCTCCGCGGCAAACGCGTCACCCGCAGCGCGCTGGAGAAGGTCTACGCCGACGGCGTCTGCCTGCCGATGTCGCTGATCGCCACCGACATCACCGGCAACACGGTCGAAGAGACCGGGCTGGGCTACGACATCGGCGACGAGGATCGCATCTGCCGTCCGGTGCCGGGCAGCCTGCGCCCGGTGCCCTGGGCGCCGCGTCCGATGGCGCAACTGCTGTTGTCGATGGAGAACGCCGACGGCGGCATGTTCGAAGCCAATCCGCGCGAAGTCCTCAAGCGCGTGCTCGCCCGCTACGCCGCGCGCGGACTGAAACCGGTGGTGGCGGTGGAACTGGAGTTCTATCTCTTCGATCGACTGCCCGACGCCCACGGTCGGCCGCAGCCGCCGATCAATGCGCATACCGGCATCCGCAACACCAGCACGCAGGTCTACTACATCGAGGATCTCAACGATTTCCGCGATTTCATCGACGCCGTGTCCTGCGCCTGCAAGGCCCAGGGCATCCCGGCCGACACCGCGGTCGCCGAGTACGCGCCGGGCCAGTTCGAGATCAACCTCAAGCATCGCGACGACGCACTGCTCGCCTGCGACGATGCCATTTATCTCAAGCGCGCGATCAAGGCCGTGGCGCAGCAGCAGGGACTGCAGGCCAGCTTCATGGCCAAGCCGCTGGTCGACCAGGCCGGCAGCGGTCTGCACATCCATGTCAGCGTGCTCGACCGGGACGGCAACAACATCTTCGCCTGTCGCCCGGAGGCCCCCGCCGACGCGCTCAGGCACGCCATCGGCGGCCTGCAGCGCAGCGCGCAGGACTGCCTGCTGCTGTTCGCGCCCAACGCCAACAGCTACCGGCGCTTCGTGCTCAACGCCTTCGTGCCGCTCAACGAGGTCTGGGGTTTCAACAACCGCACCGTGGCCATGCGCATTCCGCACAGCGACGAGAAGAACACCCGGATCGAGCACCGTATCGCCGGCGCGGACGCCAACGTCTATCTCGCGACCGCGGCGGTGCTCGCCGGCATGCTCGAGGGCATGGAACGCGGCGACGACCCCGGCGCGCCGATCGTCGGCAACGCCTACGAGCAGACCGAGATCCGGACCCCGTACTGGCGCGATTCGATCCGCGATTTCATGGCCAGCGACTTCATCGCCCGCAATTTCGGCGAGACCTTCCGCCACATCTACGGCCAGCAGAAGCTCAAGGAGCTGCACAGCTTCTATCGCGAAGTGACGACGCTGGAGTACGACTGGTACCTGCGTTCGGTCTAGCCGCATCGCCGGCGAACGCACAGGCCCGATGTCCACCGCCCCCTACCCGCCCAGCTGGTACGCCGCCAGCGCCGAACCGCTCCCGCCGCAACCGTCGCTGGAGGGCGATCTCGACGCCGACGTCTGCATCCTCGGCGCCGGTTACGTCGGGCTTTCCGCCGCGCTGGAACTCGCGGAAGCCGGCTATCGGGTCGTCGTGCTGGAGGCCGAGCGCATCGGCTGGGGCGCGTCCGGCCGCAACGGCGGCCAGGTCATTTTCGGCTGGGGCTGCAGCGAGGCGAAACTCGAAGCGCTGCTGGGCCGCGACGACGCTCGACGGATGTTCGATTGGTCGCTCGAGAGCGTGCGGCTGATCCACGAACGCCGCGAGCGCTACGGCATCGACTGCGACTGGCGGGCCGGTCATTGCCATGTGGCGATCAAACCCCGCCACGTCCGCGAACTGCATGCGTGGCAGGAGGATCTGGAGCGCCATTACGCCTATCCCCTACCCTGGCTGGATCGCGAGGCGCTGCGGGCCCGGCTGGACTCTCCGCGCTACCTCGGCGGCCTCTACGACGAACGCTCGGGTCATCTGCATCCGCTCAAATACGCGCTCGGCCTCGGCCGCGCCGCGCTCGCCCGCGGCGTGCGGATCTGCGAGGGCAGCCGGGTGCTCGGCATCGAACACGGGCCGCGACCGGTTCTGCGCACGTCCCGGGGCCGGGTCCGCTGCGATTTCGCGGTGCTCGCCGGCAACGCCCTGGTGAAGGGCGTCGCGCCGGAACTCGACCGCAAGATCATGCCGGTCGGCACCTATATCGCCGCCACCCGCCCGCTGGGCGAAGCACGCGCCCGCGCCCTGATCCGCAACGACATGGCGGTGGCCGACATCAACTGGGCGCTGGACTACTTCCGCCTCAGCGCCGACCACCGGTTGCTGTTCGGCGGACGCGCCAGTTATTCCAACTTCCAACCGCCGAATCTGGCCTGGGTGATGGCTCGTCGCCTGCGCAAGGTGTTTCCGCAGCTCGCCTCCGAATCCTTCGAGCACGTCTGGGGCGGCACGATCGACATCAGCCTCAACCGAGCGCCGCACTGGGGGCGCATCGGCCACGGCAACGTGTATTTCGCGCAAGGCTTCTCGGGGCACGGGGTCAACGTCACCGGACTCGCCGGCAAGGTCATCGGCGAGGCCGTGCGCGGCCAGGCCGAACGACTGGATGCGTTCGCCCGCATCCCGCACCGCGATTTCCCGGGCGGCCGCACCCTGCGCACCCCGCTGCTGGTGGCCGCGATGGCCTGGTACAAGCTTCGCGACGCCCTCTGGTGATCCGCACGAGCGGCATCCCTGAAAATTTTGTTCAGCGATGCTTGACGACCCCGGAGACGGTCTCTAGAATTCCGCGTCTCAGCTGTGGGGCCATAGCTCAGCTGGGAGAGCGCCTGCATGGCATGCAGGAGGTCGCCGGTTCGATCCCGGCTGGCTCCACCAACTTCCGAACTTCCTAAGCCGGTTCGAAAGTTGAAGCTGCAGAAGTTTCACGACGTCCCCATCGTCTAGAGGCCTAGGACATTACCCTTTCACGGTAGCGACCGGGGTTCGAATCCCCGTGGGGACGCCAACTCAAGCGAATGCAGAAGCCCGCGAAAGCGGGCTTCTGCATTTTCGTCGGACGGATTCGATGCTGACGCATCAATGCCGCTGCAACGACGACACCTGCGCGACTTCCGTTGAGCCGCCGGATGCGGATTGCGCCGCCCGCGACCGCTGCGCCTGAAGCTCTTCCGCGACCAGGGGCATCGACTGCGCACTGTCGACCGGCAGCACCACGCGCTCCTGTCGCACCTGCATCGTGCCTCCGATCACGATCGTCCGCGTTTCCGGCAAGAACCCGACCTGCCCCCGCTCGACGAAACTCGCGTCGACGATGCCTTTCGATTTGGCGATGGACATCGCGTGCGCGACGGCGTTGTCCGGCACTTCGCCCGGAAGCTGTCCGCGCAGGAACGTATAGAAATCGTGGTCCGGATGACCGGATCGATCGGGCGTGAGCGGCGCCGGCGCAGACATGGGCGCGGCCCCATCGGGCGCCGCGGGCATGATCCTGGGCTTCTTGTGGCTGGCGTCGGACTCGGGCTCGACAACGGGGACCTGTGCCGCCGACGGATCGGGCGCATCCCGCTTCGCCTGACGGTCGGTGAATCCCTCGGGAAGGTGGCCCGGCCGAAGCCCCAGCCGAGCGCAATCGACCAACAGGCTCGGCGCTTCGCACTGCGGATCGGCACTGCGCGCCGTGGCCAGCGCCTGCGCCTCCATCTCCCGAAGGACGCGGAACGCCCGATCGAATTCGACCAGGTGGTATCGGTTGGCGTCGAAGTAGTGACGCTTCATCGCCGAGAGGTTCTCCGGTGTCGAGGCGATGTGCAGGTCGCCGTCGATGGTCAGTCCCTGTTTCGGCCGGTAGGGCGTGTCCGACCATCTGTCGACATCGACGTACATCTGCATGTTCTGGTGCGAGGCCTTGTCGAGATCTCCGAGGGTCGCGTTCGGTTTGCGGGTCTTCACATGGTCCGCGAATGCGTTGAAACCCGCGATTTCCGCGGCGATTTCGATCTCGCTGGACCTCTGGAGATAGTTCGCGAGCAGCGTGGTGTAATCGCGCGGGCTTCCGCTCTGGATGAGTCGCGTCGCGCCCTGCCTGAACGCCGCGTCCTGATCGACGATCGCGTCCCGGTCCAGGGCGTGCTGGATTTCGTGCGCGAGGGTATAGCGGACGCCGTCCGCCTGGGTCTCGCTTTTCGCGGCTTCGCGGAGCCTCGCCGCGCCGATGTAGATGCACTTGTCGTCCGGATCGTAATCGCCGGCCACCTGCCGGTCCGTCGAAGCCCTGAACCCTTCGAACGTGCCCTTGCCGACCGCATCGACCATCGCGGCCTCGAGTGGCGGCATGCCGGTCACGATCGCGCGGAGCGACGTTCCCGGATTCGACTTCCCCGGCTTTCCGAACCCGGCCTCGAAAGCATCGATCATGCTCTCGAGCCTGTTCCGATGCATCGCTTCCGCGCTCGACGCCATCCCTGCCTCTCCCCGATCCGACCGTCGCCCCGAGTCTAGCGCTCCATCGCGCGTTCGGGGGCCGCAGCCGCCAGCGTCCCGACGCCGTGCCCCCGCTCGGCCAGATACTGCAGCCATTTGCCGAGGAAGGTGTTCATGCGCAGGCGATGGTCGAGCACTTCCGCCGGCGGCGGGTACAGGCCGATCGCGTCCTGCCAGCGACGACCGATGTAGCAGTGCGTCGCCTCGGCCTGGCGGGTATCGCGATACAGGCGCACATAGGCCGAGGGATCGGGTTCGCCGGTGACCGGATCGAGCATCGCGTAGCTCAGCCGCAGTTCCGCGGTGTACGCGTGCTGCGCGAGCACGTCGAGGTGCAGATCGAGTCCGTCGCCCGCGCGGGACACGTAGCGTCCCTCGGGCAGGGTCGCCGCGGCGAACAGCCGCTGCAGGCGCTGGTGGTTCTCGGCGTACAGCGCCATCAGCCACGAAAAACGGCTGATGCGTGCGGCGTCGATGGGGCGTGACATCACGTGCGACATGCGTCGGATCGTACACAGCGCGCACGCATCGGAACAGCATTGACGGATCGCGAAAACGCGGGGAACATGGGGTCTCTGCGCCCGCTTCGCCGACCGCGACCCTGACCCGCCGGCGTCAGAACATCTCGCGGTGAATCCCCAGCGTCGTCATCACCTTGCTCGCGATCTCCTCGATCGAGGTGTGGGTCGTGCTCAAGGTCGGGATGCGCTCGGCGCGCAGCATGGCCTCGGCCGCCGCGACCTCGCGCCGGCAGGTCTCCAACTGGGCATACCGCGAATTCGCCCGCCGTTCCTGCCGGATCTGCTGCAGTCGCACCGGGTCGATGGTCAATCCGAACAGCTTGGCCCGATGCGGGCGCAATCGCGGCGGCAGGCGATCGTGCTCCAGATCCTCGTCGGTCAGCGGATAATTCGCCGCCTTCACCCCGTGATGCAGGGCCAGATAGATGCAGGTCGGGGTCTTCCCGGCCCGGGACACCGCCACCAGGATCACATCCGCCTCGTCGTAGTTCGTGGCGATGCCGTCGTCGTGGGTCAGGGCGAAGTTCATCGCGTTGATGCGCCGGTGGTAGGTCTCGAAATCGACCATGCCGTGGGCCTGGCCCACCCGGGACTGGCGCTGCTGGCCCAGTTCCCGTTCCAGCGGCTCGATGAACGGGGCGAAGACATCCAGCATGAGCGCCCCGCTCTCGGCCAGACGCGCGATCAGTCGCGCGTCGACGCAGGAATTGACCACGATCGGACGGCTGCCGAGGGCCTCTCCGGCGGCCCGGATCCGCGCCGCGGCCTCGGCGGCCTTGTCCTCGTTGTCGACGAAGGGAATCCGGTCGGTCCGGAATTCGGTCCCCGTGAACTGGGTCAGCAGGCTGTGGCCGATGGTTTCGGCGGTGATGCCGGTGCCGTCTGAGACGTAGAAGACCGGTCGGACTGTGTTCATGCGGCGCTGGACGGAGGTCGAAGGGCGGCGAAGGCCCGGGTCTTGTTAAAATAGCGCTTTCCCCGGCGCCACGCTGCGCCCGCCCGGAGCCCCGCCTTGAACGAGAACATCCTCTGGCTGCACGCGCTGCGCCTGTCCGACCTCGCCCGCGTGGGCGGCAAGAACTCCTCCCTCGGCGAAATGATCGGCCATCTGGCCGGGCTCGGGGTGTCGGTCCCGGGCGGTTTCGCCACCACCGCCGAGGCGTTCAAGGCCTTCATCGCCCACAACCATCTGCACGAGCGCATCTACGACAAGCTCGCGACCCTCGACGTGGACGACGTCCCCGCACTCACCGCCGCCGGCGCCGAGATCCGCGGCTGGGTGATCGACGCGCCGCTGCAACCCGACCTCGACGCCGACATCCGCACCGCCTACGCGCAGCTGTGCAGGGACAACGCCGGGACCGCGGCTTCGCAACAGGATGTCGCCGTCGCCGTGCGCTCCTCCGCCACCGCCGAAGATCTGCCCGACGCCTCGTTCGCCGGCCAGCAGGAAACCTTCCTCAACGTGACCGGCGCCGACGATGTCGTGCGCAAGGTCAAGGAAGTGTTCGCCAGCCTCTACAACGACCGCGCCATCGCCTATCGGGTGCACCACGGCTTCAAGCACGAGGACGTGTTCCTCTCCGCCGGCGTGCAGCTGATGGTGCGTTCGGACGTCGGCGCTTCCGGCGTGCTGTTCACGCTCGACACCGAATCCGGCTTCCGCGACGTGGTGTTCGTCACCGCCAGCTACGGCCTCGGCGAGAACGTGGTGCAGGGCGCGGTGAATCCCGACGAGTTCTACGTCTACAAACCGACCCTGCGTCAGGACAAACCGGCGATCCTGCGCCGCGCGCTGGGCAGCAAGCAGATCCGCATGGTCTATTCGGACAAGCCCGGCGAGCGCGTGCGCAACGAGGACACCCCCGCCGATCTGCGCAACCGCTTCTCGGTGACCGACGAGGACGTCCATGAACTCTCGCGGCAGGCGCTGACCATCGAGGCGCACTACGGCCGACCGATGGACATCGAATGGGCGAAGGACGGCATCACCGGCAAGCTCTTCATCGTGCAGGCGCGACCCGAAACGGTGAAATCGCGCGCCCACGCCACCCAGATCGAGCGCTATTCCCTGCTCCGCCGCGGCGACGTGGTCTGCGAGGGCCGCGCCATCGGCCACAAGATCGGCAGCGGCACCGCGCGCGTCGTCCGTTCGCTGGCCGACATGAACCGCGTGCAGCCGGGCGACGTGCTGGTCGCCGACATGACCGACCCCGACTGGGAGCCGGTGATGAAGCGCGCCGCGGCCATCGTCACCAACCGCGGCGGCCGGACCTGCCACGCTGCGATCATCGCCCGCGAACTGGGCGTGCCGGCGGTCGTGGGCACCGGCAACGCGCTCGACAGCGTGCAGGACGGCCAGCCGGTCACGATCAGCTGCGCCGAGGGCGACACCGGCTTCATCTACGACACCGAACTGCCGTTCGAGCGCATCGTCACCGATCTCGACAACATGCCGCCGGCGCCGCTGAAGATCATGATGAACGTGGCGAACCCCGAGCGCGCGTTCGACTTCGCGATGCTGCCGAACGCCGGCATCGGTCTGGCCCGCCTGGAAATGATCATCGCCAGCCATATCGGCGTGCATCCGAAGGCGCTGCTCGAGTACGCCGACCAGGACATCGACACGAAGCGGAAGATCGACGCGCGCATGGCCGGCTACGCCAGCCCGGTCGATTTCTACGTCGACCGCCTCGCCGAAGGCATCGCGACCATCACCGCCTCGGCCGCACCGAATCCGGTGATCGTGCGCCTGTCGGACTTCAAGTCGAACGAATACGCCAACCTCATCGGCGGCGCGCGCTACGAGCCGCACGAAGAGAATCCGATGATCGGCTTCCGCGGCGCCTCGCGCTACATCGACCCGTCCTTCCGCGCGGCCTTCGCGCTGGAATGCCGCGCGGTGCGCAAGGTCCGCGAGACCATGGGCCTGGACAACTGCTGGGTGATGATCCCGTTCGTGCGCACGCTCGAGGAAGGCCGCAAGGTGATCGACGTGCTGCGCGAGAACGGCCTGGAGCAAGGAAAAGCCGGGCTCAGGATCATCATGATGTGCGAAGTCCCGTCGAACGCCCTGCTCGCCGACGAGTTCCTCGACATCTTCGACGGCTTCTCGATCGGCTCCAACGACATGACCCAGCTCACGCTCGGTCTCGATCGCGACTCGGCGATCGTGGCCGACCTGTTCGACGAACGGAACCCGGCGGTCAAGAAGATGCTGTCGATGGCGATCCAGGCCGCGAAGCGCAAGGGCAAGTACGTCGGCATCTGCGGCCAGGGCCCGAGCGACCACCCCGACCTCGCCGAATGGCTGATGCAGGAAGGCATCGAGTCGGTGTCGCTGAATCCGGACACCGTCGTCGACACCTGGCTGAAGCTGGCGAAGTCCAAGGCGGGTTGATCGCCCCGGTCCACTGCGCCATCGTTCCTGCCGACCTTCAACGTTTCGTTATCCGAGGAATCCCCATGCGCATCGCCGCGACGCTCGCACTCATCTCCCTCATCGTCCTCGCGTCCGCAGCTTCGCCGGCGCGCGCCAGCGAAGCCCAGAAGGGCGTCGAATTGATGATGGGCACCATCGCCAGCGGATGCCGCGGAATGGACGCGGAATTCCGCAGGACGCCGGGCATGAGCGCCGCCATGTCGGCGCGCCCCGAAGGCGCGTTCTGCGAATGCGTCGAAAAACGACTGGAAGCGATGCCGCTGGTCGCGGAACTGCGCGGCATGGACGACGCCAAGCTGGAGGCGCTGATCGAGCAGAGCACCTTCAAGGATTACCTCGTGGCGAAATTCTCCGCCACCCTGTTCACCTGCGTGACCGACGAACTCAACGCCGGCGCGGACGCGATCAAGCCCGAGATGTGATTCCGCGGAATGGGCTCGAGCGCTGTCGGCGAACCACTCGGTTGGCTGTACGATCTCGCGAAACGGCGGTTATTTCAACGCGGCTCCCTTCTGCGACAACCACGGATGGATCTCGCAGACGAGCCGTCCGGCCTGCACCGCCGGATCGTCGTTGCACATCGCTTCGGCGCCGGCACGATCCGGCACGTCGAGGATGAAGATGCCGCGCCAGTCGCCGTCGTCCATGAACGGGCCGGCGATCTGCAGCTGCCCTTTGTCGGCCCAGGCCCGGATGTTGGCCATGTGCCCGGCCTGCAGTCGCTGCGCCTCTTCGGCGGGGTGATCGCGTTTCGGGCCCTTCTTCAGCATCACGAACCAATACTGCTTCATGCCCGGCGGCAACACCGGCGCGGCGTCCGCGGGCTGCGCCTGCGGACGCGGTTCCTCGGCATCGCGCGCCTGTGCGGTCGCGATAACGCCGAGCAGCGACGTTGCGATGGCGGCGAGCAGGATCCTGCGGGTCATACGATCACCTCGTCGGGCGGAACCGCGAACTCGGCGATCCGCGAGCGGTAATAGCGCAATTCGGCGATCGAATCGCGGACGTCGCTCAACGCCGTGTGCGCGGCTTCCTTCTGCACGCCGTTCGAGACCTGCGGCGCCCAGCGGCGCGCGAGTTCCTTGAGCGTGCTGACGTCGAGATTGCGATAGTGGAAATGCTGCTCCAGCGCCGGCATCAGCCGGTGCAGGAAGCGGCGGTCCTGGCAGATCGAGTTGCCGCACATCGGCGACGCCCGCGGACCGACCCAGGCCTTGAGGAATTCCAGCGTGCGCCGCTCGGCCTCGGCCATCGGCACGCCCTGCTCCAGCACCCGCTGCCACAATCCGGACTTGCGGTGCTGGTTGCGATTCCAGTCGTCCATCGCTTCGAGGGTGGCCAGATCGTGCGCGATGGCGAACTCGGGCCCTTCGGCGAGGACGTTGAGCTGGGCGTCGGTGACCACGGTGGCGATCTCGATGATCGAATCGCGTCCGGTATCCAGCCCGGTCATTTCCAGATCGATCCAGATCAGGCGGCCTTCGGAGGGGAGCGGTTCGGTCGTCGTGGTCGCCATGCGGCTCGTATCGGCATCGGGGATGCCGCATGATAGCCCACAGCCCCCCATCGCCCACGCCCAGGACGACGCCCCACGCGCATGGCCCTGCCCGCCTCCATCGACCACCACACCGTCCTCGGCGCGATGCTGGCGCCGGCCCTGCTGATGGCGGCCACCGGCTCGCTGCTGGTCTCGGCCAACGCCCGACTCGCCCGCGTCGTCGACCGCCTGCGCAGCCTGATCATCGCCTGGGAAAAGGACGCGCCCGACCGCGAGGAGCGCGATACCCAGATCGCGCGCCATCGACGCCGCGCGGCGCTGGTGCTGCGGGCCTGCCGGACGCTCTACGCGGCGCTGGGATGCTTCGTCGGCACCAGCCTCGGCCTCGCCGCCGACGCGCTGCTGGGCTTCCGGCTGGAAGCGATCCCGACGCTGCTCGCGGTCCTCGGCATGCTGTTCCTGCTGCTGGCCAGCGTGTTCATGGGGTTGGAGGTCAGCCTGTCGGTGAAAAGCTTCGACGAGGAACTCGACCAGGAAATGGCGCGACGGCGCAACTGAGCGTCGAGGGGCGATTCACGGCGATGCGGACGGCGGGTTCCGTGTGCTCTGCTCGAATATCCAGCGGTAACGCATGCGGACATCTCCGAAGAGATTGCGCTCGATCGCGTCGATGTAGGTGATCTCGGTCGCGGCATCCTCGTATTCCCAGCGCGCCACGTACTCCACGGTCATCATCCCGGCCCCCGGGCCGTTGCGGATCGAGACCAGCGACAGCGCGTCCGGATGAGCCGGCAGCGTGTTGTTGGACGCAAGCCCTCGGCAGTACGCGTTCCGACCGAAATCGGATCGGCGCGGCGCCAGCGGATCCGGGGATCTGAGATATCCCTTGAACCCCGACGACGTGAGCGCGCACAGTCCGCTCCAGTTGTCCGTCCGCATCATGCGGACGATGTTGCGGTAGTGCCGCTCGGCATCGGCGCGTTCGACCCGCGCGCGCAAGAACGGGGCATCGAACGTCGCGGCCACCAGCCACCAGGCGACCATACCGACGAAAGCGGCGGCGACCATCGTCTTGATGCGCATCGGTGCGGAGCGCTGCATGCCCGGGGGTTTCATGGATTCGCGTCTTCGGACGGCGGGATCGGCGGTTTGCCGCGCTTGCGCCGGAAGTAATTGGTGAGCATGGTGCCGGCCGCTTCGGCCAGTACTCCGCCGACGACCTCGACCCGGTGGTTGTGACGGGGATCGCCGAGCAGATCGAACACGCTGCCGGCGGCGCCGGTCTTGGGGTCACTCGCGGCGAACACCACGCGGGCCAACCGGGCATGGACCGCGGCCATGGCGCACATCGCGCAGGGTTCGAGAGTGACGTACAACGTGCAGCCGATCAGTCGGTGATTGCCGCGCGCCCGCCCGCCCTGACGCATGGCGACGATCTCCGCATGCGCGGTCGGGTCGGAGTCGCCGATGTTGCAGTTCCAGCCCTCGCCGATCGCGTACCCGTCGGCGTCCACCAGCACCGCCCCGACCGGGATCTCGTCGTCCTCGCGCACGGCGCGTTCGGCCAGCGCCAAAGCGTGGCGCATCCAGCGGAGATCGGCATCATCGCGACCCGGGACGGCCGGACTCGCCGGCGTCGGACTCGGGGGCTGGGTGGGGTTCTGTTCGGAGGCGGTCATCGGAGCCGGTCGAAGGCGGTCGACGCGTGGTGGCGAGGCATCGAGAGCGTGGCATGATGGGGCCTTCGCCGGCCTGTGTCATCTTGCAGGTGTGCGGGGAAGCGATCGGGATCAAGCTCGGGGCGCTTTCCGGAGGATACCGCGCACGACGCGCGCAACAGGGGATGTTCCGATGTCGAATCACAGCGATCCGTCCGCAACGCCGTCGGTCGACGGCTGCGCCAGCACGCCCGTCCGTCTCCCGCCGGACTTGCCGCCCGAGCCCTGCTGCTGCGACAGCGATCCCATCGAAGGCCTCAGGCAGCTGTTCGTCGATTATTTCCAGGGCCGCGGCATGGCCGCCGGGCGCGATCCGGCCACCCGGCCGGTCTTCCTGCGCCTGCATGGCGTGGCCCATGGTCGCTTCCTGGTCGATCCCGACCTGCCGCCCGAACTGCGCGTCGGCGTGTTCGCTCAGGCGAAGGAATACCCGGCCTGGGTGCGTTTCTCGGCCGATGTCCAGCCGGGCAAACCCGACCTCAAGGGCACGACCGGCATCGGCATCAAGCTGTTCGGGGTCGAGGGCGAGAAGCTGCTCGAACCCGATCAGGACGCGCTCACCCACGACTTCATCCTGCAGAACCACGATGTCTTCTTCGTCGACACGGCGAAGGACATGTGCGCGTTCACCTGCGCCTCGCTGCACGGCAAGAGCGCGCAGTACCTCAAGGACCATCCGGTCACCGCGCAGGTACTGGATGCGATGGAAAAGGTCGTCGACTCGACCCTGACCACGCCGTATTGGAGCGTGTTGCCCTACGCGTTCGGCGACACGCGCTACGTCAAGTACAAACTCGAACCGCTGGACGCGCCGCCGGCCGACGACGCGCCGGACTTCAACGATCCCTTCTATCTCCGCGCCGACCTGCATGCGCGTCTGCGCAAGGGTCCGGCGCGGTTCCGTTTCCTCGTCCAGTTCCGCACCGATCCGGCGACGATGCCGCTCGACGCCGCCACCGTGCGCTGGAGCGAGGAGGCCAGCCCGCCGCTGCAGCTCGGCATCCTCGAGCTGGCGCAACAGGATCTCGGCGCCCGCGGGCAGTCGACCTACGGCGAAAACCTCGCCTGGAATCCGTGGCACGCCCTGCCCGAACATCGTCCGGAAGGCAGCATCTCCGACGCGCGCAAGGTCGTGTACCGCGCCTCGGCCGCGAATCGCCGCAACGTCAACGGCGTGGCCCAGGCCGAACCGGCCGTGCCGCGTCCGGCGCAGTACGCGCCGGACGTGGACTATCCGGCCGGCAGGGACACGCGCATCGTGCGCGCGGCGATCCATCCGGCGATCGGCATCGCCCGCGTCGGCGACAGCCGGGATGCGTTCTACCTCGGGCCGATGGTGAGCGACCCTCCGCCGCAGCCGCTCGGGTTCTATCGCGACGCCACCGGCGCCCTCAAGCGCGAGGCGGCGCAATTCCGCATCTACGGCTACAACGCCGCGGGCGAAGTCGTGCGCGAACTCACCTCCGACTGGGCCGACATCGCCTGGACCGTGCATCTGGCCAACCGCAAGGCGGCCTGGTACCAGTGGCAGATCGCGATGGACATCCCCGAGGCCGCGAAGACCACGCTGCCGCGACGCAACGCCAAGGTCAAACCGCGCGACACGCTGGCGATCGACGCCGGCCCGCAGCGGATCGCCGGCCGCAACGCCGCACCGGTCGACTGCAGCGGGCGGTTCACCGGGGTGCCGGTGAAGATCGGCGAACTGCGCACCGACGCCTCCGGGCGGCTGATCGTGCTCGGCGGCCATGGCGTGTCCGCGTCGCCGACGGGCACGCCGATCTTCATCCCCACCGACGGCAATTCCTTCATCAACGCCGACGGCTGGTACGACGACACCTGCGACGGCACGGTCGACGCGACCGTGAACATCGAGGGCCGTGCGATCCCGGTGGAATCGGCCTGGGTGGTGACCGCACCGCCGAATTACGCCCCGCAGGTCAAGGCCGAGCGCACCGTGTACGACCTGCTGTACGACCTGTACGTACAGGCCGGCTGGTTGCCGCGGCCGTCGACGATTTCCTTCACCACGGACGTGTACCCGATCCTGCAGCGACTGAGCGGTCTGCAGTGGGTCAACCAAGGCTTCGCGACGCTGTTCGGCCACGGCGGGCGCTTCGATTTCGAGGATCCGGCGCTGATCGCGCGGTTGTCGGCGCTGCCGCCGAAGGACGCGTTCGATCCGAACACCGAAGTCCGCCGTCAGGTCTTCAACAGCTTCCGCCCGCCGAATCCGAGCGACGGCAACCAGATGCCCTGGCCCTGGCTGTACGGCGACGCGATGGAAGTGCCGGCCGGCGAAAGCCCGCGCCAGAACGCGACCATCAGCCAGACCCAGTACGACATCCTGCAGCGCTGGGTCGACGGCGATTTCGTCTCCGACTGGGGCAGACTCCCGCCGCCGCCGAGCAGCATCGACAAAGTGCCGCTGGCGCAACAGCCGGCGATGCTCGATCGCGCCGCGCTGGATTTCTGCATCGCCGACGCGTTCCACCCCGGCTGCGAAATGACGTGGCCGCTCCGGCACCTGACGATGTACGCGAAGCCCTTCCGCTTCCGTCGCCGGCCGGCCGGCGTGCCCGAGCCCGACTACGGCCCGACGCTCGATCAGGCGACGATCCTGTCCGCGAACGGCCCGCTCCACGCGCAGGGCCCAGGCGACATCAATCGCTGGATGGGCCTGCCGTGGCAGGCCGACACCGCGTTCTGCCGCGCCGGCTACGACACGAGTTACGATCCGTTCGCGCCGACCTTCTGGCCCGCGCGCGTGCCCAACCACGTGCTGACCGCGGAGGATTACGCGATCGTCGTCGACACGTCGCAACCGCGCGAGCGCCGCGTCGAAGCCTTCGTCAATCGCACCAGCTGGAACAAGCCGCTGCGCGGCACCACCGCCGGACAGATGGAACAGATGGTGCGGATCTTCGGTTCGATGGGTCTGGTCGAGGTGCGTCCAGGCGTGCCGGACGATCCGGCCTTCCCGGCGACGATGATGGTCGCGTCCTACGGCCCGGACGTCGCGCCGGCCGATGCGGCGAGCATGACCGAAGCGGCGATCGCCGCACCGCAGGCGCTCTTCGCCGCGGCCGCGGGCGACGAGGCTCCCGATGCGCATCCGAAGGCCCGCAAGCGCGCCCTGCCGCGTGGCGCGAACTTCGACACGCACGAGGACGCCGCCGCCGCGCCGCTGCCGGTCCGTCGCGGACGCGACCGCGACTGAGGTCGCGCCCGTGCGACGCGTCGATGTCGCCATCGCAGGCGGCGGCCCGGGAGGCGCCGCCGCCGCGATCGCGCTCGCACGCACGGGTCTTCGCGTGCGCCTGGTCGACGCCGGACGCCCACGCGACGACGAGCATGCGTACAAGGTGGGCGAAGGCCTGCCGCCTTCGGCGCGCGCCCTGTTGCGGGCGCTCGGCGTGCTCGAACGCACGCTCGCCGACGGCCACCGTCCCAGCCCCGGCACGCTGGCGTACTGGGGCGCGGACACGCCGCATGCCGAAGACCATGTCCGCACCCTCTTCGGGCACGGCCTGCAGCTCGACCGGCACCGTTTCGACGCGATGCTGCGCGATGCGGCAGGCGCAGCGGGCGCCGAGGTGCATG
Source organism: Pseudomonadota bacterium (assembly GCA_049324395.1). GTDB lineage: Bacteria > Pseudomonadota > Gammaproteobacteria > Xanthomonadales > Xanthomonadaceae > Lysobacter_I. The sequence goes on from JBMOOY010000035.1 coordinate 91,971, forward strand.
AAGGCGCGTCGGTCCGGCTCGATGCCCGCGCGACTGCGGAATCGCCGCATCGCCTTCGTCTGCGCCGGACCGGCGCCGACGACGAGGTCTTCGAAGCCCGCTGGCTGATCGACGCGACCGGACGCAATGCCACCTTCGCGCGCGCGTTCGGCGCGCATCGCCTCGTCCACGATCGCCTCTTCGCGTTCCACCAGCGCCTGCGCCGTGGCGCCGGTCGTGACGGAGCGGATCGCAGCGGAGACGACCTCGACGGCCGCACCCTGGTCGAAGCGGTCGAGCAAGGCTGGTGGTACAGCGTGCGCCTGCCGGGCGACGAACGCCTGATCGCATTCCTCTGCGATCCCGACGCGACCGCGCGACGCGCGCTGCTCGAAGACGGCGGCCTCTGGCGTGCGCTCGCGGACGCGCCGCGCCTGCATGCGCTGTGCGAGGCGCACGGCTGGCGTCCGCAGGGCCGTGCGCACGGCGCGGAGGCCGGCGACAGCGAACTCGACCATGCCGCGGGCCACCGCTGGCTCGCGGTCGGCGACGCCGCCCTCGCCTTCGACCCGCTGTCCTCGAAAGGCATGTCCAACGCCCTCTACACCGGCCTGCGCGCCGCGGAGACGATCCTGCGCGGCGACCGCAGCGATCCCGCCGCCCTCGCCGATTACGCGCAACATCTGCGCGAAATCCATGCCGTCCATCGCGCGCAGTCGCGGGCGTTCTACGCGATGGAGCGGCGCTGGCCGGTCTCGCCGTTCTGGCGTCGACGGGCCGTACCGGCACCGCTTCGTCACCGCCATTCGCCGTTCGCATCCACGCCACCACAGGGAGACACCGCATGATCACGACGCGCAGGGAAATCTGGTCGCTCGAAACGAGGGGCGACGGCTGGAGCGATACCCTGGAATGGTACGCGCGGGCGGTCGCGGTGCTCCAGGAACGGCCGATCACCGACCGCACCAGTTGGCGATTCCTCGCCGCGATGCACGGCATCATCGAGCAACGCTGGCGCGATTTCGGCATCATCCGGCCGGGCGAATCCCTGCCGGATGCGGACGAACAGGCTCTCTTCTGGAACCAGTGCCAGCACAGCAGCTGGTATTTCCTGCCCTGGCATCGCGGCTACCTCTCCTCGTTCGAACGGATCGTGCGCAAGGCGGTGGTCGGTCTCGGCGGTCCCGAGGACTGGGCGTTGCCCTACTGGAACTACAACAAGCCGGCGGCGCCGGAGGAGATCCGCCTGCCGCCCTGCTTCCAGTCGCCGACGCTGCCCAACGGCGGGCGCAATCCGCTGCATTCCGACCGTCGCTACGGCATCCGTGCGGACGGCAGCTTCGCCAGGATCGCCGAAAGCGATCGCGATATCGTCACCGCACTCAGCGACGAGGACTTCGAAGGCATCGACCAGGGCATCCACGCCGGTTTCGGCGGGCCGGTCACCGGCTTCAATCACCTGGAAGGCAACAACGGACTGCTCGAACGCACCCCGCACGGCATCCTGCACGTCCGCATCGGCGGGCAGACCGACGGGCCGAATCCGGACATGCCGATCCGCGGGCTGATGTCGAGCGTCAAGACCGCCGGACTCGATCCGGTGTTCTGGATCCACCATGCGAACATCGACCGCCTCTGGGAAGTCTGGCTGAAGCGGAAGCCCGGATTGCATCGCAACCCCGATGCTGCGGACTGGCTGAACGGACCGGGAGCGATGGAGCGCCAGTTCGTGGTTCCCGACACGGACGGCGGCTCGCTGCGCTTCGCGCCGCGGGATATGCTGGACACGCGCGCTCCGCACCTCGGGTACGAATACGACGACACGTCGGACCCGCTCGGCGGGCTGATGCGATTCGAACGCAGGCTGTTCCGCCTCGGCGTGGCCGAAGAGGAGCGCACGCGGCTCGCGTCGATGGAGAAGGTCATGAAGAAACGACGCACGGCCGAACTGATGGGCGCCAACGACACGCCGATCCGCCTCGGTGCGCAGCCGGTCAGCGCGCGCCTCGATGTCGACGGCGCCACGGCCCTGCGGTTCCGCGGCAGCTTCGAACGCGATCTGCTCGCGGAAGGCTGGGACGCGGAACCCGATCGCGTGTTCCTCAATCTGGAGAACGTGCGCGGGCGCAACGAGGCCGCGGTGTTCAAGGTCTTCGTCTCCATCGACGGTCGCGACGGCGCCGCCCCGGCGGATCACGAGGTCGGCGCGTTCTCGATGTTCGGCATCGAGGATCATCTCGATCGGCACGATCCGAACGGCATGGATGTCGTGTTCGAGATCACCCACATCCTCGAAGCGGCGGGCGTGGCAAGCGACGAGCTCGCGCGCCTGCACGTCCGGATCGAGCCGGACTACGAGGTCTACGGGGAGGACGACGTTTCCGTCGGCCGGATCGGCCTGTATCGCCAGGGGCGCTGAGCGTGCCGACGCTGGGCATGCAGACGCTGCGCCTCCCCGGCGGCCCCTGGCCGCTGCTGCCGTTGCTCAGCGCCCTCGGCTGGGCGGCGCTGGGCGCGACGGACTCCGTCGTGGCCCTGCCCGCCTACTGCGGCTCCCTGGGCAGCCTCTGGGGCGGCGTCGACGGCATCGGTCCGCGCGGGCTGTGGCTCAGCGTCGCGCCGTCGCAACTCGCGATGGCATGGCTCGCGATGCTGTTCGCGATGATGCCGATGCTGCTGCTGCAACCGGTGGACCATCTGTGGCGACGCAGCCTCGCGCGACGTCGCTGGCGGACCATCGCCGTGTTCCTGCTCGGATACTTCGCGATCTGGGCCGCATCGGCGCCGATCCTCGCGGCGGTCGCCGCGGCGCTGCGCACGCTCGGCGACGGCATCGCGGCGACCGCCGCGGCATTCGCGCTCGCTTCGCTCTGGCAGGCCTCGCCGCTGCGACAGCGATGTTTGAATCGCTGCCATGCGTTTCCGCAACTGCGGGCGTTCGGATGGCGTGCGGACCTCGATGGCTTCCGTTACGGCGTCGCCCACGGGCTCGCGTGTTTCGGCGCCTGCTGGGCCTGGATGGCCTTGCCGCTCGTCGGAGACGCGTACCACCTCGCGCTGATGGCGCTGATCGGCGCCATGTTGGCGCTGGAACGACAGGCGAGATCCCGACCCCCCGTCTGGCGCCTGCCCTTCGCGCAGGCGCTCGTGGTCGTCCGCTCGCGGCTGCTTGCGCGCCACGCGACCTCGCGGACAGCGTCTGCGCATCTCGCCGGCGAGCCGCGCAACGCCTGAGCGAGCCGCCGCCGGACGCGGATCACACCCGTCCCGCCGCCGCCAGCGCCTCGAATTCGTCCTCGCCGAACAACCGCGAGCGCACCAGGAAACGTACGCCTTCGCCGTTTTCGAGCGAGAACATGCCGCCGCGGCCTTCGACCACGTCGATGATGAGCTGGGTGTGCTTCCAGTATTCGTACTGCGCTGCGCCGATATAGAACGGCGCGCCGCCGATCTCGCCCAGGCGCACGTCGCCGTCGCCGACGATGAAGTCGCCTTCCGGGAAACACATCGGCGAGGAGCCGTCGCAGCAGCCGCCCGATTGATGGAACAGCAGCGGCCCGTGACGGGCGCGCAGGGTTTCGATCAACGCCAACGCCGGCAGCGTCGCGATCACCTGCAGGGGAAGCTCGGGCATGCGACGTCTCCGGTACGGACCCGCCCGATGGCGATCGGACGGAAGACATCGAGGAAAGACGCGTCCGCGCCGCCGCGAAGGGAGGGAAAGCGGCGGCGCGGACACGGAAGGGCGCAGCGACCGAAGTCGTCGGAATCAGAAGAATCCGAGCGCTTTCGGCGAATAGCTGACCAGCAGGTTCTTGGTCTGTTGATAGTGGTCGAGCATCATCTTGTGGGTCTCGCGACCGATGCCGGACTGCTTGTAGCCGCCGAACGCGGCATGCGCCGGGTAGGCGTGGTAGCAGTTGGTCCACACGCGGCCGGCCTGGATCGCGCGGCCGAAGCGATACAGGCGCGACGCGTCGCGGCTCCAGATCCCGGCGCCCAGACCGTACAGCGTGTCGTTGGCGATCTGCAGCGCCTCCTCTTCGGTCTTGAACGTGGTCACCGATACGACCGGCCCGAAGATCTCTTCCTGGAAGATGCGCATCCTGTTGTGACCCTTGAACACCGTCGGTTTGACGTAATAACCGCCGGCAAGGTCGCCTTCGAGCGCATTGCGCTCGCCACCGATGAGTACCTCGGCGCCTTCCTGTCGGCCGATGTCGATGTAGCTGAGGATCTTCTCCAACTGCTCGCTCGACGCCTGCGCGCCGACCATCGTGCTCGGATCGAGCGGATCGCCCTGCTTGATCGCGGCGACGCGTGCGATCACGCGTTCCATGAATTTCTCGTAGATCGACTCCTGGATCAGCGCGCGCGACGGACAGGTGCAGACTTCGCCCTGATTGAAGGCGAACAGCACGAAACCCTCCACCGCCTTGTCGAGGAAATCGTCGTCCTCGGCCATCACGTCGGCGAAGAAGATGTTCGGCGATTTGCCGCCCAGTTCCAGGGTCACCGGGATCAGGTTCTGGCTGGCGTACTGCATGATCAGACGACCGGTGGTGGTTTCGCCGGTGAAGGCGATCTTGGCGATGCGCGGGCTGCTGGCCAGCGGTTTGCCGGCTTCCAGGCCGAAACCGTTGACGACGTTGAGCACGCCCGGCGGCAGCAGATCGCCGATGATCTCCATCAGCACCAGGATGCTGGCCGGCGTCTGTTCGGCGGGCTTGAGCACCACGCAGTTGCCGGCGGCCAGCGCGGGCGCCAGTTTCCACGCCGCCATCAGCATCGGGAAATTCCAGGGAATGATCTGGCCGACCACGCCCAGCGGCTCATGGAAGTGATAGGCGATGGTGTCGTGGTCGATCTCGCCGATGCTGCCTTCCTGCACGCGCACGGCCGAAGCGAAATAGCGGAAATGATCGGCCATCAGCGGCACGTCGGCGTTGAGGGTTTCGCGGATCGGCTTGCCGTTGTCCCAGGTCTCGGCATGCGCCAGCAGTTCGAGGTTCTGTTCGATGCGGTCGGCGATGCGATTGAGGATGTTCGCGCGTTCGGTGGCGGAGGTCCTGCCCCAGGCGTCCTTGGCGGCGTGGGCGGCATCGAGGGCGAGCTCGATGTCGTCCTTGTTGGAGCGCGGGATGCGGGTGAAGGCCTTGCCGGTGATCGGGGTGATGTTGTCGAAGTATTCGCCGCTCCGCGGCGCGACCCATTGGCCGCCGATGAAGTTGCCGTACTGGGCCTTGAAGATGCGGGCGTGGTCGTGCGGGTTCGGTTTGACGAGGGCGTTCATGAGCAGGCTCCATGGCTGCGCTGGGTGTGCCCTTGTCTTGCAATCGCGGTGCCAATCGCCAGATGCGGCGGCGCAGCATCGTTGAAATCCAGTCATCGCCGACACTTGCGGCGACGGATGCTGCATCGCACAACAATCCGCGATTGCAAGCGTGCCGGGACTGTGGTGTTTATGGAGACAGCTGCGACGGCGACTGTCGCAGAATGCAACACAGGAGACGACCATGCCCGCGATGCGACCGTCCTCGGAACTGGCCAAGGCCCGGCGCGCGTTCTTCGAGCGCGGCAACGCGGCCGCGGGATTGCCGCAGACGATCCTGCGCTCCTGGCAACGCTGCAGACGCCTCGGCCTGTCCGAGGAGCGCACGCCGGCGATCGAACCGGTGCCCGAAGCGCGCCTGCGGGAGATGCGCGACCGCAACGAACGATTGTGGCGCTTCGCCCGCGCCGAACTCGAACTGCTCGCCGTCGATGCCGACGCCAGCGGCAGCATCGTGATCCTCACCGACGACAGCGGCTGGATCCTCGACGCCACCGGCCATGCGCAATTCCTCGACAAGGCCGGCCGGGTGGCGTTGCGCCCGGGCACCTGCTGGAACGAGGCGCAGGTCGGTACCAACGCCATCGGGACCGCCATCGTCGAACGCCGTCCGGTGGAGGTACGCGGCAGCGAGCACTACCGCACGCCGCACGGCATCCTCACCTGCACCGCCACGCCCATTCACGACCCCTGGGGCCGGCTGGTCGGCGTCCTCGACATCAGCGGCGATTCGCGGGCCGAGCACCTGCATGCGCTCGGCCTGGTGCGGATGGCGGTGGCGAACATCGAACATCGCTATTTCGACGGCGGCATCGACGATTGCGAACTGCTCCGGCTGCATCGCGATCCCGCCCTGCTCGGCTCGGCGCGCGAAGGCCTGCTGGCCTTCCGCGGCGGCAAACTCGTCGCCGCCAACCAGGCCGGTCTCGGTCTGCTCGGACTCGATCGGGACGACCTCGGCCGCATCGGTTACGACACCCTGTTCGACGACGCGCTGTCGCGGCTCCGCAGCGAAGGCGCCCTGCGCGATCGCAGCGGTCGCGTGCTCTACGGCAGGATCGACGCCGAATCCGCGACCACGGTCGTGCGGCCCGGCCGCACGCCGGCATCGCCGACGGCGACGGCCAGGACGCCGGTCGATGCGTCGCCCCTGTTCGATCGCATCGTCGCCGGAAAGCTCGACCGCGCCCGGCGCGTGCTCGATGCGGACCTGCCGGTGCTCATCGTCGGCGAAACCGGCACGGGCAAGGAAGTGTTCGCCCGCGCGCTGCATGCGCGCAGCGCCCGTGCCGGCAAACCCTTCGTCGCAGTCAATTGCGCGGCGCTGCCGGAAGGATTGATCGAGGCGGAATTGTTCGGGTACGAGGAAGGCGCGTTCACCGGCGCGCGACGCCAGGGCAGTCCCGGCCTGCTGCGGCAGGCGCAGGGCGGCGTCCTGTTCCTCGACGAGATCGGCGACATGCCGCCGGTCCTGCAACCGCGCCTGCTGCGCGTATTGCAGGAGCGGGAACTGTCCCCCCTGGGCGGCGGCAAGCCGGTGAAACTCGATTTCGCGCTGGTCTGCGCCACCCATTGCGATCTCGACGCCGCGGTCGAATCCGGCCGTTTCCGCGCCGATCTCTACTACCGCATCGCGGATCATCGCGTGTCGCTGGCCCCGCTGCGCGAAGCCGAGGACCGACACGACATCGTCGAACGTCTGTGGCGACGGATGGCCGGCAGGCGGACGCTTTCCCACGATGCGCACGCAGCGCTCGCGGCCTGTCCGTGGCCGGGCAATTGGCGCCAACTGGTCGCCTGCCTGCGCACGCTGGTCGCACTGAGCGACGACGGCGACGCGATCGGTCTGCACGACCTGCCGGAGCATCTGGGTTCCGCGGCGGGCGGGCGCCCCGCGCACGCATCGGCCTCGGGCGGCATCGCGCCGCTGGATCTGCTGGAGGAGGCGGCCATGCGCGACGCCCTCGCCGCCTGCGACGGCAACGTCGTACGCGCGGCGAAACTGCTGGGCGTCAATCGCAGCACGCTGTACCGCAGGCTCGGGACGCCGAAGCGACGTTCCCGATGACCTCCGCAGCGCGGCCGAAGCGTCGCGTTCAGCGTTTGACGACGGTCTTGCTTTTCCCGCCGATGTTGCGGACCTGGCCCCAGCGCCGGATGAGGGTTTCGGTGGAGACGAATTCCAGATCGATCTCCTTGCCGAGCTTGATCGAGCCTCGAACCTGGACTTCGGCGCGACGACGATCCTCGGACAGCGTCACCGAAGCGATCGTGTATTTCAGCTCCGGCTCGACCTTCTTCTCCTTCGCATACGCCCACATCAGGCGCATCGCCTCGTCGGTTTCGTAGCAGGCGCTGTCCTTGGTGTATTCGACGGTCTCGGTGCCTTCCGGAGAGACCGCCGTGTCCACCGAGCGGTAGGTCTTGTCCATCAGATTGCACAGCGTGTTCGAATCGAACCGCCGCATCGCATTGATGTGCTTCTGGTAGTAGGCATCGACCATCTCCTCGTCGAGCCTGGAGATGTACCCGCGATACACGTTCACGAAAATCACCGCGACGCCGATCATCGCGAAGGTGACCGCAATGCGTCGGTTGGCGGAGAGCCACGTCTTCGCTTCGGCGAGCCAGTCCTTTGCCGTCATCGGTCCTTCACTCCCATTCGATCGTGGCGGGCGGCTTGCCGGAGATATCGTAGACCACGCGGGAGATGCCGCGCAGTTCGTTGATGATGCGACGCGAAACCTCGTCGAGGAAATCGTACGGCAGATGCGCCCAGTGCGCGGTCATGAAGTCGATGGTCTCGACCGCGCGCAGGGCGATGACCCACTCGTAGGCGCGGGCATCGCCGACCACACCGACCGACTTGACCGGCAGGAAGACCGCGAACGCCTGCGAGGTCCTGTCGTACCAGCCCCATTTGCGCAATTCGTCGATGAAGATCGCGTCGGCCTGCGCCAGCAGTTCGGCGTACTCCGGTTTCACTTCGCCGAGGATGCGCACGCCCAGGCCCGGGCCCGGGAACGGATGCCGGTAGACCATCTCGCGCGGCAGGCCGAGCGCGACGCCGAGGCGGCGCACTTCGTCCTTGAACAGCTCGCGCAGCGGTTCGACGAGGCCGAGCTTCATGTGCTCGGGCAGGCCGCCGACGTTGTGGTGGCTCTTGATCACGTGCGCCTTGCCGGTCTTGCTGCCGGCGGACTCGATCACGTCGGGATAGATCGTCCCCTGCGCCAGCCAGCGGGCGTTCTTCAGCTTGTTCGACTCTTCCTCGAAGATCTCGACGAAGAGATTGCCGATGATCTTGCGCTTCGCTTCCGGATCGGCGACGCCGGCCAGCGCCTCGAAATAGCGGTCCGCGGCGTTCACGCGGATCACTTTCACGCCCATGTGCTCGGCGAACATCGCCATCACCTGGTCGCCTTCCTTCCAGCGCAGCAGGCCGGTGTCGACGAACACGCAGGTCAGCTGTTCGCCGATCGCGCGATGCAGGAGCGCGGCGACCACCGACGAATCGACGCCGCCGGACAGGCCGAGGATCACCTCGTCCGAACCGACCTGGGCGCGCACGCGGGCGATCTGGTCGTCGATGATGTTCGCCGCCGTCCACAGCGGCCGGCAGCCGCAGATGTCGAGCACGAAGCGGCGCAGCAGCGTCTCGCCCTGCTTCGTATGCGTGACTTCGGGATGGAACTGCACGCCGTACCAGCGCCGGGCCTCGTCGGCCATCGCGATGATCGGCACGCTCTCGGTGCGACCGGTGACGTTGAACCCGTCGGGGATCTTCGTGACGCGATCGCCGTGGCTCATCCACACGTCCAGCCCCTTGCGGCCCGGATGGTCGGTCAGCGCGCCGAGCAGCTTGTCGTCGCCGATCACTTCGACCTCGGCGTAGCCGAACTCGCGATGATGCCCGCCCTCGACCAGACCGCCGAGCTGCATCGCCATCGTCTGCATGCCGTAGCAGATGCCGAGGATCGGCAGGCCGCTGTCGAACACCGCCTGCGGCGCGCGCGGCGAACCGGCTTCGGTCGTCGACTCCGGGCCGCCCGAGAGAATGATGCCGGTCGGCGCGAACTTCGCGATGTCGGCCGGATCGTGGTCCCAGGCCCAGATCTCGCAGTAGACCCCGATCTCGCGGATGCGCCGTGCGATCAGCTGCGTGTACTGCGCGCCGAAGTCGAGGATGAGGATGCGGTCGGCGTGGATGTCGTCGCTGTGGATGTCGGTCATCGAAATTCGAAGGTGGCGTAGGGAGTATCGAATGAGCGGAACGAGCGGCCGGTCTGGAATCAGCGCTCGCGGGGGGCGTACGGAACATCGATGGGCGGCGGCTCTCCGACCCAGCCGCTGTCCCTCAGATCCCCCATGGGAACGGACTCGGCCATTTCACGCTGGAATTCGAGGCATGCCGCCCGCGATCCACCGCAATACACGGTCATGCCGATGCCCAACCATGCGTTTCCGGCGTTGCGATCCAGGAGTTGTTGGACGAAAAGAAATCGCTCCGGAGTGAATTCGACCCAGATTCCGCAGTGTTCTTTCCCCGGATTGCAGTCCCAGAAAAACCGTTTTGCGTCCAGGTTCTCGAGCATGCGCTCGTTCGGCCAGTACCAACGCGTTTCCCATCGCGATTCCGGCTGGCGTTTTTCGAGACTGCGATACAGCTGACGACTGCTCGAGTATCCCCGTTCGGCGCAGCGCCACTTCACTTGAGCGTTGCGGATGGCATGCGACTCCGGATCGCAGTACTCGCCGAATTCGGCGGCTGCGGATGCTTCGCGCACGACGAGATTCGGACAAAGCACGGCCGCGCACAGAAGCACTGCCGGCAACAAGTGGAATCGCATGATCGCCTCAGCCCATCCGATAATTCGGCGGTTCCTTCGTGATCTGCACGTCGTGCACATGGCTTTCGCGCTGACCGGCGCCAGTGACCTTCACGAACGACGGCTTGGTGCGCATTTCGTCGATGGTCGCGCAGCCGACATAGCCCATGGTCGCGCGCAGGCCGCCGGCGAGTTGATGCACGACGTTGCCGAGCGGTCCGCGGTACGGCACGCGACCTTCGATGCCTTCCGGGACCAGCTTGTCGGCGTCGCTGGCGTCCTGGAAATAGCGGTCCTTCGAGCCCTTTTCCATCGCGCCCAGCGAGCCCATGCCGCGATAGCTCTTGTAGCTGCGGCCCTGGAACAGCTCGGTGTCGCCCGGCGCCTCTTCGGTACCGGCGAACAGCCCGCCGATCATCACCGTGGACGCGCCGGCGACGATCGCCTTGCCGATGTCGCCCGAATAGCGGATGCCGCCGTCGGCGATCAGCGGAATGCGATCCTGCAGCGCTTCGGCGACCATCGAGACCGCGGTGACCTGCGGCACGCCGACGCCGGCGACGATGCGGGTGGTGCAGATCGAACCGGGGCCGACGCCGACCTTCACCGCATCCGCGCCGGCCTGCTCCAGCGCGAGCGCCGCGTCGCCGGTGACGATGTTGCCGCCGACGACCTGCAGGTTCGGATAATGCTTCTTGGCCCACGCCACGCGGTCGATCACGCCCTGCGAATGGCCGTGCGCGGTATCGACGATGATCACGTCGACGCCCGCGTCGACCAGCGCCTCGATGCGCTGCTCGGTGTCGCCGCCGACGCCGACCGCAGCCCCCACGATCAGACGCTCGCTGGCGTCGTAGGCGGCGTTGGGATTGTCGCGCTTCTTTTGTATATCCTTCACCGTGATCAGGCCGCGCAGCTCGAAGCCGTCGTTGACCACCAGCACCTTTTCGATGCGGTGCTTGTGCAGCAGTTCCAGCACTTCGTCGTCGGACGCGCCTTCCCTGACCGTGACCAGCTTGTCCTTCTTGGTCATGATGTGGCGGACCGGGTCGTCGAGCTTCTTCTCGAAGCGCATGTCGCGGCCGGTGACGATGCCGACCAGCTGGCCGCCGTCGTCGACGACCGGCACGCCGGAAATGTTGCGGGCCCTGGTGAGACGCAGCACTTCGCCGATGGTGGTCTCGGGACCGACGGTGAAGGGTTCCTTGATGACGCCGGCCTCGAACGTCTTGACCTTGGCGACTTCGGCCGCCTGCCGGTCCAGCGGAAGATTCTTGTGGACGATGCCGATGCCGCCGAGCTGGGCCATCGCGATGGCGAGCCGGGCCTCGGTGACCGTATCCATCGCGGCGGACACGATGGGCAGGTTCAGGCGCAGGTGGCGGGTGAGACGGGTCGAGAGCGAAACGTCCTTGGGCAGGACGATGGAATGCGCGGGAACGAGCGAAACGTCGTCGTACGTGAGCGCTTCTGCCTGGATGCGGAGCATGGCCGGTCCGGAGGGGAAGAAGCGCGCTATTGTAACCGGACGGGGGTCGGCTTGGCGCACCGATTCCCGGCGCGACCGGGACACGCCGGTGCGCCGAGGCGTCGCCTACGGGGTTTCGGCCGCCTCGGCGGCTTCCAGGGTGTTCTGCATCAACGTCGCCACGGTCATCGGCCCGACCCCGCCCGGGACCGGAGTGATCCAGCTGGCGCGGTCGGCCGCGGCCGCGAACTGGACGTCCCCGACCAGCCGGCCGTCGTCGAGGCGGTTGATGCCCACGTCGATGACCACCGCACCCGGTTTGACCCACTCGCCGGGAATCAGCCCGGGTTTGCCCACGGCCACCACGAGGATGTCCGCCTCGCCCACATGCCGGCGCAGCACGTCGGCCGGGGTGAATTTGTGGCAGCTGGTGACCGTGCAGCCGGCGATCAGCAATTCCAGCGCCATCGGCCGGCCGACGTGGTTGCTGACCCCGACGATGGTGGCGCTCTGGCCACGGACTGGGCGGTCGGTGTACGCCAGCAGGGTCGTGATGCCGCGCGGAGTGCAGGGGCGCAGGCCGAACTGGCGCAGGGCCAGATGGCCGACGTTCTCGGGATGGAAACCGTCCACGTCCTTGCGCGGGTCGATCCGGTGGATCAGCCGGGTGGCGTCGGGAATGCCGGGCAGCGGCAGCTGCACCAGGATGCCGTGAACTTCCGGATCGGCGTTCAGACGGTCGATCAGGGCCAGCAACTCGGTCTCGGTGGTGCCCGCCGGCAGGTCGACATCGAGCGCCCGGATGCCCACCTTCTGCGCCGCCCGGCGCTTGTTGCGGACGTAGGATTGCGAGGCCGGGTCGCTGCCCACCAGCACCACGGCCAGCCCGGGACGGGACCGACCGGCCGCCACCCGCACATCGACCTGGGCCTTGAGATCGTCCAGAAGAAGGTCGGCGATGCGTTTTCCGTCGAGAATACGGGCGGTCATGCGGCTGTCGATGGGCGGGATGGCTGCGTATTATCGCCGAACCCGCTCCCCCCTGCCCGATGCCGCGCATGTCCGGACCCGCCCGAACCCCACCGCACACCGGACACCGCCTGTCGAATGCCCGCCGATGGTTCTTCGGGCTGATGGCGCTGGAATTCGCGATCTTCTGTGCGATCGGCCTGCTCTGGATGTTCTTCCTGGCGCCCGGCGTACACGTGTGGTGGCTGCTGGTTCCGCTGCTGCCGATCCACTTCGGGATCCGCAGACTCACCGAACACAAGGTCGCCTGCCCGGCCTGCCATCGTTCGCTGTTGGATCACGATGGATTCGCCATGTTCGCGAAAGCCTGCGACCATTGCGGCACACGTTTCCGCTGATCGCCCATGGACCCGAAGACCGTCACCGAACTCGAAGCCGCCGCCTTCCGCCGCCTGCGCGATCATCTGATGCAGGAACGCACCGACGTGCAGAACATCGACCTGATGATCCTCGCCGGCTTCTGCCGCAACTGTCTGGCCGACTGGTATCGCGAGGCGGCCGAGGCCCGGGGCGTGGAGATGGGCAAGGACGAGGCCCGCGCCGCCGTGTACGGCATGCCGTTCGGCGAATGGAAGGCCAGATACCAGAAAGACGCGACGCCGGCGCAGTTGGCGGCGTTCGAGGTCGCGCAGAAGCGCCATGCCTGATCCCGCATGCGCCTGTTCCTGACCCTCGTCGTTGCGGTCGCGGCCCTGGGGTATGCCGGGGCGTGTTGGTTCCTGCACGCGCGCCAGCGCGACTTGATCTATTACGGCGCCTTCACCCGTATCGATGCGGCGGACACCGATTACGCGCTGCGTCGTCAGGACGCGGTATTGCGCGGCTGGGTGGTGAACCCCGACGGCCGCGACCCGATCCTCTATTTCGGCGGCAACGCCGAGCGCATCGAGCACAACCGCGACGGCTTCGCCCGGCTGTTCCCCGGCCGCAGCGTCTATCTCGTCGCCTATCGCGGCTACGGTGCGAGCGACGGCGCGCCGGAAGAAGAGGCGATGATCGCCGATGCGCTCGCGCTGTTCGACGACGTGCGCGCGCGTCATCCCGGACAACGGATCGCGGCGATCGGTCGCAGCCTCGGCAGCGGCGTCGCGAGCCAGGTCGCCGCGCACCGGCCGGTGGAGCGACTGGCGCTGGTGACGCCGTTCGACAGCATGGTCGGCGCGGCGCAGGCGCACTACCCGTTCTTCCCGGTCGACTGGCTGCTGGAAGAACGCTACGAATCGTCGCGTGCGCTGCGCGCCTTCGCGAAACCGGTATTGATCGTGCAGGCAGGCCGCGACGATGTGGTCCCGGCAGAGGCCACCCTGCGATTGATCGCGGCGTTGCCTCGTGCGCCGCAACGGCTGCGCATCGACGCCGCGGACCACAACGACATCGCCGCGCATCCCGAATACGCGACGGCGCTGTCCGGATTCCTGCGCTGAAGCCGCGCACGTTCCTCGCTCCCGCGCCATCCCCCGTTCGAGGTAGTGCCTACGGTCTACGTTGTCCGCGCTAGCCGGAATCCAGTAGGGCGAAAACGCGATAGCCATCGCACAAACGCGCGCCTAGCCTCCCTTCGCAGCGTTCCGTCCGTCCGGGCGGAACGAACCGCAGGGAGACGGTCATGACGCATCCGCAGGTCAACGCAGGCAACGCCGCGGACGAAGGCGACACGTACGACACGCCGCTCGGCTACGACAAACTCGACTACGACCAGGGCGACGACGATTTCGAAGCGGATGCGCTGGAAGACGGCGAAGCCTTCGACGAAGCCGACGCCGCCTACGAAACCGAAGGCAGCGACGAAGGCGACGGCTACGACGAATCGCTCGGCGACGAATTCGAGGCCTCGCAGTCCGACTTCTTCGACGAATTCGACGCCGGACACGGCGACCTGCTGGCGGCCGGCGACGATCTCTACGACGATCTCGATGCCGCGACCGGGATGACGGTCGCGCCGGCCGGCGCGAACGCGGCCTGGTCCGCCTTCGAGGCCGAACTCGCCGATGCGCTCGACGCCGACGGCACCGACGAATTCCTGGGCAGCGTGCTCGGCGGATTCTCGCGCGTCGCCGGCAGTCTCGCGCGCAGTCTGGGGCCGGCCGCGGGCATGGCTTCGCGACTCGGCGGCCATGCCCGCACCGCGAGCCGTTATGCCGGACAGGCCAGCCGTCTCGCCGGCGCCGGTTCGATGCTCGCGCAGCGGCTCGGACATCCGGCGCTCGCGCAACAGATGCAGCGCTTCGGCCAGATTTCGCGCGGTGCGGGTCGCATCGCCGGAGGCCTCGGCGGTGCGTTCGGCGCCGCGTCCGAGCTTCCCGCGCATCTGCGCACCGCATCCCGGGTCGCCGGTCGCGCAGCTGCGCACGGCAATCCGCTCTCCGAACTGCTCGCGCAGATCGGCCAGCTCAGCGCCGACGGCGCGGACGACTTCGAAGCGTTCGACGCGATGGCCGACCTCTACGAGGAGGGCGTCGATGCCGCGTTGCCCGCCGCCGTCGGTCTCGCCGCGCGACTGGCCGCCCGCGCGCTCGGCGGACGCAATCTGGCGCAATTGCCGGCGCAGGCGCGACGCGGCTTCGTGCGCGGCATCGCCGCGGCCGCGCGACATCTGATCCAGAACGCCGGTCCCGCCGGCGTGCGCGCGTTGCCGCGGATCGCCGCGTCGAGCGCACAGGCCGCGCGGCGCCAGGGAACGCCGCCGCGTCGCATTCCCGCGCAGGTCGGCCGCACCGCCACCCGCGCCGCGCGCGCGGTCGCGCGGCGACCGCAGGCGGTGCGTCGCCTGTCGCAACCGATGTCCGCGCCGGCCACGGCGCGTCCGGCGAACGTCGGACGCGGCGTCCCCACGGTGACCCGCGGTTCCACCCGTCGCTTCGTACTCCACGGACCCGTCGAACTGACGATCCGGCCGCTTTAGCTGTGTGTCGGGAAACGGTCGTGCCGATGCCGTGCGGACCGTTTTCCGAGTCGCCACTCCGGTACACGCCCGGAATGGCTCCCGATGGATCGTGCGCTCGCGCGCGCCCATCGATGCGGCCACCCCCGGCCGCGATACCGGGCTGTTTTCCGACAGCCTGCTGGGAGCCGGTCTCCGGACCCCGCTCCATCCACTCCGCAGCAAGAGGAAACCGTCATGGAAAGCTATGAAAACGACGCGCTGGACGACCTGATGTACGACAGCGCCGAGGGTCCCGCCGGAGGCGCCAACGCGTACGAGGACGAATACGACGCCTACGACGAAATGGACGAAGGCGACGATGAATTTTTCGGCACCATCGCCCGCGGCATCGGCGGTCTGCTCGGCGGCGGCGGTCGTCGCCGCGGCGGCGGCCGTCCGGCGCCCGGCGGCGGCGGTGGCGGCGGTCCGCTCGGCGGACTGGGCAATATCCTCGGCGGCCTGCTCGGCGCCGACGAAGGCGACGAATTCGATGAAGGCGACGAATTCGACGCCTACGACGAAGGCGACGAGTTCGACGAGGGCGACGAATTCGACGCCTACGACGAAGCCGACGAGTACGACGAAGGCGATGAATTCGACGAAGGCGACGAACTCGACGCCGCGGACGAGATGGTCGCCGATGCGCTCGACGCCGGCGATACCGACGAATTCCTGAGCCGCCTGCGCAACATCGCCGGCCGCGTCGCCCGCGGCGTCGGGAGCGTGGCGCGCACCGTCGCGCCGATCGCCAGCATGATTCCGCTGCCGCAGGCACAGTTGATCGGCCGCCTCGCCGGCGCCGCCGGTCGTCTGCTCGCCGATGGCGCGGACGAATTCGAGGCCTACGACGAGATGATCGATGGCCTGGACGAGGACGAGATCGACGCCGCCGCGCCGCTGATCGCCGGTCTGGCGTTGCGTCGCGCCCTGCCCGCCGTCGCGCGGATGGCTGCGCCGGCCCGGCGCCAGGTGGTCCGCGCCGCGGCCCAGGCGGTGCGCGGTGCGGTGCGCG
>JBMOOY010000036.1:0-1456 GCA_049324395.1 Pseudomonadota bacterium
ATGTCCATCGCCGCAGTCGTGAAGCGAGATCGCGGAGGCGATCGCGCTGCCGACGCTGCCTGCGCCATGCGCGATGTCGGCCAGCGGCGGCAGGATCACAGGCGGACGTGGCGCCGGCGGCGATGCCACAGGCAGCGCGTCGAGCGCGGCGAGCGGAATCCCCGTCGGTTTCTCGCGTATCGAAAGAAGGTCGTCCTGTGCGGACGACGATGCGACCACGACGGCCGGCGTCAGGAAGGCGATGGCGCGCGGCGCGGATGCAGCGACCGATCGCGGTCCATCGACGGTCGGGCTCGCGGCCGTGGTCCCGGGTACGACAGCGGCATTGCCCCCGGCGGGGATCGCGGTATTCGCGACCGGCTCGGCGGCCTGCACCGATTCCGGGATCGGCAACTGCACCGTGCGCCAGACGCAGCCGCGCAGTTCGACGCAGACCCGGCCCTGCGCATCGCACAGGTCGACATCGAGCGCGATCTCCGTCGCAGCGCCATCGCCGGACGCGCGACGCACCCACGCCAGCGGACCATCGACGCACGGCGACAGCAGCCGCACGCGCGACACCGCGAACGGCAGACGATCCTCGCCCTGCGACGACAACCACGCCTGCGCACCCTGCAGCGCGCCTTCCAGCAGCGCCGGCGACAGCGCATCGCCCGCCTGCGCCTCACCGACGGGCAGACGCAGTTCGATCAGCGCTTCGTCCGTGCCAGCATGCAGCGCCATGGCCGTGCGCAGCGCCGCGCCGCAGCTCGACCCCGAACGCTCCACCTGCGCCTGGATCGCCTCCGCCGACAGCGTGCCGCGGCCCATGCGCGCGCGCAGCGCGCCGAGGTCGAGGAGTTCTCTCTGTGCCGGTGCCGGAACGACATGCGCGGTGCCCTGCGCGTGGATCGTCTCCGCGTCGCCGTGCACGCGGACGATGTCGTAATCGACGCCGTCGCGCGACGGCTGCAGACGCAGATCGACCCGGGTTCCGCCGTCGACGCCCGGCTCGATCGCCAGCGGCTGCGCCCACGCCACGTCGCGCAGTTCGAGCACCGAGCCGGCCTCGCGGACGGGCTGCGCGTGTTCGACCGCCGCGCGGGCCATCTCCAGGAAGGCCATCGGCGGCAACGCGCAGCGCTCGCCGTCGACCGCGAGGATGCGGTAATCGCGCAGCAGCGGTTCGTCGCCGCGGAAGCGCGAGGTGTAGCGCTGCCCGTCCAGATCCGACGTGTTCTCGTGCAGCAGCGGATGCAGGCGGGACACGCCGACCTGCGCCGGCGCAGGTCGGACGATGCTCGCATCGATCCAATAACGCTCCTTCGCGAACGGATACGTCGGCAACGACATCCGCCGAGGACGACCGGATCCGTACAGCAACCGCCAGTCCACCTCCAGCCCCTTCGTCCACAACTCCACCAGACGACCCAACTTCCCGCCCGCGATCCACTTCTCCACCGCCTCGCGCAGATCG